>NC_009776.1 GCF_000017945.1 Ignicoccus hospitalis KIN4/I | reverse complement strand
TCGATTAGAACGTAGGATTGCCTCCCGAAGCCTCTATTATTTCTCTTAGCTTGTTTATCGCCTCTCCCCTCGCGAGGGTCTCGACGACCTCCAAGTAGGCCTCGCTTACGTCCTTCCCGTCTATTACGTGTATCGCCATGGCCGCGTTGACTCCTAGGAAGACTGCCTCCGGGAACTCTCCTCTTAAAGCTCTCAAGAACTTCTCCTTCGCCTCTTTTATGTCCCTTACTTTTAGCGGTTCTAAGCTCTCTAAGGGCTTTGCGCCGAAGTCCTCTACGTCTATTACGCTGTAGCTTATCTTGTCCCTATCTACGAAATAGACCTCGGTAGTGGACGTGGGCGAGACCTCGTCTATGCCCGGGCGTCCGTGTACCACCGCTGCCCTCTCCACCCCTAAGTTCTTCAACGCCTTGGCGAACACGTCTAACATCCAAGGCTCGCTCACTCCCACAAGTTGGTACCCCGGCCTAGCGGGGTTGGAGAGCGGCCCGGCAAGGTTGAATATGGTCCTTATGCCCAAGTTCTTTCTCACGTGTGCGACGTTCTTCATCGCAGGGTGGTAAAGGGGGGCGAACAAGTAGACGAAGCCCGTCCTCTCGAACACTTCGGTCGCCTTCTCCGGAGGAAGGTTCAAGTTGTAGCCCAACGCCTCCATCACGTCGGCGCTGCCGGCCGCGCTGGTGACGGATCGGTTGCCGTGTTTAACAACCTTGTACCCCATGGCAGCTAGGGTTACAGCTGCCGCCGTGCTGACGTTGAACAGGTTCGCCCTGTCGCCCCCGGTCCCCGCGGTGTCTATTGCTTCCCTAAACGGCCCTACCTTCACGGCGAGGTCTAGAAGAGCCCTTACGAAGCCTTCGAGCTCCTCCGGCCGCTCTCGGCCACACCTCAAGGCTACGAGGAAGCCGGCTTTCTGGACGTCATCTATCTCGTTCTTTGCTATCGACATCGCGAGGGCGTAGGCCTCTTCACTCGAGAGTCTTTCCCCTCTTAAGATCTTCTCCAAGAGGTGAGGCGCGTTCAACTAGCGTACCCCTGACGGGGCTTAGAAGTCCTTCAACAAAAAACGCTTACTGCTTGGGCTTGCAGACTACCGGCTGGTTGGGGCCCTTGTCCTCGCAGACCAAGACTACTTCGTTCGCTTCGGTCGTGCTCACGACACTCACCGACGTTGTGCGCTATAGGGTACTTATAAAGTTTGGGCTTGTGGAGCCTGACGAGATAACCCCCCTTCCTTCACTAAGGCCTTAGGGCTCGTCGCCTTTGCGGGTTAAGGTCTCTGCCCCCTCGAGGTTGCACTTCGCCTTGGTCGACTTGAGCGGCGACTTGGGCCGTTTGGACGGCGGCGCCGGTGTGGCGTTGAAGTTTCCTAGGACTGTCGTGGTGGCTGAGGAGAACGACGAGCTAGCCTACGAAGGGCCTCGGGCGGACGAAGTCGTCCCCAAACTCAAGCGCTTGGGGCTCAAAGGCAAGGTGCGAGTAATCGAGACCCCGCCCCCTCACGCCGGCTTCGGCTCGACCACGTCCTTGTTGTTGAGCTCTGCTAAGGCCTTGTTCGAGTTAAATGGCATACCGGTGACTTCTAGGGAGTTGGCAGTCTTTATGGGCAGAGGCGGCACGAGCGGGGTGGGCGTGGCCGCCTTCGAGGGCGGCGGCTTCATAGTGGACTTCGGCCACGACGCCGAGCTCAAGAGGAGGCCCTTGCCTTCTGGAGCTTCGTTAACTACGCCCCCTCCTTACTTGCGCCTAGAGTTCCCGGAAGAGTGGGCCTTCGTAATTTCCATTCCACACAAGGGAGTTTACGACGAGCGCCGGGAGGTAAGCGAGTTCTTGAAACACACCCCAATCCCGCCCGAAGAGAGCGCTTTAACTGCAAGAATAATATTGATGATGATAATACCTTCGATATTGGAGAAGGATTTGGAATTGTTCAAAAGGGGGATAAACGAGCTCCAGAAAGTCGGGTTCAAGAGAATAGAGCGAGAACTTCAGGACGAGAAGACGAAAGAAGTGTGTAGAACCTTCAGAGAGGTGGCCGGCTCGGCCGGCTTGAGCAGCATGGGCCCGGCGTGTTTTGCTGTAGTGCACGTAACCGAGTCCAGGGTTATTATGGAGGAACTGGAAAGTAAGATAAGCGACGTTGAGGTAAGGATAACCACGGCGGACAACGTGGGGGCGAGAGTGTTTTGAAGGGATACGCCCACGCGCTCTTCGGGGCGGGGCTGAGCGCTCTCCTCTCCCCCGATCCCTTGTGGGCCGCGCTTTGGGGGTTGGTGGGCTCCAAGGTCCCAGACCTCGACTTAAAGAAGATGCACAGAAAGCTCTTACACAACGTGTTCGCCATGCTTTTGCTCTCCCTCCTAGTCGGGAGTATAGACCGCCGCGGAGGCGTCTACTTCATGGTCGGCTACGCGTCGCACATATTCTTGGACTCGTTCACGGTGAGGGGCGTTTGGGCCCTCTGGCCTCTCTACGACCGTCCTTTGGGAATCAGGGCCTTTAGGAGCGACTGGAGGCTTGCTAACGCGGCGGTTGCGGCCCTCGGCGCACTTCTGCTAATCTACTCGCTCTATAAAGCGGCCGCGGGGCAGTGAGGAGTTTGCCGAGTGTTGAGCGGTGAAAGAGGCTAGGACAGCCGAGCCCTCCAGTTAGATAATATCAAGCGAGCTACCTTCCACGCGACGAGCTTTGCATCGTCTTGCGGGCCCATCTCAGAAACGGTCAAGGGCTTCCAGTAGGCCTTCCTCTCGGCCTCGTTCCTCCAAGTTACTACGGAGAGCCAGTCCCTCCTCTTCACCCCCTTGCCCCCCTCAACTATGATCAGCCCGCTGAGGCTAGACACGAGCTCTTCTAAGCCTACTTTGCCCTTCTTCTGGACGCGGAAGCCGTTTCTGCACACTAAGTAGACCTCCTCCGCTCCGGCCTCTAAGGCGCGCTTGGTGTCGCCGGCGTCCGTCTCCTCGAGGGCATGCTTCGTCTGCTTCACTACCTTAGGCTTTACTCCCAATTTATTCAACTCTTTTATTAGTTCTTGAAGCAGCGTTGTCTTCCCGCTCTTGCGCGGCCCCACTATCTGGACCACTAGTCTCCGCTCACCAGCTTCGCGCCGTTCTTGTAGAGGGGACAAGTCTTCCAGTGGGCGTTGCAAAGCCTCACCTCGGCCACCGTTAACAAGCGGTCTAATACCCTACAGACCGCATACCAACGGCCGTCGGAGCCCCTGTAAGTCTTAAAGTAAGGGCACTTGCTCGCCGGTTCCTCCGGAAGGGCGTGTATGGGCTTGTAAGGCTTGTACTTGCTTTCGAACGTCTGCTCCTTTGAAGTGGAGGTTTGAAAGGCCAAGAGGCCCTCCTTCTTTTCGTCTTGGGGCTCTACGAAGAAGTTGCACGAGCGGTACTCGAACTCGCTCCTACAGTGCGGACCGACTACGTCGGGAGAGGGCTTCGGCAGCTTCGGGCTGGTACAAGTTGAACCCTTGAGCCACGGACACGGCAAGCCCGGCGCCGGCTACTCTGCGCGAGGGGCGAAAACAAAAGGTCTCCCAACCCGTTTGTTGACGTTGCTTCTTTAACGACGGGTAACGTAGTTAGACGCTCTTTGCCTAACTTTCTTGAGAACGATGATAGTGGCCGGGATAGACGAGGCCGGGCGCGGACCGGTCATAGGGAGCATGTTCGTCGCATTGGTTGCCATCGAACAAGATCAATTAGAGAAATTGGTGAGCTTGGGCTTGAAAGAAAGCAAAATGTTGACTCCTAACAAAAGGAGGTACTTTTACAACTTGATAATGAAGACTGCAAAGCTTGTATTGATAAAGGAAGTGAAAGCTGAAGAAATAGACAAGAGGAACTTGAGCGAGCTTACTATAGAAGTTATGAAAGAACTGTTGGAGACCGCTCTAAACAAGGTAAAGATAGACGTAGTCTGCGTCGATATCGTTGGAAACGGCGCCAAGCAGAGGCGGGCGCTCGGCGAGGTGTTCCCGGACGTTATCGTAATGAAGAAGGGAGACGCCTCGTGTCCGGCAGCGGCAGCGGCGTCGATAGTGGCGAAGGAAGCGAGGGAGAGGCACGTCAGCCAGCTTAGAGCCCGTTACGGGGACTTCGGTTCCGGCTACCCTTCCGACCCCAAGACGCTTAGGTGGCTTAGCGTCACGCGACCCCTTCCCCCAATAGTCAGGAAGAAGTGGAAGACGATCAGAAGAAAAGGGATGGGTGTGGGAGGGGAGGGGGAACGGAAGCATGATAATAGTGCTTAAACAAGGCGAGGGCGGATCGGAAGTCAAGAACGTCTTACAAGAGAAGGGCTTGAAGTTCTGGGAAGTCACCTTATACGGCCGTCCTCTGATAGTGACCCCTCCCGGGACCTTCGTCGAGGGCTTGGAGAAGTTGCCCGGAGTTGAATTGGTGCTAAACGTGAAGGCGAAGTACCCGCTGGCGAGCAGGGAGTTCAAACAAGAGGACACGATCGTGAGCATCGGAAACGCTAAGTTCGGGGGCGAGTACTTCTCCGTAATAGCCGGCCCGTGCTCCGTAGAGAGCGAAGAACAAATACTCTCTACGGCAGAGTTCGTGAAGAAGGAGGGCGCAGCCGCTCTGAGGGGCGGCGCCTACAAGCCTAGGACTAACCCCTACTCCTTCCAAGGCCTCGGAGAGGAGGGCTTGAAGCTTTTAAAGAAGGCCAAAGAGGTTACGGGTCTCCCCATAGTCACTGAGGTCATGGACACTAGGGACGTCCCTAAGGTGGCGGAAGTGGCAGACGCCTTCCAGATAGGGGCCCGGAACATGCAGAACTTCCCGCTGCTCAGAGAGGTCGGCAAGGCAAAGAAGCCGGTCGTCTTAAAGAGGGGACTGGGCAACACGGTGGAGGAGTGGTTCCAAGCGGCCGAGTACGTCTTGTTGGAGGGGAACGGCGACGTGATACTGTGTGAGAGGGGCATAAGGACCTTCGAGACTGCCACCAGGTTCACCTTGGACGTGGCTGCCATACCGGTAGGCAAGAAGAAGGTCCACTTGCCGGTGATAGGGGACCCCTCCCACCCTGCCGGCAAGAGGGACTTGGTAGAGCCGTTGGCGCTTGCAATAGTCGCGGCCGGCGCCGACGGTCTGATAGTCGAGGTCCACCCCGAGCCTGACAAGGCGAAGAGCGACGCAGCCCAGCAGTTAACCTTTGAGCAGTTCAAGGAACTTATGAAGAAAGTGAGGGCTTTAACTGAAGTGATGGGGAAGCAGCTCGTTACCGCTTTATAAAAAGCTAGGCGCACTCCTCGCGGTGCTCAGATGAAGTACAGGGACTTGCTCGTGGCCGAGATAACCCCTGAGATGGAAGGCCGGCGCGTAAGGGTGGCCGGCTGGGTTCACGCGGTCAGAAGCATCGGCAAGCTAGCTTTCCTAATTCTGCGAGACTTCAGCGGCACGATACAAGTTACTTTCAGGGTCCCGAAGGACGTCAGCGAGGAGGAGAAGAAGAGGTATAAGGAACTAATCAAAAAAGTGAGCAAGATCCCGCCGGAGAGCGTAGTTATGGTGGTCGGCGTAGTTAGGAGGGACCCCAGGGCCCCAAGAGGCGTGGAACTCAGCGGGGAGGAAATAGAAGTTCTAAACGAAGCCAAGAGTCCCTTGCCCTTAGACGTATCGGGCAAGGTCGACGCACACATCGACACCAGGCTGGCCAACAGGCCGATCGACCTCAGGAGGCCCGAGAGCCAAGCGGTGTTGAGGCTGGTCTCACTGAGCGCCAAGGCTATAAGAGAATACTTGTACAGTTTAAACTTCGTCGAGGTGTTCACCCCTAAGATAATAGCCTCCGGAACCGAAGGCGGGGCCCAACTGGTCCCGGTCTTCTACTTTGGCAAGACGGCTTACTTAGCCCAAAGCCCCCAGCTCTACAAAGAGCTGCTGACCTCCTCGCTGGAGTACGTTTTCGAAATAGCTCCCGCGTGGCGTCACGAGGAGAGCGACACCCCCTACCACCTAGCGGAGTTCATTTCTGTTGACGTAGAAATGGCGTTCGCGGACTACAACGACGTGATGAAAGTCTTAGAAAACGTCGTGAAGAGGGTAATTGACAGCGTTAAGAATGAGGGTAGGAAGTGGTTGGAGGTATTGGGCCACGAGCCCCCTGAGGTGAACCTCCCAATACCTCGAATAACCTACAAGGAGGCTTGGGAAATATTGAAGGCTGAGGGCGTGGAAGTGGAGCCGGGAGAGGACTTCGGCACGCCCGAGCTGAGGAAGTTGAGCGAGGCGTTGGAAAGGGAGGGCAAGACCTCTGGGGGCTTCTATTTCATAACCGACTGGCCCGCCGACGTGAGGCCTTTCTACACAAAGAGGGGAGGCAAGGAGGTCATAGGCGGGAAGGAGGTAGACTTGAGCGAGAGCTTCGACTTGAACTGGCGTCACCTAGAGATCTCCAGCGGGAGTACGAGAATTCACAGAAGGAACGAGCTAGAGGAGGAGTTAAAGAAGAGAGGCTTGAACCCGGCTAACTTCGAATGGTACTTAAAGTGGTACGACTACGGGATGCCCCCGCACGCCGGTTGGGGAATGGGACTCCAAAGGCTAATGGTCCCGGTAGCTGGGATACCCAACGTGAGGCTCGCCAGCACCTTCCCGAGGGATATGAAGCGCTTGGTGCCATAAGTTTATAAGAGGTTCCGTTAAGCGCCCCCCGGGCGGCGGTCGTCTAGCCTGGACTAGGATGCCGGCCTTCCAAGCCGGTGATCCCGGGTTCAAATCCCGGCCGCCGCACCAAAGGCCCTTCTATAGCAGTTAGGAAACTAACCGGTTAGGCTTGCCCTTTTTAGGACTAAGTTCGTAGCTTGAACTGACGGAGGCCACAAGTAGTGAAACACTTACTGGTTTTACTGACTTTGAGCCTGTTGACCTTCTCGCTCAACCTGACCTCACTCGGGACGGTTGAGGTGGACGGTACCCCGATAAAAGTATTCATAGGCAAGGGTTACTCTGTCATAGCAACTTACCAAGGGAAGGTATACACTAGCGACCTAAGAGGCGCCCTCTTGGGCGAGTACGATTTAGGAGAGGAAATATACGGAATGGACGTAAGCGGTTCCATAATCTACGTTACAACTAAGGGCTTCGTGCACGCTCTTTCTATGAACTTACGGCCTCTGGCTTCTGTGCAAGTGGACGAGGACTTTACAGGTGCAATAGACGTGATTGGGCCTTTCGCAGCGCTTGCAGACTTTAACATAGGAATGTTTCATTTAGACATTGTAAACGAAAAAGCCGAACTGATTTGGGGTTACAAAGGACTGAACGGAGTGATGCCGTTGGCGCTGAAAATCGTTTTCAGCCCCCTCCAAGAACGAGCCGAAGTGATCTTTGGGGACATGAAAGGCAAGTTGTACTCTCTGACGCTTAAAGGGGACGTCGTGGACAGCGGGGACTACGGCGAGGTCGTCCTGTCGATTGATACATGTGGAAAGCTCCTAGCGATCTCTAAGGAAGGAGGCTTCGTCGTGGGCTCGATAGAACGGGGAAAAATAATAGAAAAGGAGACCCGCGGGCCGACCTTCGTCGCCTTCGACGATTTCTGCTCTAAGGTGGCAGTTGCGCAAGAGGGCGAGTTAACGGTATATGACCTCAACGGCGAGGCGTTGGTCCAGAAGGACCTCAAAGGGAAGCCGACGGCGCTCTCTTGGTCTAGGGGAGTGATAGCAATAGCAGAAAAGGGGAAAGTGGAGTTCTACACCTTAGCTTCGAGCCCCGGCGCTCCCGCGCATGAACCTGTACACGAAAAACGGAACGTTAAGGAAGGGGGAGTAGGCAACGAGACTCTTCCCTCATTAGGATGAGTTACGTCTCAATCATCTACCTCTCTATCAATATTTTTGTATTTCTAAGTCCCCCTTTGTAAACTCGTTGCTGTCGGTTATAGCGCAGATTCGAGACTTGTAAACGGTTGTGCTCCTCGAGTAAAGCCTTAAAGATAATGTTACCGCACACAAAAGTTTCGTTTACAAGAAGGCTTTGATACCCCTTTCTAACAACCAACTTAAATGTATCATGTGAAACACGGTACACGCTTCGCGGGCGGGTGTGTGGGGCCCTCGTGTGGCGGACAACTCGTAATTGTCTGGTCGTGGCGGCCCCGCCGGGATTTGAACCCGGGACCTCCGGCTCCGCAGGCCGGCGCCCTAGTCCAGGCTAGGCCACGGGGCCCTCGGTGAGCACTCTATGAAGCTAATAAATCATTTCACGCGCTCGCTGAGCTCGTACTCTGTACCCTCCGGCAGCTCCCCGGCTTTCCCGCCGGGACAGCCCTCGCCGACCCTTATCGGCTTCCCGATTCTAGACAAGAGGACAACCCTGCTGGACCTCTGTTCGTCGACGACGTCGTATCCTATTTTCTCTGCCAACCTCTCCGCGAAGCTCCTAACCTCCGCGTGGGTGGGCATGTTCTCCTTCGTGAGCCTGTACCTAGAGTAGCCCACGTTCATGTAGGCCTTAACTTCCACGTACGTCGGGTAGCCCCTCTCCACCAGCTTGGCCAAGCCCTCTAACGCCCTCTCGTGGTCATTAAAGCCCTTTACCAAGGTTATTCTAATTACTGTTGGGGAGGAGAAGCTCGGCAAGATGTCTAAGCTCTGAAGCACCGCGCTCCACAGACCCGGCAGTACCGGACGGTTGAACTCCTTGAAGCTCTTCTCGTCCCAAGCTTCCAAGCTTAGGTATAGCTGCGTGGGCTCCGGGTCCAGCTCAGCCAAGGCGTCGGGCCTCACGCCGTGGGTTACTAAGAACGTGGTCATGCCCCTCTTGTAATACTCTTCGATGAGTTCTGAGAGCCTCGGGTATAGCGTAGGTTCTCCAGATAAGCTTATGGCTACGTGTTTCGGGTTCATCGCTTCTTCGAACATCTTCGGATCTACCTTGGGATGGCCCTTGTAGCCGCTGATTATCTTCCTCTGCTCCTCGATGCTCTTCTCAGCTATGAAGGCCGGGTCGTCCACTGTGGGGAGCTTGGTGTCGTCCCACTGGAGGCCCAAGTCTCCGGGCTCGGCCCTCCAGCAGTGCAAGCAGCGGAGCCAGCACCATATGACGGCCGGGGTCATTTGTAGACAGCGATGGGAAGCGATGCCGTAGAACTTACACTTATAACAGAACCTCCTCTCGGTCAAGGCTACGTGAGTCCAGTGGCACTTCTTTACTGCGCTGTGCGAGCCGACTATGTGATAACCGGCCTTCCTCAACCGTTCTAATATCGTCGACACTACGTCAGCTCTTAACAATCTTCCGCGCCGTTGTAAGCCCACGCGTCCCTGGACTTTTTAGTTAATAGGCTCAACGGTACTTACTGTTCTCTTTATAATTTGTGCTAAAGGATACCTAATGGGCCCGAAGTTGACGGTCAAGTGTCCTTATGGCGAAAAGAAGGGTTTCGCCGTCTTCTGTAAGCTAATAAACAAGAAGGTGTCGCCGCTCAAGTACCCTTGTACTTCCGACCACTATCAGAAGTGTCCGATATATCGGCAGTACGCGGGAGCGAAGGAGGAGAAGGCCGAGGTCGCTGAGACGAGGAAGGAAGCAGAAGAAGCGCCCCCGCGTCGAGAGCCAGTTAGGGAAGAGGCGCCACCGCCCGCCGGAGGTTTTAAGAAACCTGAGGAGGCCCGGACGTGCCACGAGTGCATATTCTACTCGGAGTTGACCAAAATGTGCTTGAAGCTGAAAATAAAGGTAGATGATCCCAACAATCCGCCTTGTAAAAGAGGAGCTTAGATAGCGCTCCTCTTCACCTCTTCTGCCAACCTCTCGTACCTCAGTATGTCTTCTCTCTTCAAGCTTGGCCTTACCGCCTTCATCGCCCTCTCGAAGTGCTTCATGGTTACTGGGACCGGCTTCATGTTCTCCCTTAAGGCGATCAACGCCGCTTCCCTGCAGAGCGCCGCTATGTCGGCGCCAGTGTAGCCTTGGGTCATGTCCGCCAACTTCTCCAAGTCCACGTCGTCCGCCAGCGGCATCCTTCTGGTGTGGACCTTGAATATCTCCAACCTCGCCTTCTTATCTGGCGGCGGGACGTAGATCAGCCTGTCGAACCTCCCGGGCCTCAGCAGCGCAGGGTCCAAGAGGTCTGGCCTGTTGGTCGCGGCTATTACCGTAACCCTCTGGAGCGGCTCTATGCCGTCCATCTCGGTTAGCAGCTGGTTGACTATTCTGTCTATCACGCCGCTTACGTCTTTGCCCCTCCTGGCCGCGATGCTGTCTATCTCGTCGAAGAACACTATGGTCGGGGCCGCTTGCCTGGCCTTGCGGAAGATCTCCCTTATCGCCTTCTCGCTCTCGCCTACCCACTTGCTCAAGATCTCCGGTCCCCTGACCGCTATGAAGTTCGCTTGGCTCTCCGTGGCAGCCGCCTTGGCGAGCAAGGTCTTACCGGTGCCGGGAGGACCGAAGAGGAGTATCCCCTTCGGCGGCTCTATGCCCATCTCGGTGAAGAACTCGGGGTGCTTCAGCGGCCAGACGACGGCCTCCTTCAGCTGTTGCTTCACGTCCTCGAGGCCGCCTATGTCTTCCCAGTGTACCTCTGGCACCTCTATGTAAACCTCTCTCATGAGCGTCGGTTGCACAACCTTCATGGCGGCGAGGAAGTCGCGGAAGGTCACCTTCAGCTTCTCCAGTTCGCTCGCCGGCACCTTCTCAACCTTGGTCAAGTCTATTCCTTTCTCTTTGAAGAACCTCCTCAGCGCGTTCATTGCGGCCTCTTTTACTAACGCCGCCAAGTCCGCTCCGGTGTAACCGTGGGTCATCTCCGCTATCCGGTCTAGATCTACGTCCTCGGCCAGGGGGACGTTCCTCGTGTGAACTTCTAAGATGGCCTTCCTAGCCCTCTTGTCCGGCGGCGGGATCTCTATTTCTCTATCAAACCTCCCGGGCCTCCTGAGGGCGGGGTCTATGGCGTCCGGCCTGTTGGTCGCACCTATTACCACAACCCTGCCCCTCTCTTGGAGGCCGTCCATCAAGGTCAACAACTGAGCGACGACCCTCTTCTCGACCTCTCCGGTTACCTCCTCCCTCTTGGGGGCAATTGCGTCTATCTCGTCTATGAATATTATGCTCGGAGCGTTCTTGCGCGCCTCCTCGAAGATCTCCCTAAGCCTCTGCTCGCTCTCGCCGTAGTACTTGCTCATTATTTCTGGTCCATTTATCGCTATGAAGTATGCGCCTATCTCGTTGGCTAGGGCCTTGGCCAACATGGTCTTACCGGTGCCGGGGGGACCGTAGAGGAGCACTCCCTTCGGGGGCTCGATGCCCAAATGCCTGAAGATCTCCGGGTGTTTCATGGGCAGCTCGACTATCTCCCTCAGCCTTTCCTTAGCCTCCTCGAGGTCGCCTATGTCCTCCCAAGTTACCTTAGGCACGCCCCTGACGGCTTCCTCCTTGACCGGCTTCTTGCTTATCTCGATCTCGGTTTTGTCAGTTACGTAAACTCTCGGGCTGGGCTGGGTGGCGGTGACTATCAGTTCTATGGTGCTCCCGAAGAACGGTATCTGTACCTTCTCTCCCCTCATTAGGGGCTTGCCCATTAATATCCTCTTTACGTAGTCGACGAAGTCGGGGCCGAACTCCAAGGGCTCGGTGGGGGCCAACACCACTCTGGTAGCTTCTTCTACCTTAGTCTTCCTTACGGTCACGTAATCTCCCACGCTGACGCCTATCTGGTTCCTCGCGTAGCCGTCCATCCTGATTATGTCCTTATCTTCGTCTTGGGGGTAGGCGGGCCAGACTTGGAGTACTATGCTGCCCTTAGGACCCTCTACTTCGACGAAGTCTCCAGTGACTACGTCCAACTCCCTCATATTCTTCCTACTGATCCTAGCGATCTTTCTCCCGACGTCCCTCTGTTTTGCCTCAGCGACCCTCAGTCGGAGTTCCTTCGCCAAGACTCTTACCGGGAGCAGAGCCAAAAGGCGAAGTTAAGAGTTAGGACACTGCCGTAGCTCCTCTCTGACCACGACGAGGCGCGCTATCCTCGACATAGCACGTTCTATCTTGACGAACACGGGACCTAAGTTGCCGGGCGCCCCGGGAGCCTTCCTAAAGGTCAAAGCTCCCTTCTCAACTACCTTCCACTCGTCCCCCACGAGCCCCTCCGCGGCCCTCGCTAGGTCGTCGTTGTGCTCCTTCAAGGCCCTAGCAACAGTTGCGTAAGCGTCTCTGAAGGTCAATCCTTTGTTCTTGACTAGGTACTCGGCGAGGTCGGCCGCGAGCAGCGGGTACCTCAAGAATTCCTTCGCCCTTTCCTCGTTGACTTCCATCTTCCACAAGAAGTCTGTTATCACTATTACTGATTTCCTAAAGGTCTTGAAGGCTTGCCACAAGAGCGGCGTGAGTTGTTGTAAGTCTAGGTTGTAGCCGGACGTAAGTCCCTTTAGTATGCTGAACGCGGACACGTAATGGCCTAGGAGCTTTGACAGCTCTGCCCTAACCACTTCCAGCGTCGCCGGGTTCTTCTTGTGGGGCATTATCGAAGAGGTTCCGGCGTGGTCCAAGGGAACCCTTATCAAGCTGAAAGGTGGGGTGGCATAAACGAACACGTCTTCGACGAACCGGAGCAAGGGTATCGAAAGGCTAGCTAGAGCTCCCAAAGAGACTAGCGCGAAGTCCCTCGAAGTGGTGGCGTAAAGCGTGTTATATGCTAAGTCTTTGAAACACAGCTCTTCACACCTCCTCCGGCGGTCTAGGTCTACGGTGCTTCCCGCGGCGGCCGCGGCCCCTAAGGGGCACTTGTCAGTAATTTCTAACGCGACTTCCAATAGTCCGAAACTGTCTACTATTTCCTCAGCGAAGTTGGTTAAGAAGAGCCCGAAGTTGGCCGGCTGGGCGGGCTGTAGGTGAGTGAACGTCGGAAAGAAGACTTCTTCGTGGAGTTTGGCCTTCGCGTATAGAGCCTTTAAGAGGTGGTACAGCGCGGTCGCGGACTCCAGAAGCTCCTCCCTGACCCTTAACCTTATGGCGGTCGCAACTTGGTCGTTTCGGCTCTTACCGAGGTTTATCTGCTTGGCGGCGCCGGTCCTTTCAATTAAATAGTACTCTATGGCTTCGTGTATATCTTCGTAGCCGTCGAAGTCGGCCGAACAGTCGAACTGCTCCAGCAACTCCTTTAAGGTCTTTGCGTCTTCGGATGAGACGTAACCTTTCCTCTCCAACTCGTTGATGTGCACTATTAACACGTCTATAACGTAGGGACAGATATCTTTGTCAAAGTGGAGAGAGCTAATGAAGTCGGCGAGCCAGCGCGGCTGTGAGCCCAAGGCGTAGCCTCGGTACCCCAACCCCTCACTCCTCCGATCAGAGTTTTTGGGGTACCTAATGTTAGCAACCAAATGGAGGTGTTAGAGCGAGTGGACCCTTGGATCAAGGCAGCCGAAGACTTCTTGTGGACTGCTGAAATACTTATGACTATGGGGCGCTACGCGCAAGCGTTCATGTTGGCGTGCCACGCCTTGAACTTATGTAAGAGGGGAAAGGCTCCCTTTGAAAGGGCACCCAAGGAGTGCGTCGAGTTGATATTCCCACGAGGCGACCTTACGCCCGAAGACTTGGTAACCCAAGAGCTTGCGGAAAGAATAATAAAGGAGACAAAAGAGTGCTTGGGACTATGAAGAGGAATCCGGGAGCCGAGCGGCTTCGGCCGCTGTGAAGATTTGTGCTCGCAGCTGAGCGTGGAAGCCTTGGTATCAGGTATTATAATAGAAACGTCGTTCCTTATGTTTATACCTCTAGTTCTCTTCTTCGACTACTTGTACTTCGCCGGGCTTAGGGCGTGGCTAGAGGGGCTCAGCAAGGGGGCGCGGCTTGCCGTCCTAAGCGGGGTGGCGCTGTTCTGGATAGCATTCGTGCCGGGCCCACTTACCTTCGTGGGAGCCTTCGTTGTCTCAATGGCGTTGGGAGTGTTGGCGTTCTTCCAAAACGTTAAGGAAGGGATTAAGACGTTGTTAGTTGTGCTTTCGCCAACAAAGGCGCGCGCCCTCTTGGTAGAGGGTTGCGGGAGCGAGCGGGGTTGCTTCGTTAGGTACTTGTTCGCCTGGCCCGCCTTGGCGGCCTTGGCGGCAACGGCAGAGGCCTTAATGGGCCCCCTCACTATGTATATCATAGGTTTAATGACAAAACCCCCGTCTCTAAAGGGCAAACTCGCTGTACTAAATAAACTAATATCAATAGTCATCATAATTGTCGCTTGGGCCTTCGCGTTCATTAACATACTCAAAAACTTGATCTTACCCCACTGGTTGCTTCTTCAAGAGTACGCGGTCAGCGGGGAGGTGTCGAAGCTTCCCCTCACGGCGCGACTGTTGGCAAAGGTTCTCGGGAAGGAGGCGGCTTACGTTTACGTCACCATGCTGGTGATCCTCGCGGCTTATACTGCGATCAGAGTGCATACGGCCTTAGACCCCCGGCGCCGGAGGGAAATCATGGCGGCGATCTCCCCCTTCGTGGCCTACGCTGTTTCAATGAACAAGCTAGGGGAGCCGCTCACTTCAGTGGCTTACGCGGCAGGGGTCACCTCTGCCTACTTCATGAGGTCTAGGAACATAGATGTGCCCGCCACACTCGTCGACAAGGTTATGGCAGCCTTCGCCAAGCTCGGGAGGGCTATCCTTGAATACTCGGCGCCGCTGGGGCCTCTACGGAGGCTGTTGGCTTGAGTGACGACGAGGGGCTGAAGGCGCTAGAGAGGGTCGCAGAGATACTCAGAGACATAAGCTCGTGTCGAAACTCCTACTTGGCTAAGGCCCTCAGTTCCTTGACGCTGTCTTTAGGGGGAACCCTGACGGCCCTTACCGCTGCGCTCTTCCCAAGCGTTTTCGTTTCGGACTACAAGGTTGGCTCTGCATTACTCATGACGTTGTTGTTATTCTTTAGCATAATTATGTTTTACACGTTTAAGAAGACGTTTAAGTATACATTTAAGATCGCTAGCCTCAGGGAGGGCGACTCGCGGGCGCCGGACTTCTTGTTGTTCCCCGTGATGGCGGCGGTTACGCTGGCGGCGCCCGTTTGGCCCGGCCTACCCTACGCCACTATGGCGATCCCCTTCTTCTTGATCTCGCTCATCAAAATACTTATGATGAGGCGGGAAAAGGCAGTAAGCGGGGTAGTTTTGGCAAGCTTGAGCATGTTGAGCGTAGCCACCAACCCCATTGTAATTCCGGTTACTCTTTCTATCTCGTACAGCGTGAGTACCCTCTTCGAAGTGTTGATAAACTTAGAGGAGGCTGAAAAATGTGTCGAGAATAAAGGATATGGACATAATAAGGGAATTAGTAAATAAGAAGCTGAACTTGACGAAAATAGCTATAATGGTATACTTGCTCAGCAGGGGGTCGGTGACCTTTAAGGAACTTTACGAGGACTTGGGGCTCACGCCGGGCAACGCGTGGTCGCACTTGGAGAAGCTGAGGAAGGAGGGGCTGGTCAATATAAAGAAGGAGTTAGGGGAAGGGAGGCCCAGAGTAGTGGTGGAGCTCACGCAAAAGGGCTTGAATGAGGTGGAGTCCCTCCTAGAGGTTTTTGACATACTTTCCAAGTTTAGGGAGTTTCTCCCGGGCGCTGGCGAGGGTCCCGAAGGCTCTGAGTGAGATCAAGTTTACTTTAGTTCCACACGCCTCTTCCACGTACAAGAGGGACGAGGAGAGTAGTTTGACCCCTTCTAGAGTCGTCCTAAATATGGCCACCTTGAGGTCCGGGTCGAAGTAAGCCAACTTGGGGTCGGTCAGAGCCAAGCCGATGGTCCCATAGGCCCTCTTTAACGACTCTATCACTGCGCCCTCCACGCAGCCCTCCTCAACCTCCTCAGGTCTCTCGGATAACACGAGCACTAAAACGTACCTCCTTATCTTCTTGGCCCTCTTCTTGGCAAGTTTCTTTTCTATTACCTCTATCTCAACGTCGTTAGCCTTGTAGAGCGCTACGAGCGCCGTCACCAGTGCCGCGGCCGCTAAGACCTCACAAATCAAGGCTCTTCCTCGACGCATACTGGCTGAGGGGCTTCAAGACCTAGGAGCTCGCGGGCCTTCAAGAAATACTCCTCCGGCCTCCCCACTTTTTCGACACAGAACTTAACAAAGATGGCTTCTCCCATAATCGCTTGGACCTCTGCGCCTTCGAGCCTTTCGGAGAGGAGGTCCGGAGGTCCTTGGATTATCGGTTGACCGCGCGCCCCCCTCTTATAGACGTCTACTACCACTAAGTTACAGTCGTTCCCTTCTAGGACGAGGACCCTCCAGTGGTCGTTACATAAAAACTTCTTCAATGCTCTCACTCATTGAGGGAAATTACTGGAACGAGCTTGGTCCTGCAGTAGGGACACCTTCCGCCCAGCTCCCTGTACTCTTCGGCACAGAAGTAAACGTTGTACTTCGGAGTACACTTAGGACACTTGTACACGGGCTCCTTGCTCACGTCGGCGTAGCGGGCGTGTATAGCACACCTAACAGTAATCCAGCCCTTATGCCCTTGGGCGTTGACCCCGTACATCCCGCCGTACGACACTGTGCTCCCCGGCGCCGTGACCCTCAAAAGACTTTATAACAATTAGGATGGGGTTCTGAAGCCATGGCAAACCGCGTCCGATGTAAGGCCTCTCATTCAGACGAGAGGACTGTTGTGTGTTTGGTCGCTAAGAACTTCGACGATCCGAGGAGGCTACCTCTGTTGGCCGTGAAGGTCTCTACGGGGAAGGCTCAAGAGAAGGGTATTGAATACTACCTTAAGAGCGAGTGGAAAGAGGGTTGGAGCAACTGGCTCAAGGAGGCGAAGGACTCCTTCCCGAGCGTGTTGGAACATTCGGTCTTCACGTTTTTCATTGAGGGGTGTTCCAGGGTTTGCTCTCACCAGCTAGTGCGCCACCGGCTGCTGAGCGTGACCCAAGAGAGCCAGCGCTACTCGGAAGTCAGGATATTGAAAGCCTTCAAAAAAGCTTTCGGAAAAGAGTTGGGGTGGGACGAAATAATTAAGGTATTAAACGCGAGTTCGCAAGACTTAAGTGAGTTTGAAGAGAGGTTAATTATAAAGGATTTAGAAGAAAGAGGTATAGGCTGTAAAGAATTGTCTAAAAAGTTAGAGGAGATAGTAGGAGAGCTGTTCGTTATACCGGAGAGCGTAGAGAGGGCGACTGCCGTACTCTCAATGATGCACTCCCTCTACTCCTACGCCTTGTGTCGCTCCTCCGCTCCCATGGAGGACTGTCGCTTCTTGCTCCCTCAAGCTATAAGGACGTCAATGTTGGTTACCGCTAACTTGAGGGAGTGGCTCCACATAATAGAGCTGAGGGACCACCCTAAGGCCCAGTGGGAAATAAGGGGCGTCGCTAGGGCGGTGAAGGAGCTGCTAAAGGAAGAGGTCCCCGAGGTCTTAGCGTAGCGTTAAGGTAAAGCTAACGAAACCCAAGTTGACCGCTGCGAGGTAGACCGATATTAGCAACGATATTGTGGCCAACGGGAGTACCACTTTCCTGGGATCTACAACTTTACCCCGGTTAACTATGATGAATATCACCGTCGGCGCGGCGGCATATATCATCGCGTATGCACCCCACATAATCAAGTTGTTGCCTATTAGAGAGGCCGCGCTCAAGAAGGCTCCCAGCACGCAAGGCGAGGTCCCCACGCTCCCGGCCAGAAGGCCTAAGACTGCCGGCGAAGCCCTCTTGAGGACTAGAGAGTTGAGCGTTGACGACGCCCAAGCGGTCAACGACCTTATCTTCTTGTTCGGTTTAATTGAAGATACTATTACCATTAAGCTCACGATCGCCCCTATGACGGGGTAATACGGCGAGGCCGGCACGAGGGAGAGCGCGACGCCGAGCGCGACGTGTGTAAACGTATAGGCAACGACGAACGCCAAGGCGTCCCAAGAACACCTCTTCTTCACGTTCTTGCAAGCCAGGATATAGAACGTGAAGACCATGAGTCCCACGGGGTTTAGGGAGTCCACCAAAGCCAAGATGAGGACGGGGCCGTTAAGCGCGCGGGCGGAGGGCCTCCACGTGCCCAAGAGCTTCTGACCTTCGTAAACCCTAGTCACGTTCGTACACTTCATGACCTCCTCCAACCAGAACGTCGAGTTCTCTACGTCCCCCACTACGACCGCAACCAACTTTCTCCCGCAGTAAACCCCCGTTATCGGGACGTAAGGTAAGCCGAAGTCCTCGGCTACACTTACTGCCGTCGCGTTTTTCGGCACTCCTTTGCTCACGGAAACCCAAACAACTTTGAAGCCGTATAGCTCTGAGAGGTCGCTGAGGAACGTCCTCAACTTAATACAAGGAATGCCTTCATCAATGCCGTATATCACTAAAGTATAGTTGGAGTAGTCCTTCAGAACCGCTTGTACGAAGGGAGAAGGGAGACTTGCGCCGACGCTGACGTTGCTACACGCCAACGCGAAGAGGAGTTCTATCATACAGTTCCCTGGAGGCGTCTGAGCGCGTAGGTGATATAATTAACCGACCAGACAATAAAGTGGAGGTCAGCAAAGAGCGCTATGATAAAAGAAAGCGCGAACGATAAGTGTAATACTAATAACAAACCGTCCTTGATAAAGTAGTAAGCTACGCCCGAGAGGAAGGAGCCCAACATAAGCGCCTTTCTTAAGCTCCTACCGAAAACGAGAGATATGAACGCAAACGCGAGCGCAGTAAGGCCCCACACTACGTTTTCTCTCGCCATGTAGTTCGGCAGAGCGACGATCCAATTATTGAATGTTAATGAGGTCGTTAAGAAGTAGTAGAGCAGGAATACGAAATAGTAGTCCTTATATCGTCTCGGAATGAGGAGAGATAGGAGCGCGAGCGGGGCTAACTCTAACAAGTGTGTTCTGAGTACGTACGCGTTCGTCCGACACGTAACGTGAACTATTATGAATGCTACCACTATGAAATGCGCTATCGCCCAAGCCGCTAGCTTACTGACCAAACGGTACCCCTTAGGTCGTAGAACGTGGCGCCTTCAATTTTAACTACTATCTCTTCCCCTAAGGAGCTCTCCTCCCTTAGGACCACCGGCGTGTAGTTCCAGAGCCTCGCCACAAAGGTCCCGTGCTTCTGGTCGTACTCGTCCACAAATGCCTTAAACTTCCCGCCGACGTACCTCTTGTGAACCTCAACGCCTACGGCCTCTATCACGTTCATGGCCCTCTTAACGCGCCTGGACTTAACGTCCTCCCTTACTTGGGGCATCCGGGCCCCCAAGGTTAGGGGCCTCGGAGTATAGGCGGCTAGGTGAACCCTCTCGAAGGCCAACTCCCTCAACGCCTTAAGCGTCAACTCGAAATCGTCCTCTTCCTCGCCGGGGAAGCCGACCATGACGTCAGTGGCTATAGTGGGGTCGTTGAAGGCCTTTCTCACCTTGTTGACTATCTCTACAAACTCCGAGTACGTATACCTCCTTCCCATTAACCTCAACACCTTGTCGCTGGCGCTCTGGAGCGGTAAGTGAAAGAACTTGAAGACTCTTGGATCCCTCATGACGTCTATAGTTCTATCCATTACCTCGCGAAAGGTGTCTGGACTCATCATGCCTACCCTGACGTATACATTTTCCGGCAAGACTTTCAACAATTTCTCTAACAGATCTGGCAATTCTAAACCGATCTCCTTGCCGTAGGCCGCTACGTCCGGCGCCGTCAACCAGATCTCCTTGGCGCCCCTCTTGACGCCCTTGAGCGCGTATTCGATTATGGAGTCTGGCCTTTGGCTTACAAGCCGCGGCCTGGCCACTTTGGTTATACAGAAAGTACAATTGCCCAAGCAGCCGTCGGCGATGGGGATTACTACCCTAAAGCCGCCGGGCGTTACGCCCTTGAGCCAGTCCCTGGGCCTCTGCCCCTTGAGTAGGTACTTCTTCTCCCCCTTTAAGGCAAGCTCAATTTCGTGTAACGAAGAGTTAGAGACGATGGACGCCCTGGGACAGACCATCTTCACTAGTCCCGGTTGGGCGCTGGCGAGGCAGCCAGTCACGATCAACTTCTTGCTAGCCTTGCAAAGCTCCTTTATGCGCCATGCCATCCTCTGTTCGGTTTCTGACCTCACTGTGCAAGTAAATATTATGGACGCGTCCGCCTCCTCGGGCCTCCCTACAACTTCGTATCCTTTGCTCTTCAGCTCCTCTAGCACCCTCTCGGCTTCGCCGAGCATCACTGCGCAGCCGTAGGTCTCGTAGTATATCTTCATTGCAGGCTAGTAAAAACGAGACGCGTTTAAAAATTAGCGTACGGCGAGCTCCGGGCTTAGTTCGACGCTCACCCTCAACGGGACTTTTCCTCTCATAACCTCGACGTCCTCTGAGACTTCCAAGACTAGTTTGTAACCCTTAGTGTTCCACCTCTTTTCGGTAACGAAGCTCACACACTCTTTGAACGGCAACTTATCTATTACAAAGTTCTTTTTCGCTACTACCTCGTCCGGGGCGAAACTCAAGTCCTCCACAACCTTTAAGGAGGCTTCCAGCGGGGGAACCTCAGTTCTGGGCACCACTTCCGGCAACGACGCACAGCCCGTGACCACCTCTCCGGGCCCAACGGCCTTTAGCGCTCTGCCCCCGGAGCGCCATTCTGACTTGACGTTCTGCTTAACGTAGTAGGTGAAGTAGTCGTACACTGGGACGTAATACAGTGCAGTCCCGTTGATGGAGACGTAGAGACCTCGGACGGCTACGGCCGGCCCGCCCAAGGGGCCCAGCAAGTTTACTGCCACGAGTTTGGGAACCGTGACGTTTATCTCCCTCTTCTCGTTGGACGCTAGGACGAAGCTAGCGAGGTCGAAGTCGGCGAAGTTCTCAACGTCGACCTTAACGGTGACGTCCAACGGGGTTCCACAAGAGTTGGAGACCGCTAACTTCACGTGCTCCCCGATGAAGGGGTACGTAACGTTGGAGTTGACCTTCAGACAGCGCGTCAGCTCGGAACCTCCGAGCCTCAGAACCCTTAGGTAGCCAAGCCTCTCGAGTTTTACTCCGTTCACCTCTACGTCGGCATATATTCCGTTCACGTTGTTGGCATTTATAACCACGTCGTAGGACCTCTCAGTCGTGCTCGGCCTCTCGCCGAAGTAGAGTAAGACGTCCTTACAAGCCTTGCCGCGTTGGGTCTTCAAGATGGCTTCGTAATACTTCGGGGCCCCGAAGGCGTCGCCCCTTAAGGTTAAGTGGACGCTGACGTCCGAGGAGCTCACGACACATAACTTGAGCGAGTAGTAGCCCTTCGACCCGTCTACGAAGGTCATTACGTTGTTCTTCTCGTCCAGCCAGTAGACGCTAACCGTCGTGGCGGCGTTTAAAACCGCTGAGAATACTAGGAGGAACACCAAACTCCACTTCAAGCCCTTCATCTCCTAGTGCTCACCTTGAGGGAAGGCGTATTAACATAACGCAAAACTTTAAAAGGGTACCCGGTCCTGGCAGACCGGGGTTCGGGGCCGTCGTCTAGCCCGGAAGGACGCCGCCCTCACACGGCGGTAGTCCGGGGTTCAAATCCCCGCGGCCCCACCACGCGTTCCTCGCGCATTTGCTCAGCCTCCAAGCCTTGCCGTTCCCCTACGACGCCTATCTCTCGAGCTCCTCTCGAGAGCCCTCGCAGTTTTTATACCATAGAGGGCAGCTCCGCGGGGGCCAGAAAGGGCATGCCAATAGAGGTCGTTAACGTTTACGAACACCCTCAATACAAGAATGTGTACGTCGTAGAGCTGGAGGATGGCAGCGTGCGCTTGGCGACTAAGAACTTGACGCCCGGGCACAGAGTCTACGGCGAGAAGCTCTTCCAGTGGCAAGGCGAGGAGTACCGCGAGTGGAACGTCCAGCGTTCAAAGTTAGCAGCCGCTTTGGTCAAGGGATTGGAAGAGCTTCCGATAAAGCCCGGCGACTCCATACTCTACCTAGGGGCCGCGACCGGAACTACTCCCAGCCACATCTCCGACATTATAGGTGAAGAGGGAAGGCTCTACGGCGTAGAGTTCGCTCCTAGAGTTATGAGGGAGTTCGTAAACTTGGCCGAAATAAGGAAGAACATCTTCCCCATACTGGGCGACGCGAGGAAGCCGCGCGAGTACCGTCACTTGGCGGAGCTGGTCGACGGCCTGTACGCGGACGTGGCCCAGCCCAACCAAGCGGAGATAGTCGCCGATAACGCGGACTTCTTCCTAAAGGATGGAGGCTACATGTTAATGGCAATAAAGGCCAGAAGCGTTGACGTCACCAAGAGCCCGGAGGAGGTGTTCAAGAGGGAGATAGGAGTGCTGAAGTCCAGGGGCTTCGAGATCCTAGACATAGTGCACTTAGACCCCTTCGACAAAGACCACGCAATGATATACGCGAGGTTCCATAAGAAGTCGAGCGAAGGGTGAACTTCATAACCCAAAAGGAGGACCTTAACACTTAACCACTTTTAGGAACCCGGCGGCCCTCCTAACCCTCTCCAACGCCTCCTCCACCGTGGAGCCGGTCGCTAGTAACACTCCCATCCTCCTCTCCTTGTAACTGCGCGGCTTGGCGAACCACCTCAGCTGGACGCCCTTCACCTTAAGCGCTTCGCCGACCCCCTTCAAGCAGGGGGGCTCCAAGGCCTCCTCTGCCAGCACCACTCGAGAGGCCGCGGGAGTTAGTAACTTGGGCTCAGGGACGGGGAGGCCGAGGACCGCGCGGGCGTGAATTGCGAACTCACTCAGCTCCATGCTAGCTAAGGTGACCAGGCCGGTGTCGTGAGGGCGGGGAGAGACCTCGCTGAACAGTACCCTCCCGTCCTTGGTAACTAATATCTCAACCCCGAAGATGCCTAAGCCCCCTAACTCGTTTACCACCTTTACTGCTATGTCCTTAGCCTTCTTCACCACTTCGTCGTTGACGGTAGCGGGGTGCCAAGACTCGTAATAGTAGTAGATGCCCTTGGGCCTCTTGTGTTCTACTGGGGGAAGGGGGACTGTTTCTATTCCATTACCCGTGTCGTGCCTGTACGTTAGGGCGGTGAGTTCCCTATCTATTTCAACGAACTCTTCTACTATGGCCCTCTCGCTCTTGCCCCGGGCCTCCTTCAAGGCCCTCTTAAATCCCTCCCGGGCCTCCTCCGGCGAAGAGGCTAAGGTGTGTCCGTGGCCGGAGGAGCTCATCTCGGGCTTTATCAAGCACGGGTAGCCGACTTTCTCGCAAGCTTCTGCGGCCTCGTCTTCGTTGTGGGCGAACGCGTAACGAGTGGTGGGAACCCCTACCTTTTCTGCCGCTAGCCTCCTCAGCTCAATCCGGTTCATGGTTATCTTTACCGCCCTCGCGTTAGGGACTACGAAGTAACCTTCCTTTTCCAAGTCCACGAGGGCGTCCGTGTTAATCGCCTCCACTTCGGGTATTATGACGTCTGGGCGCTCCCTGCGAACCACGTCGACCACTTGGTCGTAGTCTAGCATGTCTATTACGTACCTCCGATGGGCTACGTGCATAGCTGGGGCGCGGTCGTAACGGTCTACTGCAACTACTTCCACGCCCAGCCTCTGAAGCTCTATAACTACCTCTTTGCCGAGCTCTCCCGAACCGAGCAATAGGGCTTTCTGGGAAGACGACGTGAGGGCAGTACCCAAAACTTCTCTCAAGGTTCCTCATGAAGGAAAGCGGCCGTGAGGATAATATTTTCCCTCAGCCCAGCCCCGCACTCACCTCACCCTCCTCGGACTTTTCGGGCTTCCTCATTGGGACAACTACCTTTACTATCTTACTTTTTCCCGGTATCCTTTCCATTATTTCCTCTTCTCTGAGCCCCTCTATCGCTCCCTTTAGCTCTGGCTCCTTCAGCTTGTTGGTCCAGAGCCTCTTCAGCTTCTGGGCGACCTTCCTCTTCTCCACGTCCCCAGGGACCAAGACGGCGTAGGCGAAGCTCCTCTCCCTCACTAGCTCTTCGGGCCCCACAATTACGCGCGGGCCCCCTTCGACCATTTCCACGCCTAGCGCCAGCCTCAAGGGAACGTCTCTGACGTATTCTCTCTTACCCTTTATTATGAAGGCTCCCTTGGCGACGTACTGTCCGGGAGGAGGACTCTTGCTCACTTGCGAGCCCTTGACGTAGAAGACGTCCACGGAGCCCCTTCCCTCTTTCCACGCCTTGGAATAACACGCGGTCAGGAAAGCGGCCTCCCTCAAGTCCTTCTCGGTCACCTCCTTTCCTTCAGTCTTTAGGACCACCGCCGGGGCTCCTTGGACCTCCGCGTGCATGAATATGTCGTCGTCTTCCAAGTACCTCCTCACCACCGCTTCGTTCTGGCTCGCGTCCTTGCCTCCTATCGCCAACAGCCCGGAGCTCGTTATCAACCAGTGGTACTTCTCGTACCACTCCCTCCTCCTCGACTTAGCTATCTCCTTAGCTATCTCTTCTTTTACCTTCTCTTCGACTTTGTCCATCTCTTCTTTGAGCTCTTCGTACGCCTTGAGGGCTCTCTTGTACTTCTTTTCATATTCCTTAGACTTAGAGAACAACGACCTAATGTATTCGTCGAGGTTCGTGTCGGGTTTCAACACGATCTCCTTGTCCTCGAACTTCATAATGTATTCCTTGCCGTCCTTTAATACCTCCTCTATTTCAGCGTAGTTGGCCGCCAACTGAGTGGCGAGCTTCTCGTAGTTTTCTGAAAGCTTCTTGTACTCTTCC
This sequence comes from Ignicoccus hospitalis KIN4/I, assembly GCF_000017945.1. Taxonomy (NCBI): domain Archaea; kingdom Thermoproteati; phylum Thermoproteota; class Thermoprotei; order Desulfurococcales; family Desulfurococcaceae; genus Ignicoccus; species Ignicoccus hospitalis. The sequence goes on along the minus strand of NC_009776.1, from coordinate 1,272,897 downwards.
GCCAAGCGGAGCTGCTCTTCCATAGCTTTCCTCAGTTTCTCTACTTCCTTTCTTACCCTCTCCTCTAAGGTTTCTTCCAGCTCTTCGCTCTTCACGTTCGCAAAGTACTCGTCTATTATTTGATCTAGGTCGCCTTCCGATGCGTGATAACCTTGGGAAATAAACAGCCGCGGCTCGAAGGGCTCGAAGGCCACTGGTTCGCTCTCGGCCCTAACGAGGTATGCCCTCCCTTTCAGCGCCTCTTCGTACACTTCCCTAATTTTTGCTTTAATCCTTTCCAATTCTTCTAGGCTTACCTCGCTGGGCTTTTTGTCCTTAGCGACCCCAGCTCTGAACAGCACTTCCTCGGCTACGTCTCCCGGCACCTTCTGACCTATTACCAGCCCCCTGACTACGTCCTTACCCTTCTTTATCCTTTCTCCTAACTCCTCCAAGTCGTTGAAGGGGTCGAAGGTCGGCCCTGGAGGTGGCTTGTATAACTCACCCCTCTTTATCGATCTATCCCTCATCTCTTTGTATTCGTTGGCGTAGAGTATTTTGTTCTCGGGGTCAAGAAGGGCAATAACCCCTCTGGGCACCAGCTCTATCATCAGTTTGTAGACCTCACCCCCCTTGGAGAAGTTCATCTCGACGACTCTGTCGTAACCTACGGTCTTGATCGAAGTCAACTTGGCGGATTTCAAGAACTTGCGTAGCCCCCCGGCGAAGGGGTGAAGCCTCTCCGGGGCTTCCGGAGGAGAGGGCGTTAGGTGGATCCTCCTCCCCGGCTCCGCGATCAACGCCTTAGTGCCGCTCCCCTTTCCCTTCAGCTTCATCCACATTAGGCCGTCCTTGTAGTAGACGTTTTGGACTGTCGACCCTATTAGATCTTCGTTCTTCCTTATCCAAGCTACGACGTCGAGATAGTTCATGCTTGCCTTCTTTTTCATCTCGAGAGGCCCGCGCCGGGCGAGGTTTTAGCTCAGATAGGCGTTTGCTGCGCCAGTAAGGCCTCTACTACGTCTCTCAAGCTCACCACTCCTAGGACTCTGCCTTCTGGCGACACTACGGGCAAGTGCCTAATCCCGTGTGCCAACATTTTCTGTAGTGCGCTCTCCAAGCTTTCCTCCGGGTTCACAACTATAGGGTTACGCGTCATGAAGTCGCTGACAAGGTCTTCGGGCTTAGCCCCCTCGTCGAAGGCCCTTACTAGGTCCCTTTCGGTGAAAATGCCCACGAGCTCGTCGCCGTTAAGTATCAAGACGCTGCCGACGTTGTGAGCCCTCATCTTGTGTACGACCTCTTTTAAGGTGCTATTAGGAGGACACCAAACTATCTCTCTCCCTACGAGGTCCAAGACCCTCAAGGCACTCGAGCCCGGGTTCTAAAGAGCGAATGGAGATTTTTGTGTGGAAGGGACAACAAAAGGTTAATAGACGTATGCGATAGCTATTCCGCCTACCCTCTTCTGTATGGCCTCCTTATGGGTCATCAGTCCTTGGGAGGTGCTTATTATCAGAATGCCCACGTCCTTGGACGGCAAGAACCTCCTCAAGTGCTCCGGCAAGACCAGTAGGTCTCTGTAGCTCACGGACACCCTGGGCTTTATTGCGCCACACTTGTTAATCCTGCCCAGCAGCCTCACCCTTATCTTGCCCCACCGTCCGTCGTCTATGTATTCGAACTCGCCCACGTAGCCTTCCTTCTGCATTATCCTTAGTACGTTGGCGATCAACTTGGAAGCGGGCATTATTATTGCTTCTTTGTTGCCCCTAACTTCGTTGTTGTATATTGTGGTGAGGGCGTTCGCGAGAGTGTCGAGCATCACCATTGCTCTCACCTGTACTTCTTAAAGCCTAGAGTAGGAGCTACCTCTCGGAAGCATTGCCTACAGAGGTACAATCCGTACTTAGTTATGACGGCGTCTTGGCTACCGCACCTCTGACATCTCCTTGCTCCACGCCCAAACCTCCTATACTTGGGAGGCCTAAACTTGGCCATTCTTCACACCCCCTCTTGCGCTCCCGCGTTCTTTTTTAACCCTCGATCTTTACGCCGAACTCCTTGGCCAAGAATACCATACTCTCCTCTTTGGTGACCCTGTGCCTCCGGGGGATCTTGGACCTAGCCCTCCTCCTCCTGGCCACCCTGTAGCCGGGTCTTTCTATTGTCAGAATCACGTCCATGCCGAATATACCTACTCTGGGGTCGTAGCGCGTGCCGGGTATCTGTATGTGCTCCCTTATGCCGAAGCCTACGTTGCCGAACTCGTCGAAGCTGGAGGCTTTGATCTTCCACCCGACAGCCTCTAAGGCCTTCTTTAGGAATTCCACAGCTCTTTGTCCCCTCAAGGTAACCATGACTGCTATGTTCTCCCCTCTCCTTATTCCGAATTGCCTTATGGTCTTCTTGGCTTTGCGCTTAACCGGCCTCTGGCCGGTTAGCTCCTCTAGCAAGTTGTAGGCCTTCTCTAAGCGTTCGCCGCTCTCGCCCAGGGCGATGTTGACCGTCACTTTGGCTAACCTGGGCTTCAGCATAGGCTGTTGTTCCCACCTCTTCAGTATCTCTTCAACCCTTTCGGGAGGGAGGGGAACCTCTAAGCGCTTAACTTCCAACTCCGCGCTCATTTCCAAGCACCCTCCGGCAACTTTATCAAGGGCTCTTCCTTCCCTATTGGGAATACGTACTCAGCGACGGTGTAAAACACTTCGTCGTGTACGTCCCTCATCTTAACTAGAGTCTTCTTCCGTCCCATCCCTTTCACGATTTCCTCTATCCTCCCGACCCTTCCTACGTTCCTCCCAGACTTCACTATTGCGATTACTCCCTCCTCGAAGGGGACGTAGTCCAAGATCTCTTGCTCGGGCACCGTTATGAGTAAGCCGCCCAAGGTCTTGTACTCTTGGGCCTCTACGGGGTTGCGCGGGTCTTCTACCCTTATCAACACGTTCCTGCCGTCGTGTAAGTTCAACTGGACGTGACCGCCCTTAACTGTCACCTTGTTTTCTATTCTACAGATCTTCTTCTTGGCCTCTTCTGCATCTATCCTCATGGGTACTAGGTACTTGACTGGGTACGGGATCATGCGGTAGTACTCGTCGGCCCCTACGATCTCTATTACGTCCATGGCGCCTACGGGGAACTTGTAGTCCTTCCTTACTCTTCCATCAACCTTTATTCTGCCCTCTGCTATCAACTTCCTCGCTTCCCTAGAGGTCTCGGCGTATCCGAGCACGTCCCTGACGAGTATCAGTAGCGGTATGCTCTCCTCTATGGGGTGGGGACCCGGCCGGGGCTTTACCGCCCAGACGGCCTCCTTTCTATGAATGGGCCAGAAGGCCGGGGCGGCGAGCCTCTTTAGGTGCCTTTTACCTCCACCTACCCTTGCCACTTTACTTCACCTCCTTCTTCCTCCTCTCTATTATCTTTTGCCTTACCTTGTCGACCTCACCTAGCTTGGTTATAATCACTTTCGAAGGGTGGATGGGGTAGAACCTCTGCTCGCCCCTCGAGTTCTCTATCGTTGCGCCGTCTACGTATATCCTCGCTTTCTTTAGGTCTACCTTGGCGACCGTTCCTTCGTGGCCCCTGAACTTCCCTCTGACGATCTTTACGGTGTCGCCCTTTCTCACCGGCAACCTCTTGACGCCGTACTTCTCCCTCAGCTCCTTGCTGAGGGGGGCGTTCATGAACTTATGCCTCAAGTGCAAGGGAGCGTTGTAGAGGAACTTCCTCTGCTTGCTGGGCTTCTTGGACTTGGGGATAGGCACGGCGCTCACCTCACACGACTATGCTGGCCACGTTGCCTATCCTGGGCCACCTTTCCACCGCTTCGCGGGCGACCGGTCCCCTTATCTCCGACCCCCTCGGCGTGCCGTCTTCGCTTACGATGACCACCGCGTTGTCCTCGAAAGCAACCCAAGTGCCGTCGGGCCTTCTGAAAGGCTTCCTCTGCCTAACGACTATCGCTCTAACTACCTGGTGCCTCATTTCGGGCGTTCCCTTCTTTACAGTCACTACCACCATGTCGCCCACGCCCGCCGGAGGAATCCTCCTTAGCCTGCCGTGGTAGCCGGGCACGCCGATAATCATGGCGACCTTTGCCCCGCTGTTGTCCGTAACCTTCACGTAGCTGCCCACTTGGAGGCCGGTTACTACCTTTCTACGCGACTTGTTCGCTGACGCCTTTACCATTACTCTTCACCCCCTGCCTTCTTGCCGAGGACTACGAAGCTTATACTCTTAGCCAGGGGACGCGTCTCTCCAATAACTACGACGTCGCCTTCCTTTATCTCGTCCGCGAGGCAGGGCGGCAAGCGGGCGTGGATGTTACTCTTCCTCCTCTCGTACCTCTGGTACTTCCTGTTGTAGTACAAGTACTCGTGGCGTACTACCACAGCCTTATTCATCTTCTTCTTGACTACTACACCCTCCAAAATGGTGCCCCTTACCTTTAGATGTCCGTGCCAAGGACACTCGGGGTCGTTGCACGTACCGATCGGGGGCTTGACCCCCCTTACTCCCACGTGCCTGAAGTTTACCGACAAGGCCTCCGCTCCCACCGCGGGGTCCCGTGGACCATAATAAAGCTCGCTTGAGGCTTTGTAGTTGTGGGAGGGAATGGATAAGTGGTAGCCGGGCGGGGATTCGAACCCCGGTCACGGGGGCCAAAGCCCCGCATCCTTGGCCGCTAGACGACCCGGCTCCGGGTTCTGCTCTCGCGAACATTATAAAAGCTTATCGCACGGTGTGCGTGCTACGCTTAAAATACCTTTCGTCGCGTGTTAAGGTTACGGTGCACCTCAATGGAACGCTATCCCGAGATAAAGGTGAAGAGAGTGGCGTCGTGGCTCGTCGACTCGGCCGAATTTACCGGGATAAACGACGACGTCTACCTTTGGTTAGACGTTCGCAAGGCAATTAGAATTAACGACTTTATTGATGGCAATATGTTGAAAGTTTCTGGCATTACGCTAAATTTCGGTAGGTTCTTCGAAGACATAAAGTGGCCCTTCGTCTCCGTTGCAGGAGACTACGAAGGGTACTTGAGGTGGTTGTCCGAGAAGGTCCCGCCCAACATTAAGGTAGTGTTGAACTTCTCTGGGGGTAAGGACAGCGTCGCGGCGGCCAAGGTCTTAAGCGACTTGGGCGCCGACGTCACGCTCCTCTATTCCCATGTAAGCTACCTAGAAAACCCACGAAACGTGGATTTCGTCGAGAAAGTTGCGAACCGACTAGGCGTCAAGTTAGTGGTGGTAGAAGCTGACAGGGAGATCATGAGAAACATGTTGAAGCAGGGGATGCCCTTCAGGGGGAACAGGTGGTGTACTACACAAAAAGTAAAGCCGATAAGGAAGGTATTGAAGGAGATGAAGGACTACGTGAGGGCTGACGGCGAACGCATGTTCGAGTCCATCAAGAGGTTCAAGAGGCTGTCTTTCCACTCTCCTACGACCCCTAAGGTGTTCGACTTCAAGAAGGTGAGGCCCATATTCCTACTGACCCTTATCGACGTGGTCAAGATAGTTAGGGAGGTCAACGCCGTCCACCCAGACTACCTAAAGGGCCTCCCCCGCGTGGCGTGTACTTTCTGCCCTTACAAAACCCTCCACGAGTTGGACGAGAGCGTTTGGAATGAGGTCGAGGACCCGGGTATAATAGAGGAAGCTATCAAGGCTTCTTACCGTCGCTTCGAGTACGATATGCCTTGGGAAGACTTCTTCGAGAGACACATGTGGAGGTTCTCGCCCAAGCTGGCGAACGTGCTATACAAAATTCAGCAAGAGTTGGAGCGCAAGCTCGGGGAACTAGAGATCGTCACGTCAGAGAGGGTAAGGAGCGCTTACTCGAGCGTGTGGACGGAAGAGCTGCCCGCAGTCCCCGAACTCCCCCCTGAGAGGGCTTACAAGATCTTCGTAAAAGTGATGATGAAAACCTACGAAAGGATGTTAGAGTCTTCAAGGGAAGGGGGATGACCCAAACTTAATAATCCTAGGTGTGACCCGCACTGTGGAGCGGGGGTGCCCGAGCCAGGTCGAAGGGGGCGGGCTCAAGACCCGCTGGCGTAGGCCGGCGTGGGTTCAAATCCCACCCCCCGCACCACGCCCCCGTTCTCCTTACACTGCCAATGAGGACTCATGCCCGGTAGCAGGACCTCAAATGACTGAGGAAAAGCCAGCCGAGGTTATACGCCCCGGGCGTAACCCCTTGGGGCACTCCAATGGACTTGTGGTTGTTGGACGTCTACAGAACAGCGTTGGCGTTGGTTGTTCTGAGTTACGCCTCGTACCTCGATTGGAAGACCAGAGAAATACCGCCGAAGCTCTGGGCGACCGCAGCGCTTCTCGCGCTCCCGGCATCCCTTTACGAGGCGGTTACCCTGAGTTCCGCCGGCTTGGGGGACTACGTAGTCTTTTCATTCTTGAGCGGAGCGATAATAATTCTGGTACTCGCCCTTCTAATGTTAAGGAACATGATGGGCGGGGCTGACGTACTCGCTTTCCTATTCATAACGGTAGACATGCCTTGGTACCCCTTCGCGTTGGGCGGCCCTAGGGCGCTGCTGCCAGTACCTCTGCTAACCTTGCTTTACTCAACGATCCTGGCCGCCTTGTGGGTCCCCTTGAGGTTGATTTCCAACCTGTTAAACGACGACTTCGTCTCACACGCGAAGGAATTAAACGTTACAGGCTTAAAGCTCTTGCGCCTAGCGACCTCAGCTAGAGTAGTCAAAGTGAAGGATTATTTTAAAATGAAATTCTGGTTCCCGCTGGAATTGGTACAATATAAAGACGATAAAGTAGAACGCCTCCTCCGAACCACTTTCTCTATAGACGAAGAGTACGAAGATCATCAAAGGAAGATTAAAGAGTTCGTGGATGCTGGCTTCTTGAGCGAGGACGAGAAGATATTCGTCACTTATGGTATACCTTTCATTATCTACATCACTGGGGGACTCCTAGTGGCGCTGCTCATAGGAGATATACCTATTCGTTGGTTGCTAACGAGGTGAGGCCAGGTGTTCGACGTACTGTGGACGCCGTGGAGGATGCAGTACGTAGAGAAGGCCGGCAAGGAGGAGGGGAAGTGCGTGTTCTGCGAGCTTCCGAACATGGACGACGAGGAAGCTCTAATACTATACAGAGGGAAATACAACTACGTGGTGTTGAATGCTTTTCCCTATAACACGGGTCATCTCATGATAGTCCCTTATCGACATGTAAGCGACGTAACTGAAATGGACGACGCCGAGATCCTCGAGATGGTGAAGCTATTCAAGCGTTCGGTCGAAGTCCTTAGAAGAGAGTACAGGCCAGAGGGCATCAACGCGGGTTGGAACTTAGGGAGGGCGGCCGGCGCGGGCATACCCGGTCACTTACACCTACACGTGGTCCCCCGGTGGTGCGGGGACGCGAACTTTATGACCATAATATCGAGGACGAAGGTGCTTCCCGAAGCTCTGAACGAGACGTGGAGAAGGTTGAGGAAGGGTTTCGAGGAGCTGGGTTCCTAGAGTTTGTTTCACGTACAAAAACTTGCCCCCGCGCGGTGGCCGCTTGATAAACTCATCTCTTAACCCTCTCGTAGACGTACTTCGCTATTTCGTCTCCCACATTAATACCCGTAGCCTTCATAAACCCTTTAAACTCCGGGACGCCGTTCACCTCGTTCACTAAGTATCCTTCCTTCCCTTCAAAGATATCTATCGATACCACTTCTCCCTTCAGAGCCTCCGCGGCCTTTACCGCCAGCTCGCACGGCTCCGTCGAGTCCTTCAAGGCCCTCACCTTCCCTCCGAGGGCTACGTTGGACCTCCACTCGCCCTCGCTGGGTACGCGGTAGATACAGCCCAAGCAGTTACCCCCAATTACGAAACACCTTATGTCTCTGTTCTCCGGCATTTTGACGTATTCTTGAACTATGTGTACCTTCATTTGGGGGCTGTTCATCATAGATCTATGTTCTATTACGATCTTGGCTTCGTGCCAGTCCCTTACTAAGCTCACCAGCCTCCCCCAGCTCCCTATAGGGGGCTTGTCCACGAGTGGGAACCCCACGCTGGCGTAAGCCTTTTCGGTAGAGTCCCCGTTGAGGGCTATCACGGTCTTGGGTATGGGTATCCCGTGAGATGCCAGGGCTGAGTACGTTAGAACCTTGTCTCCGGAGAACATGATTGTGTAAGCACTGTTTATGGGTTTCATGCCGTTTGCTTCGAGGACAGCCGAGGTGTAAGTAGATCTGAACATGCTTACGGCTCGTACTATTGGTACGTGTTCTTCTATGCCTTGTAGGGGCAACGGCTCCTTGGTTACGTTGACGGGAACCGTCTCAAGTCCGTGGGACTCTAACGACTTTATTATCAGCTTCTCTTCGACACGGGGCAAATCATAATAGACCTTCACAACGAGGTGGAACCACCTCACCTCCACCCCCTGCTCGCTACTGGCCCCAGTCCTCTCCCACTTCTTCGGCTACCTTCAGTTCCACCTTGTCCCCACTCTTCTTGACCTCCAGGGTGGCGCCGCATTGGGGACACTCCACTATCTCTCCGTCCATGACGTCGTCGGGGAGCTCTATCTCGGCGCCGCACACGGGACACTTCGCCTTCAAGGCTTCCCTCCCGCAGACGAGCGGGGCAATTCTATTTAAATACTTTATTTCCAGTAGTGAGGGATCCTCAGTCGAATAAGGCTTCTAATTGATGATCCTTTAACAAAGGACGTCGCGAGTCGGAGCCGGGCTTAAAACACTTCGATCGCTAGGGTGCTCCCCCCTCCAGTTCCGTGACAGAGGGTCGCGACCCCCCGGCTCTTGTTGTGGGTCTTTAGAGCGTTAATCAAGGTTACTACTATTCTGGCGCCGGAGGCGCCCAAGGGGTGGCCTATCGCTATGGCGCCGCCGTGTACGTTCATCCGCTCGTAAGGTATTCCTAAGAGGTGGTGAGGCAACCACAAGCTTATTGCAAACGCCTCGTTGACCTCGTAGAGGTCCCAGTCGTCTGGCTTAACGCCGACCTTTTCTGATATCCTCTTTATTCCGGGAACTGGCGCCTCCACGAAGTCTTCAGGCTTCAAACCCACTATGTCGTAGGCTAGGACCCTAGCTACGGGCTTGAGGCCGTACTCGTTCACGACTTCTTCTGGAGCCATTATCAGAGCGGCCGCGCCGTCGCTCAGTTGGGAGCTGTTGCCGGCTGTGTGTACCCCGTCGGGCGTGAAGGCCGGGGGAAGCTTGGCTAACTTCTCTGGGCTGGTGTCCCTCCTAATCCCCTCGTCGCTTTTTATCGTTACGACGCCTTTCTTAGTCTTAACCTCTATCGGCACAATCTCCTTCTCAAAAATTCCTTCGTCGGTCGCTTTGGCCGCCCTCATGTGGCTCTGATAAGCGATCCAGTCCAGTTCTTCCCTCTTCGCTCCGTACTTCTTAGCAGTCATGTCCGCTTCTACGCCCATTAGCTGCCAGTTCCAAGAGTCGGTTAGTCCGTCCAGTACCATGGTGTCTATGAGCTTTGCCTCCCTTCCTACCAAGTGCTTTATCCCGCTCCTAGCTTCGGGAGGCAGGCAGAGGGGAGCCCTGCTCATACTTTCCATGCCGCCTACGAGGGCTATTTTCGCGTCTCCGGCCTTGAAGGCCCTTATAGCGTCTATCATTGCCATCATTCCCGAAGAACAGACCAAGTTTACCGTATGGCCGTCCACTTCGTATGGGATGCCCGCTAACAACGCGGTTCTGCGGGCGGGGTTTTGACCTACAGCCGCCCCTATCACGTTACCGAACGCGTAGAAGTCTACGTCCTTGGGCTCTATTCCGGCCCTCTTTATTGCCTCTTTAGCGGCTATGGCGGCTAAGTCTGGAGCGGGGATTCCGCTCAGCGAGCCGAGGAACTTGCCTATCGGCGTCCTCACGGCCGAAATTATGTATATTTCGCTCACTGGAAGCCCACCCCAAGCCGGGGCGCCCGAGTGCATATATCGCTTATGCATGTTTAGACATGTGATTGAAGAAGCTTTAGTTATACTATATAAACCCCCTTTGAAGCCTTCAGACGCGGGTCCTATTGAGATGTCGAGGGGATAAGGCGTTCTTAGTGCTAGAGGACCTAAGCATATTCGAGGGCTGCGCGTTCGGTGCCCGGGCCGTTAGGGTCGGGGAGGTAGTCTTCACCACCACGATGAACGGCTACCCAGAAGCGCTCACGGACCCTTCCTACAAAGGTCAAATACTGATTATGACTCACCCCATGGTCGGCAACTACGGCGTGCCCGACCCCAACATTATTGATCCAAAGAGCAACTTACCTCTCCACTATGAATCTAACGGTATAAAGGTAGAGGGCTTCGTAATAGCTAGGTTGACCAAACCCAACCACTGGGCGTCGGTTAAGGATTTGGACGAGTGGTTCAAGGAAGAGGGCGTGCCGGGCATTCAAGGCGTGGACACTAGGATGTTGGTCAAAAAGATAAGGGAAAAAGGAGTGATGATGGGCGCCATTACCACTACCGGAGACGTGGAAGATGCGATAAGGGCACTGGAAAGCGCGCCGAGGTACGACGAGGTTGATTACGTCTCCTCAGTGCGCCCCCCTAAGGTGATGGAACACGGCTCGGGCGAGCCGGTCGCGCTCTTGGATTGTGGAGTCAAATACGGAATCGTAAGGGAGCTCGCTTCTCGAGGCCTCAAGGTGATCAGAGTCCCTTGCGGAGAAGGGCTAAAGATACTGGATGAAGTTAAAGGAGTTGTGCTCGCCAACGGCCCTGGAAACCCCACGATGGCGATGGAGAAGTATAACTTACACAAGTTCGTAGAGGCCGCATACGAACTCGGACTGCCCATCCTAGCCATATGCTTAGGTCATCAAATCCTAAACATGACCTTCGGAGGCCGGGTTTACAAAATGAAGTACGGTCATAGGGGGGTTAACAAGCCCGTCAAGGACTCAGAGGGGAGGTGCTTCATAGTTAGCGAGAACCACGGATACGCGGTGGACCCGAAAACTATAGACAACGTAAAGTTTAGGAAGTGGTTCGTGAACCCTGATGACAACACCCTCGAGGGGGTGATAAGCAAGGACCCGAAGAGGCCAGTTTTCAGCGTCCAGTTCCACCCAGAATCCTCCCCGGGTCCTCACGACACCTTGTGGATTTTCGACAAGTTCGCCTCTGAGGTGAAGGCTCAATGAACGACTTGAGGAGCGTTTTGATTATAGGCTCCGGCGCAATCAAGATAGGCGAGGCGGCCGAGTTCGATTATAGCACGAGCCAAGCGCTGAAGGCCCTCCGCGAGGAAGGTATAGAAACCATACTAGTAAACCCTAACGTGGCGACAGTTCAAACCACCAAAGAGATGAGCGACAAGTTGTACTTCGTTCCGCTGAGGAGGGACATACTAGAAAAAATAATTGAGGCCGAGAGGCCCGACGGCATACTCATAGGCTTCGGCGGACAGACGGCCCTCACGTTAGGGGTGGAGCTCTGGGAAAGCGGCGTCTTGCAGAAGTACGGCGTGAAGGTGATAGGAACGCCCATAGAGGGTATAAAGAAAGCCACCGACAAGACTCTGTTTGCCAAGACTATGAAGGAAAACGGAATCCCAATGCCCCCTAGCGAGGCGGCGAGTAATGTGGACGAAGCGTTGGAGATAGCGGAAAGGTTGGGATATCCGGTAATAGTGAGGATAGCGTTCACCTTGGGCGGTAAGGGCAGCTTCATTGCATGGAATAGAAGAGAACTCGAGAAGTGGGTCGTGAGGGCTTTCGCGCAGAGCGCGGTCGGGAGAGTGCTGGTAGAGAAGTACCTCCACCATTGGAAGGAGATAGAATTTGAGGTGGTTAGGGATGCATACAACAATTCGGTAGCTGTGGCGTGCTTAGAGAACTTAGATCCCATGGGGGTCCACACGGGCGACTCAGTGGTGATAGCGCCTTGTCAGACGTTAACCAACAGAGAGTACCAGATATTGAGAGATGCCTCAATTAGGGTGGCAGAAGTCATTGGATTAGTTGGGGAAGGGAACGTCCAGCTGGCCCTCGACCCGCGCGGCGAGACTTATTACGTTATAGAGACGAACCCCAGGATGAGTAGGTCGAGCGCCCTAGCGAGCAAGGCTACCGGATATCCGTTGGCGTACGTCGCTGCGAAACTGGCGCTGGGCTACAAACTTTGGGAAATCCTGAACAAAGTCACCGGTGCCACGTGTGCTTGCTTCGAACCCAGTTTAGACTACGTCGTGATTAAGGTTCCAAGGTGGGATTTGGATAAATTCGAAGGCGTTGAAAAAAGTCTCGACAGCGAGATGAAGAGTGTAGGGGAGGTAATGGCGATTGGTAGGAACGTTGCAGAGGCCCTCCAGAAGGCCTTTAGGATGTTAGACATAGGGGTGGAGGGGATAACAGACTTTGAGCCAATAAAGGTAAAGAGTAAGGAGGAGGCCTTAGAAAAGCTCCGGAAGAGGGAGCCGTATTGGCCCCTGTACGCTGCTAAGGCGATATACGAAGGGGCCACGCTGGACGAGGTACACGAGGCGTATGGGGTAGACAAGTACTTCTTACATTGGATAAAAGAAGTGGTAGAACAGAAGAAAGAGATCGAAAGAAGCGCTGCCGACTACGAGTATTCGAAGATACTTGGCTTCAGTGACAAGGAACTGAAGGTGGATATAAGGACTGGTCTATTACCTAAGGTTAAGAGGATAGACACCCTAGCGGCGGAGTGGCCCGCGGTAACTAACTACTTGTACTTGACTTATGACGGCACTGAGGATGACGTGAAATTCACAGACAAGAGGTACAAGACTATGGTACTCGGAGCGGGAGTCTTCAAGATAGGGATCTCAGTAGAATTTGATTGGGCCGTGGTATCGTTAGTTAGGTCGTTAAGAAAGTACGGCGCCGAAGAAGTGATAACGCTCAACTACAACCCCGAGACCGTGTCGACCGATTGGGACGAGAGCGATAAGCTATACTTCGAAGAGATAACGGAGGAGACGGTCTACAAGGTAGTTGAGAAAGAAAGGCCGTGGGGCGTAATAGCGTTCGCCGGGGGTCAGATAGCCAACAAAATATACAAGAAGATAGAGGCGCTGGGCGTTCCCTTACTGGGGACACCCGGGAGGAGCGTGGACACGGCGGAGGACAGGAAGAAGTTCAGCGACTTGTTAGATAAACTTAACATCAAACAGCCTAGGTGGGTCAGCGCTTCTAGTATGGAGGAGCTCAAGAAGTTCGTCGATGAAGTCGGATTTCCTGTAATTGTTAGGCCCAGCTACGTTCTAAGCGGCTCCGCGATGAAGGTGGTGTGGAGCTGGGAAGAGTTAGTAGAGTTCGTGAGGAAAGCGAGTGAAGTGAGCAGGGAGCACCCGGTGGTGGTGTCGGAGTTCTTCGTGGGCGCTAGGGAAGCCGAGGTGGACGCGGTCTCCGACTCGGCAAGCGTAGTGGCAGTTCCCTTAAGCCACGTGGAGCCGGCCGGCGTTCACTCTGGGGACTCTACGATGGTCACGCCAGCGAGGCTGGAGGACGAGGTAGTAAACAAGATGCTAGACATCTCGTTAACCTTAGCTAGAGAGCTGGAAATAAGGGGCCCGTTCAATATCCAGTTCTTAGTAAAGAACAACGACCCATACGTGATAGAGCTGAACTTGAGGGCGAGTAGGAGTATGCCCTTCTCCAGCAAGTCTAGGAACGTCAACCTGATGGAGCTCTCAGCGAAGGTCGTGGTAGAGGGAACCTTGGGGTTGGGAGAAGGCGTGTACGTCCCCCCGACCAAGGTATGGGGAGTCAAGTCGCCCCAGTTCAGTTGGACCCAACTCAAGGGGGCTTACCCGGACTTGGGTCCCGAGATGCGCTCCACGGGGGAGGTGGCGGCGTTCTCGAGGAGTTACGAGGACGCGTTAATATTATCATGGCTGTCGGCAGTGCCCAACGATATACCCAACAAGGACAAGAAAGTGTTAGTTTACTCCCTCGAGGTCTTTGATGAAGACAGGACTAAGGCGAAGGAGGCAGCTGACGCGATGTCCGAGTTGGGGTACCACGTGATAACGCTAGAAGGAGTGGAGGTAAAGGGCTATGAGCCCTACGATTCATCAAAGATAAAAGAAATGTTGGTTAAAAGGGAAATAGGCTTAGTAATCACTTCAGGGAGCAATAGGAGCGTGGACTACGTGGTCAGAAGAACTGCAGTGGACATGAATGTACCCTTGGTACTTAACTCCTACTTAGGTGCTGAGCTGTCAAAGGCCTTCATCAAGGTTTACGAGAAGTACGGCGCGTTGGACCCGGCCCGACTCGAGATAAAGGAATATGGTGAATTGTTAGGGTCATGACCCGAAACCGTCATCATCCCCTTCAGCCAATCCAGCTAGACGTCATCCCCGGGCTTCACGGCAAAATACCTTTTCCAAAAAAGCTCTTCGTGACTACGTCTACGGCGAAGAGCATTAACAAGGCTGCCAGTATGTAATTTATTAGAGTGAAGTTGGCCACGCTGCCACCCAAAGCCGCCAGCGCAGCTAACCAGACGTAATCCATCCACACGTGCGATAAGTACATAGCAACGAAGGTGGTTGTGCTCAGCGACGCGGCCTCGACCAGCGGGAGGCCTACTGTTACCCACCACAACAAGAAGTAGGCGTTAAACGCTGTGAAGACAAACCCCGCCATCAGAGCATCGTTGACAGTAACCTTCGGCATGTCGGGGCTCTCCAAGAGTCCTTTTGCGAAGAACAGCGCGAAGGCGAAAACCACCAGAGCTAGGACTTTATTGTACTTATCTAAGACATTCTTAACCTTCCCCAAAGTCTTAGTTAACAAGAAGACGTAAGGGAGTTCGAAGAGTACGTGCCCGGTCGCTACTGCAATCCCCCCTAAGACGCCGCTACCCGCTCCCGCCGCCACCGCGCTGGCTGAGAGGAGGCCCGGACTGAAGGCCCCGCTCGGCGTGACCAATAATGTCATTAATATTACGTCGCGCACGTTCCCCAAGGGTCTTATCCCCTCTTAGGAATTTCCAATCGGAGCTTCTCCACGTTGTCATAAATAACAATCATGGCTTCTCTCACGACCTTATCGACCTTCTCGGCGGGCAAGTAGCGAACGATGTACGTGCCGTCTTCCAACTGTTTCTCTTCGGCCACGGCGTACTCCCTCCCTAGCACGTCGCTCAATTCAAAAGCTAAGTCCTCGAAGTAGTCGTACGCCCCGCACGTGAAGCATATGTGACCCTTAACGTGGACAACTATCTCATCGTTCTTTACCTCAATCAACTCGCTCTCTGCTCCGTATTTCTCATTAAATCTCCTAATAGCTTCTCGAACCTTGTCCAAATCTACCATGGGTTGTGCGCCCCCGACCCAACTCCCCTCAATGATCCTTTATGAGTGGCGTTAACCGTACTACAATAAAACAGAGGCCGGCGCGTGGGTGTCGGGAAACCTCGGAATGGCGCGGAAGAGCAAGAAAAAGAAAGACCCCTTCGTGTGCCCGAAGTGTGGCACTAGGGTTAGTGAACCCAAGAAGACGTGGCAGTTAGTCTCGCCCCTTCCGGACTCCAAAGGAAGGATAACGGTAACCGTAATGGGCTCTTTTGAGTGTCCCAACTGCGGATATAAGTGGAGGGGCGTAGTTTCCAAGATCAAGATAGGAAACGACGAGGTCGAGGTCGAAGCCAGGGGCAAGAAGAAGGAGATAAAAGACGAGGTCAAGCGGAAGTCGGAAGTACAAGAAGCTCGGGAGGGCGAAGTTATCGAGCTAGACTTGGACGAAATAGAGAAAGAATTCGAGGGCGAGGGCGTGTAGATACACATTACTATAAACTCCCCCTCCAGCGTTAAAGTAAATGATAGCATGACGGACGCGAACGGAGTAGTAAGAAACGTCATCGAGGAGTTCCGATCGATCAATCAGAGCGTGCCCCAAGAAAGGGTACTACTCAAGGCCGCTGCCGAAGGCAGGAGACTCATAAAGCTAAGGGACGGGAGCGAGCACTTAATGGATACAGACGAGCTCAACGAGATGATAAACTTATTACCCTCTTGGATGAAGTGGGTCGTGAGAGTACCTCTGCTACTGGCCTACGAGCCGCTCACGGGGGTCGTGAAGGTACTAGGTTCCGAATGGGATGAAAAGGCCGTGAGGAGGCTCGTAGGCATAGACAAGGAAGAACCCTTACGGTTATACCACTTGGAGAGGTTAATAACTCGATTCTCCAGCTTGGTTTTCATAATATTCGAGGTAGACGTGGCCCGCCTCGTGGGGGTCGGTGAAGATGTCCCTCCGAAAGGATTTGGTTAGGATCGTGGAGAAGTATAAATACATAGAAAACGGAAAGGTGAGCGACGTAGTCGTGAGGTCCAACGACGACGTGTTCGTAGTACTGGGTGTGGAGAACAGCGCAAAGGTAAGCAAGAGAAAGGTAGGGACGCTGACGATGTTGGCGAAGGGTATAGGCGCGAAGCCCTTGCTGGTCGCCAAAAAGTCCGGAGACGAGGAGCTCTTAGAGGACGTCGTTTACGAGAAGTACGGAGTCGCGGTGGTGAATTTAGAGACGTTCGAAAACATACTGAAGGGGAACAAGATCTACATAAGGAAGAAAAAATCTATCTTCACGGTATCTATAGACAGCAAGAGGTTGAAGGAGTTATGTGAGGAGATGGGGATAAGCATGGGTGAGTTGGCCAACTACTTGGGGGTCAGTCGGAAGTCCGTGTACGACTACATAAGGGGTAACAAGGACGTGAGCGTAGACACCGCCATAAGACTAGCAGAGCTCGTAGGAGACGAGGTGTTAAAGCCCGTAAACCTTGAAGAGTTCCAAGGTATCGAGCTGAAGGTGGAGCCCCATACCCCGCTGGAGAGGGAGTTGATGGAGGTGACGGACTCAATTCACGTTCCAAAGGGAAACGTAAGCGTGGGGGGCGAGGCGAGAGGGGTGAAGTTCACCGCGGTAGTCCCGCACGGCGACGAGGAGCTCGAGTGGTTCGCCGAGTTAAGCGAGATCATCGATAGGATGTCCGTTGCTGTGGGTTACAGCGACGTCCCGAAGACTCTGGAGAACTCCAAGGTAAAGGTCACGGAAAACTTACAACAATTCCTAGAGGCGCTCTCCGGGGAGCCAGTTGAACCTGAAGGAGATATATGCTCAACTGACAGAGGACGACATAAAGGTTCTCAAGGCAATTGAGAGGAGACTTAAGACGCATGAGTTCGTCCCGGTGGAGATCCTCGAGAAGGAGACCAAACTCCCCCTTCACAGGTTGGAGAGGAGTCTCTACCACCTCAACAAGCTCAAGCTCTTGAGGAGGATGAGCGGGAGCAGTTTGGGATACAGGCTCACCATTTTGGCCTACGACGTCTTGGCCATTCATACCCTCATGAAGAGGGGGGTCTTAGCCGAGATAGGCGACAAGATAGGGGTCGGGAAGGAGAGCGACGTATATCTCGGAATAGCCCCCGGCGGAAAGAGGCTTGCGGTTAAGTTTCACAGGGTCGGAAGGAAGAGCTTTAGGCACGTGGCAAGGAACAGGCCTTACAAATTGGAGGACAGTTGGCTCCTCCAGTCTAAGGTGTCGGCTAGCAGGGAGTTCGCGGCACTCAAAGAGTTATATCCTAGGGGCGCGAAGGTTCCCAAACCTGTTGATAAGAGTAGGCACGTAGTGGTCACCGAACTGATAGAGGGGGCCGTCGAACTTTACACCAAGCCCGACATCCCCGACCCTTTAAAGGCACTTGAGGACGTGCTGGTTACAATAGAAATCGCGTACAAAGACGTAGGTATAGTGCACGGCGACTTGAGCGAGTATAACATAATAGTAGTTCCCTCTACCTCTGAGGCCTTCATAATAGATTGGCCACAGTACGTAGAGAAAGATAGCCCGCTAGCTGAGAGGTTGTTGAGGAGGGACGTAGAGTACGTGGTAAGATTTTTTAAGAAAGTATACGGTATCCCCTTAGATGTTGATGAGGTGGTCAGAAGGCTCAAAGAATTGCCCAGTGGTAGCGGTTGACCTAGAGCCGGGCTCTCCGCCGGGGATTAAGGGAAAGTTCCACTTGGTGTTAGTCGACTGCGACGGGAAAGTAATCATAGATAAGAGGGTTGACATTAAGAAGCTCATACGCATACTCTGGGAGTTCAGGCCGAAACTGATTGCCGTCGACAACTTAACGGAACTAGGTGAGAACCAGAGGGAATTGATCAAGTTCTTGAACTTGATTCCCCCAGAGACTGAAGTGGTACAAGTAACTCGGGTGGACGGGGAGTTCGTCGACCTAAGGGAACTCTTGAAGGTTCACGGAATGCGTTTCACCTCGGAGAAGCTCACGCCCCGGGAAACGGCGCTGGCACTGGCCTTTTTGGCTCTCAAGGGCGTAGGCACAAAGGTCAAAGTTTTCGAAGAGAAGACCAAGATCATTGTGACGAAGGGTCGAACTCCCAGAGCCGGCGGGAGCAGTATGAATCGCTTTGTAAGGGCCACTAGGAACGCGGTAATCGAGACAGTGAACGAAATAAAGTCAACCTTGGAAAAGGAGGGACTTGACTACGACCTCTTCATAAGGAAGAGTGACGGCTCTATAGATTCTGCAACCTTTATCGTCTACGCCCCGCGAAAGTCCCTAGAGGGGCTCGTTAAGCCGGTCAGCAGCAGCGCGGTGCGCGTAAAGGTTAGACCGGTCGTCACGCGCAAATTTATGTTCGAAGACGAAGAACAAAGGACAAAAGAGCTACTCGTCGTAGGCATTGACCCCGGCATAAAGACCGGACTGGCTATATTGAACGTAGAAGGCGAGGTCCTCTTCTTAGGCTCGTTCAAGAATGCAGATAGGGGCGAGCTAGTATCTCTGATAAACAAGTTCGGACTACCTATAATTATTGCTACTGATACTAGTCCCCCCTCCCACACCGCGAAGAAGCTCGCCGCGACGCTCAACGCGGAGTTATATTATCCTAAGAACTCCTTAAGCGTCAAGGAGAAGGAGAGGATAGCGGAGGAGTACCGGGCTAGAGGGGTCAACGTGGAGGACAGCCACCAAAGGGACGCGTTGGCGGCGGCGCACAAGGCCCTCAATGCGATAAAGGGTAAGATAGAAAAAGTAGAGAACTACTTGGAGAGAATAGGACTCGACGTCGATAGAGATAGAGTGCGCCTCAGCGTCTTGAAAGAAGGACGTTCGATAGCGGACGTGGTTGAAGAAGAGATAGGTGAACTTATAAAAGAAGAGGGGGGCGAAGAAGACGTCTACCCTACAGCTCAACAACCTAAGAGGAACGACCTCGAGGGCGGCGGCCTGAAGAGCGCCTTAAAACTAGCGTACCTAGAGGCCGAGAACGTTAGCCTAAAGCTAAAGATTAAGGAGTTAGAAGCTACAATTGAGAAGCTAAACTTGGAACTGAACCTAATTAGGAGACAGATAGAGGACGAAGTGGAGAGGAAGGTATCCTCGATAAAGGAGAGTTACTCCCAGCTGACGCGTAAGGTTGAGGAGCTCCAGAGGATTAACGAGGAACTGAGCTCGTTGTTGGAGAAGGCCGGGGAGGCGGCGTTAAAGGTCGAGAGAGGTGAGGCGTTCGTAGCCTTGTACTTGGACGACATTACTTTTACTTCCAAGTTCCCGGAACACGAAATAGAGGAGCTACCCACGAGGGCGATCTTAGCGAACAAGGTGGAAGCGCTAAACGAAGACTTCATAGAAAAGATATTAGAGAATAATATAATGTTATTTGCCTCTGAGATAAATGAGAAGACTAAGAAAGAATTAGAGGATAGGGGGATCCCCGTAATAACGGCGTCGGGCGAGGTCTACGGTAGGTATGCCGTCCTTCCCATTGACCTTAAAGACGAGTGGAACGAGAGAATGGAGAAACTGAAGTCTATGAGGCAGATGCAAGTAGAAGACCTCGAAAAACTCTTACAAGAGTATAGGGCCTCCCGTTGGAAGTGAGCTTTATATTAAGGACCAAGTTACAAAGGCTCGGTTATGAGAATGAAACTGCCGGAGCCGGACTGGGACTCTGTTAGGAAGAGGATAGTAGGGTGGCTGAAGGATTTCTTCCAGCGAACCGGGAGGGTGGCCGTAATAGGGCTTAGCGGCGGGGTTGATTCCGCGGTTACTGCGGCGTTACTGAGCGAGGCTTTAGGCCCCGAGAGGGTGCGAGCGCTTATCTTGCCCTCCGCCTCTACACCAGAGAAAGACGTGGAAGACGCCAAGCGCGTCGCCCGGCTCCTCGGCATCGAGGACGTGAGAGTGATTGACGTAGAGCCGGCCCTCCGAGCTTTCGACGACCTACTAAAGGTCGACGACAGGGTCGTGAGAGGCAACACCCTAGCAAGGATAAGGATGACCATACTCTACGCCGTAGCTCACAAGGACGGCATAGTCGTAGGCACCGGGGACAAGAGCGAGTTCTTGTTGGGCTACTTCACCAAGTGCGGCGACGGCTGTGCGGACGTCTTCCCCATAGGGGACCTTTACAAGACCTGGGTAAGGAAGCTCGCGTTGCACATGGGCTTGCCGGAGGACGTGGCATTGAAGCCTTCGAGCCCCCGCCTCTGGCCCGGCCATTTGGCTGAGGAGGAGTTGGGCTTTAGTTACGAGGTAGCCGACGTGGTCCTCTACAATCTCGTTGAGAACGGTATGAGGCCCCAAGAAATAGTGGAGAGGTTAGGAGTAGACAAAGAAATCGTGGACAGAATAATCCAAAGGATAAAGTTAAATAAGCATAAACTCATAACTCCTCCAATCGTCAAAGTAACGAGAAGGACAGCCTTCGAGTTCGTCGAGGAGGCGGATGCGCTGCTAACTTAATAAGGGGAAGCCGCTGAGCTCACAACGCCGGGGTGCCCGAGCGGCCCAAGGGGGTGGGCTCGAGACCTCCAGCGCCCGAAGCGACCGAGAGACCCACTGCCCCAATCAGGGGCGCGCGGGTTCGAATCCCGCCCCCGGCGCCACGAGTTGACCACTCACTCTAACACCTCGGAGATCAACTCTACCTCGACTTCGGCGCCCACGTCGTACCCGGTCTCGCCCTTGAGACCCGCCACCAAGATCCCGTTTCCCTTGAGTAGTGACGAGAGAATACCCGAACCCGTGAGCCTCAAGGGCTCTACGACGTACTCCTCACCGACCTTCCTCACGACTACCCTGTAGACGTGGACCATGTTGGGTTGGACCGGCAGCCTCCTAGCCAGCTTCGCCTTAACCTTGGGCCTCGGGGGCTCCTTGAGACCCCAAGCCCTCTTTAGGATGTTCCACACGACGACCTCAAGCTCGCTGAGCGCGGCCACGGGGTAGCCGGAAAGGGCTACCAACAGCTTGCCGCCCTCGCTCACCCCCACGGCGAGGGGCCTGCCCGGGGTGAGGGCGACGCCGTGAAGGCTGAACTCAGAGACCTCTTTCAGCGCGGACGAGGTGAAGTCGACGCGACCGACGGAGGTCCCCCCGGTGGTCATTACAATGTCGTAGCCCTCCTTCACCTTCTTCTCGAAGAACTCTCTTATAGCTTCTTTGTCGTCTTCAATTATGCCGAAGTAATCCACTTTGATGCCCATCCTCTCTTTAAAGAAAGAGGAGGCCAGCCACGCCGTGGTGTTCTTCACGCCTTCCCTCTCCTCCCACGGCTCTACCAATTCCGAACCCGTGGCCGCTAAGGCTATTTTGGGCGCTACCACGTCTACCTCGACTACCCCTTGAGATAACAAGGCGGCCACGTGCCAAGGCCTGAGGTACGTTCCTTTCGTTATTATTGTGTCCCCAGACTTTAGGTCCTCCCCCCTCTTCGCTATCGCGTTGCCCGGCGGGAAGGGGCGGAAGACGTATACCTCGCCGTCCTCGACCTTACAAGCCTCGATGGGCACTACCGTGTCAGCTCCCGGCGGCAAGGGGTTACCCGTGTTGACCGGGACCGCACAGCCGCCCTCAGCCTCCCCACACAACTTCAACTTACACGGCGACGTCTCGCTGCAGTCCTCTACGAATTCGCTGTTCACCGCGAACCCGTCCAAGACGGCCTTGTCTTCTGGAGGGACGTCTTGTGAGGCCCTCACGTCTGAGCCCGAGAACATGCCCACTGATTCTACTGTCTTGATCCTCTCGAGCGGTGCGGGGCCCAACCTCTTGCTTATTTCGTCAATCACGTAGGGGACGGGGTGTAGCTTCTTCAAGCCGGGCAAAGCCTCTCCTTCCCGCTTTGAGGTGATTGGGCGGGAGGTTTAGTGGGCCCGGGGGGATTTGAACCCCCGGCCTCCCGGTTATCAGCCGGGCGCTCTGCCGGGCTAAGCTACGGGCCCGCCGAAGGTGACTACGATCACCTTATAAATTTTGAGAGCTACGCCTTTATTGAACGATGAAGTCCGCAGGGTTGGCTGAGACCAATGATGAAGAAAAGCCGAGCTGAGTTCGTGTTGCCCGTGTGGCTGGAACGCTCCAAGAGCAAGTCCGGCAAACACGCCTTCTTGAGATTGGCCTTCGTAGTGGATCACTCCGGGAGGGTAGTCGCCGAGTACCAACCACCGGAGGGCAAGCCCGAGGTCTACTCGCGGGGCCGAGGGGGAGAGGTCAGCGTCCCTTACAAGGGGGAGGAGGTGGTTGTCGTCTTAGAGCTCAAGAAGAACGCGCGGGACCGAGTCTCTGGTTCGGCGGAGGTTTACGACAGGGGCAAACTGGTTTACAAGGCCTCCTACCGGAAGCTCAAGCTGAGGTCCTCCTACGGCGACCCGGCGTACCACTACTTCGTCAGCAGCGTCTTCAAATACTTAAACTTACCAGTTAAGAGGGAGAACCCGTTTGCCCACCTCGGCGGGAGTAGACGTAGGGACGAGGGGCATACGAGCGGTCTACGGTAGGTGCCCACACGTCTTAGGGTACCTCGAGTTCTCTAAAAATGAGATCGAAGAGGCACTGAAGTTCTTAAAGGGTATAGGGGTAAAGGAGCTCTGCTTGGCGGGGGGCTATCAGTGGAGAGAGGTTAAGGACCACGAAGCCCTTTCCAGGCTGTACGACGAGGTAGTGCCAAACGCCGGGAGAGAGGAGACCCACGGCCTTCGAAGACTCTTGACCGCTGCGCTCGCTTACTTCGAAACGACCTTGCTCCCCTCCGCCGGGGCCTCGGGCGAGGTGCCCGAGGGCCTTTTGATAAACGCCTTGGACAGCGGCACCCCTGACAAGGTGGCTAAGGCAAACTACTTGATACATAACGGGAAGAGGACCTTCACGATGGTAGATAAGGGTTGCTTTGTGAGTATACTGTACGTGGAGGACGGAGCTATCACGAAGTTCGTGAGCGCAACTAGAGGCATGCCCGGCCGTTGTTCGCCAGGGTTGGTGGACGCCGAGCTGTTATTGATCTATAAGGAATGGCCCAAGGATAAGGGCTCCATACTGCGCTCCGGCGTTGACGAGAGGGTCGTGGAGGCGTGGCTCGATTTCTACCGACCAACTTTCGTGGGAGAGGAGGTACTCTGCCCCAGCGAGGCTTGCGGGAAGTACTCCGGAGCGCTGGGCGCCTTCTTGTGGTGTTGTGGTAAGAGGCCGAAGCACTTGTTCTCTGACTCCTTTACCCGTTGGATAACCTTGAAGGATTAGGGGACCAAAAGGGCCAAGACCGCTCTCTGAGCATGGAGCTTGTTTTCAGCTTGATCCCACACGACGCTTCTGCTGGACTCCAAGACCTCTTCGGTTACCTCCTCGCCCCTGTGCGCGGGTAAACAGTGCATGAATATGTAGTCCTTTCCTACGCACTTCAAGAGCTCTGAGTTGACTTGGTAAGGTCTTAAGTCCCTAAGCCTCTTCTCCCTCTCCGCCTCGAGACCCATGCTCACCCACACGTCAGTATACACGACGTCTGCCCCTTTCACCCCTTTACAAGGGTCGTACACGAGCTCGAAGCTCCCCCCGCTCCTCCGGGCCCTCTCCTCAGCGGCTGCGATCACCGCGTCCAGCGGCTCGTACCCGGGAGCAGTTACTATTCTTACGTCGGCGCCCAAGCTGGTCGCCGCTAGGGCTAGGCTGTGGGCCACGTTGTCGGCCCCGTCTCCCACGAAGGCTATCTTTACCCCGCGGACTCTGCCCAACTTTTCCAGTATGGTCATCACGTCTGCTATCGCTTGGGTCGGGTGGAACTTATCGCTTAGAGCGTTTATGACTGGGACGCCCGAGTGCTCGACCAGGGTTTCTAGGTCTTCGTGCCTCTTCACCCTGGCCGCTATAGCGTCTACGTACCTTCCTAGGACCCTCGCGGCGTCCTTGAGGGGTTCCCCCCTTGACAGCTGGCTGTCAGACTTCGTTACGTAGCTTACGCTCATGCCCAGCTGACTCGCTGCGACTTCGAAGGCCACTCTGGTCCTCGTGCTGGGCTTTTCGAACAACAAGGCCAAGTGACGACCTTCTAAGAGGCCCCAGTACCGCCTCCCGGCGTAGTTCTCCCTCTTCATCTGCAGGGCGGTATCTACGATGAATTTTATTTCGTCCTCGGCGAAATCCAGCAACGTCAACATGCTGCGGCCTTTCAGATGCAATCTGCGCCTTCCCGCTCCTCGCCGCGTCGCGAGAGCCTTAACACTTTCGTCTAGCTACCCTCTCCCGGTACAGAGTGTACCTACTTGTTAATTACTATATCTCAAAACAAATGCACGGAGAGCGATATGAGGTTGGTGTGGGACTACGAGAACGGGGTAGTGATAGATATCGAGACCGGAGAAGTCGTCGATTATATCGTGGACTTTTACGTTTCGGAGGAGCGCTTCGCCGACAAGAGGGTTGGTAGTAAGATTAGTGAGGAAGAGAGAGCGCTTCTCAAGGGAACTGAGATAGTGAAGGAACTCAACGAGAGGGGCTACAGAGACGTGCGCGGCACCTTTGTTCAGTACAAGTTAGGCCTCACGAATAAGACCGTGAAGAGCTTGGAAAAGGTCGAACGTTTGCCGGAGGTACCAGCGGAGTTGAGGACGGACTTCGAATATTATCTCAAACTAATAGAGAGGGACCCAGTCTTGTCTGCGAGGCCTAAGAGGAGCAAGCACTTGATGGCGTTGGTATGTGCCTACGTAGTCAACGGGAAGAACGTCAGGGAGGTGAGCAAAAGGTATAACGTCGGAGAAAAGACGCTTAGGAAGCTGCTCGCGCTCGCTCGGGAGAGGATCATTCGCACGTAATCGTAGAACCCTTGGGGGTCCTTCTAACGTGACATGCGGAGTCGGCAATATCCATCATCTCTCTGTCGTGAGTCACAACTATCATTTGGGTCAAAGAGGGGCCGACGGCGTACGAGATTATCTTCTTCAAAGCTTGCCTCCTTTCGGAGTCCAAGTAGGCTGTTGGCTCGTCCATTATCAAGAAGGATATCCTCCCGCGAGAGAGGAGCTTCGCTAACGAGAGCCTCAGAGCCAAGGCGACCCCGACCCTCTCGCCTCCGGAGAGGGAGTCCACGGTCACCCTCGCGCCGCCGTCTAGTACCGCCCTTATCGTCCACCCCTTCTTCCTCTTTTCAATTATCTCCTTTATCTCCACCTTCTTTACGTTAAGGTCGAACATATCTAATATTCTGTTCGCTTCCTCCTCCCACGCCTTTCTGAAGCTCTCAGTCAGTTTGTCTATAATGACGGTGGAGAAGGTTTTTCTGAACTCCTCAAGGAAGATGGCGTATTGTTCGTACGCCCTAAGCTTTTCTATCTCATTCTGGTACCTGTTTAGCTCCTCTCTCAGCTTCGCTACGTTCCGCCTAGTTTCCATTATTTTTGCCTCCGTTTCTGATATGTTGCGGAGGAGGGCGTCCCTCTTCCTTTCCAAGGCCTCGACCTCTCGCGCTAGCCGTTCTAATGAGGCTTCGTCGAAGCCCAGCGAGGCTAACTCTCTCTTCAGCTCAGCCTCCTCTCTCCTCTTGAGCTCTGCTGCGGCGCTTAGCTCCTTTTTCTTGGAGGCTAACCTCTCCAGCTCCGCTATTCTCCTTTCGAGCTCTTCTGGTGAGCCAAGCACTTCCAACTCTTTCTTTATTTCGCTCAAGCGCTTCTCTACCTCTTCTTCTTTGCTTGCGTCTACTCCTCGTAGCTCTTCTAGCTGATGTTCTATTTGTCTGAGCATCCCCTCCTTCCTTTTTAGCTCCTCTAGTTGGGCCGTCACGGCGCTTAGCTCTTCCTTAACTTCTTTGACCAGCTTGTCGTAATGCTCGACCGAAGCCCTAGTTCGCGATAATTGTTCTTTCAGTTCGTTAAACCTCTTTTTCAAGTCAGCTAAATAAAGTCCTAATGCGTCTAGGTCTTCGAAGCCTAGGCTCTCCAATCGGGCGCGCGCCTTGTCCAAAGCCCTCTTGAGCTTCTCTAGCCTAGACTCCAAGAGCCGTGCTTCCGTTTCCAACCTCTTCTCTCTAGCTTTCAACTCGGTCAGCTTTTCTTCAAACTTCGCGACTTCCTCGGCGTAGCGCCTTATGAGGGACTCCCGCCTTTCGGGAGGGAGTGGGGACCCGCAGACCGGGCAGGAGTCCCTCCCCCTTAGCATCTCTATTGCGCGGCGCCTTTCGTCCAACATTACTTCGACGAGCCTTCTCTCGTTAGTGACCTCCTCTAGCTCTTTCTTGACGTTCTCGTACATCTTTTCGAGCTCTGTAACCCGTTGCTCGAGGTCGCTGATCGTAAGGCCGTCCAACTCCCTCTCCAACACGACATAGTTCTTCTCAATCCTTTTGATTTCTTTCTCTATTTCCTCCACCTCTTTTTCAAGCGTTCCCAACTTCATGACGAGTAATTGACGCCTTTCCAACATTTCGTCTAACTTCTTTGAAAGCTCATCCCTTCTCCTCTCCAAGTCCTTGAGCTTGCGCAGCTCGGATTTAACGGCCTCTCTTTTGGCTAAGAGCTCTTTCTTACTCTTTATGGCTTTCAGTTCGTTTTCGAGGCGCTCTTTAATCAGGCTTAGGTCCTTAACCTTAACTAGCTTGGACCTCAGCAAGTTTAGCTCAGCTTCGTCGAGGTCGCTAAGAGCTTCAAGTTCTCCAATTAGCGTCCTCAACTCCTCTTGGACTTTCATTAGTTGGGCCTTAACCTTTTGGTATTTGGCCTTCTTCTCTTTAAGCTCGTTAAGTTCAGACCTTAAGTCGTTCAGTTTGTCCTCGACCATGCGGAGCTCTTCCTTGAGCAACGGCAGCTTCTCTTGTAATTCCTTTATCCTGTTCATTTCGCTATTCAACTCTTTCTTATACTTTTCATACGTCCTTTGAACGTTCACCAAGTTGGATGCGGTGCCCTTATAGTAGTTTATTATTTCTCTCAGAGAAGCTTCGACGGCTTCCTTGTCTCTAACTCCCAGCAACTCTAGAACCTTGTTCTTCAATTCCGAAGGACTCAACTCCACCAACTCGGTCAATTTTCCCTGGGGTACGAAGACGGTTTCACGCAGCGCTTTGACGTCTCCGAATCCCAATAAGGAAGCTATGGCTTTGTTTACGGCTTGAGAGCCCGAGGCGTATAGTTTGCCGCCCTCCTTTAGGACGGCTTGTACAGAGTTTCCAACTCCTATAGCCCTCTTCACTTCGTATACCTTATTTGACGCGGAGAAGGTAAGGACCACCTCGGCGCTCTTGGCGCCGTAATTAATCAGCTCCTTGTTGGTGACCTTTCGGCTCACCGCGGCGCTCGTCAGGGCGTAGGCTATGGCGTCCACAAAGCTGCTCTTACCAGCGCCGTTGGGACCCACTACGACTACCACGCCTTCCGGTATGCGCACTTCTAAGTTCTCGTACGAAAGGAAGTTTCTTAACTCTAGCTTCAATAATTGGGCCTTCATAACTATCTACCAGTCGCCCGACGCGTTCGTGCGACTCTGGCGCCGGGGGCGGGATTCGAACCCGCGCGGGGTTTCCCCCACCGGCTCTCAAGGCCGGCCCCTTGGGCCGCTCGGGCACCCCGGCGGTAGAGGAGCTCGCTGACGTTCTTTTAAGATTTGAGAGGACTGCTCCAGTCAAGGGTTTGCGATCCTTCTCAAAACCCGAGACCATTAAGACGTACTTGAGGGGTCACCATGGTCGAATATAAATCTCCTCTCATCATTGAATGTATGGGGGCAGACCAACAATGCTAGTATTGGTGACGCCGACGTGCAGAGGGTCTGGTAGCAAAGTGCTCGCACTGGAACTGGCAATCCACCTAAACATAGAAACCAAGAGGCCGGTGATCCTCATAGACCTATCCACAGATTTCACTTCGTTCGACATGGAGACAAACTGCCTCACGGCATACTTCAACAACATCATTCACACGGCGCAGGCGACGAGGAGGTTCGAAAAAGCTCCCGACGTACTCATAACAAAGATCATAACTGAGGAGTGTATGAAGATAATAGACGAGAGGAAATTCATAAAAAACATCTTCGGAGGAGGTTTGAGCGCGCAGCTCGCGGAGTTCGTAAACTACTTGTTACACAAGGACTTCGGCGTGATAGTTTACGTACCTCCCGACATGATAGGGGAGTACCTCCTAGAGAGGGCCTTCGTAGATACGGGACTCGTGAACAGGGCAAAAATCGTGATCACTAGCAACGAGAAGAAGAGCTGCATAGACCGGCCCCGGATGATCTCCAGCAACGACCTCCTCTCGAGGAGAGTGGCCTCGATAATAATAAACAAGATACCCATGGGTGTTCTGGACGGCGTCCGGGAAGACGTAAAGGTTAGGTTGCTCAAGAAGACCGCCCCTAAGGGCTCCCCCCTCTTAATAGGTCTAATACCGCTGACCATGCAGTTGTACTATCGTGACTTAAACTCTTACCTTCCCCTCCTCATGAAGGCCGAGTATAATGAGCACGCGAAGAGCATAAGTAAACTGCTGACTATGGTAGTAAGAAACATCTTGGGGGTCGAGAAGGAGTCTAAGATACTCACTGTGGTTAGGGGGATGATTTCCGAACAACGCCTCGGCAGCTTGGTCCACTAGAGCCCACACCTTTTATAAATCCTTACCCTTAGCCCTACCGGGCAAGAATATGCCAAAGTACAAACATGTAGAAGACATTTTGAAGATAATGAGAAACGTAGAGCAAGTGAGGAACATAGGCATCATAGCCCACGTGGACCACGGCAAGACCACGACGAGCGACGCGCTTTTGGCCCACGCGGGGATACTCAGCCCTAAACTGGCGGGAGAGGCGAGGGCGCTAGACTACTTGGACGTTGAGCAGCAGAGGGGAATAACCGTAAAGGCGGCTAACGTAAGCTTGTACCACGAGTACAAGGGTAAGCCCTATGTAATAAACTTGATAGACACCCCTGGCCACGTCGACTTCAGCGGTAAGGTCACCAGGAGCTTGAGGGTACTAGACGGAGCCATACTGGTGGTCGATGCTGTAGAAGGGGTAATGACTCAGACCGAGACCGTCTTGAGGCAAGCTCTAGAAGAGCTGGTAAGGCCGCTTCTGTTCATCAACAAGGTCGACCGCCTCATCAAGGAGCTCAAGCTCAGCCCCCAAGAGATCCAACAGAGGATAGTCCAAATCATTAAGGACGTTAACGAGCGCATATTGACTTTCGCGCCCGACCCAGAGATAGCCAAGAAGTGGTTGTTGGACCCCGCCAAGGGCCATGTGGCCTTGGGCAGTGCCAAGGACAAGTGGGGCATTACGATACCTATGGCCCAAGAAAAGGGAATAAAGTTCAGTGACATAGTAGAGGCCTACGCAAAGGGAAGCAAGGACGCTATAGAGGAGCTCTTCCACAAGGCCCCCTTACACGAGACCTTGCTAGACATGGTGGTCCGCTGGGTGCCCAACCCCAGAGAGGCCCAGAAGTACAGGGTGCCCAGGCTCTGGAAGGGCGACATAAACAGCGAGCTAGGCAAGGCCATGCTCAACTGCGACCCCGAGGGCCCCTTGGTAGTATTCATAAACGACATGAGGCTAGACCCCCACACTAAGAGGCTCGTCGCCACCGGCAGAGTCTGGGCCGGTACCGCGACCGCGGGCAAGGAGGTCTGGTTGGTCAACGCCCAAAAGCCGGGCAAGATACTGCAAGTTTCGATTTACATGGGTCCCGACAGGGAAATAGTGGACTACGTGACGGCGGGCAACATAGTTGCCATGCTCGGTCTGGACGACGCCAGGGCCGGCGAGACCCTAGTCGACATAAACTACAAGGACCAAGCAGCGCCCTTCGAGCAGCTCCACTACGTCAGCGAGCCCGTGGTGACCGTGGCGATAGAGCCCAAGAACCCCAGGGACTTGCCCAAGCTTATCGAGGCGTTGAGGACGTTAAGCATAGAGGACCCCAACCTCAAGGTGACCATAAACCAAGAGACTGGCGAGTACTTGCTCAGCGGCATGGGCATGCTACACATAGAGATTGCGCTGACACAGCTCAAGGAGGTTTACGGCCTTGAGGTCAAGGTAAGCCCGCCCGTGATAACCTACCGTGAGACCGTGAGGAAGCCCGGAGAGAAGGTAGAGGGCAAGAGCCCCAACAAACACAACAAGCTGTACATCACCGTGGAACCGCTAGAGAAGGAAGTAATTGAGATGATACAGAAGGGCGAGATAACTGACGACCAAGACCCGAGGGAGAGGGCGAAGGTCCTTAGGGACAAGGTCAACTGGGACGCCGACACCGCTAGGAGGATATGGGCCGTCGACGAGGAGAACTTCAACATATTCATTGACAAGACCGTGGGCGTCCAGCACTTAAGGGAGGTGAAGGACACCATACTGGCCGGCTGGAGGCTCGCCATGAAGGAAGGGCCCTTAGCGAAGGAGCCGGTAAGGGGCGTCAAAGTGATACTGTGGGATGCCGTGATACACGAGGACCCCGCGCACAGAGGTCCCGCCCAGCTATACCCGGCAGTTAGGAACGCCGTTTACGCAAGCATGCTGACCGACAGCCCGACCTTGCTGGAGCCGTGGCAGAAGCTAGACATAAGGGTTCCTAACGAGTACATAGGCGCGGTGACGGGCGTCATAACTAAGCACAGAGGCAAGATATTGGAGGTCATCGACATGGGCGGGCAAGCCAGAATAGTGGCGGCGGTACCCATAGCTGAGAGCTTCGAACTCCCCATGGAGCTGAGGAGCGTAACCGCCGGTAGGGCGTTCTGGGGCACCGAGTTCTACGGGTGGGAGCCAGTGCCCGACCAGCTCCTACCGGAGCTCATAAGGAAGATCAGGGAGAGGAAAGGCCTACCCCCAGAACCACCCAAGGCAGAGGACTTCCTCGGGCCTTAACGGGGAAGGGTACAGAAAGAAGTTTTATCCCTCTATTGTTAAGTAACTACTAACAACGCCTCTGTTTTCAAGCTATTGGGAAGCCCTCGCCAAGGCGACGTCGGAGGGTCATAGTGCCGTTGCCTCGATAGTTCCAGAGCCCCATAGCCGGGATGGACCTTTGGTAACTTACTCCTTAAAGCTCCAGGAGACACGGAAATGAAAGATGATGAAAGAGACTGGAGGTTAGTAGTAGTACCATATGCTCTTGTAGTCCTCCAAGTCCTCTCCGAAGACTTCCTTCAGCTTGTCTAAGTACATCCTAATAGACACTATATCGGTGTAGATGTACGGCGCTACCAACTGGATGTTCTTCTCCCACGGGTGCCACAAGTACACCCTCCTGCCGTCGGGCCTTATCATTATCAGCTCGTGGTCTTGCCACGCCCTCAAGTGGTTCTTGCCCAGCCTGGGGACGTTGAAGACGGGCTCTTCCGTCCTAAAGGTGCCCGGTAGGACCCTCGCCTCTTCCTTCCTCTCTTGGAGTATCCTGGCCACGGGCACTAGGTAGTCCTTCGTCTCCCACTTCCCTTTGGGGTAGAACGTGTAGTACGGGTCGATGCCTATGCTCTTCAGCGCTATCCTAAGGGCAGAGGTCTCGAACCGCCTGCTGTTCCAGAAGGTGAACACTTGCTGGTTATAGACGTATATCTTGTTCTTGCGCAAGTTGGTCACGGCCTCGGCCATCTCCGGAGTTACCTCATAGGCGTGTTCTACGTGAGTTACCACGTGGATATTCCTCTTTCCGGGCTCGATGTAAGAGCCGAGCATTTCGGCGAACTCCGGCGTTATCCTCATGGGAACGGTAACTGGAGTTCTGGTGCCGAACCTTATCATCTTGACGTGGTCCAACTCGCTCAGCCTCTTCACTATATGTTCTATGTCTTCGTCCCTTAGTATGAAGGGGTCGCCGCCGGTCACCAGAACGTCTATTATATTGGGGTGTTCGGCGAACCAGTCTATGGCTTCATCTATAGTCATCCTGGTGGGGATGGCCTCTTTGTCCATAGCAGTCATTATCTCCCAGTTCCTCTGACAGTAGACGCAGATCTGGGGACACGTGTGGGCGGCCTTTAGTATCGCTACCATGGGGTACCTCCTAGTTATCAACGGATGCGGGCTGGTGTCGTGCTCTCCCATGAAATCGAAGTAGTACTCCCTCTCGTCCAGGTGAGCAACCATCTCCTTAACGTAGTGGAGAGGCGGTAGCACTTGCCTCCTCACCGCGTAGTCGTGCTTCCAGCCCTCATCAAAGTCGAAGAGGTGTAAGTAGTACGGAGTTATCCCGAAGGGGACGTTGTACTTGACGGCGTCCTCCAGCGCCTTCCAGTCTTCCTCACTCAACCCCTTTACGAGCTCTTTCAACACCTTTATTGCCCTCTTACCCCTTAGCGCGTTCTTGTAGTGCCACTTGTAGTCCTTCCAGTCGTCTTCGCTTCCTCCCAAAACTTCCAATATCTTCCTTCGGTTCTCCTTTCTCTTCTCTATTACCTCCGGGTCGAGGCCGCTGGGGTAACGCTTTATGTACTCCCAGACCCGTGAGGCCAACCTATCCAAGTATTCGCTCCGGGCTATGCCGGCTTGGCGCCCCTTCAACTTGGAGAAGTCGAAATACCCTAGACCTTCCGCGTACTTTGCGGGGTATATGTCCGGCTTTCCATAAATCGCCTTGAATAAGTGAATGAATTCCAGGACGAAGCCCTCGTCGACTTCTTCAATGCCCTCATACCTCGCCAGTTTGTACAAGTACTTCAAGGCGGAATAACCAGTCAGCTTCTCGTTCAGAGGGGCAATGACGTTCTTGAATACCCTTATGGCTTCAAGCGCTTGAGCCCTTATCAGCGGGTGCACTTCCACTTCGCCGTACATGTACTTGGTTTCCATTTCGCTGAGCCACTGGTACAAGGCCTTGCGCGCCTCCTCTACGTCCCTCGCCTCTACTAGGATGTACTTCGCCTCCCCGGCGACCTCCCATAGCTTGTCCACGAGCTCTCTGGTCGCCGGCTTCTCTATTTGCAGAGGAACGTCCGTCTTCTGTAGGACTACGGTCAATGTGATCTACCCTACGGGGGCTCGGGACAACACTAATATGTTAGGACGTTTAGAGTACTAATCGACGCTCGTCTCGCTATTCGAGCCTCCAACTTACTAAACGTTCGTTCCGCTCGACACAAAATTTATAATCTCTTCCGGAGTCTTCTAGCGCCTTTAGGACTTCAATTGGGTCCTCCACCCCTACGTCCCTGAGCTCCGGCACCAACGCAGCGATCAAAGCTTTGATTTTATCGTCCTTGTCTTCGAGGGCTGAGAGGATTGCAGAGGGGACCGCGGCCTCCAAAGTGGCCTTACGGCCGTCCCACTTGAAGGCTATGTAGCCCTTCCGGGCGTTGGCGGGATAAACCTTTATTTTACCGTTTTCCACTACTACTTTTACTAGCTTGGAGCTAGGTGAGGAGAGCTTGAGGGTTATGCTCTCACAGTACTCCTCGTCCTCCTTACGCTTGAACTCGCACTGGAACCCCCTCGCCCTAAGTTCGTCGCAAAGAGCCTCGAGGTCCTCTCCGAAAACCTCTATACCCAATAAGGCCAGCAAGGAGTCCGGCAGCTCGCCTTCCAAGGCGTTCTTAGCTTCTTCTACTAGCTCATCCTCCAGTGCGGCCTCCAACCTTATGCCGCTGCTACACTCCTCGTAGAACAAGTAGGGCTGTCCTTCGAAGTCCTCTATTTCGAGTTCAACCTCTGGGTAAGTCTTGTACTTCAGCAGCTTCATATTGAGCCCCGAGCGCCGGGCGGTCACTATTTAATGAATTTTGGATAAGTGTTCAGCGGTGCGAGTCTAGTGCCCTTTGCGACGGGCTTCTTCTTAGTCGCCCCTAACTATAGGGGCACAGAGGAGTACGCGAGGATCGCCTCCCAGTTGAGGGAGTTAGGTTTTGAGATATACGAGACGGATAATCCAGCTTATTTGATATTCTATGTAGAGGCGCCAGACGTAAAGAGCTTAGAGAGGGTAATAAAGACCGGCGAAACGATCGAGGGCGTTGCGAAGGCCTTCGTGGTATGGGGGTTCTTGGCGGACGACGACGCGAGGAGAGAGTTGGAAGAGATGTTGGAAAGGGGCGAGATATCTTTATCTGATGAAGCTCGCAAGTATTTCGAGGATCTGTTGCGTTCCCTCTGAAGTTCGAGGGACCTCTATTTTATTTCAAAAACAATGCGTCCCAAGTTTTGAAGCATGTACTGACAAGACGAGGGAGCACAACCCGACTTTCGGCCCTCCCATATACAGAGAGCGTATATTAGCTCCTGGAATGAGGCTAGTATCGGGTGCAGTGTCTGCCTTGCCGAGTTCTACCAGAAGGAGCTTACTAAAGGCCCTAGCCCTAGGAGCCGCTATGGCAACCGCGAGCAAGGCGGCGAAGGTCATCAACAAGGAGCTCGAGGGCGAAGTCAAGGCGTCGATAAACTCTGTCCTAAACATGCAAGGTCCTAGAAAGATGACCATCGTTCCCATAGGTCCGTGCCGATTCTGTGGGACCGGTTGTGGAGTCCAAGCGATGGCCATCGTCGACCCCGAGACCGGCCTTAGCAGCTACGGTAAGGTCTACGGAATCCTCGGAATGCCCGGTTACCCGGTCAACCACGGTGCCATGTGTACCAAGGCCTTCTACATACACAAGGCCATGGGTTGGGCTGAGCCCAACGCTTGGAAGAGGAGGCTCAGGAAGCCAATGGTTAACAAGGACTGGATAATCCCAGACCTCAACAGGCCGCCTATCAAGCCGGAAGAAATACCTCTGGCCCCGAGGGTCAAGAACAAGCAAGTCAACAAGAACGTCGACGCGAAGATACCCATAGACGACTGGGTCTACGGAGGCAATTACGTCGAAGTGGACTGGGATACCGCAGTCAAGTTCTTCACTGCAATAATGAAGTATGCCCTACAGAAGTACGGTCCACACAGCTTCGCCTACTACGGGAGCGGCCAGTTAGGGACTGAGGAGAGTTACGTCATAAACAAGCTAACCAAGGGCGGTATCCACACCAACAACCTAGACGGAAACCCGAGGATGTGTATGGTCTCCGCGGTCGGTGGCTACATAACTAGCTTTGGCGCCGACGAACCGGAAACCAGCTACGACTTGATAGACGTCCCAGAGCCTAACACCGGCGTTCACGCGGACACCTTCCTCTTAATAGGTACCAACACTTCCGAGGCGCACCCAATAGTCTTCGGTAGGATAGCTAGGGTTAAGGAGAAGCTAGGCGACAAGGGCAAGATAATCCTCGCGGATCCCAGGAAGACTAGGACCGGAGTAGTCAGCGACCTCTGGCTACCACTTAGGTGGTCAATGGACGTCGCTTTCATGAACACGTTGATACACATACTGCTCTTCCGCTTAGCCAAGTGTAAGGCCGACCCCGAAGCCGGTAAGGTAGAGTGCGAGAACCCTGAGTACATAGACATAGACTGGCTCAAGAGGCATGCTGACTTTGCCGTAATCAAGCAGTCCCAGAAGACTTGGGCGTTGAAGGATTACAATACCAAGTACAACAACCTAGGCGAGGCAAACAAAGTATGGGACATGGGTACCACCGCTAGCATTAACTCCAACTACGCCATGTACCCCAGCGTAGGGAAGGAGTACAAGAACGAGGACGAGGTCGAGAAGGACTGGTGGAAGGGCTTCGCGCTCTTCGTCAAGTTCTTCGAAATGTATAAGCCGGAAGTAATGGTGAAGTTGCTCTTCGGCGACGAGAAGCCACTCATTAAGAGGAGCTTGGCGGAGAAGCTCATAGCGAGCGGCGAGCTGGAGCCCACCCAAGTCAACTTGAGCGGTAACGACCCCTTCGTCGAAATAGAGCCCGTGAAGGCCATGGAGCTCGCAGCGAAGTGGTTGGCGGAGGGCAGGCCGCTAGTCCTCTGGACGATGGGTATAAACCAGAAGATCCAAGGCGTTCACAGCATAAACGCAATAATAGACTTCTTGGCCTTAGCTGGCAAGATAGGCAAGTATGGTAGCGGCACGCTCAGCCTGACCGGCCAGCCTAACGCGTGTGGCGGCATAAGGGACCAAGGAGGCCTCGCCCACGTGCTCCCTTACGGTAGGCTAATAGCCAACAAGGCTGCGAGGGAGGAAGTGGAGAACATCTGGAGGAACGTGACCGCGGAGCTCATGAAGGACTTAGGTTACTCCGAGGCCGAGATACAAGACACCATGAAGAAGATCTACGTACACCCCGTCCCCGGCCCGCACGTGATAGAGCTGTTCCGCAGGGTCAACGCCGGCCAGATAAAGGTTGTATGGATAGCCGAGACGAACCCCGGCCAGAGCTTGCCCAACCTCTACAAGTTCAGGCTAGGCATGGCCAAGCCCCACGACGACGACCCGGCGTTCCCCTTCGTGGTGGTCAGCGACATCTACCCCACTAGGACCACCGACTTGGCTGACTTGATATTGCCCGCGGCCGCCTACGGCGAGAAGGAGTTCTTCTACGGCTGTACTGAGAGGAGGTACTCCATCGCACGCTACCTCGTCAAGCCGCCAGGGGAGGCGGTTGGTGACCACATAATCTTCGCCATGTTAGGCAAGGCGTGGGAGGACGAAGGCCTGGTACCGAAGGGCATAGTGAGCGTGTTCTTCCCCGAGAGAGTCGACGAGGCGGCGAAGAAAGCCGGGACCAGCTGGGTAGACTACGTAGTGAAGAAGAGCCACGACTTGAAGTGGCACATGAAGGTGCTCGATAGGATATGGAACTACGATATCAGGGCGCTTGCGAAGAACACCTACTACGACTTCAGCTACCCCGACAGAGAGACCTTCCGTAAGAGGACTTGGGAGCAGCAGCGCGCCTTCCGCTGGCCGTGGCCGTGGACTTACGCTTACAACCCCAGCGTGAAGAAGAGGTATGACACTTACGAGAGCGCTATGAGGTATGTCTATCCGTACGACGCGTTAATGCCAGATCCAGAGGTCATTAAGGACTTGTATAACAAGATTAAGGACTTGGACGATCCGGAGAAGATACACGAAGTAATAATGAACTACGACGATACGAAGCTCCACCCGATACACAAGAAGAAGTGGCTCGGAAAGTTGTGGCACAACCCGCCGTTGCTCAAGTGGATATTGAAGAACATAGTCGAGGAGATAGACGACAAGGAGTACAAGAGGAAGAACAACTTGCCGGAGGACTGGTACAACGTCATCTATCCGAAGCCCACCGGAAGGGTCACCATGTGGACCAGGCCGTGGTTGCCAGTGAACATAGACCACAAGACCGGAAAGATTACCATAAACAAGACTGTGCTAATAACCGAAGAGAAGTTGGACGCCGACGCGGCTTTCAAGGGCAAGATAAGCGTGTTCTCCGAGCCGAAGGGTCCGTTTAGGATAGTAAAGAAGTACGAAGCTGAGCCAGCTGACGGCGACCCCGAGAGAGGCTTGCAAGTGCTGGAGGAGATGAGCTGGGGCGAGGCACTGAAGGCCTACAAGGGCGACGTCGCCGCGATATTCCAGATAGCGTTGGCCCCGGCCGAGGCGCCCGGCTTCAACTTGAGGTACAGGACGAAGGACGGTAACATAATATCCGTGAGGGACAGCAACGAGTACCCGCTGGTGGCGACCACCGGAAGGGTGATAGAGCACTGGCACACGTGCACTATGACTTGTAGGGTGCCGGAGCTCTACCGCGTCAAGCCCACCGCTTACGTCGAGATAAACTACGAACTCGCTGAAGAGCTGGGTATAAAGTCTGGCGATTGGGTCGTGGTGGAGAGCCCGAGAGGGAAGATCGTAGTCCCGGCAAGGGTACTCAACCCCAAGACCGGCCTGGGAGGTCCGAGGAAA
The DNA here is from genome assembly GCF_000017945.1 of Ignicoccus hospitalis KIN4/I. Lineage (NCBI taxonomy): Archaea > Thermoproteati > Thermoproteota > Thermoprotei > Desulfurococcales > Desulfurococcaceae > Ignicoccus > Ignicoccus hospitalis. The sequence continues at coordinate 1,234,851 of NC_009776.1, read as the reverse complement.
GACTACGTCTTCATACCGTGGTTCGACCCCAACAAGCTAGCCAACGCAATAACTCTGGACAACTACGACGTCCAGCCGTACTTCTTCCAGCCGGACTTCAAGACTTGTGCTGCTAAGATAAGGAAGGCCAGGCCCGACGAGATTCCGGAGTCCGTCACCGCGCCGGTGCAGACTTCGGCTCCCAAGTACGACATAAACCTAAAGGACTACTGTCCGGACTGTAAGACCGAGCTAGCCTAACACACGTTTTTATTTTTTATCTCCTCAATGAGGGCTTGCGTCCCTACTCTACCCATCTTTTCGTATCGCCCTCGCAATGTAAATGTCCTCGTTATTAGGTTCCGCTTCAGCGGAACGCAGTGGGTCGCGAGGCTTTGAACCCCTCGAGACGCAACCTCATTAAAGGGCTGTTGATCTCCAGCGCGGCCATACCGGCTATAACTAAGACTGCCCCCATAGCGGAAAAGGTGCTAAAGGAGCTCGAAGCAAAGGAGAATGAAGAACATAATGACGAGTGCTACGGTTATTACTACGAACCGTGGGTGCTCGAGAGCCAAGAGAAGATAAACTATTACAAGGCGCTAAACTTAGTAGAAGAGGTAAATGGGAAGTACTTAGTAAAGAACCCGCTTCTACCCGACAAGTGTCAGACCTACACGAAGGAGTACAAGTACGACAAGTACGAGCTGTTGCCCCCCGGGGCGGACGAGAACTTCTATTCGAAGTGCGTAAGGTGCGGGCTCTGTTATACCGCTTGTACTCACATGAACTACCACACTTTGAAGTTGAGGGGCTTGGAAAAGGGTCTTAAGTACGTCGGCACGCCGGTGGTATATGACGTAATGAACTACCCTTGCGAGCTGTGTATGCGCTGTACAGAGGTCTGCCCGACGGACGCCCTCAAAGAAGTTAAGCCCTCCGAGGTTAAGATGGGCGTTGCCCTCATAGACCCGGACTTGTGTTGGGCGTGGAACAGCGGCGACTGCAAGAGCTGTGCCTCCGCGTGCCCCAGAGGCTCGGAAGTGTTCGACTTCCACTTCAACGAGTGGGGGGTTCACACCCGAGTGAAAGGTGAGGAATGCAACGGCTGCGGGCTTTGCGTAAGGGCTTGCCCGGTCCCCGGAGCGGCAATTCACGTCCTACCGAAGGAGGAGTACGAGAAGAGGATCAAGAACTTCAAGAACACCGGAATGACCTATGATGAGTACTTAGAGTTAATAAAGAAAGCGGAGGAGACGGACCCCTTCACCGCTACTATAAGGTCGTCCCTCAACGCGGACTACCTACTTAACGTCCGCAAAGCGAAGCCCTTGGAGAGCAGCGGCCTAGGTGAGTGAGGTTGAAGGCCGTCGGTAAGGTGAAGAAGTGGCTGAGGGGCAGGCCGCCTAGAGGGAAGTGGACCCTTCTAAGACGCTCCCTCCAGTTGTTCATCCTAATAATGTTCTCTATACAGCTGTTCACCGGAGGAGTGCTCTTCAACGGGAGCTTGGCCTCGAGCAGGCCAATAGATATAGTACTCAACCAGACCATTGCCTTGCCGGGAATGGAGGTAAACGAAATATACATCCCAATGTTGGATCCAATAGCGTTCTTAGAAATGCTCGCGGCCACCCACTACGCCACGATAGAGAGCTTAACCGCCGTGCTGGTGGTCGTCGCGCTGTACTCCGTTCTGGGCAGGTTCTTCTGTGGCTGGGTGTGCCCGATGGACCTCCTCTTCAGCATCTTCGAGAAGAAGCTGAACTTGCCTAACCAGCCGAGGCACTCCACCTTCCACACTCCTACCAAAGCAGAGAAGGCGGTACCGATAATCGCCTTAATAGCATACGTCCTGCTCTCTTGGGCTTTGGGCTACCCCTTCTACACTACGATATCTCCCACTTCGAACGCGTCCAAGCTAGGCAGCGCGGTGCTCGGCGTCATAGCTAACGTGCCGGGGGCCGCGGCAGGAACCGCCTTGGCGTACGGAGCCTTCGTAGTCTTCGCCTTGATAGTCAACGTAGTGGCCGAGAAGGTCTTCGGTATAAAGAGGGCTTGGTGCAGGTTCGTGTGCCCCATCGGCGCCCTCTACGGCTTCGTCATGAATAAGTATGACCCGTTTAAAATAAAGATAAACGACGTGAGTAGGTGCACCAAGTGTAGGCTCTGTAGCATGGTCTGCCCTATGGGTATAGACGTTATGGGCGACTACGTTTTAAAGAACAAGGACGTGACCGATTACCGCTGCTTTAGGTGCGGGCGCTGCGTCGAGGTCTGCCCTACCAACGTGATCTCGTTGGGCTTTAGATTAAAGAGGACTAAGTAAACCCCAAGGTTTTGTTTACCTCTTCCAGCGTCCTCTTAATCCTTTTTATGTGACTCCCCATCCAGTAGGGCTGACCGCAAACCTTGCACCTCCAGAGCTCTCTGTCCCCGACTTTGCCCACGTACTCCAAGGGGCCGTTGCAGACGGAACACCTCAACGGCCTCTCCGGGAGCCTTAGGGGCAACCCTATCTCGAGCCTCAGCTGGGCGAGCTGCTCCTTTAGGTCTCCCGACGAGATGTAAACGCAGTTGGGCCCGGCCTTGGAGCAGAGGCCCTTATCTCTGGTGAGCAGTATACAGTCCCCGAGCCCTTCGAGTATCTTCTCGTCTTCCTCTACGCTATATTTTGTGGAATAGCCCATAATCCTGAGGTACCTAGCGAGCCTGCCCAACATCGCGTCGCACACAAAACACTTAGGGGTGGATGACCTTCGCCGCGAGCTTCGGCAAGGGGACGACGCCGTAGCCCTCCCCGCGCTCCACGAGCACGTAATCGACTTTAAGGGGGTCGAGGCTATCTAAGACTTCCTTGATAGTCACGTTCTCTTTAAATACTTCGTAGGGCTCCGTCAATAAGTCCTCGAACCTCACCCTTCCTATTTCTTCCGTCCTCTCCTCCCATATGCGCCTCGCTACGTCCCTCGCGTCCAAAACCCTGTCACCCACCATTACGACCGGTAAGTCCTTGTTCTCCATCTCCATTAACGCCTCCCCTACGCTGCCCACAGAAGGCAGGGGCTCCGCTAAGGAGCCTACGGGAACGTCAACGCTTCCCCTAAGCAAAACCTCTCTAACTCTGAGCACCCCCACTACCTTCTCTTCCTTGACTACTGGCACTTCGTCCACGGACGGGGGGAGGGAGCTCAAAACCTCTGCGACCTCCTTATCTCCCATCCCGTCCGCCACGGGGGCTACCTTCTCTTCTATTCTCTTAATGCCCTCTAGCAAGATCTTGTATATCGGCGCCTCCCTCTCCCTCCAGAGCGCTACCGTAGCCGCCAAGCGGGGAAGAGTTGCTACGCCCACGTACTTGTCGCCGTCTACTACTATGATGTTCAGCCTGTGAGTCGCCAAGAACTCCAGCAGCGCGGCGCGGAGCGTGCTGTTGGGGGAGTGCAACGCCTCGGGAGGGTGAGCGAAGTCCAACCACTTAGCCTCCTTATGTATCCTCGTAGCCTTGTCCGGCGTCCCGTCCGACCTCAGAAACCTAGGTCCCTCGGGAGTCCTGGGCCTCAAGGTCCTCTTCCGCTTCCCTCCTCTGAGCCAGAGGATAATAATACAGCGCCGAGCGTCTAAGTATCGGAGCGAGCGCCTTGAAGCAGTTGAAGATGGTGTTAATCGTAGGGGACGGCATGGGCGACCGTTTGGTGCCGTCCTTGGGTAACAAGACCCCGCTGGAGGTCGCCAGCACCCCCAACCTGGACGAAGCGGCGAGGAGGGGCCAAGCGGGCCTGATGGACGTGATAGCCCCCGGCGTCCCTCCCGGGAGCGACACCGCCCACTTGGCGCTCTTCGGGCTGGACCCCTTCGAGTGGTACGAGGGGAGGGGGCCCTTCGAGGCCTTGGGCGTGGGAGCAGAGGTCGGCCCGGGGGACGTGGCCCTCAGAGGAAACTTCGCCACGGTTGAGGAGAGGGGAGGCCGTCTCGTCGTAGTGGACCGGAGGGCCGGAAGGTACTTGCCGGAGGCGGAGGAACTCGTGAAAGCTTTGAACGAGGAGCTCAGCGAAGTAGAGGGCGTTAAGGTAAGGTTCTACCACGCCACGGAGCACCGAGTGGCCGTGGTCTTGAAAGGGGAGGGCCTCAGCGACGAGGTCAGCGACACGGACCCTCACGAGGTGGGCAAGCCCGTCCAGGAGGCGAGGCCCTTGAGGGACACCCCCGAGGCCAAGAAGACTGCAAGAGTGATTAATGAAATTACCTTTAGGAGCTACCAAATACTCAAGGACCACCCGGCCAACAAGAGGAGGGTCGAAAAGGGCCTTCCTCCGGCTAACATAGTGTTGCTCAGAGGGGCCGGAATGATGAGAAAGAAATTGCCCACCTTGCAAGAGAGGTACGGCATCAAAGCTGCAGCTGTAGGAGCGACCGCCCTCGTCCTAGGAGTAGCCCGGGCGGTGGGCATGGACGTGATAGTGCCTCCGGGAGCCACCGGCGGCGTTAACACGGACTACAAGAGCAAGGCTAGGACGGCCGTCGAGCTCCTCAAGGACTACGACATGGTCTTCGTCCACATAAAGGGCACGGACGCCGCCTCCCACGACGGGGATGTGGAGAACAAAATTAAAATGATAGAGGCGTTGGACTACGTCTTGGGCTACTTGTTGGATTACTACGACGGGGAGGCGGTGTTCGCCGTCACCCCCGACCACGCGACGCCCGTGACTGTGAAGGAACACACCGGAGACCCGGTGCCCGTACTGCTATACGCCCCCACTCTCATACCCGACGAGGCCGTTGAATATAACGAGCGTGCCGTTAGGAAGGGGATCTTGAGGATCCGCGGCCGCGACTTAATAAATTTGATGTTGAACTACTCCAACAGAGCCAAGAAGTTCGGTGCGTGAGTTGGAGGACGTCGTAAAAGCCCTCTCTATTTTGAAGAAGTACGTTGATCAGATAGAGAGTAAGGATCCCCAGTTGAAGGCAATAAAGAAGGTAGTACAAAGGCACGGGCTCGCGTCCTTAGGGGTCGTGGTGGGCAACGCGCTCGTCAGCTACAGGCTCAAGGGGACTGGGGAGGAGTACTGGACGGAGTTCGGGGAGTTCTTCAGCTCCCACGAACCAACCGTAGAGAACCTCATAAAGTTCATCAAAAAGAGTAGGTACAACGTCGCGTTGAAGGAGCAGAAGGTGAGGAGGGTAGAGAGGGTCAAGGAGTTCTTGGAGAGGGTTTCTGCAAACCCCTTGAGGTACAAGGACTTGGACGCGTTAAGGCAAGAGCTCGCGAGGGTCCTAGGAGCTAAGGGTACGGAGAAGACCGTGGTGTTCGCCTCTAAAATGGCCTACTACGCGTTCAAGGCCGCCGGCGTCGAGGCCGAGGGGGACGTGCCCGTACCCGTGGACAGTAGGGTGGCGACGGTGACTTGCGCCTCCGGACTCGTAGAGGGCACGGTCGAAGAGATAATGGGAGCAAAGCGGGACGAGGCGGTGAGGACGTGGGCCCGCGCAGCGAGGGAGGCCGGAATGAAGACCTTGAACCTGGACGCCGTGATATGGCTCCCCGCCCGAGGGCTGAGGAGGGCCTTGTGCAGAGGCGTGGAGGCCGGTAGGGAGCTGTTCGCCTCCAACTTGAAGGGGCTAGGGGTGGAGGAGGCGGAAGAAGTGAGCGCTCTCCTCATAAAGAAGGCGTGCTGTTAAGCATTTTAAACCCCGGTCATACGTACAACACGGATGAAATCTGGTGGGCCCGTAGCTCAGCCAGGCAGAGCGGCGGGCTCCAGACGAAATCTACGGGTCTGGAAGAGCCGCGAGGCGATGATCGCGGTCTGGAGCGGTGACCCGTGTAGGAGAGACCCGTAGGTCGGGGGTTCAAATCCCCCCGGGCCCACCACACCCGCGAGGGGTCTGCGGGGCTCCTACCCCCTCCTATCCTTCGCTTAGAGATAGTACACCTCATGCGTAAAATTTATAAATATCTAGGGTCGTGTAATCAACGAAACGAGTAAAAGGGGTGTGGGCTAGGTTGCCCGAACAGGAGGCTTTTAGGCTCCGTTGCCCCGTGTGCGGGAGCACCGACATAGTCTTCAACGAGGAGACCGGGGAGTACGTGTGCGCCCGTTGCGGTACCATAGTGCTGGACCGGTACGTGGACCAAGGCCCCGAGTGGAGGGCCTTCACCCCCGAGGAGAGGGAAAGGAGGGGTAGGACCGGCGCCCCCCTCTCTCCCACCCTCCACGACCACGGCTTGTCCACGGTTATAGATCATAGGGATCGGGACGCGTTAGGGAAGCGCCTAAGCCCTAGGAAGAGGCAAGAAGTCCAGAGGCTTAGGAAGTGGCAGCTCAGGGCGCGCATCCAGACGGGTATGGATAGGAACCTAACTATAGCTATGAACGAGCTCGACAGGATGGCAAACCTCTTGAACCTCCCGAAACAGATCAAGGAAGAGGCGGCGGTAATCTATAGGAAGGCCGTGGAGAAGGGCCTCGTTAGGGGGAGGAGCATAGAGTCCGTAGTAGCGGCTGTAATATATGCCGCTTGTAGGATCCACCACCAACCGCGCACCTTGGACGAGATAGCTAAGAAGTTGGAGGTGAATAGGAAAGAAGTGGCCAGGTGTTACAGGCTTATAACTAAAGAGCTCAAACTAAAGGTGCCCATCGCCGACGCAATGGACCACATACCCAGAATAGGCGAGGCCCTCAAGCTCAGGGGCGATATAATAGAATACGCCATGAAGATCATGGAAAAGATAAAGGGGCACCCGATAACCGCCGGAAAGGACCCCGCGGGCATAGCGGCGGCAGTGATATACATAGCTGTCATGCAGAAGGGCGAAAGGAGGACGCAGAAGGAGATAGCGAACGTTGCCGGAGTAACCGAGGTCACTGTGAGAAACAGGTACAAGGAGATAATGAAGGTCCTCAACGAGATGGACTTAGAGGAGATCGAGAAAGAGGTCTCAAAGAAGTAGCTAACTCTATGAGGGCCCTCGCGGCGTAGACCGCGCTGACCCCGGAGGGGTCGTAGGGCGGGGAGAGCTCCACCACGTCCGCGCCGGCTAAGGGCAAGTGTTGCAACTCTTTTACGTGCTCTAAGAAGTCCGAGAACGTCGCTCCCCCCGGCTCCGGGTTGGAGACTCCGGGGACCACCGAGGGGTCGAAGTAGTCCATGTCCAAGCTTACGTATATCGACTTGCACCCCCTCAAGTACCTTTTTAAAAATCCTCTCAAGTCTTTCCCGAACAACACTCCTCTCTTCCCTAGGAACCGGGCCTCCTCCTCGACGTACGCCCTGGCCCCGGCTACCGCCACCCTCGAGAGCTCGAGCTCCTCCAGCGCCCTCCTGAGCCAGCTCGCGTGGCTCCAAGGGTCTCCCGCGTACTCGTCCCTCGCGTCCAAGTGGGCGTCGAAGACCACTAGGCAGTCGGGCCTCAAGGCCTTTAGCGCGGCGTAAGTGAGGGTATGTTCGCCCCCTATTATCAAAGGAACTTTCTTAGTCGAGCTTACTTCAGCCTCGACGAGCTTTAAGGACTCCTTCACGTCGTTGACCACGGGGACGTCGCCCAAGTCGTAAAACCCGAGGAGGTCCGCGTCCGAGCCGCTGAGCTCACACCTAAACTCGATGTAGTTGGAGGCCTTGCGAACTTCTAACGGGGCCCACCGGGTGCCTTCCCTAAACGTGGGCCCGTGCTCCAGAGGTACCCCTAACACCGCGTAGGGCGAGCCCTCCTCTAGCCGCCCGCCGAAGACCAAGGGGGGTTGAGCCATTATACTCTCCCACGACGAAGGGGACGAAGGGACGGGAACTTTGAAGGTACTGCTCCGGAGGGTGGGCGACGTCTCCACGGAAGCGCTCGTGAGGGCGAAAGAGGCAATAATTAGGGAGACCGGCTTGCCCGTCCTAATAGACTACCACAAGCTTCAACCCAACCTCGAGGCTTACAATTGGAAGAGGAGGCAGTACTTGGCCTCGGAGCTGTTAAAGACCTTGGGGAGGGTTGACGGGTTCTTAACCTTATACCTCATAGACGCGGACGGCTACGAGGAGGGCCTCAACTTCGTCTTTGGGGTAGCGCTCCCGGCCCTCGGGGTGGGAGGGGTCTTCCTAGCGAGGTTGAGGAACGAGTTCTACGGCTGGCTCCCGGACGAGGAGAAGTTCTTGAAAAGAGTAGAAAAGGAAGTCCTACACGAGCTGGGCCACCTGCTGGGCCTCCCCCACTGCCCCAACCCTAGGTGCGTTATGAGCTTCTCTAACTCAATACTAGAGGTGGACGAGAAGGAGGCGGCGTTTTGTGAGGTGTGCAAAAAGAGGTTAATGAGCAGGCTTGCTGGGAGCGGGGGCTATTAGCTTGTCCACCAAGTACTCGGATATGTGCTTCACTTGCACGTCTTCTATGCCGTAGTCCTTGCCGTGCCAATTTATCCCTCTCTGTATGGTCTCTATGCACGCCGGACAAGCGGTTAGCACCAGCTTGGCGCCGCTCTTCGCTATGTCGTCCACCTTCCTACGGGTTGCTAGCTTCAAGCGCTCCTCGATCCTCCTCTCGAACTCCTCCTCGTCCGGCGGCAGCCTTATCTCTTGGCCCACTAGCTGGCCCATCATAACCCTCACTTCTCTAAGTATACAGCCTATGCCTCCCCCTCCTCCGCAGCAGTAGTTCATCTCCCTGTTGTGGGGCAGGTCCCTGTAACCCTTGCTCGCCGCCTTGAGCAGCTCCCTGGGCGGCTCGAACACCCTGGAGTGTCTGCCCATCTGGCAGGGGTCGTGCCACGTTATGGGCTCGTTAACTTGTTTGAATGCTATCTTCCCTTCTCTGAGCAGCATGGCCAAGAGCTCCGTGATGTGTATGACTTTCCACTCCGGCTTCTTCCCCAGTATCTTGACTATAGTGGGGTACATGGTGAACCTGAAGGTTGGGTAGGTGAAGCCGCCGTCCATCATTACTACATACTTGGGCTTTATCTTCTCTATGTATTCTACTATCCTCCTCATTACGGCGGCCGCGTTCTCGCTCCTACCGATGACCACCGAGATCGGGGACCTTATGCCCAGCGGCTCCCTCCACGTGGTCCAAGTGATGAGCCCGGCTTCCTTTAGCTTGTTCAATATTCCGATGGTGGCTATGAAGCCTTCCCTCATCATCATAGCGTCCGTCAACCAACTCAAGAAGAATACGTCGACGTTAGGCTTGTCGAACTCTATTTCCCCGTACTTCTCTTGCGCCTCCTTGAGGGCGTCTTCCCAGACCTTCTTTAGGCCCGGTATCTTCATGTGCATGTTCTGAACTTCTATGGCTTCGAACAAGTTCAGCAGGGTGGGGACGTAGCCGGCTTCTGTGAGTATGCTCTTCAGCAGTCCTATCATAGTTCCGCTGTGTATGCCTACGGTGCAAGTGTAGTAGCAGTGGCCGCAGTTGGTACAAGCGTATACGAGGTCCATTAGCCTCTTCATGTCTTCCTCAGTCTTAGGCTTGTCCGCGCCCACCAGCGGGCCTAACAGTCTCCCCAGTATGGTCATCTCTCTGCGGTAGATCTTCCTCAGCTCCTCTGCCTTGTTGACCGGGCTGTACTGCGGCCCCGCCACGAAGTAGGGACAAGCGGGCGAACACGTGCCGCAGTTCAAGCAGTCCTCGATGTAATGTATCATCACTGCGTCTACCTTTTTCATGGCCTTCTTTATCGCTTCGTCTATGCTCGTCTTTTGAGACATTAACATTTGCATCATGCGGGAGAAGTCCATACTCTCGCTCATATCGCCTCACCCCTCTTCACGTCTAAGTCATACCACTCGTGGAGCTTGCCGTACCAGTACCCAAAAACGAAGTGCCAGTACTTACTAAACGGTATGTACATCAAGAGCAGTTCCGCGAACAGCACGTGAAGGCCCAGCACGTTACGGTAGGTAACGACGTCGCTGGACGGCCAGTGCCTCGCGGCAGCGTAGCCGAAGAACACTATGAGGAACAGCAGCGCGTAGGCTACGAAGTCCCCTATCCTAGCCGGGGTGTGGTTGTGTTTGAGCACTATTTCGGTCAGCCTCAAGGCGCACTTGTAGCCTATCGCTATTAACACTAGCAGTGCCATCAAGTCTCCGTTGAGCACTACCGTCAGCGGGCCCCATATGGTGTTGACGAACGCGAAGGCCATGTTGCTGGACGGGGTGATGGGTGAAGTCACCGTTAGTACTGCAGTGGTCATGCTCAGCGGTACGTTGAAGGGCCATAGGTTGATGTACCCCGGCACGTAATACACCCAGAACGCTATGTGTTCGCCCATTAGGAACAGCAGCGGTATGACGCCGATTATGTGAAGGAACACCAGCCCGGTCACGAAGTCGTCCGGCCTGGTCTTCGCGCTGAAGAGTATCGGTCTTATGAAAGTCATGATTAGGCCCTTCACCAGCTCTGGGAAGCTGTTGTGGCCCTTCTGGGCCGGCCCTATCCTCGCGTTCAGTATCATTTTCACTATCCTGTAAGTGAACCCGGCGCTGAACACGAACACCGAGGGTATTAGTAGGTAGTACACGGCGAAGTTGAAGAGGTCGCTGGGCGATCCCCAGCCTCCGACCGTCATGGCTCCTCACCTTCCGGTCAAACTTGACCTTAAAACGGTCTACTTTCCACTAGGTAAACAAAAAGCTTATTGTATGGAACACGCGTTGGTGAGTAGCTTCTTAACGCTCTTTAGCACCTTCTTGTTCTTCACGAACTCTATGTGAGCGGCACAAGCTATGCACGGGTCGAAGCTCCTTATCGCCCTCACGTAGTCCAAGCCGGTCCACTTCTCCGGCTCCACCTCCTCACTCACTACGGTGTGGAGCGCCGCGGCCTCGAACGGGCTTAGGCAGTAGCCCTCTGGGCTCTTGGTGACCCAAGGCTCGTTGGCACAGTACCTAGCTAGCTCTCCCTTGGGGGCCCTCGGACCTACGTTCTGGGTAGTGGGCGCGTGGATCTGGTAGTTCGCTATTCTCCCGTTCTTCACCACTATCCAGTGCTCCACGTTCCCTCTGGGCACCTCTAGCTGGCCGAAGCCCAGCGAGAAGGCCGGCTCCTTCCAAGGCCTGGAGGCTTGGGTCATTCCCTTGCTGTTGATGTAGTACAGCCCCCTCAGTACGAACGCCCACGCGTCGGCTACGTCGACCGCCATGTCGAAGGCCCTCGCCCTGACCCTCTCTATGGTAGTGCTCTTGGGGGGTGCGTAGTAGGTGAAGGTCACCTCTTCCCAAGTGCCCTTAGGCAGGTCGGTCACGTTGCGGGAGGCCGGCAAGGTCACCTCTATCTTGCCGCCGCCGTGCTTGACGGGCGCCCCTTCCTCCTCGACCCAACCCTTCAAGTTGCTGTGGGCCATTACGTACATCTTGGCTATCGGGCCGACTTCGAACGGGTATAGCTTCCCTTTCCAGTACAGCCTTACGGTGGCCGCCCAGCTGTACTTGCCGCTCCAACTGCTGTCCGTGGGCCTCGGGATGGTGGTCTTGTTCCACGGGTGGTACCACACTAGGGTCTCGTCGCCTCCCACCAGCGGGTTGCCCGCCGGGTCGGTCTTAGTGAAGAGGGTGGTCTTGTCTTTCCATTCCTCGTAGAAGGAGCTGTCCACGAGCTCTACTACGTTCCTCTGGTGCTCCGTGATGTTCTCGGTTACCAACTCCCCTCCTATGTAGAGCCCTGGCGGCGCTGCCCTCTTCTTGGCCACTTCGTCTATCTTCTCATATATGGTCTTGTAATCGTCGCCGAGCTGGCTGTAAGCCTCGGGGTCGTCGAAGACGCCGGAGGAGTAGAGTATAGGCTTCGAGTACGTGTAACCCTCGTCCTCGTAGTTGCAGTTCTTGTTATAGAAGTCTGCCAAATCCATCCACACAGCTACCACGAACTTGGTCCAAGCGGTCAGTTGGGTCAGGCGGAAGGCGTAGCCCTCGAAGAGGTACTGAGCGGTGCTCAAGTCGGTGCTTATGCCGCCGGGTATCAAAGTGGCGGGGTGGGAGTGCCTTCCGTAAATGAGCACGCCGGCCTCTCTCGCTATCCTCTGATACTTCACGGTGAGCTGCCATATCCTCCCGGTTATCGGGTTCATATCCTTCATTATGTCGGCTATCGTCCTGTAGCCGTGGACCGCGGAGTACTCGGCCGGCGTGGTCTTGGCGGCCTCCCAGCAGCTGGGGGTGAGCTTGCTGACCGCGACCTCGCTGTAGTCCGGCCCTCCGAGCAAGTTAAGTATTATAGCGTGATCATATAGCAAGTCGGTCATCACGAAAGCCATGTTCCTGAGGACCACTCCTAAGGGAGTGGGCACGGCGCCCAGCGCCATGTCGGTCGCCATAGTGGCCGCGTTGGCGTGGCTGGCGCCGCAAACGCCGCAGACCCTAGAGGATATCGCGATGGCGTCCTCAGGCGGCCTCCCCCTCATGAACACTTCGAAGCCTCTGAACATGGTGGCGAACACCCAAGTGTTGGTGGTCTTCCTGCTGGTTACGTCAACCTCTGCCTTGAGGCCTAGGTGGCCTTCGATCCTCGTTATGGGGTCAATGAATATCTCGGCAGTGTTGCCCTTTATCCTCTTGACGTTAGGGGCTAGGAGGACCATCTTGGGGTCCTTCTTCTCCTCCTTCCTTACCGGACGGTTAACCTTCTCGGACATGCTCCCTCACCCCCTTACCCCTTTGCCTTTTTAGTAAGCGCGTATCCTACCACCGCACCTATCGCGGCCGCTCCGACCGCGGTGGCCAAGGCCTCGGGCGCGCTGGGAGCGGCCGGGGCCGGGAGTGGCTTGTAGAAGGGCTCGAAGGCGTCGCTGAAGCCCGGCATGGTACAGCCTATACACACGCCTCCGGTTCTCGTGGGGCCGCCCACGCCGTTAACCCAGCCGACCTTGTTCCAAGGACAGTTCGCTGCCGGGCCCTTGCACCCTACCGCGAACAGACACTTCGCGTCGTTGTCGCCCGGCAACCTCCTCAAGTCCCCGGCAGCGTAGTAGCCAGCCCTAGGACACTGCTCGTGCACCGTGCGACCGAACAAGTACTTCGGCCTCGCGTACTGGTCTAGCCACTCGGAAGCCCTAGGCAAGGGTACCACGTCCGGGTAGAGCGCGGCCAACACTAGGTGTACTAGCACCCTTAGTATGCCGTTGCCGTTGGTCGGACAACCGGGCACTGCTACGGCGGGCTTACAAGTGCTCCCGGGGCTTAGCTCGGGCTCACAATCTCTGAAGATGTAGTTGAAGTACGGGGTGAGGTTCGGCAGCTCCGCGTGGCGGCTTATCAAGCCCTTGTAGCCCTTGACCGGGTCGTCGAAGAAGCCTACAGCGCCGGTGGGGGCTAAGCTCCATTCGGGGTAGCTCCAGCCCGGAGGGGGCTCGAGGACCTTGTTGGAGGGTATGCCTCCGTAGGACGCGCACGTGCCAGCGGCGACTACGGCGACTGCCCTCTTAGCTAACCTATGTATCCACTCGGTACAAGTCACCACTCGCCCGTTCTCCTCGCCCACGAAGCAGTAGTAGCCGCAGCGGTTGGGGTCCTTGCAGAACTTCCTCGCGTGGTTCTCGTCGGGTATGGAACCCTCTATGACCAACACGAAGGGGTCGTAGGCGCCGCTCTCGGCGAGCTTGAGTATCTCTATAGCTCCCTCTCCCCACTCGGGCATTACGGTGTCGTGGAAGGCGAGCCCCACCGTGCCGGGTCCGGCTAGGTGGATAGCTCCGGTTAAGACCTCTACCAAGTCCGGGTCGGTGGCTTGGATCAAGGAGGTGGTGTCGCCCGTGCAGCTCTGGGCCTCGAACCAGACTATGTTAACCTTGCCCTTCCTAACGGCTTCCTTAAACATCTCCATAGCGTTTGCCCAGTCTATGTTGCTCAGTGCCCCCAACAGTAAGGTGCTGGCTCCCAACTTCTTGAGGAACTCCCTACGAGGTTTGGTGACGCTCATGCTCTCACCACACTCTTGAGGCTCTGCCCCACATTCTCGGCTGGTAAATAACCTATATACCCTTTCTTTTACCGGTCGGTAAATTACTTAGCCGAAACTACCTTTATTACCATTCCATCCTCGACTTCAGCGTCGGCCCCCAGCCTCCTCCCGGTCCTAGCGTCTATCGCGTAGAGGAAGCCCTTGGCCAAGTCGCTGTGTATCTGTGCTGCGAACTCCTTCACCTTCGTCCCCTTAGGGACTAGCCTCGCTTCTGGCAACACTCTGCCCTCGCTGTCGGTGAACTTGTTAGCGTCGTGAACGGGGTAGACCACGACCATCTCGAGCTGTCCGAAGACCGCTTCGTTGAGGGATTGTACTACTCCGGTGTTGCCCCACCTCTCAAGCACCTTCTTTTCTATCATCTTTAGCACTTTCTTCTGCTTCTCGGTCAGCTTCTTTTCATCTATTATTTGAAAGCTCGAGTCGCCCGGAACGTACTCTATCGCGCCGGCCTTGGCGGCCTTTCTGAGTATCAACTCCGCCGCGGCCGAGGTAGGGATCACTGGGGTCCTCGGGTACGCCTCCCTCAACATTTCAATGCCTCTCTCCGCGAAGTCGGAGTCTGACTTGTTAGCGACTATAACCTTCGGCCTGAGCTCTATCACCTTCCTCACGAAATTCTTTAAGTCCTCTTCGCTCCATTTAGCCAAGTTCTCATCGAGAGAGAGCTCGTTTATTGCCTTAATGATTTCTCTCTCCTTAACGCTAAACCCGCTCAGCCTCTCCTTCATTGCTTCTGCCGCTCTGATGCCCATAGTTGATACCTTCGTCACGAAGCTCTTCCAGTCCTTCTTCATTTGAGAGAACACCCAACCCGAGAACTCGTTTAAGAGAATTTGCACGTCCTCTGCCGGGTTGTGGGTACCCGGGGGCACGGGGTTGCCTTCTGCGTCCGTGCTGCCCGACGCGTCCACCACGATCAATAAGGCGTCGGCCTTCCTGACCTCGTCTAGGAACTTGGTCCCCAAGCCCCTCCCCTCCGCTGCCCCCGGCACCAGGCCGGCCACGTCGACCAGCTTCACCGGTATGAACCTCCACCCCTTCAAGCAGAAGCCGTCGACCGGGTCGCACTTCGGCAACCCGAGTTCTACGTGAGCACACCTCTTCCTAACGTGCGTCACGCCCACGTTCGGGTCTATGGTTACAAACGGCCTATTTTCTGTCTCTACCTCGACCAGCGTGGCCGCGCTGAAGAAGGTCGACTTCCCGACGTTGGTTTTACCTACCACTCCCAAAAGCGGCATCAAGATTTCTTATGCCCTCTCGCAGAATCCGGGAGGACAATTTATGATGAAGACCTTAGGGTCCGAACGGTGAGGAACCCACCCTTGGCTGAATAAACTTTTAAGGGTAAGCCGGGAGTGGGGGACGGAGCCTCGCGGGGGTGCCCGAGCCTGGCCAAAGGGGTCGGGCTGAGGACCCGATGGCGTAGGCCTGCGTGGGTTCAAATCCCACCCCCCGCACCAGCCTTTCCTCCAATCCCTTCATTTACTCTCCGGAAATCCCCCCTAGGGGAAACCCCTTGAGCGAGAGCCCGGACACCCGCGCCAAGATCCTCCAAGCCGCCAGAGAGGTGTTCGCCGAGCAAGGCTTCCAGAAGGGCTCCATTGAAAGCATCGCGAGAAGGGTGGGAGTTTCTAAGACCTTAGTTTTTTGGTACTTCAAAAACAAGGAGAATCTAGTGAGCGAAGTAATAAAGACCGTATCGCCCTCGAGAATAGTCGAAGAGTGTTTGAAGAGGAAGTTGAAAGGACACGAGATGATAGATTGCCTCGTTGACAAGTACTACGACTTCTTGAGGAATGATATAAACGTTAAGCTCACCTTCCACCTGCTCGACTTAGCCACGCTAGACCCCAAGTATAGGGAGATGTACGAGACCTTCTGTGAGGTAGACTTGAAAAGTATTGTAAAACTCATAACGTGTAACGAGGGGCTGGGCCCCCTCCTAGATGCCTTCGCGAGGGCCCTCCACGGGAGCTTGCTGTGCAACGTCTCCTCTGGGACGCCGAAGGAGTACACAAAGGAGGTTATAAAATCCTTGTTCTCCAAATACATGAAGTGCTAGCTCCCCCTCTTATAAAGTTTCGGCGCGCCCCATTCTCGGGAAACACGATGGTTTGGAGGAGGAGGGGCATCTTCGACCTCTTCGACTACTTGTTGAGAGACATCGAAAGGGAGCTGAGCATGTTCGAAGAAGAGTTGGAGAGGGTCATGGAAGAAGCTATGAGGAGCGGCAACGTTAGGGTAGAGCGCTTCGGACCTTATGTCTACGGGTTCTCGATAAGCATAGGCCCCGACGGCAGGCCCGTCATTAGGGAGTTCGGTAACGTGCGCAGGGGCCTCGCCGGAGCCGAGGTCAAGGAGGAGGAGTTCGAGCCCCTCGTGGACGTGATGGAAGAGGACGACAAGGTGACCGTGGTGGCCGAGCTGCCCGGGGCGGAGAAGGACAAGATAAAGGTGAAGGTGGGGGAGGACTACGTGGAGATAAGGGCTAGGAACGGTAAGAAGTACTACAAGAGGGTCGCCCTACCTACCAAGGTGAAGCCGGAAACCGCCAAAGCTAGGTTCAACAACGGCGTACTCGAGATAGTCATAGAGAAGAAGGAAAAGAAGAAGAAAGAGGGCGAAGTGGAGCTCTCCCCCGAGTGACGCGTTACTTATGGGGGCTCGAGCGGCGCCCCCTCGAGCTTAAACCCCTGAGGCTACCCTTACGCACTTTCTTGCTGTCATTTATTATACTGCTAAGCTTCGAGCTCTTCTTCGCCAGCTCGTACTTCTGGAGGAGCTCTCTCAAAGCCGGGACGACCTTCAATATCTTTTTACCCTTAGGGGTGCTCTCGAGCTTCTTCCTCTCCTCGGGCGTCAGCTTCCCCTCTACTATTTTCTTTACTAGTCCCGGGCTCCAAACTAGCGCCTCCACGTCGACGAAGTCCAGGTCCGGGATGAGCGTGGCGTGGCAATGTGGGCACTCGTAGTATTGGAGCACGCTCTCGAGGGTGGGAACTCCGCTGGATCCGTGTCGGACGTAAACGTTTATCGCGTGGCCGCAGTTAGAACACACGAAAACCACCGGCAAGCCGCTTCCCTAAAGGCTTTCTCGACGAAACCCCAAAGTTTCTGAAAGGCCTACTTGAACACATACCTCAACTTCTTTATTAACCACTGGGGCCTCTCTACTCCTAAAGCTCCCGCCCCGTAGAGGGGGCTCAGCTCGCCGTAGAGGGCTTCTTCGACTTTCGGGGCTTCCCACAACAAGTAGTCCTCCAGTTCCTCCAGCGCAGAGAAGAAAACCTTCTTATTCTTTGAAAACACGCCCCCTCCTAGGACCACTACCTCCGGATCGTAGAAAGCTATCACCGAGCTGACGAACGAGTTCAAAGCCCTCTTGAAAAGTTCGAAGGCCTTTGGGTTAGATCTGATAAGGTTGAACAGCTCGGCCGCGTTCCGGGCCTCGAAGCCTTCCCTCTTGAAATAGTTTACTATGTTACTTCCGCCCAACACCGCCTCGGCGTGGTCCGTCTTACCGCACCCACACCTCAACCCGAGGCCTAAGGACATGACGAAGTGCCCGACCTCGTGGGCGTTGCCCTCCCTCCCTAGTAAGAGCCTCCCGTCTACGACGGCGCCGGCCCCCACTCCGGTGCCAAAGGCTAAGTAGACTAAGTTCTCCACGTTCCTCGCCTTGAACTCCGCGTAAGCCCCCGCGACGCAGTCGTTGATCACCAAGACCGGAATCTTCAAGCGTTCCATTAAGGGCCTCCCGACCTCTTGATCTTTAATTTGAGAATGGGGATTAGAGACCACCTTTCCCTCGCTCATCTTTAGGGGTCCCATGGTAGCTATCACGATATTTTGGACTTCTTTATCCTTGAAGTAGCTCCAAAGAGGCTTCCAGAGGGGCTCCTCTTTAGGGGTCGGGAACTCCTCCAGCTCCTTTAAGGAGTCGTTTTCATACAAGGCTACCCTGGTCTTGGTGCCCCCGACGTCTGCAACGCCAACCGGCCTTTCGTCGAACGCCTCACTATTAAGGTAGTCCACAACGCCTCCCGCCCGCGCGGGTGCCGCCCGACTTGAAAAGGAAGTGGGAGAGGGAGCTCCAAGTATACTGGTGTCCGGAGCTCAACGTGCCGGTGTTCCGGAGACGGGACTGCGAGGGGAGCGTTAGGCTCAAGCTCTTCGACCCCAAGGACCTTCGCCCCGCGTGGGAAGGGGACAAGGAACACCTCTCGAAGGCCTTCGATGAGGAGGTCGGCAAGGGCGCTTTCGAAGCCCTAACGCAAGGCAGGATGGTCTTCTTGAATAAGACGTCCGCCCTTGACCACGCGTACGAAGTGGTGGTGGATGGCGACATACTGGCGAGGGTAATCTACGACCCCTTCGTCGAGAAGTGGAGGGTTAGGTTAGGCTACTTGGGAGCGTTGAGGGCACTCGAGAAGGGTTTTATAGACAAGGTGGTGGTAGAAGGGCCGAAGCCCGGCGAAGTGGTCGGAAGGGGCCACAAACAAGTCGCGCTGGTGGACGAGGAGGGAAGGGTCGTCGGCGTCGCCATACCCAAGCGCGGCAAGCTTCGGGTGGACAAGGTTTGGAAACACCCCCGTAAGGGCGCCTTGAGCGAGAGGCCCCAGACGCTTAGGGACGTCATAAAGGCCAACGAGGCCTACCTCCAAGAGCTCTTGGAGTGGAGCCGCCAAGTGGTATCTAAAGCGCCGGAAGGGGTTAGGATAGTCTCCCTCTCCGGAGGGAAGGACTCGGCCCTAGTTACTCAAATATTGAAGGAATTGGGGGTCGAGGCCAAGCTGCTGTTCAACGACACCGGCATAGAGTTGCCGGAAACCGTTAAGACGGCCGAAGAGGAAGCGAAACACTTTGGAATGGAGCTGATTGTGGCGTCTGCTGGGGACCTCTTCTGGAGGGCAGTCGAGTTGTTCTCACCCCCGGCGAGGGACTTTAGGTGGTGTTGTAAGGTATTAAAGCTGGGACCCATAGCAAGGACCTTAATCAAGTTTGGAAACGTCGTCAACTTTGTGGGCAACCGGTGGTGGGAGAGCTTAGAGAGGGCCAAGGCCACTCCAATTATGAAGATGAAGTACTTCCCTACCATAACCACAGTAAACCCCATCCTCCCGTGGCCCCAACTCTTGGAGTTCGCCTACTTGATAGACAAGGGGGTGCCTCTGAACCCCCTATACTTCAAGGGCTTTGACAGAGTCGGCTGTTTCATGTGCCCGGGAGCGACTGCGTGGGAGTTCAAGCTGGTCAAGGAAATTCATCCGGAACTGTGGGAGAAGTGGGAGAAAGTCCTCCGGAGGTGGGCGGAGAAGTTAGGTTACGGCGAGTGGTGGCTCAAGGGCGGCTGGAGGTGGTTGGCCCCCGAGGCCCCTAAGGTAGCCTTGGCCTCGAAAGCGGGGGAGAGGGTCGACTGGAGGGAGGAGTACTCTAGGAGGCAAACGAGGGTCAAGTACAGCTCTCACGAAGTCCGCAAAAACAAGGTCGTTGTCAACGTTAGTTACAACATCGAGAAGGCTCTAGAGCTGGCGAAGCTCTTGGGCGTAAAGAAGGAGGGCAACGTAGTTAGCGGACCCAGGGGGACGTACAAGTTCATGGAAAATAGGATAGAAGTGGTCAGCAAGGGCCCGAAGCCCTTGGAAGAGGCCTTCGAGGCCCTCCGAGTGGTGCACGCCTCAAACTCTTGCGCGGGGTGCAAGATCTGCGAGACGTGGTGCCCCACTGGGGCGATAAAGGTAATCGAAGAAAACGGGGAGTTCAGACCAGTCCTATGGAGGTCCGAGGCTTGCGACGGGTGTAGATTATGTATGTACCTCTGTCCTTCTGCCGACATAGTTGCTGACCACCTAATAGCTTCTCTTATGTATAACAACCCTAAGGCGTGGAAGAGGCCTCAGAGGCCCCACAAGGAGGTAGTCCAGAGGCTGGCGGAGGGCGCGTGGAGGGCTAAGGCCGGAAGGAGTCATAAGGACGAATCTGGAGGCTGTAATAGCAAGGACTATTAATATAGAAACAAAAAATCATTTGGTTAATTTTGTGAAGCGGGCATTGGGCCTCACTTCGCTAGCGCTTGCTGTACTTGGTTGAGCTGCTGCTGCAAGCTCTTTATCGCTAGCGCGTTCTCGTAGTAGCTTATCATCTTGTTGAGCGCCTCCATGACGGTGTCAACTATACCGTACCAGTGTGCGTAGTCGGGACCCATCATGTAAGCGCCGTTCCTCCACCTCCTGCCCTGGTGGTGCCAGATGTAGTACCACATGACCTCCATGAACTCGTCCAGCTTGTTCTTGGGGTCGTGTATGCCTTGCGCCCACGCCTTCTTCAGCAGCTGGAAGGCGAACTGCGCTACGGCGTTGTAGTCCCAGAGGTTCTGGTCGGCCGTCCTGAAGAAGTTCTCGGCCCAAGAGCTGCTGTGGCAGAGCTCACAGACCTTCATCATCTCCTCTCTGTGCTCCTTGAGCTCGCCGGTGTACTCTATGGTCATCAGCCTTGGGAACTTCAGCTCGCCGGGGGCCGGGCCGAGGTCCACCACCTTGTAGCCGGTCATAGCTACGTTCTCATAGCCTGCGCCGTTCAGTATGTTGCCGCCCTTGACTATCTTGTTCTGGGTGTTGTCAGGCCACTTGGGCTTCGGCTGGGCGAAGAAGTGCATCTGGTCCCACACTAGCCTCTTGGTGAGGTCGTGAGTGCCCTTCACCAATATCATGCTGCCGTCGGGGCTGGCTATGGTGCTCATGTGGCACGTGGCACAAGTGGGCACGTCAAAGTCCACGCCGACCCTCCAAGGCACGCGCTCCATGTTGAACTTCTCCTTGTGGAGCTCGTAGATGTTGCCGTGCTTGCTCTCCTCGTATATCTCTATGTGCGGGTGGTCGTAACCTATGTGGCACTGGCCACAAGTCCAAGGCTCCCTAGCTTGGGCCACGCTGAACTCGTGCCTCGGGTGGCAAGCGGTACAAGTGCCCAGGCTGCCGTCGGGATCAATCCTGCCAGCGCCGTTGCTGGGCCAGCCCCAGTACCTCATCCTCTCCACACCGGCGAAGCCCTTGACGTTCACGTTCTCCTTCTTGTAGGGTATTACTAAGCTGCCGTGGCACTCGTAGCACGCGTGGTACACGTAGGCGTTCTTGTAGCCTATGTAGTTCATTACGTTGCTAACCTTCTGGAAGTACTTGCTCTTGCCGACGGCGCACTGAATGCTCAGCTCGGCCTCAAAGCCCACTCTCTCGGTCACAGTGGTGTTGAGTCCGCCGCTGGCGGGGTAGAGGGGACTGACTATCCTCTTGAAGTCGTAGTCATAGGGGGTGCCGAACATCTCGATGAACTTGGCCCACTCCTCGGGTACCTTCTCGCCGTTCAAGTACATGTAGAGGTACTTGACGTACTCCTTCCACCACTCCCAGGTTAGCATGTCCTTGTCCCTAGTGGCAGTGTAGACCGGAGGAGTCATCTTGCCTATGAGACCATGCTCTTTGGCATACTTGACTATCTTGGAGTACCACGGGGAGAGGTTGGTGTTGAGAGCGCCGAAGCCGTGCCAAGTCCAGCTTATCTCCCTAGCCTCCTTGGGGTGGCACTGGCTACAGTCCTTAGCAGTTACGATGCTCACTATCTTGAATCCGAAGTGGTTGACCACGTCAACTCTGTCTTGCTCCTTGAACATGCCGTGACACTCGTAGCAGCCCACGTTGTAGGGGTAGTTCTGGAACTTCTCGGCTATTTGCTCGCCGGGGGAGCCGATGGCTTCGTAGAGCTTGAGCACGTTCTTGGGCACGTTCTCGGCGTGCTCGCTAGCCGCCCACTGCATGACTATGTCGGGAGTCGCTTGCATGTGGCACCCCACACAAGTCTTGGTCTGAGGGCTGGCCTTGGCCAACGCCTCCTGTAGCTTGGCCATGCTGCTGACATCGGCGAGGACGGGAGACGCTAGGACTACTAGTGTCAGCAGGGCGAGGACCGCTTTCCCTCTCATTGTACTCTCCTCCCTATGTCACGGCTCTCCTTGCGAGAATAAAAACTTGGGAAACTCCATAAGGGGGGTGAAAGTAAATCTTCACGCCTTACAGCCGGAGTATAGCCGCAACAAGTACTCCCGGGGTGAGGGGTTGCGCGTCACCGTGCGACCTATTATCTCGGCGTCCGCTCCGAGCTTAACCGCGCTGCAAGGCCTTGCCCCTTGAACCCCCACTCCGGGGCTGAGGACTTTTCGGGGCCACACCTTACGGATCTTAACTAACAATTCGGGCCTCGTCGCCGGGGCTACGATTCCGTCAGCGAGTTCGTAAGCTATTAGGACGTTCTCCCTCCACATCCTGTTCAGCAGCTCGTCGGCGCCCTTGTGGCTCATCGCCACTACTAAGTAAAGTTCTTTATCTTGCTTATTTAGCTCTTCCCTTAGCTCCCGAAGAGCTTTCTCCCTCCCTACAAAGGCGTGTGCTATAACTGCGTCGAACTCGAGCCTCCTTATTATATTTATCATAGTGAAACTTATGTCCGCGAGCTTTAGGTCGAGGACGACTGGGGCCATCTCTCTGAGCGTGCCGAGCTTTTCCTTACCTTCTAACAACAAGGGCCAGCCTACCTTAAACGCCACGACTAAGTCCTTCATTTCTTCTGCAATGCCCAGCGCCCAGTCCCACCCCTTATCCTTAGGGGGGTCCAAGGATATCACGACGGGCAAACGCGCCAATACTTTTCCCCCGAGCCTCGGAGAGGGGGACTTTTGAGGGTGAATGGAAGGAGACTAAAGAGCTTAAAGAAGTTAGAGGCCTTGGGTCTGAACGTCCCCCTCTACGCTATCGTTACTCGAGACGGCACGGAAAGGGTCAAACATTTCAAAAAACAGTGCGCGGTGAGGTTTGACTACTTGGAATGCTCACTCCCCCGCTTGCCTGGCGAAGTAATAGTAGTCGAGGGCCCGCCTCCGCTGATAGCTCACTCCTCGCCTTGCGTGGCCCCCTTGCTGCCGGAGCTCTTGAAGTGTAACTTCACGGCTCACGTAACCGACGTAACTATAAAGGATTCGGTAGGTGCCGGCGTTACGCTGAAGACCAAGGATAATAAAATAATAATAGAGGCCACGACCAAGGGTAGCGTGAGGGATATTACTAGGAAGGGGATTTTCGACGTAACTGCGAACTTCGTCGGAAACGTCCTAGTAGCGAAGGGGCCCGTAGAGGGCCTCTTAAGCTATTGTATGTTCGAGAGCGCCAAGGCGGCTAGGAGGTTGCCGCCCGGGGCGTTGGAGTGGAGCTGCCACAAGGGCCGCTACGGAATCAAGGGGGACCACGTAGTATTCTGGGAACATATTGAATTGCGATCCTCAGGTCAGCTTCACCCTAACCGCTACCCCCGGAGCGAAGACTGAGCCGACCCACCTGCCGTTCTTGTCTATGCCCTCCAGCAGCTTCCCGAACAAGTCATATACGTTAACGTTCATGACGGCCTCTATGTGCTCCCCGTCCTTCCACGCCGGAGACAGCACCACGCTCATGTCCCCGGTTTCCGGGGTCGCGGTGTGTAGCCCGGTGAGGCCCGCTACTACAACTTCGCCCTCCGCCCCGTCGCGCGCGTGGAGGGTCAAGTTCGTGTAGCTCGGGGAAGGCGGCTGGACGGGGCTCTGTCTATACCCTCTTCCGACGAAGCCCAGCTTGCTTCCCCAGTACAAGTCGCCCAGGAACGCCTTCACAACCCCTCCGTCCACGAGGACTTGGGGCTCGGACTTGACTGCCTCTTCGTCGCAGCCGTGGCTCTCCGGGCCGCCCGGCAAGGTGGGGTTGTCGCTCAGCGTGAATGCCTCGTTAAACGCTTGCTCCCCGAGCCTCCCGCTCAAGGGGCTCTTCCCGCGCACCACGTTGTGCGCGTAAAAGGCCTCCGCGAGGAAGTCCAAGAGCTCCGCCACAGCTCGGGGGTCGAAGTAAACTAGGTACTCGCCGGTCACCCTCTCCGGCCGCAACTTCAACGTCTTTGCTTCCTCGAAGACTTTCCCGGCGAAGTTTTCTATCTCGGGAGGCGCGCTCCTGGACACGTAAACGTCGCTGACGGCCTTAGTCAGATAGCCGTTGACCCTCTTGGACGCGGCTACGAACGCCTCGACGCGGGTCTCCCTCTCCTCGTACTCTCCGCCCTCAGTGTTTGCTATGACCCACTCGCCCACCTCAAGCCCCACCGACCCCATGACGTTCAAGCTTTCGTCGGCTATATCGAGCATCCTTTTAGACATATCAATAACAAAGTCTAAATCCTTAGACGCTAAGCTTTTACTAAAGGTTCCGGGAAGGGGAGAACACCTCGACGAGGGGAAGCCCGGCCACCACTCGACCCTCTTAGAGACCCTCGCAACCTTCTCGGCCCTCTCATAAGCTTCCTCGATTACCTTACGTAGGCCTTTGGTCTCGTCCAGCGTCGTCGAGTAGAACCCCACCTTTCCGTCCCTAACAACCCTAACCGCCACGTAGCTCTCCGTGCCCGCGCTGAGCCACTTCAGCTTGCTGTCGTCAATTTCGCTCCTCAAAACTTTGTACTTAGACACGTACACCTCGGCGTCCTTTAGGCCGCTTAGGTTCACTTCTTCCAGCAAGGGAGCTCCCCGATGCAGTCAAGAGGGGGTTTTACGGTAAGTTGTCAAAGAAACTGAAGGGCTTGGTAGACCTCTTGAAGAGCCTCGTGTACTCGCCGTCCTTCTCGATGTGATAACCCTTGCTCTCCGCCGCTTCTTCGTCCACCTCTCCAACGACCCTTATGCTCACTTCGTAGGCGTTTTCGGAGACACTCCACCTTACCACAGTTTCTTCCTTAGTTGCTACCACGTTATACTTCACTACAGTGTCTCCCATCAAGTTCTTTATAACTGCCCTCCTCACGGAGGTGTTATAACCCTTAGCCTTCAACTTCTCAGCAACCCTTTCCGCCTCGACCCTCATCCTCTCCTCGTCCAAAGACCTCCCTCCCCCTACTTCGCGAGGGAGCTCAAGAGCTTGAAGTGACGACGCAAGGCCTCTAGGTCCAACTTGTCCGGCGTGTCGAAGGGGGAACCGAAGTTCTCAGTGATCCCCCCTACGGTTAAGTACAGATCCTCGCTTCCCAAGCCTTTAGGTGAGACCCCTATCCCGTCAATCACGACCGCCGTATCGCACAAGGTTAGCAAGTCTTCCCACCGAGAGTATCTGGGGACCAGAATCAAGGTGTTAGTGGTGTCGAGCACGCTCAAGGTAGCTAGGGCTGTGGCGGAGTGAGCGAAGCCGTACCAAAGGGCGTCGTAGAAGGTTATTACGCACGTGGGGCGACCCCTCCTCACGTACGCCACCGCCCCCTCGGCCTCGCCCCAAGAGCAGGCTTCGAAGTCGCCCTCCCTCATGGATTTTATCACTAGCTCTTTGAAGTCCGTAGGGATCGCGAGGGCCGGCGAGGTCAAGACCCTTCTTACGCGGGGGAGCGTCTTGCCGTCAAACACGAGGGTCCCGGCGTTCTCGAACTCGACGTAGCCGGCCACCACGAAGTTTTCTGAAGAGCCCAAGCCGGCGGGCAGACAAGGGACTCTCCTCCCAAAGGCCCTTACCCTGCAGCCCCACTCCTTTACGATGAAGCCGGGCACCTCGACCTCTCTGAATGAGTAGTACTGGCTGAGGAAGTTCACCCTCTCCTCGGCCAGTTTTAGAGGGCTCGAGTGGTAGTGGGAGATCTCGGAAGCCCTTCGGACGACTTCTTCAAGCTTTCCAAGCACTCTCTCAAGTCCTCCAAGGCTTTGGGGTGGGCTACCGGGGGCTTGAAAGACTTAACCTCCTCGTCGTATCGCTTTAAGCAAGGCACGCAATTTATCCCGAGTTCGGCACAAGCTTCCATAACCGCCTTGAAGCTTTCGCTGTCTGGCTTCAAATAGACTAAGACCTTTTCGTAGTGGTCCTTGTGCTTCTCTAGGTACCTCTTCACCCTCTCTTTAGTCACCTTGGTGTAGAGTTCCTTTATCTCCTCTGTCTCTTCCCACTCGGGCCAGTCGTAGGCGTTGAAGGGGTACTCGTCCGCGAACTCCTCCGGGACCACGCCAGGCGAGCTCACCGCCACCATGTGTACTTTCCTTAGCACACCTACCTCTCTCAACACCCTCCTTATGCTCTTCCACGTCTTGCTCTTGTAGTAAGGCTTCTTGTAAGAACACGGAACGAATAAGAGGAACTTCTTCTTCTGAGGGGGCTTGTAGAAGTTCGTCAAGAACTGCTGCCAGACCTCGTAGTAGGGGTGTAATAAGGCCTCCTTCGTAGCCCCCACTATCCTTTTCCTCATCCACTTCGGGAACTTAGGCTTGAACGCGAAGTTGCTGCTGTCCACTTGCACTCGCGGGTCGTGGATCCATTCCTCAACCGCTTCGTAGAACTCCTCCGGCGGCAGGGGCTTCCACTTGCCTTCCACCCACATCTTGAAGAGGGGGCTGTCGCTGTGCGGGTAGGTGTTTATAATCACGACTTCGTCAGAGTACCTCAGCGCCAGCTCTACGGTCTTTTTCAATAACTCCCTCCAGTTTTCTACAGGGGGGTTTGCCAATACGTAGGTCCTAACCTTCGCGCCAACGCCTTTGAGCAGCGTCGCTTTGGAGATATACTTGGATACGCTCATAGCTGGGTACTTGCCCAACTTCTTTAACGCCTCGTCGTCGGCGACCTCCAAGCCCAGAGAGACCACGAGCGCGTACCTTCGCCTTAGGAAGGGTTGTAGACGCTCGTAAGTTATGAAGTCCGGCAAGCTCTCGACTTGCAGCTCCTCCAAGCAAGGGGTCTCGACCCTCTCTGCCAACCAGAGCCTCAGCCAAGGCGGGTATTGGGAGTCGTCGAACAGGCTACCCGAAGTATATATCTTTAACCTCTTTGGGTTGCTAGCTAGGGCTTTGTTTACCTTCTCCATAAACGACTCTGGGGTATCCTTCCCGACCTTCTTCCCCCACCCGCAGAACACGCAAGCGCCCCACGAACACTTGCCGAGCTCGCTCACGACCGCCTTCTCCTTAGTCGTCCAGCACACCGTCGGGCATCCGGAGGAAAGCGGATAAGTTAGGGTTAGTAAGGTTGGGGGCGCCGCTTGAAGCTGAAGCGCTCTTTGAGCGAGAGCGACGTGTTAATTGCCATGATAATTATAATAGTTGCGTTGTGGACCTTCGGCAAGGAGATGCCGCCACTAATCAAGGTGGGTATAACGACTACAATATTGTTCTTATTTATGAGCATAGCACTCGTAATAGGCTCCGAGGGCGAGCGAGAGTAAGCTTATAGGAGTCTTCGGGCGGGAGGTGCCGGAAGGGGCCGTCGTCTAGCTTGGTAGGATGCGGGGCTTGGGCCCCCGTGGTCCGGGGTTCAAATCCCCGCGGCCCCACCTAAAGCCCCAGGGAAGGGTCCGTGCACAAAGTCGCCAGCGTGGTGTTGGAGGGCTACAGGGAATGGACCGAAAGCTTGGGGGACGATCGCGAGTGGAAGATTCAGCTCAAACAGGCGGAAATCGACATGGTTGCGACGAGAGCCGCGAAGGACGTGGGCGCATTCTACATACCAACTAGAAAAGATGTGCTCTTCTTCGTGCTCAACGGGGTGGAGGACCCCGCGCCCATCTTCGAAGAGGTATCCAAAGTAAGCCCAGTACCCATTTCGGTCGTTGTCGGTTGCGGGAGAACTCCCTTGGCCGCTTTGAACTCTCGCGAGACGTGCAAGGTCACGAGCAACATAGCTGCTATACACATTGATATAAACTTTTTCAGAACTAGAGACAAGTACTTAGGCTTCGTGGAGTCGGTAGACTTATTGGACGACATACTCAAAATAGGGATAGGCTACGGTTCTATAGGTACGTACTTGGGAGGGGACAACATAGTGATGTTCTCGGACCCCTCGGCGGCGGGAGAGCTCGCGCGCTTGATCTCCTCGTTCTACGACGTGAAGGTGGGCGTTGGAATAGATAAGACCCCAAGAGGGGCCTTGGAGCTAGCCGCGAGGGCGTTAAGACTCCTCCGGGAGGACCGGACTTCTAAAGTCATAATATTAAAGTGATCCCTCCTCGCATTCGGGCGATGAGAGGCGCGCTGGAAGCTGAGAGGTGATGCAATTGGCTACATTTCGAGCCCTATTCCTTCCATATTAACGAGAAGAACGCAGGAACTAACGTGAATAGGGATAATGTCAGTATTATTGGAACAAGACCCAATGCGATGGCTATTTCTTTAAGAGCCCATATGTTCGACACTAAGAACGCTAGGTACGCCACGCTGAACGTGGTCGCGAAGCCCAATATTAGCTTGTACATCCTCGAGGAGTTATAGTTAAGCGCGTTCATCTTGGACGCACAGTCCCCGTCCTCAAGGATTTTGCAACTTTCAACAGCTTCTTTGAGACCGAAGAAGTAGAACACCGAGTAGTCGCTACCGACGCTGAGGACCACGGTCACTACCAACGGTATTACTACCCACAGCAAGGTCACGTTTAAGATCTTTGTTATCAGCAGCGCAGAAACGCCCATGGCCACTAGTAAAGCGGCTACGGAGTTTATGGAAGCCGCTACCACCATCTCAGTCCTCCTCAAGATTGTCACAAACGTCGCTATTGTGACTATTATCATTATAGGTATTACATAGTTAAACGTGATCTCGTTTACCGTGACTGCTATGTCGTAGTTCATAGCGCTCTGTCCTCCGACCAACACGCGGTCGAAGTTCTTGCCACGTATCCACGAGCTCAAGAAGGACCTCAACTCCTTCACGGCGTTTACCGCTTGGCCGGAGTCGGGCGGCGAGCTGGGGAGCAAGTAGAGTATACACCACCCGTCCCTCAAGTATTGGTTGCCCCCTACGAGCTCGAGTACCTCCGGGTCTTCGGAGACGAAGCGCCCCAACGGGCGAGTGTAGGCGAATACGTAGTCGAACTTCCCGCTCTCGAGGAAATATCTCGAAAGGGACTCGACCTCCTTAGCTACCTCGCTTAGGTCGTCGGCGCTCATGTGCAACATAACTACCGTTGGGCCCAAGACTCCGGGGCTCGAGTAGTTCTGCAACACTACAAGGGCTCTCGTCGCCGAGCTGTGTTGCGGCAAGAACAAGTAAAGGTCATATCCGGGCTGCACGCTGACTACGACGTAGATCGAGGATAGTATGAGAATTAGAGAGACTAAGAACGTGGTTTTGGGCATATCTATGGATAGGGCGGTCAAGATGGGGACCGAAGGCTTCGCCCTCTCAGGGCCTATCCCCAACACGTCTTTGAAAACTACGGTTATCAACGGCCCTACTACGGCGGTGAAGAGTATTGCTAAGGGAACGAATACGCCTAACGTGGACAGCCCCGGAAGGGTAAAGGCGGAGACGGCTCCGAACGCCACGAAGCCCAGCGAGGCCATAGTCGCAGCTATGAGGACTGGCTTCATAGACTTTATCAAGTCCCTCCTGTAGTTCGCGACCGTGTAGAGGGAATAGTCTATACCCATTCCTAGTATGGTTGCGGTTGCAATTACCATGTCGATGTTTGACGGCTTGACCCCGAGCTGTCCCACTAGCGCGACTACGATCTTATAGTATTGCAAAACTATGTATATTATAAATACTGGCAAGAGGGCTACCCTTAAGCTCCTAACGCTTAAGACTAGGGCCAGCAGCACCAATAGCGCACCTACCTTGTTCACCGTGTCGATGTCGGTCATCGTAGCAGTCTTTATTTCGTTTGAGATTATCGATGGGCTTATCACGTATGACTTGAAGTCCGCTAAGGTAACAGGCTCGGGGACGTCTTTGTTAAGTACAAATATCAAGTGTTTTTTGTCCCTGCCTACGAGGAGCTCCGTGGCAACGTACTTTAACATGAAGCTTTGAGTTATATTATCTAAAATGCTTCTGACGTTGCTCAAGGCTTCTTCGGGGGTGTCGCTCCATACTATCAACCTCAACACAGACGTTATGTTAGTTAAACTTTTGAGGAGCTCGAGCCGCGGGTCGTTCAGCGCCGCCGCCTCGCTCAATATAGTCCTAAGCACTATCTTCCGGATCTGTTCTTCGCTTAAGCCGGGCCCCAAAGCCACTATGCTGTAGATCAAGGAATCCACGGCAGACTTACTGAAGCCGTACCTTTCCATCACACTGGCTATGCGCTTAAAGACGCACAATGCGGACCTCTTCTCCGCCTCCACGAAGCTCTTCGAGTGAACCACGCCGGAGTAGATGCAGTTAGGGTAGAGAACTCCCTTGGCCTTCAAGTACCACCTAAGGACCTCCTCCGGCCTCGCCTTCCCGAAGAGGAGGGAGACCGTGAAGTTGGACGGGATAGAGTGCTCTTCTAACCTCTTTGCGAGAGATGCTATAGAGGCGTACCTCACCAAATCTTCGCCCATTCCGCGACCGGCGATTACGTCCTCTGCCTCCACGCCCTCCGCACCGCGCGCCCTTAGGACCTCACTCACGCCCTCCTTCTCGCACGCCGTCGCCAACACGGTAAAGGGGACGTCGGTCGTAATGGATCGAATTATCGCCTCCTTCAAACACTCATCCTCGATGCTCAAGAACTCTACGACCAGTTCGCCGACAGCCCTTTCGTCCCCCTCAACCGCCTTTAGCACTAAAGAGGCTGTCTTGAGGTCGAGGGCTAAAGTGCCCCTCAAGACCTCTGAAACCGCGCTGTAGACTTCTCCTTCAGTGGCGTTGGGCGACAACGCGGTAGCAAGCAAGGCGACGTTTCGCATCTCCCCCTCAGTGAGGTTGAAGTAATAGTAATAGCTCGACAAGCTGTTTGGGACCAAGGAGACGAAATAGCCCAAGACAGTTTTGACTAATTTTGTGTTTGGTTGCGTGCCGTTGCACAACGGCCCGTTCCAGCCGCTTACAGTATAGAGGAAGGCTTGCGAGAGGAGCCTCCTCACGGCCCCCTTGAGGCCCTCTCCCTCGCCTAACCTAACGGCCAAGTCCCGGACGTTCCCTTTGCCTTCGCAAAGCTCGCGCAAGCCCTTGAGGAGGTCATAATAAGCCTCCGTATAGTACTTCCTAATTATACTGAATGCCGATATTATTGCCTTCGACTCGTTTAAAAGCCTCTCTGCAGAATAGAGGGCCGTGGGCAGCTGGGCCACGCACCTCTCTTCCTCGGCCACAAAACTCCTCTCGAAGTCGTTAACCTCGGACGCTACGCTATTCCAAAACTCGCGGTACTGGGCGTAGGTCACGTTGACGTTCTTCAGTTCCTTGTACACCGTCCAAGCGTCGGAGGTGGCTTCGTAGACGTAAATCCCTATTCCGTCCAACTGTTCAGTCAAGTCCTTGAGGTATTTAACGTATTTAAAATTAGCGACTATGTACTTCGTCATGGATTGATCTAGGGTATTGTAGATTTTTTTCTTCAGGGTAAAATAGTCCAAGGTCGAGTAGGCACCATATACCCTCTTTAACGTAGCGTTTATCCTCACGCCGAAGTCCGAGGGCAGCCGGTCGTAGGTGACGTTCGGAAGCTCTATGAGGACGACCGAGCCTCCGAACTTAGCGCCCCTGCCAGAGCCTAACAGCCTCTGAACCTCGTAGGACTGCGAGGAGGTCGGCGTCATATTTATCAACGTAGGGCTGGGGGAGGGGAGCTGAGCGGAGATCGCTAGCAGAGCCAACAAGGCTAAGCCCGTCAGAGCCGTCCTTTTCAAACCCCTCCCCGGCTCTCGCCCACGGGCCCACTTACTCCTATAAATTCCTTGTGGCTTGC
Source organism: Ignicoccus hospitalis KIN4/I (assembly GCF_000017945.1). NCBI lineage: Archaea > Thermoproteati > Thermoproteota > Thermoprotei > Desulfurococcales > Desulfurococcaceae > Ignicoccus > Ignicoccus hospitalis. The sequence continues at coordinate 1,203,219 of NC_009776.1, read as the reverse complement.
GAGACGCCGTATTTCTGAACCTCACGCTACCGAGCGGTGAGCGGAGGAGCGCTTTGTGCATCCAATACACGCGACGGCTGGCGAGGGACCTCAAGAGGTGGGTTCACGAGGACTCCCCCTTAGGCGACGTCACGACTGACGCAGTCTTCTGGTCGAAGGAAGACTCAGAGAAGATTATGGATATACAAGCCCGCAGTCGAGTGTATGTGGTCTGTCCCTCTTTGATAGAGGGAGCGCTGGGGGCGCTGGGCCTGGAGCCGGAATTCATTGCGCCCGCTGGCTGGACTCAGGGCGTCGTAGTCAGCGTGAGGGGCCTCACCAAAGAGCTCTTAATGTTCGAGCGGACGTTATTGAACTTCCTCATTCACGTCTTCTCGATATCGACTGAGGTGAGGAGGGTAAGGGAGCTCTTGGACTCCTCCGGCTTCAAGAACGTCAGGGTAGCCGTAACCCGGAAGACTGTTCCCGGAATGAGGCTCTGGGCCAAACTCTTCGCTAGGGCCGCGGGGGCCGACACGCACCGGCTGAGCTTGAGCGACATGATACTAATCAAGGACACACACATCAACGCCTACGGTGACTTGTTAGGGGCGGTGAGGGCCGCCAAGGAGAACGCCTCCTTCACCCACAAGATAGAGGTCGAGGTGTCCAGCGAGGAGGAGGCGTTTGAGGTCTTGCCGTATGTCGACGCGATAATGCTCGACAACGTGGGTCCGGAGGAGGCTAAAAGGATAGCTTGTAAATTGAAGGAGGCGAAGCCCTCAATTATAGTGGAGGTAAGCGGGGGAATAAACAGGGAAAACGTCCTTCAGTACGTCAACGAGTGTGTGGACGTGGTGAGTATGGGGTATTTGACGCTCTCGCCCCCTCTCGTCGACTTGGGTGCGGAGATCAGATGAGGCTGTGCGTGATAGGTTGCGGGAACGTGGGAAGACTCGTGGCGAAGAACCGCGGGGTTCTGGGCGTTAGTCTCAAGTTCTTCGATAGACACCCGGAGAGGTGCTTCGAGGTGTGTAAGGACGACTGTGAAGTTTCCACCAGCTTCGACGAATTCTTGGAGGGTTGCGACTTGGTCGTGGAGGCTGCCTCCCCGGAGGCGGTTAGGCAGTACGCCCCTCAAGTACTGAGGAAGGCCGACATGGTCGTCTTGAGCGTAGGCGCCCTAATGGATAAGGAGCTTTACGGCCGACTGTTGAGGATAGCGGAGAACTATGGTACTTCAATAGTCGTTCCCAGCGGGGCGGTTGCCGGAATAGACGCGATAAAGGCGTTAAAGAACGCCGGGATAGAGGAGGTTCAAGTTATAACTACTAAAAACCCTAAAGCGTTGGGCGTAAACGTCGAGGAGAAGACGGTCCTATTCGAGGGGCCGGCCAGCGAGGCTGTAAAGAGGTTCCCCACCAACGTGAACGTAGTCGCAACAGTCTCACTCGCCGCGGGGAAGGAAGCCACCGTGAAGGTGGTCGCCGACCCCTCAGTAGATAAGAACGTCCACGAGATAAGGGTAAAGTCAAAGGCTGGGGAGCTTTACGTCAAAGTAACAAACGTACCCAGCCCGGACAATCCCAAAACCAGCTTGTTGGCCGCACTATCCCTTATAGAGACCCTCAAGGAACTCGTCAAGAAACAGCGTATAAGAATAGGCACGTAACGACCTCAAAGGCCCCAACTTAATTTTCCTCCAATAGAGGGAGGACACGGACGAGAACATGAAGAGCTTCGGCGAACTCATATACACCCCCGACAGGGCCGAGGGAGAGGCCATATCCAAGGCTGAGACCCATACGCCCAAGATAGAGGCCCCAGAGAAGGTCAAGGCCGACCAACCCTTCCAAGTGAGGGTGTCCGTAGGGCCACACCCCAACGAGGCGGCCCACAGCATACGCTGGATAGAGCTGTACTTCTACGAGGAGGGCAGGCCGTTCAACCCGGTAATGCTGGGAAGGGTGGCCTTCGAGCCGGGCTACGCGGAGCCTGACGTGACCTTCACCTTGAAACTGAAGAAGTCTGGGGTACTCTACGCTATTTCCTACTGTAACCTCCACGGTCTCTGGGAGGCGCGCAAGGAGATAAAGGTAGAGTAACTTTAACTTTTTATTCCATCCCTAAGCCCTCGAAAGGAAATGAATGCGTTCTCCCTCCTACCGAAGGAGCTCAGAGAAGCTTTAAGGAAGAAGGGGATCCGCTCTCCAACTCCCATCCAAGAGAAGGCCATACCCATAATCCTTCAAGGTTACCACACCTTGATAACGGCCCCCACTGGGAGCGGCAAGACTGAAGCTGCCCTCTTGCCCGTGGCCGCGCGCATAATTCAGAAGGGTTCGTTCGGGGGTCTCAAAGCACTCTACATCACGCCGTTGAGGGCCTTGAACAGAGATATAGGCATAAGGGCCTTGGAACTGCTCAGAGAAGCCGGGCTGAACGTAGACGTCTGGCACGGCGACACGCCTTATAGTAGGAGGAAGAAGATAATAGAACATCCTCCGGAGGTCCTCGTCACTACTCCAGAGAGCTTAAACATAATTCTGGCTAACAAGGAAATGCTCAAGCATCTAAATAACGTAGAGTATGTAATCGTTGACGAGCTACACGAACTCATAGAGGAGAAGAGGGGGGCCGAGCTAACGGTCGCGCTCGAGAGGCTTTCCGAGAGGGCGCGGGTACAAAGGATAGGCGTGAGCGCTACAATATCGAACGTGAACTTGGCCAAGAAGTTCCTGGGCGGAGGGAGGTTCGTGATAGATGTGGCGGACGAGACCGTCAAGAAGCCCGAAATAAAGGTATACGTAGAGGATTCGTTTGAAAATATGGTTTCTAAGGTTAAAGAAATAATAAAGAAAATTGACGGGACAGTTTTGGTATTTACAAACACAAGGGATACGGCAGAAGTGTTGGGCAAGATCCTCAAGGAGGAGTTCGGAGAGGAGGTCGCGGTCCACCACGGCTCCCTCTCAAAGAAGGAGAGGGAGGGAGTGGAGCGCCGCGCCCGTAAGGGCGAGCTCAAAGTAATCGTGGCCACCTCCTCCCTGGAGCTCGGAATAGACATAGGTTCCGTGAAGCACGTAGTGCAGTTCGCCTCGCCGCGCAGGGTAACTAACCTCGTGCAGAGGGTCGGGAGGGCCGAGCACAAGCCTTACGAGAGCCCCAAGGGGAGCGTGGTTACGGGGCTTAAGCCGTACGAGGCCTTCGAGGCATTGGTAATAGCGAAGAGGGCCGAGAGGGGGAACCTCGAAGAGATAAGGGTCCACGAAAATCCCTTGGACGTGTTGGCCCACCAGATAGTCGGGACGCTAGTGGAAGGGCCGCGCCACAAGGAGCGATTGTTCGACCTCGTAAGGAGGGCCTACCCGTTCTGGGGGCTGAGCTACCAAGACTTCGAAGAAGTCTTCAACTTACTCGTAGAGAACAAGTTAGTCTCGTGCGACGGGAGCTTCTGCCGCGCCACGAAGAAGGGGGAAATCTACTACAGAACCACGGGAATGATAGTTGAAAGCAAGCAGTATAAGGTAATCGTATACGGGACTAACGAGGTCGTGGGGACCCTCGACGAAGAGTTCGTGGTGGACTTGGAGCCGGGCGACACCTTCGTCCTAGGCGGGAAGGTCTGGAAGTTCATCGGCATGGAAAACGAGAACGTTTACGTCGAGAGGTCCGAGGGCGAGGGCCCGCCCCCCAGCTGGGAGGGGGAGCTGATACCGGTGGACAGGAAGGTGGCGAGGGAGGTAGGCGCCCTGAAGAGGGCTTTCGACCTCCTCATAGATAACTACCCGACGGATCAGGAAGGTAAAGAGAGATTGAGGGAGTTCTTGAGAAGCGTCAAGGGACCCGTGGCTAACGACAAGGTTGTGGTAGCGGAGGTCGAGGGGAACGTAATAGTTTACAACGTACACGGAGGGAGTAAGGCGAACTTGGCCTTGGCTTACGCCCTCTCCGAGCTGGCGCGCTACGAGTTCGGGTCGGCTTCCTTCAACACGACGCCGTACCACGTAATCCTCTTCTTGCCTAAGCAAGCTGACGAGGCGACGGCAGAACGCCTATTTAAGTCGCTCAAGTACCAAGACCTAGAGGCCCTCGTGAGGGACGCGGTGAAGCAGTCCAAGCTGTACGCTTGGAGGCTCAGCAAGGTGCTGGTGAGGATGGGCCTTCTGAACAGAAAGAGTATCAGTTTGGACGAGCTCAAGAAGGTAGAAAAGACGCTAAGGAAGGTTTACTTAGACTTGCCCCCAGGGAAGGAGGCTATGAAAGAGATATTGGTGGAAAAGTTAGATATAGAGGGAGCTAAGGAAATTCTCGAGAAGAGCGAGCTCGTCGTGAGGAGGGGCTTTAGCGAGCAGTCCAAGTGGGCGCTAGAAGGGGCTTGGTACTCCAAGGACGTCTCCTCCTCCCCCCAGGCGGTCGTCAAGGAGGCCGTCAAGCTTAGGTTGGAGAACAGGGAAGTGACGATGGTCTGTTTGTTGTGTGGGAGGAAGTGGAGGGGAAAGGTTAAGAACGTCGATATAAGGTGCTCTTGCGGCTCGGCCACCGTGGTTCCGACATTTAACGAGAAAGAGCTCGAGGAGGTCGCGGAGATGATAGCGGCTGGGAAGGAGCCGGACAAGAAGCTGAAGAAGTTGGCCGAAGAAGCTAGGAATAGGGCCTTACTGCTCTCGACCTACGGCAGAGATGCTTTGATTGCCCTAGCGGGGAGGGGGATAGGCTCTAGGACTGCCGCAAGGCTCTTGAGCGACGTGAGGGCGGGCTTAAAGGATCTAATAGATGCTATCATAGAGGCCGAGAAGACGTACGTGAGGACGAGGAGGTATTGGTAGGCGATGAGGACTCGCATCCTTGCCCGAACTGGGTGAGGACCGAATCCCGGACCGAGCCGTTTCAGTTGACCTCTAAGCGCCCCTTTCCGAGCATCTCAACTAACGAGATGGCCGTATCGGCCCCCTTTACACACGAGCTCAACATGTCCAAGTAGGCCTTCAAGAGCTTTATCCTCTCGTCCTTCACGTCCTTTTCCAGTTCTTCGAGTACCTCCATCATAGCTTTGGCTATCTGAGAGCACACGTCCAAGCTCCGACCGCGCGGTCCTCCTCGCGAATCCCTTTATATCCACCCGCAGCCCCGCGGAGGGGTAGCTAGGAATGGGCAAGAGGCTGAGGGTACAAAGGCACGGCAGAGGGACGCCGCAGTGGAGGAACAGGGGTCACCTAAGGGTAGCCCCTGGCCGCTACCCCTCTCCGGAGGTGCTCAAGCTTGACGAAACATACGAAGGGTACGTAGTGGAGCTTAAGCACGACCCGGGCCGCTGGGTCCCCCTGGCTCATATAGTAATTCCCAACGTAGCCGACTTCTGGATCCCCGCCGCTGAGGGCATGTACACCGGCCAGAAGGTTCAGATAGGCCCCAACGCGGCCCCTGTGAACGGAAACATCTTGCCCCTTTATGCAATTCCCGAAGGAACTCAGATATTCAACGTGGAGATAAGGCCTGGAGACGGGGGGAAGCTCGCGAGGAGCGGAGGGGCCTACGCGATCCTCGTGGGCAAGAGCGGAAACAGCGCGATAATACAACTCCCGAGCGGCAAGGTGAAGCAAGTAAACGCCAAGGCTAGGGCTACCATAGGCATAGCGGCGGGAGCGGGAAGGGACGAGAAGCCACTGCTGAAGGCCGGAAACGCGTATTACAAGTGGAAGGCCAAGGCCAAGAAGTGGCCGGTAGTTAGGGGCGTGGCGATGAACGCGGTCAACCACCCGCACGGAGGCGGGAACCACCAGAGCCCCGGCTATCCGACCACCGTCGCGAGGAACGCCCCGCCGGGACAGAAGGTCGGCCACATCGCCGCCCGGTGCACTGGAAGGGGCTGCAAGCAAGCGAAGGCGAGGCTCGGCCTCAAGTGACGTACTTCACAAAATTTCGTTCATTAATCCACTCCTTTTTGGCCCTCCGGGGAAGGGAGTGGTTAAAGTCCTCGTGGTGGCCTTCGGGGGCCAGTACAACCACTTGATAAAGAGGAGTATCGAGAGGATAGGTCACGAGGCCGCGCTCCGTCCCTACAACCTCCCTCCCCCCGACGAGGGCGAGTTCGACTGCGTGGTCTTTGGAGGCGGTCCCCTAACCATGCCTAAGGACTTCGACAAAGTTAAGGGCTTGGAAGCCTACTTGCGTTGGAAGAAGCCGCTGCTGGGCATCTGCTTGGGCCACCAAGTCTTGGCCCTCTTGAACGGCGGCGAGGTGGGGCCCTCCCCTAAGCCGGAGTACGGCGACGTCACCATATTCGTAGACGACGAGGACGACATACTGAGGGGGCTGGCCCCCTCCTTTAGGGCTTGGGAGAGCCACAACGAAGAAGTGCTCCGAGAGCCTCCGAACAGTAAAGTAATAGCCCACAGCGAGAACACCCGGGTGCAAGCCCTCAAATATTACAACGGGCCCTATTACGGAGTCCAGTTCCACCCTGAAGTCCAGCACACGGAAAAGGGTTCCTTGGTCTTTCAGAACTTCGTCGAGCTGTGCAAGAGGTGACGTGTATAAATACAGTTTTTTACCCCCGATAGGGCGGGGCGCGAAAGTGTCTCAGACCAAGGGCGTGGAGATCAGTAGGGCCGAGCTCAAGCGGCTCTTGAAGGAATTGGAGCAGTGGAGCGCCCCCGCGACGACCCTCTTGAGCTTGTACATACCGCCCGGCAGGCCGGTAGGGGACGTAATGGAGCTCTTGAGGAAAGAGCTCAGCGTCGCTGACAACGTCAAGTTGAAGAAGACCAGGGAAGCGGTCAAGGCGGCTCTGACGGCAGCAATGGAGAGGTTAAAGATGTTCGACAAGGTTCCTCCTAACGGGCTAGTGATATTCTGCGGCGTAAACCCGAACACGGAGAAGCTGGAGTGCTTCACCTTCTCGCCGCCGGACAAGGTTCCGGTCTTCTTCTACAGGACGGACAAGAAGTTCCACACGGAGTTCCTCAAGGATATGGTCGAGGAACCCGAAGTTTACGGCTTAATACTGGTGGAGAGGGGAAGGATGATCGTGGGGGCACTCAAGGGCTCCAGGATAGAGGTCCTCGGAGAGGCCACAGGCTTCATACCCGGTAAACACCACCGAGGCGGCCAGTCCCAGAGGAGGTTCGACCGACTGATAGAACAAGCGGCCGAGGCGTTCTACAAACACGCCGGTGAGAGGGCCTCTCAGCTGCTGCTGCCTTATCTAGAACAAAAGAGGTTGAAGGGCGTCCTCATAGGTGGTCCCGCCTTCTCGAAGCAAGACTTCTTAGAGGCCGGGGGGCTGGACTACCGAATAAAACAGCTCACCATAGGCCTTTACGACGTAGCGGATGTGGACGAACACGGGCTTCACGAGCTCGTCCAAAGGGCGGCGGATGACATAAAGGGCCAGAAGTACGCCGAGGCAACTAAGGCCTTGGAGGAGTTCAAGCGACACTTGGCGAGGGACACGGGCTACGCAGTATACGGCGAGGCCGAGACCCTGGAGGCGTTGAACATGGGCATGTTGAAAACTTTATTGATATCCGAGGATCACCCGAGGCTGGAGGAGATAACGGAGCTCGCGAAGAGGTACGGTACAGAAGTGGTCGTAATAGAGGGCGTCCCGGAGGCCGAGTGGTTCAAGAAGACGTTCGGCATAGCCGGGATAAAGAGGTTCAAGTGAGTTTTCGGGGGCAGTCGTGGAGCCGCTAACCCTCTTCACGCTCTTCCACGTGTTCGTAATTGATGGAGACACTTTCGTTTATCACGGCGTGAAGTTCAGGCTTTACGGAGTCAACGCTCCGGAGAGGGGCATGCCTTGTTACGAAGAGGCCAGAGAGGCCTTGAAGGAGTTCTTTGAGAGGGGAGCTCAAGCGATAACCGTGGGCGAAGACCGCTTCGGCCGGCGCTTGGTCTTAGTTTGGAACTCCCGAGGTTCCGCGGCCTCTTGGCTGTTCTCCAAGGGGCTGGCGATCCCCTACCCCTACGCGGGCCCCTTGGTCGCTAAGGGTTACTTGGCGGACGCCTTAGCCAAGTGGAGGCCGGGCTGTCTGTTCAAGGTAGGGAGGACCTTGGTAGAACTCGTAACCTTTACCTACAACCCTCCCGGCCCCGATAAGGAGGAGATAGTGTTAAAGAACAAGTCCTTCAAAACGGTAACCGTCACATTGATGAACAAGAGGTGGTCCAGCGTCGTGGTCGAAGTCGGGCCGGGCGTGCAGACGGTAACGGTGACTAACTTCCTCGGCAACAAAGGGGACGCGTTAGTAGTCCACGTGAAGGGGACTCTACAAGCCCTGGTCGCTTACATACCTAAAGCGTTCACCAGTACCGTTTACCCGGGAGGAACTTGGAGCCCACCCCTCGACAGCTCCTCGCGTTGATGCTTAGGAGCAAGGGGTACGGCGTTACCGAGATAGCTAAGATGTTAAACACTTCCAAGCAGAACGTTACTTCCCTTATAAAGAGAGGTATGAAGAACGTAAAGAAGTACGAGGTGACGTACAAGCTATTGAAGGCGAGCGGGGCCAAGCGCGTGGTCTTCTTCGACGAGGGCGTTAAGCTGTACGACGTCGCCTCGCAATTAATTAAAATAGCCGACTCGTTGTCAATAAAGCTCAAGGGTAACATAAATGACATTATGTCTTACTTGAAATTCGAAGGGGACGTGATTAACGGGGCTTTGGCCAAGCCTCACGCAGTGGGGGTCCTCGAGGACGGACATCTAGTAGTGTTAAAGGACGAGGCTCTGGAGGAGTTCGGTAAACTGGTGACACTTTACGAAACTGTCGTTAATAAGGGAGATCTGAGCGAGAGGTAAACGGGAATTGGTTTGAACAAACGCGCGCTTACGATGACCGTAGCCCTCTTTATCTTCGGCCTCAGCGTCGTAGCGCTGGCCACTCACGTTATTAACAATAGCTCAAAGAAGACCTTGCTCGTCTTTCTGCCGGCGGCGGGGAAGAGGGTTTGGCAAGAGCTGATCCCGCTGTTTGAGAAGAGGTACGGGGTGGAGGTGGAGGCGGTCTACGGCTCTTCGGGGAGGTTGTTGCAACAAGCTTACGTGTCCGAGAGGGGGGACGTCCTGGGGAGCGCCACCCCGCCTTACATGAACAAGGCAGTGGAGTACGGCTTGGTGTACCCAGAGACGGTGTCGTACGTAGCTTGTATGAGGCCAGCAATCTTGGTTCCGAAAGACGTTAACGTATCGGGCCTTGATGATTTAATAAAGAGGGGCATCAGAATACTGATGTGTGACCCCGAAGGCTGTGCGGTGGGCAAGTTCTTCAAGTACGCTTTAGCTAAGGAGGGCTTGTGGGAGAAAATCTCAAAGAAGGTAGTTGGCTATACTGAGAACTTCTCCAAGCTGATTGCAGCACTGCTCGTAGGAAAGGCGGAGGCTGCCTTGGGCTGGGACGTAGCGGCTCGCTGGTACCCCGGCAAGCTTAAGGCCGTGCCGCTCGACCTCGCCGGCCCCTACGAGCCGTGTATAGAAGTTGCTGTACTTAAGAGTACTAAAAACTTGGGTTTGGCAAAGTTGTTTGTAAAGTTCATCACATCTAAGGAAGCCCTCGAGAAGTGCCGAGAGTACGGCTACTCGCCGCCGAGGTGAGAGGATGAAGGCGGTGGCGATAGCTTTGGCCCTCTTGGGGACTTTGATAATGTTGTCCCCCTTCGCGGTGGTGCCTCCAACTAAGGTCTTGGAGGAGATGGGGGACAGGGAGGTCTTGTTCGCCGTTTGGCTAAGCTTGGCAACCTCTTTGGTTTCCACCGCTTTAGTATTGAGCCTAGCGCTCCCTACGGCCTACTCCTTGTCGCGCGGCTTCGCGGGGAGCGGTTTGGTAGAGGCCTTGTTAAGCGCCCCCAACGCCCTGCCTCCGGTCGCAGTGGGCGCTCTCCTACTGATCTTCTTCTCCCGTACGCCCATAGGTCAGCTGGTGGACAGCGTAATCCCCATAGTGTTCAGTGTGCCAGGGATAATAATTGCACAAGCCTCTGTCACCTTCCCGCTCGCCTTAAAGCCGTTGAGGTCCGCCATGAGGGGCTTACACGAAGACGTCTTGCTTATGGCGAGGACGTTAGGTTGCACCAACTTTTGCTTATTTAAGAAAATTATATTGCCCTCTATTTCAAATACACTAAAATCTTCTTCGGTCTTGGTCTTTACGAGGTCTTTGGCAGAGTTCGGAGCGACAGTAACCTTGGCCGGCTCAATAAGATTTAAGACGGAAACGCTTCCAATAGCTATATACCTCAATATGAGTTCAGGAAACTTAGAAAAGATGATAGCTCTAATAACGTTGGCCTCCTTTCTCGGCTTCGCTTTACTGTCGCTCTCCAAGAGGTGGGAGAGTTGATCGTCGCAAGGGACGTTACGATAAGGTACGGAAGGGTCGTGTTGTTCAAAGACTTGAGCTTGCGTGCGGAGGGGGTAACGCTCCTCGTGGGGCCCAACGGCGTCGGGAAGAGCAGCTTGTTGAGGTGTATAGCCGGCGGAAACAACTGCTCCGGGTATATAGAGGTGGACGGCAAGGTGGTCCAAAACGGGACCAAAGGCCTCCCCCCGGAGAAGAGGGGCTTGGCCTACTTGCCCCAGTCCGGCCTCGCGGTGCCTAACTTGAGGGTCGAGGAGGCGTTGAGCATGATCAACAAGTACGACGAAGAGGTCCTCGAGGCGTTGGGGTTGAACAAGCTCCTCGACAAAAGGGTCGGGGAGCTCTCCGGGGGTCAGCTGAAGAGGCTCAGCTTGGCGCTGGTCCTCCTTAGCGGTAAGAGGGCGTGGCTTCTGGACGAGCCCCTCGCCGGCGTAGACAAAGAGGGCCGGTCGGAGATAGCCGAGCTCGTGGCGAGGTACTCCAAGTCCGTAGGAGCAACGGTCTTATGGGCTACTCACTTACAAGAGCCCAGGGAAGTGGCGGACCGCATAATAACGCTCGGCGATGAAGACGTGCTTTAGGTCGCCGAAAAACTAATGACGAGGGATCAACCGGCTGAGCCGCAAAACTTTTAATTCACTATCCGGAAGGCCCCCCGGAGGCTTCGGGGCCGTCGTCTAGCCCGGAAGGACGCCGCCCTTACGAGCCCTGAGCTGGGAGAGGCGGTAGTCCGGGGTTCAAATCCCCGCGGCCCCACCACACGAAATTTACAGCCCCGAACTTCCAAATCGGAAAACCAAAACTCCGCTTCCCCCTCCGGAACTTCAACCTCTACTAAAACTATCATGTGTCTCAACTCTCGTTTGCTACAACCTTCCGGAACTTAATATACGCCCTTGTTACTTTGGGCCCCCAAAGGGCTCGAGGTGGTGGCACGCTGCCCAGTGTTCGTGTTCTACCTCAACCGCCTTGGGTTCCTCCCTCTCGCAGACTTCCGACCTCAAGGGACAGCGCGGGTGGAAGCGACAGCCGGGAGGGGGGTTCACCAAGTCCGGCGGGCTACCGGGGATCCACTTCAGCTCCCCTCCTCTGAGGCGGGGCGTGGACTCCAACAAGAGTTTGGTGTAGGGGTGGGCGGGGTTCTTCAGAACTTTGTCTGCCCTGCCGTACTCGACTACCTTCCCGGCATACATTATCATGAGTTTGTCGCTCAACGCGCTCAAGACGCCCAAGTCGTGGCTTATCAGAATGATGCTGAGACCCTTCTTCGTTTGTAACTTCTTCATCAAGTTTATTATTTGGGCTTGAACGACCACGTCTAGCGCTGTGGTGGGCTCGTCGGCTATCACGTAGTCCGGGTCGAGGAGGAGCGAGAGCGCTATCGCCACCCTCTGCTTCTGACCTCCCGAGAGCTGGTGGGGATAGCGGTCCGCTACCTCCGGGGGCAGGGAGACCATTTTCAACAACCTTTCCGTCAAAGACCTGGCCACGTCGTCGCTCTCAAACATCCCGTGGGCCTTCAAGGTCTCCTTGAAGTGTTGATATACCGTATATACCGGCGTCAAACTGTTCATGGCCCCTTGGAAGACCATACTTATCCTCTTCCACCTCACCTCCTTTCTGAAGCTCTCGTAGTCCATGCTCAACAAGTCCACGCCGTCCAAGAGGACCTTGCCCCCGACCACCTTCCCGGGCCTCTCGATGAGCCTCATTATCGCCATGCCCGTGGTGCTCTTCCCGCAGCCGCTCTCCCCAGCTATTCCCAAACTCTCCCCCTTCTTCAACTCGAAACTGACGCCGTCCACGGCTTTGACCACTCCCCTGTGCGTGTAGTAATACACCTTGAGGTCCTCCACCTTTAGCACGGTTTACACCTCCTTCAGCTTCGGATTTAGTATCACATCCATCGCGTGACCTATCATTGCGAAGCTCAGCGCCACCAGAGCCACCATCAAGCCGGGCGGTAGTATCCACCACCAGTAGCCGCTCACGCTGGCCCCGTAAACTTGGGCGTCGTGGAGCATCCACCCCCACGTGGGCACGTTGGGGTCGCCCAAGCCCAAGAAGTCGAGCGAGACCTCCGTGAGGATCGCCCCTGGCACGCCCAAGGCCACTTGGGCGGCGGTGTAGGGCATTACTTGGGGCAAGACGTGTTTGAACATTATCCAGAAGGGCCCCGCGCCGGCGGCCTTGGCGGCCAGGACGTAGCCTTCGTTCTTAATGCTGAGGACCATTGATCTAACTACCTTAGCAACGCCCATCCACGAGAATACGGCGATCAATAATATTATTACGATCAAGCTGGGTTTGTATATTATGGCCAGAAGTATCAAGAGCGGCAAGGGCGGTATTGAATACCAAGTCTCTAAGAGCCTTTGCATGACCTTGTCCACCTTCCCGCCGACGTAAGCGCTCACCAAACCGTAAACGGTCCCCCAGAGGGCCGCGATCAAGCTCGTCAGCACTCCTATTAACAAGCCGTACGGAAGGCCTATCATAGTGAAGGTAAAAACGTCGCGCCCGAAGACGTCGGTCCCCATAAGCCCGTAAACATTGCCGTCCAGTATCAGCTTGCTCGTGACGTTGACTCTCCCCAAACCGATCACGTTGACAATGATCTTGTAGTTACCCTTTAGGACCTTCCCTTCTCTATCCGTGAACAAGAGCTGGGTGACCGGCACGTCCGACCTAGAGGCCCAACGGTAGACGTTGTTCTTTATCTCGTCATAGTTGTTGAACGAAATGGTGGACGGTAGGTCGCGGGCGCTCGCTTGTAGGAGCTTCACCTCCTCTCCGTCCGGCCTTACCACCTTAACTACTACTGCCGGAGGGGTCTCGTAACTTACCTTGAGTATGAGCTTTATGTCATTGGGAACGCCTCCGTAGCGGTAACTCAGCTCGTATTCCTCGGTAACGTTAGAGACCCTCCCGCCGTACATTACCTTAAGCGTTTCGTGAGTTGGCGCGGTTTCGAAGGTTGGGACCACCTTGTCTGGGTAGAACATCTGGCCGAACCAGCTCGGCGGTACCGCAGAGGGGTAAACGGACCAAAACGTCGTGTTCCTCCAGAGCCTCTCGTAGCCGCTGAAGGCCGTTAACGAGTAGAGGGCCAGCGCCAACAACACGACAAAGGTTAGCGTACCGAAGAGGCCGGAGCTCTGGGACAACAGCTCCTTCAAGAACTCGTTCAAAGCCCTTCACCACCTCACCCTAGGATCTAAGACTATGTACATCACATCTAATATTACCATAGCTATTACGAAAACTAACGTAAATATGTACGTCAAGCCGAGTATGACGGGAACGTCGAGGGTCTCTATCGCCTCCCAGTAGAGCAGCCCCATGCCGGGCCAGTTGAACACTATCTCGGTGATTATGGCTCCGCTCAAAGAGGCGACCAAGCTCAAGGCTATCATAGTTAGGATTGGGGGTATCGAAGGCCTCAACACGTGCCTTAAGAGGACCGTCCTCTCCGCGAGCCCTCTGGCCTTGGCGGCCAAGACGAAGTCCTCCTTTGTAGCCCCCACCAAGATGCTCCTAGTGACGTAAGCCCACCCGCCCACACTTACCAACACTATGGTTAACAGCGGGAGTGACATGTGGTAGAGCACGTCGGCCACGTAAGCGATCGGGTCGCTGGGAGGGGGCACGCTGGTCATGCCTCCGGAGGGGAAAACCCCCAACGCGTACGAGAATACTTCTATCATGATCATGCCGATCCACCACATGGGAAAGCTAGCTGAAATTAGAGCGGCCACAGTCACCAGCTTGTCCACGACGCTCCCCCTCTTGTAGGCCGCCACCAACCCTAACAGTATTCCAATGAGGGCTGAGATCACTGTGGCGGTCGTAAACAAGAGCACGGTCCTCGGGAGCCTTTCCATTATAATGTCTTTAACCAGCTGGGAGCCGGTATTAGAGCGGAGCACGTGGCTCCTCATGTCTAACGTTACTACGGTAGACAAGTAATAGAGCAAGTTAGCGTACCACGGCTTGTCGAGGCCCTCGGCCTTGATCCTCTCTTCCACTTGTTCCTTTATGAAATCCTTAACTTTCTCTCCCAGCTTCTGGACCAGTTGGGGCTGACTCATCACCCACCTCTTTACCTCGTCCTCTATCATCTGCTTCTTGATCTCCGCTATGAGACCTCCAAACATAGCCACAGTGATTATTAGGACTATTAACAAGACCAGAGCCGCATCTGCTAGGCGGCTCGCCACCTTCAAGGTCAACTGCTTGTTATACTTGAGGCCCAAGGCAAAGAGGAGCAACCAAAGGGGTACGGAGTACTGAGGCGCGAACACAGTTATGGCCATGCTTAAAATAAATATAATCAGCGGGAGCTTTTCCAACAATATCGTGTGGCCCCACGCCGCTCCTCGGGGGTTCACTATTTTTCGTTGTCCCTCCGCAGCGCGGCTCAAGGGGTATCGCTTTGACGTGCGCCATACTGGCGAAGACCGATATTGGCATGGAAAAGTACGTAGCTAACGTACTCAGGGTGCCGTGTAAGAAGGTAGTCCCGGCCCCTATGGGGTTCAAGGGCCTCATTCTAATAGAGGAGTGTGAGGACTTCGAGAAGGCCTTTCAAGTAGTTTCCAAAGTACCGGAAGTCATTAGGGTAATGAAGGCCGAAAGGTGCGTTAGGGCCGATCTGAACGAGCTGAAGAGAGTTGCGGAAGAGATGGCCAGTAGACTGAAAGGTAAGAGGTTTGCCGTAAGGACCGTGAGGAGGGGAAAACACCCATTCACTTCGGTTCAAGTGAACGCGGAGCTGGGGTCCGTCGTACTGTCCAAGGTAGACGCCGAAGTAGACCTTTCCGACCCAGAGGCGGTGCTTATGGTAGAGATAGTGGGAGATAGAGCCTTCGTTTCTATAGTCCCTCCCGAGTATTACGCGTTAAAGAAAAAGAAAGGAAAGGTAGACGTGTCAGAAGTCATTAGAAAGGTGGTAGTCGTCCAAGAGCCCTACTTAGGCCCTTTGGAGGGCGTCAAGGAGGTGTCCAAGAGAGTCGGGAGGGTGCTACAGAGCTTCGGCGTCGGGACGTACTACGCCGCCCTCACTGAGGAGGCCGACGGCGACCAGCTGGCGGAGTTCTTGAGAGGGGTTAGGGAGGGGGCCGAGTCCAGGAGGAGGCAGAGGGAGAAGAGCGAGGGTAAGGCTAATAGGTTGCAAATAAAGGTGTTTGACATGTACCATTTAGTAGCTTCGAGGGGGAAGAAGGACTTAGTTGTGGTATTCGAGCCAGAAGGCAAGAGCTTCGAAGAAGTAATGGAAGATCTAGGAAGGGCCTTGAGGAAGGCTAGGAGGGTCTACCTAGTCCTAGGGTCTAGGAAAGGAGTACCCATGGGCTTATACAAGTTTGCGGACTTCGTGGTCGACGTGGCCCCGGGGGCGGTCCTCTCCACGGAAACGGCCGTGGCCGCCGCCTTGGAGGCGGTCGTCATAGCTTTCTTGGCCTCACAAAGGTCCGACGTCGGGCCAGCCTTGCCTCTGTCCGGTTCCCGCGAGGCCGGTGAGGGCTTGGGGCCCCTTAAGGATCAAGAGGGCTAAGTTCTCCGCGTGTTCCTTTGCCCTCTGTACGGCTATTTCCTTCAGCTTCCGCGGGTCGTCGGTCTCGTCCTCGTGCACAGTTACATCTATTATGTGTTTTCCGTAGTTTATTTGGAGCATTTGGAGGGCGATGCTGTAGGCTAGGTAAGAGAACTTGTCCGTCATGGTGGGGCCCACCCACCCCAACGTTATTACTCCGTCGCAACCCTCGTCCAAAAGCCTCTTCGCGGCTACGGCCACGTCCTTTATCCCGGGGACGGTGTACCTCTTCACCTTCAAGGCCGGAACCTTCTTCCTTAACACCTCAATTGCGTACTTCGCCATGTCTACCCTGGAGAACGTGGTGTCGACCACGCCTATACAAACCAACTACTTCCCCGGAACCATTACAAGGCCCCCTTATTTTACCCCCACCCCACCTCGGGTGGGAAACACGGTGAAATGTCTTAAGAGAGAATGGCTACGGGAGATGAAGACCTACCACTTGCCCCAGAAGCCTAAGAGCATTAGGGCGAGGTTGCACTTAAACGAGAACCCCAACCCCCCTCCCCGGCGCGTAATAGAGGCAGCCTTGAAGGCCGCGGAGGCCGGCAACTTGTACCCGGACCCGGAGAGGCTGTGGAAACTAAGGGAGGTCGCCGCTAGGTATTACGGGGTTCCGGGGCCTGAGTGGGTGCTCCCCACCTTAGGCTCCGACAGCGCCCTCCGCTTAACCTTCGAGTGCTGCGCCCTCAAGGGCTCGGCGAGGCTACCCTACCCGAGCTTCCAAGCCTACCCTCCCCTCTTGGGGGCCGCGGGGGCGACCTTGCTGTATTCTAACTTACAGATCGAGGGCGATAAGTTCGTCCTTAACTTGGACGACTTCCTATCGACTAAAGCCGACATCGCAGTGATAGACACTCCCAACAACCCTACCGGCTCCTTGCTGTTGAGTCCCGAACAGCTGGACCGCTTGAGCGGGGCCTTCCCCTCCGTCCTGGTTGACGAGGCTTATGCCGAGTTCGCCCCCTTCAGCTTGACGCCATTCGTCACTGAGTATGACAACTTATTCGTGACTAGAACTCTAAGCAAGGCATTTGCTTTGGCCGGCTTCAGGATAGGTTTCCTAATATCGAGTCCGGAGAACGTTACGGAAGTGTCGAAGATGGTTTTGCCGTACGACATACCTTCCGTGACCGTTGAGGCGGCCCTAGCGGCGCTCAGCGACCCGTCGTACTCGAGGGACTACATAAATTATGTAAACGAAGAGAAGAAGAGGATGAAGGACAAGTTGGAGTCGTTGGGTTGGAAGGTCTTCGAGAGCTATACCAACTTCGTCTTGGTGAGGGCTTTCAAAGGGGTGGTGGACGAGTTTAGGAAGATGGGTATAATGGTGAGGAAGGTACCTCTCGGAGAGGATTGGTTTAGGGTAAGCGTTGGGAGCGAGGAGGAGATGAAGCTGTTCTACGAGGCTTCTGAGAGCTTGGCGAAAAAGTTTGGGAACCAAATTACTCCATCGGCTTAACGTGGATTAAGCACTTCTCCTGGTTAACCGAGTCGTCCACTTGGACGTGCCACTTCTTCCCCGTGATCTCCTCCAGTATTCCCTTTATCAAACCAGCCTCGAAACGACACTTCTTCAGCCCTTCTACAGCATGCCTCAACGACGGTGGATTGTTTATTATTACGTCGAAGTGGTTTTCGTGCTTGACGAGCTCCGCCTTCCCGAAGCCGCTCTTGCTCAAGTAGTCGTCTATAGATTCTATTATGTCTTCTATTCGGTCGCCGTGCATCTGGCGCTTGATCAGCTCCGCCAAGCTGTGGCCTATACTCCTCCCTATTTCCGCCAGCTGTACGTTGGCGGCCTCCCCCACGATCTTGTACAACCTAGAGCCTATTTTGGATACGGTGGTCGCCGGTAAGATCAAGTAGTCCGCCTCGTCCCCCTTTATCCTCAAGCTCCCGGACTCGTCTACGTATAGAGAGTACGTCTCGGAACCCACGTCTTGCCACCAGTTATATAAAAAGAGATGCGGAAAAATAAATAAAACAGTAAGGGGCGTGAATGCTCGGTTACGAATTTTGATTGCTTCTTAACTTTAGTTAACGTAACGCTAAATTTTTTAAACAAGTGAGGGAGTACTCAACTTATAAGAGTATGTCTTATTGGGGACCGTACACGGTCGCCCGAAGGTTGTCCGAGCGGCCCGTACCGTTGGAAGTGATCGCTGCTAGGGCCCTCGCGAGGGCCTCCAAGGGCTACAGCTTGAAGGGTTACTTGGAGAAGGCCTACAAGAAGTACAAGCTGCCCGACCCCGTGAGGCCCGCTCTCGTAGGCATGATATCTGACGTCGCCAGGAGGTGGATGCTCCTCTCGAGGGCCCTCGGGCTCAGCTACGAGAGGCCCAAGGCTTCCTTCGACTACTGGTTTAAGGTCGTTATCGCTTACCAAGCGCTGTTCCGGAAGGTAAAGCCGGGGAAGCTCTGGTGGGCTTTCAAGAGGTTTCCGAGGGACTTGTACGAGGAGCTCCTCAAGGCGGGGCCGGAGGACTACCTAGCGGGGCTCGGCGGGGAGGAGAGGGAAAGGGTTTACAGGAGCGTGGCGAAGTGGGCTTGGGAAGAGTTGAAAAAGTTTACGGATCCAAAGGAGTTCGTAGACGCGTTGGACCATCCGGAGGGCTTCTGGGTTAGGATAAGGGACCCCGGGGCGGTTCCGGAGCTCAAGCGCCTCTACGAGGTCGAGGAGGGCCCCTTCGACGACTCCCTTTACCTAAGGGGGCCTAAGAGGCTAGTCCTAAAGAGCGGGCTACACCCGAAGAAGGTCGTAATAATGGAGTTGGCCTCTATGAGTGTTGCTCACTTGGCCAAGGGCGTTAGGGCGCTCGACTTGACCGCAGCCCCGGGAGGGAAGTCCCTACACTTATCGGACAGAGGGTTCATCGTAATATCAAACGACCTCGACCCGAGGAGGTTTGCCTTCGACGTCGAGAAGGTAGTTTCTGATGCCCGACTTCCGGCCTTCCGTAAGGCCTTCGACACGGTGGTCCTAGACCCGGACTGCAGCGGGATAGGTCGCCTAGGCTCCCCCGAGACTAGGATATTACTACCTTTCATTAACAAGAACAAGATGAGTGAGTATCAGAGAGAACTAATCAAGGGGATGCTCTCCTTGGCCAAGAGGGGGACGAGGCTCATCTACACGACTTGTACGATAACGTACGAAGAGAACGAGGCCCACTCCGAACTCTTCGAGGAGGTCGCCGAGCCCGTGGAAGTGGAAGTAGGGGCCCCCAGGGGGAGGAGGGGGTGGAGGTGGTTCTTGCCCCAGCTACACAAGACAATAGGCTTCACCTTAGGAGTCTTCGAGGTAGGATAGCTCAGCCCTTGTGGAGCCAGCAAGCGACCTTCCTCTCGCCCTTTACGAAGTATCCCGGCTCCTCGTACTTGCACAGCCCCTCCAACTCCTTGTGCATATCTAAGGCGACGCAACGGGGCCAGAACCTACAGCCCCTCTCCGGGGGCCTGCTGACCTCTCCCTTTATTGGAACGACCAGCTCCCTCTCCCTGTTCTCCGGGTCGGGCTCGAGCACTGCTGCCAGCAATGCCTTGGTGTACGGGTGTAGGGGGTCCTCTATAACCTCGCGCGTGGGTCCCTCCTCTACCACCCTCCCCAAGTACATTATTCCTATGCGGTCGCACAAGTGAGGAGTGGTCGACAAGTCGTGCGTTATAACTATCATGCTAGTCCCCTCGCTCTCGTGGAGTTGCCTCATCAAGTTTATTATTTCGGCCCTTATGGATACGTCTAGCATCGAGACCGGCTCGTCGGCCACTATTACCTTTGGGTTGACGCTCAGAGCCCTCGCTATCACGACCCTCTGCCTCTGGCCCCCCGAGAGCTGGTGAGGGTAGCGGTCCGCTACGTCCTCCGGGAGCTTTACCTTTTTCAAGATCTCTATCGCCCTCTCCCTCGCTTCCTTCTTGTCCTTTACCAGCTTGTGAATTATTAGGGGCTCGGCGACGGCTTCCCACACTTTCATCCGGGGGTCCACGCTGGAGTAGGGGTCTTGCCACACCATCTGGATCTCTCTCTTTACTACCCTCTTCCCCTTGGGGCTCAAGTGCTTGTATGAAACCGTGTTTCCCTTTACCTTTTCTCCCATCATCTTTAAGATAGACGCCGTCTCGTCCCTTACTCTAATTAAGACGTCACCTTCCGTGGGCTCCTCCAGCCCGACCACAACTCTGGCGAAGGTGCTCTTCCCGCACCCGCTCTCGCCTACGATGCAGTAGACTTCGTCCTTCAGGCTTAGGTCGACCCCGTCCACGGCCTTCACGACCCTCTTCGGGGCGAAGAGGCCTCCGACTTGGTAGTACTTCTTTAGGTTTACCGTCTTCATGACAGTGTCTGGGGGGAGCGGGTCGAACGGCAACGAACGTTTACCTCTGGGCCCGCCCTTCGGGAGGGCCCCTAAATCCTGCCCAGCCCCGCGCTGCCGGCCCTCTTTATAGACAGCAAGGAGCCCAGCGGGTCGGGACTCTCCATCAAGCTCGTCCCCACCAACGCTCCCCGGTAGCCCCTGAGGGCCAACTCGTAAGCGTCCCTCGACCCCTTAACCCCGGACTCGGCTAGGGGGAAGGCCCTCTCTGCTATGTACCTTGTAGCTTTAAATATCCTCTTTATGTCGGTTTTTAACGTCTTAAAGTCTCTCGAGTTCACGCCCAACACATCAACCCACGCCTCTTCGGAAACGCTCGCGTCCTCGGGCTTGCTGACCTCTACCAACGTCTGGAGGCCCAGCGACTTCGCTTTGAGAGCCATGTACTTTAGGTCGTCCTCTCCTAAGACGTCAATCATCAACAACACCGCGTCCGCTCCGAAGGCGTAGGCGGCCTCGATCTGGAAGGGGTCGACCACGAAGTCTTTAAACAATATGGGCTTGTCCGTTAACGTCGCGGCCCTCGCCAAGTTGTAGTAGGAGCCCTTGAAGAAGCGGGGCTCGGTGAGCACTGAGAGGGCGTCAGCCGCCTTGACCCTCTCCAAATATTCCAACAGCCCCCACCTCGCCTTGACCCCGCTGGGGGAGGAGGGCTTGAACTCCGCTATGACAGCAAAAGCGCCCCTCTCCAAGCTCCCTCGGAAGTCCCTCACGGGCTTGAACCTCTTGGGCAGAGCCAACCGCTTGCGCTCCTCTTCCACTCTCTTAACTGTGATATCAATTATCTTCTCTAGCAAGCGCGGCCCCAGAGGTGCTGGCGCTTTGGGGGAAGATAAGGGGAGGAAGGAGTTCGCGTGGAAGGGGGCCTTCTGGGCCCTACTCTTCTTCGCCTTCCCCTTGTTCGGGAAGCTCTTGGACGTCTACTGCACCCTCAAGCTGGTCGGGGGCGAGGTTATTGGAATTCCCTTGCTGCTGACCTCGTTGCTCGTCTCTGCGGCCGCGGGCAGGGCGCTGAGGGCCAGAGGACACAGCGGCGAGAGGCCCTTCCTCACCCCTCCAGACGTCTTGGTCAAGGACGGCATATTCTCATGTATGAGACACCCCAACCAGTTCTCGATGAGCCTAATTCCGCTCTCGGTCGCGTTGATAGCGAACTCTCCGTGTGGCTTGCTGCTCTCCGGCTGGGCGGCCGCCCTGGGGTTGGCCTTTATCTTGAGGGTCGAAGAACCCTTAGTGCATAAGACCTTTTGTCCGGAGTACTGCGACTACGCCTCGTCGGTCCCGGCGATTAGCCTCAACCCCAAGTGCCTTAAGGAGGCAGTTAGGGAGCTCAGAAGCTCTCGCCGGCGACGTAAAGTATGAGGGTGTGGAACATGTGTTCGTCCTCGATTCTGACGACCTTCTTGGGCCTCCACTTGGCCATGGGGTACTCGTGGCTCACTACCCTCGCCCCGGGCTTGAGCTCCCTCTCTAACTTCCTTCGGAGCATTTCCATCAAGTCCGGGAGCAAGAACATGGTTACTACGGTGGCCTCGTGGACCGGCACTTCTAAGACGTCGCCGCGAACTATTTCTACCCTCCCCTCGAGCCCCCTCTTGGAGACCTCCTCCCTAGCTATCTGGACCAAGTCGTTCCTTATTTCAACGCCTACAGCCTTCTTGGCTCCGAACTCTTCCACCGCTAAGATCGGTATCCTGCCGTCCCCGCTTCCCAGGTCGTAAACCACGTCGTCCGGGCCCACCCCCGCGAGTTCGAGCATCTTCCGAGCTACGTGCATCGGAGTGGGGACGTAAGGGACCGAGAAGTTCAGCTCCGGGAAGGGGACGCTCCAGTAGATCAAGGTTCCCCTAGGAGGGGCGGTTAGTTAAGGAATTTTTAGTTCCGGGCAAAAAACTTATTAACGGACGATGGGTCCTCCCCACGGAGGAGCCGCCGTAGCTCAGCGGGAGAGCGCCCGGCTGAAGACCGGGTCGTCCGGGGTTCGAATCCCCGCGGCGGCACATCGACCCGGTCTTCGGGGCCGTCGTCTAGCCCGGAAGGACGCCGCCCTGACACGGCGGTAGTCCGGGGTTCAAATCCCCGCGGCCCCACCACCCCCCTAAAAGTACACAATTCCTTAAGACCGGGGAGTTGAGGCACTCCTTATTCTCTATCTAACTCGCCCGAAAACTGAAGCTCGCAGGGGCGTACGCTCGTCGTAAGGAAATCTTGAGGTCATCCGCCTTTCGAGTCCGCTGCACTCTAAGATCATCCGGCAGGCCTCTCCGCTCTTCAGAGGCTCTCCCAACAAGCGGGCAACCCCTTGAGGTTCGTGGCTCTGCGGGGGCTTGTTTCTTCCTTCTTCTTTCTATCCTCTCTTGAGACTCCATTGAGACTCCACTATAAGACACAAAATAATCAACGCAAGGACAAAACGGGATAAGCTTTCTATCCTCTTTTGAGACTCCACCGAGACCTTCCATATAAAGCTCCAAGGTCTTTCCCTTAAAAGAATTGCGTTCTACCCCAAACTTACAATTCCCCAAGCTTTTCCCTTTATTCAAGAAAAATTTCCTCTGCCTTTCCCTCCATGATCTTCAGCGTTCCCATAAAAGGATATAAGGGGTCTGAGAGAGTGAATAGTAATGGTGCGCTTTCGAACATAGAGTGTTCCCATGTGGGCAAAGATGAAAAAGGAAATGAGTAAATACAAAAGTTTGGTGATTTGTAATACTAAGATGTAGATATTAAAGAAGGGTAACCCGTTTAGCAAGGCCACGGGGAGCGAGGAGTGAAGTCCTCCCAGAAACGGGTCATAGGGTATAAAGGACTGGCTAACGACGTCCACGACTTCTAAAAAGGTCTTCGCGGAGAGTCAAAATCCGAATATATGTTACGCTACTCAACCTAACCAACAAGGTTGTTGAAACATTCCTTCGAAAAGTACCCGTTGGCTAGGAGGCGCCGCCCGGGAGGCTGTGTGAGCGACGACAAAGGAAGGCTTAGACAGCAATAAAGAACGCTCGAAACGCCGTGAGGCCCACTGGGAACCCCGGCCTCAGGCTTCTGACACCTTAATCCCCATCCACCTAGCGACTTCCAACAGAGCCTTCAACAGCCTCCCCCGGGGCTCGTTCACCACTTTTACTTCCTCTGAGGCCAAGATCTCTATTATGAGCGACGCCATCTTCCTAGCGTCTACCTCTTCTCCAACACCCACTTTTATTTCACATTCGCCTTCCTCGCAGACGCCCTTGCAGCCAGAGTGGCAGACCTCTACGACCCTCCACCACCTAAGCCCGGACCTCCCTTAGAGGGCCTTAACGGTTTTGAGGGCCTTGGAGGCTATCCTCTCTACGAGGCCCGGGCGCGGCTTGGCGAATAGGTAGAGGACGTTGGTTTCGGGAACCAACGAGACGTGGAGGACCTCCGGCATCAGCAGTTCCGAAAACGCCTCCCCCGCTCGGGGGTCGTTGACCAAATACGACTTCCCGTTTACGGATATCCGGTGTTTCAGTTTCTTTTCCAACTCGGGGGCGTTGTACTTGAGGGCCTTGGGGTCCACCGCGTGGAGCTCGTCGCGGACTTTCTTATTGAGTCTGAGGACTAAGTAAAACCTGTCGTGTTTCAACGTAAGTAGGGATATCGGGTAGTAGAGTAGGCTCTCCCTCGGCATTAAGGCTATAGAGGCCTCAGCCTTGTATACCTCCGGCAAGTTTAACAAAAACTCCGCCCTGAAGCCGCTATACAAGCCCAACAGGACGTAGTTCTTGTCGACGGGCTTTAGAGCCCTCTCCAGCTCTCGCACGTATTCTCTCATTAAGATTAAGTTCTGCTTCCGTCCTCTGAAGAACTGGTACGTGGTGGCTCCGGCCAACGCGAAGACGAGCAGCATCATGAACAGCAAAGCGCGCCTCCCCACACCTCGCGTCCTACCTTCTTCAAGGTCTCCAGCCCCTTGGGCGGGGGTACCAAGTACGGTACCCTTATTATTTTATAATCTTTGAACTCCTCGTTAATCCTTGATAGCCACCTCTTCTGTTCCTCCATAATAGACCTCACTATGCTGTCCTCGTGACGCTCGGACACTATTTTGTTGACCACCACGCCGCAGAGGGGTATTCCGAAATCGGCCAAGGTGTCCTTTATCCTCTTCGCCTCCAAGAATGGCATCTCCTCGGGGTTTAGGACCACTATGACCGAACTTCTCTCTGGGTCCTTCAAGAGCTCTTTCAATTTCTTATTCTTCTCCAACTCCTCCAACAGTATGTTTAGTACTTGATCTTCTTCGTCGTCACCTAAGATCTTTCTCCTCTTGATTATCTGCTTCCGGAGCTCTATTAGCCTCTCTAACCACCCTTCCATTATTTCCGGCAATAAGAGCACTCTGACCGAGAGGCCCGTGGGCGCGTGGTCTATTACTAAGTAGTCGAAGACCTCTAAGTTCATGAACTTAGCGAGCGCTTCTAATAGGGCTTGCTCCTCGACGCCTGGGGTGTACTCCAACACCCTCAAGACATTATCTAGGTTGTATACCTTTAGGTACTTGTAGTGGTCTTGCAATTCCTCGACGACCCTCTTCACGAACGATGAAATTATTCTGTCTACGTTCGGCTCCGCGGCGTACAGGTTGGGGGCCACCTCTTCGGGCTCTTCCCCCACCTTCGCGCCCAACACGTCGCCCAAGTTGTGGGCCGGGTCTAAGGAAACTATCAAGGTCTTCCCCCTCTCGCTTAAGAGTGACGCTTGGGTCGCCGCGGAGGTAGTCTTCCCGACGCCCCCCTTGCCCATAAAGTGGAACACCTTCTTTACCACGCTTATCACCCCTACTCAATGTCGAATCCCACTATACCCAGTTGGTCATCAAGCCTCTCAGCCCTATCAATCATTATTAGTAACTCCTTCTCCATGTAAGGCATTAACTTCAGACTCAGCGAAGGTGGCACTACGGGGTACCCTACCAGGAAGCCCAAGGCTATTAAGGCGAATATGTGCTCCAGCTCTTCAAGCTCCGCCTCTATGTACTCGGTAGCTTTGAGCTTGAGTAGGTCGTTTATCGTCTCTGCGATGAACTTCAGTAACCTCAAGCTATCACCGCGTCCCGAAGTGACCTCGCGCGGCGCCGAGCTTTATAGGAAGTTATTAACCGAACGTTCTACCTTTCATGGTAGAGGTAATAAATTCCTTGACTGCCTTTCCCAACAGAGGTGGGCCAGTATGATAACGACGACCCTGCTGGTCGTAATAGCTTTGATTATATACGCGGTTACCTACCAGCTCTACGGTAGGAGAATCCTCGAGAGGAAGGTGGTGAAGGCGAGCCCCGAGAGGGAGGTGCCGGCTAGAAAGTTCTTAGATAACGTGGACTACGTCCCGACCAACAAGTACGTCCTAATGGGCCACCACTTCGCCTCCATAGCTGGCGCCGGCCCGATAGTAGGCCCGGCAATGGCCATGGGATGGGGCTGGCTAATGCCGATACTGTGGATATGGTTCGGCAACGTGTTCGTGGGCGCGGTTCACGACTACTTGTCGCTCATGGCCAGCGTGCGCTACGACGGTAGGAGCATCCAGTGGATCTCCGGGAGGCTGATAAGTAAGAGCATGAGCAGAGCGTTCTCGGTATTCATTTACTTCGCGCTGCTGTTAGTGATAGCGGCGTTCGGCGCCGTAATAGGACACTTGTTCGTCAAAATACCCATGGTTGCCACGGCCTCTATGACGCAAATAGCGCTGGCCGTCTTGTTGGGATACTTAATGTATCAGAAGTCCCTTAAGCCCGTCCAGTCCGCAGCGGTTGCAGTAGTCCTAATACTCATTAGCATCCTAATAGCGGAGAACTTCCCAATAAAGCTGAGCTACAACGACTGGGTAGCGGTGCTGTTGGTGTACACCATAATAGCGGCCAGCCTGCCCGTGTGGGTTTTGCTGCAACCTAGAGACTTCATGAACTCCTTGTTACTCTACTTCGGCTTGGCGTTGGGAGTTGTAGGCTTGATAGCGTTGTTCGGCGAGCTCAAGGTACCTGCCTACACCAGCTTCGACGCCCCGGTGCTCGGCGTAAACTCGCCGTTCTGGCCGTTGGTGCCCCTAGTCATAGCTTGTGGCGCCCTCAGCGGCTTCCACAGCTTGGTGGCCAGCGGGACCACTTCCAAGCAGTTGGACAACGAGCTCAGCGGCTTGCTGGTGGGCTACGGCTCTATGTTCGCGGAGGGCTTGCTCTCCACTCTGGTAGTGGCCTCCATCGCCGCCATGTTGCCCTTGATGCTCCTCAACCCGCAAGCGTACGGGCTTAAGCTGAGCCTCTCCCCGGACGTGATACAAAAGGCCTTGGCCGACCCCGTGGAGTTCGGCAAGAACTACCCGGCGATAATGAAGGCGTTCGGAGGGCCGGCCGGGATATTCTCCAAGAGCTTCGGGGCGGCCGTAGGTACCGCGCTTCACCTACCGGTAACGACGCTCTCGCTCTTCGCCGGCCTCTGGATAACCTCCTTCGCGCTGACGACCCTCGACACCACCGTGAGGCTCGCGAGGTTCACTTGGAGCGAGCTAGTAGAGGAACTGAAGGTAGGGAAGAAGGTCCTTTCGAACGCTTGGGTGAGCTCGCTGGTGGCCGCGGTCCTAGGGTTCAGCTTGGCCCTGAGCGGCGCTTACCTAGTGCTCTGGCCGGCGTTCAGCGGAGTTAACCAGATGTTGGCTTCCATAGCTATGATGACAGTAGCCGCGTGGGTCATAAAGGACTTAAAGGCTCCTAAGCGCTACCAGCTCACCGTGCTCGCCCCGGCAGCCTTCTTATGGATCACCGTTACCCTAGCGCTAATACTGTACGTGGCCTACATAGCGCCGGCCACCATAGCGGCTAAGGGCAGCGTGACGCTCGCAGCAGTAGAAGCTATAACAATAATAGAACTAATATTCAACTTCTACTTGCTAAAGGAGTTCCTAAACATGATGAGGAAAGAGGGCGCCAAACAAGTCGTGGAAGTCAAGACCTCTGTGTAACCAAAATAGAGAAATCTTTTTAAGCATGGAGAGTAGGAGGGGAGCCGGAGGGACTGGGAATGAGGAAGGTCGTGCCCGTCTTGTTGGCTCTCATGGCTCTGGCGCCCGCCGCCTTCGCTGCCGAGGCCAATATGGAGGCGAACCAGTACTTGACAGACGACGTCTTTGCGAAATACCAAGCTTTACATTACGTGCTACTAGGCATATTTTCATCACTACCGTTCATACTGGCGGGCACTACAAATATCGGAGTCGGTATACTAGTGGCCTCAATAATCTACGCTGCGATTACCTACTTTGTTACGCTAGTGATGCTACAGATAGCGAGGAAAATATAATTTTTAAATGATGCTAAAACCTTTTTATAACAGCCACATCTGATCCTCTTAATGTTATGCTCTTAACACAATCCTCCGGGAACACGTTTGCTGAGCAACACGACTGCCGCCAATGTCTCCGCGCTTTCCTCCTTCGTGCTCAACTCAAGCATCTCTTTTTCGTTACTTAACGCCCTCCTACTCATATACATGACGATGCCTATACTGGCCCTAGTCTTGTTCTTCAGGAACAACGAGTACGCGCTTTTTTCGATAGTGATAGTGGAGGGTATTATATGGCTAATAGCGATAAGCGTGATATTGGGCTGGATAAGGGAGTTCGATGAGAAACTGATAACGCTGTCTCAAGAGGTACTAAAAATAGCTGGCTAACCTACCTTCTCGAGTACTATGTAACACTTGTTGTTTTCCTTATCTAAGACGGGATAGACGACGAACCCCTCCTTCACGAACTTCTTTTGAGAAGGCTCTCTGATGGGCCTAACCTTGAGGCCTAGCCCGGCGGAGATGCCGGCGACTATGCCGACGTACGGGGCCGCGGCTACCTCGTCTACCGGACATTTGTTCAATATGAATTTTAGAATTCCCTTTTCTTTGTCATACTCCATGGGGATGAGGCCTATGTCCCCTATGGTGCCGTACTTGCTGGTCTCCTGGTAGAGCTGAATGTGGCACTTCTCGTTGAGTTCCTTGATCATGTCTAGAGTGTCGGCCTTTTCGCCTTCCTTTAGGAAACCCAAGCTCTTGGCCATCTTCGGTATCGCTTTGCTGGACGTCCCCATAACGATCTTGGTTATTACTCCGTAAGCGGCGTCGCCCAGGATACTCCTCAGCTCTCTGGGGAGGGCGCTGAACGTTATTTCTCTGAAGTAGGTCTGGTAGAAGTACGCTATCCACTCCAGAACCTTGTCCTCCATAATTCCTTACCCTAGGCCCTACTCCGAGGGCGAGCTAAAGAGGTTCGGGGCTCGGGGCTTGGCCCCCGCTCACCGCTCGCCGCTTTTAACCTTCTTCATCGCCCTTATGGCAACTTGCTCCTGGCCAAGGCCTCCTTGGCCAGCTCCTCCGCCTTTTCCCTCAGTTTGGTCCTCAAGAATCCGTAGCCCAACAGCTCTTCCGAAAGCTTCACCGCTTCCGCCAGCTCCACACAACTTCCCCTGGCACCAATCAAGGAGAGGACCCTCTTGCCCAGCTCCGCGTCCTTCTGAACTAGTTCCCTCAACTCCTTTAGGAACCTTTCGTCCACGGGATCAGACCTCTTCACTTTGATGACGGCGTAAGGCGTCCTCACCTCTCCCTCCTTGTCGCCCTTGTAGAACGATGCCGAAATGCCGACCTCGTTTAATGCTGTAGTCAGCTTGAGCGCTTCGGAGAACGCGTCTACCGGCCCGCACACGTTCGGCCACCTCTTCTCAACCTCCCGTTCCAAGCCCTTTGGCCTTTTGCCGCCTAAGCGGTACGCGATCGCCTTAGCTACCTCTCTGCTTAGCCAACAAGCCTTGGAAGGCCTCCTCAAGTACTCCTCGTAGGCCCTTCGCGGGTCTTCTCCGTAGAGCGCCCTCAGTGCGGCCCAAGCCTTCTCGGCCGGCATGAAGACGGCCAAGGCGACGGGGAACGCGCTCAGCGGGACCTCCAGCCCCTCGCAGTCCTTGTACACGAAGAGCTTCGGCGGCCTCACGGAGGCAGTGACGCCCAGCAGCTCTTCCAGCAAGCGCGTGCTCTTCTTATAATCCATGATGCGCATCCGTGGGCCGGAAGGACGGGGTGGATATATTGCCTGAGAGGGTCAAAGAGGTAAAAGTTAAGGAAGAGAAGAAAGCGGTCCTCTTGCCAGAGGAGGTCCCCGAGGAACTCACTCTGGGCAAGGCCTTGCAAGTGCGAGAGGCGGCCAGGGCCCCGGCGGTGGTCGTTTATAACAAGCATGAGCTCTTGGTAAACTTGAAACCCTTGGTGAGGAAGACAGACGAGGAAGTCATTCCGGTGTTAAGGGACCCCTACACCAAGAGGACCGACGGCTTCCTAACTCAGTTCGAGCTGATGGTCCCTACTTCCCACCGTTCCCGCTTCAGCGTCCTCGACTTCATGCACGAGTTCCCCATGTTTAAGCCGGACGACGACTTGTTGCGCGTCGTGAGGGAGTTGGAGGACAAGAGGGTCAGAGGGGCTCCGGTGGTGGACGAGGAGGGCAAGCTGCTCGGGGTTGTGGACTACTTCGACTTGCTGCGCTTGCTAAAGCACCACTTGCCCGGCGAGCCCGAGCTTAAGGTAAAGGACGTAATGAGGACCGGCGAGGAGTACGCGATAGACTGGAACGAAAAGGTGAACAAGGCTTGGCACAAATTGATAAACAAGTTCTTGCCGGGCTTGGTAGTGGTCGCAAAGGACGAGGAGAACAAGGTCAAGGGAATAATAACCTATAAGGAGTTCGTGAAGACCAACAGGTGGTTCATACATAGGGAGGGCGAACACATGAGCGTTCCAATGGCTAAGGTAAAAACCATAATGATGAGGGGGGTTCCCTCCCTCAGTCCAGAAGACAGCGTAACCGTTGCCTTGGACAAGTTCTTAGTGTTCAGAGAGCCAGTGATCCCTGTGGTGGACGAAGAGGGGAGGTACGTCGGGGCCCTCTTCGTGGAGGACTTGGTGAGGGCTCTGGCGAGGCTGCCTAGGAAGGCCGTCGAGAAGAGCGAGACCGTCGAGGTGCGCGAGAAGGAAGCCTCTTAGCTACAGCTCTCACCGCCAGCGCCCCGACGGCCGCGACCGGCGGAGGGGGGACGTAGCCGAAACTCACTACGAGCTCCCCTTCAAACCTAGCCTTTACTAAGTTGTCTAAGCTCAGCTCCGCTCCCGTTATGTTTAGTGTTACCGTGCCCCTGGGCACTAACTCCTCTTCGACGTTCACGGTAGTAAACGTTATCGTCTTCAATTTGTCGTCCATATGGTAAAGGAAGTAAGTTAGGACGGCCTTTAGGGAGACCTTACGCGGCTCGCACGGGAGCGAGAGCGTCTCGGCGGTAAAGGGGCCCAAGACGACGTTGCTCTTTACGAAAGTAGCGTTTTCACAGAGGACGGTTAGGGTGTACAAGAGGGAGGGAGTCGTAGTAAGAGTAACGGTCGTGTTCGTTCCTTCTAATATTAGGGTCTGAGTGAGTATTACGGAAAGGAACGCGTAAGGGAACATCAACTTCCGGGACCTAAGGGTTGAGGGACACAAACTAATACAAAAGTTCCGGGCCGCGGGGAGGGACTCGACGTTGCCGGGGCACGACGACCCTAGGTACTTGCTGGCTTGGTGGGGGCTGGAGAAGGTGGAGAGGGTGGTAAGGAACCCGGGGAGGCCCATAGACAAGGGGAGGGCCAACGAGCTCTTGCGCGAGGCGTGGAGCGAGCTCAAGCGCTTGCGTTGGAGCGGCCTCCCGGCGGAAATGGCCTCCCAGAGCGCCCCCGGTCTCTCCAAGCTGGCGTCGGAGCTTAAGGAGGTTTTGGGCTTGGGGAGCGAGGAGAAGGACGAGCTGAGGGCGAGGGCCTCTTGGGCCTTGGGCTACCTCCAAGCGCTACCGACCCTCCTCAAGCTCGGGGAGGAGGTGAGCCCGGGCAGGGCGGTCTTGGTCTTCTCCGGGCGAGTGTTGACGGTGAAGGACCACCCCAACGCGGACAAGTTGAAGGTGACTAGGACCGGTTTGGGGAAGGTAGCTATCACCGTCGTAACCAACATAAGTGAAGTGAAGGAGGGGGAGGTGAGGGCAGTTGCGCTGCTCCCCCCAGCTGAGCTGAGGGGGGTGGTGAGCTGGGGGATGTTCTGCTCCGGGCCCTTGGACTTGGAGGAGGGCAAGCCCTACCCCCCTTACGACGAGGGAGCAGTAGGCGCCCAAGTGGAGGCGCTCTTGAAGGAGGCGACGAGGATCAAGAAGTGAGGAGCACTGACAAGGAGAAAACTATAACGACCAAGCTTATTATCATAGGCAGGTAATTCACCTCGAAAGGCGGGGGAGGGGGCCCCGGGAGCTCCGCTTCGAACTCCCCTACGATAGCCTTCCTCGCGCCTCCTTTGAAGACGAACCTAAGCGCCTTCGTCTCCTTGGGCCCTAGCTTCAGAATCCCCTCGAAGGTCCCCTCGCCGGAAGGGGGCCACGAGCTCCTAACCGCCTCTACATCATGCTTGGTACACTCGTACTTTACTGTCGGAACCATTTGCGTTTTGGAACACGCCCACTTCTCGCAGGCGGTAGGTACGGTAAGCTTGAGTTCGCACCGCTCCTCGCACTCGCCGTCAACGCACGTGACCCTCTTCTTCGCGCATGTACTGGCGTAGAGCCACTTAGCACAAGTCCACTCGACGCACTCGCGCGCGTAGCCCAGCTTGGCCACCTTCTCGACGCACGTAGACCTCTTCAGCGACTCTGTTGCGCCCTCTCCGACCACCTTTATGGGGACTTCTACCTCCTTCTCGCACAAGTTCTCCACTACCAAGCCGACTACCTTGCCGTCCTCGGAGGGACGAAGGGTTACTGCTACGCAGCCCTTGGGGTTAACGACGGTTTCGTCGACCAGCTGGGACTCGTAATACACCTTTATCGTTATGTGGGGGTGATTGCCAGGGAAGCGCAAGGACGCCCAGAGCTCCCCTTCCTTATCCGTTGCGAGGACGTAAGAGCCCCCTTCGGCCTTCAGAGGGCCGGTTGCGGAGTAGGGCGCCACGTCCGCCTCTATCCTGACTTCCACGTCGCCCGGGCAAGTGACGGATACCCGGAGCTTCAGCTCCGACTCGTCCGAGAGCTGGACGAACGAACGGGTAACTTGTACGCAGCTCAGGGCGACGGTAGAGAGCGCTAGGGTTAGGAGAAGAGCCTTACCAACGCTAACACCATTAATACCAGCGCCAGCGCGTAAACTGCTACTGTCAGCGGGTAGGCGGCGTTTGGGGCGTACCACGGTATGGTCAGCTCCTCGTCTCCTACCTTAACTACCGCCAAAGGCACTTTCGCTCTGTCCTCCAAGAAGCCTAGGTAAAAGGCCGGCGTGACGTTGGAGAAATAGGTCTTAACTACCTTGGACTCGTGGGGCCCTAACCTAAACTTGAAGACCACGGCCTTCCCCACGACGTGTCCGTCGCTCTTCAGTCCTGAGTTCTTCATTACGGCACAGTAACTAAAGGTCCTCGGAACGCTTATCCACCTATAACAAGTCCACTCCAAGCACTTAGGGACCCTTTCTAACACTTCCTCGAGGCGCCGCGCGGCCCTCGAGGTCCCCTTTTCGACGTAGATGCTCTCCGTCAGCTCCGTTACCTTGAACTCCCCCACCCCCCAAGTCCTACAAGCTAGCAAGGGCCCCTCGCCGGCCTCCGCACAAGAGGGGACCCGGTAGACCTCGGTCCGCCCCTCTGAGCAGTACTCCACGTAGGCCTTAGGGGAGGGGTTGGCGTAAAGGAACTTCACTATCGCCGACCCCTCCACTTCCTCGTCGCAAGCGTTTCTGACGGCCAGACTAAGCTCTCCGTAACCGCTCTCGACGCCCTTGATCTGTTCCTCCAAGGCTTGGGCCCTCGCGGTCGCCGAGAGGCACCTCCCGAGGCCTACTGTGCCGGAGGCCGCTGCGCGCCCCTCGTAGGAGAGTTCGTACTCGACGCCCGTTTCGGGGCCTACGTGGCTCAAGGTTAAGTAAAGTGCCTTCACCTCGCCGGGGCGCAGGAGGCCCTCCCACTCCGCCGTGCCCCCGGCCACTTCCCGGAACCCCGAGGCGGCGCTCACGGAGGCCCCGGAGACCTCGACCTTCAGTCTGTACTCGCCCTCGCAGAGGGCGGCCACGAGGAACTTCACGGTAGCGCCCTCCACCTCTGTTTTCACGGTCGCGCAGCCCTCGAGGGTAGCCGCTAGGGCTAGTAGGGTTAGCGCCAGAGGAAGGAGGCGCAAGGCTCCCCACCCGCGTAGACCGTTATGGCGTAAGGCCTCTCCTTTATCTCAGCTGGTAGGAGGACTTGCGCTCCCCCGTTCAACTTTATCAACAAGAAGCTGGACGAGGGCGTCGGGTTAAGGAGGAACAACCTCCTTTCGGTTACTTCACAAAAGGCTAGCCTGACGGGGTAGCTGGTCCACTTCGCGCACCCCCACTCCAAACAAGCCTCCTTTGCCACGCAAGTCTTAGTTAGCCATCCCTCCCCGCCCCTCGTCTTGCACTTGAGCTCACCGACGGGCGCGCTCTTTACACACACAACCTTTTTACACTTAGGTATGTAAATTACTTCGTTTTTCTTCTTAACACACTCCTCCTCTACCCCGCCCTTGAGGAAGGTCACTCCCTCTCCGTCAATCAAGAGCTCGCCGCGTCCGAAGGCCTTGATCAAGAAGCCCTCTTCTATCCTCTTCACCGCTGCCGCGCAGCACCCCTTACTCGAGCAGCTGACCGCTCCCCTCCACCCGTCATATACGAAGAGGGCCTTGGAGCCTTTACACAGGTTGAGGATCAGCGCGTTTGAAGCGAGCGTCGAGCTCCCGCAGCCGTCGACAATTAAGACCTTGATTTCCGAAGGGTTATCGACCACTACGTTTATTACGTAAGTTTTGTTGATATTAAATATCTTGAACGCTATGTCGGCAAAAGAGGGGAGCGCCGCGAGGGCCAAGAGCGTTAGCAAAAAGCCTACCCGGAGGAGGGCATCCTGCACCCAATTAAAGCGCTCTCATAATAGGAAACCTTCTGGCTCGCCTCGAGCGCGTTGGACTTCAAGTACTGAACGAGCCCCGGTTCGTTAGTCCTAATTCTTTCAACAGCGTCCGAGAGCGCGCAGAACACCTCGAGGTACGGGTTGCTAGTCTCACCGACGCACTTGACAGTGGGCAAGTCCTCTAGGGCGCTAGAGGCTCTCTCGAGCTCCTTCAAGGTACAGTTGAGCTGACTGATTAAGACTTTCATTTCCTTTACGAGCTTGGTAAGTTTCAGTACTTTTTGAACTTCCGGAGGCCTCTGGAGGACTTCCGCGGCTAGGGCGTCCAAAGTCTTTATCTCTTTCAGAAGTTTGGCAGTATGATTGGCAGCGACGCAGAACTCTAATGTTGACGCGTAGTAGTGGAAGTAGTTTGCGAACGCGTTGACGTACAGACCTCCTTTAGCTAGAAATGAAGTAACCGTGGCGTTTAACGTTAGACAAACGTGGAGGGCGAGGGTTAGAGGGTCCATTCTCCTCCCGGAGGGGAGGAACGTCGTGGTATTAAACTTATAAGGTAGAAGGGAGCCCAGCCGACGGGCCGGTAGCTCAGCCTGGAAGAGCGCTCGGCTTGCACCCGAGAGGTCCCGGGTTCAAATCCCGGCCGGTCCACCAGCCTCTCCCAGTTTCGGGGCTTTGCCCCCTTCGAGTTCCTCGGGGAGGAGTAGGTACCCCATGACCTTCCTCCTCTGGGCGACTGCCAACACTGTTACCCAGTCCATGCTCCTAACGGCCCCGGGGAAGCGGAACTCGTCCATTAACTTCCCGCTTACGTCCAAGACCACGACCCTCTTCTTGCCCCTATCCCCCACCGCGATCAAGTCGCCCAGCCAAGCGATGCCCGTCACCTCCAAGCCTTCGATGTACCTCACGACCTCTTTGCCGTCCAATAGGGCCAGCCCTCCTGGGACCGCGGCGGCTATCAAGGGTCCGACGGCCACTAGCTCGACCCTGCCTACCTTAACCTTCTCCCTTCCTATGAGGAGGCCGTCCTCCGTCCCGACGACTATTTCCTCCTTCCAGTCCACGCTAAGCCCTCTGGGCCTTACCTTGATCTCTTCAACGGCTTTCATCTTCCCCTCGTCGCCGTTCCACTCCAATATCGTCAACCTCCGCTCGGTTAGGACAGCTACTCTGTCCCCGTTGAAGGCGCAGTCCACTCCTTTTCCATTCAAACGTACTACTCCAGAGGGCTTACCTCTTTTGTTTTCAAACATGAATAGGGAGTTCTCTGCGGGAAAGAGGGTGAGGTGGGAGCTCACACAAGGCTTCCCTAAACGGGTTCCCTTATAATACTTCTTGGCGAGGAGCTTCCCGTCCGGCCTTATCAAGTAAGCGGTGAAGTCTGCGCTGACCGCCACGTGGCCCTCTGGCCCCTCCCTTACCACGGGCTCGTCGCTGGCGACCCTCCTGGTCCATAAGTGAACTAGCCTCAAAGTTCACCTGAGCGCTTTGACTTCTTTGACTTTAAATACTAAGGTGTCCCCTTCTGGGACCTCCGCCTTTACGCTCACTCTCTCGTTCCCGTTGCCCTTGATTCTGAGGTACTTCCTTATTATGGACGCCACGATGAGGGCCTCGGGGCTTAGGGTGAAGAACTTTACGCCCCTCTCCCTCAATATCTCGTAGGTCGGTTTGAAGACGGATCCCTTAATTTCAACGTGCCACTCATCTCCTTCCCTCTTAACCTTCACTTCGTCTGCCAGCTTTAGCTCGGCGAAAACTTTGGAGATCGCCTCTTCGGGCTTCGTGAAGTCTACGCCCCCTACCACTTGTTCCACGTACTCGCTTAGGAGCTCTCCCAGCTCTTGGAGGAGCATCTGACTGAGGGCGTTGGCACCGGCCCCTAGGGCTTTGGTTATGGCTATTTGGTAAGCAGCTACTATTCCGTTAACGAGGGCGGGACTCAAGCACACGTTCTCACTTTCTCTCAATATCTCAACCTCGTGCTTCATTATTTCTTCCGTCACTTTATCAGTAGACAGCCTATTAACCCTGCTCACGTTCTCACCCCCCCCCCCCCCAGGGGGAAATTCCTTGGGAAGCGTCGGCCTCTATCACTTCCAGTGCCCCTCGGAAACGCAACAATAACCATAATAAGTGTGTACGTGAGCTTGGTACCTCCTCACGTCATGACATATTTTTTAAGTTTTGTGGTCCAGCTCTACCCTACGTCGGTTTGGTTTCGAAACATAAGCGGAGAGCCTTCACTCTATATTTCTACCTACACCCCTCACTGACCGAAGGTGAAGGCTTGTGAACAAGGAAGCGGTGGCGGAGGCTGGGTGTAAGGCGGAGAAGGCGGC
Organism: Ignicoccus hospitalis KIN4/I; assembly: GCF_000017945.1. Lineage (NCBI taxonomy): Archaea > Thermoproteati > Thermoproteota > Thermoprotei > Desulfurococcales > Desulfurococcaceae > Ignicoccus > Ignicoccus hospitalis. The sequence goes on along the minus strand of NC_009776.1, from coordinate 1,166,579 downwards.
GTGGATAGTATATTCAGAGCTCGCGAAAATGGAGAAGGACGAAAGGACTAGGAAGTTATTGAGCGAACTGGCGGAGGACGAGAGGAGGCACTACGAGTTCTGGAGGTCCGTTTTGGGGAGGGAGTGCGAAGTCAAGGTTAACAAATTCCTACTGAAGGTAATGAGAAGGCTGTTCGGCCCTCTCTTCATCTTAAAGAAGATGGAAAGCGGCGAGGAGGTGTCTGCGGAGTTCTACAAGAACTTACTGGAGTCGGAAGAATTTGCAAAAGAGAAGGAGGAGATAAAGAAGATACTGGAAGACGAGCTAAAACACGAGAAGAAGTTAGTGGAGATGGTTGAGGACGCACGAGCCAAGTACGTGGGGTACGTGGCCCTAGGCCTCGCAGACTCCGTCGTAGAGATAACCGGTGTCCACGCGGGCTTCTTGGGAGCTACGGACAACCCAGTAGTGGCCGGAATGGCCGGCCTGATAGTCGGCTTCTCGGCCTCGCTCTCGATGGGCAGCGCGGCCTACGTGCAAGCTAAGCACGACCCGTCGGTAAGGCCTCCGGTCAGCGCGGCCGTCACTATGATAAGCTACTTATTGTCTGTGATTCTACTAGCTCTCCCGTACTTCTTAATAGGCAGCGTCGCGATAGCCTTCGGTACGTCGCTGCTATTGGCAATGTTAATAATGGGGCTGTTCATCTATTATAGCGCTACAATACAAGAGAAGGACTTCAAGAGGGAGTACTTAGAGACGGTGAGCCTACTGCTGGCTACAGCTATAGGCAGCTATGTGTTCGGCAAAGTCCTCGAAACTATACTAAACGTTAAGGTAGTGGAGTAGCCCAGACACCCTAGTTTTAAAGGCTCGAACCGTCTATTCCGCTGATGCGGTGAGGTGCGGTGAGGAAAGGCCTATTGGCGCTGATCCTCGTAGCTCTACCAGTCTTAGCAAACAACTACATCGCCTTGACCCTCAAGCCAGGGACGGGCGGTGTGGTGATAACCTACACCTACACCGTGGCTTTAACGGTAGGCCCGTTCTCCTTCACCACTCAAGGAGTTAAGGAAGCTCCTAACGTGCCGTTTACTACCACCATAGACATAGACCACACGCCAACGCTGATAGGCAACTTGGAGGTAGTAGGTTCGATAAACGTGACGGCCAGCGACGACCTCGGCAACGTGGCTACGGGCTCCCAAAACTTCACGCTGCTCCTCGAGCCCAACAAGACTGCCTCCGCCGTCATTAACATAACCTTGAGCAACGGCGGCGAGTTAGACGCCGAGATAGTCATGTATGCCGCCAAGCTATCCATCCCGTTCGCCGGGATAGCGGCCCTCGGGGCAGCCGCCCTCTTGGGGGCTAGGAAGCGGAGGCAGAGGAACTCCTAACTTAACGCACTTAGTCTTTGTTTTTTAAGCTACCTTAGTGTACAGACGCGTTCTCAAGACTCAAATCTATCCTTCCGCCTTAAACCGAGGGTGGACGACGCTGAGCTCGGCCACTAACGCCTCCGACGACGCCGCCAACGTCTTCACGAGGACCAGCAGCCCCCCAAGGATGGAAAACATACAAATGAGAATAGGAAAGAAGCATTTGTCGAAATACCCTTTAATAAAGACGTTCATCAAGCCGCCAACGACCAACCACTCCGAGGCGGAGAAGATCGCCAATAACTTGCGCGAAGTCGACGTTGATTCCCTAGAGAGCGTCTTGACCAACTTGTGGCCTAAGGAGGAGTCGCGCCGGAAGGAAAGCTCGTTCGTACGCATGGTGCAATTATTAAGCATAATTTCGGGGCTAGCGGCCTTGGTGCGTTTGATATCAACTTCTACGCCGCCGAACTCGCCTCTTCGCCAAGAGGCAGAGGGGCTCTATCGTGAGGTAGAAGCGCTGAAGGAATCCATTTTGAACGTGATAATTAGTTGCGAGCACTCGAAGACGGTTGCTGAGGTTATATTTTCGATAAGGAGACTCACAGACGCTTTGAAGGAATTTGACGAGGAGGCGCTAAAGAGGTTCGCTATGAAGGAGCTGGGAAAGAAGAGCCAGAACGTGGTGGGTATAAGAATCTCATCGATTTCGTGCGACGAAATGGGCGTGAAGATAGACCTTCCAAAGGAACTCGGCGAAATAGTGGCGAAAACTAAGGAGTTAATGATAGCGATGGGGTCAAAGCCCAGGGGGTTGAAGACCAAGTTGCTAGAATCTTCCATCCTTTCATTCTCGGAGGCAAAGCTGCCCGACGAGAGCTGGTCGGAGAGGCCTGAGGCGTTCGTGAAGGAGTTCTTCGAGAGGGTCGAGGAGCGCAGCAAGGTGTATGTAGAATCCCTCTTCAAGAATTGATATGGAATGTCTTCATCGGCTTTTTCGCGCGACCACCCCCAAGGCGTCCGGGGCCCTCCTAACCTCCTCAAAACCGGCTTCCCTCAACCTCTCCATAACTCCCCTGGCCAAGTCCACCCCGCTCCGCCTCTTTGGGGAGCCGGTGTAGTGGAAGAGCACTCCCCCGCGCTTCAGCACCCTGTACAGCTCTTCGTAAAACTCCCTCGAATACAGCTCCCCAGCCATTGTGATAACCGGCGGGTCGTGGATTATCCTGTCGAACGTCTCGTCCTCCACCCTCTTTATGAATGTAGATACGTCGTCGTTGTATATCTCTGCCTTAACGAGCTCCCAAGACCAAGGGTTCCACTCTGCCAGTTGAATCACGTTAGGGTCCTTCTCCACCGTCACTACCGTCGCTCCCCTTCTCAAGCTTGCTATTGCAGTATAGCCCAAGCCCATGCAAGTATCCAATACCTTGTGACCGCTCCTCACCCTCGCGTTCCTCACCTTGGACAAGGCGTCCTTCCAAGGGTCGGTGCCGGCTATCCTGTGCATGTGGACTCCGTCTATCTCAAGGGTGGGAGGGCCGGGCTCCTCCAGACCCCTCAGCTTGTAGAAGTGGCGCGAGCGCACGACTAAGGGCAAGAGTCCCTCCGGGGTCACGGCGTGGAGGGTGTTGCCCATGCGTTTGATTACGTACTCCAACTCGTCGGTCGGAACCCTCAGCCCATTTATTATTATCGCTCCCTCGGAGCTTTGAACATCTAAGACCGCTCCCCACTCGTCCACCCTACCTCCGGGGAGAAGCCTCTTTAACCACTCGCCCGTAACTACCGGGAGCCTCTTAGGGACAAAATTTACCTTCACGGGGCTCACCGGGGCGTGAAGGGCTGTGACGTCGGTGATTTGTAAGCTCTGCAGGCCCAAGAGGCCGGCGAAGAGGAAGAAAGTCGTTGTGGTCCACCACAACGACTTCGACGGCATTATGGGCGCGGTGGCCCTCTTTAGGCTTCACAGCTCAGACGACTTCGTCTCGATAAGCACCTCGAGGAGGAAGGTATTAAAAAACTTGAAGAAGGCTATAAGACAAAAGCCGGACTTGCTCTACGTAGTCGACATAGGGCCCAACGACCACGAGCTGGAGGAGCTGGAGGGCCTTCTGAGGGGTAGGACGTTCAAGCTCGTTTGGATGGACCACCACAAGTGGAGCCAGAGGGCCTTAGAGAAAATCAAGGAACTGGCGGACGAGCTGGTTTACGACAGGTCTACGTGCGGAGCGGGGCTTGCGGCGAGGTACGCAAAGGAAAGGGGCGCGAGGCTCTGTGACTGTTGTGAAGAGTTAGTCGAACTGAGCTGCGATATAGACCTATGGATTAGAAAAGATCCCAGGAGCGAGAAGATGAGCATAGCCCTTGGAAACAGAAGGTGGAGAAGGTTCTTGATCGACAAGCTGTGGAAGTGCGTCGGCTGGGACGCCGACTGGGAGGAGGCCTACGAAGAGGCCCTCAGGGAGATGGAGGAGAGCTTGCAAAAATACTTGAAAAAGGCCGTAGAAGGGGAGGTCGACGGGATAAGCTACGTAATGGTCCCCATCAAACTGAAGGACGTCGCCCACGTATCGTTTATGGCCGAAGAAATAAGGAAGAAGAGGACCTACGACGTCATAGCCTTCGTCAGTGACGTCGGCAGTCTACACATGAGGAGGGGGACCGAAAGGGTCGACTTGAGCGAGCTGGCCAAGGAGTTCTCCGGCGGGGGTCATCCGGCGGCCGCCGGGGGGAACTTGAACTACAGCTTCATAGAAAAGATAATGCATAAGCTGTTCCTAAGAGTTAACGCAAAGAAATTCGAGTCCGGCCTGAGGGCGTACTTGGAGAAGTCGAATGCTGATAAAGGTATGCGTGAAGCCGAACTCTCCCAAGAGCGAAGTGGTGGGTGAGGAGGACGGCTGCTTGGTCGTGCGCGTCGCCGCTCCCCCGGAGGGAGGGAAGGCCAATAGGGAACTATTGAAACTTTTGAAGAAGTATTTCAAAGCGAAGAAAGTAGAGATAGTTAAGGGTCATACGTCCAGAATGAAGGTAGTGAGAGTTGAAACTTGAGCCCTCCCCCTTCCCTCCAACGGACAAGTCGTTTTAAGGCGCTGGGAAGAGCACCAGAGAGGAGGTAAAGGTATGGCAGTCAAGGGCAAGGTTCTTAGAGTACGTGGTCCGGTCGTCATCGCCGAGGACATGCAAGGGGTTCAAATGTACGAAGTGGTGGAAGTGGGCAAGGACGGGCTCGTGGGGGAGGTAACCAGAATAACGGGAGACAAGGCGGTCATACAAGTGTACGAGGACACCACAGGCATAACTCCCGGAGAGCCCGTAGTGGGTACGGGCTCGCCCTTCAGCGTCGAGCTGGGGCCGGGCCTCCTCAGCCACATCTTCGACGGCATACTTAGGCCTCTGGAGAGCATACACGAGGTCGCTAAGTCCCCGTTCATAAAGAGGGGCATCAAGGTACCCTCGCTCGACCGCTCCAAGAAGTGGGAGTGGCGCCCCAACCCGGAGCTCAAGCCCGGGGACAAGGTGAGCGGCGACGATATCTTAGGCACCGTCCCGGAGACGCCCTTGATCGAGCACAAGGTCATGGTGCCCCCCAACGTAGTGCCGGTGGACAAGGCGGCCACCCTCAAGTGGTTGGCCCCCGCCGGCGAGTACACCATAGAAGATACCATAGCTGTGGTCGAGTACGAGGGTAAGGAGATAGAGCTCAAGATGTACCACAGGTGGCCGATAAGGAGGCCTAGGCCGGTCAAGGAGAAGTTCGAGCCAGTGACCCCCTTGATAACCGGCGTCAGGGTGCTCGATACATTGTTCCCCATGGCCAAGGGCGGGACCGGCGCCATACCCGGCCCCTTCGGCTCCGGCAAAACGGTCACCTTGAGGACGCTAGCCGCTTGGAGCGACGCCAAGGTGGTCATTTACGTCGGCTGCGGCGAGAGGGGCAACGAGATGACGGACGTCTTGGTAAACTTCCCCCACTACAAGGACCCGTGGAGCGGCAGGCCGCTTATGGAGAGGACTATATTGGTTGCCAACACCTCTAACATGCCCGTAGCGGCGAGGGAAGCTTCCATCTACGTGGGCGTCACCTTGGCTGAGTACTACCGTGACATGGGCTATGACAGCCTCTTGATAGCCGACTCCACCTCCAGGTGGGCCGAGGCCCTCAGAGACATCGCCGGCAGAATGGAGGAGATGCCCGCGGAGGAGGGCTTCCCGCCCTACTTGGCCTCCAGGTTGGCGGAGTACTACGAGAGGGCCGGCAGGGCGAGGATCCCCGGCAGGCCGGAGAGGGTGGGGAGCGTCACGATAGCCTCGGCCGTCTCCCCGCCAGGAGGCGACTTCAGCGAGCCCGTCACCAGCCACACCAGGAGGTTCGTGAGGGTCTTCTGGGCGCTGGACGCGAGCTTGGCTTACGCGAGGCACTACCCGGCCATCAACTGGTTGGTGTCCTACAGCTTGTACGTAGACACCGTAGCTAAGTGGTGGCACGAGAACATAAGCCCCAAGTGGAAGGAGTACAGAGACGAAATGATGAGCATACTCCTCAAGGAGGACGAACTAAAGGAGATAGTGAGGCTCGTAGGGCCGGAGAGCCTCAGCGAGCCCGACAAGCTGATAATAGAGACGGCTAGGATCATAAAGGAGGCCTTCCTCCAGCAGAACGCCTTCGACCCCATAGACGCGTTCTGCTCTCCGAAGAAGCAGTTCCTCATGATGAAGATAATCATAGACTTCTACAGGAAGGCTAAAGAGCTGGTGAACGCCGGGGTACCCGTCGCCACAATAAGGGAGGCGGTAAAGGAGGAGGTCGCAGAGCTCATAAGGAGCAGGTTTACTGTGAGGAACGAGGAGCTGGAGAAGCTAGAGGACTTGTACGCCAGGTTCATGGAGAAGCTCTCCTCCTTGAGTCCCTAATCGCGTTTTTGAGCGCGATGATGACCATCCCGACCACTCCCGAAGGGATGGGGACGCGGTGGCTGTCTGAGCTCACGCCAGCAGCGCGATCATTATTGCGGAGGCGGCCGCCGCGATCCCCACCTTCACTGACTTGACCGTGACCTCTTCAGCTTCTTTGCTAACCATAGATTCTCCCATTGCAACGTACTTTACCTTATTAATTGCAATATGTATCGGTTCAGCTCTTCCCTTTATTACCTTGAAGCCCTTGAAGGAGGACGGCTCGTAGGTACTCCTCCCGAAGCCCGCGCAACTGTGGTCGTCTACCGTGCTGATTAAGTCAATCCCTTCCAACTTGTTCTTTCCATTAACGGCGTTGTTCCCAAACGCCACCGCGTGTTTGAACGGTCCCCAGTCTATTAAGAAGCCCTTGCGCTCGCACAGCCCCTCCCCCTCGAACTCGACCTCGTAGACCTTCGGTTCCTTCAACTCTACCCTCTCCGTCGGCTCGCAAGAGCTCAGCTCCTCCAAGAGCTTCTGGGGGGACGGCGAGGGCCCCTCGGCGTTGTGCGGGTCAGCTACCTCACACCTCCACTCCACGCAAGGCAAGTCGTCCGCGCCGGAGGGGTGTTCCACTACCGCGACGCACCCCCCTTCGAACGAATAGACGTAGACGTTAACTCCTTCCCCCTTCATCTTCGTCAACTCCGCCTTGCCCTCCCGCCCGTGCTTTAGCCCCCTGACCAAGGCGTAGGCCTCCCACCTCGAGGCCGGGTTGTTTTCGTGCGAACCGCACAAGCGGTGGGGCACGGCCCCGTTTAACGCCATTAGGTGAGGCAGCACCGAGCCCATTGAGTACCTCATCAAGCCGAAGTGTGCATCAGTGAAGACGAGCGGTCCGACCCTTATTTCCTTGGCCTCCTTAGTCCTCCCGCGGTCGTGGACGAACCTCTCGAGGGGCCAGTAGTCGTCGCCCATCCACGCCCTGAGCCACGCTATTCCGAAGTCAACCGTGCCGACGAGCTTTCCATAAACTACGGCTAGGATTACGGGCATCAAGGCGATGACTGCTTCCGGGCTGGCTAGGTACAGCACGTTGGGGGCAAGCAGTATCAAGAGGGGGTTAGGCGAGTACAGCGCCGCGGCGACGCCCTCGAAGAGGGCAGCTAGGGGGCGTTTCCCCGCTAGGGAAGCGAGAGAGGATAGAGCAATAAGGAAGGCGAGCCTCCTCCCGTTCAGCACCCTTTCCTCGTAAAATAAAATAGAAAAGACGATTAGGGAGAGCAGCGTTAAGGGGTCTCTAAGGCTCAAGGCAGAAGCCGAGAGGGCGGCCAGCGCGTAGGCGACCTCGTCCCTCGGCAGTGTCACGAGCAGCTTGTAGTATTTTAGAAGCGTGTTCAAGGCCTTCCGGGGGTAGGGCTTGTCAAGGGTTATTGTCGCTTATGACGGCACTAAGTACTGCTTTTACGAGATCAACGACGAGGGCAAGGCCGTTAGGAAGGAGTGTTGTAAGGAGGCGGTCCACGTGAAGCTGAGCGCCCCGTGCGAGCTGGAGGGCTACTCAGACGCGCCCGGCTTTGTGGCGCGGTGCGAGGGGAGGGCGGAGTGTAAGGGCTCCAGCCTGGTGGTGCTAGGGGCTTAACTAACACTTGACCCCTTCTATGCATATTCCTAACTTGTTCATCGCGTTGCACAGCTCTTTGGACGGGATGAGCGCTATCCCGCCCAACTCATTTTCAATCAAAAACAGGTCTCCGTACTTCTTAACTATCCTCGCCTTGATAACGCAGTCCAAGGTCACACCAGCGACAAGTCCATGAAGTCCATGGGTAGGCGCTTGCCTTTGGCCTTCAACTCGTCGTACTTCTTCTCTAAGTACCTTATGAAGACCGGGCAGCCGTCGAACTTGCCCGCTCTGTCGCACTTGTAGTCGAACTCCAAGAAGCACTTACCGGTCCTCTTGTCGTAGTACGGGCACAGCTTGTGGTACTTCTTCGCGGATATCATTATCTGTCTTATCCACTTGTACTTGGGGTCGTTCTTCTTCATTATATCTTCGGTCTCGGTATCGGTTATCTCTTCTAGGAGCTTCTCAAGATCCTTGTCGCTCACGGTCTTGGGCAAGGACACCTCACCCCCGGAACTGGTACTAGTCGAGCTCTCTGGAGCTACGTCCTCGCTCGCCTAAAATAGTGTTGTGCCCCTCCTGACCGGGGACAGCCCTTTGAACGGGGACCTCCAGAAGAGCACCGATTATGACCGCTTGATCAAGGTGTTCGGCGTCACTCCCTTGTCAGAAGAGGTCCTAAACAAACTCCCCGAGAGGCACAAACTGTTCGAAATAGGTTACTTCTTCGCCCACAGGGACTTCGACAAAGTCCTTGAAGGCTGGGAGAGGGGAGAGGAGTTCGCCATCTTAACGGGGAGGGGGCCCTCCAACGTAATGCACTTGGGCCACATGCTGCTCTTCGACTTCGTCGCTTGGATGCAGAAGACCTTCAAGGTTCCGGCTTACATACCGTTGAGCGACGACGAGAAGTACGTGTTCTTGAAGGTAGATAGCTTGAGGGAGGCGGCGTTCTACGCCTATGACAACGCTCTCGACATCGCCGCTTTGGGATTCGACGAGAAGAAGACTTACTTCTTTATTTCCACAAAAACCCCAGAAATATACGAGATGTCCGTGGAGCTCAGCACGGAAGTCACTTTGAACGAGGTCAAGGCAGTATTCGGCTTCACCGACAGCGACAACCCCGGCAAGTATTTCTACTCCGTCGTCCAGTCCGCGCACATACTCTTCCCGACCGTCAGAAAGGGGTACCGCTCCTTAGTCCCCATCGCCATCGACCAAGATCCCTACATAAGGTTGAGCAGGGACATAGCGGAGAGGAAGAAGCTCCCCAAGCCCGCCGCGTTACACAGCAAGTACTTGCCGGGGCTGACCGGGGAACCGATGAGCGCTAGCAAGCCCGAGACGGCGATATTCTTGGACGACCCACCTAAAGTGATAAAGGAGAAAATTTGGAAGGCCTTGACGGGCGGCCAGCCCACGGTGAAGGAGCAGAGGGAGAAGGGAGGGGACCCGGAGAGGTGCGTGGTCTTCAAGTGGTTGGAAGCCTTCGTCTTGGACCCCAAGGAGGCTGAGGAGTGGAAGGGGCGCTGTAGGAGGGGCGAAGTGCTTTGCGGCGAGTGTAAGAAGAAGCTTTATGAGGGCATAGTGAGGATCCTCAAAGAGCACCACGAGAGGAAGTTGAAGTTAGCGGACAAGGCTGACAAGTTCTTCTTACACCCCGTGGACTGGGGAGAGGTGGACAAAGTAAAGGAGAAGACCAAGAGGCTCTTGGAACAGTTCAATCTTTCTTGAGCCACTTCAGCAAGCCCGAGCCCTCGTCCGAGCCCTTCCGCCTCTTCTCGCCCTTCCCCTTCTTCGTGCCCTTCTCGTACTCTTTCTTGAGTTCCTTTACCACCTCCTTCGCTTTGGTTTGTTCTTCCGCCTTTACCGTTCTGGAACTCTTCAACTCTTCTACGTACTTCTTTACTAATTGATACTTACTCTTTGCTAAGTACTTTATCATAGGGTCGCTCAAGCGGAGGCCCAGCGCCAGCCGCGCGAAGTAGTTCGGGTTCACTTGGGCGATGAACTGCAACATAGGTATTATTTCCCTCCTCACGTAGGATTTGGAGGAGTGCGTCAAGAGCGCCAAGTGAGAGGCGAGCTCGTCCCTGACCCTCCTCTCTTCCTTAGTCCTCGCCAACAGCACTATCTTCTCCGGGTAGCTCCACCTTGCCCTCTTGTGGTACTTGGTCTTGGCGAGCGCCACCCCGGGGCCCAAGGCGTTGAAGAAGTAGGGTAACAAGGACCAGTTCATAGTCCTCCTTATCCTGCCGTATATCACGTCCGCCCTCGAAACTGCTTCCATTCCCCTCCATAAGTCGTAAGGGTCGTCGCCGTACTGCTTGGGGACGTTTTCAGCTATCCACAAGAATAGGGTGTCGTAGTCCAAGTCGGTACTCGTTACGGCCTTCCTAGCTTGCCAAGAGTACTTGGAGTAGAACAAGCTCTGCAGCATCTCCCAAGGAGTTAGCACCCTGTCCCTCTCGACCAACAAGGCGCTCGCCAAGTCTAAGGTTACCTTGCCGTAGGCTTCAGCGATGGATTGTAAGTCGTTGATCGACGCCCTCAAGTCTCCCTTGTTCTTTTCTATGATGTAGTCCACAGCCTCCTTCTCGCAATAAACGCCCTCCTTTTCGCATATTTTTAGTAAGAACTCGCGGGCCTTGGTCTTGGGTATCCTTTTGAACTCGACCAACAAGCTCTCCTCCCTTATCGGCCTTAGGTGAGTCCCCCACGGGTCGTTGGCCGTCATTACGATAGGGTTCTTCGTCTTCTTTATTAATTCCAGTATAGCCGCGACGGCCCCCTCGTCCCCCCTGGGCGAGAGCCCGTCCACCTCGTCTAACAAGATCAAGCGCCCCTTCCAAGGCGGCAAGGGCTTCTTGGTGGCGGCGGCTATGGCTACGCGCTCTATATCTCCTTTCCTCCTGAAGTCGCTAGCGTTCATCTCAATTTTTTCTAAGTTGAATTCGTTGCATATAGCCTCGACCAAGCTAGTCTTTCCCACGCCCGGAGGACCCCACAACAGGGCGGCCCTCTTCTCCGGAGGTGTGCCGCTCAGCCACTTCTTTATCCAAGGTATTAACACCTCCTTAGCCTTTTCTTGGTCTATAACGTCCTCTACCCTTTTTGGCCTATACTTTATTATCCACGGTACTGCGCTCAACGCTTAGCACCTCCCTTGAACTTAGGGCCCAACAGGGCCAGCCTCGCCAAGAACGCTTGTAGCTGGACCTCGTCGTCCGCGCCCTCTGCCAGCCTGAACTGCACCTCTCCCGCGTAGTCCGCCAGCAACACTTTGAGCTCTTCCGGAAGCTCGAAGCTCCCGCCCATCAACTCCCTTTGGAACATCTTCAGCACGTCCAGCCCGGAGAGGCCGTACTCTATCATGACGTCCCTTAGAAGCTTAGCGGACTTGGTGAAGTCGCCGTTGAGGGCATACTCGAGGATCTCCTTTATCTTGCTCGGATGGACGTAGCCTATGGCCTTATAGACCGCGTCTTTAGTTACCTTGCCCAAGGCAGCTGCTGCTTGAAGGATGTTTATAGCCTTCCTCATGTCTCCTTCCGAGATGTTGTATATCTCCTCCAGAGCGTCCTCCTCGCATTGGACCCCTTCCTTCTGACAGATGTACTTGAGTCTTTCTATTACCTTATCCTTAGGCAGGGGGCGGAAGCGGAAGTACACGCACCTAGACTGCACGGGCTCAATTATCTTGCTCGGGAAGTTAGCTAACAGTATGAACCTAGTGGTAGTGGAGTACATCTCCATAAGCCTCCTGAGGGCTTGCTGGGCGTCGGCGGTCATGTTGTCGGCCTCGTCCAGTATGACCAACTTGAAGGGGACTGTGGGAGGGGTCCTAGACCTCGCGAACTCTTTCACCTTGGTCCTTATAACGTCTATGCCTCTTTCGTCGCTTGCGTTAAGTTCCAAGATGTATTGCCTATACTTTTCTCCATAAAGGTCGTGGGCGAGGGCGAGGGCCGCGGTGGTCTTCCCCGTTCCCGGAGGGCCGGCGAAGAGCATGTGCGGCACGTTCTTCTCCTCTACGAACTTCTTCAGTCTCCTCACTATGTCCTCTTGATCCACTATTTCGTCTAAGCTCTTCGGCCTGTACTTCTCTGCCCACAACAACTCTTCCGGAGCGGACAAGGAGCCTTTTCCCCGAGCCTCTCGACGGCGCCGGGAGTATAACTGGTCAAAGGGCTGAAAGTTGTGCTACACCTCAGCCGCTTGATTAGAGGCGCGCCGGTACTACGGCCCCGCGGGGGCGAATGAAGCTCACGGTAGCCCTTCGTTTGGAAAGGAACCTTTACTTAGAGGAGAGGGTCAAGGTCATTCTGTTGAAAGAAGTGAGCGACTTGTTCGACGGAGAGACCTTCTTGAAGCTCGGTAAGGGCATGGAGGTGGAGCTCCCGCGCTGGCTGGCGAAGAAGTTAGTTGACATGAACTATGCCAAGTACGTAAAAGAGAAGGGTGTGGACGAGACACTTAAGGAAGTGGCCAAGTTCAGGTTCCTCGAATCGAAGAAGGACGACCCCTTGCCGACCCAACTCCCTCAAGACTTCTTCAAGAGGGTTAGGGAGGTTGTTGACAAGTACAAGAACCCTGTCTTCGAGGGGAAGGACGTAGAGGAGCTCGCCCAGAAGCTGTTGAAGGTAACCAAGATCAAGGCGCAGTTGGAGGAATTAATAGATTTGAGGTTGATGAAGATAATATCTAAGATAATAAACGAGGGGGAAGTTCCCGTCAGCTTGAGGGAGAGGCTGACGCCGGAGGAGCAAGTGATCGCGGACGAGCTGGAGGGCGACATATCTCAGTGGAAGAGGGTGGTGATCGGTGAGTGAGGCGGGCTTCCTCGAGGAGAAGTTACCGGTCGAGGAGCGGTTCAGAGAGTTCTTGGAGTCCTACGAAGTAAACGGGAGAGTGAAGTACAAGGACGAAATAAGGAACGCCGTGGCCGAGAGGAGGGCGAGCGTAGTAGTCGACTTCACCGACGTAATAGAGTTTGACCAAGAGTTGGCCGAAGAGATAGTCGAGAACCCGCTGGAAACGTTAGATAAACTGGATCAAGTAGTTACAGAAATAGCAAGCGCGTTTGCAAACAAAAAGTACCCGATGAGAGTTCGCTTCACCAACTTGCCGGAGAAGGTGAGGCTCAGAGACCTTAGAGAGAGGTACGTCGGCAAGTTAGTGGCGTTCGACGGGATAGTTACGAAGGCGACCAACGTAAAGGGCAAGCCGAAGAAGCTCTACTTCCGGTGCGAGGCGTGCGGGACGGTGTTCCCGGTCGAGCAGAGGGGAAAGTACTACCAAGCCCCTACCGTCTGTCCCAACCCGGAGTGTCCTAAGAAGACCGGCCCTTTCACCTTGTTAGAGAACCACCCCAAGAACGAGTACGTGGACTGGCAGCTCCTAGTGGTGCAAGAGAAGCCGGAGGAGCTCCCGCCGGGACAAATGCCTAGGAGCATAGAAGTTATAGTGGAGGGCAAGGACCTCGTCGACGTAGCGCGCCCCGGAGATAGGGTTACAGTAATAGGCGTCTTGGAGGCGGTTCCCAACAGAGTGCCCAAGAGAGGTTCCATGGTGGTTTTCGACTTCAAGATGATAGCCAACAACATAGAGGTTTCGCAGAAGGTGTTGGAAGACGTCCACTTGAGTCCGGAGGACGTCGAAAGAATAAAGGAGCTCTCGAAAGACCCCTGGATCCACAAGAGCATAATCTTGAGCATAGCCCCGGCTATATACGGCCACTGGGACATAAAGGAGGCGATAGCCTTCGCGCTCTTCGGAGGGGTACCGAAGGAGCTGGAGGACGGAACTAGGATAAGGGGCGACATCCACGTCTTGATAATAGGGGACCCGGGCACGGCCAAGTCCCAGCTCTTGCAGTACGCAGCTAGGATAGCGCCGAGGAGCGTTTACACGACCGGCAAGGGGAGCACCGCGGCGGGCCTCACGGCTGCAGTAGTTAGGGACAACATAACCGGCGAATACTACCTAGAGGCCGGCGCCTTAGTGTTGGCGGACGGCGGAGTGGCGGTCATAGACGAGATAGACAAGATGAGGGAGGAGGACCGGTCGGCCATACACGAAGCTATGGAGCAGCAGACGGTCTCCATAGCTAAGGCGGGAATAGTGGCCAAGCTCAACGCCCGCTGCGCGGTGCTCGCGGCGGGCAACCCCCGGTACGGCCGCTACGTGCCCGAGAGGTCCGTGGCGGAGAACATAAACTTGCCCCCGAGCATACTCTCGAGGTTCGACCTAATATTCGTCTTGAGGGACGTCCCTGACCCGAAGAGGGATAGGAGGTTAGTAAGGTACATATTGAACGTACACAAGGAGGCCGACAAGATAGTCCCGGAGATACCGGCGGACTTGCTGAAGAAGTACATAGCCTACGCGCGGAAGAGCGTGAAGCCCAAGCTCTCGGAGGCCGCGGCGAGGATAATCGAGAACTTCTTCGTAGACTTGAGGAAGACCGCGGCCGAGAACCCGGAGATGGGCGTCCCCATAACAGCGAGGCAGCTGGAAGCTCTGGTCAGGATGAGCGAGGCCCACGCGAAGATGGCCCTCAGAAGCGTGGTGGAGGAGGCCGACGCGATAGAGGCTGTCCGCATGATGCTCGCATTCTTAAGTACGGCTGGGGTCGACGTAGAGACCGGCAGGATAGACATAGATACCATATACGTGGGCGTTTCCAAGAGCAACCGCCAAAAGAGGCTGATATTGAAGGACATAATCAAAGAGAAGTTTAAGGAGAAGGGGACTTGTGTGCACTTGAAGGAGGTAGTCAGGGAGGCGAGGAAGAGGGGTCTGAACGAGGAAGAGATAGAGCAAATACTGACCCAGATGGTCAACCAAGGCGAGATATACGAGCCCAAGACCGCCTGTTACTCCCCGCTATAGCTCGATCTCCTCCTTGAGGTAGTAAGTCCTAACCCCGCAGCACTCCTCCACCCCTACGTAGCCCTCTGACACTAAGAACTCCAAGTAAACCTTCAACCTTCGCTTGTTTGTGCCGAGCGCGCGGCTCAAGGCACTTAGGGTCATCGGGCCGCTGTCCTTTAACACTATGAGCGCCTTTAACATAGTCGGCCTATTCAGTATTTCACGCGAGATGCGCAACGTTGTACCCCCTCCTCTTAAGTATCTCGAGGACTCTCCTCCTCATGGCGTCCGGAGGGTACCTCACGCTTATTATGGAGGACCTCCCCTTTGAGTTCTTCACCTTACCCACGATCCTGTCTACGATGCCTTTCTTCTCCATGTCCGTCACGTACTGGTAGACTTGGGTGTGCTTCCTAGGCTCCACGCCCGCCACTTCGCACACCTCCCTGTACTCCTCCTCTATCCTACCTATGGGCACCCCCTCGGGGTCCAGCTTCAACAAGTTCAACAGGGAGAGGAGCAGCAAGAGCTGGTGGTCGTTAAGGTCTTCCAACGCCTCGCTTATCCTAATCAAGTCCCCTCCCCTCTCGCTCAAGACCCCCCAAGCGACCCTAACGTCGTCAATCGTTATTTGACTCCTCCCGTGCTCTTCTGCGTTCCTCGCGGCGTAGTATAACATCTCTATAGCGAACCGCGCGCTCCCGGAGTCGGGCAAAGTGGGGTTCACGTCGTAACCTATCATCCTAGAGATCTCCCACAGTACTTCTTCGTCGTAAGAGCTCTCGTAGAGGGCAAGCTTCGCCCTGTCTTCCAGAATGTCGAAGAGTTGAGAGCTCGTGTAGGGGTCGAAGTGTATGTGGCGACTCTTCAAGTTAAGTTTAGCCTTTTGATCGCTTAAGTACCTCTCCATAACATCAAAATCTCTAACTATGAAAACGACGTGGACCCTCTTCTTCTTGTACTCGGAGTCCTCGTACATGCGGACGAAGAAGTTGGTCAAGGACTCGCCTTGCCTCTGGAGGGCCACGTGGAAGTCGTCGAGGACCAAGAGCATGTAGCGATCCTTCCTCTCTAATCTATTCATAATTATGTCCAGCTGCTCCTTGGGCGAGAGCCCCCGGGCGGGCTGAGGGACCCTCAGCATGCTGTTTAATACCGTGGCCAAGATGGAGTTCAAAGTGCTGTTCTTGAAGCAGTTCACATGGGCCAGTATTATCTCTTTTCCTTGTTTCTCTTTTAAATGTTTAGCGAGTCCGTGCTCGTAGAAGAAGATTGTGGAGTGGGTCTTGCCTACCCCTTGCTTCCCCGATATAACCGCGAAGTTGAAGGTCTCTCCGGGTTCCTTAACCAAGGACATGAAGAGGTAGGCCAACTTCTTGAGTTCCTCCTCCCTGTGGGGCATTCTAGGGGGCACTGTGTCCGGGTGCAGGAGCTCCTCGTTCTTTATGACCCTGTGACCCCCCGAGTATATTTCGTCGAAGAGCTCGCTGCTCACCCCGCTCCCCCTTTAGTTACCTCTCGAAAGTTTTTACACCAACAGTGTATACACAAAACTTTCGCTCCCGCGAATAACGAAAAATTTTTTAAACCAATTCCCTCTCCGGAGGCTCGGAGAGCGCCGCCGTAGTATAGTCCGGCCAAGTATGCGGGCCTCTCAAGCCCGTGACCCGGGTTCAAATCCCGGCGGCGGCACCACACTTACCCACAACCTAACACCACTTCCCAAAGCTCTCCTAACCTTACCTCAAGACCCTAAAGGGTTAGGGATACTGAACCACGCCGACGTAGAGGCGCTGCCCTCGGAACGCTCGGAAGAGGATCCTCCGTCCCAGCCGATTTCTACCTCTCTAAGGAAATCTTGACGAGGATCATCATCGTAATAACCCTAAATAACTCAGCTACGTATTAACCCGTAGTGGAGTTAATGGGCTTACGGCGGGGCGCGGCGGAAGTAAAGATTAAGGAGCAACTCGGACGACTGCTCCACGAGCTGCCGCCGGCAGTGAGGGTCGAGCTCCAAATCCTTCCCGCCGAATGCGTCAAGACGTTCAGCGAAGTATATAAAAAGAAGAGAAAGAAAACGTGGCTTGCGTACTTACTCGTACCAATAGTGGGTCTCCACTACTTGTACTTAGGAAGGCCGTTGAAGTAGCTCTTGTTTTTCCTAACCGTAGGCGGCTTTTTCATATGGCTTATCTACGATCTGCTTACCTTATACAAGAGGATACGCTTAATGAATGAGGAAGCGGCACTGGAAGTGATGAGTTACATTAAGAGTCTGGACGCGCGTCGCCCTATTAGCAATCTAATAATAGGGACGCGAGCGCTGCTCTGAGCTCCAGAGGAAGCGGTTTGAAGCGTTCCTCGCTGAGGGAGGCTTCAAGTTCTCCGACTTCAAGCGTCCGCCTTGAGGAATTCGAATGTGAAATACGAGCCCTTAAAGGTATGCGGCGAGCGAGTTTGAGCTTTAGAACTTAAGGGCGCGTCCGCTTTTCGGTTACGATATCCAAAGAGGCGACTCGAGGGAGCGGTGGAACGTTCCGTTAAGAAAAACCTTTCGAGACCTCTGGAGCGAAACTTCGAGCGTCGGAACAAAGTTTGGAAGCGATGGGGTGAAAAATAGACTAAATTATCGTCGAAGCCAGCGGAAGGCGAACGCGTGACCGGGAGACGTCGTTCACCTTTACAGAGGGTTAATACGAAAGGGTTTCGAGCTCGCGACAACCGTTTGAGGAACAGGAGGTACGGGAGGTGGAGGTCTTAGAAAAGGTACTGTGCTAAAAAGTTAATCTTAACTTCCGCGGCCGCCTAAGACCTTCTCGTAATAGTCCCTTATCTTGATGTTCTTTTCAACAGGTAAGATGACTATTCGCCCATCGCCTGGATGCCCGGTGTAAGCTCCCTTAGCTATCGCCTCTACGGCCTTGTCCACTTCCTCGTCCTCCACTATTAGTTCGATTTGTAGCTTGGGGATGAACTCCACGGTTACTGGCACTCCCCTGTAGTTTAGGGTGACGCCCTTCTGCGTCCCCCTCCCCTTTACTTCCACTATAGTCATCGGGTATATCCCGACCTTCTCGAGCTCGTCCTTTACGTCTTCCAACTTCTCAGGCCTTATGAATGCAATTATTAGCTTCGTCATCCCGGCCACCCCCTTAGATGACGTAGGCCTCCTCTCCGAGCTCCGACACGTCGAGGCCTATCCTCTCCACTTCCTCCGGCACCCTCCAGCCCACGACCTTGTCTATCAGAGTCGCTAATACGTAGGTAGCGGCGACGGAGTAAGCTATGCTTACGACCGTGCTGAGTATCTGGACTACCAGTTGGTAAGGGTCGCCGAAGAGCAGGCCCGCCCTGCCCCCTACTAGGGGGTTGGCGAAGATGCCGGTTGCGATAGAACCCCAGACGCCGCTCATCCCGTGAACTGCCCAAGCATCCAACGTCTCGTCCCAGCCCTTAGCTATCCTGAACTTTACGGCGTTGTAGCTGACCACCGAGGCCAAGGCCCCTATGACGAGGGCCCCTAGGGGGTCCACGTAACCGGCCGCCGGAGTTATCGCGACCAGCCCGGCCACGACGCCGGACGCGAAGCCGACGCTGCTGGATATTCCGTTCTCCCTGAGATCCAAGTAAACCCACGCGAGACCTCCCGCGGCGGCGGCCAAGGCGCTCACGAGTAACGCGTTGGCAGCGTCTTGGTTCGCGGCGAGGGCGCTCCCGGCGTTAAAGCCCAACCAGCCGAACCACAAGGCTCCCGCGCCCAACAAGACCAGCGGTATGTTGTGGGGGACAGGCTCCACTCTCTTTATGAACTTCCTTTTACCTATTATGAGGCTCAACACCAGTGCGGAGAAGCCGGAGCTTATGTGTACTACCAGCCCCCCGGCGAAGTCCAACGCGTCCATCGAGGAGAGCCAACCTCCTCCCCAGACCCAGTGGGCTATTACGCTGTAGACCAATAAGGTCCACAAGAAGCTGAAGGCGATCCACGCCTCAACTTTGCCCCTCTCCGCTATAGCGGAGGCGATTATTGCCACTGCTATTGAGGCGAACATCCCTTGGAAGGCCGCGAACAAGGAGGCGGGGATGTCGGTCCCGGGCCAAACCTTTGGTAAGGAGTTAGGCAGCAAGGCGAAGTATTGGAGGGGGTTGCCTATCAGGCCGTAGAGGTCCTTCCCGAAGGCTACGCTGAAGCCGAAGAGAGTCCACGCTATGAGCCCTGTGGAGAACGCGAGGAGGACGTGTAGCATGGTCGAGAGGACGTTCCTATCCCTCACGAGGCCTCCGTAAAACGCGGCCAAGCCGCTTACGCTCATGAACAAGACCATTGAGGTTGCGCTCAGTACCCAAGCCACGTCGCCCGCGTTAAGGCCGCTCACCTTTCCGTTTCACCCGAGCTACGACGACGAGTGAACATAATCATAACAATTTGGGCAATATTGTGGAATATTGTTTCAATCAATCTAATTCCTCTAGAACAATGTTTACTACAGTGCGGGGAAGCCATGGTTGGATGTTGACTGGGGTTCGCTAGCCGTCGCCGCACCTTTGGAAGAGAGGTCGGGACAGACGCTTTCTAGTGTAACCTTATAGTATCATTAATGAGAATATCGTAATTCTATTAACTTACGCGACGTCGGTGAAGGTTGATCCAGTCGCGTTTGATATCGTTCAAGAGGGAGGCTAAGGAGCAGCTGGACGCCTTGAAGGAGAGCAAGCCCTCAGTTGACTACAAGGCTATAGAGTCCAAGCTGGGGCTGGTGGAGTAGTTCTTGTTAAGGGCTACAAAGCCTATGAGGCTTTACGAGCTGGCGAAGGTGAAGTGCCAAATGGCCTCCGTCGGGGGAGCGGAAACGTTGATAAAGGCGTACATAGCGAAAGAGATAGACAAGGCCTACGAGGAGTTTAACAAGTTCTACGGCAAGTGGAAGGAGGTGTATAGCCAGCTGTCCTCGAGGTTGAAGGAGTATAAGAACTTGGTGAAGTACTTGGGGTTGGTGGGATGAAAATAGCGTTTCGACCGCCGCTCTCCGTTTTATTGGACGGACCACTCGCTCCTACCCCGGACCGTTGGAGCCTCCGTTACCACACTCTGGAGCCTTCCCTTTATACGCGGGGTGGCGGCCCCGCCGGGACTTGAACCCGGGACCACGGGCTCCGGAGGCCCGCGCTCTTCCTGGCTGAGCTACGGGGCCCCGGGCAACTCACCTCCCCAGCTAGTTTTGAGATTGACGCGAGTCCAACCTCATTTCTCATATAAGATCTTGTTTAAGGATCGTGAGGGCCTGCAGAGGTAAGAAGGTTTGTATTAACAAGAACGCCGTAGTGGTCCCGAGGCCGGCGGCCGCGTAGCCCTCCAAGACCTCCTCCAGCGTGTGGGCTCTGAGCCTCAGCCGGGACCAAGCTATTGCCACCGTTATAATGACCAGAACGAGGCCCACCTCTTTCCCGAAGGCCCACCCCAACACAGCCGTGCTGGTGACGGCGGTCGCGACATGAATTGACACCTTTACCACTCTGGAACAAGCGGCGGCGACTAAGCTCGTTAGCGCGTAGGCCAGAGTCTCCGTAGCCACGTACTTAGCTCCCAACACGAACAACAAATACGAGCCGAAGATCCCGCCCAAGCCCGAAAGGGCCAATATGGAGGTCCTCTTCTTGAATTCGTTAACATTCCAGTCGAAGGCCCCCATCCGAACCCCTCTGAAGTGTTTGAGGAAGGGTAGGAGGGCCAGCGAGAGCAAGGCGAGTATACCGTAAAACAAGTTACCGTCCTTAAACCACGACGTCAGCACGAGTACGAGGCCGAAATCATAAGGGTTGAAGACGTACGAGATTACGTCTGCCAACACTAAGTCTATCGGTCTCTCTTTCTTCAAAGCTCTTCACCTAGGGTCTCCTCCACCACTTCGCCGAGGGTTACCACTCTCCCCGAAGTTCCGTAGATCTTCTTGCCCAAGTCCTCTGCCTCCTCCCTTTGGAACTCCTCCGAGATCAGTATCATGTATTCCTCAGCTTCGTCTATCCCAATGACTACCTTACCCTTCACGTTGGCCACCCAGAGGCCGGGAGCTAAGCCCTTGACCCCTTTGACCTCCTCCACGTAGTGGTCCGAGGCGTAGTGTTTCACGTTCTTGGGCGAGCCGACCAAGGTCGCCTTGCTGCTCTTGAGGATTTCGTTCAACACCCTCTTGTTCTTCGGCTTCTCGGTTAGAATGACGAAGTCTATGTCTATTAAGTCCTCCGGCAGCTCCGAGGGGTCGACCACGGCGTACACGTCCTCTCCCCTTATGCTCAAGTACCCCCTCTTAGCGGCGACCCTCCACATAGACCTTCACCCCCAGAGAGCTCAGCGCGTCCCAGAACCCGGGCCAGCTCTTGTTGACGCACTCCGCGGACTCTATAACGGCCCCCGCGGCAGACCCCAACACTGCGGCGAGCATCGCTATCCGGTGGTCGTCCGGGCACTTAAGTCTGCAAGGCCTTAGCGACTCCGTTCCCAAGACCCTTATGCTCGGCCCGTCGACGCGCGCGCTCACGCCGAAACACTTGAGCGTTTGCAATATCGTCTCTATCCTGTTTGACTCCTTATATACTAAGTGAGAGAGGCCCGCCAACACGCTCTCTCCCTTGCTGACGGCCGCCACGGCCGCCAGGGGGAGGGCTAGGTCCGGCTCGTCCTTCAAGTTTACTCGAGTCCCCTTCGGCCTCACGCTCCCTTCTACGCGCAAGTAGCCGTCGGAGTAGCTGACTTCCACCCCGAACTTCCTTAGGTAGTCTACCAGCCTGTGGTCCCCCGGGCCGCTCTCCGGGGGCGGCAGGGGGCCCACCTTCACCTCGCCCCCGCTCACCACCGCCAGGGCGGCCGGGAAGGCGGCCAGCGCGTAGTCCCCGGGCACTTCAGACCTTACGGCTTTCAGCTCCGAGGGCTCCACTTCGCAGTAAGAGTACTTCGCGTCGCACTTGACCTTGGCCCCGAAGAGCCTCATCACCCTCTCCGTTAAGGCGATATAGCCCCTTGAGACGGCGTTCTTAACGGTTATTTTTGCCCCCCTCTCGCTCTTGGTGGAAGCTATTAGAGCCGCCGTCACGTGTTGGCTGGTTACGCTCCCGTCCACCTCCGCCTCCCCGCCCGGGAGCCCCCCGAAGCTCACGACCGGGAGGAGTCCCCCCCTCAAGCTGACTACCTCCGCCCCCAAGGCGTTCATCACTTCCACGACCGGAGTCATGGGCCTCCTGCGGAGGCTGGCGTTACCCGTTACTACTACCCCGAAGCCTTTAGGCACCAAAGTCCCCACGGCTATCGCTATCCGCGCCCCCGTGCCGGAGCCCCTCATGTTGATTACGTCCTCGGGTACCTTGACCTCCCCTCCCTCTATCGCAACCTCCCCTCCCTTCGCCTCCACCTTCGCCCCGAAAGCCCGGACCGCCTCCAGCGAGGCGAGCACGTCGTCTGACTCGGGCACCCTCCGAAAGGAGCTCCTCCCCTCGGCCAAGAGGGCCAAGAAGGCTGCCCTCTGGGCCCAGCTCTTGCTCGGCGGCGCCTCTACGGAGCCCTCCGGCGTCGACGGCTCTACCCTCACCCTCAAGTTCCTCTTGCCCTCACAAGGGCCGTCCGTAAGTGCCGGAGTATTCAGCATTACTTTAACGCTTGAGGGCCCAGAACCCCGAGGGAGCGAGGTTAGGGTTAAAGGAGTGGTTGGAGGAGAGGGGCATAAGGCGGCTGTTCCCCGTCCAAGAGCTCGCCCTCCAGAAGGGACTGACTGAGTTCAAGAACTTGTTGGTCTCCGCTCCCACGGGCTCGGGCAAGACGCTCGTAGCCGAGATGGCTATAAAGAACGCCCTCGACAACGGCTACAAGGCCGTCTACCTAACCCCACTGCGGAGCTTGGCCTTCGAAAAGTACGCCTCCTTGAAGAAAATATTCAAGGACTCGAAAGTGGCGCTGAGCGTCGGCGACTACCACGCCCCCGAGGTGGGGGAGGCGGACGTCTTAGTGGCTACGTACGAGAGGATGGACTCCTTGCTGAGGCACAACTCTCCTTGGTTGAAGGAAGTGGGGACTGTAGTGGTGGACGAGGTCCACTACGTGGGCGACGAGGAGAGGGGCCCGACGTTGGAGGTTGTAGTGACTAGGTTAAAGCTAATGGGAAAGCAGATAGTCGCGCTCTCGGCCACCGTGGGGAACCCGGAGGACTTGGCCTCTTGGTTGGACGCGGAACTCGTCACCCACGACTGGAGGCCCGTGAAGCTGGAGGAAGGCGTAATGGACCCGTCCAGCTACGAGGTGTTGTTCGAGGACAGAGTCGAGGAAGTGAAGGAGGTCTTGAGCGACCCGGGCTTGGACGCGGCCCTCCACTACATGAGGGAGGGCCAAGCGCTCTACTTCGCTAGCACGAGGAAGAGGGCCGAGAACGCGGCAAAGAAGATATCGAAGTTGTTGAAACCCGATAAGGTTACCAAGGAGTGGGCAGAGAGGGTCAGGATTGAGGTAGAAGGGGAGCTCGGCGAGGTCTTGGCGAAGATGGTGGAGAGGGGAGCCGCCTTCCACCACGCCGGGCTCACCAACGAGGCCCGACTGCTCGTGGAGGAGGCCTTCCGCTCCGGGGCGATCAAGTTCGTCGCCGCCACCCCCACGCTGGCCGCTGGGGTCAACTTGCCGGCCAGAGCGGTCGTGATCGAGAGGTACACGAGGTACACGGACGAGGGGGAGGCGCCGATCTCGGTCTCAGAGTACAAGCAGATGGCCGGGAGGGCGGGCAGGCCGGGCTTGGACGTTAAGGGCACCTCAGTGTTAGTAGCTAGGCCGAAGGCCCCTCCGGAGGAGGTCTACGAGAGGTACGTCTTGGGCCAGCCGGAGGACGTGCGGAGCGCCTTGACCAGCGCCCGAGCGTTGAGAAGATCTCTCTTAGGGCTGATAGCCTCCAAGGCAGTTAACAGCGAGGCGGAGTTGGTGGAGTTCATAGAGGAGACCCTCTTCGGGGTTACAGAAGGGGCAGCAAACGCGATAGACGACGCGAGGAGGTCGCTGGAGTTCCTAAAGGGGGCTGGTTTGGTGGAAGGAGTCAAGGCTACGCCGTTGGGAACGGTAGTCGCCAAACAGTACGTGGACCCACTAGGGGCAAAGGTAGTTCTGGGGGCCCTGAAGCGCCGCAAGGGCAAGACTACCGCTTTGGGGTACTTGCACTTGGTCGCCGTCACCCCGGACATGCCCAAGAGGGGGCTGAGGAGCTCGGAGGTGAGGGAGCTCTGGAGGGTGGCGGAGGAGAGGTTCGACGAGCTCTTGATAAGGGATGACGAGTACGTGAGCGAGTCGACGGCGTTGAGCGCGTTGAAGGTCGCTCTAGCCCTGGAGAGCTGGGTGAAGGAGGAGCCGGAGGAGGTGATAGCGAAGAAGTACGGCTTCTACCCGGGAGACCTCAGAGTGTTGAGCGACACGGCCGCGTGGCTGGTCCATGCATATTCTGAAATAGCTAAGTTCGTCGGTCTGTACAAACACTCCGAGGCGCTGGCGGAGCTGGAGCTCCGCTTGAAGTACGGCGTCTCCGAAGAGCTCGTCGAGTTAGTGCAGATACCCTACATAGGTAGGGTAAGGGCCAGGGCGCTTTGGAACGCCGGAATAAGGTCTAAAGAGGACTTCGTCAAGAGGGCTGACCTAGCTGCGAGGGTGGTCGGTAAGGGGGTCGTTAAGCGGGCCTTAGAGGCGATGGGCTTGGGCTACGGGCTGGTCAAGTGGGTTAAGCCTTGACCGGCTCTGAGGTTATCCACGAGAACTTCTCCGAGCCCTCAACCGGGAGCTTCAGCAGCTCCACGTAACCGAAGGCGCTAAGCGCGACAGCCTCCATTAAACTCATCATAACTAGCTCGTTGGGCTCCGCTATTACCCCTCCCACGTCCAACCTCTTTCTAACTATCACAAAAACCCTGCCCCTCTCGTCCGCCACTACCTCGTCCAAGGAGCTGGTGAAGTCTGTTATCAACTTTAGCACTAGCCTGAGGAAAGGCTCGTCAACCGAGGTCTCCGGGACTTCTTCGGTTTTCAGCATCTTGTATATCCTAAGCTTTATCAGATCTTTGAAAGTTTCTTTGTAGTCCTTCAACCTCTCGTCGCACGCCTCCCTGTTAGTTGATTCCGAGCAGTTCATCGCGAACTTCCTGAACTCGGCGACCGCCTCCTCCCATTCGGTCGATGCAATCGAAATCAAGCTTTCAGTGGAAAGTTCCCTCCTCAATAAGTCGAATAACGTCCTCAAGGCTCCTCGCCCTCCCCAAGGCCTTCAAGGCCGAGTTGCGCTGGCCTATAGTTTTGGGCACCAACCTGAGGGCCTTCTCGGCCGAGACCACGTCAACTTTCCCTATTACTACAGCGTAGCGCGCCTCCACGCGGCACGGGAAGACCTCGGAGTACCGCCCGCTCAAGTTGACCACCGCCAAGTACCAAGGACCTCGGAGCTCGTCGCACCTCTCTCCTACCCTTCTCTTTAGCCGCTCCCTCTCCTCGGGACCCAGCTCCCCTAGGTAGAGCTCGTAGGGCTCTACACGGGCGTCGCACTCTATTAGGGCATACTTGGCGCTGAGCACGAAGCACCGCGCGCCCAACCTTTCGGCCAAAACAAACAAGTTCCTTACGGGCCCCGCGTAGACCTCGGAGGCCCTCCCGGGGCTCCCCCTCTTCCTCTTCGTACAGTAAGTTAGGACGAGCGCTTCGCCTCCAACACCTTCTTCGCTATCCAAGCGAAGCCCTTGCCCGCGGGCTCCGGGGCCACTATGTCGGCTTCCCTCTTGAGCACCTCTTGGGCGTCCGCGACCGCCACGCCCACGCCGGCCATCTTTATCATCTCTAGATCGTTCTCTGCGTCGCCAACTGCCAACACTTCGCTCATGTCGTAACCCATCTTCTCCACTACCCTCTTGACTCCTTTACCCTTGCCACAGTCCTTGGGCATTATGTGGACGGCGTGTCTGCTCACCAAGACCGCGAGCCCTTGTTTCAAGTAACCCAGCTCTTCCAATATTTTGTAAGCCTTCTTGGCGTCCTCTTCGGAGGTCTTCCCTTCGGGAGCGTTGATCGCGAAGTCGCACTTCCTCCAGGGGTTCTGCCACGAGGGCCTCCAACCCTTGACGGAGAGAACCTTCAAGAGCGTGTCTGCCGCTTCCCTCGCCACGAGGCAAGAGGACTTGTCGGGAACCGTCTCTTCCCACGTGAAGTCCCCGTAACCACAGCCGTTCTCGAACACTACCGGAGCGCTGGTCCCCAAGTACCTCTTCAAGGTTAAGGTTACTGGCCTGCTGTTTCCCGAGACCAAGATCACTTTCAGCCCGTGCCTCTCTAAGTCCCTCAACGCCTTTATTGCGTCTATATCGAGTAAGAACGAGACGCCCTCGGTTAAGGTCCCGTCCACGTCCGCTGCTATTACCTTTATTGCTGACAAGTCCACCTCTTGACCACCTCAAGCGTTTGGGGTAAGAGGGCGTGTAAAGATAACGCTCGGGATTTAACGGTGTTCCAGTCGCCCTTGACGGTGTACACCATTAAGTACGAGTTCTCGTTTAAAGGGACGACGCTGACGACTTCTCCCTCTTTCCTAGCCACCAGCCCGGATACCGAAAGGGTCCCTACCCTCTCCAGCTCTATCTGACCGAAGCTGCAGAACCCCTCGGCGCTCACGCTCGCCGTGAGCTCCGCAGCAGTTATGCACTCCTCCCCGCACCCGCCGGCGGCCAAGAGCCCTACGAGCTCGGCCACCTTGAGGAACGGTCTGTCCAAGTCGCCAAAGAGGGTGAGCGAACTGCCCTCGTTGCTCGCGTACAGCTTGTAGGAGACTTGGTCGTCAACGACCTTGGCCCCTATCAAGCCTGGCTCAGGCGAGAGGATCTCGAAGCCCCCTTCCGCCGGCACGACCTTGGCCGTCCAGAACCCCTTTCTGACCATCTCTCCGACGACTTTTGTCAAGTCCAAGGCGTCTTTGGTGAACAAAGTTAACTTCATACTTCCCTTCAAGCCCTCGGGGCACCGGGAGGAGTGCGCCGGAGCTCTTAGAAAGTCACTCGCGGGCTACAGTCATCACCGCTCAGAGTTCGAGGACCCGATCATCCTTATACCGCCTTGAAGTAGGTCCTACCGCTAGTGCGTATCTTGTACAATATTTTGTACCCGCACCTCGGGCATCGGACGCCCATCATCAGCCTCTCCAGCTCGTCTTTGCTGGCCACGTACCCGCACGCGGCGCACTTATATAACACGTCTTTGACCGGCGAGGCGTCCACCTTAACCCCCCGGTACACCGTAGGTAACTCTTTATAAACTAAAGTTCAAGGCTACTCCCGATGGGCTGAACATGGGGACGTTGGACCCCTCGGTGTGCGGAGGTCTCCCTCCGGAGGTCTGTGAACAGCTAATGATGGATCAACAAGAGCTGATAAAGAT
Organism: Ignicoccus hospitalis KIN4/I; assembly: GCF_000017945.1. Lineage (NCBI taxonomy): Archaea > Thermoproteati > Thermoproteota > Thermoprotei > Desulfurococcales > Desulfurococcaceae > Ignicoccus > Ignicoccus hospitalis. Next base: position 1,139,385 of record NC_009776.1, on the reverse strand, counting down.
AAAGCTGGAAAAGAGGAAGTGGGGCAGAGAAGTGACCATAATCGAAGGCCTCAACTTAGACAACGAGAGGTTGAAGAAGGTGGCTAAACAACTCAAGAGCAAGCTGGCCACCGGAGGGACCGTAAAGAACGGGAGGATAGAACTTCAAGGGGACCACAGGGACAGGGTGAAGAAGCTGCTCGAGGAGATGGGATACCCTCCCGAAAACATAGTCATCGTCGGTTAGAGGCCCCTTTTTTAAAGGTCAAAGTGTGGAGAACCCCTTATATCCCCACAGCATCGCTCCCCGGGGTCGCGTAGAATGGCAAAGGCCGTCTGGGTGCACGCGCTCGTGGACGTGCCTGAGGGCGTGGAAGTGGAGGTCGAGGGCAGCAAGGTCAAGGTAAGGGGCCCCAAGGGCGAGTTGGAGAGGGACTTCTCCCACGCCAAGGGAATAAGGATAAGGGTCGTTGAGGAAGAAGGTAAGAAGCAAGTCCTCGTAGAGACGTTCTTCGCCAACCGGAAGAGGAAGGCGTTGGTGAACACCGTAGCGGCCCATATAAAGAACATGATTACCGGCGTCACTAAGGGATGGCGTTACAAGATGAAGATAGTGTTCTCTCACTTCCCCATAAGCGTCAAGGTGGTCGGGGACAGAGTTGAAATACACAACTTCATCGGTGAGAAGGCCCCCAGAGTGGCCAAGGTCCTCCCCGGAGTCACCGTCAAGGTCCAAGGTAGGGACGTGATAATAGAAGGGACCGACATAGAGAAGGTAGCTCAGACTGCCGCCAACATAGAGCAAGCTACTAAAATAACCGAGTTTGACCGCAGGGTGTTCATGGACGGTATCTACATATACGCCAGGGAGGTGATGTCGTAATGTCCAATGAGCTGAGAGAAGCCCTCAACAAGAGGGCTCAAGTTCTGAAGGAGATAAGGAAGAAAAGGAAGGCTATGAAGAAGGCAGTAGAGCTTAGAAACGACTTGCCGGAGTTCATCCGATACCACTGGTGGAGGTACTTCCGGCTGGAGAGGGGCTACAAGTGGAGGAAGCCCAAGGGCAACGACAACAAGTCCCGGTTGCAGCTCAAGGGCTATCCTCCAATAGTCAAGGTAGGGTACCGCACCCCGAAGGAGGTTAGGGGGCTCCACCCCAGCGGCCTGGAGCCGGTCATAGTTCACAACGTGAAGGAGCTTGAGAAGGTCGACAAGGAGAAACACATAGTTTACATAGCTTCATCCGTAGGGAAGAAGAAGAGGGCCGAAATAATTAGGAGGGCTCAAGAACTGGGCGTCCGCGTGGCCAACGGGGGTGTAGAGGCGTGAGGCCAGACAAGGTCGCGAGGTTAGCGGCAGAGATCCTCGGCGTCGGGGAGAGTAGGATCTGGATAGACCCCACAAGGCTGGCCGACGTCTCCGAGGCCGTCTCCAAGGAGGACGTAAGGCGCCTAATAGAGGAAGGAGCAATCAAGGTCGAGCCCAAGAGGCGTAACAGCAGGGCAAGGTGGAAGGTACGCCACGAGCAGAGGAAGAAGGGGAGGAGGAGGGGTTACGGCAAGAGGAAGGGCAAGGCCAGCGCCCGTCAGGACCCCAAGGAAGCTTGGATGAACAGGATAAGGAAGATAAGGAGGTTCTTGAGGTACTTGAGGGACCACGAGGTAATAGACAGGAGGACTTACAGAGAGCTATACATGAAGGCTAAAGGTGGCATGTTCGATAGCTTAAGTAACTTAAAGACCTACTTGAGGGAGAGGTACGGCATAGAGGTGAAGTGAGTTGGCAAGGGGGCCTAGGTACAAAGTTCCCAGAAGGAGGAGAAGGGAAGGGAAGACCAACTACTACAAGCGTTACACCATGGCGCTCTCGAGGAAGCCCAGGTTCGTGGTGAGGAAGAGCAACAAGTACGTGTGGGTACAAGTGATCGAGTTCGCCCCCGAAGGGGACAAGGTCATAGCCGCTGCGCACTCGAAGGAGCTCGAGAAGAAGTACGGCTGGAAGGGCTACGGCAACTCCTTGCCCGCCGTCTACTTGACCGGCATGTTAGCGGCCTTGCGGGCGAAGAAGGCCGGAATACAATACGCGGTCCCGGACATAGGCTTACACAAGCCCACTAAGGGCGCCAGAGTGTTTGCGGCGATAAAGGCGGCCAACGACGTCGGGCTAGAGGTGCCCGTGGGAGACGTGGTCCCCGACGAGAGCAGGATAAGGGGCGAACACATAGCTTCCTACGCGGAGAGCTTGAAGAACGAGAACCCGGAAGAGTACCAGAGGAGGTTCGCCAAGTTGCTGGAAAGGGGCCTCAAACCGGAGGACTACCCGAAGCACTTCGAAGAAGTGAAGGCAAAGATACTCGAAGACTATAAGGTGGAGCAGCCCGCCACCACGGGGTGACGCGAAGTGGCGGTGACCGTTTCCGCGGAGGAGTGGGTCCCGAGGACCAGAGTAGGGAGGATGGTTAAGGAAGGCAAGATAACTAGCATATACGAGCTCTTCGAGAAGAACTTGCCGATATTGGAGCCGGAGATAGTAGATTATCTGGTTCCGGACTTGAAGCACGAAGTATTGGACGTCAGCTTGGTTCAGAAGGTGACCGACGCCGGAAGGGTCACTAGGCTTAGGGTGCTGGTCGTAATAGGCAACGAGGACGGCCTGGTCGGCCTCGGCATGGGCAAGGCAAAGCAGATGAGGTTCGCGATACAGAAGGCGCTCGCGAACGCCAAGCTCAACATAACTCCGGTCAGGAGGGGGTGCGGCAGCTGGGAGTGCACATGCGGGGAGCCCCACAGCGTGCCCTTCACCGTAAGGGGCAAGAGCGGCAGCGTCGAGGTGATCCTCAAGCCCGCGCCGAGAGGCACCGGGCTGGTGGCGGGTGACGTCGCGAAGGCCGTCCTTCGGTACGCGGGGATCAAGGACGTCTGGACGCACACGGAAGGAGAAACTAGGACTACCCACAACTTCGCCAAGGCTACCTTCAACGCGCTGAAGCAGACTTACAAGTTCCTCGCCCCGTGGGACTGGGTACAACAGCAGTGAGGGGTGTTGAGGGATGAGCAAGAAGTTGTACCTAATTATTAGGATAAAGGGAGAGCCTGACGCGCACCCGGACGTGAGGAAGACTCTGGAGAACTTGAGGCTGTTGAGGAGGTATGCGGCCGTGGTCTACCCGGCGGACTTGCCGGGCCTCGAAGGCATGCTGAGGAAGGCACAAGCGTGGATAACTTGGGGCGAGATAAGGAAGGACGTGCTGGCGAAGCTCTTGGAGGTTAGGGGGAGGGCGCCAGGCGACAAGAAGCTCACCCCAGAGTACATAAAGGAGAAGTTCGGGGTGAACAGCTTCGAAGAGCTCGCGGAGAAGATAATTAACGGCGAGGTGGTGCTTCACAAGCAGGAGGCGATCAAGCCCTTCTTCAGGCTACACCCGCCCAGGGGCGGCTTCAAGAAGAGCATCAAGAAGCCTTACCGCTCCGGAGGGGAGGCCGGCTACCGCGGGGAGGCCATAAACGAACTGGTTTTGAGGATGCTCTGACCACAAAGGCCTAAAACATTGGAAAGCCCGTCGGCCGGGGTGAGTAACTTTGGTGGTAAGGCGTAGGAGGAAGAGCAGGAAGCTGAGGGGAAGGACCAGAACTATGGGCTGGGGCAGGATAGGCCAGCACCGCAGGAGCGGCGCGCGCGGAGGGTTCGGCCGCGCCGGCATGCACAAGCACTTCTGGACGTGGGTCACCGCCAAGAGCCCGGGCTACTTCGGTAAGTACGGCTTCCACTTGCCCCCCGAGGACAGAGTGGAAATTAAGGAAATCAACGTGGGAGAGCTCGACGAACTCGCTAGGAAACTGAACACAAACGTGATAGACTTAGCAGCCATGGGCTACAACAAGCTGTTAGGCTTCGGGAAGGTCAAGGGGAGCTACACTGTAATAGTTGCGTTCGCGAGCAAGAAGGCCATTCAAAAGGTCAAGGCCGCCGGGGGGAAGGTGGTAACCCCCGATGGCGAGGAGCTGGAAGTGGAGGCCGCTTCTTAGCTCTTTCTTATTGGTATCCTTGGCGCCCTTCTCGACGTCCGTGCCTTGCTTCAAGCTACCCGGCCTTGAGAGCGTGGCCTTCTGGATAAGCACTACTATGAACTTCTTCCCGTTCCTCCTCTACACGGCTATACTAGCCTACGTTAGGAAAGACTACAAAATAGTGCTAGAGGGGCTCGCCCTGAACGCGTTCGTGCTCGTCCTCAAGTACTCGTTCCACACCCCCAGGCCGGAGGGCTCTGGCCACCTAACCCCGGGCTACCCCTCCGGCCACACGGCGAGGGCCTTCTGGCTGGCGCTCGAGCTCGAAGGGGTCTGGAGGTACCCTATGTTAACCTACGCGGCTCTGGTCGCGTGGTCGCGCGTTCAGCTCTGCGCGCACTACCCGCTGGACGTAGTGGGAGGAGCGTTGAGCGCTTTGGCCTTCCGCGACTTATGGGAGGTTCTGCTGGAGAGGGTAGGAGCCTTGAGGGGGCAGCGCGCTTAGGCGCACAAGTTCGAAGGGTTTTGCCGTACTCAACTTGGCGCCAAAACGTAGTTACGGTCCCTACTGACAGTTACATAACGCCTATTGTTTCCTCAAAGTCCAACGGATCAAACGCTTACGCCGAGGCGTCGACCCTGTCTTTTAGCACGAGATTGCCTAGCGGGCGAGGACGTGGCGACAGTAGGGATCGTGAGTTCGGTCGCTACGCGTTCTGAGACCCCTTTCGGGAGGGTCGGGAGAGGGGGTAAGTGTAGGAGCCCGGCGAGGCCGTGGCGGCCCCGCGGGGATTTGAACCCCGGACCACCGGCTTTCCCAACCCCGCACGGGATAGGAGGCCGGCGCTCTGTCCTGGCTGAGCTACGGGGCCAACCCCCGTTTTCCGTGACCCCCCTTCCCTTTTTTAATGTTTCTCCTGGTTCTCCTCTTAACCTCCACGGGCACGCCGATCACCCTTACCAACGGGAGTCCCAAGGGACATTGGACCTCCTCGAGGACCTCCCTCACCTTCACCTTCACCCTCTCCCCCCAAGGGGCGGTGCAGTCCCTCCAGTGCGGGCACTTCTTGTTAGTACACTTGGAGGGCGTATACTCGACAGTCGCCCCCTCGATTGCTAACCTCTTTGGCAAGATCAAGGGTATCCCTACTTCCTCCACCTCTCCCATGACCACCTTTCCGTGTACCTTACAGTCGTGTTCCACCAGTCCTACCTTGCCCTTCACCTCGTAAATCCAGCCCCGCTTGTACTCCTCGCACCTCTCCTTGAGCATACAGCCCTCGCAGAGGGGTAAGGTTCCCACAGCCACGAAGCGGTCTCCGGGCTTGAACTCCTTGGGTACTGGTAACACTTTCTTCAACGCCTTTCCCCTCACTTTATGTTCGCCGAAACGTAAAGGGCCTTCGGGTACTGGCGGTGACCAAAAAGATAGTGTTGAGGGTCAGCGACGACTTCTACGAGGAGTTGGAGAGGAGGGCAAAGGAAGAGGGTTACGCCTTAGTGACGGATTACGTGCTTGAAGTTCTCTCCAGAGAGCTCGAGAGGTCTCCCTTCAACCCCAGGGCGTTGGAGGCTAGGATAGAGAGGCTGGAGAGGGGCGAACTGCCGACGAAGCTGCAAGAGGCTGTATGGAAGCTCATCGAAGAGGCCCTCGAGAGCAAGCTGTCCTCAATAGCTATAGAGGGGCTCAACTTGGACGAGAAGGAGCTGCTTAACAAGCTTGTCGACGAGGCCGTTAAGAGGATAGAGAGGAAAGTGGTCGACATGATAAACCCGTGGAGCCAGAAGGTGGACTCCCTCTCCCGCCAGTTGGGGGAGCTCTTGGAGAGGGTTGAGGAGCTGGAAGAGAAGTACAAGGCTCCGCAGCCGGAGCACGAGGAGGTTCGTAAGGAAGCGCCCGTGACTGTCGAAAAGACGTACGATAAAAAGAAAAAGCGATCGGCAATGGATATTTTGAGGGAAAGGAAGGTTAACTTCGAGGAAGACATGGCGTTCGCCAGAAACGTGGACAAGCTCATCGAAAAGTTGAAGAAGAGCGGGGCTTTGGTCATTGAAACAACCAAGCACGGCCGCGTGGTGGTGCACCCGGAGGCTTGGGAGGAGTTCTGGCAGAGGCTCTCGGAGGCCGGGAGCTCCGAGGAAGAGGTCATGGAAGCTCTAAACGACGAGAGGCTGTTCAAGTTGTTCGAGGCTCTAAGGGAAGACGGCTTGATATACTACGACGCCTCGCGGGGCTGGACGGCGTCGCCGGACTTGAGGAGGAGCGTCCAAGAAGAGTAAGTGAGGAAACGACACTTCTTTTAGCCTTGCCGGCAAGTTGGGGACCGGTCCGAAGGCTTGTCGTGCGTGGCCGCCAGGGGGGTCTGGAAGGGCTATCGGGTCGGCCCTCAGAGGGTGGAGGTCCTCCGGGGGGTCGACCTCGAGGCGGGCTTCGGGGAAGTGGTTGCGGTGGTGGGCCCCTCGGGCTCCGGGAAGAGCACGCTCCTCCACTTGATCTCTACGGTAGACTACCCGGATAGGGGCTCAATATTTCACTTGGGCAAAAAGGTCCTCAAGAGCGAGGAGTGGAGGGCCAAGTGGAGGAGACACAACGTAGGCGTGGTGTTCCAGAGCTTGCAGTTGATACCTACCTTGACCGTTCTCGAGAACGTCATGCTTCCCATGGAGTTGGTCGGGATGCCTCCGCACAAGGCCAAGCTGAGGGCGAAAATGTTGTTAGAGAGGCTAGGGTTAGGCGATAAGCTCGAACGCTACCCGACGGAGCTCTCCGGAGGGGAGCAGCAGAGGGCGGCCGTCGCCAGAGCTTTGGCGAACTCGCCCAAGATACTGGTGGCGGACGAGCCCGCCTCCAACTTGGACAAAGGGAATAGGAGGTTAGTCGCGAGCATAATTAGGGAGTTCGCGGACTCCGGCGGGTGCGCTATAGTTAGCACTCACGAGGAGGAGATAGTCGCCGTCGCCGACGCAGTCTGCGCTTTGGAGGGGGGTAGGTTGAATTGTCGGCGCTGAAGGTAGGTATCAAAACTGCGAGGAAGAAAGCCGTTGAGACCTTAGTTATATCGTTAATGGTTGCGTTCTCATTAAGTATGTACGTAACCTCCCAAGTCTTAAAGGACACCCTCCTCCCTCTGTTCTCTAACTACCTCACGATGAGTTATGGGGACATAGTGGTCCTCGGCTACATACCCTACTACGTGGACGAAATCATGAAAAACCTCAGCTGGGTCAAGGACTTCACCGGCTACGCAGTGGTCCCTTCTTACGGGGAGTGTTGTAACTCGACGGTCCCCCTGTTGTTGGGCTATTCCGAGGCCGCGTACCGGAACGACACCTTGCTCGGGGGGTTCAAGGCCCCCAACTTGCGCCAAGGAGAAGCAGTCTTGTTAAAGGGGAGCGCGGAGTTCGTCAAGCCCGGGATGGTGTTAAGGGTCTATCCCGTTGTCACGCTGAACCCCGTGGAACCGTTCGTAGAGAAGGTAGTGGGTTATGCGGAGGGCGGACTCCCCTTGCCGGCGGGTCCGGTGCTCTTCTTGAACGAGGAGGACGGCGAGAGGCTCAAGAGGGAGTTCGGAGGCTACACGGTCTACAGCGTTGTTACCGACGACCCCGACGGGGCTAAGAAGGTTAAAGAAGTAATAAAGGATGTCGGAGGCTTCGTCGCGCTTGTGTTCGACTCGAAGAGGGACTTGCTGTTCTACCCCGGAGAGGACGTGATATTAGAGAGCTCGAACGTCTTAGAAGTTATGTCAGAGATATCTTGGGCCGTCGTAACGATAGTTTTGTTGATAGTTAGCGTGATATACATCGAGAGGAACGTCAGAGAGGTAGCTACGCTAAGGTCGATAGGCGCCTCGCTAAAGGACATGACGCTGTACTTGAGCGGCGTGTGGGGCTCCAGAGTGTTCCTAGGGACCCTCCTCGCGCTGCTCTTCGGAACTGCTGTGGCGATAAGCTCAGTGAACGTCGCCCTGTCCCACCCCAGGCTGGAACCCCTCAAGGCCTTCGTTACCCTTACCGTGAGTCCCAAGACTGTCTTGGCGGTGTTTGCCATGTCCGCCTTAACTACTGTATTAACAATCTTGACGTCTATAATAGCAATAAGTAAGATGAACCTCGTGGAGGCGCTGAGGTTCTACGGATTGAAGGTCAGGTTAAGCATGGAGAGCTCTTTGCCTTTCCGAGTCATGATAGCGGTCTCAGAGAACAAGGCGGCGACGTGGAGGTTCCTTGCGGCGGTGGTTCTATTGTCACTAACCTTGAGCCTTATCACCATCCCAACTCTCATCAAGGAAGGCCTTACAAAGGTTGAAGTCCCAAAGTACTACGACGTGGCGGTGACCTTCCTAAAAATACCTAAGATAAGTCCCCCCGTAGGGTACGTGCTCCCGCAGCTCGAGGGGTTGAAGGGCTACAGCTCGATGAGCGTTTGGGTGGAGAGCCTCTACGGCTCGGTCAACTTCAAGGTTAAAATAGTGAAGGACGGCGAGGAGGTCCCCGTCTACGGCAAGGCTTGCCTTCAAGCCCTCAAGGGGAGCTGTTGGGACCTCGCCCCCCGCTTGGTGGCCGGCAAGTACCCCGGCCGAGGGGAAATAGCTGTGAGCGACCTCTTGGCCCACGAGATGGGGCTGAAGGTGGGAGACATAGTCAAAGTAGAGGTGGAGAGCAAGGGGGTTAAGAGGGCCTTTGAGGTCAAGGTAAGCGGGATCTTCTCCTACCCGATGTTCCCGCCTACCGTGATACTCCCTAAGGCCTACCTCCCCGCGAGGGAGTACAGCGTCATGGTGATTTACGTCTCCGGATCCCCGGAGCTGGAGATAGCCAAGGAGGTCCACGCCACGTTCGTCTCAAACGCCTACGCGGCGACCTCCCTAACTTGGACGGAGTTCGAGAGGGAGCTGAGGGACAACTTGAGGCAAGTGGCCCTCTCAACTTCCCTAACTACCTTGTTGGGGACCTCAATAGTAGTACTCGCCCTAGCGACCTTCAGCTTCAGCGACGTCGTGCTGAAGAGTAGGTTCTTAGCGCTCTTGAAGTCCCTGGGCCTAACCAGCAAGGAGTACCTTACCGTATCCTTGACGAAGTGGGGGCTCGTGGCGGCGGCGGCCCTAATCCCCTCACTCTTGGTCGAAGAGACGGTGGGCGCTTACGTGGCCGGGAGGCTCTCCGAGGTCTACTTGATCCCCCACGAAGCCGACTGGAGGCTAGAGGCGCTGCTGCTCCTCGCGTCCGTGGTGGGCATGGCCGCGCTCGCCGCGCAGTGGTATAGGAGGGTCGAGGTGGTCGAAGAAATAAAACTGGAGTCGTGAAGCCCTCAATCTAGGTATTCTACTGCTTTAACCTCGTAGCCCCCGTCGCCCTTCTTCATTAGCAACACAGCGTCCTCCAGCCTGTAGCCACATGCCTTGCACCGGTAGAAGTAGAGGACCTTCACCGTCCCGTCGGAGGAAACGCTCTTCTCTATATTGAGTTCCATGGGTGACTTGCAGCGGGGGCAATACTTCATGGACGCTCCACCTCACAAGGGCGGCACGGGGGTCTCCGCGCCGCAGACGTGACACCTTAGGATCCACACCTTCCTGTCCAGCCTTATGAGCTCGGTGTCGGGCCCGCCACAAGTAGGGCATATGACGTACTGCTCCACGAACTTCTGCAACAACCTCTCTATTATTTGGGGCGAGAACCTCCCGGTAAGCACCATCTCCCCGCTCTCGCCTATTTGGACTGGCACGGCGAGCTCTTTGGCGAACCACTTGGTCACTATCTTTGGTTCCCTCCTCAGTACGTCGCATATTTGTTTGAAGTTCTGTACTATGGTCTTGTCTCCGACTATTAGCACCCTCGGCTTGGGCACTTGGAACCTCTCCTTGTGCTCCACCCTGCTCGGGAGCATGCTGTAGGCCCTCTCCAAGAGCTTCTCGTACGGCCAGTCCCTTATCGGAAAGGCTACACACCCCGAGGGGGGAGGGGAGCGATGCTATAAAGTTCAGCTCATCTCCTCGAGCAGCTTGCGCGCCTCGGAGGGCTCTATCCTCTGCTGTTTGGTCCCCTCTATGCTCGGAACCCCCTTACCCCTAACGGTCTTAGCCAATATGACGGTAGGTTTGCCCTTCACATTTTTAGCCTCTTCCAAGGCCTCCAACAAGCTCGCCACGTCGTGGCCGTCGTCCACCACTATGACGTGCCACCCGAAGGCCTTCCACTTCCCTATTAAGTCGCCTTTATTTTTTACTTTGAATGTCTCCCCGTCGAGCTGGAAGCCGTTCCAGTCCACTACGGCCGTTAAGTTGTCGAGGGAGTGCGCGGCGGCAGTGGAGGCGGCCTCCCAGACCTCTCCCTCGTCCAGCTCCCCGTCGCCTAGGACCACGTAAACCCTCTTCTTGCTGCCCTTCATCTTTAGACCCTTAGCGACTCCGGTGGCGAAGCTGAAGCCTTGGGCTAGGCTGCCCGTGGGGGCGTCAACGCAAGCTAAGGTGTCGTCCGGGTGGCCTTGGAGGGGGCTGGAAATATCTCTTATGGTCTTGACCCAGTGAGGGGGTATGAGCTCCAGGGCGGCGAGCAGCGCGTAGAACGCCGGTACGGCGTGGCCCTTACTGAGGATCAACCAGTCGTGCTCCGTAGGCCTCTCGTCGCACTTCCTAGGCTCCATCGCGCCCAGCCAGATGGTCGCCAAGATCTCCACTACGGACATGCTGGAGCCTAGGTGGACGGTCTTCTCTACGCTGGCCATCTCGATTATGTACTTCCTCATGAGCTTTGCTACCTCTTCTATCTTTTTTACCTTTTCTGACGTAGTGACTTCAATTAGCTTGCTCACTTCCCTCAAGTGTGGGAACCCGGTGGGGCTAGAGGGCGGAGGTTATATCGCTTGTTAGGGCCTTATGCGCCCCATAGAGCTTAAGGGGAGGAAGTATAAGAATACCTAAAACGCCGAGCGTAGGGTAAGCGTCTTGGACGCATCTAAAAAAGGAGGGTATTCTAGAATTTACGTGCTGACGGATACGGAGCTGAGGGAGCCAGCGGCGGGGTTCGCATCGACCGAGGCCTTCAGGCCGGGCAGCGCGTTAGCGACCTTGGCGACCTCGGAAGGCAGCGCGCCGGCCGCGGCGGCCACCTTGAGCACGAGCCCGAGGGCGCCCATTACGAGGACGAGCGCCGCCAACGCGATCACGGCGGTGTAGCCGATACCGCCCAGGGTCAACAACCTGCTCCTCCTCATTTCCTCCACCTCTCTCGCTTCCACACTAGAGATGACCGGCTAATAAAGCTTGTTAAACTGGTAATACCGAACGGTTCCGTTTTTGAAATCCTAACCGCCGGCCTCTCACTAGGTCTGAAGGATGCGGATTAGAGTGGTGGGGGAAGGTCCGAAACTTTTGGAAAGAGGGGAAATGATAATCTATAGGAGGTGGCTCAAGGGCTCGCCGGCGCCCGTCGGGGCCTTGGTCACCTTGAGCGACGGCGAGGAGGACTTGGCGTGCGGCCTCTTAGACAAGATAGGAGTTAGGGTGATCTCCTTCGAGCCTTGCCCGGACAGCGCGGAGGAGGCTTTTAGAGAAGTTATAGAGAAGGCCTTCGAGGCCAAGTCCCTCCTCCGCTACGAGGCTTACCGCTTGATTAACGGGGACGGCGACTCCTTCCCCGGCCTAATAGTTGACGTCTACAAGGATTTGGCCGTCCTCCAGTCCTCCTCCCTAGCTATAGACAAGCACATAATGACCATAGCGAAGATAGTGAAGGACGTGACCGGGGCGGAGGCGGTGGCCGAGAAGAGCTCCCAGAGGGTCAGGGCCAAGGTGGGCTTGCCCCCTAGGGAGGGCCTCTTGATAGGCAATAAGAAGGAGACCGTGGTGGACGAGGAGGGGGTGAAGTTCAAGGTGAGCATAGAGGGGCAGAAGACCGGGCTCTACTTGGACCAGAGGGAGAACCGGGTTTACGCGGAGAGGTTCTCTTCCGGCTCTAAGTTCTTGGACGCCTTCTCCTACACCGGCGGCTTCGGCCTCCACGCCTTGAAGGCCGGCGCGAGGGAAGTAACCTTCGTGGACGAGGACCCTTGGGCTTTGAGGGTTCTGAGGGAGAACTTGAGGCTGAACAACTTCGACGAGGGGAAGGTGAGGGTAGTTAGGGAGGACGCTTGGAAGTTCTTCGCGAGGAGTATTAAGAGGGGAAAGTCTTTCGAAGTGGGCAGCGTAGACCCACCGGCCTTAATGGACGACTACAAGGACGGTTACGTTAGGTACGTGAGGGCTTACTCCGGCGCGGGGTCGATAATAGAGGTCCTAGCCGTGCTCTCCTCTTGCTCGCGGAGCATGGATAGGGAGACTTTCGTGAGGGCCGTCCACCAAGCCTTGGCCCCCAAGTACAGAATACTAGAGTTGAGGGGCTCCGCCCCGGACCACAGCACCCGGATGGGCTTGGAGGACTATTTGAAGACCGCCTTCGTCTACTTGGGCTGAGTCGGGGCGTGGGTTCTAGCTCACCCTTCGCCTCTTAACACCGTCCTCATCCCCAGCTTGGCCTCCACCAAACTGATTAAGAAATTTGACCCCAAGCCCCACAAGGCCTTGACGTCCTCCTCTTGGTAGCCCAGAGCTTCTATCAGCGAAAGCACTTGGAAGGGGTGGCAGACCTCCAAGGGGCTCTCCGGCGCGCAAGTGAAGGTCATGGGGACCTCCTTGTTCAACGCTAAGTTTATCACAAACTTCAAGTCGTTTAGGCTCTTGGGGTGATTTATGACCTCGCGGACCCTCACCTCGCCCACCTTGCCGTACTGGAACATGAGCTTGGCTTGGCTGTCGTCGAAGTACCTCAAGGTCCTCTTGCCGAACGATATCCCGTCCACGTACCTGTGCCTCGCGGCGGCCCTGAACTCCTCCCTCTCCCCCGGCAAGGCGAAGATTATCGCCTTCCTCTTCACCCCCTTCCAACCCTTGACGGTAACCCTCGGGGGACAGAGGGAGCAGCCCTCGCACAGACAGCCCAAGTAGAAGGCCTTGACGAGCTCGACTGCCCTCTCCCCCCTCACCCAGCTCTCCACGAAGGGGCCTCTGAGAGGTATCCTCTCTTCACCGCTCGAGCCGTCGCCACTCATCATCGGCGCCCGCACTCCTTTTTTGTCCCCTCCTTGAAGGTTCCTCGCCCCCAGGATGGACCGGCCCGAGGCCGTCGCAGGGCGGTCGGGGAAGGCCGGGAGCCGGTAGGGGTCGAACACCCCTACCCGGCCTTGTATATACTTGTAAAACTCGTATAAGCTGACTCGAGCCTCCCTTTCCGGGCGAGCAAGTTGGCAAGGGTCCCGTACAAGGTAGCCGTTATAGGAACCGGGAGGGTAGGCGCGACCTTCGCTTATACTATGGCTATAGTGCCCGGCGTCGCCCGGATGGTCTTGGTCGACGCCGTTCCGGGCCTCAGCAAGGGCGTCATGGAAGACATCAAACACGCCGCAGCGGTCTTCCGGAGGAGCATTCAAGTGGAGGCCTACGACGACGTGTCCAAAGTGGAGAACGCGGACGCGATCGTAATAACTGCCGGAAAGCCTAGGAAGGCCGATATGAGCAGAAGAGACTTAGCAAAGGTCAATGCTCAAATAATAAGGGATATAGGCGACAAGCTTAGGGACAGGAACCCCGGAGCTTTCTACATGGTAATCACCAACCCCGTCGACGTTATGACCATGATACTGAGCGACGTAATAGGTAACAAGGGAACCGTGATAGGCACCGGGACCAGCTTGGACACCTATAGGTTTAGGAGCGCGGTCAGCGAGCTGCTTAACGAGCCGATAGCCGCCATAGACGGCTACGTGGTCGGAGAACACGGAGAGGAGGCCTTCGTGGCTTGGAGTACAGTCACAGTGAAGGGCGTACCCATTGATGAGTACATAAAAGAAAAAGGGCTGGACTTGAGCAGGTCGAGGATAGAGGAGTACGTGAAGGAGGTCGCGGCGACGATCATTGCCAAACAGGGGGCGACCATATGGGGCCCCGCGGCGACGTTCCAAGAGATAGTCGTGTCGCACTTGGCCAACGAGGGCAGAATAATACCGGTCTCCGTGGTTCAAGAGGTCCCCGGAGTGGGGAGGGTGGCGGTCTCGGTTCCCACCAAGATCTCCGGGAGGCTGGTCCCGCTGCCCCAGCTGCTCAACGAGGAGGAGAGGGAGAGGCTGAAGAGGGCGGCCGAGGCCATAAAGAGGGTATACGAGGAGGCCGTCTCAAGCTAAGGGCCTGAGGGATCCGACCAACGCGTGGACGAACAGTATTACAGTGATCAATTGGAACGCGTCCGCTACGGAGGAAAGCCTCCTAACCCTTTTTACCTCGGAAACCAACTTCCCTCCGTCAGTTATGAACATCGGTAGCGCGTTCACCACTCCAAGGCCTAAGTTGACCCCGTGGGTCCAGAAGAGCGTTTGTACAGCCTTCGCGGCCTCTTCTGGGGGGAGGCCCCTCAAGGGGCCCTTGGGCACCCAAGGCAGCACGTAGACTCCTATCCTCTCCCTCCCGTCCTTGTTCACGAGCAACGTGACCTTCTCCTCCCCCCTCAAGACCACGACCTTCAGCAGTTCGCCGGAAGAGATGGCTTTCCTAAGGTCTATTAGGTTGTTCACCCTCTGGCCGTTAACTTCAATTATTACGTCGCCCTTCTTTATCCCAGCCGCCCACGCGGGACTGCCCTCTTCCACGTCTATTACGTACACTCCCTTTTCAATCAATACAGTTATAAGGACTAGCGCCAAGGCGGCGAGAACTCCGTTGGCCGCGGGGCCGGCGGAGTAGACCCGTGCCCTGGCCCTCGGAGGGCTCCTCATCAAGTTTTCCTCGTCCGGCTCCACGAAGGCTATTGGAAAGAAGAGCAGCAGCCCCACTCCGGCGCTCCTCACCCTTATCCCTTGCCACACGCACGCCAAGTAGTGGAAGAGCTCGTGTACGACGACCGCAATAGCTATTATCCATATTAAACTCACCAGTAGGTTGACCGGCACCGTGACCCCAGGTATCAAGGGGACGAACGCGCCCCCCGCCGGGGACTTCGGGACGAGCGTCCGTACGATTAACGTATATCCGATGAGCATTAGTATTACTGTGATGACGATTGCTAAGTCCAAAGACGCTTCAACTATTCTAGACTTGCCTTGGGTGGGCTTGCCCTCCACGGGGAAGCGCAGTGCCACGAAGCCGGGGAAGGGGGTGAACAGCCTCTCGCTCGACTTGTTCAAGAAGTAGGGGACCACTGAGGCCGCGACGAGCGCGACGAGTGCCAAGGCTTCGAGCGCCATGAGGCTCCCGAACGCCCTCACGGCAACCCTTAAAGACCTTGCAAGCTAGCGCAGCCGGGGTCGAAGTTACATGCCGGCGATCGAGGTCGGTAGGGTATGCGTAATAATAGCCGGCAGGAGGGCCGGTAAGAAGTGTGTCATAGTAGACTTGATAGACGACAAGTTCGTGTTGGTAACCGGCCCCAAGGAGCTTAACGGCGTCAAGAGGAGGAGGATGAACATAAAGCACTTGGAGCCCTTGGACAAGAAGGTGGAGATAGAGAAGGGCGCCGACGACGCGAAGGTGCTCGAGGCGATAAGGCAAGCGGGCTTGGAGGAGTTCATGAAGGAGGAAGTAAAGCCGGAGCTGCCGGTACCCCCGTCCCTCGGAGCTTACCTATGAGGCGCCCGCACCCCATAGACTATTACGTCGGTATGACGAAGTATTTCCTAAATTTAGAAGCTTGCGAGGGAAGGGTCCTCAGGCCCAAGGGGTTCCGGGTCATAGAGCTCTCGGAGCCCTCCCCGGGCCCCTCCTACGTATACCTACTCCTCAAGGAGGGGATAGACACCATCCACGCCCTCCGGGAAATTAGGAGGCGCTTGGGCGGTAAGTGGTACCACTTAGGCCTCAAGGACGCTAACGGCGTTACGTTACAGCTCTTGAGCTCGGACGTCGTCAGCGAAGGCCTTCAGCTGAGGCTTAGGAAGGGCTGCCTGGTCTTGACTCCGTTGGGCAGGGGCTCAATCAACAAGGCCCGCATGTGGGGCAACGCGTTCGTGATAGACCTTCAGTGCTCCAAACCACACTCGCTCGAAGGGAAAGTGAAGGTCCCGGGCTACTTCTCGTACCAGCGCTTCGGCACCGCTAGGCCGGTCTCCCACGTGGTGGGCAAGATGATCCTCTTGGAGAGGTGGGAGGAGGCGGTGGAGGCCCTCTTGGGCGAGCCCACCCCGTGGGAGTCGGAGGCGGCCAGGAGGGTTAGGCTAGAGTATTATTCTGAGGGGCCGCGCGCTTACTTGAGGGCCCCCAAGTTCATGGACGTTGAGAGGAGGGTGGCCTTCGAGCTCTTGAGGGGGAGCTCCCCCAAGAGGGCCTTGAAGAAGAGCGGCTTGACGGAGCTCTTCCTCCACGCCTACCAGTCCTACCTGTACAACAAGAGGCTCTCCGAGTTCGACGACCCTTGTGAGGGCCCCGAAGCCCTTCCCGGGCCCGGGGCGGAGGGCTACGAAGAGCTCTTAGAGGAGGAAGGGGTTACCTTGGAGCTCTTCAAAAAGTTCGGCCTGAGGGCGGCCCCTAGGCGACCTTGTTACGAGACCTACGTGAAGAGCTTTGCTAGGGGGGACGGGAGGGTGACGCTTATCTTCAAGTTGCCTAGGGGCTACTACGCGACGTCTTTATTGAGAGAAATAGTTAGGGACCCCTTCGCCGTCTGACTCACTCCGCCACGGGCCCTATTACGGTCTTACCCACCAACTTGTTTATGGTCTCCACGTACTCGTCTACAATCTCTTGCAGCTTCTTTATTTGTTCCTCAGTCATGTGCCTAAATCTCCCTTGGATCTTTATGAACTCTCTGATCGGCTTCCTCTTCAACACCGGGACGTTTACTTTGTACTGGCCGTGGTCGTACTCGTACAGCACCCAGTAGCCTGTGAGCACCGCCAGCCTGGCCACCTCTATGGTCTTGGCCGGGTCGAACCTCCACCCGGTGGGGCACGGGCTGTAGGCGTGTAGGAACGCCGGCCCTTCCGCCTTAAGGGCCTTTACCATCTTGTTATACATGTCCACCGGGTAAGCGGGGTTTATCGTGGCAGCGTACGGTATGTGGTGGGCCACTGCTATCTGGATCATGTCCTTCCTAACCCTCCACTCGCCCTTCCACCTCTTCCCCACGGGCGTCGTGGTAGTCCAAGCGCCGAAGGGCGTAGAGCCGGACCTCTGAATGCCGGTGTTCATGTAAGCTTCGTTGTCCAAGAGGACGTATACTACTTTGTGGCCCCTCTCCAACATGCCGGAGAGCGACTGGAAGCCTATGTCAACAGTACCCCCGTCGCCCGCGAAGACCACTACGTTGATTTGCTCGTCCTTGGGGAGGACGCCCTTCCTCTGAAGCACCTTCACGGCGGCCTCTACTCCCGAGGCCACCGCTCCCCCGTTCTCGAAGGCTACGTGGATCCACGGCACCTTCCAAGAGCTGTAGGGGAACACAGTAGTAACTACTTCCACGCAGCCCGTCGGGTTAACTACTATGGTGTTGGGACCAGCTGCCTTTAGCAAGTGCCTTATAATCACGAAGTGGCCACAGCCTTGGCAAGCGGAGTGGCCGCCAGCTATGTATTCGTCCCTCGGAATTTGCATGTGGTTCCTAATTTCTTGCATGGGGCCTACTTCCTTAAGGGCCATAACTCCTCACCCCCAACGAGCGAACCTTAACCATTTTGGATTTTACAAATAAAAAGTTTACTCTCTTAGTCCTATCGGGACGGTCTTCTCTGGGACCTCCTTGCCCTTCGCGAACTCCAGCAGCTGGTCTATTACGGTCAGTATGTCTTCAACCCTCACGTCCCTCTGGCCTATGCCTATGGTGTAGCTCGCCATCTTCGGGGCGTTCTGAGGGTCGCTGGCGTACATGGCCATTACGTCCAGCGCTACCGGGCCTTGGCGCGGCGCGCCGAGGCTCATAGCTCTGTCCAGGACGCCCACTACGCTCACGTTATCCAGCAGCTTCCTCATGTGAGGCACTGGGAAGGGTCTCCAGAGCCTCAACCTTATCAGGCCGACCTTCTTGCCCTCCTTCCTCGCCCTCTCCACGGCTACCTTCGCCGTTCCGGCGTGGGCCCCGTAGGCGATTACAGCCACCTCCGCGTCGTCCATCATGAAGGGCTCAACTATTCCGTAGCTCCTCCCGAAGGCCTTGCCGAACTCCTTGTCCGCCTCCTCCGCGACCTTTAGCGCGTTCTCCATGGCTACTTGTTGCTGGTACTTGAACTCGTAGTACCAGTCGGGATCGCCGACTGTACCCATGGATATGGGGTGCTTGGGGTTCAGCGTGTTCCACGTTATCTTCTTAGGTATGTACTTCAACACCTCTTCCTTCTCCAAGGTCTCTACGGGCTCGGTCACGTGGCTCAGCACGAAGCCGTCGTAGTCCACTATCGCCGGCAAGTGCACCCTGGGGTCCTCAGCGACCTTGAACGCTTGTATTACGGTGTCGTAAGCCTCTTGCGCGGAGCTGACGAAGTAGGTCACTATGCCGGCGTCCCTCAACACTGCTATGTCGTGCATGTCGCCCCAGATGCTCAGGGGCGCGCTCAAGGCCCTAGAGGCCACGCCGAGCACTATAGGCAGCCTCAGGCCGGAAGCTATGTATAACACTTCTGCCATGTACACCAAGCCTTGGCTAGCGGTTACGGTGAAGCTCCTAGCTCCGGTCGCGGAGGCGCCCACCAGAGCCGAGGCCGCGGAGTGCTCGGACTCCACGTGTATGTACTCCGCGTCCATCTCGCCGTTAGCTACGAACTCCGCAAGCTTCTCCGCGGCCGGCGTGGAGGGGGTTATGGGGTAAGCCGCGACTACGTCCACGTCCGAGTCCTTCGCGGCGTGGGCTACGGCGTAGTTAGTGGTTAGGGCCAACCTGGGCACGGCTCTCACCTCTCCTCCGGGACCCATTCGATCGCGTTAACCGGACATTCGGCGTAACAAATACCACAACCCTTACAGTGCATGTAGTCTACCTCGTACCTCTTCCCCATCTTAGCCTTCTCGTCGATGACCTCTATTATCGCGCCGTCGGGACAGTAGATCCAACACAGCCTACACCTCGTGCACTTCTCGTCAATTATTACGGGCTTGAAGACCCTCCAGCCGCTCACGTCTATGGTTTCGGTGTTGCCCGCGTCCCTTACCACGGCCCCTTCTGGGAGCTCCTTCCAACCGGGAAGCCTCTCCTCCATCATCCCATGACCACCTCCTCATAGGCCCTCCTGACGGCTTCCAAGTTCGCCTCCACCGTTCTGGGGGGAACTTTTTCCTTAACCGCCTCCAATAGGGCGTCTAAGTCAACGAGTCCGGTAGCCTTAGCGAAGGCTCCCAGTATCGCAGTATTGACTATCGGCCTCTTTAAGGTCTCTAGGGCTATCTTAGTGGCGTTCACCACAGCTACCTTAACGTCTTCCCTCCCTAGGAGCTTCCTCACCTCGTCCGGGGTCTTTTCGGTGTTTACAATAGCCATGCCTCCTTCCTTCAACCCCTCGGCCAGCTTGGGGCCGAGGAGGGACGGATCGAGCACGACTATGATGTCTGGTTCATATATCTTAGACCTAATGTATATCGGTTTCTCGTCTATCCTGGTGAACGCCTCCACCGGCGCGCCCCTCCTCTCCACTCCGAAGGACGGGAACGCTTGGGCGTACTTCCCTTGGGCTATAGCGGCCTTAGCAACTATCTCGGAGGCCGTCACGGCCCCTTGGCCGCCCCTCCCGTGCCACCTGATCTCTACGAGAGACATCTGGGGAGGACCCACACTTCGACCTCTTCGGGGGTTTTAAACATGTATAAGTCGTATAGACCAAAATTAGCCGTATATAAGTACTGGTATCGAAAGGGTCGTAGCGACTCCGTTTACAATTTCTACCAAGGCTTTGCTGACCAAAGTGACTATGTTAGTAATTGTGGTCGTTACTGTGTTAACTAGAACTTGTTGGAGCGTCAGAGTGACGGTACTTAACGCAGTGTACGTTTGTAAGTAAGTTACGTAGTTAGTAAGCGTCTTTAAGTAGGTCTTGAATATTGGCATAGCGATAGTGTTGAATAGCGTGGTAGTGATCTTCAGCGGTACGATCTCTACTGTAGTGACTGTGTGTAGGAGCGTCGTGGTGACTGTCAATAGGTGGGTTAGCGGCACTAAGACGGTCGTCCCGATAGTCAGCGTCACGCTGGTAGTTACGGTAAACGGGACGTGGAGGAGCTTGGTCGCGTAGGTGGTGAGGACCGTCGTTAGGACGCTGGTCGAAGTCACGAAGCTAGTGACAGTCCTTATCGCGGTCGTAGTCTGGACGAGGGTCTTAGTCAACGGTATTAAGAGGGATTGCGTGACGTATTGAGTTACCGTGGCGGGTAAGAGCACGAGGTTCGTTACGGTAGTTACGGAAGTCATGGTTCTGAAGAGCGTAAGTAACTGCAACAGCGTGGTAGTTAGGGTGGTCGACACTGTTCTCAGTATTGTTGTGGACACGGTTGACGTCAAGAACTTCATTATAGGTATATTGGTCAACTTAGTTAGGGTCTGAGTCGTCGTCCTTCCGCCCTCTCCGATCACCAAGAACTCGCTAAGGGTCAGCGTGCTAACCACCTCTACTGGCCTTAAGAGCGACATAACTACCGTCTCGATGGACGTGTAGACTACCGAGATCAAGTTTGTTACTGTGGTAGTCACGAAGTTTGTCTTGGTAACCGTGAAGTATTTCATTAGTGGCATAGTCAAAATTGTAGTTGCGCGGTACGTCACGGGCACTTCCTCTAACCGGGTGACCGTTAGGGTCTTAGTGGTAGTTACGTACTCCTTAACGGTCTCTAACCGGGTCAAGGTCTCTGTAACCTCAGTGGTTATGAGGGATACCCTAGGCACAGTCAATAAGAGCGTCTTCGTGAGGACTGACGTAACGGGGGGCCTCTCCACCGTAACCCTCTCCAGGGCCGTTAAGGTCTCAGTTTCAATGACGGTCTTAGTTAATGTGGTAACTGCCGGCACCGCTTCCAACGCCGTTTTAATTATCTCACTGGTCAACGTAGTTTTTATCGGCACTAGTTCGGTCCTCGTGGTAACGCTGGTCCTCTCGAAGGTCTTGGTTATTGTTAAGAGGTCGGTTACAGTTTCAGTCTTCATAACTGGTATAGCCTTGAGGGCGTAAACCGTGGACGTCAAAGTTTCTAAGCTGGTAACCGTGACTGGCGAGACCACGGTCTTAGTCTCGGTGGTGGTCAGCGTTACTGTGTTGAACAACGTTTGGGTAAGCACCTTTGTCACGGGCTTTATTAGAGTTAACGTAGTTTTCAAGGTAGTGTAGCTGAGTACGCTAAAGGCCTTAGTCACTTCAGTAGTTATAGTGGTCGTTAGAACTTTCGTCGTGTATATCAACGACGTCAACGTTGTCTTTAAAGTAACGGTGGTCGTGAGGAGGACAGTCTCCACTAACGTGGTTGTGGAGGTAATGTACTTATTGACCGGGAGCAGCGCGACGTTACAAGCCCTCGTCCGGAACGCCGTAACCGTCACGAACACTGGCCTCTCGACGGTCTCAGTTACTGTGTCGGTCTTAGTGGTCGTAACGGTATTTGTTATGAAAGACGCTATCGGCATCACTACAGTCTTAGTTATCACTTCAGTTACCGTGTGGAAGATGGTGCTTGTAAGCACCTCGGTCTCTCTAATGGGGACCATTATAGTAGCCGTGAGCTCTCTGATCAGCGTTGTAGTTAACGTGTGGGTCTCTACGACGCTTACGGTCGAAGTGACGTTGTAAACTTTGGTTTCCGTCACCCTTTCGGTGGTAGTGGTGGTAAAGTAGACGGGTACGGGCTTGAGGCTCGTGACTGGAGTTACCTTCACCAAAGTGCTAGTAGTCACGCTCGTGACGAACTTCGTTAGAGTTTCAAGGAGCGTGGCGGTGGTCGTGGTTACTACCGGGATTAACCTACTCTCTTTTAAGGTTACAGTGATTACGTTAGTTACCGTGTTGATCAACGCTTTGGTAACGGTGCTCGTTACCGGGACCACTAAGGTTTCCTTCAGCGTCACGAGCTTCGTGAGGGTGGTGGGCAAGACCTCCGGGCGGGTCACGGTTACAGTTACGTTAACGTACTTAGTCTCAGTCACCGTGTTCGTTAAGGTCTTCGTGAAGGTAATATAAGCAGTCTTGCTGATGCCTACCACGAGCTCGCGCACGAGGGTGGTAGTGGTGGTCAGCAGCTTGGCGACCGTTACGGGAACTACGGAAGTCAGGGTGGTTACTTCGGATATGAACTTAGTTAACGTCAGCGTGACCGGGACCGAGGTAGTTTCGGTAACAGTCTTCAAGACGGTTATTATAGACGAAATTGTTCTCTCTAAAGGCACTATCGACGTGACTGTGCTGTAGACAACATTTATAAGCGTGGTCGTTATCGTACTCGTTACTCTCTCAACTTCAGTGACGGTGGAGAGTATCGTTTTGGTCAAAGTAACGCTCACCGTTTCAGTTATGAGCTTCGTGACGGTCTTCAGAGCCTCGACGGTTCCGTAGGTCACGGCGTACGTCTTGTTCCCTACGACTAGGGTGCTAGTGGTCAAAACCGTATCGAGCTTGCTTACTACTGGGACCCTCAGAGTTAATGTAACCGGAGTAGTCAAGGTAGTTCCATCGTACTTAAAGGTAACGTTCGTAACTGTGGTGAAGGGTACTTCCGGGAGGTCCGCTCCTGCCGCCGCCAGGCCCCCGGCGACCCTTAAGGTTACCGGAACGATTACGGGTACTGGCCTCTCTAGGGTAATAGGCGTAATGAACGTCTTGTTCAGAACTAGCGTCGTGGTATAGGTGATCCGTTGGGTGGTGACCGTTGTGACGGTTACGGTGAAGAGCTTGTTACAGTACATGATGCTTATAGTCTTCACAGTGGGCTGGGTCTTGATAGCGACTGTCAAGCTCAGCCCGATGAGCGCGGTCGGGGAGAAGTGCTCCTCTACCAACTCTGATAGGTACTTGTACTCGGGGTACCCCCTCTGGACCAAGTCGTCGTACAGCCACCCGAGCCCGTCCGGGGTTAAGGCCAACGAGGGTACCAGCCTCCAGCCCTTGGTTCCAAACTTCGTCAGCAACATGTACTCCGCCACCGCCAGCTTCCTAATCCACCTGTCCAACCTGGGCGAGCTCACGCCCAAGGCAATTAAGTGGTGGTACGCCTCTAGGGCGTCGTCGTTGTTAACGCCGACCCTCTTCAAGGCGAAGTCGCCGACCTCCCTAGCTACCGGGGCGGTCAGCTGGGAGGCGTAAGGGCACTTGGCCGCCTCCGCGGCCCTTACCGCCACCAAACGGGCTATGGGGTCACCCCTCTCGAGGACTTCGTTTATGCCCTCGCTCAGCTCCCTACAGCCCTTTCCGAGCACCGCGAGGTCTAAAAGGCCGTAGGCGGCTTCTCTGTAAAGCCCCAGCCTTAGGGAGGCGTTAGTCAGTTCGGCGACCTTATTGCTCAACCGTTCTATGAAATCGCTAGAGAAGGTGAAGTTTTGGAGGCTTAGGGCGACGAGGGACGCGTAAGTGTACTTCAGTTCCTCCGGCTTGGTAGGGACCACGTGGGCCAAGGCGGCTTGAGTTACGTTTTCCAGCGCCGCCACGCTTACTGCCATCATTATGATGAGCGCCAGAGCGCGTTCCATTCTTGTACCCAAAGAGGGGGACCTCAGAAAGTCTCAAAAGGATTTGGCGGCTCGCGCCGGGGTTCTCATCACCTCTCAGCCGAAATCCGACCGCTCATCGCCGGGCCCCCATCCATAAATCCTTGCGCCCCGGAGGACCCGCCGGGGACCGCGGCGTGACCACGGTTAAGCTGACCTACTTCGGCCACTCCGCCTTCCACGTCGAAGTGGACGGGGTGGGCATTGCCATAGATCCTTGGATAACCAACCCGCTCTCAAAGACCACTCTGGAGGACTATTTAAAGAACTTTAAGACCGACTTGGTCGTGATAACCCACGCCCACGAGGACCACATAGGCGACGCCCTAGAGATAATGAGGAGGACGGGCGCCAAGTTCTTCTCAATACATGAGATATACGTGGACCTAACCCAGAAGGGCTTCCAAGGGATAGGGGCCAACATAGGCGGCCCGGCCAAGCTGGACGACGTGGCTCCGGGCTTGGGGATAGCCCTCACCCCGGCCACCCACTCGAGTTACGACAAGGGGGTGCCCACGGGAGCGATAATTTTCAAGGACGGCAAGGCCTTGGTCTACCACGCCGGCGACACCGGGCTCTTCGCCGAGATGCAGTTCATAGGGGAGCTCTACGCCCCTAAGGTAGCTCTGTTGCCCATAGGGGGGCACTACACTATGGACATAGAGCAGGCCTTGTTGGCTACGAAGCTCTTAAGGCCCGAAGTGGTCGTCCCGATGCACTACAACACCTTCCCGCCGATAAGGGCGGACCCCAACGAGTTCAAGCAGAAGGTCGAGTCAGCGGGACTGGCCAAAGTGAGGGTCATGGAGCCCGGGGAGACGGTGACCTTCGAATTTTAGAGGGTGAGCGCGACTTTGGTGCCCGTAGCCGACGCCCACACCCACTCTAACCCCGTCAAGGGCTTGGGGATGTCTAAGATAGCGCCCAAGTTCAAGGAGGCCGGAGGGTGGTTCCTCGCGCTGGTGGGCCTCAGCCCTTGGCACTACGACCTCGAGCCCACCCTAGACGGGTACGAGAAGACCCTCAAGAAGACCTTGGAAGAGGCGAGGAGGGCCAGGGAAAGCGGCTTAAAGGTGAAGACGCTGTTCGGCTTCCACCCCGCCGACGTGGACAAACTCGCGGGCTCGATGGAGCCCGAAAAGGTGTTGGAGTTCGGCTTGAAGGTCTTAGATATAGTAGAGAAGTATTTGAAAGAGGGGCTCTTGGACGGCATAGGCGAGGTAGGGAGACAGCACTACAAGACCAACCCAGTATCCGTAGTGATCTCAGAACTAATAATGAACAGCGCGATAGAGAGGGCAAAGGACTACGGGGCAGTGGTACACCTACACTTGGAACAGGGAGGGAAGGTCACGGCAATAGACATAAAGAAGAGGGTCGAGAGCCTCTCGGCGCCCCCGCACAAGGTGGTCGTGCACCACGCCAGGGGCAAGAGCTTGGCGGCGGCCGTGGAGGAGGGCTTGGTCGCGACCGTGCCTGGGGTAAAGGGCAGCTTGGAGAGGGCGATTTCCTTGCCCCCCAACTACATGGTCGAGAGCGATCACATAGACGACCCGAAGAGGCCCGGAGTAGTGGTCTACCCGTGGGAGATGGCGAAGAACCAGCTGGAGCTCTTGCGCGAGGGCAAGGTGGACGAGGAGTACTTGTGGAAGCTCAACGTAGACAACGTCGTCAAAGTTTTCGGCGTAACCCCGCCCTAACCGTCTAAACCCGTCGTTAGCCGCCCCGACGGGCAGCGCCTTGCCGCTCACGGAAGAGGAGCTGAAGCTCATTGAAGAGACTCTGGGGAGGAAGCCGAACCAAGTGGAGCTCGCCATGTTCGAGGCGCAGTGGAGCGAGCACTGTTCCTACAAGAGCTCGAGGAAGCACTTGAGGAAGCTGAAGATGGACTCGCCGTGGGTCGTGAAGGGCGGCGACGCGGCGGTGGTGGACTTCGGCTCGGTTTACGTTGCTTTTAGAATAGAGAGCCACAACCACCCCTCTGCGGTGGACCCCTACAACGGGGCGGCCACGGGGGTTGGAGGTATAATTAGAGACATCCTGAGCTCCGGCGCGAAGCCTATAGCGCTCCTCGACGACCTAATATTCGGAGACTTGGACGAGAATTTGGTCAAGTGGCACGTTAAGGGGGTCGTAAAGGGGATATCCGACTACGGCAACAGGGTGGGCGTTCCTACGGTCGGCGGGGAGACTTGGTTCGACCCCGACTTCACGAGGAACCCGATGGTCTCCGTAGCTTGTGTGGGCGTGTGCCCCAAGGACAAACTCATAAACGGCACCCCTAGGCCGGGCGACCTAATAGTAATCGCCGGAAACTACACGGGCAAGGACGGCCTATTGGGTTCCTCGTTCGCCTCTAAGAACTTGGAGGAGGGGGTGGAGGAGGAGTACGCGGCGATACAAGTCCCCGACCCCCTCATGGAGAAGCTCTTGATCGATTCGATATTGGAAATGAGGGACGAGAGGCTGTTGGTTTTCGTGAAGGACTTGGGCGGCGGAGGGCTCGCGACGGCCCTCAGCGAGGTCGCGGCGAGCTTCGGCTTGGGGGTGGAGGCGCGGCTCGACGCTTTACACTTGCGCGAGCCCATGGAAGCTTGGGAAATAGTAGTTTCGGAGAGCCAAGAGAGGATGATGTTGGTAATTAGGCCGGAGGACCTAGAGAGGGCGAAGAAGGTGCTCGAAAAGTACGACGTCCCCTACAGCGTCATAGGGAAGTTCACGGACACCGGGAGGGTGGTCTTGTATTACAACGGCGAGAAGGTGGCGGACTTGCCGGCCAAGTTCTTGGCCGAGGGCCCGGAGCTGGACAGGCCTTACGAGAGGCCCAAGTGGCACCTCGAGCTGGAGCTCCTCCCCCCGCTCCCCGAGGTAGATCTGGGGGACGCGATCAGAAAGGTGCTGAGCTCTCCGAACGTGGCCTCTAAGAGGTGGATATACGAGCAGTACGACCACGAGGTCCAGATAAGGACCGTGGTGAAGCCCGGCGAGGGGGACGCGGCGGTACTGAGGCTCTTGGAGGACCCCCCTAAGGGAATAGCCGTAGCTACGGACTCCAACCCCCGTTACACGTTCTTGGACCCGCTCTGGGGCGCGGCGGACGTCTTTCTGGAGGCCTACCGGAACGTGGTGGCCTCGGGGGCCAGGCCGCTGGCCGCGGTGGACCAAGTGGACGCGGGCAGCCCGGAGAGGCCCGACCGCTTCTGGTTCTTCGTGAGGATGATCGACGGACTGGCTTGGGTGGAACGGGAGGTGGACGTACCCATAGTGGGGGGCAAGGTGAGCTTCTACAACGAGGACGACGTAACTGGCAAGCAGATAAAGCCGACTGTCATGATAACGATGATAGGAAAGGTGGAGAACGTCTACAACGCGAAGAGGGCCCGCGCGGAGGAGGGCGACCTCTTGGTTCTGGTAGGCGAGACCTTCCCGGAGCTGGGAGGGAGCGAGTTCCTGTGGAGCGTCCACAAGCTCGTGAGGGGGAAGCCTCCCGTCCCGAGGCCCTCTACCGAAGCGAGGGTAGCGGAGAGGATACTCAAGGCAATAAAGGTATCCGGGGTCACGGGGGTCCACGACGTGTCCGTCGGGGGCTTGGCGGCGGCGGTGGCGGAGCTCGCGAAGGGGTTCGGGGCCACGCTCGAGTTGGACAAGGTCAAGGGGCCTTGGAAGAGGCCCGAGGAGGCGCTGTTCTCCGAGAGCGGGGCTAGGTACTTGTTGGCGGTTAAGCCGGAAGCCGCGGAGGAGGTCTTGAAGGTCACCGGAGGTACGGTAGTCGGTAAGGTGGGCGGGGGCCCGCTGAGGGTGCTCTTGAATGGGAAAGAAGTGGCCTCGGTGGACGACTTCGAGGACCTCTTGGAGAACGGCATGACCTCCCGCCTAGTCTAGCGGGGTCCTCCCGGTCCTCAACATGGACTCTATAACGTCCGGGCTCCGCTTAAACTTCCTTACCTTAACTACGACCCAGCCTCCCTCCTCCCACTTTTCTAACACGGTTACCTTCACCCCCAACTGCCTAACGTAGTCCAAGTAGTCCTCTAGGTCCCCCTCCGTGGGGAAGCGCAGGACGAAGTCCTCGTGGAGGGGCCTCCCCTCGGCGACGGCCTTGACCGCCTCGACGGCCGGCGCCAAGATGGCGCGCCCAAGCCAGAGGGCCCTCTCCTCCAGCTTCCGCCCGGCCAGTCCCTCTTCAAACACCTTGAACATCTCCCTAACTATCCTGGGGAATAAGTAGTCCTTCCCTTCGTCGAACGGGTACTTCATGCCTTGCTCTATGTCCCCTATGTTGGTGAAGGAGCCCGTGTACTTCGCGGGGGGCCTCTTGTACAAGGGGTCCTTCAGCACCACCCCTTCCCTCCCCTCGGCGTCGAAGCGGTCGACGATCTCCTTTATCTTGCTCACAGACTCGTCGGGCCGGAAGGTCCCCAACAGCCTAACCCCCCGGAGCCCGTGCCTCCTCACCAGCTCGTGCCTCTCCTCGACCGGCATCTGCCTCCACCCGTCTCCCTCCCTCACGAAGATGTCGAAGATGAAGTAGTCGAACTTCGGCGCCTCTGGATACTCTACCCTTACGTAGGGGTTCTCCGTCCCCACCACCTCGCCGGCCACGAAGCTCCCGGGCGGGAGCTCGTCCAACAGCGAGCTCAACTCCTCCCCGTACACGCTCTTGAGCCTCGCGTTGGTGTAGGGGCAGAGGTAACCTCCCCTCGTTACGGCGAAGACCTCTCCGCCGACCTTGACTACCCTGACGTTGTACCCGTTCATCTTTTCCTCCACGGAAACCCCCTCTGGGAAGTAATGGGGGACCTTGGAGAGAAGCACGAGCCTCTGTATCGAAGGGTAGCCCGGCACTACGCCCACGTCCCCCTTGTAGTAGATGATTACTGAGCCCTTGCCGCCCCACTTACCCTTCTTGAGGTGTATGTACTTCGCCCCCTTGTACTCCACGCCGCTACCCTAAAGCCCCGCCCCCGGCGGCTCTGTTGAATAGGGGCCGCGCTCAATAACCTTGCTTACCGGTAGGTAAGCGGGGGGCGGTATTTGAAGGAGCTGGAGTTCTTATTCCAACTCTTAGGTTTGAAGAAGATAACTGAGCTGGAGGGCGAGGTGGTCGTAGAAGCCTTCCCTCTGGAAGAGGCCTCGCCCTTGAAGGAAGTCAGGGGCGTGAAGGTAATCGAAGGGAAGGAACCCGAAGACCCTTCCAAGAAGCCTTACTTGAGGGCTTGTAAGGACGGGGTTTGTAAAGTGACGTTCTACGGCTCCTTAAAGGGCGTCCTGATACCGGGTTTCCTAGAGGTGTTGAAGGAGCTCTCCAAGGGAACGGGCGAGGAGTCGCTCCCCCACCCGGTGAAGCTCAAGCTCTACGTATACCCGGGCTTACCTTGCTATAAGGCGCTGAAAGAGGCGGCGCCTCTAATAAGGAAGTACACGAACTTAGAGCTCGAAGTAATTCACGTAGATTCCGAAAAGAGGTTGAAAGAGTTGCGCTCCTTGGGAGCCAACGCCGTGCCGGCCTACGCCGTTGGGAGAGAGCTGCTCCACGTAGGCCCCTTGAGCGCCTCTGAGTTAGAAAATATGATAAAGAGGCTCGCGCTCGATCTAGCTATAGAGAAGGCTAAGGAGGAGTTGTTGAAGGAGAGAGGGTTCACTTCTCGAGCTTCTTGAGGACTATTTGGGTGTGGGTACCTACTATACCCTTCATGCCCCTCACGGTGTCCAGTATGGTATTTAGCACTTTGTGGTCTGGGGCCTCTATCCTCACTAGCAAGTCATAGTCGCCAGTTACTTCGGAAACCTCCTTAACGCCCTCTATGTTGCTCAGCCTCCGGGCCACCGAGCCCGTAAAGGCGTTGCTGTCCACCTTCACCCAGACCACCGCCTCCACGTTCTCCGTCGCCTTGGGCCTGAGCACCTTGCCGCTCACCTTCTCAGCGATGCTTATCAACGCGTCGTCGGTGAGGAACCTTAAGTTGCTCCTCTTTATCTCTTCTAGTATCTTCATCAGCGTGTCGTCGTCCACCTTTATTCCGAGCTTCTCGAGCTTCGCCTTCACTGCCTTCTTTCCGGTGTATTTGTCTATCACGTAGTCCCTGCTCCTCCCTATCATCTCCGGCGGGAAGGCCTCGTAGGTCCTCGGGTCTGCCAGTATGCCGGCCACGTGGACGCCGGCCTTGTGCAAGAACGCGTAGTCGCCTATGACCGGCATGTTGTAGGGGACCTCTATGCCGGAGTAGCGCTCGACCATCCTCGTCAACTCCATCAGGCCGCTCAGCTTCACCAGCTCCACGTCGAAGTGTACCTTCACCGCCACCGCGAAGAGCTGGAGGGGGACTATGCCCACCCTCTCGCCCAGCCCGTTTACTGTCACGTGTACTGCCGTGGCCCCTCCCATTACCGCCCCGAACGCCGTGGCCAGCGCCATGCCTAAGTCATTGTGAGCGTGGATGTCGTATTCAACGTTAGGGACTGCCTTTACCATGTGTTCGAAGAACTTCTGAGCGGTCCACGGGGTTAGTACCCCTACCGTGTCGGCCAAGCTCACCCTGTCCGCCCCCGCGTCCCTCGCGGTCTTGACCACTTGCTCCAAGTACTGCAAGTCCGCCCTCGAGGCGTCCTCGGCGGTGAACCTTACCTTCACGCCGTAACCCTTCGCGTACTCCACCATTTCGCCGATTATGCTGAGGGCCTCTTCCCTCGTCTTCTTGTGTTTAGCGTTCAAGTGTATGTCGCTGACCCCGTAGAAGATGGCTATCCTATCCGCTTCGGTCTCCGCGGCCTTGTCTATGTCGCTCTTGACCGCCCTGCTGTGGGCCACGACCTCGGCCCTTATCTCCCCCTCCTTCTTCATCCACGCTATCCTCCTCACGGCCTCGTACACGTCCGGCGCCACCGCCGGGTGGCCGGCCTCTATCATGTGGACGCCTATCTCGTCCAGCTTCTTCGCTATCTCCAGCTTCTGGTCTATAGTGAAGGAGACGCCCGGGGTCTGCTCCCCCTCCCTCAAGGTGGCGTCAAGTATCTTAACCCGTTCGAACGCCGGCCTGTACTTTCTCAGCTCATCTGAGAACGGCGTCACCAAAGCCGACTACCGGACGCGCGCTTAGTAGGAAATAATAGGGTTTTTGCAGCAACACTATATAACCTCCTCCCCGAGTCCGACCGGGATCGCGCAGTGACCGGAGCTATAAGGGCGAAGGCCATTAAGGTGGGCGACAACATAGACACGGACGTCATAATTCCGGGGCGTTACTTGATCTATACTGACCCCGAAACTCTGGGCAAGCACTGCTTCGAGCCGATAATGCCGGACTTCTACCAGCGCAGCAAGGAGCTGGGCGGCGTCATAGTCGTCGCGGGCAAGAACTTCGGGATGGGGAGCTCCAGGGAGCAAGCCGTTGTGGCCTTAAAGGGCGCCGGGGTTAAGGCGGTGGTCGCGGAGAGCTTCGCCAGAATATTCTATAGGAACTGCATAAACCAAGGCTTGCCCGCGGTGGCCGTCAAGGGGATAAGCGAGGCGGTGGAAGAGGGGGACGAGGTCGAGGTAGACCTAGAGGGAGGGAAGGTGAGGGTTTACGACAAGGAAGGGAACCTCAAGAAGGAGTTCGACGTCCCCAAGCTCCCCCCGAGCTTACTGGAGATCTTGGAGAGCGGGGGCTTGGTCCCCTACCTTAAGAAGAGGTTGGCGGTGGAGGGCAAATGAGGGCCGTCAAGTTCCGAGGGGACTTGGTCGTCGAAGAGACGCCCATTCCCCCCGTCCCGAAGGACCACGTCCTCGTAAAGGTGAAGTTAGCCTCGGTCTCCCCCTTGGAGAGGGGCCTGGAAAGGGGCAACATCTGGGTGGAGCCCGAGCGCGTGTTGGGGCTGGAGGGCTTCGGCAACGTCTTGGAGGCGGGCGTAGAGGTGGAGGAGGAAGAGGGGAAGGAGGTCTTAATAAACAGCTACTTCGACGGCATACTGGGGGTGACCAGGGACGGCACCTTGGCGGAGTACGTAGTGGTGCCCAAGGAGTCCTTAGCGGAGGCCCCGGACGTGCCGGACTACGCGAAGGCCTTGGCCTCCGCCGGGGCGTTGGCCCTCAAGATAGCTGAGCTCACCTCCGACAAGAAGACCTTGCTCGTCGGCTCGGGCCTAACTAACGTGTTGGCCTCCTACAAGCTCTCTTGGGAGCTCCCGCTGCTCCCTTGGGGGAGGGAGATAAGCTTTGACTTGAACTACTACCCCACCACCGCCTCGGCTTGTACCCAAGAGTGGGACGCCGTGGTGGTCTCGGTCCCGGAGGCCAGCGCGCTCGACACCGCAGCGATGTGCGTAAAGGAGGGGGGAACGGTGTACCTCCACCCCCTCGTGGACTACTCCAAGCACGTGTTCGCAGGCAAGAAGCTCGAGGTGGTCCCCCTGACCCCCGGGGACCTAGTTGAGGGCGCGAGGCTGGTAGCCTCCTTACCCACCAAGTACTTGAGGGAGTTGGTGGAAGAGGTCAACGAGCTGGAGGAGGCGCTCACGTCCTCCTTCTCGAGGAGCTTGGTCAGGCCGGATGCTTTGTAACGCTCCTCTAGAGGAGGGCCCGGAAGCGCGAGCGATGTTTGTGGACACCCACTTCCACTTGTCGTGGAGCGCCCGCTCCAAGATAGACCTAAACTTGAAGGACTGTAAATCCGTTGAGGAGGTCCTCCTCAGGGTTAGGAGGGAGGCCGAGAGGGGAGGCACCTATAAGGGCTGGGTCGTGGGCACGCTCCTCCCCTTGAAATTGGCTAGGTCCTTGGATAGGTTCGCTCTGGACGAGGCGTCCCCGGAGGTGCCCGTTTCCCTAGCTACTAGGGACGGCCACATGGCCGTTGCGAACACCAAGGCGTTGAAGTTGGGAGGGGTGAGCTGCGAGGACGAGGGGGCGGAGTGCGAGGACGGGAAGCTCACCGGGAGGCTCTACGAGAGCGCTATGAGGAAGTTGAGGCGCGTAATACCGGACCCGGACACGATGCTTTTGTACAAAGCGTTCAAGGCGGTGCTGGACGAGCTGAAGGATGGAGGGGTGGTAGAGGTACACAGCATGACCTCGAGGTGGCTGGAAATGGAGATAGTTAATAAAATAAAACACGACGTCAAGGTGTATCACTACGTGAGGACTGAGACCTACATACCGGGGGCCGTCGGGGTGAAGCTCTTCGTGGACGGCGTTATAGTCCACGGCACGGCTATGACTGAAGGTAAGGGGAGGCTCTACGTCCCCTTGGAGAGGCTGGTCGCTTGGATAAAGAAGGGCAAGGAAGAGGGCTTCCAAGTGGCGGTCCACGTGATGGGCGACGAGGCCTTGGACGTGGTCTTGAAGGCTTTCAAGCTCGCCGGGTCTCCTAAGAGGGTCTTGAGGATAGAGCACGCCGCGCTGGTCAGGGACGACCAGCTGGAGCCCTTGGCGGAGGCCGGCGTGCCGGTGTCCGTACAGCCCGGCATAATGGAGGCCGTGGGGGTGGAGGAGTTCAAGAGGATCCTCGGCAACCGCTGGAAGGAGTTCATGAGGGTTAAGGACATGCTCGAAGCGGGGGTGAGGGTCTACGGCGGCAGCGACCACCCCGTGGGGCCGTGGAGGTTCGAGGAGATAAAAAAGTACTACAAGCTCTTGTGGAGGCCCCCCTCAGAGGAGGAGGTGCTAAAGCTCCACACCTCCGGCCACGAAATGGTAGAGGGATGATCGCGCCCGACGGGCAGAGCGGTGAAGAGATTGGCCTTTGGTGACCTCACTCGTACTTGACCTTTATTCTCATTCCCAACCGGTCCTCCAGCTTCTTCAACTTCTTCGCCTTTTTTAAGACGTTCTTCCCGGCCCACTTCGGCACGGTCACCACCACGACCCCGTCCTTCACCTCCACGGAGGTCGCCTCCGGGAGGACCCTGTAGACGTAAGCTAAGATCTTCTCCTCGCCCCTCTTCGCAACTCTCTTGACCGGGACCACCATCGTCTGTTCGCCCCAAGTGTAGATCTCGTACTCCAACTCCCCGGTCAAGAAGTCCCTCACCTCCACTACCGGCCTCGCTAGGTCCGCCTCCCGGAGCCCCGTGGGGAGCTTGACGGTCATCTGGAGCTCGTAGACCTTCGCCACGCTCCCGCTGTCTATGAATATCACGGTGTCTACGATGCTGGGTATCATCCCCAGCTCCACCCTCCCTATCAGCCTCTGGACCGCGTCTATCGGGGTGGTGGCGTGGACTACCCCTACCATGCCTATTCCGGCCATCCTGAGGTCCATGTATAGTTTGAAGTCCTCGTCGGTCCTCATCTCGTCGAATATGGTGTAGTCCGGCCTCGACAACAAGAGTATCGCGTAAAGCTCCTTCACGCTCGTGTGCTCCTTAGAGTACTGAGTGACGCTCGGAGGGAGGACCATGTCCCTCGGGGACTCTATGGTTTTGACCACCTTCCCCTTCCTGGCGTAGTACTCGGTGAGGGCTTGGGCGAAGGTAGTCTTGCCCGCGCCGGGGGCGCCGGCTATGAGTATTCCTTCCGCCCTGTCCTCCA
The DNA here is from genome assembly GCF_000017945.1 of Ignicoccus hospitalis KIN4/I. Taxonomy (NCBI): domain Archaea; kingdom Thermoproteati; phylum Thermoproteota; class Thermoprotei; order Desulfurococcales; family Desulfurococcaceae; genus Ignicoccus; species Ignicoccus hospitalis. The sequence continues at coordinate 1,105,212 of NC_009776.1, read as the reverse complement.
ACCTCCTTATCAGCTTCTCCGGCAAGTCGTAGTCTTCCAAGCTCAACTTCGCTATCGGCCTGACCGCGGTTATCTCCCACCCGTCCGAGAGGGGAGGCCTGGTGATCACTATCCTATACTTCCCGAGCTGCACCACCGTCGTGCCGGGCCTATCTACCTCAACGTAGGCGTCCCTCCGGGACCTGGCAGTTTCCATTATCTCGAGGGCCATGTTTTCCAACGTCGCCGCGTCCAACACCTCATTGGAGAGGGGGACCATCTCCCACTCCCCCGGCCTCCCCTTCTTAGCCTTGGGCACGTCTCCCTCCTTCAAGTGAATGCTCATAGTCTCCTCGTCGAAGAACTCCTCGAACTTCAGCTTCGCCGGCCTGTACTCGCCCGCGAAGAACACTTCTATGCCCATAGTCGTGGCAACGAGCGCTTGTACTCTGTCCCCAGTGACCAACGTGGCGTTTTTCTCTTTGGCGACCTTCCTAACTGCGTCATCTACGTCCCTCTCCTTTACCTCTACGACCTCTATGTTAACGAGCCCTTGCATCTCGAGCTCCCTGAGCTTGGTCAACTCCTCCAACGCCGCCATGCCGGAGGCGAGCCCCTCCTTCGCTTGCCTCTCTATTTCCTTGATCAAGGTTGAAGGTATCAACAAGGTCCCGTAGAGGAGGCCCTGCTCCACGAGCCTCGTGAGCAGCCCCCTCTGGACCGCGTTGAGGTCCGGGACGTAGACCTCTTTCTCCACTCGATCTACCCCGCGTGAGGTTTCGAAAGGGGGTGATTTAGGCTTGAACACAACCCTGCTCTACGTTGTAATTGCCAACTTGACAGCCCAACTGCCCGTTACGGACTGCGGGGCCCACGCGATATCTTACTCCCTAAGGGAGGGGAGTTTGTTAGCCACAGACTTGACCTTGTGGCTGCTCAGCTCGTTGACGAATAGGACGCTATGCTACCGCTCGAGGGGGCTGCTGCCGCCGGACTACCCCAAGAGGCTCGCGGGGGAACTCGTGGAGGCCCTCACCGCGAGGCTCCCGAAGGTGAAGAACCTCTTAGAGCTAAGGACCTACGGCCAGTGGTACTACGTCATGGTCTCCTCCTACCCAGAGGCCAAGGGGTTGGAGGAGTTCTTGAAGTGCTTGGAGGGGCGCGAGGACGCCCGGGCCTTGTATTGCTTCTTAGTCTTGAAAGGGACGTACGAGAGCCTCGCTAAAGGTTTGAGGCCCCCTCCGGCGCCTTGCGCCCCTTCGAACTTGAACATGGGGGAGCTTTACGCGTTCAAAACCTTGGCTAGGAGGCTTCACGGAGGAAACTTTACCAAGACCGTTAACTTGTTGTACTCGCTCTACGCCTACGCCCTCTACTACGACCCCCCGCTGGCCCAGTTGGCTAAGTCCCTCTTGAGGGACTTGGTGACCGGGAGGTGCTCCCCCGCGGAAGCTGCTCTGGCGGCGCTGTGCGCCCTAAAAGGGGGGAGGTGGTGGGAAGAATACGCTCTCCTAACTCTGGCCTTGTCTGGGTAGCTCCTTCAACCGGAACTCGCAGTAGGGGTCTCCGGAGGGCATGTGCTTGACTACTTCTATCAAGATCCCGGGCTCGCGGCTGCCGAGCCTCCTGGTCCCCTTGAACACTATTTGGACGGGCTTGTCCTCGAGCTTCTCTATTATACCGGCCTTTATCGCCGCGCACGCGGCGCAAGCGAAGGGCATGTCCTTGGTGTACTTGAAGTGCGGACACTTAGTGACTTTGAAGACGTACTCGTCGCCCTCCTCGGCCTCCTCGTACTCGAACTCCATGCCTACGAGCTTGTAGGGCAAATAACAAGCCTTCATGGCGTCCTTCAGACTCTCTACCTTTATCATCTTCTTCAGCTCCTCTCCCATGGTTTCCTTGGCACCTTCCTTAACTATGTTGAAGATCAACGCGGTCGCCGCCCCCTCTCCGACGTACTTCTTTAAGTTCTTGGGGAGGGTGTCGAACATGAACTTCTCGGCGAAGTTGGCGAAGACCTTAGCAACAGTTTCCTTATCGAACTCCTCCGGGCTCAAGTGTGGATATCCCTACTCCTCGTCGGTCTCCTGGCTTAAAGCTAGGACAGTGAGTAATTACTTATCGGTAAGTAGGCTGGAAACCTTGGTTAAGGTCCGGGGCCTAAGGCCTTTGGGACGGCGCGCTTGCTCTCGACGAGTTACGGCGTAGCTCTGACGGCTAAGGAGGTGGAGAAGAGGCTTTTCACGCCGAAGAGGTACCTCAAAATGAGGTTCGTCAACGTCACCCCCTTCTCCAGCGGCGACGCGGGGGCCTTTCAGACAGTCCGCTTGCGGCGAGCGCTACGTAGGGGGGACCCCAGCCCTACTCCATAATAGGCAGGATGAGGAGGCTGAGCGAGGCAATGGAGGGACAGAGCAAATGCTTGAGGAGAGATACGATAACGGTAAAACTCTCCGATAAGACCAGCCTTGAGCTAAGGCTGACCGAGTTCATGTTCGGCAGGGTCGGCAAGAAGTCATCGTGGGGGAGCCCCTTCAACCTCACTGTGAGGTACAACCTCTCCGAGGACCCGTCCAAAGCTAAGGTTTCGTGCTCGCCCCCGTCAGGGACGGCGGAGGTTCCCTTCGTCGACGCCGGGAAGTTGGAGGTGGAGGTCTTCCTCAAGCCGCGAACCAGCGACGTCAATGAAAAGGCCGAGGAGCTCTTCCCGCTCTTCGCCGCTACCGCGCTAGTCGTTATGACCCTCTATGGCGTGGGCAGGGCGACCAGGTGGGGCTTCGGGAGGTTCGCGCTAATCGAATTCGAGGCCGGCAAGCGGGGCGAGGGAGGTACGGACGAAACGTTGGAAAAATGTTGGAGGCGGCGAACAAGGTCCTCCGCCCTAACTCTCCCGACACCTCCAAGCTCGATGAGCTGATCAAGGGTTACGCCGAGCTTTGGGTCTCTAAGGTTGAGGGCGTGAACACGCTCTGTTCTTTGAAGAGGGCGCTGAGGGGAGCTATAGGGCCGACTTCAAGAGGTACGACGGCTGTGCGAGCGAAGTCCGGACGCGCTTGGCTAATTTGATCCACAGCTTGTGAGAACGAATAAATAACGGCCACCTTCCGTCTCAAATGGCGAGAAGGGTTGAGCAATGAGGACTCGGGAGGGAGTGGGTCGAGCGCGAACGAACTCACGAAACTCGACAACCTCCTAAAGGTATTACCGAGGCCAAAGGAGGGCAAAGGCAAGTGTGAAGAGAAGGGCGTCAATGAGGTAAGCCCCTCAGAGCTGCTAAAAGATTTGGCGAAGGGGCTCTCGAACAACTTGTTTGAGGGTGAGGACGTCTGCAAGGACGACCCGAAGAGGTTCTTGGAGAAGTTCTTAAGGGAGGTATTAAATAAGACTGTACATGAAGCCGGGATAGACCCTAACGATCTAGAGAAGAGTTTACATAAAGAACTACGGGACAGTGGAAAGGGCCAAGATGATTGCACCGTGATCTTGAAGGATTTATTGGAAAAATTGAAGGAGAATTGGGATACCATTGATAGAGAGAAAAAGTCTAAGCTCAATAAAATCCTACACCTGTTCAACACTTGCTACGATGATGGAAAGGCCCAGGGACTTTCTCAAGCTTTAAGTGACGTGAAGGAGTGCATCGATAATCAAGAGCTGTTCTGCAAGTTCTTGCTCCTAGCGGCCGCCGTCACCTACCTGAAGAGCGAGGAAAAGCTGGATTCCAGGTCGGAGTGGTTCTACGAGGTCGTTAGGGCGGCCCTCACGAGGGACAAATTCAGGTTCCCCTACTGTCCGTGGAAGGGCGACGCGGCGGCGCTGTTCTACGCCTATGTCCTATGTTGTTGTGGGATTAATATTAATGATGAGGCTAAAATCACTGGAGACGACATAATCAAAATAATAAAACTCTTGATAGGAAAGGAGATTTAAGGCATCTAATCGGAATTTCCACAGTAGATAAACACAATCGCGAAGTCTTTAACAGCTTAGCGTCGCTGCAAGCCTTTGAGAGAACCCTCCAAGGAGGTCGGAAGGGCGCTCGTGAGGGGGAAACTGGAGGTCCTTGGAACCTACGTGCCCAAGGGGATCTCCTCCTGGAGGTCGCTAGGACCGGGTGGGATATAGTCTCCAACAAGCCTAAGGAGCCGGCCCTAGTGGTTCCGGCCGGGACGAAGATAAAGGTAAAAGGGACTAAGGACGAGGTGTTGGAGGTGCTGGAGGAGAAGTTAGGTCAAGGGAGGAGGAGGGAGGGCTGGGGCACGGCGGTAGCGAGGGCCTTGGGGTGAGCTAGCCCTTGGTCGCCTCTATGACGCAGTCCTCCCCTTCCGCCTTAACGGTCCTTACCTTCCACTTCCCTCCGTTGAAGGCCTCTAAGAGCACCTTTATTATTCCTTCCTCGAACTTGCACACGTTGGTGTCGAAGTCCCTAGAGGGGGCCTTGTGTATCGTAATGGTGCAGTTGTCATTTCCCTCCGAAGTTATTTCCACAACGCCGAACCCGCTCTTCTCCAAAAACCTCTTTATCGAATCTACGTCGCTGCCCTCCTCCTTTTTGACCAACTCCACTACCGCTTCTCCAAAGCCCTCCCCTACCTTCCTCATCATTACGTCCGCCGCCGGTCCCAACACTTTCTTGAGTTCCTCGTGTATCTTAACTAATGCGGAGGAGGGAATGAGCATAAATCGGATCGAATGACCTTTAACGCTTAAAGTGCCTTCATCGGTTTTGACCAGCTCGTAGGTCATACCTTGGCCCCGTTCCCTTCACCTCTCTCAAGGATTTATAGTAAGGACAAATTATGCAGGGAGGACATGAATGTCATACACTTTTAAAGACTCCTTAGGCTTGCCTCCCTTGCGTGTCCCTACCTTTCATCCTTGGTGCTGGAGGATGCGATAGTATGTAAGGTGTTTTCTGTGTCACGCGAAGCTTCATACTTTCTGGTTGGTGAATGCTGGCAATCTAACCGCATTTACCACCTCGAGGGCGGATGAGGCCTTAGCGGAAGCCTTCATCGAACTCCTTAGGCTCCAACAAAGGTTCTACCCTTATCGCCTTGCATAAGGCCTCACAGCCCCCGCAGAGGTAACAAGGCCCTACTTGCCTCACCGTTCCGCCCTCCATCGCTAGGGAGTTGAAGGGACACAGCTCAACGCACAGGCCGCAGCCGTCACACCTTTCCGGGTCGACCGAAACCCTCCCTAACCCCTCCTCCAAAGGGTCTCCCCCGGTGCCCTCCTTGTTCAAATGCCCGTATAACGAGGAGTGCAAGCGCTGCTGCGTCTTCGAGAGGGAGGACGAGATGCCGGTGGTGTTTGAAGACGAGAAGGAGGAGCTGGAGAGGATGGGGCAGAGGGAGTTCGTAGAGCTCCTCCCCGGCCTCTACCGCTGGGTGATCAAGGGCCGGTGCCCCTTCAACGACCCCGAGACGGGGAGGTGTAAGATTCACGAGAAAAAGCCATTGAGCTGTAAGATGTACCCGCTCAACGTCAGGGTTAAGGACGGGAAGGTGTTTATAGAAGTTTCGAGAGCGTGCTCGTGGGTCAAGCACAACTGGGAAGAGGTGGTTAACAACCCGCCGGAGAGGGTCTTCCCCGAGGAGTGGAAGGCCCTAAACGAGGTCTTGCGCAGGCTCCGGGGACTGGGCCTTGTGTGACGCGCGCCCAGTAATTGAAGTCATGAAGTTGCTCTATCAAAAGGGAATGATAACGGTGTTGAGCGGCAACGCCAGCGCGAGGTGCGGGGACGTCTTCCTAATAACGCCTTCCGGCGTACCGAAGAACGATATAAAGGAGCTGAGCGTAGTGAGCTTGAACGACTTGAAGTGGCGAGGGCCGAAGCCTTCCATAGAGTACAAGATGCACGCCCTAATATACATGAAGACCGACGCGCGCTCGGTGGTGCACGCCCACAACCCCAAAGCGGTCTTGGCCGCAAAGCTAGGGCTCCCGCTGGACCCCAGCGAGTACGTGGAGACGGCCTACGCGATAAGGGAGCTGGCGAGGGTTCCGCCCTTAGAGGCCGGGAGCGAGGAGCTCGCCCGGAGGGTCGCGGAGGAGTCCACCAGGGCGGACGTGATCTTGCTCGAGGGTCACGGGGCAGTCGCCTTGGGTAAGGACCCCTACGAGGCGCTGAACAAGCTCGAGGCACTCGAATACTTAGCCGAGCTCGCGCTGTTGGAGAGGGCTGTTAGGGGATGAAGTGGTACTACTTGTTCCACCCGCGTCCGGCCTTCGTGGTGGGCTCGGGCGTCCCTCCCTCGGACGGGAACTTCATGACGGCTTCTTGGGTGACCCCCGTCTCCACGGAGCCCCCCACCGTGGGGGTGGCGGTCGAGAAGGACGGCTGCACCCAAAAGTTGATAGAGAAGTACGGCCACTTTACGGTCTCCGTAGTAGAGGACCCGGAGCTGCTCTGGTACTTGGGGACCGTGAGCTGCGAGGAGGAGAACAAGCTCGAGAGGGTGGGGTGGAGGAAGGGCGAGAAGGTCCCCTCCCCCGTGCCCGAGGGGGCGGCGGGGTGGGCCGAATGCGAGGTCTTGAAGTCTTTGGACGTAGGGGACGTCGTGTTCTACGTGGGGAAGGTGGTGAACTGGAAGGCGGAGAGGCCCTTCGGGCGCTGGGGATGGGACTTGAGGCAAGTGAAGGTCCCAATGCAGAAGGCGGGGAAGGTCTTCCTCTTGCCCCCGTGCGAGGAGTACGTCGTTAAAGGAAAATATAAAAAGGAGTAATGGGCCGAAGCGGCGGTCGTCGAGGCCGCCGAGGGCGGTCGGTGAGCCGGCCCGACTCTGCCCCTTGTATACCCCTTCCAGAGGCGGTGGGAACTTGAAGCGGATTTGCCCGGAGGAGTTGCCGGGAGGGAGCGGCTACTCGGCCTTCGTGGAGGGGCGGTGCGTAACCTTCGAGGTCCCCGGGAAGAGGTACAGGCTCTGCGCCGACACCCTGGCGGAGCTCGCGAGGGCCAGCTACCACTTCGCCCTCCAGCTTCTCAAGGGCAAGCCCCAGTGCGTGGAGCCCTTGAAGGGCGCGGAGCCCTTCGACGGCCCGAGGGAGTGGGTAGAGGAGGAGGGCTTCGCGGCGGCCACCGAGTTCGCCGTTTTGACGCAGTCGCCCACCTTCGCCAAGCTCTACGGTAAAGTTAGAAGGGTTGAGTTCGACCCCTCCACGGGAAGAGTTTGGACCACTTGAGGGCGGAGCTCGAGATCAGAGGGCTTTGGAAGTGCGCTAAGAAGCTCCCCAACTTGGACAAGAAGTGTTACGAGGAGGTCAAAAGGATAGTGGAGAGGTGCGAGGAGGACTGCTTCTTGGACCCGAAGAAGGTGAGGGAGGAGTTCGAGGAGGTTAGAGTGAAGGAGGTGAGCGCGGCCCAGCTCGCGCTGGCCTCCATCATAATAGTACAAGCTGTGGCGATAGCCTTCATGATGTGGAAGATCACCCTGTTAGAGGCACAACTTAACAAGGATTTGGTGGACCTCAAGCTGCTTTACGCGAAGCTGACCTCGGCCGTGAACTCCTTAGAATCCCGCGTAAACTCGGACTTGAGCTCCGTCAAGGCAGAGATAAACTACTTGAAAGAGCTGGTGGAGGCGCTGAAGTACGTCATCTACTTGGAGGGCAAGTAGGGCTTCAACAAGATGAAAGCCCCGCCCTTGTTAACTACCAGAGCTCCCCCGACCAAGGCCGCGCCGTCCGGGGTAAAGCCCAAGTCGAAGCAGTAGTCCTTGTTGTCCGCCGTTACTAGCATAACGCCCTTACAGCTCTTGTTCAACAACAGCGCGGCCTCCCAAGCGAGGCCCGCGTATCCCCCGAACCTCAACTTCTTGCCGTTGAAGATGGAGGAACTACACGAAGTGACTAGGTACCCTCTCTCGCTCAAGCTCACGTCCTTCGGAGAGCACACCTTTACCACGCCTTCAGCCACCTTCTTCTTTATATCAATAATTAAGACTCCCCCCAAGTCCTTACTGTAGACCGCCGCCCTCCTCCCGTCTGGCGACAAGTCCGCCGGGCAGCTGACCCCTCCGGCGGACCACTCCAGCTCCAAGGAGCTGACGTTATACGCTACTGCCCACGACCTCCCTACGACCAGCAGCACCCCGCCTTCGAAGTCCATGAAGCAGACGTCGCCCCCGGGGAGCGGGAGCTCGAGGTCGCCCACCTTTACGTAGTCCTCCCCCTTGAAGTGCAGAGCCAAGGTCCCGTTCCAGTAGGCCGCGGCGTCCAAGTTAGAAAACGTGCCTAAGTAAACCGGCTCGGGGCTCAAGTAGTAAACGCTCGTCAGCCTCTGGTGGTGGCACAAGGCCAAGCCAGTCTTCAGCAGCTCGCAAGCCCCCGGCAGGGCGAAGCCCCCTAGGAGCTGAGGGGCTAGGAAGGTGCACAACAACAAGTCCAGCATCCCGGGCCCTCTGCGATTAACCCCTCCGCCGCTGAAAAGCCGGGAGGCGCGTTGATCGCGATACTCTTCCGCCACGGGAAGGCCGTCAGCGCCCAGAGGGCGGGGAGCGACGAGGAGAGGTGGCTCACCGAGGAGGGCAAGGAGGACGTGAGGAGGGTTGCCAAGTGTTTGCCCACGCCCACAGCGATATACTCCAGCCCCCTCAGGAGGGCCAAGGAGACCGCAGAGATCCTCTCCGAGGTATTCAACGTTCCCTACGAGGTCAAGGAAGAGTTGTCCTCCGGTAAGTTCAACTTAGAGACGTTCGCGAAGGTTTTCAAACCCGGAGCCTTGTACGTGGCTCACAACCCTGACTTGGAGGAGGTCCTTAGGGGCTTAGGGTGCGAGGCGAAGTTGAGCGCCGGGGGCGCGGCCGTAGTGAACGTGGGCGCCAGAAAGCTCCTCGCGTTGCTCAATCCCGAGTACTGCCCCTGAGCTTTTCTAACACTTCCTTCCTTATGGTGTCTATCTCCTCCCTCAGCTCCCTCTCCAACTCTTCCACGGGCTTGGGCGGCGGGCTCCTTAGGAGCTGGAGCCCTATCCAAGCCACCACGCCGCCGAGCACGCTGAAGGCGGCCACGGCCAGAACTTCTAACACCTTTAGCGCTATCGGGTCTGGCAAGAAGAGGGTAGACCACGCCAACGCGCTGACGGCCAAGCCGATGGTGAGGAACGCAAAACCGACGACGTCCTTAGCGTTCACCGCTCCACAACCTCCACCGCGACTTTGGAAGCTATGCCCCTCCCTAAAGCTATTGTCGAACCGTCCACCTCCACTATTAGGGGCCCTATGGGAGGGTTCCTAACCACCTTAATGGTTGATCCTTCCCTTATTCCTAGTTCGTATAACTTCCTGACCGCGCCGAAGCCGCCTTCTATCCTAACTACCCTTACCAACGACCCCTCCGGCGCTTCCGACAGATACACCGTAACCCCCATATAAGCTCGGGAGCCCCTCCTAAAAAACTTGTTAGGTATACCTAACGGAGTGCGTAAACACGCGTTGCCTCGAGCCTTAGCTTTTCCGTGCTTAAATGAACAAACGTTTATAGAAATTGACAATTTTGTGAACATTGTTCAGTAATATTGGGATAGATGATAAATACTTGTTTATCAGTGAAGGGGAACGCGGGAACAGTTGTGTCACGCGAGGAGTTGGTTAAGGAAGTAGTGGAGAGCATGAAAACCGAGAACGTCAGGTGGGTGATGGTCCAGTTCTTGGACGTCCCCGGAAGGTTGCAACAAATGACCTTCCCCGCGCGGGAGATACTGGACGACCCGGAGAACGCCTTCAACGTCGCCGTTGGGGGCTTTGACGGCTCCTCCATAAAGGGCTTCACTATGATTAACGAGAGCGACATGCTCTTGAGGCCCGTGCCGGAGACCTTCGCAATAATTCCGGACGACTGGCAGAGCCCTCCGGGGGTGGCCGCGGGGAGGACCGCTAGGTTCTTGGCTCAGATCTTCTGGGGAGGTTATAAGAAGGGCGAAGCGAAGAGGTTCGAGAAGGACCCGAGGTACATAGCGGAGAGGGCCGAGGAGTACCTAGCTGAGCAAGGGTACAAGGCCTACTTCGGTCCCGAAGTGGAGTTCATGATACTCAACAAAGTAATCAATGAGGTGGACAGACCTTGGAAGAAGATGCACGTGGAGGTGGTCTCTGCCGAGGCCGCGTGGAACACGGAGCTCCCGATCATAAGGTTCGAGGAAGGTTACGTGCCGGCCATACCATACGACAAGATGTTCTGGATAAGGCAAGAGATAGCTACCGTGCTCGAGGACCATTTCGGGATACAAGTGGAGGCTCACCACCACGAGGTGGCCTCCCCCGGCCAAGGCGAGATAGACTTCCGTTTCGACACGCTCACCAGAGCGGCTGACAAGGTAGTCACCTTGAAGTTCGTGGTAAAGAACGTGGCTGCCAAGTACGGCCTGGTAGCGACGTTCATGCCCAAGCCCGTCTACGCCGACAACGGAAACGGCATGCACACCCACCAGAGCTTGTGGAGCAAGGACAAAGACGAGAACTTGTTCTACGACCCCAACGACGAGTACGCGGAGCTGAGCCAGCTGGCTAGGTACTACATAGGAGGTATCTTGAAGCACGCCAGGGCGCTCAGCGCGATAGTCAACCCGACCACCTCCAGCTACAAGAGGCTGGTGCCGGGCTACGAGGCCCCCATATACATAGCTTGGAGCAAGGCCAACCGCTCCGCCATAATCAGGGTGCCGAACTACATGAGGGGAGTGCCGAAGGCGGCGAGGATAGAGTACCGCTCCCCCGACCCCAGCACCAACCCCTACTTGGCCTTCGCGGCGATGGTTGCCGCGGGCTTGGACGGCATCAAGAAGAAGATCGAGCCCCCGCCGCCGGTGGACCAGAACATATACGCCATGGACCCGAAGACGAGGAGGGAGTTGGAAGAGGTAGTGAGGAAGCAGCTCGGCACCCCCTTGCAGCTGCCGAGGACCTTGTGCGAGGCGATAGAGGAGCTGGAGAACGACCACGACTGGCTGTTCCCCATATTCACCAAGGAGATGTTGGAGACTTGGATAGAGATGAAGAAAGAGGAGTGCTTGAAGATAGAGAGCTACCCGCACCCGGCGGAGTTCTACCAGTACTTCGACATATGAGGCGTCGGAAGAGGGCCTCTCCTCACCGCTCGAGCGGCCTAGCGCTCCTCATCCGCCTTTTTAGTCCCCCAAGTTATGTCGTAGGGACCTTTCTTGATAAGGGTGCCCGAGGAACAGTACCGCTTGCTCGTGTCACTCAGCAAGGACGGAGAGGACCTCGAAACGGTGGCCAAGAAGTTAGGAAAGAGGAAGGAAGAACTCATGAGGCCCCTGGCGGAACTGGAGAAGAAGGGGTTAGTGGAGGTTGAGCGCGTCGAGGTGGAAACTTTCGAGCTTAACGAGAAGGGGAAGAAGTATCTGAGCGAAAGGTTGCCGGAGGAGAAGTTGTTAGAGATGGGGGAGTGTGTCGAGCTGAGCGAGCTCAAGTCGAAGCTCGGGCCCGAGGCGGGGGTCGCGATAGGCCTCGCTAAGCGCTTGGGGGGCGAAATAAGGGAAGGCAAGCTGTGTTACGACGCGAATGTGTTGAAGGAGTACGCCTCGAGGGTTAGGAGGTGCTTGGAGGAGGGGAGCCCCTGCGAGGAGCTCCGGAAGAGGGGGTTCTTAAGGAAGGTCAAGGTGAAGAAGATAATAATAAAACCTTCGGAGTTGGCCTTGAAGGCCTTGGAGCGCGGGGAGCTAGTCCCGAGTAAGACGGTTACCGCCCTAACTAGGAAGGACTTAATAGAGGGGACTTGGAAAGACGCCGAGTTCAAGAAGTTTGACTTGAGCGTGGAGTTCCCCGCGAGGCTTCCCAAGAGGAGGCACCCGCTATTGGAGTTCCACGAGTACGTGAAGGAGGTCTTGGTATCTATGGGGTTCGAGGAGGTCGTGGGGGACTACGTAACCAACGCCTTCTGGAACTTCGACGTGCTCTTGGTCCCCCAGTTCCACCCGGCCCGCTCGGAGACAGACGTGTTCTACGCGTCCGGGGCCCGGGTGCCTCCCCCGCCCGAGGGGCTCTTGGAGGAGGTCGCGGAGGTGCACCGGGAGATGTGGGGCTACTGGAGGGCCGAAGTTGCGTTGAAGGTCCTCTTGAGGACCCACACCACCGTGGTAAGCGCGCAGACCATGTACTCCCGTGGGGGAGGGGAGTACAGAGCGTTCTCCTTGGACAGGGTGTTTAGGTCAGAGACATTGGACCCGACGCACTCCATGGAGTTCCACCAGCTCGAGGGGATAATAGTGGGGAAGGAGGTGTCGTTCAAGCACTTGTTGGGCTTCTTCAAGGAGTTCGCTAAGAAGCTCGGCTTGGGGGAGGTCAAGTTCAAGCCGGCTTACTTCCCCTTTACCGAGCCCTCCGTGGAGGGCTTCGTCAAGCACCCTGAGCTGGGCTGGGTCGAGGTCTTCCCGGGAGGGATGTTCAGGCCGGAGATGTTGAAGCCGTTGGGCCTCGGGGACTTCTCCGTGGCGGCTTGGGGGATAGGGATAGACAGGCTCGCCATGCTGGCCTTGGGGCTCTCTGACATAAGGGACTTGTACTCCAACGACTTGATAAAGCTGAGGAAGGTGAAGCCTATAAAGGGCCTGTGGTCGGGGAAGGCGTTATTTTGATTCCTTTACATCCCCCAGGGGAGAGGCTTGCCAGTAGTCACGGTCAAGCTGTGGGACTTGGAGCGCCTCGCCCGAGGGCCTCTGTCCGAGGACCTCCGGCCGGTCCTAGAGGCTCTGAAGCTGGAAGTGGAGGAGCTGGGTACGGAGGAGCTTACCTACGAGGCTCCCCACGACAGGGCGGACTTGTTCTCCGCCGAGGGCTTGGGGAGGGCCTTGGGAGTGTTCTTGGGTTACAGAGAGCCCCCGCGCTACGAGGCCGAGGACGGGAGGGTAAAGCTAGACATCACGCGGGCGCCGAGGTACAGGCCCTACGCCTTCGGCGCCGTGGTCAAGAACTTAGAGCTGGACGACGAAGCGATAAGGCAGCTGTTCCAGCTCCAAGAGAAGCTTGCCATAAGCTACGGCAACAAGAGGGAGATCGTGTCCATAGGTCTCTACGACTTGGACAAGCTGAACCCCCGGTGGGAGGAGGGGCTGGTCATAGAGTACAAGTCCTTGAGCGAAGGGAGGATGGTACCCTTGGGCTACTCGGAGGAGATGACCTTCGAGGAGGTGCTCGAAAGGACCGAGAAAGGTAAGGAGTACGGCCACTTGGTGGTGAAGGGCCAGTACCCGGCTTTCGTCAGCGAAGGTAAGATCATGTCCTTGGCTCCCATACTTAACGCAGAAGACTACAAGGTTGATGAAAACACGAAGAACGTGTTCGTGGACGTGACCGGCACCGTGCCGGAGGTAATGCTGAGGGTTCTGGACGTCATGGTTACTTCCTTGGCTGAGCGTTCCCCCCGACCGGAGCTCCAGAGGGTGGAGGTGATAGGCGCTAACATGAAGACTCCCAGGCTGAAGTACAGGAAAGTGAGGCTGGACAAGGAGGCGATAAAGAGGGTGGCAGGCTTCGAACTGGAGGACGTAGAGGGGCTGTTGAGGAAGATGGGCCTCTTCGTGGAGGGGGAGTGGGCGGTGGCGCCGCCCTACCGGATAGACGTGTTCTCCGAGGTGGACTTGGCGGAGGACGCACTCTCCGCTTACGGTTACAACAAGGTCCCCGCCGAGGCGCTGCCCCCCACCCACTGGGGCTCCCGGGACTACTTCAAGGACTACTTGGCGAGGATCCTGACCTCCATGGGTTTAGAGGAGGTGTTCAACTTTGCCTTAATAGACGGGGAGCTGGTGGAGGAGCTTTTGGGAGTGGAGCCGGTGAAGGTACTAAACCCCAGGCTGAAGAGCTACTCCGCCCTCCGCCCGAGCTTGGTGCCTTCCTTGTTGCTGGCGGTCAAGCAGAACCAAGAGGCCTTGTCGAGGGTCGAGGTCTTCGAGGTGGGGCCGGTGGTCCTCAAGGACAAGACCGCTTGGAGGGTGGGCGTCGCGGTGGCAGGGGACAAGGTGACCCTAACTGACGTCGGAGCAGTCTTAAAGGGGCTCGCCCTCACCTTGGGCTTCCGGTACGCCTTGGAAGAGGTTAAGGTCAGGCCCTTCATAGAGGGGAGGGCGGCTGCTGTAATTGTCGGGGACAAGGTCGTGGGCGTGATGGGCGAGGTGCACCCGGAGTACTTACAAAAAGTGGGGGTGGAGCTCCCCACGGCGGTGTTGGAGCTGGACGTGGAAGCCTTAAGGTGACCACTGGAGCGCCAGCTCGTGGGCCTCCTCCCTTAACTCGCACAGCTCCCTGGTGTTCCTAAACCCCTTTATGCCCTCACAGCCGTTCAGCAACTTCTCCGCCCCCAGCTCGGCGCCGAACTTCCTCATGACCAGCCCCACGAAGATCGCGTTAACCAACTGTTCGTAGTTCATCTTACACTCGCCGAACTTCGACTTCACTCTCTCAAAGTCTACCTTGGAAGCCAAGGCGGCGGCCACCGCCACGGCCGAAGCCCTTCCGCAGCCCTCCTTACTGGTCACGAAGACCTTGCCCTTCTCCTTGACGGCCCTCTCTACTGCCCGCACGAAGTTTCCGAAGGGGAAGGTGGAGTTGACGCATAGGGGTTGGTGGTAGACCGTCACGTACTCTGTCTTTATGGGGTCTTCGTTAGTGTTTATCAGCAGCGCTCCTTCGTTCTCCGGCTTGTCTATTTCCGGTACTTCCACGTCCTCCAAGAAGCAGAAGTCGCTCACGCACTTCAATTCACATCTCCCCCCTTTCCGCATAAGGGAACTTTTAAGTTGGGAGGCACACGAACACGGTCTTCTTAGCCAATGATTTAAAGCCGGACTTAACTAACCACGCCTTAGCGGCCCTCACGTCCAAGTGAGAGCACCCCTTCACCTTAACTACGTAGAGGTCGTTGAGCTTTTCTATGCTCACGACCTCGCCGTTGATAGATTTGATTATGGCCTCTTCTTCGCTCATAGGGTGAGAGAAGAAAGGCAGCTTCAAGTGGAGTGCCAGCATTGGTGCTCCCGAGTATGGGTAGGCCCTCGGGGCGCTGTGACGCGCGGGCCTCAGTAGTTACCTAATACTTCTTAGATAATTCGAGCGGTTCAGTTCCGGGTCTCTCATCACCCGCTCAGAATAGGACGCCCTCATCATATTTTAATTCCCCTTGAAAGCCCCCTTGCGAGAGGTGATTTATAGGTGGCGGACAGAGCGGCGGAGCTCTTGGAGAGCGTGGAGAGGGAGTGTAAGGCCATCTCCAAAAGCGAGGAGGAGTACCGGAGGTGCCTCCAAGAGAAGCTCAAGGAGCTCCTGAGCAGCGAGGAGGCCAAGGCGATAGCTAGGGAAGCCTTGGAGGAGGAGTGAGGTCTGAGCTGACATATACGGGTTTTGTGAAGCTATATTTCTTTTACAATCACAAACACTTATATATGCCTATTTTATAAGCCCTCCTCTCCTAACCCCCACACGGGGAACGAGAAGATGAGCGTGAAGGTAGTACCCAAGAGACCCATGGTGTTGCCCCTACCGCCGGAGGACTTCGAGGAGGGAGTTTTTCCGTACGAAGAGGAAGTAGCCCTCGAGAACTAAAACACGCGTTTTTAGAGTTTGGCCCAGCTCCCTAAGAGGGGCTTAAGTGAAGGTTAATGACCTCCCAGAGGACCTACAAGCGCTCGGCGCGGCCTTCCTAATAGGCTTGGTCTCCGGCGCGGCAGTCGCTTTCTTCACGGACGTATTCGTATGGTCCAACAAGTTCAGATACGTCCTCGCTACGAATTACCCTCACCTATTCGCTCTCGTCTCCGTTTCGAGCATACTCTTCACCGCGTACTTCTTGAAGAAGTTGCTCGGCACCCTCCACGGCTCCTCCACAAGCTACGTGGTGCGCTCCTACCACGCGAAGTTGGGCTACATAGGCAAGAAGGAGCTCGCCGTTTACACGCTGGGCTCCATTACTTCAGCCTTAGGGGGCGCGGTGGTGGGCCCCGAGGGCCCCGGAATAGCGCTCGGCGCCTTCTTCGGCTACTGGCTCGCTTGGTGGTTGGGGGCGAGGGGGGAAGAGCTGAAGAGGATGGTACTGGTAGGGGCGGCGGCGGGGGTGGCCTCGGTATTTAGAGCCCCCCTAACGGCCATGGCGTTCGCAATGGAGGTGCCCTACAAGAGGGCCATAGAAGGGGGGATCTTCCTACAAGCCCTAGTCGCCACCCTCACCTCGTACTTGGTCACGGTGTTCCTCGCGGGCCCCCAGAGGCTTCTGTTGGTAAGCAGGCCCTTCAAGCCCCCCTACCCGAGCTTGGACGTGGTCCTCGCCTCCTTGGGTGTAGGGGGCACTGCGGCCGCCCTTACGTACATAATCTACTTCATTAAGCACAAGAGCGGCGAACTGTCCGACAAGTTCGTGAGGAGGAGGTACTGGTTCGTCCCGCCCCTAGCGTTGAGCTTGTTAATAATAGCGTCCACTTTCCTCGTATCCCCCTTGGTGCCGGGGGCGGGCGACTTGTTGACAGAAAAGGTGTTCAACGAGCCCGAGTCCCTCGAGGAAGAGACCTTAGCCTTGGTTGCCGTAGCCAAGTCCCTGTTGCTCCCCCTATCCTTAACTTGGGGCGCCACCGGAGGCCTCTTCATGCCTTTGGTCTCTATAGGTTCCGCCCTAGGGTTACTCTACGCCAAGTTCTTCTCCATACATACGGTTGAACCAATAATGATAGCTGGCGTCTCCTCGCTGTTCGCCTCCTCAATGAAGACCTTGCTAACTAGCGTTCTCATAGGGGTAGAGTTTTTGGGCTTCGGAGCCTTCTTCACCTCGACCGTGGCCGCCAGCGTGGGCTACTTGCTCACCTTGCCCGTAAGCTTGGTCGCCGGCCAGCTCCCGGAGCCCCAAGACATAAAGAAGAGGAGTATCATTGAGATATACTTGAAGTTAAAGGAGAAGAAGGGGTTCGAGAAGGCGTTGAGGGTGGAGGTTGAAAATATAGTTAATAAGAACGTCTTGAGGTTCACGGAGAACATGACGGTAGCGGAGGCTTTGGACTTGGCAGCCAAGGAAACCCACAACCACTACCCGGTGGTGGACGCGAACGACAAGCTCGTAGGGGAGGTGAGCTTGGAGGAGCTAATCGTCGAGGAGCCCAGTAAGAGGATAAAGGAGATAATGTACTTGCCCCGCGTAATAGTGTATAAAAAAGTTAGCATAGCTTACGTCATCGAGTTAATGATGAACAAGAGCGAGGACCACGCTATGGTCATCGACGAAAACGTTAAGTTAGTAGGCATGGTAACTAAGGCCGATTTGATAAAGTACTTGCTGAAGATCCTTAGGGAGGAAGTTAAGGGCACCTAGCCGCGGTGGGCCCTCACGGTAGCTATGGTGTTGTCCGAGATCCCGTTCTCCCTCATCAGCTCCTCGTTCACGTGTACCTCGTTCTCCGGCACTGAGGAGTCCTTTACCGCCTCGAAGACGAACTTCTTGCCGGATACAGCTATCTCGAGCTTGTCGGTTATGCCCAGCTGTTCCGCTAGGTTCGGGTTTATCTTAGCTTGAGTGGGCTTGACGTCCTTCAACCTCAGCCTTATCCTCTTCTCCCTGGCCTTGCTGGTCCTCTGCTTGAGGGCGCTGGCCGGCGGCACCAGCTTGACCAGCGCCTTTATGTCCACTTTCTTCTTCTGTTGCTCTTGTTCCTTTACTTCCTCCTTCTTCTCCTCTTCGGGCATACTCCCTTCCGGGGTCCTACTTAGGAACAAAAATAATAAAGGTTGGAGCCTCACGAGGCGTTGAGGGTCATCTTAACTATCTCCCTTATTGCCCTGACGTAGTCGCTAGGTAAGTCCTTCACGAGCGGGTCTATGAAGCCTATGGTTAGCATCTGTACAGCCTCGGGCTCGGTGAAGCCCATGGACCTCAAGTAGAACAGCTGTTCCTCGCCGAGCTTCCCTACCGTGCCCTCGTGCGCCAGCTCAGCGTCGGACGTCTTGCTTACGAGCTTCGGTATGGTCACGTTAGTGGCTTCGTCGCTCAGCAGGAGGGTGTTACAAGACTGATAGCCCTTTACTCCCTTCGCCCCCCTCTCCACGTCTATCTCGCCCAAGAACTCCTCGAAGGACTTGTCCAGCATCACGCTCCTATTTATTACAGTGGCGCTGGTCCTCGGAGCCTCCATCTTAACGAAGGAGCCGCTCCAAGACCTCATCTCCTTCTTTAGTAGCGCTACGTTGTTGAAGGAGAGCTTGGCCCCCTCGCCGACCAACCTTATGGTGGGCCTCATGCCTATCTTGGTCCCTCCGAAGCTCACCCCGAGCTCTTCCAGAGTTCCCCTCTCCTTCACTATCGCGCCCTTGACCGGCACGTGTACTACGTCGCCCAGCCAGTCTTGGAGGCTGGAGACCCTCAGCCTAGCGCCCCTCTCAACGAAGAACTCGCTGCCGCCCAAGTGTACGCTGAAGGGCGCCGGGATGGGGACTATACAGCCCTCTATGAAGTGTACGTAGCTTCCCTCGTCTGCTATTATCATGGTGTGTTCCGTCTGTGCCAGTTGTTCCTCCGTTATCACGAAGAACGCTTGGACCGGGAAGGGTACCCTGACCCTCGGCGGGACGTACATGAAGGTCCCTCCCCTCCGGAGGGCGGCGTGGAGGGCGGCCAGCTTGTGGGCCTCCGGCCTCTGGGCGGAGTGGAGCCTCTCCTTCACGAATTCCTCGTGTTCCCTCACGGCCTCGTCCATCGATTTGAGTATCACTCCCTTCCTCATGAGGTCCCTCTTCTGCGCCTCATAGACCACGTTCTCGTTAACCATCACCGTAACTCCGGCCAGCGCGCTCTGCTCTATGTCCGGCACTCCTATCCTCTCGAGTAAGGCCTTGTACCAGTCCGGTATCTCGCCCTCCCCGGGCTTCACGAACTCCTCCTCCGCCGCTTTAGCGGCGAAGGCCTCCAAGTCGAAGTCTTCGGGCATCCACGGCGGCGCTGGGACCTTTGGGTAGAGCTCTGCAGCCTTCAGTCTGAGCCTCAGCGCCCACTCGGGCTCCTTCAGTTTCTTGGATATCTCTTCCGCGTAGTACTTAATTATCTGGACCTCGTTCATGCTACCACCCCCGCGAAGCCCTTTTCTTCAATAACTTCGAGGATCTCGGGCCCCCCGCTCTTGACTATCCTCCCGTCTATCATAACGTGGACCAGATGGGGCTTAACGTATTTCAAGATGTTCCTGTAGTGGGTTATGACCAAAACTCCGGCGTTCTGGGAGAGCAGCCACTTTATTCCGTCCGCAATCCTCTTGATGCTTTCTACGTCGACGCCGGAATCGGGCTCATCCATTACGACTATCTTAGGTCTCATGGCTATTACCCTCGCCAAGTCGAACCTCTTCCTCTCCCCTCCGCTGAAGCCCACGTTGACGTACCGGAAGGCCATGTCGCTCGGCAGCCCTACCCTGCGCAACAAGTCTTCCACGCTATCCTTGCAGCCGTACAAGCCCTTGAGCCTCTCGAGCAGCTCCGCCACCCTTATCCCCTCCAGCTCCGGCGGGTGCTGGAGGAGCACCGCGAGCCCCTTCTTCGCCCTCTCCTCTGGGGGGAGGTCCTTGATACTCTCCCCGTCTAATAGTATGTCACCCTTGACCACCTTGTACCCCGGGTAGCCGGCCAAGGTCATTGCCAAGGTGCTCTTTCCCGCGCCGTTGGGCCCCACTAAGGCGTGGAACTCGCCCCTCGGGAGCTTGAGGTTTACCCCCTTTAGTATGGTCTTATTCCCGACGCTGACCCATAGGTCAACCACTTCGAGGCCCTGCAACTCGCGCATCCGGAGCCCCGCTACGGCAGATGGGGTAAATGGATAGTGGGGTTGGGGGAGCAACTCTTCCTCATGAGGTTCAGCTAAAACCGGGCTCCTCATCCCCGAGTGGATATTAGCTTTTCCGCCCCTCCTACGTTCAAGTAAACTATGTCTACATCGTTCTCAGAGGCAACCCTAATTATCTCTTTTTCCAATTCCTCCATCTTGGGCTTGTACTCAGCCGGGAGGTAGACCAAGCTAATTATTTTACCGTCCTCGGTGGAGCCCGTGGCCACGGCGTAAGAGTCCACTTCGCTGGTTTCCAAGAAGATTATGAGTGCGTGGGATATGGACTTGTAAGTGGCCCACTCGTCCGTTAAGTTGTTCAACAAGTCCGTCGGGAGCTTGGGCTCCCTCGCGGCTATCTCTTCCGCCCGGGCCCTCGGGAGGGGCGGGGCCCGGACTACTTTCACAGCCTCGTACCTTTCAACCTCTTCCTTAACCTCAACTTTCGAGAGCTCTTCGAGCTTCTCGATCAATTCCTTGGGGAACTCGTAACACTCGCCCACGACCCTTTCTACCTCGGCCTCGGGCGCGTAGCTCTTGAGGTCGACGTTAGAAGCGACCAGCTCGCCCTCACACACTAACGCCTCTACTACGTCCCATTTGTCGTTTACCAGCCCTATGTTTATTATTATGTGACGACAGCCGGAAGGCCCGGCCAAGTCCTTGACGCTCTCCTCTAAGCTCGCGTAAGCGTTGGACGGGAGCAGCTTCGTAGTCACCTCTTTTTCGTTGACCATTAACGCGGCCTGCACTAGGGGGTGTCTCAAGTCCACCATGACCTCTCCCTCATAGGCGCTCCACGTTCCAAGAGACCACGAGGGCGTCGCTCTTAAGGCTCTTAACGAGCTCAACGAACTTCTTGCCCTTCTCCTCCTCCTCTATCACGACGACTATTACCGGCTTGTCCCCGTAGCCGTGGAACGGGTCTATCTCGCTGGTGCCCTTGTGTTTGCCGTAGCCTGTATAACCCTTTATTATAGTCATGCCAGATATCCCCATTTCTTTAGCCTTCTCCATAATCACCTTGTGCAAGGGAACGTCCTCGTACACGTCGCCCTCGCTGAGGAACACGGCGAAGGCCTTCATCCGCGCCGCCGGTTTTAAGCGATCGAACCATTTCTAATAAACTTCCGCGCTTCTGCCAAAATTACCGTGGCGAAGAGCTTTTTCTCGAACTCAGGGCTGTTGATGATAACTTTCTCCAACCTCTCGTCCAGCTCCGCCCCGCCGTCTAAGAACAAGCGCACCTTCTCGGAGGGGAAGAGCTTCACGTCCAGCTCCCCGTCATCCGGGCCCTTGGAGGCGGCCCTCATCGCGGCCGAGTCGAAGAGGTCGCTCGCCTCGAAGGAGGCCCTAAGCGCCTCCAGCGCCCCCAAGCGGCCGTAGACCTTGGATAGCACGTACACGTAGCGCTTCTCCCAGAGCCTCGGGAGGGCTCCCTCCAGCTTGTGGTTCAAGTAGTGTTCGTACACGGAGGCTATCAAGTACTTCACGGCCTCGTCGCCGGCCGAGGGGTCGTAAACTACCCGCTTGCCGTCGTAAGCGGCCGGCACAGTTACCTCCTCGCACTCGAAGGAGTTCCAATACTCCTCGGAGACCTCTATCCAACCCTTAACCTTGTCCAGCCCCTCCCCCGCGGGGACCTCGGGGAGCTCGGAGGGCAAGCAGACCTTCGGGCTCCCCTCCTTGAACTTCAAGTCCCACGCCCTCAAGTGCCTTTGCACAGCCTTGAGCGCCTCGAAGGCCCTCAAGTTCCCCCCCGCGCCCCTCGGGCTTACGGCTATTGAGTAGAATAGTCCTTAAACCTCGAGGGCGTGAGGAGGCAGGGGTAAGGGCTTGGCCAGCGACCTCAAGACGTTAAACGAACAGTTTGAGAAGTTCCTCAAGAACTTGGAGAAGGTAGAGAAGGAGGTCAAAGAGTCCATAAGGGGCGCCGAGGAGGAGGCCGGGGGCGTGGTCGCGGAGGCCGCCAAGCTCGCGGAGGAGATGGAGGCGGAGTACAAGAAGAAGTTGGACGAGCTCAAGGAGTCCCTAAACCAACAGCTGGCGGCCTCGCTTCAGAGCTACCGGGAGGAGGCCGCTAGGAGGCTCCAAGAGTTGCTCAACGAGCTGGAGAGGAAGTTCGAGAGCAACAAGGACAAGGCGGTCGAGGCGGTCTTGAGCGCCCTGTTCGGGTGAGCGCGTTGCCGGCGGAGCTGATCTCTCCCACGGCCCTCGTTTACATGTACAGAGGGCAGATACTCGATAAAGAGAAGGAGCTCAGCTTGCTCACCGCCTCCACCCCGGAGGAGGTGCAGAACGCGCTCAGGGGAACTTGGCTCGAGGGGGTAGCGGTAGAGGAGGCCAGCTCGGAGGAGCTGGAGAGGCTCGCGTGCCAGAAGTACTACGAGATACTGATGAAGCTCAGAGGCTACGTGCCCTCATACAACTTGAAGCTGATGATAGACAACTTAGTGGACTGGCTCAGGGCAAGGGACGTGATGTTAATAGTGAGGGCCGCCGTCTCGGGGAAGGACTTGAAGGAGGTTGAGGGCTTCCTCCTATTTAAGGACGATCCGGTAGTGTCGACCACCCTCTTGGTGATAAAGGAGAGGGGCTTGGAGGGCTTAGCTCAAGCTCTGAAGGGCTTCAAGATGGCTTCTTACATAGAACAAGCGGTGGAGATGTACCGCAGCTACAAGGACTTGTCGGCCTTCGTGCTGGCTATGGACGTCATGTTGCTGAAGTCTATGTATAACGTAATAACCAGGATAGGAAAGAGCATGAACGTGGGCACCAGCAAGATAGAGATAAGCAAGCTCCTCTGTCCGGAAATAGACGCTCTCGCCGTCACCCTCGTAGGGAGGGCCATCCTAAAGGGCTTGAAGCTGCCCGCGGAGCCGCCGGCGTGCGACCAAGACCTCGTGAGGGCCTTGGTCCAAGCCAAGCCGGACGAGGTGGTCCCGCTGCTCCGGAGGACCCCTTACGGCGAGGGCGTCCCCGAGGACCCGTACGAGGCTCTAGCCAAGGTTAGGGTTAACGCCATGAGGGTTCAGCGCAAGAGGGCCCTAGCGGCCTTCTCGGGCTACCCCTTCAGGGTGGCCGTCTTGTTAGCCTTACTGATATTGCTGAGGCTCGACGCGAGGGACGTAGCCACGATAATGACTGGTAAAAAGCTTGGCTTGGACCCCTCCAAGATAGCTGAGAACTTGAGCTACGAGCTCTTCTAACCCTTTTATTTCTCTTCCTTACCGCCCTTTATCCTGTCCATGTAAGCGGCCACGGGCTTCCCTCCCTTAATCTCTATCACTACCGCGAAGCCCGGCAACTCCTTGAGCTTTTCCGCTATGCTCTCCAGCACGGATATCGCGTTCTTAAGCTCGTTTATCTCGCTCATGGCTTTTGTTAACAAGTTGTAAACTTTCAGGGGGTTAGGCCTTATGTAGAGGGGTACCCCCTCTATTGAGAGCTTTAAGGTCGCGTCCCCCTCTTGTATGCTCGCCCCCATCTTCTTGAGCACCTCGAGCTCTGCCACCTCCTCTTCGTAGCTCTCAATAAGCTTCTTGACGACCATTTCCCTCTCCTCGAGCTCATCCTTCAACTTTTCGATGTACTCCTTAAGCTTCTCTGAGCTGTCGAAAGCGAGGACCTCAGCCATCCTTTAGCACCCTTTCCTCAATGTCCTTTATTCTCCGCTCCCTCCTAAGTACTTTTCCCCTAGGACAACAAGGGTTAAAGTGTCAACCACTTGCTCCTTGTCCCTTAAGAGGGGGATGAGCAAGTCCTTCACCTCCTCTTGGGGGCCGGTTAGCGCCGTCAACACCAAGTCGTAGGGGCCCGCGACGTACTCTATGCTAACTATGTTGCTCTTCAAAGAGGAGGCCTTCTCTGCGATTTCCTTTTCGAAGCCCGGCTTAGTCTTTATCAGTATGTAACTCTTCATAGTGAACTCGGCCCTCTCCGTCGCGGCTATTGCTATGTCCCTCGTAAACGCGTAGTTGTTGTCGTTCATCACGAACCTTATCTTGTTCAGCTTCATGAGTATAGAGGCGTTCCTCAAGTTCATCTCCGGCGGGACGTAGATGACCCGCTCGGCCCTCTCGCTGGGCTTGGTGGAGTCCAGCAAGGCCCTTATGACGCTCCTCTCGGATATGAGCTTGCCCCCGGCCAGCGCGCCGTCCACCTTCTTCGAGGCGAAGTACCTAGCGGCGCTGGGCACGCTGTCCTCCACTTCCTCCGCGGGCTTCATGGCGTCCCCTATCCTGCCCGCGAGGGGGTGGAGGACCTTGGGTATGGCCTCGTAAACCACGTCCGTGGAGCTTATAACTCCTATGACCCTCCCGTCGTCGTCCGTCACCGGCATCCTCCTAACTTTGTACGCGCCGAACAGCTGCAAGACGAGCCTTACTGGAACGTCCTTGTGTACCACGACGGTGGTTTTCTTCATCAAGTCCTTGACCGGTATTTGCGCTATGTCCTTCCCCTCTGCAACCGCCCTAAGCACGTCCCTCTCGGTCATTATCCCGCTCAAGGTGCCGTCGTCTGAGAGTATCAACACCGCGCCGTACTCGTGCTCTACCATCTTCTTCGCGGCCTCTAAGACCGGCTCCTCCGGGTCGGCAACCGGGAAAACTTTCCTCATAATGTCCTTAGCCGTAAGCGACGTCATGACTCTCTAAGGACGGGTAGGCAACCAATAGATTAAAGGTTTGTGTAGGAGCGAGCGCGGACGCGACGTCATGTACTTCGTTTACTTGGTAGGGACCGCGGGCTCTGGAAAGACTAGCATGACCAAGACGTTGGGCGACTGGATAGAGGACCACGAGATGAGCGCTTGCAGGGTTAACTTGGACCCCGCCGTGGAGGTCCTCCCCTACGCTCCGGACGTAGACGTGCGGGAGTACGTCAATTACAAAGAGCTCTTGAAGGAGGGGCTGGGGCCTAACGGAGCCTTGGTCAAGTCCGTGGACTTGATGCTCCTTTATGCGGACCAGCTCAGGGCGAGCATAGAGGAGACCGAGAGCAATTACGTAATAGTGGACACGCCCGGACAGCTGGAGCTCTTCGCGTATAGGAAGAGTACGCTGGAGCTATTCAAAAAGATAACTGCTAACGACAAGGCAGTCCTAGTTTACCTAATAGACCCTTCGCTCTTCATAAGCGAGGGTTCCGCGGATCCCTACTCCTTCACCTCCGCGCTGCTGCTGGGCCTGAGCGTGACGGCCAGAATGAAGGTTCCGCTGATACACGTCATAAGCAAGTCCGATTTATTGAGCGAGGAAATTATAAACGTAATAGATTCTTGGTTGGAGGACTTGGGGTCCTTGGCGATGAGCTTGGGAGACGCTCCCCCCGCGCTCGCGAGGGTGGTAGAAGCTCTAGAGGAGGCCGGGTTGGGCGAGGTGCTCTTCGCGTCTTCTCTAACCGAAGAAGGGCTTGACAATATATACGCCGCGGTGCAGCGCGCTCTGGCGGGAGGAGAGGACTACGCAACGGAGGAGCCTTCCGCGAGGTTGTGAATCATGAGGTCCAACGCCCTCGAGGTCAAGTTAGACGAAATAAACGCGGAAATAGAGGAGCTAAGGAAGGAGAGAGCCGAGTTAATTACAAAGATAAAGGAGTTGAGGGCTCAGAGGAAGGCGCTCATAGAAAAGAAGAGGGCAGAGGTGGAGAGGCTGAGGGAGCTCAGGGCGGAGAGGGCGAAGCTAGTGGAGGAGCTGAGGCAGCTCAAGGAGTCCCGCAGGGAGGCGAAACAAAAGCTGAACCAAGTTCTGGAGGAGCTGAAGAAGCTCAAGTCCATAGTAGAGCAAGGCAAGAGGGGCCCTTCCCCCAACTCCTTGAGGAGGAGAATACAGCAGCTGGAGTGGAGGCTCCAGACCAACGTGTTGACGAGGGAGGAGGAAGAGGAGATAGTTAGGGAGATAGCCAGGTTGGAGGAGGCCTTGGAGAGGCTCACCAAAGTCGAAGAGGCGAAGAAGAAGTTAATAGAGCTTAGGGCAGAGCTCGCCAGGCTCAGGCTCCTAATTAAGAGCTACAACGAGAACATAAACGAGATCTCCAACAAGATCAGCGAGGTGGACGGTAGGATAAGTAACGTCAGAGAGGAGGTGGACAGGCTGAACGGAAAGATAGACGAACTGAAAGCGAAGATAGACGAATACTCTAAGAAGGTCGAGGAGATAGACCTCAAGCTCTCCCAACTCCGGGAGGAAAAGAGGAAACTGGTAGAAGAGATAAAGAAGGGAGAGGCAATGGCGGCGAAGAACAAGGGTGAGGCCTTGCTAAGCGAGCTCGCCAAGAGGGCGAAGGAGAAGATGGAGCGGGGCGAACCGCTGACCTTCGAGGAGCTGCAAGCCTTAATGATGGTGGAGGGCGATGGTCAAGAAAATATTGGTAGTAACGGTTGACGTGGACGACGACCTCGGGAAGGTGGGGATAAACACTCCTATTATAGGTAAGGAGGAGCTGCTGAAGGCGGCCGTGGAGTTCGGGCTCAAGAGGCCCGAGGACGCGGACCTCAACGCCATGTTCGCTACCCTTTCTATAGCTAACATGTTAGCCTCGAAGGACGTTGAGACTGAGGCGGCCGCGATAGCGGGCTCGGAGCACGGGGGCGTGGAGGCCCACATGAGGGTGAGGAGCCAACTGGCGGCCGTCCTATCTCGCTATCCCGCGGAGGGGATAGTGCTCGTGATAGACAGCCCCGAGGACGAGCGCATAATACCGGTTATCCAAGACCTCGCCCCCATAATCTCCGTTAAGAAAGTCGTGATAGAACAGTCTAGAAGCTTGGAGCAGACTTACGTACTCTTGAACAAGATAATCAAAAAAGTGACCGAGGAGAGGCGCTTCGCGAGGTACTTCCTAGGGGTACCGGGGGTGGTGCTGCTCACTTTGAGCTTCCTGACGCTCACCGGCCTCATTACGTACAGCCTGCCGGTCTTGGGGCTGCTCTTGGGTACTTTCATGGTGGTGAAGGGCTACGGGCTGGACGAGGCCCTCTCGAGGTGGTGGAGGACCAAGCCGGTGACCCTCGCTACCCTAACGATATCGACAGTTTCCTTCATGATAGCTATATTAGTGACGTACCTAACGGTGATCCAGTATAAGAAGATAGACGTAAGGACGTTGGGAGAGGTAAGCGTGAACGCCGTACCCTTCGTCGCCCTCGGAGCCTCCATGTTCATATTCTCTAAAATGTTAGACAAGCTGAGGAACAAGGACTTGACCGTTTGGAGGGAGGCTACAGAAATAACCGTGTTGGCGGCGGCGACCATGACGGTCGTGAAGATAGGGAGCGCCCTCTCCTCTTTGCCCCAAGGGGCGAGCTACTCCCAAGCGCTGGAGAGGCTCTTGAACGGGGACGTGTTACAAACGATAATGTACGCGGCGCTGGCCGTCTTAGGAGTTTCGGGAAGCTTGGCGATGATGGAGAGGCTCATCCAAGAGAGGGAGGAGGAACGGCGGAGGAGCCGCGAGCGGGCTTGACCTTCTTGTAAGTCGCCTTGACCCCGCACCTCTCCCAAGCGGCCTTGGCCTCTTCCGCTCCCCCTCCGACGAGGAGCAAGCTGGGCCCCGCGCCGGAGATGGTGACGCCCTTCGCCCCTCCTCCCTTCGCCGCCTTCACCACTTCCTCGAAGCACGGTATCAGCTTCGAGCGGGCCGGCGTCACCACGGGGTCCATTTCTATGGCCTTTGCTAAGAGGTCCTCGTCGCCGGAGGTCAAAGCCTTGATCACTGCCGCAGCGCCGCCGACCATCTTGACGGCGTCCCTCAGCTTCACCTCCTCCGGGAGGACCGACCTGGCGGCGCCGGTCTTCCCCTCCGGGACCTCGTGCCACGGGGTCACCACGTAGAGCTCTACCTCGGCCACCTCGAACTTGAGCACCTTGAACGGGTCGTAGGTTACGGCTACCAATCCCCCTAGGTAGGAGGCCGCCACGTTGTCCGCGTGGGCGGCCCCGGAGACCAGCCTCTCGCCCTCAGCCGCACTCATAACAGCTTCCTCGGGACTCAACGACTTACCCAAGAGGAGCTCTACAGCCTTGACGGCGGCGGCCGCGCTGGCGCCGGAGGAGCCTAGCCCCCTTCCCGGGGGGACGCCCTTGTGTACCCATATCTCAACCCCCTTCCCCCCGAGCCTCTTGAGGGCTTCCTCGGCAGCCGCCAAGGCGCTGTTCCTCTCTAGCGGCACCTTCCACTCGCCGGTCACCTTTACTACCCTAGTTTCTTCCGAGGGCCTTACGCAGACCACGTCGAAGTAAGCGTCGTGCGCCAAGGCGAGCACGTCGTAGCCGGGGCCTAAGTTAGCGGAGCTCGAGGGGGCTCTCGCGCAAACCCACAAAGGCCCGCACCGCCCGTTGGGTAAAGCCCTTGCATATAACTTGCTAAGGCTTACTGAAGCACCACGGGGCGCCGAAATGAAGGCCTTGCTCATAATAGACATGTTAAACGACTTCGTAAACCCTAAGGGCAAGTTGTACGTCCCCAAGTCTGAGACTATAATACCCAAGGTGAAGGAGCTTAAGAGGGCCTTCAAGGAGGCCGGGCTGCCGGTGATTTACACCAACGACGCCCACTTGCCCGGAGTGGACAAGGAGCTCGAGCTCTGGGGCCCCCACGCGGTGGCCAACACTTGGGGGGCCCAAGTGGTGGAGGAGCTCGCCCCCGAGGAAGGGGACTACGTGGTGACCAAGAGGAGGTACTCGGCCTTCTTCTCCACTGACTTGGACTTGTTGCTCAGAGAGCTCGGAGTTAGTGAGGTGGTCTTGACCGGAGTGGCGACCAACGTGTGCGTGTTGCACACCGCCGCGGACGCCTTCTTCAGGGGGTACAAGGTGACCGTGGTGGAGGACGCGACGATGTCCGTCCCCCCGGAGGAGCAACAGAGGTGGTTGGAGTACATGAAGGCCGTGTACGGGGCGGAGGTGGTTAGCACGGCCCGAGCGATCGAGGCCCTCACTCGCCCTTGAGCTTTACGGCCTTTTCAAGGACCTTCAGCCATAGCAACATTTCTTCAGCTTCCTCCTTCCCTCCCGTATACGCCTTCGAGGAGAGCTTGCTGAGCTTCTCTAAAGCTACTTCTGTGACCTCCTTCAATACTTCGTTGACGTTTAACTCCTTCTTACCCTTCTGTTCGACCGCGCTCTTGATCCTACGTATTTCGCCGTGGATGGGACAAACTATCGTGCCGTCTTTGAGCTTGTAGAGGGGGGAGCCGCATATAGGACAAGTCTCCGGCAACATCGTGGCGCCTTCCTTCAAGAGCTGGGCCGCTCTCTTCACGGGGTCCGACATCCCTTAACCCCCTGACAGCCCCGTGCAGAAAGCATTAAGTTAAAGCCATTCGATGGAGACACCGCTCGGAGGGCAGTGATGCCGCTGTTCGGACGGAAGAAGAAGAGTGAGGTCCTCGAGCCTCCGCCCAACAGCATTGGCGTCGTCGGCTTCAAGGGGGGCGTGGGCAAGACTACCATAGCTGTTGAGCTCAGCTTCCTGTTGGCCAGAAGGGGAATGACGCCCTCGCTGGTCGATTGGGACCCTTACAACGCTAGGGCGAGCTTGAAGATACTGGGAAAGGGCTGGGAGACCGAGTGCGGGGCGTGGAACTACGTCGCCGGCGAGTGCGACGAGAAGGCCAACTTGAGCTTGAAGGTCAAAGTGAGGAGGGAGGAAGGGGGCAAGCCGTTGGAGCTCTTCCTAACTCCCCCCACCAAGAAGTACGGCGAGGTGAGCGACCGCATAATAGAAGCTTTGGGCAACCCAAACTTCCCCGGGAGGGCCGAAAGGGCCAACGCCCTAGCTAAGAAGGTCTCGGTTATAGGGGACATAGTGTTTAACGACTTTCAAGTGCCCTCTTGGATGGGTTTGCAAGCCTTCAAGGAGATAGTGAACGTCACCTCTAGGTGGCTGATTGTCGTGGTGGACCACATGCCCCAGAGCTTCCGCCAGACCGAGCACTTGGCCAAAACCTTGTTCCCTAACAAGATATTGGCCCTTATTGTAAATAGGGTGCCCTCCGCATTACTCACGAACCAGAAGGACAGCAAGGAAATAATGACCAGAGCAAAAGAGTTGCAGAGCAAAATAGGGGCTAAGGTAATAGTCATAGTTCCCTTCGACGCCGCCCTCTACGACCAGACCACCCGGGGCGGGCCGGTGTTGGTGGCCGCCTCGAAGGACCCCTCCAAGATAAGGAGCTTAAGGATACTCAACAGGTTGTTGAACGTGATAATCGACGAGGCCACCAGCGGCAGCGTTTAAAGGGGAGGGGCGAAGCCCCACGGGGAAGAACTTGAATAAGAAGGCTATTACGTTAATATTGTTGTTCTTAGTTCCTCTGTGGTCTTTAACCTTCGTAGACAGAATGGGGTACAGAGTAGACGTCAACCCTTACCCGCCTAAGAGGGTAGTTGCCCTCACCCCGGCCTTGAGCGAGGCCGTCTGCTTGCTGAACTGTTCCAAGCTCGTAGGGACGGTGGAGCCCGTCACCTACCCCCCGGAGCTGGAGGAGCTGGTGAAGGAGGGCAAGGTCAAGGTAGTGGGCTACTTCTGGAACCCCAACGTAGAGGCAATAGCCTCGCTCTCCCCGGACTTGGTCCTCGCCGACGCGGGAAGCGACTTGAGGATGAGGGATCACCTCATAAGCGCCGGGCTAAAGGTGTTCTTCGTCAAGGGAGGGGTGTGCGAGAGCGTTAAGTGCGTGGAAGAGGACCTAGTGGCTGTGGGGAAGGCGCTGGGCGAAGAGGAGGAAGCCCGGAAGGTGGCTGGGTGGATAGAGGGCAACTTGACTCTGGCCCAAGGGGTAGCTAAGTTAATGCCCGTCGTGAAGTACGTCGCGCTGTTCTACCCCTACAAGTGGGGGATATACGCCGTGGGCGAGAACAACTTTATCAGCAGCGTGGCCGACTCGCTGAACGCTGTCAACTTGATCAAGAACAAGGGGTGGCCGAGGGTGAGCGAGGAGAAGTTGGCGACGTTGAGGCCGGACGTGGTAATAGTCCTCACCAGCGGGCGCCCCGACTTGGGGGACGCTGTTAACTCCACCCTCAAACTGGTCCCGGAGGTCAAGTGGGTGTGCGTGATATACGCGGAGGCGGCGGACGTGGTGGAGAGGCCGGGGCCGAGGCTAAGCGAGGCCCCGCTAATACTGTTGAACGCGCTCCACCTCCACCTCGCGGACTCCCGAGGGGTCTACTGCTACTCTCCGCGCTAGCCACCCTCGCCTCCCTCCTTTACGGCCCGGCGGGCTTCACCTTGGAGCTTCCAATCCTAAGGATAAGGGCGGAGAGGGTCTGGGCTGACGCCCTGGCGGCGGCGGGCCTCTCCTCTGCGGCTACCTTGTTGCAGTCCGCCTATTCGAACGACTTGATGGACCCATATCTAATAGGTACACTCTCCGGGGCGATGGCCGCCCTGGCGGCGGCGGTGCTGCTCCTAGGCTTGAGCGCTCTGGTGGGCCCCCAGTCCTACCTCGCGGCCTTCTTCGGGGCCTTGGTTCCGGGAGCCCTCACCGCGCTGGCCGCCTTCAAGTTGGGCCCCCGTCAGTCCCTAACCTTCGGCATCGCGTTGACGCTCTCCCTACAAGGCGTCGCTTCCTTGCTCTCCTACCTAGCGGCCGCCGAGAGCGGCTTACCTCTATTACCCATGCTCTTGGGCACCACCCAGTACGCCTCCGAAGAGGCCCTCAGGGCGCTGACCGTAGTAGTGGCCTTGGCTTGGGCGACCGCTCAGTTAGTTTACAAGGAGGTCAGCTCGCTGGAGTACCCGGAGGGCTTCCCGAGGAGCTTCGCTATAGTAGAGGAGAAGGCCGCTTTAAAGGCGGTGTTGATCTCCGCTGCCTCCTCCTCCGCCGTGGTCTCTTGCTGCGGGGTCCTCCCTTTCTTGGGGCTGATAGGCGGAGTCGTGGGGAGGAGGCTCTCTCCCCCAGGCTCGGGCAAAGCCTTAGTCGTAGCATTCGTGACGTCGTACTTAGTAATGGTAACTACAGACTTCGTCGCCAACTCGGTGGAGACCCCCTACGGGTACTTGCCGGTGGGGGCCTTCCTCTCGCTTATAGGAGGCTTGGCCCTCGCCGCGTTACTGGTGAAGTCCGGTGGGACCTAAGAGGGGAATGGTGGACATAACAGAGAAGGACGTCGTATATAGGGAGGCCACCGCGGAGGGGGTGATAAGGCTTAGGAAGGAGACCTTGGACCGAATTTACCAGAACGCCGTCGAGAAGGGGAACGTGCTGGAGGTCACCGGGGCGGTGGCGGTCCAAGGAGCCAAGCTCACCCCCCAGCTCCTCCCCTACTGTCACCCCATAAGGCTCACGGACGTCAAGGTGGAGTTCGAAAGGGTGGACGAAAATAGGCTGAAGGTGAGGGTGACCGTGAAGGCGGTGGAGAGGACCGGGGTGGAGATGGAAGCCCTCACGGCGGTCTCATTAGCACTGCTCAACATTTGGGATATGGTAAAGAAATATGAGAAGGACGAGGAGGGTCAGTACCCCTACACGGAGATAGAGAGCATTAAAGTAATAGAGAAACGCAAGTCACAGATTTAGATCTCGGACTATAGACGCTTATCTACTCTCCCTCGGGGGCAGAACTGAAGGTGGGCCCTTGAGGAAGCTCGCAGCTCTGTTGGCGCTGTCCGTCGCCTTGGCCTTTGCCTTACCCGGCGCCAAGGCAGACTTGGAGGTGTTCAAGAGCTACGTCAACGAGGCCACCGCAGTGCAAGACGTGCTGAACGGCAAACTGGACATGTACTTCTGGTTCGTGCCATCTCACATGATACCTAAGGTCGCCAACAACCCCAACGTCAAGTATTACTTAGCCTCCGGGGGGTTGGACGACATACTGGTCAACCCGTGCCCGACCCAAGAGCACGGCGGTCCCTTCAACCCCTTCAGCATCAAAGAGGTTAGGTACGCCCTCAACTACTTGATAGACAGGCAAAAGGTGGTCAGCCAAGTCTTGAACGGCTACGGCTTCGCTATAATATCCCCGCTGACGCCCGTCAACCCGGACTACCTAACCGCGATAAAGACCTTAGCGCAGTTCAACTTCCAGTATGACTTCGAGAAGGCCAAGAAGATGATAGAAGATGCATTAACTAAGGCCGGAGCTGTGATGAAGGCCGGCAAGTGGTACTACAACGACGAGCCTATAGTGATAAAGTTCATGATAAGGAACGACGACCCCGTGAGGAAGCAGATAGGCGACATGTTGGCCGACGAGCTGGAGAAGCTGGGCTTCGAGGTGGAGAGGATCTACGGCGACTTCAAGAAGGCTCTGCAGCTAGTGTACATGAGCGACCCCGCTAAGGGCGAGTGGCACTTGTATACCGAGGGCTGGGGCAGCTCCTCCATGACCAAGTACTCCGACTCCACGGTCTACCAGATGTACGCCCCCTTCTTCGGCTACATGCCGGGCTGGCAAACCCCGGGCTTCTGCAACTACGAAAACAAGGAGATAGACGAGGTAGCCCTAAAGCTGGCCAACGGCGACTACGCCAATAAGGCGGAGAGGGACGAACTCCTCAACGATCTAGTCAGGATGGGCATTGAAGAATCTGTCAGGATATTCGTAGTCAGCCCGATAAACGCTTACATAACCAACGCTAAGGTTAAGAACGTAGTGGACGACCTCTTGACCGGCATCTCCAACCGCTGGACGGAGATGATGGCCTACAAGCCCGGCTCTCCCAAGCTCACTGTGGGCGTCAAGTACGTCCACAAGTGGGCTTGGAACCCGGTCGGGGGCTACCAAGACCTCTACAGCGTCATAATACACCAGGGTATGGTTGACGACTTCATGACTAACAACCCCTACAACGGCGAGAAGATACCCCTCTTAGCTAAGTCTTGGAGCGTCAAGACCGGCAACATAGCCGTACCCCCCGACGCGGTAACTTACGACTACAAGGAGCACAAGTGGGTCCACGTGAAGCCCGGAACCACCGCGAAGGCCATGATAGTGCTCAACTTGCGCGACAACTTGGGCGCGTTCCACGACGGTCAGAAGGTCAGGCTAACCGACATGCTGTATTGGGTCTACTTGGTAATGGAGTGGGGCACCAAGTCTGGTGAGGACGACGTTAGATACGACCCCTACGTCGCCAGCGTGAACGGTCCTTGGATACAGAACTTCAAGGGCGTGCAAGTAGTCAGCCCCAACACCATAGTTATATACAGCGACATGATGCACTTCGACCCAGACGAGCTGGCCTACACCGTAGCGGCGGTGCTCGCTCCATCCACGCCTTGGGAGCTGCTCTACGCCATGGAGCAAGCCGTGGAAGACGGCAAGGTAGCCTTCAGCTCCACCGCCGCTCAGAGCAAGGGAGTGGACTGGTTAGACCTACTGAACCCGGAGCACGTCAAGATAGTTAAGGAGTACTTAGAGAAGGACGCCTCCGAGGGGGTCGTGCCGCCCCAAGTGGGCCAGCTCGAGGACCTCTTGGGCATAAAGGTCACGCCTAACTACGAGGCCGTCGTCAAGTTCATCGAGAAGCACGGCCACGCGGTCATAGGCAACGGGCCCTTGTACCTCGACCGCTACTACCCGAGCAGCGACTCCGCGGTGCTCAAGGCCTTCCGCAACCCCAACTACCCGTTCAGTGCCAAGAACTTCAGCTACCTAGCTTACGAGAACGTCAAGTTCGCCCAAGTGAAGAAGGTTGAGGTCGCCCCGGTGGCCGTCAAGGGTCAAGAGCAAGAGGTGAAGGTGTACGTGGTTGACAAGAACAAGGGAGAGCCCCTGGAGAACGCTATAGTGTTCGTCGCGATATACGACCCCAAGGGCGGGCTGGTGAGCTCCGGCTTCGCCTCCTCCGAGGGCGACGGCGAGTTCGCGTACTCCTTCACGGTGCCGGAGGAGGCCGAGCTGGGCAGCTACACGGTCAAGGTGATAGCTTACAGCGAGGAGGCCTTCTGGCCTTCAATAGCCACCACCACCTTCCTGGTCGTCGGCTAAAACCCCCCTTTTTTCCGCCCGTAAAGGGCACAACTCTTGGAAAGGGCAATTTACGTGGGTGACGTGTTCCTCTTACACAAGACCCCTCCCGGGCACCCGGAGAGCCCGGAGAGGGTAAAGGCTATCTTAGATTTGATGAAAAGGACCAAGCTCCCGAATTACGTCGAAGTGAGAAGTCCAGTCCCTATAGACGAAAGGGAGTTGGAGTTAGTTCACGATAGGGATTACGTCGAGTACGTAAAGAGGGTCATAGAGGCCGGAGGGGGCTACTTGGACCCAGACACCTACGCCAGCCCCACCTCCTGGGAGCCGGCCCTCTACGCCGCCGGCACGGTGGCTTACGCAGCTCAGAGGGCAGTGGAGGGCGACCACTGGCTCGCGTTCGCGGCCGTCAGGCCGCCCGGCCACCACGCCCGGAGGTCCGAAGGCAGGGGGTTCTGTATATTCAACAACGTCGCCTTGGCCGCCGAGGTCTTGAGGAGGAGGGGGATGAGGGTCGCCGTCGTGGACATAGACGTCCACTGGGGCGACGGGACGGCTTACATATTCTACAACACCGACGAGGTCCTCTACGTCAGCACACACCAAGACCCTAGGACCCTCTATCCCTTCGAGGGCTTCCCCAGCCAGAAGGGCTCCGGTAAGGGGGAGGGCTACACCGTCAACGTCCCCTTGCCCCCGGGCACTGGGGACAAGGGCTTCTTGTACGCCCTCCACGAAGTGGTCTTGCCGGTGCTCGAGGCTTACTTGCCCCAAGCGCTCTTGGTCTCCGCCGGCTGGGACACCCACTGGCTCGACCCCTTGGCGTCCCTCGAGGTTACTGTGGACGGCCACTGGGAGGCCGTCAGCTCCCTCGCGAGCTTCGCGGAGAGCTTGGGGATCCCCATAGTCATAGCATTGGAGGGGGGCTACGTGAATTGGGTCGTAGCGAGGAGTACGTTAAACTCCCTTGGGGCCGCTAAGGAGAAGTTCTTCGGTGACGAGGAGAGGGTCGTGGATAGCGTTCCGGAGGAAGAGGTGGAGTTCTACGTGGAGGAGGCCAAGAGGGAGCTGAGGGGGTACTGGCCCCTCTGAGGCCTTTAGGTGGTGCCGGGGGTGGGATTTGAACCCACGCAGGCCTACGCCAGCGGGTCTTAAGCCCGCCCCCTTTTCCGGGCTCGGGCACCCCGGCTCCGACCCCAAGGGACCGGAGCCCTTTTA
This sequence comes from Ignicoccus hospitalis KIN4/I, assembly GCF_000017945.1. Classification (NCBI taxonomy): domain Archaea; kingdom Thermoproteati; phylum Thermoproteota; class Thermoprotei; order Desulfurococcales; family Desulfurococcaceae; genus Ignicoccus; species Ignicoccus hospitalis. The sequence goes on along the minus strand of NC_009776.1, from coordinate 1,069,288 downwards.
TTAATCAACCCCCACGGCGAGGGCGGGGACGCTGAAGTGCAAGACCTAGGGCGCAAGGCTTTGGAAGTGCTGGCGGAAATTGGGACCTACGTCCCGGCTGTCCCTCGGCCTAAGAGAAAGATAAACTTGTACAAGAGGCTCACGTGGACCGCCCTCGCTTTGGTTGCTTACCTAATGATGAGCAACATACCTCTGCCCGGCGTGAGCGTGCAGACGAGCTTCAACCTCCTCTTGATGAACATAGTGTTCGCGGCCAACGCGGGCACACTGATGCAGTTGGGAATAGGGCCCATAGTGACCGCCGGCCTGGTCTTGCAGCTGTTGGTGGGAGCGAAAATAATAGACTTGGACCTGACCGACCCAGAAGATAAGAAGCTGTTCACATTGGCACAGAAGGGCTTCGCGGTAGTGCTGGCCGTGTTCGAGGCAATCGGCTTGGTCCTCTCCGGGAGCCTCTGGACCACTGTGACCCCCGACGGGGTGGTGGTTTACAACCCTCCCCCCGCGCCGGTGATAGTCCTCGACATGTTGCTGTTGGCGGGCGCCACTATACTGGTAATAATTATGGACGAGATGATCCAGAAGGGCTACGGCCTGGGGAGCGGGATAAGCTTGTTCATAGCTGCCAGCGTGGTCAGCGGGATAGCTTGGGAGTTCGCGGGCTGGTTCAGCCAAGCCGGTCAGCTCATCTGGGCCGGCCTGGTGCCTGCGGCGCTCAAGTGCGGCCTCGCCTCCGTAATACTGGGCAACCCCCTCGGCGCCCCCAAGGTCCCCGGGACCCAAGTGGTCTGCGACGGCCGGAGAGTCCCGGTGGGGGCGATGCCGGACCTAATAGGCTTCTTAGCCACCGTTGTTATGATAGCCGCCATAGCCTACTTGAGCTCAGTTAAGATCCAAGTACCCCTCGTGGTAAAGGAGATGAGGGGGATGAGGATAAAGATACCCCTCAACTTGCTCTACGTCACAAACATACCGGTCTTGTTGGCAGCAATAATATTCGCTAACATACAGACCGTCGCTTCCCACGCCCCCGGGAGCCCGCTCTCCGCGGTGGCCTACTACTTGACCCCTCCAAGGGGGCTCTTGGCGTTCATCCACGAGCCCTTGAGGATGTTCACCTACGGAATCGCCTTGACCGCCCTCTCCGTGGCCTTCGGCTACTTGTGGGTCGAGCTGGCGGGGCTGGACCCGAAGACCCAAGCTAGGAACTTGATAGAGTCCGGCCTCCACGTCCCCGGGGCGAGGAGCGACCCGAGGCACTTGGAAAAGATACTGGCCAAGTACATATACCCGTTGACCATACTGTCCAGCATAATCGTGGCCTTGTTAGTTATAGTGGCCGACATATTCGGGGCCTACGGAACCGGGACCGGGCTCTTGTTGGCGACGATGATCTTACAGCAGTACTATACTATGTTGACGTACGAGAGGGCGATAGAGACATATCCCCTACTCAGAAAGGTCCTCGGAGAGTGAAGGGCATGATGAGGGTAGTCATTGCCACCGGAGTTCCCGGCGTGGGCAAGACCACGGTCACCAGCAAGGCTGTGGAGATGTTAAAGGAGAAGGGTTACAAGGTCAAGGTTGCAAACTTCGGGGACTACATGCTCAAGGTAGCTAAGGAGAGGGGGTGGGTGCAGCACAGGGACGAGATGAGGAAGCTTAACTTGAGCCAGCAGAGGGAGCTTCAAGCCTTGGCGGCCAAGGCCATCATAGAGGAGGCTAAGGCGGAGCTGGGCGACGAGGGGGTCTTGATAGTCGACACCCACGCCGCCATAAACACCCCGACCGGCGTCTGGCCCGGCCTCCCCAAGCATGTAATAGAGAACTTGAACCCGGCCATAATTTTCGTAATCGAAGCCTCCCCGGAGGAAATAGTGGAGAGGCAGAGGGGAGACAAGGGCAGGGTGAGGAGCGACTACTCCGACGTCGACTTCTTGAAGAGGTTCATGGAGCTGGCCAGGAACGCTGCTATAGCCTCCGCCGTTTTGGTGGGAGCGGCCGTCAACGTGATCTACAACCGCCAAGGGGCGGTGGAGGAGGCGGCGGCGAAGTTCGTGGAGGCCGTGGAGAAGATATAAGGCCTTGAGGGGAGCGCGAGGGGGGTTAAGTAAATGGTAAGGCCCGCGTACCGCTCTCGCAGCAGGAGGAGGGTCTACAAGAGGACCCCCGGGGGCAAGACTGTAGTTCACTTCGAGAAGAGGAAGCCTAAGGCGGCGAGGTGCGCGATCTGCGGGAGGCCCTTGGGAGGGGTCCCCAGGGGAAGGCCGGTGGAGATAAGGAAGCTCTCCAAGACCGAGAGGAGGCCGGAGAGGCCTTACGGCGGCTACATATGCCACGCGTGCCTCATGAAGTTTTATAAGTACGCGGTAAGCAAGATGGTGCAGTAGTTTTTTGCGTTGATGAGGACGGTCGGCATCTCCGATCGGTGAGGTCCTCAGATCACCGGCGCCGAAGCGTGTGCCCCGCCGGTAACTCCCCGCCTCATCGGAGGGGATTCCCGACTCGGCGGGGCTGACCCGCGGCGGGGCACTAATATCTCCCCGGGAGAGGCTATGAAGGGAACGCCGTGCCCAAGGAGATACCTTGGCACGAGCTCACTGAAGAGGAAAAGGTCGTGGTGGAGTACTTCGTCGCCTTCAAGTCTGTGGGCGAGATAATAGCCCTTCAAGAGCTCAGGAGGAAGGGAATAAAGAGGCCCACGCTAGTGCTCGACAGCTTGGTGAAGAAGGGCATAATAAGGCACGGGGAGGGTTGCTACTCCTTAGCTAAGGAGTATAGGGTTTGAGCTTATTAAGTTTTCATAGGAGGGAATATTCGGGATAAGGAGAGTTGAGCGCTAGGAGAGGCCTCACCGTACCGGTCTTGCTGCTGGGCCTGGCCTTGCTAGTGTTAGCGGCCTTCTCCTTCTTCTACTTCTTCGGCCACCACCAAATGAGCGTGGAGGAGAAGGCTAAAGCTTACAAGGCCTTAGAGGTCCAGCTGAGGCCGATAAAGACCAAGGTGTGCGTTAACGAGAGCGCGATATACGAGCTCACGGCCGTCAACCCGGTGTTCAACCCGAGGGTTTACGCGCAGATAACCATAATGGTGCCCCCCGGAATGGTGGTCTACGCGGGTCAAGGGGTAAAGGGAGGCTCCGGCTTGGCGACCACCAGCGTGGTCATAGAGCCCGGCGAGGCGAAGACCATAAGGGTCAGGATAGTCGCCTTGGAGCCTGGACAGAGGATCGTGAGCGGCACCCTATACTACTGGTTCGAGGGCGAGGACAAGAAGGACGCGAGGGCAATAAACTTGGACTTCCCAGTATCGGTGCTGAGGTGTAAGTAATTTTTGAAAACGGTTTTACTGGTCGGGGACAAAACTCCTCGGAAGGTAGGCCTTGGACTGGACAGTGGAGACTTGGGTCAGGTGGTTCGCTTACTCCTCCCTCCTAGCGGAGCCCCCCTCCGTCTGGGCCTCCACGAGCTCCCAAGTGGCCCTCATAGCTAGGGCGCTGAAGTCCCACGGCGTTAGGAGCGGCTTGGTACTAGACGCGGGCTGCGGAACCGGGAGGATAACCGTCGGGCTAGCTGAGTACGGCTACGAGGTTTTGGGGATAGACATATCCCCGAAGTTCGTGGAGGAGGCCAACGAGAGGATAGCCCGGGCCGGGGTGGAGAACAAGGCTAGGTGCGTCGTGGGCGACTTGAGGAGGCTCCCGGAGGTAGTGAAGGACTTGAGGTTCGACGCCGTAGTTTCTTGGTTTTCCAGCTTCGGCTTTTACGGCGACGAGGTGGATAGGGCTATACTCCGCAACTTCGCCTGGGTCTCCAAGCCCGACGCGCTGCTTTTGTTAGATGTAGAGAATAGGGACTCCGTGCTCAGGGCGAGGGGCTTCCAGAGGAGCTACAAGTGGACCTTGGAGCACGGAGACAAGGTAATGATAGTCAACAGCCACTACGACCCGTGGAAGTCCATGGATGAAAGCGAGGTAGAGGTGTACGAGAGGGGAGAGGACGGCTTGAAGAAGGTAGTTACCTTGAACTTGCAGTTCCGCCTCTACTCGCTCCACGAGCTCGCCAAGCTCGCTAGGGAGGGAGGGTGGAAGCCCTTAGAGGCCTACGGCGACTGGTCCGGCAAGCCCTTCGAGCCCTCCTCGCCTAGGATAGTACTGGTGGCCAAGAGGGCCTAGGCCCTCTTGAAGTCCACCGTCTTGTTTTCGTAATCTACCAGCGCGTAGTAGCCCCACTTCAGAGGGCCGGGGTTGACCACCAAGGTTTGGCCCAACGCGTCCCACCCCCTCGCCTCGTGTACGTGGCCGCAGTGCACGAACTCCGGCGACTTCTCCTCCACGAGCTTCCTCACCTCCACCAAGCCTATGTGGGCCCCGTTCCAAGCCTTGTCCACAACGCCCTTAGGTGGGTAATGACTCAACAACACGTCGAACTCCAACCTCATTAAGAGTTCTGCAGAGGTCCTCGGCTCTTGGCCGGAGAGGCCCGCGAAGCGCTTGCCGTTGACCTCCCTCACCTTGTTTTCCACGCTGTAACCGAGCTCCTCCAGGAGGTCAGCTATCTCCGGGTCGTCCAAGTTCCCCGTGACCGCCAACACGGGGGCCTTGGCCTCCTCCAAGGCGTGTACGACGCTCAAGCACTCGAAGTCGCCGGTGGCGACCACTAGGTCGTACTCCTCCCGCCTCAGAACTCCCTTGAGCTTCTCGGCGGCGCAGTGGACGTCGGAGACGTGTAGGACCTTCACCCTCTCTTCCCCTTCCTCCTGTTCTTCTTGAACCTGTCTATTTCAGAGAACCTTATTCCGTTCTTATCAATCAATATGAAGGTCCTCCCCCTCACCTCCAACAGCTCCGCCCCCAGCCTCTCGGCGACCTCTTTGGCCACCTCCCTCCTGTCCCTCTCCAACACCCTGATCACGCTCTTCTCTATCTTCACCTTGACGAACCCCCTCTCCTTCAACTGCCTCCTTATCTCCTTTAACACCTCCTCCGTCACGCCCTTCTTCCCTATGTGGACGGTCTCCCTCGTCTGGCTCAGCTCCCCCCTCAGCCCCTTCAAGCTCTCCCGGGTACCTCCTAACGTAGCCGCAATTTAAGCACCTAACCACCACCGTGGGCTTGCCCTTGTTCCTCACCCTAACGCTCGCCGTAACGCCCGGGACGAGGGGCGCGAAGCACCTCCTACAGAACCTCCTCTTGACCTTCCGGGGGACCTTGTAACCCCCTTTCTTGGCCACCGCGAAGGCTTGCCTCCCCAAGGAAGAAGCTATTTCTAACCTCCCCTTCCTGGCCTCCTCGAACGCCAAGTCTACGAGGGCGTAAAACCTCTGCTTCGCCAAGTCCTTCAAAAGCTCCCGCTTCTTCATCCTCCCTCCCTTAGGGCCTTCTCCAGCCAAGCCCTCGCCAAGTCCGGCCTGTCGGTGGCGAAGGCCTCCACCCCCAGCTCGAGGGCCTCCCTAACCTCCTTCGGCCTGTTGTGCAGCCAAGTTAGGACCTTTAACCCCAACTCCTTAGCCTCCCCCACCAGCTCCCGGTCGGCCATGTCCCTCCTAGGGGCCACCCACTCCAGCTCGAGGCCCTCCACGAGCCCCCTCAAGGTGAGCGGCCTGACGGTGAAGAGGAGTCCCTTGCTGGGGTACTTGAGCCTCTTGAGCTGCGGGGCGTAGAACGAGATCACGGTCACCATCTCCCAGCCCTCGAGCGCCTTGTCCAAGGCCTCCGCGGCCAGGGGGCTGGGGTCCTTCAGCTCCACGAAGAGCCTCTTCTTGTAACCTTCAACCACTAGGGACAACACCTCTTTGAGGGAGGGGACGTAAGGCAAGTACCTCTTCAACTGGCCGAGGGTGAACGACTTTATGTCGTACTTCTTGTTACCTATTTGTACTTCCCTATCGTGGTGCACTGCCAAGCTGCCGTCCCTCAAGCGCCACACGTCGCACTCCACTGCGTCAGCTCCGTTTTCCAAGGCGTACCGGAAGGCTTGGAGGGTGTTGCCCCTCACCACGAACCTAGCCCCTTGGTGACCCACTATCATGGGCCTCAACGTCCTTACCGCATTTTTAGCGGCCGGGAGGGCGCAAAAGTGAAGGATCATGGGGGCGTGCGATCGGCTCGAAAACTTCGAGGACACGTTTATTCAATACTTGGAAAAGGTGGAGGACTTCGCATTAAGGATGGCGACTACAAAGTTCTTCATCAGGGGTGAATCGATAAGCTTCCCGCTGAAGGTGTTGAGGAAGTTGAGCCCCCTCTTCGGGGGGAGGACATTAACAGAGACGATGTTCAATAGGTACTTGAGGACGTTAGAATGGCACCACTTCCCCCCTTGGACCTTCTCCTACTTCATGTACTCTGCGGTCTTCCACGGCGTCCTTTACGCTCTGATAAAGGCGCCGCGGGAGTTCGTGGAGGCGTGCGAGCTGTTCGAGGCCGAGAGCAAGGAGACCTACGTCAACCTCCTCAACTACCTGGCCTTGGCCGACTTGTTGAAGTTCATGGCTCCGTCGGTCGTTTCGAAAGCCTTCACCTTCTGTTACATACCTAAGGTGGACTTGGAAAAGAGGGGGATAAGGCAAGTCGGCTTGGGCAAGTATTTACCCTTGTACGACATAAGGGGCTTGTTCAAGATCGAGAACTCCGATAGTCTCTTAAAAGAGATATTCGCGTGCGAGAGCTACAAGTGCGAGGAGTGCGGGGTGACGCCGCTCGACGACTCGGCGTTCGTCGACTTGGGGGCGGCCTACGGGGAGACGGCCCTCTGGTACGCGCTCTACTCCTCCAACTCCAAGCTCCTCGCGGTGGACGCCTCTCAAGAGGCGCTTGCGGTCGCCCGAAGGAACGAGGAGCTCGCGCGCGAATTCTTGAGGTCGAAAAACAACGAGATGATTATAATAAATAAACTGATTAAGAAGGATACAGACGCGCGCGAGTTAATCAACTTGGGGAAGGATAAGAACGCCTACTTCATCAAGAGCGACATAGAAGGCTATGAAAGGGAGGCCTTAGAGGCCTTCAAGGACGTCTTGAAGGAGTATAAGCCCTACTTGGCGCTGGCCGCGTACCACAAGTGGGACGACTTGATAGTCCTCCCGAAGAAGGTCAAGGAGGCCAACCCGGACTACAAGCTCTACTTAAGGCCGCACATAACCTTCTACAAGGTCCCCTACGGCCACTCTTACGTGTTGTTCGCGAGGTGAGCCGAGGTGGACTTGCTCTCGTGGCCCGTGCCGGAAGGGATTACGTTCAGAGTGAAGGTAATAAAAATGAAGATGAAAATAGATTTCGAGACGAGCTTTGGAAAGGCGGAGGGGACGAGGGTAATAACTGTGGCCGAGGCCGGGGGGTGCAAGGGCTTCGGCGAGGCCCCGGCGGAGGCGGAGCCGCTCTACAGCGGGGAGTTCGTGGACTCCGTGGTCGCATTCGCTAAGTTGGTTATACCGAAAATCAAAATGGTTGAGGACGTGAACGGCCTCCTGAAGGTGCTCAACAGCTATAGAGGCAACAACTTCGCCAAGTCGATGATAGAGTACTCGGTCCTCACTTTACTCTCGTGCTTAAGGAAGGAGAGCTTGGTCAAGGCCGTGGGCGGGAGGAAGATAAAGATACCCGTCCAAGAGAGCATAGGCATAGTTAAGGACGAGGACGAGCTCGTCGCTTGGGCGGAGAGGGCGCTGGAGTGGGGCGCTAGGAGGCTGAAGGTGAAGATAAAGCCGGGCTGGGACGTGGAGCCCGTAAGGGCCCTTAAGAGGGAGTTCCCCGGAGTCCCTGTCTTGGCCGACGCCAACGGCGCTTACGACCCCTTGAAGGACGTGCACTGGGAGTACTTGAGCAAGGTCGCCTCTTACGCGGACGCGTTGGAGCAGCCCTTCCCCCCTCACGAGGTCGCCTTCTCGGCGAAGTTGGCCTCCTCCGAGGGAATAGAGGTCATTCTGGACGAGAGCTTGGAGGAGCCGGAGAGGGTGGCGGAGCTGGCTTACTTGAGCGAGGGCGTGGGCGCCCCCTTAGGGGTCAACCTCAAGCCCCCTCGGTTCGGGGGCTTGGTTAAGAGCGTGGAAACCGTGGAGCTCATAATCGAAAACGAGTTGCCCTTCTTCATAGGCGGTATGCTGGAAACGGCCGTCGGGAGGAGCTTGAACATGACCGTGGCGTCGCTGGCCAGGGGGAACTTGGAGCCCTCCGACTTCAGCCCGGAGGACCACTTGTTCGAGAGGGGGCTGGCGAAGGACCCGTTCGAAGTCAAGTGTGGGTTCGTGGAGGTGAGGGACTCCCCGGGCCTGTTGTTCGAAATTGACGAGGACTACTTGGACTCCGTAACCGTTTCTGAGGTGGTACTTTGAAGCCCTTGAGGCTCCCGCCCAAGATAAAGGTGTTGGAAGCCTTGGGCGCGCTGGCCGACGGGAGGGTGAGGCTGGGGGACGGGAGGGCGGAGGTTGTCTCGAGCGAGGGCGACCGGGTTTACGAGGTCTGCGTAGACTTAGAGAGGGGCTTGGCCGACAGCACGGACAACGGCACCAAGTTTAGGGGTTACGTGGGCTACCCAATAATAGCTGTCCTAATGGCCTTGGGCGCTCTCCCGTTCGACCGTGAGGTGGCGGAGGCTCTGAGGGGCGTGCCTTGGAGGAAGCTGAACGAGAAGTACAAGAAGTACTCGAAAGTGATGGAGGTGGTGTTGGAAGAGGCGGAGAAGAAAGGGGTGAGCCGCGAGCGGGTGTTGAGTTTGGTGGACGAGGTTATGAAGAAATTAAAAGAGTTGGGGCTGAAGAAGGGCTGTCACCTATAGCTCAAGGCTGCCTCTGCGAGGTAGAGCTCGAGCTCCTCCTCGGAGGGCTTGGGCTTGGGGAGTTGAACTGCGGTCTGCACGTTAGACCCCAAGCGTTAGTTCGAGCCGTCCCTTAAAGGTCGGTGTCTAACGCTCTGTTCGGCAGTTGTTGAAAAAGCTACTGAAGGCACTCGGGCCCCACTTTGAGCACCTTAACTTCCTCTCCCCCGGCGTTGACCTCTACCTCGAGCTTCTCGAGCACGAACTTTACTTTCGCGTTTCCAAGGGTGCGTTCCAAAAAACTCGTGGCCTTTTCGTCCACTTCGACCACTAGCACTAACTTCAATTACTCCCCTCCCTTCTTCGCCTCTACTACGCTCTCCTCGGTGGGCTCGGCGGTAATTATTAGCTTCCCTTGGACGTCCTTTATTTCCATCACTACCTTGCTTACCCCTTTGGCGCTCAGGGCGCCGAATATCTTCTCCAAAACTTGGTCGTCTATTTCCGCCTCCATGTGGGCGTTCATCTTAGCCACGCGCCATCCCTCGAGGGCTTCTACAAAAGGAGAACTAATTTCTCTTATTTTTGAGAAAAGAACTATCTCTGCGATAGAAAATTAGGGGAGTCCCGGTAAGGGAGAGCTCCGGGTAGGAAAGGGAGGTGGTCCCTTGAAGCTCGCCGTCGTCGGGGCTTGGGGCTACCTGGGGGCCAACTTGTTGGAGCTAACGGACTCTTGCGGGGTGGCCCGGAGGTCCAGCGCGGAGAAGAGGCCGTTCTTGAATGAAGCTTTCAAGGATAAGGAGATGTATTTAATTGACGAAATAAGTGAAGAGGAGCTGAGGGAAGTCTTGGAGAGGTGTGGCGCGGACGCTGTAGTTTATGCTGCCGGCAAGCTCTTCGGCAAGAGAGAGGAGATGTACGATTCTCACGTGACCAAGGCATTAATTTCGTTGAGGGTAGCGAAGGAGCTCGGGCTCAAGTACGTTTACGTGAGCTCCGTGGCGGCGATGGGGCTCGCGGACGCTTGTGAGGAGGGGGGCAAGGTAAGGGAGGAAGGGGAACTCTTGAAGGGCTGCGTTCCCTTGGGGAAGTACTCCGAAACCAAGGCTGAGGGCGAGAGAGCGGTCTGGAGGGAGGGGGGCTCCATAGTGAGGCCCGCCCTAATAGTGGGCAAGTGGGCCTACCGGCCGGAGTGGAAGCTCTTGAACTTCGCGAGGGAGAGGTCCCTACCGGTCCCCAACATGAACGTAAGCAGCGCCGAGTGTGTGGCAAAGGCAATAGAAAGAGCGGCCTCGGAGCCCGGGTGGTACTTGGCGGTGGACGGCACTTTGAGGGACTTGGGCTTTAGGGCCTACGACCTCAAGCCCCCTAAGGCAGTAATAAAAGCCTTGAGGCCCGTCGCGCACGCCTTGGTGGTCATGAGGTACCGGTACGAGAGCAGGAGGCTCAAGTGCTAGCTGCTCTTGATGGCGTCTACCACCTTCTTGGCTATCTCCGCTACGGCCTCGTCCGTTATGGCAGTGGGGCCTATGGCGTTATACTTCACCTCGGCCACTGACTTGTAGCCGCAGTTCTCTAGGGTCTTCTTTAGGTCCTCTATCGCGGCGCTGGACCAGCCGTAGCTGGAGATCAAGACGGCCTTCTTGCCGTTGCCGACCTTCCAGCACAGCTCTTGGGCTACGAACTTCAAGAAGGGGAAGGCCTCCACCTCGTACGTCGGGGTGGCGAACACCACGACCTCCGCGTCGGAAGCGTCCGTGAGTATTTCAGAGATGTACGGCCTGGAGGTGTCGTTGAAGCCGTAAACCGCTACCTCCATCCCTTCCCTAACGAGCTCGCACTCCACCCCCCTCGCGACCTTCTCCACGGTGCCGTACATGGAGGCGTACACCAGAAGCACCTTGTTCTCCTTAGGCTTGGACTTGCCCACGTCCTTGTATACTTGGAATACTCTGTCGACGTTCTTCCTCCATATGAGTCCGTGGGCCGGGGCCACCACGTTTGGCTTTATTCCGAGCTTCTCGAGCTTGGCTATGTTCCTATCTATCCACTCTCTATAATGTCCTATTACCGTAACTACGTACTTCCTCATTTCTCTTATCATCTCTTCCAGCTTTACGCACTGGTCGTCGAAGAGGGAGAGCGGGATCCCGTAGCCCCCGAAGGCGTCGCAAGTTAGCAGCACCCCTTCCTCCTCAAGCCACGTCATCATGGTCTCCGGCCAGTGCAGCCACGGGGTGTGGACGAACCTCAACTTCTTGCCGCCTACCTCCAGCACTTCCCCGTCCTTGACCGGCTTGAACCTCTCCTTGGCCTTGGGGTAGGCGTTCATCATCCTCCCGGCCAGTGGGTGGCCCAAGACCTTCGCGTTGGGGGCCCAGCGAAGGACGTCCTCCAAGCTTCCCGTGTGGTCCGGCTCCATGTGGTGGACGACCACGTACTTCAGCCGGTCTGGCGAGGTAACCCTCTCCAAGGCCTCCATCAAGTGGCTGGAGAACTGCCTCTTCCACGCGTCGAAGAGCACGTCGCCTTCGTCAGTTTTGAGTAGGTAGGCGTTGTACGTTATGCCTTCGGGTATCTCCCACAAGGCTTCGAAGTACTTGGTGTAGCGGTCGTCCACCCTGAGGACGTACAAGTCTTCAGTGACTTTGGCCACGTGGTACATTACCAACTCGTCTCTCCTCCTAGACAACGGCCTCCCGCGAGAAATTTGTTTTCATGTAACGACCCCTCGACCCGAGCCCTTCGCGGGGTTCGGAGAAAGCGTACTTCTCCGCGTTTAGTTGTAAGACAACTCCTAATTCAAATTAGTGTGTAACTCATCACCAAACTTTTCCACTTACTCATTTCCTTTTCAACCTTCACCCATATGGGAACATTCTATGTTCGAAAGCGCACCATTACTATTCACTCTCTCAAACCCCCTTATATCTTTTCATGGGAACGCTGAAGATCATGGAGGGAAGGGCAGAGGAAATTTTTCTTGAATAAAGGGAAAAGCTTGGGGAATTGTAAGTTTGGGGTAGAACGCAATTCTTTTAAGGGAAAGACCTTGGAGCTTTATATGGAAGGGCTCGGTGGAGTCTCAAGAGAGGATAGAAAGGTCTTCAGTCTCTCATTTATAAAGTACCAATTGTTCTTCGTGTGGAGTCTCAAGAGAGGATAGAAAGGTCACGCCTACCCCCGCCGTTGATAAACCGCATTAACCCTGGTGGAGTCTCAAGAGAGAATGGAAAGGAGTAGTTGTCGAGGACCTCCTCTATCTTGTTCACCGCCTCCTGTAGAGTCTCAAGGGAGATTGGAAAGATAGTTCTCCTAAAAGATAACGAAAAACACAACCCGAGGTTCTAATAAAGACAAAGACCACAAAAAGCGCGTTACGCAAAAGCTCCTAAGGTCCGATAAGTAACTCGCCCTCAGATTTCCACAAGCCTTGAGGAAAGTGCGAGACGTGTGCTAAAATTTTATTAACCCCCACCGGTCTCCAAGCCCACGGAGCGGGCCCGTAGCTCAGCCTGGTAGAGCGGCGGGCTCTTAACCCGTAGAGGCGGGGCTTGGCCCGTTTCCCGCCGCGGAAGTCCCGGGTTCAAATCCCGGCGGGCCCGCCACACGGCGGCCAAGGGCTCCTACGTCACCACCTCCCTCAACTCGTACACTATGCTCGGAAGCGGCGTTACGAACAACAAGGTCATGATTGCGTAAGTAGCTAAGGACACGGGCCAAGGTAAGCTGAAGGCGAGGGAGGAGCTCGCCAGCCCGCTGCCGGCGCCGTAGAGGGCGAAGGCGAGCGAGGCCTTCCCCTTCAACTCCTCGGCGACGTCCTTCACGTACGCCACGACACGCTTGAACTTGCTGTACTTCGTTTGTATCAGCTCCTCCAGCTCCTTCCTCTCCTCCGGGTTTTGTATTAGCTTGGTGTCCAAGCCCTTTATGTCCAGCAACAAGTCCCACGCCTCTCTGACTGCCTCTATCTTGCTGCTTATGATCTTCTTGAACAAGACTGCAGAAGCCCCCACGAGGGCCAAGCCCGCCCCGGCGACGGCGGGCTGCTTGAGCGCCGCGCCCAAGGCGGAGGCGAGCGCGTAGGAAGCGGCGAAGGCTAGGAGCTGCTTCCTCTCGTAGAACTGGGCCGCCGCCTCCTTGAGCTCGGCCTCAGCGCTCTCCACTACGCTCATCCCGCGGACCACCTAAGGGCTAGCCCCGGGGCCCGAGCTTAACGGTTAGGGCCGCGGGCTCAGCTTCTTCACGACCTTGAAGACCTCCTCCGCCGGGGCGTCGGTCTTAACGGAGGTGTGGTCGTAGTGGGCCAATAAGGCCTTGTAGCCCGCAGCCCTGAGCTCCTCCACGACCAGCTTCGGGCTGGGCATGTTAACCTTCAATATGCTCGCGACCCTCTCAACCTTGTAAGAGTACGGCACGCCCACGGAGTCCTCCTCTATCAAGTGTTCCAAGAAGCGCTTGACCTCGCCCCCGACCAGCTCCGCGGCCCTCTTGGCCAAGGGGCCGGTCAGGGGGCCCAGCCAAAGGGGGCCCAAGGCGGTCCCCTCGGGCACCCTCTCGGGGAGGGGGTAGCCCCTCACCACCTCGACGGAGTAGTCCGGGCGGTAGAACAAGTAGCCCAGCTGGGACAAGGCCTCCTCGACCCTCCTCGCCCCCCTCTCGACGGTGAGGTGGGCCCTCACGTAGTAGTCCTTGAAGAACGCCGCCTCGGGCTTGAGTGCCACCTCCCTCACAGCCGCAACCCTCACCAAAGCAGCTATCAAGACCCTTATTGCAACCTCCTTGGAAAAGGGAGTCCTCCTAACGGAGGCGCCGTACTTGCGCAAGGCCGACTGGGGCCTCGCCCCGGTCAAGGGGGCGGTGTCTGTCGCGGTGAAGGCCACCAAGCCCCTCCTCCGGGCCGCCCTGATCGCCCCGTCGGCGAAGGGCATGGGAGAGCCGAAGGGGTCCACGTCCACCAAGTCGTAGTAGCCTCCCCTGAGCTCCCGGGAGTGCAAGACCGCGTTCGCCTCTGCGAGCAAGACCTTTACTTTGTCCTCTAGCTTGTTTAACCTTATATTGTACTTTATCAGCTCCACCGCTTTGGGGTCGGCGTCCACCGCAAGCACCTTGTCGGCCCCGGCCTCTACGGCGTACCTCAAGCTCCTAACCCCCGAGCCGGCCAAGGGCTCCAAGACCTCCAGCCTCCCCAGCCTCTCCTTGAGGGCGGCCCCCATGGCGACCGCCACGTCCCTGTTGAACTTAGCCTTGGGGTTGTAGAACACCGGCGCGTGGGCGGGCTCGTAGACCCCGTCGGGCCTCAAGTAGTCGCTCATCCTGGGGACTGCGAGCTTGACCTTCCCCTCCTCTATTATCTCTATGGGGTAGTCCGGCCCCGACAATTTACTTTCCCCCGCGGGCCCCTCCGGGGGAGCGGCTTGATAATAGTGGAAAACTTGGAGGAGTTCAGCGAGTGGCTGCTCTACGAGTACGAGCACGCCTACGAGCTGGTAGGCGACGAACTTTTAATAACGAACGTAAAGGACGAGAGGCTGAAGGAGTCCTTGAAGGAACTCGGAATACCTTTCGAGGAGAGGAGCGTGGTCGAAATTATAGATCACATGCCGAGGCCTTGGGTCGTTCTGGACCCCAAGGGGGAGGGCGAGCTCACTCCCGATGAGGCCTCTGGGACCGTGGTGGTCGGCGGGATCTTGGGGGCCCACCCCCCTAAGGGGAGGACGTGGGAGCTCTTGACCAGCAAGCTGCTGCCCAAGGGGGTTCTGGTGAGGAACTTGGGCCCCGAGCAGTTCTCCATAGACGGCGCGGTGGCCGTGGCTTGGTTGATTAAGAGAGGTAAGAAGCTGAGCGAAATAGAGAAGGTAGTGGGCTTGGAAGTGGAGGTCGGGGAAGTTATGGGCATGAAGGTGGTAGAAGAGCTCCCCTACGCGTACCCGGTGATAGGAGGGGGGGTGTTCTTCTCGGAAAAAGTAAAGGAGTATTTGAAGAGGAGGAGGTTAGCCGAATAGCGCCCCGAGGCCCGCGGAGAGGTCCTCCTCCGAGACCTCCTTCTTCTCCTCTTCTTCCTCTTCCGCCTCCTCCTTCTTCTCCTCCTTCGCCTCCGGCGCCGGCGCGGCCGGGACCTCCACCTCTATTCCGAGCTCCTTCGCCTTGTCGCCCAGAGCGCCCACCAGCGCCAGCGCTTGCGCGTAGGCCTTGCTGAGCAAGTACGGCGCGGTCTCCTTGGTGAGCCAGCCCGCCTCCACGGCTACCTTCAGCGCGTCCTGGAACGCCTTCGCCACGCTCAGCTTCAGCACCTCCGGCACCGGGTAGGCTATGCTCACTCCCAAGGCCAGCGCGTTGGTGTACGCTTCTTGTATCTGCTCCTTGTACTTGTTCAGGTCGAGCACCAGCTCCTCTGCGGGCACCCACCTGTTCAAGCTCTTTATGTAAGCTCCCTTGATCTTCATCTTTAGCTCCATGGGCGTTATGCCCAGCTTCTGGAGGAGGCTCGCGAGCTCCGGCGAGATCACGTCCCCGGGCTTCGCTACCACAGTGTCCTTGGCGATGTGTATGGTACCCCCTTTGACCATAGTTTTGATCTTCAGCTTACCGAAGGTTGAGAGTATGGGGCCCGGGGTGAGGCCGGTGTCGCCGGCCGGGACCACTATCTCGCTCTGGGCCACGTCGCCGGGCTTGGCGGGGGCGGGCATGCTGAACTTAGATATCTTGAGGGCCAGCTTGAAGGGGTTGTCGTTAGTGAATATGAACATGTTGGAGCCTACCAGTTGCTCATCCATCTCCTTAGGCATCTCAATGCCGCTCTGTTCAAACGCCTTCCTCACCAAGTTGTTCTTTATTACCTTCATGTAGGGGAGCTCTTTCCTGAACTTCTTCCTAAACTTGTGTACCAAGTTCGCTGGAGTTTCCACTAGGTCCAGTACCAGCACTACGTCGTTCTCCTTCAGCTTCTCCTTTACCTCGTTTACCAGCTTTACCTTCCACTCGGGGAACTTCTCCCTGTGGTAAGTGGAGACCCTGCCGGTGATCGCGCTCAACGCCCTTCACCTCCTGCTCAGAACGAGCACCGGCGGTCCCATCGTGGTCTTCACTATAACTTTAGCTATCTGGTTTTGAGGGTTGGGGAGCTTCCTCTCCAGAGCCCCCAAGACGGCCGCCGCGTTCTCCGCCAGCTCCTTGGGGTCCATGTCCTCCGTGCCTATGCTGCACATCACTTGCGGCTGCTTCCTAATCCTCAAGTTTACAGACTTGGAGTACCTCTTGACGAAGGCCTCCAGAGGCGCGTTGGGGGGCAGGGGGACCGGGGCCTTCCCCCTGGGGCCCAGGGCGGGGCCCAAGACCTTACCCGCTATGCCCATCAAGTCCGTCTGAACGAGCACCCAGTCGCACCTCTTCGCGAGCTTCTTGGCCGCCTTCTTGTCCATCTGTTGGAGCTCGTCCCTGGTGACCACGGTCAGGCCCATCTTCTTCGCTTGTAGCGCCAAGTCGCCGTGGGCCACCACGCATATCTTGACCTCCTTCTTGGGGGCGTGCGGGAGCTCCACCACCTCCCTTATCCTCCCTTCGGGCCCCTTCAAGTCTATGTCCTTCAATACCACTATCATGTCCACGGACTCCTTGAAGTTGCGCTTCCTGCTCCTCTCTACGGCCTCCTTGACGCCCCTCTCCAAAAGGGCTTCGTCCACTAACAACTTCGGACCCTCCCTCACCACTGAGAGGGGTTTTAACTGACTGCCTCCCACTCGGGCTCGTACTTCTTGAGCTGCTCGTCGTACTTGCCCTCCTCGACCAGCCGCGTCACCTCTTTGGGGTCCATCTTGTCCACCGTGAGCCCTATAGCCCTAGCGGTCCCGAGTACGGTCTTTACGGCCCCCTTCAAGGTCTTAGCCGTCAGCTCTGGAGCCTTGAGCAACGCCGCCTCTATTACCTTCTCGAAGGGCAGGTCGCCGACCTTCTGGTGTATCGGGTCCCCGGAGGGGGCCTTGGCGCCCGCCAGCTTTAGGAGGAGCTCAGTTATGTTTGGAGGCTCCACCTCTATCTCGTACTCCTTGGTGTCCGGGTCAACTATCACCTTTACGGTTACGGTAAACCCCTTGTACCTCTTGGTGACCTCGTTTATCTTCTGAACTACCTCGTTGGGGTCCAGGCCTACGGACTCCAGCGCCGGCTTTATCGGGGGCGCGGGCTTGGCGTTGCCGCCCTCGACGCTGAAGGTTAACACTTTCTTGGGCATCCCCGCTTCACCTCCGCACCGGCCGCACGTAGTCCGCGGGGACTGTTATTTGCAACGGATAAGCCGCCTCCACTATGCTGAGGACCAGTTCGTTCTTCTCCGGTATCTTGGCTTCAACCCTCGCCTTCACGCCCTTGAAGACGCCGGCCACCAGCTCCACTATGTCGCCCACCTCGACGGTCTCTATTATCGGCACGGGCTTTATCATTTTGAGCACCTCCTCCAACGATATCTTCTTGCCGGGCCCCCCTCTGACGTACTTTATCCCCCTTACCGCCTCTGCCACCACGAAGTGGGCGGGGCTCTCCACTATGACGAACCCCTTAATCCTCGGGGGCACTATGACGGACTTCACGTCTAAGTTCTTTGCTCTCGCCCTTTCTTCAATTAGCAGTGCAACGTCAATTTCCCTCCCGCTCACGGTCCTTACCGGGAAGAACGGCACCCCCATCACCCGTAGAGCATTAACACTATGACCAGCCTTATTATGTATGCCAAGGCTGCAATTATTAACGTGCTTAGGCCTACGACCTTCAAAACCGTCTTGAACTCGTCCTCGTCGGGCTTGCTCGCCAAGGCCAATATGGTCCTCCAGTCGTTCATCAAGTTCCTCAACTGCTCTAGGTAGCGGTTCAAGTCCTTCACTTCTCCTCACCCAACAGCCGCTCCACGAACCACTTGGGGTCGAACTTTATCAAGTCCTCATAGTTCTGGCCTACGCCCAAGTATAGGACGGGCTTCTTTATGGTAGCTGCGACGCTCAAGACCGCTCCCCCCTTGGCGTCTGCGTCCACCTTAGTCAATATTACAGCGTCGACGCCCACGGCCTCGTCAAAGAACTTCGCTTGTTCGACTGCGTCGTTGCCGGTTAAGGCGTCCAAGACTAAGACCTTGTAGTCCGGCTCTGCGACCCTAGCGACCTTCCGGAGCTCGTTCATCAAGTCCACGTCTACGTGCATCCTCCCGGCAGTGTCTATCAAAACTACGTTAAACCCCCTCGCCTTGGCGTACTCTATAGCGTCGTAGGCCACGGACGCCGGGTCGCTCCCGTAGGGCTTGGTTATTATTGGTACCCCCATCCTCTCCGCGTGTACCTTGAGCTGCTCCACCGCCCCGGCCCTAAAGGTGTCCGCGGCCGCCAGCACCGGGGTGACCCCGGCCCTCTTCATCGCGTAAGCGACCTTGGCTATGGTCGTGGTCTTCCCAACTCCGTTAACACCCATGAACATGATTTTAAGTATCCGGCCCTCCCTCTGGGCCCGCTTGGCCTCCTCGATCAAGTCGAACGCGGGTACGCTTATCAAGCCCAGAATTGCATCTTTTAACGCCTTCTCAATCACTTCCCTCTCGTCGACCCCCCTCTTTATTTTCAAGCCGGCTAAGTTCTTCTTGAAGTTTTCTATCAATTCCTCCGCGACTTCGTAGGCCACGTCCAGCTCGCTCAACGTCAGTACGTACTCCTCCAGGAGAGGCTCTAGCTTCTTTACGTCTATTTCTTTATAAACTATTGTGTCCTTTAACTTCGTTAAAAGGCCCTTCTTCTCCTCCTTCTTTTCCTTCGGCCTCTCCTCCGGGGTTACCGGCTTCTCCTCGGTTACTTCCTTGGTACTCTTAGCTACCTCGTTGACCAGTCCCTTGAGTGCCTTCTTTAGGCGCCCCAGCAACGTTCAGTTCCCGGTAGATCTCGGCGACCCTGGCTTCTATTGAAGTCAGCGCTTGGGTCACCTTAGCCAGCTCTGCTTCGAGGAGCTTCAGCTGCTCTTCGATCTTCTTCTTGTCCTCTTTGAGCCTCTGAACGGCTTCTTCGGGCTTCGTGGACAAGTAGACGTTGGCTCCCAACGGGTAAAGCACCTTGGTCTGGAGCTTAGACTTCACGAACACGGGCCCCATAGGGACCAAGGCTTCCTTCTCTTCCTTCAGCTCCTCCAGCTCCCCCGCCGCCAGCTCGGCGTCCTTCTTGAAGGCGTTGAGGCGCTCCACCTCGACCGCGAGGCTGGCTTGTAGGGCCCGGAGCTGTTCGTACTCCCTTTGGAGCTTCTGGAGCTCCTCCAGCTTCTCTTGGGGGACGTTCACTTCCACGCACCCCAGCCCAGCTTGTACTTCCTCCAGACCTTGTGGGCGTCGTAGGCCTCCCAGCTGTTCAAGTGGGCCAGCTGGAGGAAGTAGATGTCCTCTATCTCCTCCTCCTTCACCTCTTGTACGTTCTCAACCCTTATGTGGTACCTCTTCAGCTTGTGCCTGCTGCCGAGCTCGGAGAGCACCCTCTCCACTACCTCCTCGGGCTTGGTCCCCCTCCTCACCACCTCGAAGGCCTGCCACCTCGGGTTCTTGTCGTGCGATACCAGCATATAGCCCCTAATCTTGAAGAACTTGACGTCGCTCACGTTCGTTACCCCTCAGCGGCCCCCTTGGGGGCTTTTTAATGGCTCACACCTCATTAGCGTCCCTCCCTAAGGGGCCCCGGTAGGCATCGTTTGAGGGACCGCCACGAGATAGAGCTAATGAAGAGAGTGGTGGTGGGCCGAGGGACGAGGAGGGAGCTGCCGAAGGTCATCAAGGCCTTGGGCTTTGACGGCGGCGAGGTGCTCGTGGTCACCGGCCCTCACGTGTGGTCCGAGTGGGGCGACGAGCTCCAAGGGCTGTTGGAAAAGGAGGGGTTCAAGGTAGACTTCGTGACCGTCGTGGAGCCGTCCGTTGAGGAGGCGAACAAGGTGTTGGAAGGGTTGAACGGGGAACCCAACGTGGTGGTGGGCTTCGGCGGGGGGAAGGCGATAGACGTGGCCAAGTACGTTGCTATGAAGCTCGGGAGGGACGTCGTGAGCGTGCCCACCGCCACGAGCCACGACGGCATAGCTTCCCCGTTCTCCAGCCTCAAGGGCTTGAAGGGGCCGACCAGCGTCAAGACAAAGACTCCCATAGCCGTGGTCGCGGACATCGAAGTCATAGCTAGGGCCCCGGAGAGGCTCAACCGGGCCGGCATAGGGGACGTGCTGGCGAAGTTCTCCGCGGTGCGCGACTGGAGGCTCGCCCACGTGTTGAAGGGGGAGTACTACGGCAGTTATGCCGCCTCCCTCGCACTGATGAGCGCAAAGCACGTCCTCAAGTACTCTCCGCTGTTGAAGGCCTTGAGCGAGGACGGGTTGAGGATCTTGGTGGAGGCACTCATCTCCTCCGGAGTAGCCATGTGCATAGCCGGCTCTTCCAGGCCGGCAAGCGGGAGCGAGCACTTGTTCTCCCACGCCTTGGACGTCATAGCGAACAGGCCGGCGCTCCACGGCGAACAAGTGGGCGTCGGGACGATAATGATGCTCTACTTACACGGCTCCAAGCTCTGGAGGAAGGTGAGGAAGGTTCTGAGGGACTTGAACTTGCCTACTACGGCGGAGGAGCTAGGCGTGGAGGACGAGAAAATAATAGAGGCACTCACCATAGCTCACAAGATAAGGCCCGAGAGGTACACCATCTTGGGCAGCGACGGCTTGACCAGAGAAGCCGCGGAGAGACTGGCGCGCACCACAGGAGTGATAAAGTGACCCTCAAAGGCCCCCGCGGAGGAAGTCATGAGCTCTCCTCAGAAAGTCCAAATAAACAAGAAGCTCTTAGTGTTGGCCTCCGTCGCGGTCGCGGTGATAGCCGGCCTCGGCATAACCTTCCTCGTGCTGAGCAGCAAACCGCCCAAGGCGGAGGTCACCCAGCAAGAGCGCTTCGGCGCCCCCGCCGAGGAGGTGCCTAAGGTAAGCGTCGAGTACCCCCTCGAGTTCGTGGAGCTCGAGGGGGCGGCCACCGCCCAGCCCTTAACCTACCCGGACGAGGACGGCACGGCGTTCCTCTTCGTGAACACTATAAACGAGACTCAGGAGATATGGACCATAAAGGGTAACAAGGTAGTGGGCAAGTTTGAGATAAAGGGCCCGGTGGTGCCGGTCTTCGACCCTAGGAAGGGGGAGTCCGCCACCCTCGACGGGAAGCTCCTCCTCGGCGTCAACGGCACGCTGTACGCGATATACGGGGACGAGGCCGAGCCCTTGGGCAAGTACGCCCACTCCCCCGACGCCCGCGTAGGCATCTTCGTTAAGAAGAACGACGTCTACGCTTGGGAGGTGAGGGAGGAGAAGCTCGGCAACGACACTTGGGTCTACTGCACCCTGTACGACGTGCTCAAGGACAAGGTGGCCTCGAACATAACCTTCAACTTGGGCGCCAACGTTAGCGCCACCAACCCGTTGCCTGACTTGTTGGACGGGGACGGCTGTTTGGTCTTGTGGTTGAGGAAGATGTCGCCGATAATGTATTACCACTACAAGGGCAAGGGAGGGGAGGCGAAGGGCGAGGAAGACTTAATTAAGATGAAGGTCGCCACGTTCGCCCCCATATTCTTGGAGAACGAGCCCTACTCGAGCAAGCCCTACTTCATGCTGATAAGCTTGGGCGAGAGGGGAACTTTCGTGCTGAGGTTCCACGACATATTGGACAACGAGACCGTGCTCTACTCCTTGCCCGGCATATACAACTTCGTAGGGGTGGGGGACTACTTGGGCAACGGCTACGTGGGCGACGCCCTCTTCTTGGTCGCCACTAGGAGGGGCTTCGAGGCCTACATATTCGACGTTAACAACATGTATCAGAACTTCACCATAGGCAAGCTGGAGCCCGCGGTTGCGGTGGCCACCGGGATATCCTTGGAGCCCAAGGTAAAGAGGGTGTTCGGCTTGGGCAACTTCACCAACACCACCATTACTATAAAGAGCAACGTCGGCGAGCTGAAGTTCAAGGTGAAGAACGTGCCCCAAGAGGTCTCTTCGCTGTTCATAACCTTAACTATGGGCAAGAGGACGTGTTACACGGCTGTAGTGAACCCCACGGTGGGCGGGCTGACCACGCAGCAGCAAGTGATAAAGGGCAAGGTCTACTTGGCCAGCGGCTGCTGGGGCTAAGCTTAATTTTTTGTGAGGGGCCCTCGCCCGGGCATCGAGGGTGTACGAGCTCCTCCGAGAGCTCCCCCCTTCCGAGGAGGTCTTACAACTCCTCCACCCGACCGTTAGGGACTGGTTCAAGGAGAAGTACGGCAACTTGAGCCCGCCCCAGAGGGGGGCGATAAAGCTTATCAAGGAGGGCAAGAACGTACTCATCTCCTCCCCCACCGGGACTGGGAAGACCTTAGCGGCGTTCTTGGGTATCATAGACAGCTTGTTTAGGATGGCGGAGGGAGGGCTGCTGGAGGACAAGGTCTACGCCGTTTACGTCTCCCCCCTCAGGGCGCTTGGAAACGACATGAGGAGGAACTTGATAGAGCCGCTCAACGAGATCTACCAGAGGGTGGAGGAAGGCTTCCCAGAGATAAGGGTGGCCATTAGGACCTCCGACACCCCTCCCTCGGAGAAGCAGAAGCAGCTCCGGAGGCCTCCCCACATCCTAATTACTACTCCGGAAAGCCTCGCCCTCTCCTTGGCCTCCCCCAAGTTTAGGGAAAAGCTCAAGGACGTCAAGTGGGTCATTGTAGACGAGATCCACGAGATGGCCTCTAGCAAGAGAGGGACCCACTTAACCTTGACCTTGGAGCGCTTAGCTTTGCACGCCGGCGAGTTCCAGAGGGTCGGGCTGAGCGCCACCATCCACCCGTTGGAGACCGTGGCCAAATTCTTGGGCGGGAGGGGGAGGGAGGTCTGGATAGTGGACGCGAGGTTCGCCAAGCCCGTGGACATAAAGGTGATATGCCCCGTGAAGGACATAGTTAACGCCGACGCGGAGGAGCTCAACGACGCGATCTACCGCACTATGGTGAAGCTGATAAAGGAGCACAGGGCAGTCTTGATATTTACTAACACGAGGCACTCCACCGAGAAGGTCGCCTTCAAGTTGAAGCAGTACTTGGAGAAGGAGGGCTTGGCGGACAAGGTGGCCGCCCACCACTCCTCACTCTCCAGGGAAGTCAGGCTAGAGGTGGAGGAGAAGCTGAAGAAGGGAGAGCTGAAGGTGGTGGTGACCTCAACCTCTTTGGAGATGGGAATAGATATAGGGCACGTGGACTTGGTAATACTGCTTTCCAGCCCCAAGAGCGTGAGCAGGCTTCTGCAGAGGGTCGGGAGGGCCGGGCACAGAATAGACGCGGTTTCCAAGGGAAGGATAATCGTGGTGGACAGGGACGACTTGCTCGAGAACGCGGTCCTCGCGAAGTTGGCCAGGGAGAAGAAGATAGACAGGGTGAGGATACCCAAGAACGCCTTGGACGTCCTCGCTCAGCACTTAATAGCTTTGACCTTGGAACTGGGCGAAGTTCCATACGAGCTCGCGCTGGAGGTTACGAAGAGGGCCTACCCCTACTGGGAGTTGGACGAGAAGGACTTCGAGTCCGTCGTGAAGTACTTGGCGGGCGAGTACGGCTTAGAGGAGGAGAAGGTGTTCCCCAAGCTGTTCTGGGACAAGGAGAGGAACGTTTTGAGGAGGAAGAGGACCAGCAGAATGATATTCCTAATGAACGCCGGCACGATCCCGGACGAGAGCAAGGTAAAGGTGGTAGACGCTAAGAGCGGCAAGCTGTTGGGACACGTGGAGGAGCTCTTCGCCCAGAACTTGGTCCCCGGGGACGTCTTCGTGCTCTCCGGGAAGACGTATAGGTTCTTGTACTCCAAGGGAATGAGCGTCTACGTGGAGCCCGCGCCCAGCGAGAGGCCCACGGTCCCGGCTTGGTTCAGCGAGATGCTCCCCCTTGCCTACGACTCCGCCAGAGAAGTGGCCAAGTTTAGGGAGATGTTGGTGGATATGAGCGTAGAACAGCTCGTCGAGGAGTACCAGCTGGAGCCTTGGGCCGCTAGGAGCTTGAAGGAGTACGTCCAAGAGCAGCTGGAGTACGTCGGCGCAGTCCCGGGCGACAGCACGTACTTGGTGGAGATATGGGATGAGGAGGACAGGAGGAACTTCATCTTCCACTTCCTAATAGGAAGGAGGGGGATAGACGCCCTCTCCCGGGCCTACGCCTACAAGCTGGGCCAGCTCACGGGCACTAACGTGAGCGTCACTGTGACCGACTACGGGTTCATGTTAACCGTGCCCGGCCACCCGGAGGTGGACGTGAGGGAGTTGGTCTTCTCCGTGACCCCTGAGAACTTGAGGCGCTACGTGGAGGAGGCGGTGAAGAGGACGGAGCTCTTCAAGAGGAGGTTTAGGCACTGCGCGCAGAGGGGCTTCATGATATTGAAGAGGTACAGGGGGAGGGAGAAGAGTCCGGAAAGGATGCAGCTCTCCGCTCAACAGCTCATAAAAGTTGTGGAGGGCTTGGAAGACTTCCCCATCTACAAGGAGACCTTGCGGGAAATCCTGGAAGATTACATGAACGTGGAAGCGGCGGAAGAGACGGTGAGGAGGATAGTTGAAGGGGAGGTGGAGGTGAAGGTGGTCGGCCCCTTGGACGTGCCGAGCCCCTTCTCTCACGTCATAGTGGCTAACGCCTTCAGCGACGTAGTACTCATGGAGGATAAGAGGAAGCTCCTCCAGAGGCTGAGGGAGATGGTGCTGAAGAAGATTCAAAGTTCGAAGGAATCGCCGTCGTCGGGGACCTCGACCTTCACCCCCAGCGCCTCTCCCTCCGCCAGCACTTCCGCCTCCCTAACCGAGGGCAGCAAGTGAACCGCGAAGACCACCTTAGCTCCTATCTCCTTCCCCAACCTCAACGCTTCCTCGTAAGTGTTGTGCGCTCCCTCCTCGCCCTTCGGCAAGGCGGCGTCCACTATTAGGTAGTCCACCGAGCCCTTCAAGAGCTCCAAGCTCTCTTGCGGCAGCCACTTGGTGTCCAGCGCGTAGGCCAGCTTGCTCCCACACTCCACTAAGAACCCGCTGGCCGGTATGGAGTGGTTCAAGGGGAAGGGAGTTATCTTCACTCCCTTTATTTCAAACGTTTCAAAGGGTCTTACCTCGAGGAGCTTGAGGGAGAACGGGGCGTCCTTGATCTCTCTGAAGTAGGGGTGCTCGAACGTCTCCTTGATGGAGAACGTGGGCATCTCGGGGCCCCAGCGGAAGAAGTTCAACCCTCCCCAGTGGTCCACGTGGGCGTGGCTTATCAAGATGAAGTCTACGTTCCCCAGCCTCTTCGCCCCCTCTAAGGCGGCCTCCCAAGAGCCCACGTCTATAAAGAACTTGGCCTCCCCGCACTCGAAGGCGTAAGTGCTGGGCCTCCTCCTCTTCTCCGTCTCCTTCCCGTAGGCCGGCCACCCGCTGGCCGGGCCCGTGCCCAAGAAGTGCGCCCTCAAAGGGCTCCGCCACTGACGGCGCCCCCTCTGCCCCCATATACCTAGGGTTCCAAAAGAAGCCGCGAGGAAGCGGTTGTGAAGGTCGTCGGGAGGGTGGTGGAGGTAGAGGGGCTTGACACCTATACCGTAGTTCTCGACAGCTCTACGAAGCTGAGCAAGTTCGAATTTGTATACTTTGAGGAGGACGGCAAGAAGGTGTTGGGTTACGTGGAGTGGATAAGGGTCAAGCCGTTCTTGCCCTCCGACGTCCCGTGGGACGTGGCAGCCAAGATGCCGTTGGACGGCAAGACAGCCGTCGCCTTAGCGAGGGTGAGGAGCTTGGACGAGGGGACACCTTCAGTAGGACAGTGGGTGTACTTAGCTTCCGACGAGGACGTCTCGGCGCTCTACGAGGTTCCCGAGGAGAGGGCGCTATGGATTGGAAACTTGAAGAACAGGCCCTCGGTCCCAATAAGATTGGACATGAACGCCTTGGTGAGACACTTAGCAATAATAGCGGCTACGGGCTCCGGGAAGACTTGGACCAGCGTGGTCTTGATAGAGGAGCTGTTGAAGAAGGGCGCTACCGTCTTAATACTGGACCCTCACGGCGAGTACGTACCGATAAAGGAGAAGGTGGAGGAGCTCGGAGGGGACGCGTTAGTACTGAAGGCCCACGCCGATCAAGAGGGGGACGTGCTCTACAAGATAGACTTGACCACGGTAGATACCGACGAACTCGCGTTCGTCATGGGGATACCCAAGACCGCTACGAGGATAAGGGCAGTGCTGGAAGGGGTCAGGTCGGCCGCGCAGAAGGCCTTCAAGGAGGGGGGCGACCGGGAGGCCCTAAGCTTGAGGAGGATGGTGGAGTACCTAAACGCGGTGGCGGAGGCCTCGGAGGTGTCTCGCTCCTTCAACCAGTTCGCCTCGCTCCTCAAGTCCAGAGACTTTCCCATAGAAGAGAAGGCGGTGAAGAAGCTGTGGAGCGTGGTTAGGAAGGGCCCCGACCCGGTCTACGACTTAATAAAGTACGTCTCTGAGCTGGAGAGGCTCGGCGTGTACGACACTAGACCCACACCCTTAATGTCGTTCTTGAGGCCCTCCACCGCGACCGTGTTCAACTTGAGCGGCATAAAGAAGGAGGTCCAAGTCCACTTGGTATACGACGTCCTCAAGAGGATATTCGAAGCGAGGGTGAGGTACATGAGGGAGGTGCCCGGGGAGAAGTACCCCTTCCCGGTAATGGTGGTGGTCGAGGAGGCCCACCGCTTCGCCCCTCCCCCGTCCGAGGAGAACGTTTGGACCACGAGCTTACTGAAGAGGATTGCCTCGGAGGGGAGGAAGTTCGGAGTGCTGCTCACCATAATAACCCAGAGGCCCAGCAGGGTGGACCAAACGGTCCTCAGCCAGTGTCAGAGTCAAATAATAATGAGGATAATTAACCCGAAGGATCAAGAGGCGGTGGCGAACTCCTCGGAGGAGCTGGGGGCGAGGCTGGCTTCGGACTTGCCCTCCCTCAAGCCCGGGGAAGCCATAGTGGTCGGCCCGGCGCTCCCCAAGCCGGCCTTCATCAAGGTCAGGCCGAAGGTGCTGGACTACGGCGGAGGGGACTTGGACTTGGTGGAGGAGTGGGGGAAGGCGACCTTGATAAAGGAGAGGGTCCGGGCTGTGGAGGAGTTGGCGCCTAAGGTGGCCGAACTCTTGGGGACCAGCTTCACTAAGGACGACATCGAGAGGGCTAAGGGAATTATAGTAACCGAGAAAATATACTTGAGCAAGGTAGGGAACAGAGTTAAGGCGAGGGTGGGGGAGTGCTCCTTCGTGCTCGGGGAAGGGGGCTGCGACCCGGCCCGCGCCTTGGCGGCGGCGGTGGAGGCGGCCCTTAGGGGCTACCTCTAGAACTCCACATTTAATAAAGGGCGAAGTGAACCCGTAGCGTCGGGAGCGTTAGTGTCCTTTCAGCCCACGACCCTAGGCATCCCGGAGGAGGTTAAGAAGGAGCTCATAAGCGACCCTATAGCGCGCAAGATCCTAATTACGATATTCAAGATGGGTTCGGTTAGGCCCAAGATAGGGCTGGAGACCGGAATTAGGTACCCTCCCTTCGAGGACTTGCCCAACTGGAGGAGCACGATTGAAAAGCTCATAAGGTACAAGTTGGTCGACAAGTCGATTGTGGACAGGCTTATCCACTGTCCGCGATGCGGCTCAATACACGTCTCCTCTAGGCTGCTCTGCCCCTGGTGTAAGAGCTTTAACATAGAGCCCACCTACATAATCCAGCACACCTTGTGTGGCTACATAGACACGGAGTCCAAGTTCAGGGACCCCAACACCGGCCAGCTGGTGTGCCCCAAGTGTAAGAGGCCCTTGAGGAAGGAGGGCCTCGACTACGTCGTCATAGGTAAGGTCTTCGAGTGCTTGAACTGTAAGAGGAAGAGCAACAAGCCGCTCATAGTGTTCTACTGTAGGAACTGCGGCCACCAGTTCGACTACCTCAATACCAGCTACGAGCCAGTGTACGAGTTCACCCTAACCCCCCTGGGCCAGAGGCTGTTGACCAGCGGGGAGCTGCACAAGCAAGACATAATTGAGGCCTTGAAGGAACTCGGCCTCATGGTGGAGAGCCCCGGCAAGGAGAGGGGGAGGAGCGGCATAGAGCACGTGTTCGACATAATCGCGAGGACCCCGCAAGGGCGCGTGTTGGCGATAGACTTCGCAGAGGAGAAGGACCCCTCGCTAGCGATAACCTCCAGAGTGCCCAAGGCCTTGGACACTGGCGTGGACCGTTACGTCATCATACTCCCGGCCAACGCCTTTGAGGCCTCAATGTTAGTCCAGATGAAGAACATAATAGTGCTGGACCTTACCGAACCTTACTTGGTCGAGAGGATAAAGAACATAGCGAAGGAGCTGCTGAAGAAGGAGGCGAAGGAGGTGGAGGTCACAGCAGAGGCCCCGCCGGAGCTCGGCGAGGAGGCCTTCTTCGGCGAGGAGATGTTGGGCGGCGAAGAGGAGGAGATACCGGAGGAGGGACTGCTGTTCGAGGAGGGCGGGGAGAGGAAAGAGGAAGAGGAGAAGGGAGGAGAGGAAAAAGGGAAGGAAGAGAAGAAAGAAGAGCTGCTGGCGGACGAGTTCTTCGGGGGATGAACGGCTTTTAGCGGTAAACGACCGGCTGGGATGACGGCTTCACGGACCGGTTGACCCCTTTTAAGATCCCGTTTCCGCGGCCTAGGGGACCAGTCGTGGAAACGTTAACGCGCTACCTCAGCGAGTTCAGACCTCTGGTCGACAAGAAGATCATGGAAGTCCTAGAGGGGAGCCCCAAGGAACTCTACGAGGCCGCGAGACACTTGCCCTCCAAGGGGGGCAAGAGGCTGAGGCCCGCCTTGGTCCTCTTGGTGAACAAGGCCCTCGGGGGCGAGGTGGAGGGCGCCTTGCCCGCCGCGGCCGCGGTGGAGCTCTTACACAACTTTACCCTGGTGCACGACGACATAATGGATAGGGACGAGTTGAGGCGGGGGGTGCCCACGGTCCACGTCCTCTACGGGGAGTCCATGGCCATACTCGCCGGCGACTTGCTCTACGCGAAGGCTTACGAGGCCTTGCTCCAGTCCCCCCAACCCCCGGACCTCGTAAAGGAGATGACGGAAGTGCTAACGTGGAGCGCCGTAACGGTCGCCGAGGGACAAGCCATGGACATGGAGTTCGAGAAGCGCTGGGACGTGACGGAGGAGGAGTACCTAGAGATGATAGAGAAGAAGACCGGCGCCCTCTTCGGCGCCTCCGCCGCGCTGGGGGCTTTGACAGCAAACAAGAGGGAGGTTAAGGACCTCATGAAGGAGTTCGGCCTAATACTCGGGAAGGCCTTCCAAATAAAGGACGACGTACTCTCGCTGTTGGGAGACGAGAAGGTCACCGGGAAGCCGAAGTACAACGACCTGAGAGAGGGAAAGAAAACGATACTCGTGATATACGCATTAAGGAACTTGCCGAGGGACGAGGCCGAGAGGGTGAAGTCGGTCTTAGGTAGGGAAACTTCTTACGAGGCGTTGGAAGAGGTCGCTGAACTGATAAAGAGGTCCGGTGCCCTCGACTACGCAATGAAGCTCGCCGAAGAGTTCGAGAAGAGGGCGTACGAGATATTGGAGACCGTGCGGTTCGAGGACGAGGAGGCAATGAGAGCGCTGAAAGAGCTCGTGGACTTTGCGGTTAAGAGGGAGTACTGATGGACCCCTACAAGTTCCCCCGGCTGTTCGTGGAGGGCAAGGAAGGGGAGGAGTACGCCGTGGTGGAGGGCGACGAAGTAGTTTTCGTTAAAGAGAAGGTCCCGGGCGCGTTGGGCAAGGTGCCCTACGAGATCCCCCTGGACGAGATAGTGGACAAGCTCAAGGAGGAGGCGAAGGTCACCTTCCTAATACACTTGCCTAACGAGGACAAGGCCATACTAGTCCCCAAGGGGAGCAAGGTGAAGCTCTTCAAGGTCTCCCACGTGAAGGTCGGAGTCACGGTAAAGGAGGGGGACGAGCTGGAGGAGGGAGACACCTACGCCTACGGCCTTACGGGCAAGGGAGAGGTGAGGAGGTTTAGGAGCATCGTCAAGGGGAAGGTGGTCATGGTTCACTGGGAACCGTACGGCGGGAGGGACGACTACCACGTCCTAGTAGTCCCCGAGGGAGCGAAGGAGTTGAGGACAAGAGCCCCAAGAGGCTGAGGGAGGCCGTGGAGGCCAACACCGTGGAGGTCAAGTTTATTATCCTCCAAACGGCCAAGCTCTCCGCCAGCTTGGGGTAGGCGAGCGTACAAGCGCTCTCCGGGAGCCCCACGCCCCCCGGGGTTATGGGGATCGCCGTCAGCGGGAGCGCGCTCGCGAAGACCAA
Source organism: Ignicoccus hospitalis KIN4/I (assembly GCF_000017945.1). Taxonomy (NCBI): domain Archaea; kingdom Thermoproteati; phylum Thermoproteota; class Thermoprotei; order Desulfurococcales; family Desulfurococcaceae; genus Ignicoccus; species Ignicoccus hospitalis. The sequence goes on along the minus strand of NC_009776.1, from coordinate 1,039,200 downwards.
AGTCCCCACAGTTCCGGCCCTCTCCAAGGCAGAAGCTATCACCCCGAAAGACATGACGTACAAGGCCACCCCCACTGTGGAGACTAGCACCGCCAAGCCGAAGGTCCCGTAGCCGGCCAGGCTTATCGCTTCCCTTATCCCCTCGCACAGCTCCCTAGCCTTTCCCTTGAGCGCCTTAGGGCAGTTGAGGGCGGGGACCAAGGAGCCCCCGAGGGCTTGGGCCACCCCCATGAGGACGGGGAAGATCAGGGGTGCCACGTTAACTTTGAAGCCGCCCAGCCATAGCATCGCGAAGGCCACGAAGGAGTTTACCCCTATAGCTACCGCTTCCGAGGTGGTCTCCAGCACGTTTACTGCGATCGACTTATTTATGCCGAACTTCTTGGATAGTGTGCTTATTCTCAACACCTCGCCCCCGTAGAAGCCCGGCGTCAAGGCGGCCAAGAGCCTGGACGCCTCCCATACGAGTAAGGAATCCTTCAGGCTGAGCTCCTCCCCCACCCCTTTGGTGAGGAGCTTCAACCTGAAGGCCCTCACGGCGTCTGACAAGGCGCTGAGGGCCACCGAAGCTACGACCGCGTACAAGGGGACCTTGCAGAACGCGCCCAAGTCCACCCCGGCGAGCTTGATGTAAATCCACATGACAGCTGCGGTGATCGCCAGCCCCAGTGCTATTCTCTTCCACAACTCCCCTTACCCTACCCCTCCGGCTTAGAAATTAAGCCCTTTTTCGAGGCGGCGGCGGGGCTTGGGTTGGAGTGCAGCGGCAAGGTTACCGACATACAGAAGGGTAAGATACCATACACCAACATATTGGTGTTTGAGTGCGACGACAAGAAGGTGGAAATGCTGTTACACGAGGACTTGATAACGTTCGTAAAGGGCGAGGCCGCGAGGTTCGTAGTGAGCGAGGAGGTGCCGCAGTTCAAGCAAGGGGTGGACTTCTGCGGCAGGGGAGTTCTGGTGAGGGACGACGGCGACAAGAAGCTGTTCTCAATAGGGGGCTTCGTGGTCGTGCTGCACAACTTCCAAGAGAAGTTTAAAGAAAACGTGAAGTACTACATATGCCTAATGAAGGAGGAATAAGCCTTGAGGGCCTCCTACAAGGCCGGCCAGTGCGGGGCCAGAGTGCTGGTGATAAAGGACTTAGGGATAGAGACTCCGGTCGCCAACGCGAGGGAGCTCTGCGGGGAGCTCAAGTGTTGTGAGGCGAAGGACGAGTGCGAGGCCGCCTTGAAGGTCCTCTCCGGGTGCGACGTGGTGATCGGCCCCGAGAGGGTGGAGAGGGCCTTGAGGTACGCGAGGGCCCTAATACCGATAGGGCGCTTCTTCCAGTACGCCGACTTCGTCTGCCGGACCACCTCCCGGGGGCTGGAGATGTTGAGGAGGCTGAAGCTCGAGTGTCCGGACTACTCCTACCCTAGAGCGCTCTTCGTGGCGGACTCCCTCTCACCGTCGGTCCACTTCCTAATGGAGTCGTTGAGGAGGGCGAGGGAGGTGGGCGAGGGAGAGGTGGAGGCGGGCTGCGGGCTCAAGGTGCCCGAGGGGCTGGAGGGGGCTTACCCCTTTTCACAAATAGAGTGCCCGCAGCCCTTGCCCAAAGACTTGGCGGAGAAGTTAAAGGACTACATGTAGTGAGACTCCCTCCCGGTGGCCCCGGACTCCAACATCTTCCGGAGCCTCTCCAGCTCCGACTCTATGCTCTCGGCCCTCTCCACGAGCTCGCTCACGTCCAAGCTCAAGTCCACTATCCTCGCGAACTCTTGAAGTCCGACCGCCGAGGCCCTCGGGTCTTGTCTCATGGACTCACAGAAGGGCAATATCGCTAGAGCCTTCACGCCCCTAACCTCCGCGGAGGCCAGCAAGAGGGCCAGAGGGCCTATGACCTTGAGCCCCCCAGTCATGGGCTTGCCCTCCGGCAAGGGGCCGTCGTAGTGTCTAGTCTTGACCCACCTCAGCCTCTCCTTGGGCTCCTCCTTGTAGGAGTTGTCCAAGCCCCCGAAGGCGTAAATAGCTTCAACTCCCCTCTTCTTAGCCCACTTGACGACGTAGTCCGCGTAAGCGAACCTCTCCACCGTAACGGGTATCCACCTGTTCATTAAGATTAATATCTTCTTGCCATCCACTTCTTTGTAATAGAGCTCGAAGGGGAGCTCCAGCCCCCTCTCCTCCGAGTAGGACACTTGCTCCGGCAAGTACTTGGTGACGAAGTACCCTATCTTCTTAGGTTTTAGCTTGTTCAGCAAGAAGTCGGTAGCTATGAAGCCCACTAGGCCGAAGCCCATGAAGCCCGTGACGAGCAATGAGCCCTTGAGGTCCTCGGGCCCCTCGCCGGTGGGGACGAACTTGACCTTCCTCACGGCACCTTACCCCTAACCCTCGCGGCCTCGCCCAAATTAAGCTCCTTCATCTCCCTCCCGGACATCAGCGCCTTACCGAAGGCCACCAGCCGCGACTCGTATATTATTAAAACGTCTACGCCCCTCCTTATCCCCTCGTCTGCGTCTATCACGTGCTTGGCGAACACCGTTTTCTCGGGGACCTCGCTGACGTAGACCCTAGCTACCTTAGGGGGGAAGCAGCCCTCCAAGAAAGCGGCCCCCTCCGGGGAGAGGGTTACGGACATGTCGTTGGGCTTGATGGTGAAGAGCCTCTTCCCATTCATGAGGACGTAGCGCGGCTTCCCGGTCTTCGAGTACTTTACCGTCACCCCCTCCAAGCTACACTGGGGCTCGGCGCCGTAGATGTAGTGTAGCAAGCGCCTCAACAAGAGGGGATGAGGTGTCGATCGCCGCCCCGAGCGGTGAGGAGGGCTGGGATTCACTGACCCGCACCCCCACAAGCGTTGAGGAGCGCCGAGGAGAGCGCGTAGGCCAGCGCCCCGCCCAGCGCCCCTCCGAGCAAGACCAAGATGGGGCTCGCCACCCCTAACAAGTACACGGCCGAGAGGGTTAGGAGTGTGACCAACGAAACGGCGAAGGACGTGGAAAACGCGACGGCCAAGAGGGAGCAGTGGGCCCTCATGTTCCCTTGACCCCCAGCGGAGGGCCCCGGCGGAGTAAAAGCTTACGATAGGACCTCGCTCAGCATGTACGTCAAGAAAGCGGTCAACAGGCCGAGGAGCAAGGGGACAGCAGCGGCGTTGTACACGAAGGCCTCCCAGCCGGAGCTCAAGGACAGTGCCCCCAGCGCGGCGAAGGCCCCGCAGAGGGCCCCGGAGAGGGAAGCCACCAGCCTCTCGTCCAAGCTTCTCACCTCAGAACAAGCTCAACTTCGACAACAGTTTGTTGGCCTCCTCTAAGTCCTTAAACGTGTCCACGCTCTTCCAGAAGGCGTCCGGGTACTTAACGGCCACCAGCTTCCCCTCCTTGGCGAGCTGGGGGAAAGCGGTCTTCTCTATGTCCCCGCTCTCGGGTAAGTAATCGAATATCTCGTTCCTCATACAATATACCCCGGCGTTTATCCAGTAGTCGTGTATCTTCGGTTTCTCCTTGAATTCCTTAACTTTCCCACTCTCATCAGTTATCACTATTCCGTAGGGGGAGGGTAGGGGGACCAGCGACATGGCCGCTACCGCCTCGCTCTCCCTCAACGCGTCGCAGAGCTTGGTGACGTCCAAGTTCGTTATTATATCTCCGTTGGAAACTGCGAACATCTCTTCGTTTCTCAACGCGCTCTCAGCGTTCTTTATGGCCCCTCCGGTCCCCAAGGGCTCCTCCTCGACGACGTAAACTACCTTCACGCCGTACTTGCTGCCCGAGCCGACCAATTCTATTACTTTTTCCTTCAAGTAGCCCACTGCCATAACTATTTCATTTATTCCGTGTCTCTTGTATAGGTCGAATTGCCACGCCACTATGGGCTTCCCCGCCACTTGGAGCAAGGGCTTCGGCAACTCCTCGGTGAGGGGCTTCAGCCTCTTGCCGTACCCCCCGGCGAGTATCAACGCCTTCACGGAGGCCACCGTACTGGAGCCTATGCGAGCATTAATTTTGGTTCTCGCGTTGTGGTAAAGGAGGTATTAAGGGGTTGAGGAGAGGGCTAGTCATATTGGGCGTCGAACTCACTACCGACCAAATAATATTCTACGGCACGTTGTTCTTGTTGGCGCTCATATCGCTTTTGGCTGGTCTCTACTTAAAGATGAAATACGATGAATTCGTCAAGTTCTTGAACGAGACGGCCGTCGCCGCCATCACAGGGTGATAGACTTGTGTAGGATGTTAATGATGAAGGGGTTTTCGGAAGACTTGGTAAAGGCTTTGGTCGAGGCGGCGAGGGACGACCCCTACGGGGCGAGGAGGTGGAAGGGCAAGGAGCCCAACCACCCGGACGGCTGGGGCTTCGTGGGCGTGGAGGAGGGGAGGTTCGTCGAGTATAGGAGCACTAGGGCGGTGTGGGAGGACGAGAGGGGCCTCGAGTTCTTGAACAACAACTTCGGAACTTTGAACTTATTGCACGTGAGGAAGACGAGCATAAAGGGGACCGAGGCGCACCCGCAGAACGTCCAGCCCGTGGGAGTTCTGAACGTGTTGTGGATAGGCTACAACGGCACCATAGACCCCTCCACCCTAGAGGCGCCCTACCCCATAAGGAGGATGATGAGTTCTGGAACCTTAGCCGACACCGCCGCGGTGGCGTGGGCGGTTATGGAGAACTACAGCGAGGACCCCCTCCTCACCGCGATGAGGGTGAAGGGCTGGCTCGAGGAGGTCCTCCCGGAGGGGAGCGGGGCCGCGGTCTTCTTCGTGGACGTCTACGGCAACGCGGGCTACGCGTGGGAGTGCAAAGAGTGCAAGAAAGAGGAGCTAGATTATTATAAAATATACTTTTATGAGGTCGGGAGCGTGAAGGCTGTCGCCTCGAGCACCGTGGCCCTAAAACACGGGGAGAAGAACTGGAGGGAGGCCCCGAAGTACGGGAGTCTTTAGACCCTGCTGGTGTTGGGGATGGAGACGCTGGGGAACTCCGCCTCCACTTGCCTCTCCGCCAAGGTCCTCGCCTCCTCCAGTATCTTCCTCGCCTCCCTGTCCAGCACCACGTCCGCCTCCGCCGCTCCGTAGAAGCTCATCTCGTCCACCGCCTCCTCCAGCTCCTCGTGTATCTTGCTCAGCTCTATCCCTAACTCCGGCACCTCCTTTAGCAGCTGGGCCTTCAGCATGCCCAACACCGGCACCACCGGCGCCAGAGTGGTCGCCACGTCGCCTATCGTCAAGAACAGTTCCATCCTGTACTTGACCCTCTCGAGGGCCAGCTGCGTAGTCATTAGAGTCTTCGCTATCTTCCTTATTTCAGCTATCTCGCTGGCCAGTATCTTAGCTCTCAGCTCGTCGTGGTTTACTATGCTGTCCACCAGCTTGTTGAACAACCTCTCGTCCCTCTCCTTCAACTTGTTTATGGTGTAACCTATCCTGTCTATCTGCTTCTCTATCAGATACCTGGCCTTGAACACCTTCTTCTTGAGCGGCTCCTCGCTCTCCTTGGTGCCGAATATCAAGAACTTCCTGCCGCCCTTGCTCCCCTCTTCCCATATCCTGCTGAACCTAACTATCGCGTCCATCCGACGCTCCCGTTGGGGGTATAGCTACCGAAGAAAGCTTAAAAGGGACCTATTGCGGTATCATCCGCCCCCCAAGCTTTAAACCCTCGCCTACACAGCTCCCGTTTTATGCTCGCGCGGCCCAACGCCCCCGGGGGCCGACGGTGGCCAAGTGGATAGTCGGGAGCGCGTGGCCCTACGTCAACACCGTGCCTCACTTAGGTAACTTGATCGGGTCCGTACTGTCCGCCGACGTGTTCGCTAGGTTCTTGAGGCTTATGGGAGAGGACGTAGTGTTCGTCTCCGGCAGCGACGAGCACGGGACCCCCATAGAGGTGGAGGCCCGGAAGAGGGGGGTGGAGCCCAAGGAGCTGACCGACAAGGTGCACGAGTACGTAAAGAAGCTGTTCGAGAAGTACTTGATATCCTTCGACAATTACACGCGCACCCACAACCCGGTGCACATGGAGTTCGTGAGGGAAACGTTTATGAAGATATACGAGAACGGCTACATATTCACGCAAGAGATGGTCATGCCCTACTGCCCCAAGGACAAGATGTTCTTGCCCGACAGGTTTACGGTGGGCACTTGCCCCTACTGCGGGGCCCCGGACGCCAGGGGGGACCAGTGCGAGAGGTGTGGAAAGCTCTTGGACCCCCCGGACTTGGTCAACCCCCGCTGCGCCTTCTGCGGCTCCAGGCCGGTCTGGAGGAAGACCTTGCACTGGTTCTTCGACTTGCCTAAGGCCGCGGAGGGGTTGGTGGAGTGGCTGGAAAGGAGCGAGCTGCCCAACAACGTTAAGAAGTTCACCTTGAACTGGGTGAAGGAGGGCCTCACGCCGAGGTCTGTCACTAGGGACAACAAGTGGGGCATACCCGCCCCGTTCCCGGGGGCGGAGGGCAAGACCATCTACGTTTGGTTCGAAGCGGTCTTGGGTTACCTCTCCGCAGTTAAGGAGTTGGACGTCAAGAACGGGACGAACTTGTTCGAGGAGTTCTGGAAGGACATCAACTCCAGGCCGGTATACTTCATAGGGAAGGACAACATACCCTTCCACTCCATAATACTCCCGGCCCTCTTAAAGGCGACCGGCGAGGAGTACCCGCTCCCCTACAACATATCCGCGACGGAGTACCTCATGTACGAGGGCCAGAAGTTCAGCAAGAGGAGGAGGGTGGGCGTTTGGATAGACGAGGCGCTGGAGGTGGTGCCCAACCCGGACTACTGGAGGTTCGCGTTGATTAGAATGAGGCCCGAGGAGAGGGACACAAACTTCACTTGGAGGGAGTTCTACAGGATAGTGAACAGCGAGCTGAACGACGACATAGGCAACTTCGCCCACAGGGTGTTAACTTTCGTGGAGAGGCGCTTCGGAGGCTCGGTCCGCGGGAGGGTGGACGAGGAGGTCAAGAAGAGCATAGCCGAGTTGCACGAGAAGTACGTGAAGGCCATGTATAAGGTGAAGTTGAAGGAAGCGTCCGGCTTAGTCTTGGAAATGGCCAGGTTAGGTAACAAGTACTTGAACGAGAAGGAGCCTTGGAGGCTCTTGAAGGAGGGGAAGGAGGAAGAGGCGAGGGACGTCATGTATACGTGCTTGTTCATACTTAGGGAGGTCGCCCTTCACTTGGCGCCCTTCGCGCCCTCGGCGGCGGAGGAGCTGTGGAAGATGATAGGCGAGCCCGGGAGCGTGCACGAGAGGGGCAAGCTCCTCACCAGCGGTTCCGAGCCCGCGGGGGAGGTCAAAGAGCCCAAGCCGCTGTTCCAGAAGCTGCCCAAGGACTTCCTCGAGAGGGTGGACGAGCTGTTGGAGGAGGCTCGGAGAAAAGTTGAAAAGCTCCGCCCCATCTGACTAACTGGTAAGGAAACAGTTAATAATGGCGTGCTCTTAGTTAGCGTGAGGAACTCCCATGCCAGAGACCCGTGCCCTGCACGAGGGCAACAAGAACTCTTTCAAGCTCATGAAGAATTTTGAAGAGGCCCTAAAGGTGATAAAGGAGAGGGACGTACCCCTCTCCTCTCTCACCTTGGCCTCCATGCTGGCGTCCTTGAACGAGTTGGGGCTGCTCAACCAAGGCACGGTAGGGGTGCTCTCCAAGTACTTCACCCCCCGGATCTTGGCCTACTTCGTAGCCCACGGGCTCGTGGACCCGAAAAAGGGTATAGAAGAAAACTTGAAGGTGATGTTCTCCGAGTACGGGTACTCGGAGGACGAGTACGAGGTGGAGGCTAACGAGAACTCCTTAAAGATTTCGGTTGTTACCAAGAGGTGTAAGATCTGCCCCAAGGGGGTTGGCGGGGCGGAGCTGGAGGGAGCGGCTTGCCCGTTGCCCTACATGGTCGCCGCGGCGCTGACCCTCATGGACGGGAGGGAGTGGAGGCCCAAGCTAGTGTCCAACGGGGGTAGGATGAAGGCCGTGGTGAAGGAGGACGAAAGGTGCGTCACCGTCATCGAGAGGACTTGAGGTAGTACCTCTCGAACTCCTCCTTGTTGGCCTCCAAGTACTCCCTAAAGGCCTCCCTGCTCAAGGCATCTGCCTCCTCGTTGAGCTCCCTCGGAACCCACTGGAGCTCCGCCTTAAACTTGGACAAGAGCTCCTTGGCCCTCTTGTAGAGCGGCGCTATCCTCGGGGACCTCACCTTGTACTCGCCCCTCAGCTGCCTTATCGCCAGCTGGGAGTCCCCCTTTACTACCACCTCAGCCCCCTCCAAGCCCTTCTCGAGCAAACACTCCAACGCCTTTATCAAGGCCGTGTACTCCGCTACGTTGTTGGTAACGTCGTCGCCCCTGGCGCCCACTCCAACCAAGCCCTTGCCGGAGCAAAGGACCTTCCCTCCCTCCTTAACCACGAAGCCGTAGGTGGCCACCCCTCCGGGGTTCACTGGCTCGCAGAGGCCGTCGAAGTAGAGCTCGAGTCGGCGAGACTTGCCGCCGCTCACCCCTTGCTCACCCTCGTCCTTCCTCATCCCCCTCCAGAAACGCTTTTAACCGGAAATAAGGAACGCGTTCCGGAGGCTGCGGCGGTCGTCTAGCCTGGACTAGGATGCCGGCCTCCCAAGCCGGTGATCCCGGGTTCAAATCCCGGCCGCCGCACCAAAGGCCCTCCGCCTACGAGCAGTTTACACCTTCCCGCTCCCGAGCGCCTTGGGAGGACCTCCTCCCTCGGGGAGCTGGCCTTGGAGGCTATGCCTCAAAGCTTGTTGTCGGATGCGCCGGGCGGTTCGACGGGGTTGAAGCCAGTGCTCCCGGGAGGGTCTTGAAGGGCGCGGCCAGGGTCACCTTGGAGGGACTCGGCGCACAAATAATCATCCCCGAGATGGAAATAAAAGACGAGAAGGTCATAGGGGTCGGCATAAAGGGGGGACGTCGCTTACGTGGCCGACGCCGGCGGGATGGAGGAGAAGTTAAAGAAGGCCTTGAGGGTAAGGGAGGTAATGCCGCTCCGGGTCGGGTGAGGGTCCCCGACCTCCAACCCTTTTGCGGTTCACAAGCTTCCTATCCCTTTGCCCTATAGAATAGGAAAGTATGACTCCTTCGATGCTTTTCTTGTTTCTTTTTCAGTCTATTAGCATTACAAATCACCAAACCTTTGTATTTTACTCATTTCCTTTTCATCTTTGCCCACATGGGAACATCCTATATTCGAAAGCGCACCATTACTATTCACTCTCTCAAACCCCCTTATATCTTTTCATGGGAACGCTGAAGATCGTGGAGGGAAGGGCAGAGGAAAAATTTCTCGAATAAAGGGAAAAACGTGGAGAATTGTAAACTCGCAGTAGAACGCAATTCTTTTAAGGGAAAGACCTTGGAGCTTTATATGGAAGGCTTCGGTGGAGTCTCAAGAGAGGATAGAAAAATACCATTATTCTGGCTCCGAAAAAGATTTTTTCTATAAGAGAGTCGAGGAGCCTAACAATCTAGGCCTAGGAATAATGCAAAGATAGACGACGCGGGCGGGGACCTTTCTCACCGACCTCCATGAAGGACCTTTCAAGAATGAACGAAAGACAAACCGGCCCGGGGTACTTTGAAGGGCCTCGGGAAGAGGGACCCCCAAGGATACTACGTAATAGTAGCGAAGGAGGGTGCCGAGGACCTCTTACCTCCAGAGGCCCTAGTCGAGAGGGTCGGCGACAAGATCTTGATCCGCTTGAAGTCGCGCTCCCTAGCCCTCAAGGTTCTTAGGACCCTCGAGGCGGCCGGCCTGTTGGACGAGCCTTGAAGGTAACAGTGGTTTACTACCCCGGGGACCCCGCTGCTAAGGGGGCGGCCGAGGCTCTGGAGAGGGAATACGGGATCAAGGCTTTGGAGCTGCCGGAGGACCCACCTTTCTTCGACTTCAACTCGCTCGCCGGCGATGCCTTCATCGTGCTTTCGAGACATTCCAGCGAGAAGAGGGTGAAGGCATTCACAGTCCACCACACCGGCAACTTCGGGGAGGCGAAGCTGGGAGGGGAGCCCAAGAGGCTCGGGGTCGCCTACCCCTCCCTCGCTTGCTCCTTGTTGAGGGCAATGAACGCCTTCCGGAGGGAGGGCTACGACGTGACTTACGAGGCTACCCACCACGGGCCCACCAGCGACAAGCCATTGGTCTTCGCCGAGATAGGCTCCGTGAAGGAGGACTGGGAGGACCCGGCGAACCACGAGGTCTTGGCCAAGGCGGTGGCCTCGTGGGAGGAGCACCGCTGCGAGGCGCCCAAGGCCGTTTGGGTTGGAGGCCCCCACTACTCCAAGAGGGCTACAAAGAGGTGCTTGGAGGGCGAGGCGTGCTTCGGCCACATTGCCCCTAAGTACGCCCTTGACCACTTGGACGAGGACTTGTTGAGGCAGATGGTGGAGAGGAGCTTCGAGAGGCCCGAAAGGGCCTACGTGGAGAAGAAGTCCTTGAAGTCCGAGCTCAGGTTGAGGGTCGTCAAGGCTTTGGAGGACCTCGGCCTAGAGGTCCTCGTGGTTTGAAGTTCAGAAATTATCCTTTTTTCGAGCCTGGGTTTAAAAAGGGTGTTAATATTTCTTTTGGTCTTCTGGCGAGTACCTTCAATTCTAAAATGCTTTTGGATAGTTCTTATTGGTCGGAAGGAGCGTCATGTTCAAACTGAGGGTTTATTTGGAAACGTCGGGAGGGGAACTCTTCGAGTACAGCGGGCTCCTCACGAAATTGATAGCTGAGGAAATAGCGTCCAACATCTTACACGTCTCTCCCCTCTACAGCATCGACGGGAAGACAATTTACCCGAAAGTTATGGTGGACTGCTCGTTCTGTAAGGTAGAGGCCCCCAAGTCCCTCTTACCCGTCAAGCTTCCCGAGAAGGGATACTTCGAGATGACCGTTTTGAACTTCCCTAAGACAATTACAAGCGAGGTCAAGGTCATCTTAGGTAATAAGGTCTACGAAATAAGGATAGAAGGGGTAGAAGAGATAATAACTGACGTGGGTTACGGTTCAAAATTAATAATAAAGTTCAACGGGCCGGTGATAATTAAGAAGGGAAAGGCCCCGTTCAACCTCCGCTTCCTTCCCCTCCCCTCTTATCTCTTCTCCCCCTACGTTAGCAACCCCAAGGCGCTCCTAAAGCTGGACGAAATATTTGTTGAAGACCACTCCATCCTCCACAGCGTCGGTAAGGTTTGGTACTTGTACAGGGGTAAGTGGAGGCCCGGGCTGACGGGGGTGGCTCTGTTCCACGTGGTGGAAGAGCTCCCGGGCTGGGTCTTGGAGATACTTAGGAAGGGGGCGCTCTTGGGCGTGGGCTTCCGGAGGAGGGAGGGCTTCGGAAACGTTACCCTGGAGCTCTTCGATTGAGGGGGCCTCAGCGTCACCCTCTGTCCTCACCGATCGAACCAGCTCACCCTCACCTCATCGGCCTTCGAGTGCTACCATGGTACCAATCTTTTTAAGTCGACACCGACTAGCCCTCGGACGGAGGGATCAGTAGTATGAGCAAGAAAGAGAAGCCCCACATGAACTTGATAGTGATCGGCCACGTAGACCACGGCAAGAGCACCCTAGTGGGCCACCTGTTGTACGAGCTGGGCTTCGTCGACGAGAAGACGCTGAAGATGTTGGAGGAGGAAGCGAAGAAGAGGGGCAAGGAGAGCTTCAAGTACGCTTGGCTGCTGGACAAGCTCAAGGAGGAGCGTGAGAGGGGCGTTACCATCGACCTGACCTTCATGAAGTTCGAGACTCCGAAGTACTACTTCACCATCATCGACGCCCCCGGCCACAGGGACTTCATTAAGAACATGATCACCGGCGCCAGCCAGGCCGACGCGGCCATCTTGGTGGTCAGCGCCAGGCCGGGCGAGTTCGAGGCCGGCATGAGCGCGGAGGGCCAGACTAGGGAACACATACTCCTAGCCAAGACCATGGGTATCGACCAGATAATAGTGGCCGTCAACAAGATGGACGCCACCGAGCCGCCTTGGAGCGAGAAGAGGTACAAGCAGATAGTGGAGACCCTGAAGAAGTTCATGAAGGGCCTCGGCTTCAAGGTGGACGAGATACCGTTCGTGCCCGTTAGCGCTTGGACCGGCGACAACATCATCAAGAGGAGCGAGAACATGCCGTGGTACAAGGGCCCCACCTTGGTGGAGGCCTTGGACAACCTCAAGCCGCCAAGCGTGGAGAAGTGGGCCAAGCTCCCGCTTAGGATACCCATCCAAGACGTCTACAGCATCACCGGCGTGGGCACCGTCCCGGTAGGGAGGGTGGAGACCGGCGTACTCAAGGTAGGCGACAAGGTAGTGTTCATGCCGCCCGGAGTTGGAGGAGAAGTAAGGAGCATAGAGATGCACCACGAGAAGATCGAGCAAGCCATGCCCGGCGACAACATAGGCTTCAACGTAAGGGGCGTGAGCAAGAACGACATAAAGAGGGGAGACGTGGCCGGCCACCCGGAGAACCCGCCCACCGTTGCGGACCAGTTCACCGCCAGGGTGTTCGTCATCTGGCACCCCAGCGCCATAGCGGTGGGCTACACCCCGGTGATCCACGCCCACACCGCCAGCGTGGCTAGCAGGATTATCGAGATCAAGCAGAAGATCGACCCGAGGACCGGTAAGGTGATCGAGGAGAACCCGAGCTTCCTCAAGCCGGGCGACGCCGCTGTGGTGGTGTTCAAGCCGCTCAAGCCGATGGTGATAGAGAAGTTCCAAGAGTTCCAGCCGCTGGGCAGGTTCGCCATGAGGGACATGGGCAAGACCGTCGGCATAGGCATAGTGACCGACGTCAAGCCCGCCAAAGTAGAGATAAAGATGAAGAAGTAAGCCCTTCAGTTTTTGTCCCCTTCTCTTATTAATTCCTTCACTATCACGTGTATACACGGCAAGGTCAAGAGGACCCCCGTGGGTAACAAGAAGGCCCTCTTCTGTTCCCTTCCGGGGTAACTCTCTAACAAGCGCTTCACTTGCTCGCACCCCCCGAACAGCATCAGGAAGAAGGCCGCTTCTACCAAGTCCACCCCTTGCTTCAAGGGGTCGCACGTCCTGGTGGCTTGCTCCCCGTCTATGTAGTACAGCTCCCCGTCCTTAACCAAGAAGTTGTCGAACTTCGCGTCGCCCAACGCCCAACAGCGCGAGTGGGCCCTCCAGAGGGCCTCGGCCACGGCCCTCCCGTCGGGTCCTAAGACCTTTCCCTCCAAGTACTCCCTCACCAGGAAACCCCTCCCGAACGAGAGGAGCTGAGGAGTGGGGAGCTCGGAGACCAAGAACAGCGCCTCCCGGGCGGACCTCTCGGCCGGGGAGAGGGAGTAGGGGAAGAAGGGGAAGAGCACCTTGGCCGGCAACCACTTGAGGGCCCTCCAGCCGCTGTAGACCTTAACCACCTTCCCCCCTTCGGGGGAAGCTTGGTACAGGGTGGAGAGCAGCTTGCTAAACAACTTTAAAAACTTGTTTAACATGGAGCATCAACCCAAGGCCGTGGGAACGGGCAGCGCTGGGTAGAAGTACAAGAGAAGTACCACGAACGCCATGAACCACATCATCAGCTCCAGCCCGGCGTTCGCCTCGGGCTCGCCCTCCGGCCTCTTGGCTACGGCAGCTATGGCTTTGGCGTAGCCGTATCCCGTGGCCGCCGTGAAGACCACGGCCGCTAGGGCTATAGCTAGGGCGTACCAGTTGGGCAAGTTGGTCGACGTGAGTAAGTTGAACAGCGCGAAGAGCTTGGCGTTGAACCCTGCAGTCGGGGGGATGCCCAAGAGCGATATTATCCCTATTGCGAAGGCCAGCGCAGTTAAGGGTCTCTTGTACAGCAAGCTAAGCTCACTCAAGCTCGCCTCGCCCTCCTTCTTCAGTAGCAGAACCGCGGAGAAGCCTATGGTGTTAGACAAGGAGTACACCAAGGCGTAGTAGGCCAGTATAGCTGCAGCTGTCGGGCCCGGGGCCGCTAGGGCCAAGGTAGCGAAGCCCGCGTGGGCTATGCTGGAGAAGGCCAACAACCTCTTGGTTTCGGAGCTGAGGGCCATGCCCCCCGCCGCCACTGCTATTGAAGCCACTGCCAAGAGCATGACCGGCACCAACACTTGCCAGTAGCCCACGGACATCGCCATCTCCAGCGGGCCGGCAGCGAGTATGCCCAGCGCCACGAAGGCGCTGGCCTTCACTGCGTTGGACAAGTACAAGGCCGCGCTGGTGCTGCTCAAGGAGTAGACGTCCACCGCCCAAGCGTGCATGGGCGCTAACGCTACCTTCACCATTATTGAGGCCAGTATCAACGTCAGCCCGACTATGGCAGTGGAGGTCTGGGTGAACTCTACCAAGCTGAACGTGTTGGTGCCGGCGAAGTAGAACGCCAGCCCGGAGAACAGCAGTACCGCGGCGAACACGCTGAACACCAAGTAAGTGCTCAGTACCCTTATCTTGTCTTTAGAGGCCGGGTAGAAGGCTATGGCAGCTGCGGAGAGCGAGAGGGCCTCCAAGGAGACCGCTAAGGTCGCCAAGTTCCTCGAGGCCGCCACCAAGTAGCCGGCGACCGTGACTAAGGTAACTAGCAAGATGAAGTGCCTCTGCGGCCGGGTGTGGAAGAGCAGCGTTATTATTGACGGCACTGCGACGGCCATCATGCCCATCTGGGTGTAGTAGTCGCCCACTATGCTGCCGACCTTCCCGCTGGCGAAGAATATGCTGAGGGTTAGCAAGAAGGCCGACAAGTACTTGGACAGCTGGGCCGGCAACAAGAGCGCTTGGAGTATGGCGAGCAAGTCTAACAGAAGGGAGGCCATCACTCCTCCTCACCTCCTTCCTTAATCTTTATGACGTCCACGTCGCGGTACACGTAGTTGAAGAGGGTAACCAAGGCAATTAACATGGCACCTTCAATTCCTATGGCGACTAGGGCCAAGAGGCCCAACACCTCCCCGGAGGCCTGCCACCGGGCCGCCGCGGCGGCTCCCAATATGGTCACGGTGGCGGCCCCCACTATTTCCAATGCCAGCATTATCCTAACTAAGTTCCTCCTCGCGGCTATGCCGTAGAGGCCTACCACCAAGAGGGGAATGGTCGCCCAGATGGCCGCTCCCAGCTCGCTCAAGCTCTCACCTCGCGTAAGAACACGTATCTAACTATGTAAGCCGAAGCGATCAAGGCTACTATCAACAAAACGCTGAGCGCTACGGTAAGTCCAACGTCCTCGAACAAGACTTCCGCTATCTTGGAGGCGTCCGAGCTGTAGAAGGTGAAGGTTCCGGGGGTGTTTAGGGTGAGGAAGCCCATGCTTATTCCCAAAACGCTCAGCGCGAGGGCAGCTATGGTGCCGGCGCTCCTGGACCTCAGAACCTCCTTCCTCTTCTTGGACGTTATAGCCGCGTACAGGGCGAGTATCGCGACGGCGCCGGCGCCCAAGAGCACTTGCATGGCCCCCACGAACCACGCCCCTAAGGAGAGCAGCGCGAAGCCCGTCAAGAGGAAGACCATCACTAGGGAGCTCGCGGCCCTAACTATGTCGGGGTCCCAGAGCACCGCTGCCGCGAACGCGGTGGCCAGTCCCATCAGCAGCACGAAGGCTTCCATCACTTCTTAGCACCCTTCTCTGCCTCTTCCTCGAGAGCTTTTTTGATCTGCTCCGCCCTCTCCTTAACTAGGTGTTCTACCCTGTCGTAGTCGATGGCGTCGTTCTCCCAGCCCTTTTCTTCTATCAGCTTAGTGAAGGCGGCCCACTCCCACGGCTCCCAGATTATCTTCTTCTTCGTACTTACTATGGAGACCACGTTGCTATGCCTCAAGGAGCTGGCCACCGGCGGGCAAGCGTCCACGCAGAGGCCGCAGAACAAGCAGTGGGTGGGCTCGAAGGCTATGTAGATCCCGGGCTTGTTCTTCTCCGTCTTCGGCCCGGGGCGGCGGTACAAGCAGTTGTTTGGACAAGCCAAGACGCACGCGCCGCAGCCTATGCACTTCTCTATGTCGTATACCAACACCCCCCTGAAGTTCTCCGGCAAGTCGTTCTTCTCGAAGGGGTAGAGCGTGGTCGGCCTGGACTGTACCAAGTATTCGGCAACGGCCTTCAAGGACTTCAAAACTCCGAGGGCGTTGGTCTTCCTACCCCACCTTTCCCTAACCTCTACGAACCTCCTCTCCTCCAAGGGTTTCACCTCACGCGAGCCAGACGCTCTTTACAATAAGGGATATGAAAAGGGCTACTATCGATAAGGCCAGTATCTTGGTCCAGCCCAGTTCGAGTATCTGATCCACCCTGGGCCTCGCGAGGGCCGCCCTTACCAGTATGAACAGCGCGAACACCGCAACCATCTTTACCGTAAACCATATGGCGTTAGTCAGCTCGACCGGCAGCCCCGGCAACGCCGGGCCCAGCCACCCCCCGAGCAAGAACAGCGTGATCAGCGCGTCCGCGTAGAGGGCCTTAGTGTACAAGTATAAACCGTAAAGGAGTATGAACTCGCCCGCCCCGTACTCCACGTTCCAGCCGTGCACTATCTCTTGCTCCGCCTCCGGGTGGTCGAAGGGGGGCCTCTCGCTCTCCGCGAGGAGAGTTATGAACAGCACTAGGGCCGCTATGGGGTTGAGCAGCGCCAGCCAAGCGGACTTCTGGAAGTCCACCACCCCGTAGAAGCTCAGCCCCCCTAGGGCGGCCACGGCGGCTATGGCTATCAGGAAGGGGACCTCGTAAGTTACGAGTAGCAACACCGTCCTGAAAGCGCCCAAGGCGCCGTACTTGTTCGCTTGGTTCCAGGAGAGCATGTACATCAACGGCATGGTTACTGCCACTACCGCGACGTAGCCCAAGAGCCCCACGCCGGGGGCCAGCTCGTCCAAAAGCTTGGAGGCTGCGTAGTCGCTCAAGTTAACGTTTATTCCGGCGAGCTTGAGCAGCCCCTCCAAGCCGGAGAGGGCCACGTAGTCCAGCGGGATCAACACTAACGGTATGGATATTATGGCTATCAGCAGCAGCGGCAGGCCGTAGTAGAAGAGCTTGTTGGGCCTCCTGGGGGCGAACAGCTCTTTGGACAAGTACTTCAAGAAGTCAGCTATGAGCTGCAACAGCCCCGCGTAGCCCACGTGGGTCGGCCCGTACCTCTGCATTATCTTACCCCACATCTTCCTCTCCATGTAGATTGTTACCAAGTCCAGCAGCCCGGCGTAGCCGAAAGCCAAGAGCACGGAGACGAGCGCTATTATGATTAGGAGCTCGCCGCCGATCATCGACTGTGGCCCTAGCTCGAGAGCGCGGAATTAGATTATCTTTGTTAACGCCGAAGAGGGGGCCCGCTGGGTACGCGGCTTTGAGCAGGAGCGAGGGGCTTAGCTTAGCGCTGCTCCTACTAGGAACCTTAATGCTGGCCTACCCCGCCTTGACTTACTCGCCCCCGGCGGGCTACTGGGGCTACGCCCCGGCGGTGGTGGGCTCTACCTCCGGCGCGCTCTCGAACTTGAGCGTCCGGACGCTGCCGGGGGAGGGTAGGTACTACGTCGGAGGGGCCTTGTTGGGCTACGACTTCCAAGGCTCTATGGGAGGGGCCGCAGTAGCGGCGGCCATAGTGGCCGGCAAGCCGCTAACGAGCTTTGACTACCTCTACTACCTAGAGGACTTGGGCTACAACATTACCTTTAGGGCCGCTGGCCCCAGCGGGAGCGCGCTGGCCTCCACCTTAACCCTCTTGAGCTTACTCAACTTAAGGGCTGTCAACCACCCGGCCATGACCGGAATGATAGGCCTCGGCGGCGAAGTGTTGGTGGTTGGAGGAGTAAACGTAAAGGCTAAGGCCGTCAAGAGCTACGGCATAGACACGTTCTTGGTGCCCGTGGGCGAGGCGGTGCCCGTTAAGGGCCTCAAGGTAATCACCGTGGAGAGCATAATAGACGCGGCGAAGTACTTCACCAACCAGAACGTCACGGCCGCCTTGGGGGAGGTCTGCAACCCTCCGGAGGAGCTGAAGAAGCTTAACGTGTTCGAGAGCCACTACAAGAAGCTCTACGATATGACTGTAGAGCTGATGAAAAAGTACAATATAAATAGCACCGAAATAACGAAGAACTTGAAGTTCGCTAGGTGGGCGGCGGAGGAGGGCAACTACTACGCCGCGGCGAGCTACGCCTTCACCGCCTTGATAAACGCCTACACGATTTACTATAACAGGCTTCTCAACGTAAGTTCAATAGATAAGGCAAAAGATGTAATAAAGACTGAAGTGGACGGGTTGAAGAGGTACGCCGAGCTGGAGCCCTCCGGCTGCGGGGCCAACTACTGGAGCGCTGAAGCTTGCGCAGCCGTGTACAACAGGGAGTTCAGGCTCAAAGAGATGATAAAGTTCTTGGAGGCCCACGCGAACTTCACCGCCCCCCAGTCGCTATCCTCCGTGGCTTCCACGCTAGCTAGGGCCAAGGCGAGGGCAGTGAGCGTGGAGCTCTGGGCCTCCGCGGTGGAGGAGCTCGCCCAAGTGCCCTACGCCCCTCCGATTAGGGACTTGCACGCCTTGGCGAGGGAGGCCTACGCCCTCGGGCTGGCCGCTGCGAGGTACGCCTTGAGCGTGGTTCCCCCGGGTAACGCGCTAACCAACCAGATCGAGGACTCCGTCGACGAGATGGCTAAGGCCATGTTTGACGGAAACTTCTTCAAGGTGATAGGGCTTTCATCCTTCGCCTTCGAGAACTCTGCAGACGCCTTGGGCAGTATACAGAACAGCACGGTGGTTGCCAAAGAGGTGATGCCCTTGGTCGTGGGGAGGAGCTACTGTAGGACTCCCTCCTTCATTGCTTACAACTACTCCCAGTACGTGGGCAGCTTGCTGAGGACCGACCCCGTGGCGGCGGAGTTCTTGGCCTACACGGCCTTGTACTACGCCCACCTGGCGGAGCTCAACTGAGGGGCTTCGCCCGGTAGATTCCCCTCTTAGGCTTTTCCACCAACCCGTTTTTCTCCAACCTCTCAAGGGCGCTCCACAAGGTCTTCTTGTTAACTCCGAGTTCCTTGCTCAGCTCGTCCAAACTCGCCTCGCCCTTCAAGGCCAACGCCGCGTAGGCCCGGGCCTCCAGCTTGCTCTCGAAGGGGTCGGGGACCCTCAAGTCCAGACAAGGTCCCCCTCCCTCGTGGCCCGCCCACAGCTTACACCGGGAGCGGCTCAAGACACAAGCCAAGAGGAGCTGGAGCCCGAGGACCCTCAGCCCCGAGCCCCCACAGATCAAGTTATCATCTCCCATATTCATTACCATTTGGAATAGCGTCTCGCCGTCGCAAGGGTTTAAGTAAACTACCTCGGACCTCTTTCCTGCTCCCTTCAAGAAGGCGAGGAAAGCGTTTAAGGCCTCCTCCGCCTTCGGCGACCTCTCCTTCGGGACGTAAATTACCACTTCCGTCACTTCTCCTAAATGGGAAGAAACGCACGTTATCGGCTGCGTGGCGTCGAAGCCCAAGGGGACGTGGGCCCTCAAACTTTAGCCCCCCTTGACTCCTCCGGTCAACTCCCTATGGCCCCCTCCCTCGGCCTGTCGCCTCGGGGTTTACTGGCAAAATACAATGTAGAGATTTAGCTCGGTGGGGCGACGTTTCTTCGGGAACGAAAGCTTTGGGTGAAGAGAGACGTCGCAGCAACGAGGAGTACTACTGGCTGCCCCGGGCGCTCTCTTACTTCGCGGACAAGGAGGTCAGACAGTTCAACATAATAGATAGGCTGGCCAACGCGGTTAACGAGGAAGTAGCTCTGAACACTTTGTACGACGCAATGAGGACTCTGAAGACTATAATAACTAGTAATAAGGTTGAAGAGGTTCGGAGGTTCGTCAGAAAGTTCGGCGAGCTCAAGGACGAGGGAGGGAGGCCCCAGTACTGCTACGAGGGCAAGTGTCCAGCCGAGTGCAAGAAGGTCGGGGAGGAGTGCTGCTGCGACGCTGAAGCCCTTTACAAACTCGCCATGAGGGAGGTCGACGACCTCAAGCACTCTTTTGTGGATGAGAAGAGTAAGAAGAAGGCGTTTTTGACGCTTAAGATAATCGCAATAAACGCGTTGGGGTGATGGGCGTGTTCGTGGGCCTTAGCGTTAGCGGACGCATACTCTTGAACGCGGAAGCGTTAAACATGGCCGAGAGCGTGGGCAACGTAACCAGGCACAGGAAGGCGCCGGTGGTGTTGAAGACCAACCAAGGCTTCAGGGTAGTTTACGTACCAGCTATTAGCGGGGAGAGCTTGGCCCACGCCTACCAGTCCCACTTAGCTGACGTGGCTAAAGAGATGGGGCTACCGGTCTGCAAGTGCTGCGAGCAGAAGGTTTTCATAAAGAGCAACGACAGTAAGATGGCAACCCAGTGTGGCCACTCCATAGACGTTAAGGCGAAGAACGTTAGCCAGATAGACATCGAAAGGAAGATCGTGGAGGAGTGCGTGGTGGAGGACGTCGGAGGCTTCTTGTTCACCGACAAAGCTGTCAAGAGGACCTCGAGGTTCCGCGTCGGTTACATGTTGCCGACCTTGGACAGCTTGCGAGAGGGCGCCTTCGGCTCCGAGCCGGAGATACACGTCCGCTTCGCCGGCGCACAGCAAGAGGAGGGCCAGATACTCTACTACGTAGAGGTGGGCAGCGCCTTGTACAACTTCAACTTCAGCTTGGACGTCAGCGAGATAGGGAAGTTAAGCTCTGAGAACGCCGACTTGGGCAAGGCCCCGGGAGAGCTGCCGGCGGAGGAGAGGCTGAGGAGGGCGGAAGCGGCCGTGGTGGCCTTGAAGAGGTTCTTAGGCACCATGCTGTTCGGCGCGAAGAGGACTAGGTTCAACCCGGTTTGGGACGTGTACAGCTTACAAGCGGTCGTTACTACCCTCCCCTTCGAGGCCACTCCCGGTAACGACAAGGACTACGTCAAGGACACTGTGGAGAGGCTGTGTAGCTTGGGTGTAAAGGCTTGGGTATTCTACTTCGACAAGGAAGATAAGAAAGACAAGGAAGACAAAGAAGGGGTTGAGGAGCTCAAGGGCTGCGACGCGGTGAGCGTTGAGAAGGTCGGGAGCTACTTGGAGGCGGTCTCTAAGGCCGGCGAGAAAGCTTTGGAGCTGCTAAAGGGGGCAAAGTAAAACATGATGGGTTTATTCTTTGAGTTGGAGCTAGCTTGGGGCTTTAGCGTTAGGTACCCTATGAGCTCCGCCGCCCAGCTGGCGCCTCCCCTGCCGCCCCCCAGCACCGCGATAGGCGCGCTGGCGGAAGCCTTGGCTATAACCTTGGGCTTGGGCGAGACAATAAAGGTGGCCGGAAAGGCCGCGAAGAGGGGTCGAAAG
The DNA here is from genome assembly GCF_000017945.1 of Ignicoccus hospitalis KIN4/I. NCBI lineage: Archaea > Thermoproteati > Thermoproteota > Thermoprotei > Desulfurococcales > Desulfurococcaceae > Ignicoccus > Ignicoccus hospitalis. The sequence continues at coordinate 1,017,953 of NC_009776.1, read as the reverse complement.
AGGTCGAAGGAGGGGCTTTGCAGCACTGCTTATGCAGTTTTCAAGGCTACCAAGGGGGCGGCCTTCGCGTTGAGCCCGGAGAGCCCCGTGGGGGTGGCGCTGAAATCTGAAATAAACAGACTGCTCCAAGCACCTTACTTGAATCCCGGCAACGTACACGAAGGAGATGAAATAAATAAAGTCAGGATGTTTGGCGTACAAGCTATAACCTCAGCCTACGCCCCCAAGGGTCTGCTCTGGATGATGGTCGTGCTTGACGAAAAGGAGTTGGTGGGCGAGCTCCGCGCGATAAGGAAGGACTTGAAAGGTGAGGAGGTAATGGACGCTTTGGAGAGGGTTACAATTAGGAGAATAGGCGTTAAGGAAGGTATCGTCAGTACCAAGAAGAAAGAGGTGGGAGAGGTTACCAAAGAGGAGGAGGTGGAGAGCTGCTTCTACGCTAGGAAGGGATCCGTAGTAAGGAAGTTAGGCAAAGCGGTCCCAATAGTTATGTGGAGGCCCGGCAGGGAGACCTTCTGCGGCGGGGATCCGAAGTACGACGTCTACTTGGTTCCCGCCGGCCCCCTCTCGGACCAGTTCTTCCTCACCCCTCCAAGAGGGGTGAAGGGGAAGTGTGAGGACTCCTTAGTTATCAAGAAGGCCTGGTGTTTGAACAAGTACTGCGTCGAGGGTGGTGAAACGTGAGAGTGTATCTCCTCCCACCATTCATGTTAGGTAGGTACTTCCAAGCGCTCGCGGTGTACTTGAGCGAGGAGCTGGAAGTAAAGGAGTACAGGGTAGATTACTTGGAGGTAGAGGATGAAAGCTTCTACGAAGCGATAGAGGAGCTCGCGAACAAGGCTGACCAGCACTTGAACAAAGTGAAAGCTTCCATACCCTTGTTCGGTAACGATTACAGACACTTCTTCCCTAAGGTGTTGGGTCCCGACTACAAGGAGAGGTTCCAAACAAACAAGGAGAGGTTGCTGGGGGCGGCGAAGAAGCTCGCGGAGCTTGAGAGTACGAACGCGTCCCACCTATCGATCTTGAAAGCTACTATGTTCAAGCACGTGAAGAGCTTCCTAGCAGCAAAGGATGAGAGGAAACTGAGCGAGATACAAGACCCTAAGGGCGAGGCCTTGGCGCTGCTGGGGCTCGCGCTTTCCGTTCTCGGACAAGTGGGAGACTTTACAACGATGCTCCTCCCCCCGCTGCCGGAGGAGCTCAGAGAACTGCCGGAGGTGGCCTTGGGGATACGTTCTAGGTACGAACTGCTGGAGGGCTTGAGCTTGAACAAGTACAAGTTGGACAAGCTCCCTTGTTCTTCAGAACTGTTGTTACAGTTCCTAATCGCCAACGAGTTCCGGAAGGGGGTGGAGGAGGGGAGGATAAACTTGAACTGCTACGCCCCCAACGACGTCCTCACCATAGCGGCCGTAGGGGGCGGCAACAGGGCGCTGGTGTACTCCGTGACGCCTATACTCGCGAGCGAGCTGTTGTGTTCCCTAACAAGAGACCTCGTGAGGGACCTAGTGAGATCGCTGGGCCAGCGCCCGGAGCTCGCTTGCGCTTGTATGAACGACGCGTTCTTGTACGCGACCTCGAAGAACCCCGTCCACTTGTACGACTGCGCCCGAAGGTGTGCTGAGGAGGAAGACGCGCGCGTCCGGGCGCTGGTCAATAAGATAAAGAAAATAACCAAAGAAGCGGTGGTCTAGGTGCCTTTCAAGCCTAAGGCCGCTCACGAAGAGGCGGTAAGGCTTCTGGAGGAGAGCAACGTCGTCATGGTAGCCCCGACCAGCTACGGGAAGAGCAAGGGAGTACCCTACATGCAAGACCGGCTGAAGCTCCCGAGGAGCGTCCATTCCATGCCTTTGAGGAGCTTGGTAATATCTCAATATAACTTCTTGCTCCGCGAGTACGGGGAGGCGTGTCACGCGTCCGGCCTTCAGCTGGAGGGCAAGTGTCCCTACTTCGGGGGCAAGAGGGTAGTTTCGACGGTAGACTACTTGTCCTTGAACTTGTTGAGGCTGCCCCCGGCGGAGCTCGGGTGGGCGTTGAAGTACAGCTACGGCCACTACGAGTACCCCAGAGCCAATTTGTTCTCTTCCTTGGTGGTGTTCGACGAGGCCCACTTGCTCTCAGAACCTTGGAGCGGGGGCGAGAGCGCCGGGAGGGACTTCCTCCACGCCTCCTTGGAGGCCCTCGGCGCCCTCTCCCAAGGCTTGAGGTTCAAGGTGTTAGTCGCCACCGCGACCTTGCCGGAGGTCGAGCTGAAGAAGATAGTTAAGAAAATGAAGCCCAAGGCCGAGGTGGTCGCGGTCTGTAAGGGTTGTTACGGCGGCTTGAGAAACATAAAGAGGGTAAACGACTTCTCCTCGGACGTCCGCTGGGAGACGGAGGCGGAGGGAGTCACGCTGCTGAACTACCTCCAAAGCGAGTTGAAGAGGGTAGAGGACGAAGCCTCCTCTGGGAAGGTGCTGATAGTTGCCAACACCGTTAAGGAGGCCATCAAGGCGGCCGAGCTCCTTAGGCCTTACTTCGGCAGCGACTTGGTGCTGGTCCACGGGAGGCTGAGCGAGGAGGATAAGAAAAATTCTGTGAACAAGATAGAGAAAGCTAAGGTCGTGGTCAGCACCCAAGTGATAGAGGCCGGAGTCGACGTGGACGCCACTTGGCTGATAACCGAGGCCGCGCCCGTCAGCTCCCTGGCCCAGAGGGCCGGGAGGCTCTGTAGGTCTAGGGACTGCGACGTAGCTAAGGTAACGGTGCTCGCGCCCTCCAAGGGAGATCCTTACGGCGACGCCTCCGAGAAGGCCTTCAAGACGGTGAAGGAAGTAGCGGAGGGAGGTGGGATAGAGTGGAGGGAACTGGACGACACGCAGAGCGGGAAGACCTTCTTGAGCTTGATAAACGCGTTGGAGAGTAACTTCAAACCTTACCAAACTAAGAGCACGATTACTAAAATAATAACTACGCCTTTGCCGAACATAAAGGGCATAAAAGAGCTGCTGGACGAGCTCTGCTCGTTCGTGAGGGACTCCGCGCTAATAGAGCTCAGGGCGGGCGAGGAGAGGCTAGAGGTCTCCTTGAGCTGGCTCGCGGGAGCGCTCAAGAGGGGTTTGGAGGTGAGCGGCGTGAAGGCCGTTAAGTTCGGCGGCGAGGAGCCCTTGAGCGAAGGGGACGTCAGCAACTTTCTCAAAAGGCTCGTCAAGGCTAAGAACAGCCCCAAGGCCTCGTGTAGAGCCTACTCGACGCTCCTCGAGAAGTACGGCGCCTTGAGCTTGGCCGTGGAGGTCCCAGCGGACGAGTACAGAAAGGGGTGGGGGATGAGAGTTGACTTGCGTTGACGCGCCGGCGTTCTACGAGGTGAGGGGAGGGAAGGAGGTCTTCGAGGGCCTCTGTGAGCACAGCCTTAGGACGGCTGCCGCGGGCTTAGCGCTGTTCGAGGACGAGCTGGAGGTACACGGGCTGGTGGGCGAGTTCGTAATAGCGGCGCTGTTGCACGACGTCGGGAAGGCAAACGACGACGTGCTCAGAAGGTACGAAATACTCAAGAACTCTAAACTCGAGGGCAAGCTTTCCTTCAAGTGTCACGAGGTGCTCTCGGCCCAAGTGGTGTTGGAGTTGGGGCCCCAACTGAGGGGGGCCGGGTTGGAGCACGAGGCCATATTCTACGCAGTGTTGAGGCACCACCACGCCATGAGGATGTTGGAGGAGTGTAAACACTTCAACGCCCCTCTTGGGGACGTGGGCCTCCTCGGGAACTTGATGCCGGAGCTGAAGGAGTTGAAGGGGCTGAAGGTGAAATTGGAGTCGATAGAGGGGGAAGCCCGGTCGCTCGGGAACCAGTTGCCCACGTTGGCAAAGGGCTTCGTGTTGGCGGGCTTCTTGAGCTTGGCCGACAGCGTCGCGGCGGCCTTGGCGAGAAGGGCCGACAGCGCCCAGAAGCCCAGCGGCTACGTGAGGAGGGCCTTGGAGGAGAGGGGGAAGACCTTGGAGGACGTGGAGAAGGAAATCGAGCGCGAGCTACCTAAGGTCTATGGGATAGTTAAGGAGGTCTCCAAGGACACAGGCTTGAGTACTTGCAGTAGCTGCAGTACCTCGAAGGCCTACCCCTAGGCAAGACGTCCAAGTCCCTTTCCAAGGCTTCTAACAAGCCCTTCACGTGTTCCCTCAAGGAGTAGCTGAAGGGCCTCCTCTCGCACCCCTCGGGCGAGCAGAGCCAGAGGGCCTCGCAGGGGAGGCCGAACTGCTCCTCCGCCAACAAGCAGTAGAACGCCGCTTGGGCGAGCTGTTGCCTCTTAAACCCCCCGCCCAGCTTCGCCTCCACCACCTCCAGTCGCCCCTCGCAGAGCACCACCGCGTCGGCCCTTCCGGAGCCCAGCTTCCCCCTCAGCGGGACTTGGTACCTCACCTCGCACTTCGGCCTCACGAACTTCTCAACCAACTCCCTCACGTCCAATTCCTTCCCCAGCTCCATGGAAGGGGTCTGGGGCTCGGGGAAGTGGTACTTGAAGTAGGCGAAGGCCGGGCAGAGCGCGTAAGCGTTAACCAACCTTCCCTTCAACGGCCCACGCCTCCCTGAACTCCTTGTCGCTCACAACTATGATGAATAATTTATCTCCGTCGTCCAAGTACTTTACTGTTGCGTTGAAAGCGTCTTTGGCGTCTCCCCTGCTGCCCCTCCTCACGTAAACGCTCTTCTGGAGCCTAGAGAACCCCAAGGCCAGTAGCCGCTTCATTACCTTAAGCCTCTTCCTATCGTCCTTTATGTCGTAAGAAACTATCACGTACACCCCTTCCACCCCGGGAGGTACTCCCTCCCCTCCCTCATTGAGCTGGCCAAGTTCCACGCCTCGGCGAGCAAGGTCTTGTCGCAAGACTCCAAGAGCTTCTTGATTTCCTCTCCTAAGGCCTTCCTGGAGCTGTAAGTGAGTGAACAGCCGTCCACCTCGAGCTCGTGCGCTAAGGGCAACGCGCGCCTATCTACTAACGGCTTGAACTGCTCCGAGAAGTCGTAGACCAAGGCTTCCCTCCCGCTCTTGATCGCGTGGAACAGGCCGGCGTAGGGGTCCAAGCCGGTCACGCTCAAGGCCTTGAACGCGTAAGAGTAAAGGATCCCGTAGGAGTAGTTTATGGCGGAGTTGTACGGGTCGCAGCCCTCGTGCTCCCTCCCCGGGAACTCCGGGAAGGCCTCGGACAGCAGCCCCCAGTAGAGCCTCGCCGCTTGCGCCTCCACGGCCCTCAGCGCCTCCGGCGAGCCTGCGGAGGAGGCGTCCGCGGAGAGCTTCTCCAGCTCGTAACTGGCCTCCCTGAGCCACTTCATCCTCTTAGTCTTGGCGAAGTATCTCAACGTCCTGCCTTGTTCTATTATCTTTCTAACTATCATGGGTTTTGCGTACTTCAAGCCTTCCCCCTTTAAGACCACTTCGTACTGCTTGAGGCGCGCGAGGGCGCTCTTGTTGGGGACGGGCGAGGAGAACCTCCCCGAGGGCCTGCCGTTCCACTCCAAGACCACCAAGTCCACCCCGAGCCTCCCCATGGCCCTGAGGGCGGCGCCCGTGACAGAGACCTTTGAGGTCGCTAGTATTATCACGTCGTACAAGTTGGCCAAGTAGGCGACTTCCCCCTTAGAGTTGGCGAAGGCCAGTCCCCCGTCCTTCACGAACAGCTTCCCTGGCTCGGAAATTACGAAGACGTTCACCTCTTACACACCTCCGCGAAGGGACACGCCTTGGGGCACTCCTCGGGCGCGCCCGGGTCCTCCTTCTCGCCCAAGATCCTCGCCACCTCGTCCCTCACTTCAAGGAACCTCCTCCTCAAGCCCTCGTGTATCCTGACCACGTTCCAGTAAGTCTTCTTGTCGGTAACGCTCACCACTATTCCGACCTCCACCGGGTGGCCTATCCAAGACTCCAAGGCCAGGGCGTAGCCGGTAACGGCTAGCTTCTTCCTTTCGAGGCCGTTACCGTAAACCACTTCAACCGGTATGAACCCCACCAAGAAGTCCGGCTTGAGGGCGCTAGAGAGGCCCACCGAGTGGCCGGGTATCTCCGGCTCTACCTCGACGGGTATCCCCTCCTCCTCGGCTGCGGCCTTCCTCACCTTTGCCTCTTCGTAAACCCTCTTCAAGAGGGGGTCCTCTGTCTCCAGCTCGACTCCTTTGAACGGGGCCATGAAGGCCTCGTGGACGGCCCTTCCCTTGCTCATTGCCTCGCTCTCCAGCCTAACTCCTAACACCTTCCTCAAGTATACGTCCCTCTTCGTGGGGCACGGGCTGGTGAGGTCGCTCACGCTGGGCCTAGCCTTGTAGCGGGGCTGCAAGAGCTGCCAGTCCCAGCCCCTAGTGTGGACTACTGTTTCCCCCGCGGTGGCCCTCAGCTCGTCCCAAACCCACCTGGGAAGCGCGACTCCCACCGAGGAGTACTTACACCAAATCACTTTTGTCATTAGATGAGAAAAGCCGAAAGTGAGAAGTCCTTGAGGAAGGGGAACCTTTTCTGACGTCCCACGTGAAAGCTTTGAGGAGAAATCTCATATAATAGAACTTGGGCTTTCTGATGAAAGCTTTTAACTGGGAATCAGTAAACCTTCCTAAGGAAGGCCCAGAAGCCCGTGAAGGTTATCCCCGTCTGCTCGGGCCTGGTGGCGCCCTTCTCGACCTTGAGCCTCCTCTCGTTGACCTCGAGGCTCTCCATCCAAATGAACTTGCCCCGCGAGGCCTCCTTCAGCTTCTCCAGCTGGTTGTAGGTGGGCAGCCAGAAGGCCGCCGGGGCGCCGCCCTTGAGGGCCCTCCACACCCCGTCCACGTACTTCCAAGGGTCTCCCACGTCCACAGCCGCCGCGTCGAAGCTCTCCTCGCCGTAGACCTCCGGGGCCTCCCCTATGGAAGCGTTCACGAAGGTTACCCTCAATCCGACCTCCTCTAAGTTCCTTTTGGCAACGTACAAGTGTTCCTTCCTCACCTCGAAGGAGGCCACGTCGCAGCCGAACCAGCTCAAGGTAGCTGCCACGAAGCCCGACCCGGAGCCGCCCTCCAAGCACCTCTTCCCCGGGCCTGCCCCCAGCTTGATCGCCATCAACCCCAAGTCCTTCGGGTAGATCACTTGCGTTCTTCTCTTAAATGAGAAGAGTACGTCCTCCAGCGTGGGCTTGAGGATATAAGCCCTAGCCCCCGTGCTGAACTCCACGCTCTCGCCGTACCTCTTACCAATTACGTCGTCAAGCTTCAACACTCCTAAGTCACTCCCAAATACCTTTCCTTTAATCGCTTTCACTAACTTCTTCCTCCTCTTGTCTATGTATATCAGAACCAGGTCGCCTTCCCTTACTTCCACTCTCTCCCCAGCCCGCGGTCCCGGGCGGAAATATAGGGCACGGGACGCCCATTGATGCTTCTGTATAACTCATTACCAAACTTTTATATTTGTTAATTTCCTTTCTCATCTTTGCCCACATGGGAACATCTTATATTCGAAAGCGCACCATTACTATTCACTCTCTCAAACCCCCTTATATCTTTTCATGGGAACGCTGAAGATCGTGGAGGGAAGGGCAGAGGAAAAATTTCTTGAATAAAGGGAAAAGTTTGGGGAATTGTAAACTCGCAGTAGAATGCAATTCTTTTAAGGGAAAGACCTTGGGGCTTTATATGGAAGGCTTCGGTGAAGTCTCAAAAGAGGATAGAAAGCTTTCGGTAATGTTTTTTACGCAATAACTTCTTCGTGGTGTTGTGAACTCTCAAAAGAGGATAGAAAGTAGACTTAGACTTCCTGTTGTACCTAAGTCACCGTTCGTAAGTTGTGAAGTCTCAAAAGAGGATAGAAAGACCTCGCTCTCGGCCTGTACCACCAGAACGGGGTTCACAAGTGAAGTCTCAAAAGAGGATAGAAAGTCACACAGTCTCTTGGCCTCCTCCTCGTTCGCCACTTCCTGTGAAGTCTCAAAAGAGGATAGAAAGATTCTCTAACGTTCAATATCTCTATCTCTTTACCTTCTAACACTGTGAAGTCTCAAGAGAGGATAGAAAGCGCAGGACTCCCAGACACCCAAAAGAGGAAAGAGAATGTGAAGTCTCAAAAGAGAATAGAAAGATATACGTTCAAAGGCAACAAGAATGGAACAAAGGAATGACCACTTAAAAGAAAATAAAAAATAATGAAGCTCACTTCTTCCTAAGCGAGAGCGCCAACAGCGCAACGCCAATCAAGGCTATAACGGGGGCGCCGTAGTAGATTATCGGCGGGTACCAGTAGCCGAGCTCCTCCAGCGGCAGCGCGCTCCACGGGCTGTGGCAGTCCACGCACTTCAACGCCTTACTCGCGGGGACCACCCCGTGGTCCACGTTCATGTATCGAACCATCTTGATGAACTTCCCAGTGAAGGTTAGGTTCGCAACTTTCGCTCCCGCTTGCACGGCCTTGTTGATATCTCCTAAGGCGAACACTATCCCCACCTTTATGGGTATCGGTATCTTCTTGTTCTCGTCGAAAGGTACGTAGGCAACGTGCTCCCTGAAGGGGTAGATCTTGCCGTCGCTCTCGTCTCCCACGGGCCTTGCGTAGACTATTACCTCGCCCTCCACCGGGTCGGGGTACAAGTAGGCCTCCCTCTTCTCACCGTTCCACCACATATACACCGGCTTCAAGTTCTTCTTCAATACCAGCTTGGGCTCCCACCTGCCCAGCTTCTCGTTAAACTCTATGTGCCTCCAGTCCCTCTCCACGTCTATCGGGTACTTGCCGTGGGCTATGTGCGATATGTGGCAAGTCTGACAAGCGACCTTCTTGTGGAAGTTCTCTATTATGAAGCCTACCAAGGGGGCCTTGTGCCTCTTGGGGTGGCAGTCCGTACAGCTGACGGGCCTCGCCTCCCTAGACCAAGTCCCCACCCCCTCTGTGCCCACCTTGTGGCGCTCGAACGTGTGGCAGTCCACGCACTGAAGCCCCCTAGCCATGTGTACGTCGAAGTCCTCCGACACCTTGCCCATGAGGTCCGGACTTATGTTGGGCCTCTTGAAGTGAGGCCCGCCGCCCGCGAAGGCGTGGCACGCTAAGCAAGCGTCCTTGGACGGCTTAGCTACTATCTTCGCAGCCTCCTCTATCGATATCTTAGGGACGTACCTCCAGCCTTCCTTAGTTTTAACTACTTCCTTGAACCCCTTCTTAATTCCTATAGCGCCGCCTTTGTACGTGTTTGAGTGACAAACTAAGCAGTCTACGTTCTCTAGGTCTTTCTCAGTGGGGTTTATGTTTGGTATCATGCCCAAGCTGGCTCCGTGACACATGGAGCAGCCGGTGGCTATCAGCTTGCCCTTGAGCTTCTCCATCCCCGGAGGGGTCTTCTTCAATACTGCCTTGCCTATGAAGTTGACTGACACGGTCTTGTTCCAGAATATAGCGCCGCAGAAGTCGTTGTAGAGCGTCCTGCTCCCCACCTCTACGCTGCCCTTGCCCGCTACGTCGTTAACCGTGTTTATTAGCCTGTAGTGGTAACTGTGGACGAAGTCCCTAACCTCCTTCTCGTGACACTTCAAACAAGTCTTAGAGCCCTCGTACTCTGTTATGTTAAACTTCTTGAACACTTCCGTGTGGTCCACGACCTTTATCCCCTTCGAGGCGACGTACTTCCAAGCCTCCTCCGCCCCGGGGGCCAGCGAGCAGAGGGCCGCGCCGACGGCGAACAGCGCTACGGTTCCGAGGCCGGCCAGTAAGAGCAGAAGGCCTACTAGGGCCTTCAAGTCCATTTTCCTTCCCGGTCGGTACTTGCTGACCGGAGAGTATGTGAACGCTTCTCACACTTTAAGTCTCCCAAAGGTCCAAGCGCCCCAGCGCTCCCTCCCCTTCTTTCGCCGCGGCGCGGCCCTCTTGAAGGGGCTTTACGTCCCCTCCGACGACCAAGTCTTAAACCCCGCGACCGCCGAACGTCGCCGGACTCTTCTGAGCGAAAGTTGATATCCGAGCCTTTGACGGGGCCCCTAGGAAGCCTTGAAGGACCTCGCGCTCGCCCACTACAAGTACGTCCTCTCCCAGAAGGGCAACGTGATCAGTTACCCCCGCAACGTCACCTCTTGGAAGGACTTCTTGAAGTCCAAACACCTAATACCCGCGAGGGGTTTATACGTAATTAAGAATAAAGCAGATATAATTGCTTATAGGTCTTTCACGAAGTTCCCCAACGTTCATGAGGTAACCGAGCTCTTGGGCGGGGTGCCCGAGGTAAGGAGGGCCTTCCGAAAGCACGACGGGACCTTGGTGGTGATTAGAAAGGTTAAGAATAAGGTAATAATCCACACGAGGTCGAGCGAGAACAACGCTTTCGTCAAGCTGACTAAGGGGTTGTTGGAGAACAAGGAACCCCTGCTGGAGCTGGAGGGCGAATACGCTATAATGTTGGAGCTCGTAAATAAGGACAAAAACTTGTTAGAGAAGCTGAACGAGGAATTGAGGTCTCTCGGGGTGGGGGAACTGGACGAGGTCCCCCCTCTCCCCGGGAGACCCTTGGCCCCGGAGTGGGTGGAGTACAAGCTCTTGGGCGCGAGGGTCTTTGAGAGTCCGGCCTTATTCTCCAAAGGCCGGCTCGTAGGGGACGAGCGCTCCGCCTTGTTGCCGCCGGACTCCGCGCGCAGGTACTTATCGGCCTTGAAGGAGGCCCTAGCCGCCCCCGTAGAGGAGGCCAGGAGGGACGAGGACGTGGAAGTGGAGGCGAACAAGGCAGAGAACTTTGATGACCTCATGATGATAAAGAAGCTCGCTTTACCCATAGAGGGTTGGGTCTTGTGGTTGAAGGACGACGTCTCCGAGGAGCTGGTGGGCCCAGTCCCGTACTACTTCCGGCCCGATCCCTTGCTGAAGCTCAAGTTGGACTGGTACTTGTTCTTCGCGCGTTGTCCGAAGATAAGGACCGCGCTCGACTGCGCGAGGTGGATGAAGGACGACTTGGGGGAAGAGCTGGTCACGAAGATAGAGCTCGTTTCTAGGCTGTTAGAGGAGGCGAAGAGGAACAAAATAAATGTCAAGAAATACTTGGAGGCCCCCTTGTCGGAAATAGACAGGGTAATAATCGAGCTGACGTCCCTCTTAGGCTAGGCGAGCCTCTGCACGCTTCCGACCGTATATTAGCTCCTTACGCCGATCGGTGACCGGGTGGGAGCGTGTCCAAGACCTACGCGACCTTGGGAGAGCTCAAGCCGGGCAACTTCATAATGATAGACGGCGAGCCGTGCAAGATAGTTGAGATGAGCAAGGCCAAGACCGGTAAGCACGGGAGCGCGAAGGCTCACGTGGTCGCCATAAGCTTGATCAGCGGTGCCAAGAAGACCTTCGTAGCCCCCGTGGACACGAGGGTTGAGGTCCCCATAATTGAGAAGAGGGTGGGCCAAGTGTTGGCCATCACCGGCGACAGCGTCCAGCTGATGGACATGGAGACTTACGACACCTTCGAGGTCCCGTTGCCCGAGGAGGAAGAGCTCAAGTCCCGTCTGGAGCCCGGCGTGGAGGTCGAGTACTGGGTGATGCCGCCCGGAGTTTACAAAATAATGAGGGTCAGGGGAGGGAAGTAAGCGCCTTCTCCTTTTTGCGATATAAGCTCCGGAGCGCCAAAACTTTCCGGAACCCCCCTTGAGGTCCAGGGTTTCGTTCGAGAGGGAGCTTGCGGGCAAGCTCTACCAAATGGGCTGGGCCGTGATGAGGGCCCCCGCCTCCGGGGCGGCGGCCAAGAGGTACTTGTACCCGGACTTGGTAGCGTTGAAGAAGGGGAGGGCAGTAGCGATAGAAGTGAAGACTACGAAGGATAAGAAGTACATATACTTGGAAAGGAGACAGTATGAAATACTCAAGGAATGGGAAGAGAGGGGAGGCGCGGACGCGTGGGTGGCGGTGAAGGTGCTCTACTCCGGCTGGAGCTTCTATCCCTTGAGCTCCCTAAAGGAGGCCGGAAAGAGCTTCAGGCTGGACCTCGAGGGGGGTCTGAGCTTAGAGTCCTTTGACGCGCTATATTCTGTTAAGTACACATTAACCGAATTCGCAAAGGGTATCGTAGAAGTTTAAATGAACTTGACCGTTGCTCTCCCCCCGCAACACTCCATCACGTACTCCCCGGCCGTGGGCTTGAAGGGATCTGCTACAGTCCCCAAGAGCAGGCAGCCTTCCTTGTCCTTCAACAACTCTACGTTGGCGTTTATCCTCTTCATGTCTATCCTTCCCACCAAGTTCACTCCGGGGCCGCTGACCCTCACCTCCTCGCCGTCCCTCAACTCTACCTCCTTCCCGACCACCACCTTGTTGGAGGCAGCTAGGTCGGCGAGCAGCATGAGCCAGTTCAGCTCGTCCCACCGCTTGCCGTAACGGTTGTCCGGAATTTCTATTGCTAGAAAGAAGGAGCCGTCGCAGAAGAATATCTCTGGCTCCGCTAAGGGGTCGCTGAGCTTGGCCAGCTCCACGGAGCTCCCGTTGCCCAAGAGGCCGTCTCGGAAGAGGGGCCCGGTTATGGGCCCGCCGCCGAACTTCCTCTTGCTCTCCTCCCCGGTGAGGCCCACCTTCCAGCCCGTAACGGGCCCCCAAACCTCCTTCGCGACCTCAGCTACCTTCCTCTGGACCTCCAAGGCTTCTTCGAGGTTCTCTGGCTCGCACTTCCAGTTCTTCTCCTCCAAGGCCCTCTTCCACTCAAACGGGTCACACCCTTTCAAGGCTGCGTTTCCCGTCGCTAGGTCGCTCAAAGGAATTTGAGCGCTTCCTCAGCTATGGCCTTAGCCAAGGGGGGTGGCACGGACTCGCCCACTTGGTTGTACTGGCTGTCCTTACCCCCCAAGAATATGAAGTTGTCCGGGTAGCCCATCAACCTCGCTTGCTCTCTAACAGTCAACAGCCTGTTCTCGTAAGGGTGGAAGAAGCGGGAGCTGCCGAGCACCGTGGGGGCGAGCTTCTTGGGGTGGAGCTTTATCATGTTAGGGTAGAGCTTGCCTCCGCTGCCCCTGTAATGTATTAGCGCCTCCCCCCACTTGAGCTTGGCCGCCCTCCTCTCGAGCCTCTTGGGCACGTGGGGCGGCTCGTGGTTCGGGGGCCACTCGAAGTTCGGCGGCGGCAAGCCCCTCAACGCCTCCTCTACGGTTATTACCTTGTTGCACTTCGGGGGCCTGAGCGGTACGTTAGAGACGAAGACCCTGACCCTGTGAGAGGGGACGCAGTAGTCCTCCGCCCTAAGTACGTTGAAGTAGACCTTCGGGTACCCAACCCTCGCGAACTCCCTCCTCAAGGCGTCCTTCAAGGGCCCCTCTATCAGCCCTTTCACATTTTCCATTACAAATACTTTGGGCTTCAAGTCGCCAACTATCCTTATGAAGTGGAGCACCAGCCTCCCGACCGGGTCCTTGTACAGCCTGTCCAAGGGGTCCTTCTCCCTCTTGGGGTTGGCGGCGGTGTAGGGCTCGCACGGGGGAGAGCCTATTACCACGTCCACGTCCCCTACCAACCTCTCTATGGTCTTGCTGCTCAGCTTGGACACGTCCTCCACTAGCGTTAAGGCCTTGGGGTGGTTGGCGGCGTAGCTCCTCGCCGGCGCCTTGTCGTTGTCCACCCCCAAGACCCCTTCAAAGCCGGCCATTTCAAAGCCTAAGGCGAAGCCCCCTGCCCCGGAGAAGAGGTCAAAGAACGCTCTCCTCATGCTTTATTTCCTCCTCGAGGCGCTTGACTATCTTCTCGAGGAGTTTCTTCCTAGGGTTGCTCTCGGCCAGCTCTAGGGGCTCCCCGCATCTAGGACAAGTGAAGTCGTAGCCCATGGCCTCTTCGTAGGAGAACTGGAGCCCGCACGCGGGGCAGTAGAAGTATTGGTCTTCTTCGCTCTCCAGCCTCCTCTTCAACTTTTCTAGGACGCTCTTCTTTATCTTAAGCAAGTTCCTGTTGAGGGTTTCCCGGTCTACATACCAATAGTATATGTACGTCCCGTCGTTCTCGTTCCTTATCTTGTAGTTCCTTACCAGCCCGTACCTCTCCAGCTTGTAGAGCGCCCTCCTTACGTCGTTAGGTTTCATCCCCAAGGTCTCGGTCAGTTGCTCCTCGCTTATGTCCTCGTACCTCATCAGCTCCTTGAACACCCTCACCCCGTCCTCCCCGGCCACGCTCCGCACGAACTCCAGGAGCTCCTCCAGAGGGTCCTTCTTCGCCAACCTTGACCACCTTCTTCCCCTTTTCGGTCGGAATTATCCTAAGCTTGCCGCCGACGGGCTGCCTATAAAGTTCCGCGCCCCCGTAAAGCCTGTCTAGGAATATCGCCAGGGCGGCCACTTCGGAGTGCGGCTGGTTGCCTATCGCGACGTTGTAGTGCGCGAGCTCGTAGTACTCCCTGGGGACCTTTTCTGCCCCCACGATCACCAGTATCTTGTCCTTCTGCCTTATCTCGTCAATTACCGAGTCCACGGGGAGGCCGTACATGGTTAGGTGTACTACCGTGCCGTCCCAAGTCTTGACGTACTTGAGGGGGGAGTTCGTACAAGCTATCTCCTCTAACAGCCTCCCCCACCTCTCCTCCACGTCCCTCAGCTTCTCCAGAACTTTCTCGTCGCACGGGGAGAGCACGAAGCCGTGGGCGCCGAAGGCGCGGGCGACCAGGCCCACGTGGGTTGTTATCCTCTTGTCCCTGTCCGGGCGGTGGCCTATCCTTAGGACGTAGACCTTCAAAGCACTTCCTCCGCGTACTCCAGCTGTTCGCTGAGTAAATCTTTGATGTCCATAACGGAGCTCAACAGTTCGGACTTCACCTCCCTCCCCTCCCTCTCTAACTCGCTTATTACGGAGTAGGCCATCCTTATGGTCTCATCTATCATCTCGTCCAAGGCGTCCTCTACAGACTCCTTGGTCTCCCCCTCCTCCAGCATCTCCTCTATGACTTCCGCCAGCCTCTCTTCGTCCACCCCCAGCCTAACGACCGTGGGGTTCCCTTCTCTTATGACGATAAAGAACGGGGAGGTCGGCACGAGCAGCTTGGTCTCGTTTTCTGCCCTCACCACCTCTAGGCCGTACTTCTTAGCAACCCTATCGATGCCCAAGTCGGACATCCGTTTGCTTAGCGGGTTAGGGAGGTAATTAAGGTCGGTCGCTTCGTTGCGGGCTCATCACTTTCAGCTTTGCTACCTCCGCTCATCCCGAACCGCAGTTTACCCCTCTTGCGCAGCCCCCTCGGGAATTAAAGTTGGCCAGAGGTAAGAAGGAACGAGATAAGAAGAGGAAGTTGTACGTACTCGTCTCCGCGCTCTTCGCGATCTTGATGCTGGTCCCCGCTTGGCTCGGCCGCGGGGGCGGAGGGGTCGCTATAAGCAAATCGGACTTGGAGAAGTACTTGTTTACCCCCGAGTCCGACAAGTACACTATAATGTTGTTCCTCGCCTCTCCCAAGGAATGTCCGGTCTGTCCGGAGGTAGCCAACAACGTGACCCAAGCCGTCGAGCTGTTAAAGCAATCAATCGTCGAGAACAAGCTCAACATAACCGTGGAGTTCAAGGTGTTCACCTGCGAAGGCTTCCCCCAGTGTAAGGACAAGGAAGCCTTGGTCAACTTCCAAGTGTACAGAGTCTCCCAAGTGCCCTTGCTCTTGCTAAGCTACAGGGGGCTCTTGGTGCCCTTCGACCCCACCGGCTTGGGGCCGCGGGCGCTCGCGAGCTTGTTGGCCCAGTGGTACCAAGTGATGTCGCACGCTTGGAGGCCCCCCAAGGAGGGCAAGTACCTATTGTACTTGTACGACAAGTCCCACCAGAGCCCGTACTTGGACTCCTTGCTCAAACACGCCGAGGCGAACAACGTTACGGTGGTGGAGCTGGGCTGCGAGGCTTACCCGAACAACTGTACGGACGTCCGCTCCCTAAGCACTATGCTGGTCTTGGGAGTTACCCCGAACGACCTCCCATTAGCAATAGTTTACGAGGACGGGAGGGCCGTGGCGGCGGCCAAGGTGGACCGCTTGGAGGGAGTAGACCGGATCCTCCAAGCGCTTAGGAACTGACCTCCACTTCCACTAAGGAGCCTTTGTGTAAGTAGTAGAGCAAGCCCCCCTTCAACACCGCCTCGTCCGGGAGGGTGGGGCCGCTTACGGAGAGGAGGGGCCGGGCGTCCTCTTTGTAAACGAATAGGTCGCCCTTGGAGTACACCCTAAAGGTGGACTCGTCGTCGCCCGCCTCCGGCGTCTCGTGTAACAAGAGAGCCTCCGGTTCGGCGTCGCTCAGCGTGTAGTACGCGTAAGGCGGGAACGTTATGGTAGGAACGCTCAACAAGTTGGAACCGTTAGATATTTCAATTATTTCGTAAGAACCCGTGTCGGGTATCGCAGCCCTGTGGACGTCTTTGACCAGCGCTATAACCCTTTGATCGGGCAACACCTTAGCTCCCAAGATTATTCTGGGGAGTACGCCTTTCACCCTTATCAACGTGCCTTCGTAGCCTAGTAAGACGCACGCGTTGAGCTCCGGGCAAGCGGTGAGCACCTCGTCCCGGGCCTCGTTGAGCGGGAAGGGGACGGAGGCGACTTCCTTCAAGTCCCCGTCCTCGTTGAAGGAGTACAACTTCGCCCTCCCTTGAGCGTTGACCGCGAAGCGGAGCTCCTTGACTCCGCAGCAAGTATTAGTATCGAAGAACATCGCCTTCCCTACTTCATCTAACAGCGTCTCCACCTTACCCTTCTCAACGTCCACGGCCAACAACGAGGAGGACTCGAGGTCGTGGACCAACACGTAAGGGCCGAGGAAGTGGGGCTTCCAGAAGGCGCGGCCGACGAACTTCTTCTCGCCCGTCTCTACCACTTCGTAAAGCGCCGGCCTCACTATCGTTACCTTTCCGACGTGCGTGAAGTCGCCTTCGTCTCTGAACTCGTAACCGAGCTCCGCCTCCTCGCTCTCAACGTTTACCACTTTTGGGCGGCCGTCCTCCAGAGAGACCGCGTAGACCCTTTTCCCCTCCTTGACGAGGTAGTCGTACACGCTCCCCGGCCTCGTAACCGTTCGGGCCGGAGCGTTTTGAGTGCGCTGGCCTTCTGGGCGTGGTGAGAATAGATACCCGTTCTAGGGCGATGAGGTGAGCGAGAGGGTTGGTGCGGGGGGTGGGATTTGAACCCACGCAGGCCTACGCCATCGGGTCCTGAGCCCGACCCCTTTGGCCAGGCTCGGGCACCCCCGCGAGGCTCCGGCAGCTGGAACAAAACTCTCTTTATAAGTTTTGCCTCAGCGCCGGGGTTTCCGGTCACCCTTCCCCAGCGGCCATTCACGCCTCATCGGCCCTCGGGACAGAGCGCCCTCGTCACCGCTCTGCCCGGTGGTTCGGATCCTCATCGGGCTTTAGCGGAAGAGGTAGAGCGCCTCCGCCGCCACGAGGGCCCCGGCAGCTAAAGCCCTGACCTCCTCGGGGGCCCCGAAGTAGGTCAAGAGGCCTTCAGCTGCTAAAGCGATCAAGGGTAGTGCTGTCAAAACAAAACTGTTGAGGGCTACGCCCAAGAGGAGGGAAGTTATGGCCACCGTCAAGAGCACGGAGTCGCCCCAGTCGGGAAAGGGCGCGGACGCGGCGGAGGTCAAGAGGGTTAGGACGAGAAAGTGCTTAAGCAACCTAATTCCACCTCCCGAGGTCGCTGAACCTTTCCCTACGTTTCAACCTTTAAGGAGCGAGTAGCCCTTGGGCCGGGCGAGAGCGTGGCGAAGGTAAAGGTTGGAGTAGTAATTTATAAGGAGAAGGACGAGAGCGGCGAGTACTACATAGCCGTCGAGCCCCTCTCCGGAGCCCAAGTGCAAGGGGACAGCGTAGAGGAGGTCTTAGAGAAGATAAAGGACGAGATAAAGAAGATGAGCAGCGCTTGGTGCGAGTCGGAGCTCAGGGAGGCGGTGGACGCCAGGCTAATAGAGCTGGAGCTGGAGGAGGCGGCCGCTGAGTAGAAAAGCCTTCCGGGACCGCCCTTTAGGGCCCGTTTGATTTGAAGTGTTACTGGAGGAGGCTGGTCCTCGCGAACGACAGCCTTTTGGCCCGCTTGAAGGGGAGGGTCCTCTTCGTTTCTGAGTCCAGGCCGGAGTACCCTTGGAGGAGGCTCCCCCCTAACGCCTACAGAAAGGTCTTGGGTACCGAGTGGGACCACGCGGTCATAGACCTCCGCGGCCCAGTTCCGGCCAACGCCTTCCCGGCCGTCATGGAAACGGTCAAGGCCGGCGGGACAATAGCCGTCATAAAGGAGAGGGAGCTGAAAGAGGTGTACTCCTCGAGAGGGGGAACCGGCCTCTTCGGCGTTTACCTAGAGCGGGCCTTGGAGGCCTACGAGGAAAGGGGCCCTTGCCCCAAGTGGGAGCCCCCCAAGGGGCTTACGAGGGAACAGAGGGCGGCCTTGAAGAAGCTGAACGGCTTCGTAGTGGGCACCGGGAGGGTAATGGCGATATTGGGGGACAGGGGGAGGGGGAAGAGCGCCCTCCTGGGCGCCGTGGCGGCCGCGCTGGTCTTGGACTTCGGGGTTAGGAGGGTGGAGGTGACCTCCCCCTCCCCGGAGATGCACAGCTTCTTGAAGATGTTCGAGCAACAGATGAGCGAGAGGAGGGCCCGCTTCAAGAAGGAGGAGTCCGAAGAGGGCTGGCGCTTGGTAGGGCCCGGGTGGAGGGTGGAGTGGGTCCCGCCCCCCAAGGCCGGGGGCAAGGGAGGGGCCGTCTTGGTGGACGAGGCCGCGGCCGTCGGCGTTGCTGCTGTCCGGAGAATAATCAACCGCTCTTGGAAGGTCGTAATGGCCACCACGGTCCACGGCTACGAGGGGTCCGGGAGGGCCCTCACTAAGACGTTGTTAGACAAGCTCAAGAACGTAATTGTGGTGGAGCTGAAGGAGCCCGTTAGGTACCCTCCGGGGGACCCGGTGGAGAGGTGGCTGTACGAGGCCTTCCACTTGGACGCCGAGCCCTCGCCCTCGGAGCCCTCTGGGGGGCCTAGAGAGGTGGACAGGGAGGAGCTGACGGAGCCCGCGGGGGCTAGGCCCTACGCGGCCTTGCTCTCCTACGCCCACTACCGCTGGGAGCCCTCAGACTTGGAGCTGGTGTTGGAACACCCCAAGGGGAAGCTGTGGGAGTACCCGGGGAGCGAGGGGCCGGTGGGGGTGGCCTTTACGGTGGACGAGGAGCCCCCGGAAGACCCTTGGTCCCCCGCCAAGGGCGCGGCGTTGAGCAGGCTGCTCTCCCGCTTCCTCCCCACCCCGGCGAGGCGGGTGGTGAGGATAGCCGTGGTCCCGGAGCTCCAGAGGAGGGGCATAGGGAGCTCCTTGTTAAAGGCGTTGGAGGCCGAGGTTACCGGGGCGATCTTCTCAAACCACGAGGTGCTCGACTTCTGGCTCAAGAACGGCTACAAGGTGATATACCTCTCCCCTAGGTACAACAAGGTAACGGGAGAGAAGAACGTGGCCGTCGCTAAGGGAGGGGAAGCGGTGGAGCTGGCCGCTAAGGCCTTCTCCCGCTCCTTCTTGCTCTCCGCCCACGGGGTCTATCGGGACGTGGACGTTAAGAAGGCTTTCAAAATGCTCAAGCACTCCTCCCCGGAGCCTTTGGGCATTGAGTGCGAAAGGACGTTATTGGAGAAGTTCTTAGAAGGGAAGATAGGGGCGGAGAGCGCCTTCTCGGCGCTCTACTGCTGCGCCCTCAACGGCGTTTGGGAGCTTCCCGAAGAGCTGGGCGCAGCGGCCTTCGGCTTCTTGGTGCAAGGGAAGGGCCTCTGGGACCTGGCGGCCTCCTTCGAGATCAACGTGGAGAAAGTTAAGGATATGTTGGAGGAGGGCTTGAGGGAGCTCGCCTCCAAGTGCGCCTCAGATTAATAAGCGAGGCCTTCTGCCGTAACCGGGCTCGGCGTTGCAAGAACCCTCAAACGTATTGGACGTGATAACGCAGCTGATGTTTATGGCGTTCTTACTCATGGCCTTCACCGGCGCCGACGCCCGCCTCAGGATGTACATATGGGCCAAGAACATAAGGGTGAAAATGGAAGAGATAAAGGGGTACGCGGAGGAGAGCGAGAAGGAGACCCTAGAGGTCTTGAAGAAGTTAAACGTTAAGAACGCTGATGAGATAGTAAGGAGAATAAAGGAGTTCTTCCACATAAGTCCGGTAGACATAGAGCCCACTGACATAACCAAGAGGATGGCCCACATAATTAGAACTGGTCAAGAGAGGTGGGAGAGGCTGTTATCCTCAAGCCTGCCGGAGGACGTCCCGAGGGCCCACAAGCACAACGCCATGGTAATGCTCGAAATAACCAACAGCTTGAACACGATATACAAGATCGTGAGACACTACTTGCTTACGTCCTTAAAGACTAACAACTTCTTCCTGATGATGCAACTATGGATGTTGATGCCCATGATAAGTAAGATGAGCAAGACTTTGAGGGATGCCTTGGACACCTTCAAGAACTGCAGACCCGTGGGCGACGGGGCGGGCCCGCTGGTGGCATTTAGGTTACTTATCAATAAGAAGAGGCTGTGGAGGCCCGCCAAGGACACGGTCGCGGGCGAGGTGGACATTGAAGGCAGGAGGGTAATAGTGATAAAGGCCGAGGGGCCCGGGGCCACGGTCGGCTCCCCGGGCGAGGCCGTCCAAAGGGTCGTGGAGGAGCTCCGGGGGAAGGTGGACCTCATCTTGACGGTCGACGCGGCGTTAAAGTTGGAGGGAGAGGAGACCGGCCAGATAGCGGAGGGCTCCGGCGCGGCCATAGGGGACCCCGGGCCGGAGAAGATAGCCATAGAGAGGGCGGCCACCAAGTACGGCATTCCCTTGGAGGCCATAGTAATTAAGATGAGTGCGGAGGAGGCAATAACTGACATGCCGGAGAAGGTGGCCAAAGCGGTGGACCTCGTGGTCCAGAAAGTAATAGAAAGGGTGAAGGAGCTGCCCAAGGGCGCTACCGCGATAGTGGCCGGGATAGGGAACACGTGCGGTGTGGCCCAATGAGCTTCGAGGCCTTCTCGAGGCTCGCGGAGGAGTACGACTCTTGGTACAAAGAGAACGAAGGGCTCTACCGGGAGGAGCTCGAGTGCGTTAGGAGGGCGGTGAAGGGGAGGTGCTTAGAGGTAGGCGCCGGCACGGGGGCCTTCTCGGCGCCCCTGGGCTGCGTCGCCTTGGACCCGGCCTTGGGGGCGTTGAGGTTAGCGAAGGGGAAGGGCGCGGAGGCCGTCTTAGGGGTCGCCGAAGCCCTCCCCTTCCGGAGCTCCTCCTTCGATACGGTAGCCTTCGTCACCTCGCTCTGCTTCGTACAAGACAAGGAGAGGTCGTTGAAGGAGGCTAAGAGGGTGGGGAAGAGGGTGGTCGTCTGCGCGCTGCTCAAGGAGAGCGAGCTGGTCAAGTCCTACGAAGAGAAGGGGAGGAGGGGGCATCCGATCTTCAAGTACGCGCGCTTCCTATCTAGGGAGGAGCTCGGGTCGGTCGGGGAGGAGGTGTGCTCCGTTGGCGACTTCTTCGCGTGCTACTCCCTCTCCTTATAACCCTTCAGCGCCACGAGCTCCTTGCCGTCTCGCTTTATCACTTCGAGGGAGCCCGCCTCCACCATTCGGTTGATAACTTCGTAAACGCGCTGCTTAGACCGGTCGTAACCCATCTCCCTCAGTTTCTTTAATATGTCTGCCTTTTTCATGGGCCCCTTACTCACGACCGCGTAGATCGCCCTCTCCAAGTCTCCCTTCTCGCATAGGGGCCGAAGTCCCTCTATGACTGAAGCCAAGTTCAACAACGCTCGCTTTGTGGGGTCCCCCTCGGAGCCCAAGTAGACGAAAACCCTCCCCCAGTCTTTGGTGTCGACGGTCATTACGGCTAGTACCATAGCAACCAACACGTGCCTCATGCCGGCGTTCAAACAAACCGCCACGTCCTCTAGCCTCAGCGACCTGCTAAGCATAGCTGAAACCTTGGAGACGTTCTGAAACAGGTCCCCCGGGTCCGCGGAGAGGTAAATCACCTCGAACTCCTTTCCATAATTAACTATCAAATCCTTCAAGTTAGAAAGGGCCCTTTCGGCCTTCGGGTCGCTGGGCTCCGGCACGTAGGCTATAAACCTCTTGACGTCCCCAAGGTCCTTCTCCACCTCTAGCAGACACCTCAATGGCAGCTTCTCGTCGAAGCCCACTGGCGAGTGGACCTCCACGGCCGTACACCTCGGGTATATACAGTATTAGCATGCATGAACCCTAAAAAAGGAGGGGCGGTAGGGCGGGAAGGGGCGCGCCTTGAGCGAGGACAAGGTCAACAAAGTAGTATTGTGGTTCGAAGAAATTACTAAGGACGACTTGCCCTTGGCCGGGGGCAAGGGCGCCAACCTCGGCGAGCTCGTACACGCCGGCATACCGGTCCCTCCCGGCTTCGTGGTCTCCGCCAACGCTTATAGGAGGTTTATAAAGGAGACTGGGCTCCTAGACAAGATAAACTCCATGCTCGCGGACGTGGACGTGAGCGACGTTAAGGAGCTGGAGAAGGTCTCCGAAGAAATTAAGAAGTTAATAATCGAAACCCCCATGCCCAAGGACATGGAAGAGGAGATAAGGAAGGCTTACAGGGAGCTCGCTAAGAGGGTGGGCGTGGAGCCCGATAAGCTCAGGGTGGCCGTGAGGTCCTCCGCCACCGCGGAGGACTTGCCCGACGCCTCCTTCGCGGGGCAGCAAGACACCTACTTGAACGTGATAGGCGAGGACTCCGTGGTGGAGCACGTCAAGAAGTGCTGGGCCTCCCTCTTCAACGCCAGGGCGATAGCGTACAGGGTTAGCAAGGGCATCCCTCACGAGAACGTGGCTATGGCGACCGTGGTCCAGAAGATGGTCAACGCGGACAAGGCCGGAGTGATGTTTACTTTGGACGTGAGGAACGGTGACCGCGACAAGATCACTATCGAGAGCTCGTGGGGCCTGGGCGAGGCCGTGGTGGGAGGCAAGGTCACTCCGGACACCTTCATAGTGGACAAGAGGGTCGTTAAGGAGCTTATAGACAAGGACCCCACTGAGGTGAGCGAGGAAGATTTGAAGAGGATGATCTTGGAGAAGCACATAGCTAAGAAGGAAATCGCCATAGTATTCGACCCCGAGAAGGGAGGCACCAAGGAGGTCCCGCTGCCGCCCGAGAAGGCGGAGGCCCCCTCCCTAAACGACAGGGAGATCTTCGCGTTGGCGAAGATGGGCGTCAAGGTAGAAGAACACTACGGGAGGCCTATGGACATAGAGTGGGCTATAGACAAGGAAATGGAGTTCCCCAAGAACGTGTTCATGTTGCAAGCTAGGCCGGAGACGGTCTGGTCCGCAAGGGAAGAGGTAAAGGTGAGGCCCGAAGAAGAGGAAGAGGAGGTCGAGCACGTGGAGGCCGAGGTCCTCGTCCGAGGTCTTCCGGCCTCCCCCGGGATAGGGATAGGCACCGCTAAGGTTTTGTTCGACCCCAAGAAGGACGCTGACAAGTTCAACGAGGGCGACGTGCTGGTAACTAAGATGACCGACCCCGACTGGGTACCCTTGATGAGGAAGGCGTCCGCAATAGTAACCGACGAAGGGGGCATGACCTCCCACGCGGCTATAGTATCTAGGGAGCTGGGCATACCGGCCGTGGTGGGCACCAAGGAGGCTACCAAGAAGATCCAGAGCGGCACCGTGGTGACTGTGGACGGTTATAGGGGAGTAGTTTACAAGGGCAAGGTGAAGTTGGGCGCGGAGAAGAAGGAGGAGAAGGCCGAGGCCGCGGGCTTCGGCATACCTAAGGAGGAGCTGCGCTTCCTCTACCCGCCCACCGGGACCAAGATCTACATGAACTTGGGCGAGCCCAACGCCATCGACCGCTACAAGGACTTGCCGTTCGACGGGATAGGACTCATGAGGATCGAGTTCATAATAACGGACTGGATAGGCTACCACCCGCTCTACCTAATAAAGGAAGGCAAGGAGACCTTCTTCATAAACAAGCTGGCCGACGGCATAGCGAAGGTCGCCTCCGCCATATACCCGAGGCCCGTAGTGGTTAGGTTCAGCGACTTCAAGAGCAACGAGTACAGGGGGCTGAAGGGAGGGGAGGAGTTCGAGCCCGAAGAGAGGAACCCGATGTTGGGCTGGAGGGGCGTGTCTAGGTACATCCATCCCAAGTACGAGCCCGCCTTCCGCTTGGAGGTAAGGGCGATAAAGAAGGTGAGGGAGGAGTACGGGCTGAAGAACGTCTGGGTGATGCTGCCGTTCGTGAGGACCACCTGGGAGGTAGAGAAGGTGCTGAAGATAATGGAAGAGGAGGGACTGAAGAGGAGCAGGGACTTCAAGGTGTGGATAATGGCAGAGGTCCCGAGCGTCGTGCTCCTCGCGGACCAGTTCTCCCAGCTGGTGGACGGCTTCAGCATAGGCAGCAACGACCTCACCCAGCTGGTGTTGGGCGCCGACAGAGACAGCGACTTGCTAGCTAAGATGGGCTACTTCGACGAGAGGGACCCGGCGGTGTTAAAGGCTATAGAGATGCTCATCAAGACCGCCCACAAGTACGGGAGGACCGTAAGCATATGCGGACAAGGCCCCAGCGTCTACCCGGAGCTGGTGGAGTTCTTAGTGAAGACTGGAATAGACAGCATAAGCGTCAACCCCGACGCCGTGGTGAGGACCCGCTACATGGTTGCCGGAATAGAGAGGAAGGTGATGTTGAACAGGTTGGCGGAGCTCGAGGAGAGGCTCCGCCAGTGATTCTCTCCCGCAAAACGTTTTTGGATCTCGAACGTCCCTTCTCGCACGGTGAGCGAAGACGAGGAAGGGCTTCGCGCTCATCTCGCTGCTATTGATAGCGTCGGCCCTCGCTTCCTTGATAGCTCTGACGCCGCTGGCCGAGGCCGGTCGGGGGCCCGTCAACGTGTTGAGGATAGTCAAGGTCTTCTGGGCCTTCGACGACTACGGCAAACCCGTGGTCGTGCTGGACTTGGAAGTCGAAGGCGAAGTGCTCGTCAAGGGCGTGGAGAGCCCTTGCGCCGGGACCTTGAAGCTCGAGCCCGGGACGGCGACGGGCGAGAAGGGGAAGAAGATGAATTCCTTGGACCCCTTAGACCCCATGTACCCCGGGGTGGTGCACCTAAACAAGGACGCGGTTATCTCCATAGGCTGGATGATCAGAGAGGACGTAGGCGTGGGGAGGTGCGAAATTCACGAGGTTTATACCGACGACGGGAGGCTCAAGTTCTCCCCGGAGGGGGTTACGCTCTACACCGGCAAGTACTTCATAGTTTTGAGGTTAAAGAACTTCGACTTCGAAGTGTTCTCTAAGTGCGAGGGCAAGGTTCTCTTAGAAGGGTCAGAAAAGCCCTTTTCGGTCACTTTGGGGTGAGGCACTAGGGAGCTGCTTGATAACCAGCTACGAAGAGTTCGAGGAGAAGATCAAGGAGGGGGTAAGCGTAGTGGTGTTCACCGCGGAGTGGGTGCCGGCCAGCAAGAGGCTGGTGGAGAAGCTCGTAGAGTACCTAGAGAACTTCAAGGTTAAGGTAATAGAGGTCGACGTGGCCATGGCTCCGAGGGTTATGAGCGAGGAGAGGGTGTTCATCATACCTACGGTTAAGGTCTACTTAAACGGCAAGGTAGTCATAACGCAAGAAGACACCACCGGGAACGTGGCGGTGGACGCGGAGCACTTGAGGAGGGCCTTGAAGGAAGTGATGAAGAGGAAGGGGGTACCCCTGCGCTAGTAATCGGGGGAAGGACCTCGTCGACTCCCAACAAGTATAGGGGCTTAGGGAGTTTTAGGACCTCCCCGGGACCCTTCAGAGGGAAATTAGAGTGGACGTCAGGGAGCTGGCCCTCAAGCACGCCTTGAGGAACGCCTACCTCCACGGCGGCAAGGCCCAGCTCAAGCCGGTGGTCACTGCGGTCCTAGCGGAGAGCCCGGAGCTCCGCCCTAAGGTTAAGGAGATAATACCAATAATCAAGGAAGTTGTAGAAGAAGTTAACAGGATGAGCTTGGAGGAGCAAGAGAGGATCTTGAAGGAGAGGTTCCCAGAAGCGTTGGAGGAGAGGAAGAAGGAGACTAGGAAGGGCTTGCCCCCTCTCCCCAACGCGGAGAGGGGCAAGGTCAAGACCCGCTTCGCCCCCAACCCCGACTTCTACATGACCTTGGGGAACGCGAGGCCCGCAATAATAAGTTACGAATACGCCAAGGCCTACGAGGGGAGGTTCGTCCTTCGCTTCGAGGACACGGACCCGAGGACCAAGAGGCCCTTGCCGGAGGCCTACGAGGCCATAAAGGAGGACTTGAGCTGGTTGGGGATAGGGTGGGACGAGGAGTACTACCAGTCCCAGAGGATGGAGGTTTACTACGGGCTCTTGAGGGAGCTCGTGAGGAGGGGAGGGGCTTACGTCTGCACTTGCCCCCCGGAGGAGTGGAGGAAGCTCAGGGACGAGGGCAAGCCTTGCCCCCACAGAGACTTGCCTCCGGAGGAGCAAGAGGAGCTGCTCGACCAAGTGCTAGAGGGCAAGTTCGGCGAGGGCGAAGCGGTGGTAAGGGTCAAGACCGACTTGAGGCACCCGGACCCCTCGGTTAGGGACTGGGTGGCGTTTAGGATAATAGACACCTCCAAACACCCCCACCCGCTAACGGGCGACAAGTACGTCTTGTGGCCCACCTACAACTTCGCCGCGGGGGTGGACGATTACCTAATGGGCATAACTCACGTGCTCAGGGCCAGGGAGCACAGGCAGAACACGGTGAAGCAAGAGTTCTTGTACAAACACTTGGGATGGACCATGCCTACGGTAATACACTTCGGGAGGCTCAAGCTCGAGGGCTTCGTGCTCTCCAAGAGCAAGATGAGGGAGGCCGGCTTCAAGGGCGACGACCCCAGGGCAGCGACCATAAGGGGGCTGAGGAGGAGGGGCTTCGCCCCGGAGGCGATAAGGGAAGTCATGCTGAGCGTCGGGATAAAGAGCAGCGACGCGAGCATAAGCTTCGCAAATTTAGCAGCCGAGAACAAGAAGGTGATAGACAAGAAGGCCTACAGGGTGATGGCAGTGGAGGACCCCGCGCCGGCCAAGCTGCTGGCCCCAGAGCCCTTGGAGGCGGAGCTCCCGTGGCACCCGACGGAGGGCTTGGGGTCTAGGAAGTACTCGGTGGAGCCCGGGGAGGTGGTCTACTTGGAGAGGGCCGACTTGAGGAGGGCGAAGAGGAGAGGCGGGCTGAGGCTCATGGAGTTGGCCAACTTCAAGTACAAGGGCTTTGACGAGGACGAGGGCGTCTACTTACTCGAGTTCGAGAGCAAGGAACTGGACAAGGAGAAGGGCTACGACATAGTCCAGTGGGTCAAGGACCCCAAGGGGGCTATAGTCTGGAGGCCCGGGGAGAGGAAGTCCTTTGCCTTGGTGGAGCCAGAAGCCCTCAAGTTGGAGGGCTGGGTACAGCTGATTAGGAAGGGCTACGCCAAGGTGGACGGGGTGGAGGAGGACACCTTGAACTTGATATACCTCCACGAGTGAAGGGTGTTCGGTTTTGAA
Organism: Ignicoccus hospitalis KIN4/I; assembly: GCF_000017945.1. Taxonomy (NCBI): domain Archaea; kingdom Thermoproteati; phylum Thermoproteota; class Thermoprotei; order Desulfurococcales; family Desulfurococcaceae; genus Ignicoccus; species Ignicoccus hospitalis. The sequence goes on along the minus strand of NC_009776.1, from coordinate 990,521 downwards.
GGCCCTCGTGGTGGGGGGCTTCGGGGGGCACGCGGGCCAAGCGTTCGCGATAGCTTACTGGCTCAAGGAGCTCGGCTCCCCTCCGGACGTCCTAACGGTCAAGGGGACGGAGGGGAGGTTCCGGGGGGTGGCGGAAGAGGTCATCTCGACCGAACAGCCGGTGCCGGTGGGCGAGGCCCGCCCCTCTTTGAGGAGGCTCCTCAAGGCCTTGATAGACTCATTAAAGATAAAGAAGTATGACGTAGTAATCTTAAACGGGAGCAACTTCGCCCTGGTCCCCGGCATAACGCAGAAGCTCAAGGGGGCCAAGGTGGTCAACGTAGAAGTTATAGACGCCGTAGTCAAGCCCACCAGAGCCGCCAAGCTCGCCTCCGCGTTCTCGGACTTGAACGCCTTGCACTGGGAGGAGCAGAAAGCCGCGTACCCGAAGAGGTCCAAGGTGTTCGGCCCCGTCCACGAGCCGAGGCTTTACGACCCCTACGACGGCGGCTACGTCTTAGTGACGGCCGGCAGCTTGGGTTACGAGGAGCTCTTCGACGCTGCTGCCCAAGCCTTCGGGGAGCGGGCGGTCCTCCAGACCGGCAAGGTGCCGCCGGAGAAGTACGAGGGGAAGGTTAGGGAGGCCTTCTCCTTCTCCTTCGAGTTCCACAAGTGGCTCGCGGGGGCCTCGGCGGTGGTGACCACGTTCCCGGGCTCCACGGCCGCCGTGGCTGCGCTCGCCTACGGGAAGCCCACGGTATTAGTCATCAACCCTCACTTGAAGAGGGGGGCATCGCCGGAGAACGCGGTCCCCTACGCTAGGAAGATAGGGGCCGTTTTGAGTGACTTGAAAGGGTTGAGGGAGGCGGTCGAGAGGGCTAAGGGCGTGCTCAAGCCCTCCTACCCGGAGGGGGCCAAGGAGTTGGCGCGCTACTTGCTCAGCTCCTTCCTATAGCGCTCGAAGGTCTCCGAGACCCTTTCCCTCCACTCCTCGAAGCCCTCCGGGGTCTCCGGGTAGTCCTTGTAGAGCTGCTTGACCTCCTTCATGTACTCCGCCACGGTCTTGAGCTTGGGGAGCAAGGAAGGCTTCCCGAGGGCCCTTATCACCCTGCCCAGCTTGTCCAGCGCGGAGACCCTCAAGTCCCCCTCCAGGGAGGCCTTGAGCAAGTCCTCCTCCTTTATTATTCTGTTTTTCATCCCGTAGTTTATCTCGTCGTCAGTCAAGGACTGGAGGAAGACGCGGAAGACGTCCAAGGCAGCTTGCTTCGCGCCGTAAGCGTCCATGAAGTCCTTGTTGTACTTCCACAAGTTCTCGACTGTGGGCTCCTCCTCAAGGGCCTTCACTGCGGTCTTGGCCAGCAAGTAGGCCCCCAGCATGCCGGAGCCTATGCCGCCGCCGTGGATGGGGTTCACTTGGTACGCCGCGTCGCCGGCCGTCGCGAAGCCGTGGGCGACCATGGTGTCCAAGGGCCTCCTCGTGGGCACAACGCCTCCGCCGGCGTGCTCCACCTCGCCGGGGAACCTGGGGGCCAAGTACTCGTGGAAGTACCACATGGGGTCCTTGTGGCCCACCCCGCCTTGTACCCCTAGGCCCAAGTTGACCCTAGCTCCCCCGCGGTAGGGGAAGAGCCACCAGTAGCCTCCCGGGGCCTTCTGCTGGCCGACGTATATCCTTATGTACTTGTCGTCCTCTAAGGGGGTCGTTATCCTCCTTATCTCTCTGTAAGCCACGGCGGTGTCCTTGGGGTCCAAGGGCTCGGCCACGGGCCAGCTCTTCGGTAAGGCCCTCCTCACTACGTAGGCGACCCCGCTGGCGTCCACCACGAGCCTCGCCCTCACAGTCTCCACCTTGCCGTCCTTGCGAACGGTCAAGCCGACGACTTTGTTGTCCTTCACCACGGGGCCTAGAGCGCGGGTCTTGAAGGAGAACTCCGCGCCCGCCTCCTTAGCCATGTTATACAACCACTCTCCGAACTTCTTCCTGTTGAGCATGTAGCCCTCTCCGGGGACGGTCCACACGGTCTCCTCGTCCGGGGAGTATATCTTGGCCCCCACTATGTTCCCGTCCACCGCCTCCTCCGGGGGGTTGCCTATGGGAATCTTCTCGAAGTACTCCTTGCTTATCGCGTCCCCGCAGACCTTGGTGCCCACCTCCTCCTCGGCCTTGAGCTCCACCACTAGGACCTTGTAGCCGGCCTCGGCTAGGAACTTGGCGGCCACCAGCCCGGTGGTCCCCGCGCCCACTACGACGGCGTCGTATTCCAAAATCTCGGACCCGGGCTGCGCGGCGCCGGGGGAAGGTTAGAAGCGTGTTGTCCCCGCTTCATTAATCCTCCTCCGGACGCCGTCACAAGGAGCGGAAATGAAGCTGAGGAGCATAATATGGATCTTGACCGGGAAGTGCAACTTGGACTGCAAGCACTGCTACGCCAAGAGGTTCCTAGACCCCTCCAAGTGGGGGCCGGAAGTGGGGAGGGAGGAGGTCGAGAGGGTAATGAGGGAGGCGTTGGACTTGGGGCTGGAGTGGACTAACTTCAGCGGAGGGGAGCTGCTCTTCTTCAAGCCTTGGGTCCTCGAAGTCCTAGCGGACTTGTCCCAGAGGGGGGCGGACGTCAGCTTAGTGACCAACGGGATGTTCGTAACCAAGGAGAGGGCCCGGTACATGGCCGAGAACGGGATCTTCGCTTACGTCTCCTTGGACGGCGACAAGGAGTCCCACGAGTTCTTGAGGGGCAAGGGCACTTGGGAGGCCACCTTGAGGGGGATAAACAACTTGAGGGAGGCCGGGGCCGAGTTCGCGCTCGTCATGGCGGTGGGGAAACACAACTACTCCAAGGTGGGCGAGTTCGTGAGGACGGCGAGGGCTCTGGGGGCTTCGCACGTAGCCATAATTCCCATAATGCCCTTCGGGAACGCCCTCAAGAACGGAGTATACGTGGGTCGCGACGAGTTCGTAGCCGCGTTGAAGTTGTTTGAGGAAGCGTTGGAAGAAAACGAGATGAGGGGGAGCGTGTGGTGCGCGCCTTGGGCGAAGTACGTAGTTAAGAGCAAGAGGGTGAGCGCGGGGAACTGTAGGAAGGCGTCGGGCATGGACATAGGCCCCGACGGGTGGACCATGCTCTGCGACGTGTTAGACTTCAAGATAAACGACGTCAAGGGGAGGCCGTTGGAAGAGGTGTGGGAAGAGTACTTGAGGCACCCGTTGGTGAGGAGGGTCTCCTCGCCCCCTCCCGGAGGGTGCGAGTGCCCCTACTACAAGAACTGCATGGGAGGGTGCTTCGCGAGGGCGCTGGCCTCCGGGGCAGGGTTCGAGGGGGACCCGCTGTGCCCGCTCAGACGAGCTCCAGCTTCTTGAGCCTCCCGAAGTTGTACATCAGCGTGTAGCCGCAGTTCTTGCACCTCAGCTTTACCACTTGGTTCTTGGTGACCTTGGCGAACCTCTTCTGCTCCGGCTTCCTCTGGGAGCCGTAACCCTCTTGCTTCCTCCTGTACCTCCTCTCTCCTTGGGCCAGCGCCCTCCTCTTGCCGTGCTTGTACAAGCTCACCGCGTGGGGCGTGTGGGTCTTACAGCGCGGACAGTACCTAACTATCTCCTTGGGGACCTTCACTCTTCCTCCCCGAGGGCCCCAAGCGGGAGCGAAAAATAAGGGCACCGCCCTCCACTCAATACCTCCCATGGGTCGCCCGGCTGGGGTTGGACGGGTTGGAGCTCCCCGAGGGCGCTAGCGTGAAGCTGTTGAGGGAGGAAGTGGTCAAGTGCCCGGTGTGCGGCAAGGAGAGCATGAAGGTGAGCATATACTCTTACGACATGCCGATGATAGGCCCAGTAATAATGGTGGTGGGCAAGTGCTCGGAGTGCGGGTACAAGTTCGTAGACATAAGAACTTGGGAGTCCAAGGGCGACCAGAAAATAGAGTTCAAAGTGGAGGACGAGAAGGACCTAAACACTTTGGTCCTCCGCTCCTCAACCGCGAGCTTGGAGATACCGGAGCTCCAAGCGGAGCTCACCCCGGGGCCGGCGTCCCAAGGCTTCTTGACCACCGTGGAGGGCGTGTTGCAGAGGTTCAAGGACATAATAGAGTACTTGTGCAAGGACGCCCACGACGAGAAGGAGAAGGCCGAGTGCGAGAAGAGGTTAGAAGTTCTTAAGGAGATGTTAGAAGGGAAGAGGAAGTTCACTATAATAATAAGGGACCCGGAAGGGCACAGCAAGATAGCGAGCGAAAAGGCCAAAGAGGAGGTCAAGAGGAGCGAGGAGGGGATGAAGAAATAGCCCCCTCAGCGAGCGGTGAGCTGTACGGTGGCAGTCCGACTCATATCTTCTTCTCCAAGGCTTTCAACGCGTCCTCCAAGGCTTCCTTCCGCTCGTCCCCCTCGCTCATTATAGCCCTCAAGGTGAACACTGCGGTCTTGTATAGGGTCCTAACGTCGTTCTGTAAGGAGTCCACGTTCTGTTCGCACCTCTTAACCCTCTCTTTCAAGTCCTCCAAAGTCTCCAATATGTAGACCAAGACCTCGTTTATGTCGTGGTGGTGATGATGGTGATGGTGGTGGTGCTCGTGAGCGTGTTCCATCTCTATCTCTTCTTGGATCTTCATCATGCTCTCTTCGTCCTTGGGTAGGGTCATCCTCCTCCTTCCCAACTCCGCGACCCGTTGGCGGGGCTAGGAAACGGGGTTTATTAGAGAAGGGCCGTCTCCAGCGAGTTGCAGCAGCTGCACCTCTCCGGCTCCTCCGGCAACTTGGGGATCAATGAGTACAACAGCTTCTTAGCGTTCTCAGTGTTCCTCTGCATGGTTTCTATGACCTCCTGCGCGGTCACCGGCCTCTCCGCCCACACGTCGTAATCGGTCACCATCGCTACGGTGGCGTAACACATCTGCGCCTCGCAAGCGAGGTTGACCTCGGGCACCAAGGTCATCCCTATTACGTCGGCCTTGAATACCTCCTTCCAAATCCTGCTCTCCGCCTTCGTGGAGAACCTGGGTCCCTCTATGCAAACGTACGTCCCCTTGTCGTGGACCCTTATCCCCAGCTCCTTCGCCGTCTCGTACGCGAGCCTCCTCAAGTCCTCGCAGAAGGGCTCGGCCACGCTCACGTGGGCGACCACGGGCCCGTCGAAGAAGGTGTACTCCCTCTTTTTGGTCATGTCTATGAACTGGTCTGGGATTACGAAGTCGCCGGGCTTGTAGTCCTCCCTCAAGCTGCCCACGGCGGAGACCGATATAACCCACTTGGCCCCCAAGCTCTTGAGGGCCCATATGTTGGCCCGGTAGTTGACCTTGTGGGGAGGTATCTTGTGCCCCCTGCCGTGGCGGGGCAGGAAGGCTACCCTCTTACCCTTGAGGGTGCCTACTATTATGTTGTCGCTCGGCGGGCCGTAGGGGGTGTAGACCTTGAGCTCCTTGACGCCCTCCAGTATTTCGGGGTCGTAAAGGCCGGAGCCCCCTATTATGGCTACCTCGACCCTCTCTCCGGGCTCAGGGGGGAAGGCCGGCAAGGCTCAGCTCCGGGCTCGCTGGGGCCCAAAGCCTTTTTGTGCGTCCGGCCGGAGGCCCTTGAAGATAGCCATGCGCGGGGGTGATGGCGATGGTGTTCGTAGAACCGCCGGAGGACTGGGAAGAGGAGACCAGACTAGTTCACGGGGGAGAGTATAGGGACTCCGAGACGGGTTCCATAGTCACTCCTATCTTCGTCTCGGCGATATACAAGTACCCGGAGGGGAACCCCTACGGCTACAAGTACGCCAGGAACTCCAGCCCGACTATAGAGGCCTTGGAAAGGAAGGCAGCAGCCGTAGAAAGGGCCGCGGAGGCCGTTGCCTTCTCCAGCGGCATGGCTGCCATAAGCTCCGCCGCCATGGCCCTCCTCAAGCCGGGGTCCAAGTTGGTCACCACTAAGGACATTTACGGGACGAGCTACGAGTTCTTCACCACGTTCCTTAGGTCGTACGGCATTGAAGTGGACGAGAGAGGGGTGGGGGAGGGGGTGCTCGAGAGGATAGACAAGAATACCGACGTGGTCTTCGTAGAGACCATAAGTAATCCTTTGCTCATAGTCCCGCCCGTGGACGAGATAGCTAAGGCTTGCGAGGAGGTCGGGGCCAAGCTTATAGTTGACAACACCTTCGCCACCCCGATAAACTTCTTGCCCTTGAAGGTTGGGGCCTACGGGGTCGTGCACAGCGCCAGCAAGTACTTGGCCGGCCACAACGACGTCTTGGGAGGTATATTCGCCACCAACGATAAGAAGTTCGCACTCAACTTGAAGAACGTGAGGAGGATGCTAGGGGGCATCCCCGACCCCCAGCAAGCTTACTTCATAATAAGGGGCCTCAAGACCTTGCACGTGAGGGTCGCCTACCAGAACGAGGCCGCCCTGAGGATAGCGAAGTTCTTGAGGGACCACCCGAAGGTTGAGAGGGTTTACTACCCTTGCTTGGAGGAGCACCCCAGCTACCCGGTGGCGAAGAGGCTCCTCAAGGGCTGCGGAGGGGTGGTGAGCTTCGAGGTTAGGGGCAACGGGTTCGACGCGATAAAGGTCATGAAGAAGGTCAAGGTAGTTCAGAGGACCGCCTCCCTCGGAGGGGTGGAGAGCATAATAACTCACCCCGCCACCATGACCCACCACACCGTCCCCCCCGAGGTGAGGAAGGAGCTCGGGATAAAGGACAACTTGCTGAGGTTGAGCGTTGGCTTGGAAAACGTGGAGGACTTGGAGGCCGACTTGGACCAAGCCTTGAGCTCTATCTGAGGCACCTCACCTTTACCTTGGCGGCCTTGTAGACCGGCGTCCCGGTCGGCTCCCTGGGCTCCCACGGTATTACGGCGTTTACCTTCAGGCCTAGGTGGTTGAAGAACGCGAGGACCATGCCTTTGGGAACCCTCTCGCTGACCCGGACCTCCCCCTCGACGCAGCGGCCGGTCTCCTCGGAGCAGACCTCCACCGCCTCGCACCCGGGGTCCTCCCCGAAGTAGAACGCCTCCTTCATTGCGTGCCTCTTCATCATCTTAGTCCCCCCTTTGGTCGTCCAGAGCGCCGGGTCCCTGGCGGTGTAGAACCAGTAGCCCTCCTTCAAGTGGTAGTCCAAGAGCTTGGCCTCCGGCGGGTCGACCTCCCTCCACCCCTCGGGCTTCTCCACGTACTGGTCCTCCCCGGCGTAGAGCCGCTTCACGTCTATCTTCTTGTAGTGGTCTACCAAGCTGAAGGCTTCTTCAGTAACTTCCTTTACGTCCTTAGGAAGGTACAAGCCCAAGTACTCTGCCACCAACCTGAAGAACTCGTAAGCTCTGTTGGTACTGGTCCTCACCGCGGTCACCAAGCCGTCCCCGGAGGTGACCGTCCCGGTGGTGAAGATCACCGGGCTGGAGGGCACTATCATGTCCGCGAACACGCTGGTCTCTGTAAACTTCGGAGTTACGTGGATCACCTTCGCGTTCTCCAACGCTTCCCCCACGGCGAAAGAGTTGGGGAGGGAGGCCACCACGTTCTGGCAGTGGACCAAGTAGAAGTCCCTCGGCTCCTTGAACGCCTCCACGAGGTCGGGCCCCCTTTCGGCGGGGACCGGGAAGCCCCAAGCCTCCTCCAAGGCCTCTCTGGGGGCTGGGGGGTAGGGGTTGAGGCCCATGTCCCCCGCCCCTTGGACGTTCACCTTCCCCCTGAGGGTGGCGACGGTCCCTCCCCTCTTCAAGGTGGCCAAGATCAAGCGCGCCGTCGCTTGGTAGCCGTAGCCGGACTGGGTCACGCCCATGCCGTGGACCAAGGAGGGCCTCTCGAAGGAGTTCCAGATCTCCTTCACCTCGCGGACGTCCACCCAGTCCTCCGTCCACCGAGGCACGTCCTTCCCATAGGTTATGGAATAAATAACCTCTGAGAAGGCCAAGAAGCCCGGGCCCGGGGGAACTAAGAGCCCCTCGTCCGCTTGAAGCATGGTGAAGCTCTTCCAAGCGTCCACTACCACAACCCTCTTGGCCTCCCTCTTTATCTTGCCCCAGAAGACCGGGTAAGTCACGCTGACGTCGCTGCCCACCACCAAGACTTCCTCGAGCTTATCGCTCATCTTGAAGGGAGTTACGGGTTTGCCGAAGATCAGCTTGTAAGCCTCCACGCTCGAGGAGTGGCACACCCTCCCGCAGTGGTCCACCGCGTTGGTCCCCAAGAAGCGCGCGAGCTTCTGGAGGGCCCAAGCGCTCTCGTTTGTGTCTTCCGCGGAGCCCGCGAAGAAGGGGGCTTTGGACTGCCTAATCCACTCGGCCGCCCTCTCCGCCGCCTCCTCCAAGCTGACCTCTACGAAGAGGTCGCCCTCCCGGAGGAGGGGCCTCTCCAAGACGTTCTTGTAGTACTCGAAGGCCTCGAGCCCCTTGCCGCACACCGGGCCCAACGGCTTGCCGTCCTCCTTGAGCTTGCACCCCACTCCGCAGAAGGGACAAGGCACCGGCATTCGGGGCCATCCCCTCACAAGCCCAAGACGCTCTGGTAGTTGCCCAGGTCTAACAACCCGTGGCCACTGAAGTTGAAGAGTATTACCATCTCTTCGTTCTTCCTCTTAGCTTCCAAAGCAAGGTCTATAACCGCCTTGATCGCGTGGTTTGTCTCCGGCGCCGGCACAATTCCCTCGGCCTTGGCGAAGAGCCTGCCGGCCTCGAAGCACTCCTTCTGTTCGTACTCCATAATTTCGATCCACCCTTCCTCGTAGAGCAAGGATATGGCCGGGGCCACCCCGTGGTACCTCAGTCCCCCCGCGTATATGGGGGGCGGGGTGAACTCGTGGCCTAAGGTGTGCATCTTGAGCTGCGGGAGGAGGCCGGCCGCGTCGGCGAAGTCGTACTCGTACTTGCCCTTGCTGAACTTGGGCACCTCAGAGGGGGTAACTCCCACGTACCTCCTCCTCTTCTTCTTGGGGTCCTTGGTCTTCTGGAGCTCTTGCCCCAAGAAGGGGAACACCAAGCCCCCGAAGTTAGAGCCCCCGCCTATGCAAGCCACTAACACGTCCGGGTCCTCGCCGATCTCCTCCATCTGCTTCATGGCCTCGAGGCCTATGATCGATTGGTGTAGGAGCACGAAGTTCATTACTGACCCGACGCCGTACCTCCAGTTCCTCTTCAAAGCGTATTCTATGGCCTCGCTCATGGCGATCCCCAAGCTTCCGGGGTGGTCGGGGTTCTCCCTCAACACCTTCTTCCCGAACTCGGTCTCCTCGCTGGGCGAGGGGGTGACGTCGGCGCCGTAGAGCCTCATTATTACTCTGCGGTAGGGCTTCTGGTGGTAGCTGCTCCTCACCATAAACACCTTGACCGGCATGTCGTACATCGCGCCGGCCAAGGCCAAGGCCGTGCCCCACTGGCCGGCCCCGGTCTCGGTGGTGAGGCCCTCCACTCCCTCCTCCTTAGCGTAGTAGGCTTGTGGGACGGCAGTGTTTATCTTGTGGCTGCCGGTGGGGGTGGCGCCCTCGTACTTGAAGTAAATGCGGGCCGGGGTGTCTAGGAGCTTCTCCAGCCTCCTCGCCCTCATGAGGGGGGTGGGCCTCCCTATTTCCTTGTAAACCTCCAACACCTCGTCCGGTATGGGGACCCAGCGCTCCACGGTGTTCTCTTGCCAGATGAGCTTTTGTGGCAACACCTTTAGCAACAGCTCTATCCTCGAGAACTCCTCCTCCGCCCCCTCGGGGTCTCTCGGAGGGGCCAAGGGCTTGGGGAGGTCGGGGAGTATGTTATACCATTTGTTCGGAAGCTCCACTCCTCGTTACCCAAGGCTTGGGGTCTGGGGAAAATAAAATCATCCGAGAGCTTCTCTTATCTTCCTAGCGACCTCTTGCGCCTCCTCTTCGGAGTACTTCTTCGGCGTGTACTGGAACTTCAGCTCGTCCGGGGAGTACCTCGGGACCACGTGGACGTGGAAGTGGAATACCACTTGCCCCGCGACCCCTTCGGCGTTGGTTATGACGTTCACCCCCTTAGCCCCCAAACCCTTTACGACCGCCTCTGAGATCTTCTTCGCTACTTTGAACACCTTCGCTACTACCTCGTCCGGAGTGTCCAAGATGTTCCTATAGTGCTGTTTGGGCACGACCAAGGTGTGGCCCGGCGTGGCGGGGTTTATGTCTAAGAAGGCGACCACGTCCTCGTCCTCGTAGACCTTCCACGAGGGGAGCTCTCCCCTGACTATCTTACAAAACACGCACTCCTCCAACGGGCCCCTCCTGGAAGGGGCCCGGAGGAGAGGTTATGAGCGTTGGACGCTGGTCACCGCTATCTCTGCCGGTATCTTTTGGACCTTGACCTCCAACACTTCTACCACTTTCTCCAGCTTCTTCGCCAACCACTCTACGTCCTTCTTCTTTCCGCTTATCCTCAAACTCACCTCTTTGGTCTTCCCAGAGTCTATTACGGCCATGTCGTGGAAGGTTATCGGCGCCTTCCTAACCACGTGTATCGCCCTCGCCAGGCCGTCCAGCCCGCCGTCCACCGCTGCGTATATGGAGAACCTTATGACGTAGGTCTCCACCTCGCTCATCGCTACCACCTCCTCACACCTTTATCCCGGCCGCTTGTTCGGGGGTTAAGATTAGGTTCTCGGGCGATATCACCTTGCCGGGCGCTACCATTGGCAGCACCATTATGTCCGGGTCGACGATGTAGTCTATCACCAGCGCCTCCCCCTGGGCCACCCTCCTCAGAGCCTTCCTCATCTCTTCGTAGGTCTCCGGCCTCACCCCCTCTATCCCGAAGCTCTCCGCAAGCTTCACGAAGTCCGGCAAGTACGCTAGGTTCTCGCCCACCCTCCTGTGGCTGAAGAAGAGGTCTTGCCACTGCCTTATCAGCTGGAGGGAGCCGTTGTCGAACACCAGCACCCCCACGTTGAGGTTGTACTGCTTTACGGTGGCCAAGTTCTGGGAGGTCATGAGGAAGCTGCCGTCGCCGTCTATGTCCAACACCGGCTTGTCCGGGGCGGCCGCCTTAGCCCCTATGGCCGCCGGGAAGCCGTAGCCCATGGTCCCCAGGCCCCCGCTGGTCAAGTAGGTCCCCGGCACGTAGACCGGGTAATGTAAGGCCGCCCACATCTGGTGCCCGCCTACCCCGGTGGTTATTATCGCGTCCCTCGGCAGCTCTTCCCTAGCTATCTTCAAGACCTTCCACGGCTTCAAGCCCCTACCCCTCTCCTTTAGGAGGACCTCCCAAGCCCTCTCTCCGAACTCCTTCGCCTTCCTGATGAGCGGTACCTCCTCGTTCCTCTTGAAGTTTAGGGCCTCGACGATGTAGTTCCTCAAGACCCTCAAGGCCTCTCTGGCGTCCGCCACTATGCCCACGTCCGGTTCGATGTTCTTGCCTATCTCGCTCTTGTCTATGTCTATGTGTATTATCTTCTTCCCCCTCCTGAACTCTTCGAAGTTGCCTACCGTTCTGTCGGAGAACCTCGTCCCGACGGCTAGGACCACGTCGGCGTTGTATAATGCGTAGTTGGCCTCTGGCCTGCCGTGCATGCCGGCGTTGCCCAAGACCAGCGGGTGATCCGCCGGGACGGCGTTCTTGCCCATGAGGGTCGTCACCACGGGCGCCATGAGTACCTCGGCGAGCTTGAGGAGCTCGTCCGTGGCGAAGGACCACCAAACGCCCCCGCCGGCCAGTATTACGGGGTTCTCAGCTTGCACCAGCAGCTTTGCAGCCTTCATTATCGCGTCCGGGTTGGGCTTGGGCGGGTTGGGCCGGTAGCCCGGGATCCACTCGCTTAGGAGCTCCTCGTCGCTGGGCCAGTAGAAGTCAATGTCCACCCTCCAGAAGTCCCTGGGAACGTCCACCAGCACCGGGCCCGGCCTGTTGGTGACGGATATCATCTTAGCGGCCCTTATGGCCCAAGTTATCTGCTCCGGCTTCCTAACTAGGAAGCTGTGCTTGGTTATCGGCATCGTTACGCCCACTACGTCCGTCTCTTGGAACGCGTCCCTCCCCATGACCACGGTGGGGACTTGCCCGGTTACGGCTATCATGGGGGCGCTGTCCATGTATGCGGTGGCCAGGCCGGTCACGAGGTTGGTCGCACCGGGCCCGGAGGTGGCGAAGGCCACGCCGGGGACCTTCCTCTTGACCCTTCCGTAAGCGTCGGCGGCGTGGGCGGCCCCTTGCTCGTGCCTCATCAGTATCACTTCTACGTCGTGGTCCGGTATCTTCTCGTAAAGGCCCAGGTTGGCGCTGCCCGGTATTCCGAAGGCCACCTTGAGGCCCTCCCTCTCTAACGACTCCAGCAGCGCGTCAGCTACGTACACCTCGCACCACCCCTCCTCTCCTTTGTTGTTGAGGAGCTGCCCTCGGCTCCTCTCCTTCCCGAGACGGGTCCGGGGAAAGTTAACTCAATTCCAAGGCATCAGCCCTCGGGGCCGCTCGCTTAGGGGTATTTATGTTATAGCGCGAGCGGAACCGATTATAGGCCAGCATGTAAGCGGCGAGGCGGGGTTTGATGTGGATGAAGGGCGCCTACTCCGACTCCTCTTCACGCCGATAGTAGAAAGGGCGAGGGAGGACAAGCTCCAGAGCTCCGACGAGGACCCCTCCGTGGTTCACGTTTCCAAGCTCAGCCGCGGCTGCGCGAACTTCGTGGAGCAAGACTCCTACGAGGAAAACCCGGAGTTGCTGATAAGCTCCCTCCTGAGGGGCTCGAACAACAGCATATCGTGGCTCTTGGGGCAGTTGGTCCACACTTCCATCGAGCTCTCGGTGGACAAGAAGGTCATAGATGGGTGCGAGGTGGTTAGCGAGAAGGAAGTGAAGAAGGAGGTCGAGGTGGACTGCGAGCCCGGGAAGGTGGTGGTTAAGGGACACGTGGACCTCTACGTCAAGTGCCCGCAAGAGGAGTTCGCGGTGGAGCTGAAGTACCGCAGCACTGGGGAGCTGGGGCTGAGGAGCTACTACCAAACCATGACTTACTCCGCCGCCTTGGGAGTCCCCGTTTACGTGGTTATAATAACTCCGAACAAGGTAACGGTAGAGAAGGTCGAAGCGGACGAGGGTTTCTTACGGAGGGTGGTCAACGACTTCAAGTGTAAGGGTTACCTAGAGGAGATAGTGTTCAACCCGGACGCGAGGCCTTGCAACAACTGCGCGAACAAGGCGAACTGCGAGCTGTGGAAGAGGGCCGTGGGGGTGCTGGTCTCCAAAGTGAAAAGGTGAGCGCCTTGGACGCCGTCTCCTTAGCCCTCCTCCTCTTAGGCTTCCCTCTCGGGAGGACCAGAGCTAAGGCGCTCGCGCCCCCGCTGTCGAAGTTCTTGGTCTACGCGGTCGCCCCGGTGCTGGGCTTCTGGGCCGGGACTCACCTCGAGAGCGAGCCGCTGTTGCCCTTAGCCTTGGTGGCGGAAGTAATTACGTTCTACTTGGCCCGTAAGGCCTTTGAGGGGTGCGAGAAGAAGGGGGCGGCTGGTATAGTTTCCGCCTTCGGGAACACAATATTCTTGGGAATTCCGGCCGTCCTAGCCGCCGGGGGCTCGGTCAGCGCCGCCGCGGCGTACGCTATGTTGACCACCTTCGTCCACTACACCCTCGCGGCGCTCTACAGCTGCAAGGGGAGGGGAAAGCTCTTCAAGCTCCAACCGTTTACGGTGACGTTCTTGTTGGGGGTCCTCCTCGGCCCCTTCTCCCAGCAACTGGAGGGGCTGAGGTGGACGGAGGCCCTCGCCGCGGAGCTCTCCAAGCTGGGCTTGTTGATACTAGGCTTGAGCTTTGAGTTCCAATACCTAAGGGTCGATTGGGAGGTGCTCAAGGTAGGAGCGTTCAAGCACTTGCTGTTGCCCGCCTTGACCCTTCCAGTCGCCTTGCTCACCGAACCTAAGTCGATAATGCTGGAGGCGAGCATGCCCCCGGCGTTCATGAACATAGCCCTAGCTTACGCGTACGGTTACGACACCAAGCTCGTTACTAAGTCCGTAATAACCTTGACCTTGGCGTGGCTCCCGGCGTTCTTGTCGCTGGCCCCCCTCCTCAGAGCTCGCTGAGCTCCTCCTTCAACATCTCGTATATCCTCTTTAGTATCATCTCGGCAGCGACCGCGAAGGCTAAGTCCTTTAACGAGACCATCCCCACTATTTCGTCGTCGGAAGCTACGGGCAAGTGGCGGACGTTGTGCATCTTCATCGTCTCTATAGCTTTGAGCACGCTGGTCTCCGGAGACACGGTGAGCACGTCGGGAGTCATGACCTCTGAGACCGGCGCGTTCAAGTCCTTCCCCTCTGCTACCGCCCTCACCACGTCCCTCTCGGTTATTATTCCCACGACGTCCCCCTTCTCGTCCACCACGACCAAGCTCCCCACGCCCTTATCCATCATCTCCTTTGCCGCTTCCCTCAAGGTGTTGTTGACCCCTATCACCACCACGGGCTTGGACATGACGTCCGCGACCGTAATCGGGCGCACCCTCTTCCACCGGTTTTCACGACCGGGCCGGAGGTTATATGGGGAGAGCGCGTTGCGCTTCGACTTGAAAGAGCTGGCCGAGGCGTTCGAGGCCCAAGGCCTCCCCTCGATAGAGGCCTTCTCCGCCGCGGAGGAGAGCGTGACCTACGGGACCAACTGCTTCGATTTGGTCTTCTCCGACGAGCCTTACGTAGCGTTGAGGGTGTATTACGATAACTTAAACAAGAAGTTGATCCCAGTGGTCATTAGAATTATGGTGAAGAAGGGTAAGCACGAGTTGAAGAAGGAAGCGCTAGAAGCCATCTTACCGGCCCTCATCTCGGCGGAAGAGGACCAAGAGGTGATCCTAATCGCCGCGAGGCCGCCCGCGGCTGAGAGCTTGAAGGAGATGTTCGAGCTCATGAAGAGTTTGGCCACCTCCATAAGAAAGCTGGTGGGGGAGGGCGAGGCCTCGTTCTTGGGCTACGTCCCCTCTGACTGCGCTAAGTTCCTATGAGCTCGGCCGCGGGCTGTTTCCATCACCCTTCAGGGGAGGTTCGCGCTCCTCATCGCTCCACCTTGGCTACCTTGCCCATCGCCTGTCCCGGCAAGTTGGGCTTGAATACCGCTATCGCCACCCCCTTCTTGCCGTGGGGCCTCAACACCTTCCCGACGTATACGTTGCCGTGCTCGTCCTCGTAGATTATCTTGCTCCTCACGGCGGAGGCGGCGTCCCGGTAGCTGGGGAAGCGGACCAAGACTTGGTGGGGGTTCTGGTCGTTAGAGCCCCTCCTGTACGACACTATAACGACTTCCACTTCGACGTCCCCGCGAGGGCCTCGGACGGGACTTTAGAAGGCTTTTCGAATTAAAGTTAGGCCGGCCTAAGGCCTCGCGGGCGACCTCATGCCCTTCCAGATAGACCGGCTTAGGTTCGGGCCGGCGGGGATACCGAACTCCGCGAAGAAGAGGAACGTGATAGAGGGAATAAAGAGAGTGAAGGAACTTGGGTTGGACGCCATGGAGCTTGAGTTCGTCAGGGGAGTTAGGATGAGTGAGGAGAAGGCCAGGGAGGCGGGCAAGGTGGCTAGGGAGCTGGACGTGGTGTTGACCGCCCACGCCCCTTACTACGTAAACCTCGCCTCGCCGGAGGAGGAGAAGAGGAAGAGGAGCATAGAGTACATAGTCCAAAGCGCTAAGGTCCTCCACGCCGCCGGAGGGTGGAGCGTGGTCTTCCACCCCGGGTGGTACATGAAGAAGGCCCCCTCCGTAGTGTACAAGAGGATCAGGGACGCCTTGGCGGAGGTAGTGGAGAGGGTGAAGGAGCTCGGGCTGGACGTGTGGATAAGGCCAGAAACTATGGAGCTGAAGAGCAAGTTCGGCTCACTGGACGAGGTCATAAAGCTATCCCAAGAGTTCGACATAGTGCTCCCCTGCGTGGACTTCGCCCACTTGAGGTACAGGGAGGGCTGGAACAGCAAGGAGGAGTTTAGGGCGGTCCTCGAGAAGCTGGAGAAGGAGTTGGGAAGGTTCGCCTTGGACAACATGCACATTCACGTCTCCGGGATAAAGCTGGACAAGCACGGAACCCACTTGAACTTGGAGGAGTCAGACATGAGGTGGAAAGAGTTACTGGAGGTGTTGAAGGAGTTCAACGTTAAGGGAGTTCTCATAAGTGAGTCACCGAACTTGGAGGAGGACGCGGTAATGATGAAGAAGTACTGGTACCAACTGTCAATATTTACTCCCGCGGGCTGAGAGTTTTTAGGGACAAGGGGATGCACGAGACCTTAAAGAAGATAATAGAAATAGTTGAGGCCCACGACGAGTGGAGGCACCAAACGATAAACCTCATAGCAAGCGAAAACGTGATGAGTCCTCTGGCGGAAAGCTTGTACTTGAACGACATGATGCACCGCTACGCCGAAGGCAAGCCTTTCAAGAGGTACTACCAGGGGACCAAGTACATAGACGAAATAGAGGTATTGGCCACGGAACTCATGAAGAAGCTCTTCAACTCCGAGTACGCCGAGGTGAGGCCCGTCAGCGGCACCACGGCCAACGGGACGGTGTTCTACGTCTTAGGACAAGAGAAGAAGAAAGCAATAATACCCCCGGTACAAGCGGGCTCCCACGTCAGCCACACCAAGTTCGGCATACTCGGAGCCTTGTGCATAGAGCAAGTAGAGATGCCCTACGACGAGGAGAACCTAAACATAGACGTCGATAAGGCGGTAAAGATGATAGAGGAGGTGGAGCCCGCCTTCGTGGTCCTCGGGGGCAGCATGTACCCCTTCCCCCACCCCGTGAAGGAGATAGCCGAGGCGGCCCACTCCGTGGGGGCGAAGGTGGTTTACGACGCCGCCCACGTGTTGGGGCTCATAGCCGGCAAGGCCTTAGAGAACCCCTTGTCTGAGGGCGCGGACGTGATGACCGCCTCCACCCACAAGACCTTCCCCGGCCCCCAAGGGGGAGTAATACTCACTAACGACAAGGACGTTTACAAGAAGGTGTCTAGGACCGTCTTCCCGGTCTTCGTGAGCAACCACCACGCCCACCGCCTCCCCTCCTTAGCGGTCACCGCGTTGGAGATGTTGGAGTTCGGCGAACAGTACGCCTCTCAAGTGGTTTCTAACGCGAAGGCCTTAGCGGAGGAGCTCCACGCCTTGGGGGTGAAGGTGCTCGGCGAACGCTTGGGCTTCACCAGGACACATCAAGTGGTGATAGACGTGAGGGAGTTCGGAGGAGGGTCGGAGATAGCTAAGAAGCTCGAAGAGGCTAACATAATAGTTAACAAGAACTTGTTGCCGTGGGACCCCCCAGACGCCATAGCGAACCCCAGCGGAATAAGGATGGGAGTCCAAGAGATGACGAGGTTCGGGATGAAGGAAGGGGAGATGAAGGAGGTCGCGAGGCTCATAAAGAGGGTCATGGACGGCGAGGACCCGAAGAAGGTAAAGGAAGACGTCGTGGAGTTGAGGAAACAGTTCGTAGAGGTGAAGTACGGCTACAAGTTGAGCGATTTAAAGGAGGCTGAGGAGAGGTTCAAGAAGTACTTGAAGCTGGCCTTGGAGCTCTGAGCCCTACGTCCTTTTTAAACTAATAAGGAAGCTCCCGAGACTACAAAGGGCTTAGAAATGCCCAAGCAGCGCGTCCAGAGCGAGAGGGGCGAGGAGCGCTTCAAGGCAATCGGGCCGGCGGAGTTCTTCTTCCGCAACATAGAGCTCACCGGGTTCGACAACTACACGAGGGCGATATTCCAAACCGTTAAGGAAATGTTGGACAACTCCTTAGACGCCACAGAAACTCACGGAATACTGCCCAGAATAACTATAGTTATCGAGAGGCTGAATGAGGCAAAGGCTTCGAAGGAAGAGGAAGAAAAGAAGGAGATCAAGGGCTCCAAGGACGGAATTTACAGAATAACGGTGGACGACAACGGGATCGGGGTGCCGCAAGACAAGATACCTTACGCCTTCGGCAGGATGCTGTACAGCTCCAAGTACGTGGAGAGGCAGACCAGAGGAACCTACGGCCTAGGTGTGAAGGCCGCGGTCCTCTACGCGCAGAAGACCACCGGCGAGCCCGCCACGGTAATTTCCAGCCCTATAAAGGACAAAATGACCTACAGGTTCAAGGTGTCCACTAACATAAGCACCAACGAGCCGGACGTGAAGGAAAGGGGCTCGTGGACAAAGTCCGGCGACTGGCACGGGACCAGGGTGAGCGTAATCATAGAGGGGAACTGGAGGAGGGCGAGGAGTAAGGTCGTAGAGTACGTCCGGAGGACTGCCATCGTGGCGCCCTACGCGGACATAACCCTAATCACGCCCGACGGGACGTTAATTAGATACCCCAGAAGGACCAAGGAAATGCCCAAGCCCCCCAAGGAGGTGAAGCCCCACCCGCTGGGCATAGATATAGAAACTATGAAGAGGATAGCGCAGCTGACCACTGCGAAGACCTTGCTCCAGATGTTGACCACCGAGTTCCAAGCGGTGGGTGCGAAGACCGCTAAGGCGATATTGAGCATGGCCGGCTTGGAGCCGGACCTAGAGCCGAAGAAGCTTACGGAGGAACAGATCAAAGCCTTGGTCAACGCGATGAAAGAGTACGGGACGACCAAGAGGTACAAGGCCCCCAGCAAGGAAGCCCTCTCGCCTATCGGGGAGAAGCTCATAAAGATAGGCCTCAAGAGCATGTTGAACCCGGAGTTCGTAACTGCGGTGAGCAGGAGGCCCTCCTCCTACTCCGGCCACCCGTTCGTGGTGGAGGTGGGCATAGCTTACGGAGGCGAAATACCCCCCTCCGACGCCCCGGTCTTGCTTAGGTACGCCAACAAGACCCCCCTCCTCTACAATGAGAGGAACGACGTGAGCTGGAAGGTGGTGAGCGAGCTCAACTGGAAGAACTACGAGGTCTCCTTCCCCGCCCCCTTAGTGGTCTTGGTCCACGTGGCGAGTACCAAGGTCCCGTTTAAGGACGTGAGCAAGGACACCATAGCGGACGTGCCGGAGATAGAGGCCGAGATAAGGCTCGCCCTCCAAGAGGCGGCGAGGAGGCTGAAGAGGTTCATAATTAAGAAGAGGAAGGAAGAGGAGCTCGCGGAGAAGGTAATAACCTTCCTCAAGTACGTGCCGGAGATAGCGAGGAGCTTGAAGGTCTTGAGCGTGGACCCAGAGACCAGGAAGCCCACGGTGAGCGAGGAGGAGATAGAGGAGAAGCTAAAGAAGTTGATAGCGAAAAAGCTGGGGGTTCCGGAGGACAAGCTCCCGGAGGTGGTGATAGGAATAGAGTGAGCGGCTCGGGAGGGGTCCGGCAGCTCTTCACCGATCCGAAAGACCGGACCCTCTTCATCGCCCCCCGCCGACTCCGGCAATCCTACAGCTGAGCTCCGGCTGTAAGTCTATTACCAGTATCCTCCCGTACGCGCTCACCAGCACTCTGTTAACGGTCGCCGTGACCGTCACGTAGGGCAACACCGGAACGGCCTCTATCTCCTTAGTGCACTTCTTCCCGTTGAACTCGCTCGTCACCACTAAGTTCCCGTTGGGCTTGCCCTCTATGTAGATCTTTAAGCCCGACTTGAACTCCAGCTTCAGCTCCGCCTCGCTGCAGCGGGACTGGTAGTAGGCCTTCCCCCAGTCCCCCTCGACCTCCTCGCCCGGCGGCACCGCTACTATCTTGCCGAACATGTTCAGGAGCACCGAGCTCCTCTCCGTTGGGTAAAGACAGCTCGCCGAGCTCTTGCCGTATTGATACGCCAAGAAGCCTACCACAACCGAAGCCACTACGACGGCCGCTATCGCTATCTCCGCCTCCACTTTCTTGTTCAGCCTCAAGGCCTCACCCCGAGCCTTTCCTATCGTTAGAATATTTCAGT
The DNA here is from genome assembly GCF_000017945.1 of Ignicoccus hospitalis KIN4/I. NCBI lineage: Archaea > Thermoproteati > Thermoproteota > Thermoprotei > Desulfurococcales > Desulfurococcaceae > Ignicoccus > Ignicoccus hospitalis. The sequence goes on along the minus strand of NC_009776.1, from coordinate 970,784 downwards.
TTCATACCCTCTCTGCAAAACGAAAAGGTGAATAGGGAGGAGTTCGGAAGGCCACACGCCGGTGTCCCGTTTGAGGTTTGTACTAGACCGGCTCAAGGTCCTCAAGTCCTCCCGGAGGAGCCTGGTTTTGGAGATGCCCAAGCCCGTGGGGTTCCACGGGTGGTCCTTCGAGACGATAAAGGTGAAGCTTCACCTCCGGAGGGGCAAGGTGGAGGTCTTCCAGTGGGACGAGAAGAGGGGCTCTTGGGTTAAGGCCCCTCCGGAGGTGGTCGCGACCCTCAAGGCCCTCCCCGCGGGGACCTTGCCCCTGAGCCCGTGAGGGGGAAAACACTTATCCCTCTCCCAAAACCCCTTTGGGGAAATACCTTGCCGAGCACGATTGCAGAGAAGATACTGGGGGCCAAGGTCGGTAAGGAAGTGAGCCCGGGCGAGCTGGTCGTAGTGGACGTGGACGGAGTAATGGCCCAAGACGGGACCGCCCCGCTTGCCATCAAAGTAATGAGGGAGAGGTTCGGGGAGGAGAGGGTCTTCGACCCCGAGAAGGTAGCCTTCGTGATAGACCACACCGCCCCCAGCAACAACCCCGGCACCTCAGAGCTTCACATAGAGATGAGGAGGTTCTGTAGGAAGCACAAGTGCACCCTCTACGACGTGGGCACCGGGATATGCCACCAAGTGATGGTGGAGGAGGGGAGGGCGTGGCCCGGCTCGGTGTTCGTGGGGGCGGACTCCCACACAGTAACCTACGGCGCCCTGGGCTCCTTTGCCACCGGCGTGGGCTCCACAGACGCCGCCATAGCGATGATGACCGGTAGGATATGGTTCAAGGTCCCGGAGGCGCTCAAGTTCAACCTGATCGGCAAGTTTAGGGAGGGTGTAATGAGTAAAGACCTAATACTGAAGATAATAGGCGACTTGAAGGAGGACGGAGCGACCTACATGAGCGCGGAGTTCGTCGGCGACGGCTTGAAGGACATGAGGATAGACTCCAGGCTGACGGTGAGCAACATGGTGGTCGAGATGGGAGCCAAGGTAGGCCTCATGCCCGCCGACGAAGAAGTCATGAGGTTCGTGGAGGGCCGGGCTAGGGGAGTCCCTAAGCCCGAGCTCACCTTCCCCGACCCCGGGGCCCACTACAAGGACGAGTTCACCTACGACTTGAGCGAGATAGAGCCGATGGTGGCAAAGCCCTACTCGCCGGCGAACTCCGTTCCGGTGAGCGAGGTGGAGGGCATAGAGGTGGACCAAGTGTTCATAGGCAGCTGTACCAACGGCAGGCTCGAAGACGTGGCAGTGGCCGCGAGGATACTGAAGGGGAAGAAGGTGGCCCCGAACACTAGGTGTATAGTCATAACTGCCTCCAGGAACGTGTACTTGCAAGCGCTCAAGAAGGGCTACGTGGACGTGCTCACCGAGGCCGGGTGCTTGGTCACCTTCGGCACTTGCGGCCCGTGCGTTGGGGCACACTACGGAGTACTGGGCCCCAACGAGGTGGGCTTGTTCACTACCAATAGAAACTTCAGGGGGAGGAGCGGGCACCGGACGAGCAAGGTCTACCTAGCGAGCCCCGCCACTGCGGCGGCGAGCGCGGTGGAGGGCAAGATAGCTGACCCGCGGAAGTACTTGAAGGTCAGAGTTAGGGACATGGAGGTCTGAGCTCGGGGCCGGTCCACCTCCTCACCGCCTCGGACTAGGTCCCGTAACCCTCATCGCTGAAAACCTCTCGCTCGCCCGGGGGGCTACGGGTCAAAAGGTTTTGAGCGCGCCGAAGGACCCCCCTAGCTTCTCCGAAGCCTTGGACTTGTGGCACTACGACTTGTACGAGCTAGGCATGATGGCCGAAGATCTCCGGAAGAAGACCGTGGGGGACGTGGTTACCTTCGTAGCCAACTACAACATAAACTACACCAACGTCTGCGTCTACCGCTGCCCCCTGTGCGCTTTTTATAAAGAGAAGGGAGAGGAGGGGGCTTACTTCTTGTCCGTCGAAGAGATGTTGAAGCAAGCTGCAGAGGCCGTGTGGCTGGGCGCCACGGAGCTCCACGTGGTCGGGGGTATAATTCCGGAACTCACGGTAGAGTACTTCGAGAAGTTCTTCTCAGAAGTGAAGAGGAGGTGGCCCTTCCTAACCATAAAAGCCTTGACGGCCACCGAGGTGAGCTACTTGGCCAGGATAAATAGGATGAGCGTGAAGGAAGTGTTAGAGAGGCTGAAGGAGGCCGGGCTAGACGCTATGCCCGGCGGAGGGGCCGAGGTGTTGGACGACGAGGTCCTCAAGGTAATAGCCCCCGCCAAGAGCGCCGAGGAGTGGCTCAGGACAATCGAAACCGCCCACGAGCTGGGCATAAGGACCAACGCCACCATGCTGTACGGGCACGTGGAGAGGCCCGAGCACATAATTAGACACTTGATGAGGATTAGGGAGCTGCAAGAGAAGACCGGGGGGTTCCTGACCTTCATCCTCTTGAAGTTTAAACCCAAGAACACGGAGCTCTGGAGGAAGGGACTGGTTAAGCACGAGGCCCCCGCCCCCTACGACGCCAAGGTAGTAGCCATATCGAGGATAGTGCTGAACGGGTTCATCAACAACATATCCGTGTACTGGGTCGGGTACGGGAAGAAGTACGCCTCCGCGCTGCTCAACTTCGGCGGCTCCGACTTGGTGGGCACGGCCTTCAGCGAGAAGATATTTAGGTCTGCGGAAGCCCACGACGGCTACGCTACGCTGGAGGAGTTGGCCCACTACGCTAGGACCTCCGGGAGGGTGCCGGCCCAGAGGGACACGTTCTTTAACATAATAAGGTACTTGTAGGCCCCGTCCCCCCGCCCCCGGAAGCCGAGGTTGCCGGCGGTCGAAGTTAAGGACGTCTGGAGGTCCTTCGGCAAGAAGACCGTCCTGAGGGGCGTGAGCTTCGAGGTGGAGGAGGGCGAGGTCTTCGGCCTCCTGGGCCCCAACGGCGCCGGAAAGACCACAACCTTGAGGATAATAACTGGAATACTCAAGCCCGACAAGGGCGACATAATAGTATACGGAAAGAGCGTGGTGAGGGAGCGAGAGGAGGTAAGGAGGATGATCTCCTACTTGCCCGAGGAGAGCGACGTATACTTGAGGCTGACCGGCTATGAGAACCTCAAGTTCTTCGCTATGATATACTTCGACGACCCGAAGGAGAGGGAAGAAGCGATTGAGGAGGGCATAAAGATAGCTAACTTGGGCGACGCAATTCACAACTTGACGAAGACTTATAGCAAGGGGATGAGGAGGAGGCTCGCCTTGGCTAGGACCTTGATGGTCCGCCCGAAGCTCGCGATACTGGACGAGCCCACCTCCGGGCTAGACGTCTACTCCTCTATCAAAGTAAGGGACAGTATAAAGGAGTTCGTAAAGAAGACCGGAGCTAGCGTGATACTCTCGAGCCACAACATGCTTGAGGTTGAGTACTTGTGCGACAGGGTAGCATTCATAGTAAACGGTAAAATAATAACGATCGGTTCCCCCGAAGAGCTGAAGAGGGAGTTCAACGCCAAGAACTTGGAGGAGGCCTTCGTCAAGGCCACGGAGGTGGGGGAGGGTGCAGCTTAAGGCGGTCATATGGAAGGAGCTCAAGGACCTCTCTAGGGACAGGAAGACGCTCTTCACCGCGATCTTCTTGCCCGCTTTCATGCTCCCATTGATGGCCCAACTGCTGATACTGGCTCTCAAGACCGTGCCTCTAACCGTGGTTATAGTGAACCAAGACGTGGGTGCGGAAGCCCCTCCCCTCTCGTTCCAGCCGCTGGCCCCCTTGGAACCTCAGAAGGTGAACTTGGGCGAGCAAGTGGCGAGGCTGATAAACGAGACTGTAAAGAGGATAAACCCGACGACCAAGGTAATAGTTGTGAAGAGCTTGGACGAGGTGAAGGATTATGACGTAATAGTGATCATACCTAAGGACTTCAGCATCAAGATGTTGGCCATGGACCCCACGATGTTCAATGTTACCGAGGTGGTTGTCTACTACAAGGCCAGCAGCAAGGGGGTTGGCGTGGGGAGCACGGCGATATACCAAAGCATAATACAAGTCTTGAAGATGGTCTCCTCCCAAGTGGCCGCCCAGAGGGCCCAAATACTCTTGGCTTGTTGCAACGCCACCGAGGTGAGCCCCGACGCAGTCTTGAACCCCTTGAAGGTGAAGACCCAATACGTCAGCGTGACTGGGGAGGCCATAAGCAGGGCGCAGCTGAGCAAGCTGATGAGCTCTAAGCTCCTCTTGTTCTCGATCTTCTACGTCTCCGCGCCCGTGTTGGCGTTCGTGAGCGACTCGGTGGCCGGGGAGAAGGAGAGGAAGACCTTGGAGACGCTCTTGGCCTCGCCCGTTAGGAGGAGGAACGTAGTGTTGGGTAAGTTCTCAGCCACTTTGGTGTTGGGCTTGATAGCCGCGGTCGCGGACGTAGTTGGCCTACTCCTATACATTCAGATACTCAACTCCCAGATAGCCGGCATGGCCTCGTTGAGCGCGGAGAGGGAGGTGGTGAGCTCCCTCACGGTGGACCTCCCCACGGTGGCCCTCCACGGGCTGGTGATGCTAATGGTGGTAGCCTCCACAGCCGCCATGTTGATGCCCGTAGCAGCCTTGACAGACAGCGTGAGGAGCGCCCAGTCCTTGGGAGGGGTGATCCAGATGGTGCCCTTGCTAATAATCTTGTACGCGATGTACGCGGACGTCAGCGCCATACCCATGCCTTGGAGGGCCTTGGTCTTCGTGATCCCCCACACCTACGCGGTCTTGGCGATAGACCAAGCGTTGAAGGGCGCTTGGGTGGAGGCCGCGGGGAGCGTGGGGGCCATGGTGGCGGCCACGGCGGCCTTGCTGTGGGTAACAATAAAGATATTCGAGAGCGAGGTGCTAGTGACCAGCTCCCTCAGGTTTGGAAAGAAGTGAGGAGATTTTTCTGGCCAGCCACTTGAGGCCTATGGCCTTTGCCAGCTCGTCGCTCATCACGTACAGCGCGTACAAGGTGCCCCTCTGGGAGAGGGCTATCGCTATCCTGGCCCAGTCCATCCTGCCTATTATTACCATCAACACCACTGTGGCAACTATCAATATTATGGCGCTCTCCGTAGCGTTTACGTTGTACTCCTCCATGATCCTCGAGTACGCGTTCCCGAAAGCTATGCTTAAGAAGGTAATTATTATTTTGCCCAACCAGACTGCGAAGAAGAACTTGATCAAGGGGTACCTAGCCACGCCCAGCGGGACGTACAGCACGTCGTCCGGGAGGGGCAGGGCGGCGAACAAGAACACCGCTACGAATATCCCCCTCTGGGCTATCTTAGAGAACAACTCGAAGTTCTTCCTCACCTTCTCCGGCAAGAGCTCTGAGGTGCCCACGCCGGTCAAGTAGACCACTACCTTCCCCAAGGCAGCCCCCAAGCCCCCCACTACGGACCAGAGAACCGCCTCCGGGAGGGTCAAGCTCTTCTGGGCCGCTAGGGCCGCTATCAAGGCTAAGTAGGGGACCGTGGCGTACGGTATGGCGTTGCCCACGAAGGATATTAAGAAAACTCCGAAGAGGCCGTAGCGCTCGGTTAAGGACAGCAACGTTTTCGTCAAGTCCTCTATCGGGTCGCCCAACGACCGCTTCCCGAAGGGCGCTGGGGGAGGCAAGATTTATCTCGACCTCGAGCCAGCCCCGCAGGGGCCGGGCGTGTCCTTCGAGGAGAGGTTCATAGAGCTAGAAGAGGAGGAGCTCCTAGAGGAAGAGGATTACATAGTGGAGGAGGAAGCCCTAGAAGAGGAAGAGATCGAAGAAGAGTACTTCGAAGAGGAAGAAGAGGCTTGAACGCGGATAGGTTGAAGCTGGCCGCTGTGCTCGCGCTCTCTTTCCTGTTTTCCTTGAACTTCTACAACTTCGGAATAGAATTCATAAGTAAGCCCCCTTTCAAGTACAACTACATCAGTGACGAAGTGTGGTACGTGTCCGCGTCCAGAAACCTCATGAGGGAGGTCTTCCGCGCCTACCCCAACTCCTCCAACGCAACCGTCCAAGCTAAGGATATAGTTGCGTTGACCAAGTTTATCTCCTTGTACTCCTCGCAGTACGGGATAGACTACTCGGAGCCCTACTCAAAAATAGAGAACGCCGCCTACTTGGTGGGCAACTCCACGGAGGGCATAAAGAAGCTCATGAAGGACGCGGAAAAGTTCAACTTAACCTTGGTTCAGCCCGGCTGGAAGTACCCCGACCACGAGGGAATACTAAAGTACTTGAACTTGGAGCACCCTCCGTTAGCGAAGTACATAATAGGGCTGAAGCTGCTCGGAGAAGACCTTCCCCCTAGCTGGAGGCTCCCCGGGGTGGCCTTAGGGTCCGTGGCCTTCTTCGCCCTCCCCGTCGCGCTCTACTTGTACTCGAGGAGCTTGATACTCTCCTTGGGCTCGCTCCTCTTACTCCACTTCGACGAGGCGTTCAGAGTAATGAGCATGGTAGCCATGCTCGACGGCTACGCGGCCTCCTTCTCGGTCCTCTCGCTCGCCGCCCTCCCCCTCAGCCCGGCCCTCGCGACGCTCTTCTACGCGTTGGCGTCGAACTCTAAGTACACAGCTTTGTTCTACTTCATACCGATAGCTTACGTCTACCGCTACGAGAGGGGCAAGAGCCCGCTGGGCTCCCTCCTCAGGCCCCTGGGCTCTTTCGCCGTGGGCTTGGTGGTCCTCTCGCTCCCCATAATACTGGGCTTGGGCTTCGACCAGTGGCTCTCCCGACTGGTCGGAGGGGTCAAGTGGTTCTTGACCTCCCGGCCCTCCGGCCCCCCGCCGGCCAGCCCGCTGGACTGGCTAACGGGCAATCAGCCCAGCCCGCTCTACGTGGACCCCGCGCTCTACGTCTACACCAACCCTTCGATCTTGCAGTTGGGGCTGATTTCGTTTTTCGCGCTCTTCCCCTTGAGGAGGAAGAGGACCTACAAGCCCGCGTGGCTCGCGAGTTTATACTTGGTCTCCGCGTTGCTGGGGCTCAGCGCCGTTTACCTGGCCGGGAACAAGACTCTGTACACCTTCTACGTAGCGGTGTTCACCCCAATGGCGGACGTGGCGGCAGCGGGGCTGGCAGCCCTCCTAGCAGACTGGGACTCCGCGTACGAGGTTGTGGAGTGGTGGGCCAAGCGGCTCAAGGGCTTGGTCGCTTGGTCCCTCGGGAGGGCGAGGCTGGAGTGTAAGCTCGAAGGGTCTTAAGAGAGGAAGGAGGAGCGAGCTCGGGAGGAAAGCTTGGAGGAAGGCAAGGTCTACGTTATAACAGACCCGGACACCGCGCCCCTCTTCCGGCTGGCGGGGGCCTCGGTGATCGAGGTCAACTCCCCGGATGAGACCAAGGAGAGGTTGGTAGAGCTGCTCAAGTCCCCGGACGCGGCGGTGGTGTTGGTCTCTAACGACGTAGCCGTGGGGATTGAGGAGGAGGTGAGGGAGATATCCTCTAAGGTCTCCAAGCCCGTCGTCACGCTAATTCCGGGGAGGAAGCAAAAGCCGCCCAAGCTGGACCCCAACGAGGTCCTACTAAAGGCGTTGGGCTTCGGGTGAGAGGTAAAAAAGTTCCGAAGGCTGAGGGTAGGGGGAGGAAGCCTTGGTGAAGGTAGAGTTCGCGGGCGACGTGAAGAACCTTACCAGCTACATAGAGAAGGACGCTAAGGCGAAGATAGACTCCGTGGTGGAGGAGGCCGTTAAGGAGGCTGAGAAGCTCCTTAACGAGAAGAAGGAGGAGCTCTTGGAGAGGGCCGTAGTAGACGTGGAGAAGCTGCTGTCCGACGCCCAAGCGAGGCTGAGCGCGGAGAAGAGCTCCATAGACATGGAAGTGAGGAGGAAGGTAGAGGAGAGGAAGAAGGAGCTCTTCCAGAAGGTGGTAGAGGAGGCTTGGAAGAGGGCCCTCGAGGAGGCCGAGAAGAAGACCGAGAGGTACAAGAAGTTCTTAGAAAAGGTGCTGATAGCCATGTCTAACGAGGCCGGCGAGGACGAGGTAATAGCCTACGTGAGGGCGGACGACTTGGAGGACGTGAGGGCGATGGTGCAAGAGAAGGGGTTGAAGAACGTGGTCGAGGTCAAGGACGTTAAAGAAGTGGGGAGGGAAATTAAGGGAGGCGTGCTGGGCAAGTCCAAGAGCGGCGGCGTTTGGTACAACTACACCCTCGAGAAGGCCTTCGACGAGCTCTTGAGGGAGGTATACCCCAAGGTTTTAGAGGCCTTGGGCTTCTGAACCCCTCGGTAAGGGGAAACGCTCCCCACCTTTCGGCTTACCGTCGTTTCCTCACGGGGGATGAGGAGCCACGGGACGTGAGCGGTGATCGGACCTGTCTCAACCGACCTCCTTTATCCTCTTCAACTCTTCAACTATCTCTATGCCGGTGCTGGTGCCTATAACTGAGGCCCCGGTCTCTATGAAGGAGAGCGCTTGCACCGGCTCCCTTATCCCTCCGGAGGCCTTCACCTCCAGCCCCGGCGCCGCCCTCTTGACCACGTACACGTCCCTCAAACTGGTCTTGTGTAAAGTGCCCGTGGCGGTCTTCAAGAAGTCTGCCCCTAGGTCGTATATCACCTTCGCCACCCTCGCAAGTTCTTCATCGCTCAGCACGGGGGCCTCGACTATGACCTTCACGACGTCGAAGCCCACCGCCCTCGCCGCGCCTAAGATCTCCCTCACGTACTCCCCGTACTTGTTAATGTCGTCCTTCGCCAAGTAGGGGGAGGCCACCACGTCGACCTCCTCCGCCCCGGCGTCCCAAGCCTCCTCCAATTCCGCCTCCACCGCCTTCAGCGGGGACTCGCCGAAGGGGAAGTTGACGACCGCGCAAGTCCTACCCTTCCAGACCTCCTTGAAGGCCCTCACCGCCCTGGGAAAGCCCACTAAGGACCTAAAGGGGTACTTAGAGGACCTTTCGGCGAAGGCCTTGGCTTGCTCGTAGGTGGAGACCAAGAGGGTCTGGTCTATCCGGGAGGCCAGCTCCTCGGGCCCGTAAGCCTTAACCAAGGAGAGCACGTCCACCTCGGGCGCCCGTCGAACTCGGGGGAGGGCGGAGCTTAATGTGTGGAGCATAGGCAGATATATGCCGTATAGTCAAGCTTGCGCCGGGTCGCAGGGGTTGGCAGTTAGGCCCGGCAAGTACTTCGAGAGCGGCGCGTGGGCAGCCTCAATGGGGGCCCTCGCCGCCGGGGCCAACTTCTTCGCCTACTACCCGATAGAGCCGGCCACGGACATAGCCGAGGAAATGGTAAAGAACGGGCCGAAGCAGGGGATGGTGATCTTCGAGGCTGAGGACGAGATCTCCGCCCTCGGGGCGGCGATAGGGGCCTCTTGGGCCGGGGCGAAGGCCTTCACCTCCACCTCCGGCCCGGGCTTCTCGCTGATGCAAGAGCACATCTCCTACGCGGCAATGACGGAGACCCCGGTCGTCTTGATAAACGGAATGAGGGAGGGCCCCTCCACCGGCCAAGCGACCAAGGCCGCTCAGCAAGACGTCATGCAAGCCAAGTGGGGCGGCCACGGCGACTACGAGACCGTGGTGTATTCCCCCTACAGCGTCCAAGAGATGTTCGACATGACGGTCAAGGCCTTCAACGCCGCCGAGAGGTGGAGGGTTCCGGCGCTGGTCATGGCTGACAAGATGACCGTCCTCTTGATGGAGGAGGTAGTGATACCGGAGAAGGTGGAGGTGGTGAACCGCAAGAGGCCGAAGGTGCCCCCGGAGCAGTTCAAGCCCTTCGAGCCCGAGGAGGACTTGGTCCCCCCGATGCCGGAGTTCGGGGAGGGCTACAGGGTACACGTCACCGGGGTCACCCACGACGAGAGGGGCATACCGGTGAGCGAGGACCCCTGGGCGCACCACAAGCTCGTCAAGAGGTTGTGCGACAAGATAAGGAAGAACAGGGACAAGATAGTGGAGTACGAGCTCTACGGGGACCCGGAGCCGCAAGTGCTGCTCTTCGCCTACGGCTTCCCGGCGAGGTCAGCTAAGGAGGCGGTCAACATGTTGAGGAAGAAGGACGTGAAGGCAGCGCTCTTCAGGCCGAAGACCTTGTGGCCCTTCCCCGACAAGGAGCTCAAGGAGGTCGCGGCCAAGGCGGAGAAGGTGATAGTGGTGGAGTGGAACTACGGCCAGATGCTCCACAACGTCTTAAAGGTCGTCCCCGAGGAGAAGGTTTCGTTCGTGTACAGGATAGGCGAGATCCCCATCCCGCCCGAACAGATCTTGGAGGAGGGGGGTGTCAGGATATGAGCTTGGAGGAGGCGAGGAGGAAGCTTAGGCGAATGCCCCAGATGGCCTTGGCCAGGGCGGAGGCCCTCCCCCACAGCCTCTGCCCCGGCTGCGGGATAGGGACGATACTGAACACGTTCTTGAGGGCCATGGACGAGCTCGTGCAAGAGGGCAAGCTCGACCCCGACAAGCTGGTGGTGGTCAGCGGCATAGGCTGCTCCGGGAGGATAAGCGGGTTCATCAAAGTCGACTCCATGCACACCACCCACGGGAGGCCAGTGGCCTTCGCCACCGGGATAAAGCTGGCCAAGCCGGAGCTGAACGTCTGGGTGTTCGGCGGCGATGCCGACTTGTTCCAGATAGGCTTGAACCACACCCTTCAAGCGGCCAGGAGGAACATAGACATAAACGTCGTCATGGTGAACAACTTCAACATAGCGATGACCGGAGGCGTGCCCACCGTGACCACCCCGCCGGGCTCGGTGACTAAGTACTCCCCCAAGGGGTGGCTGGAGAGGCCCTTCAACGTGCCAAAGCTGGTGGCCTCCGCCGGGGCCACTTGGGTAGCGCGCTGGACCACAGCCCACCCGTTCCAACTGAAGAACGCGTTCAAAGAGATGGCGCTTAGGAAGGGCTTCAACTTCTTGGAGGTGGTCTCCCAGTGCCCGGTGCTCTACGGGAGGTACAACAAGTTCAGGGACCCGTACAGCATGGTCGAGTACTTCATGAAGATGAGTAAGCCCGTCAAGAAGCCCAACGACCCGCAAACCTTGGAGGAGGCCAGCATAGAGTTCGGCAAGCCCATTTTAGTGGGCAAGTTCGTGGAGAGGGAGGCGCCCGAGTACGTGGAGACCTTGTACCAGATGTTGGGGGTGAGAAAGTGATCCAAGACGTGAGGATAACCGGGATAGGCGGCCAAGGGATACTGACCATGGGGAAGATACTGGGAACCGCGCTGGTGAGGGAAGGCAAGTACGCCACCTTGGTGCAGAACTTCGACACCTTCATATCCGGGGGGGAGAGTACGGCCGACATGAGGGTCAGCGACAAGCCCGTGGAGTACCCGGTCTTCGAGTACGCAGACATAACCGTCTTCATGGCCCCTAAGACGTACCCCAAGTACATAAAGAAGGTGAAGGAGGGAGGAGTGGTGGTCATAAACTCGGACGTAATAAAGGAGAGGCCGGAGGGCAACTTCAAGGTAATAGAAGTTCCGGCGTCCTCCATAGCCAGGAAGCTGGGCAACGTGAGGGCCGCTAACATGGTCATGTTGGGCGCGCTGGTGGCGAGGCTTTCTTTGGCCGACCCGAATGTGGTCGAGGAAATAATAAGGGAGAGGTTCGGGAACAAGGCCGAGTTGAACGTGAAGGCGTTCAGAGAGGGGCTCCGGATAGGGGGTGAGGCGTGATGGCCAAGTGGAGGATTGAGGTAATTGAGGAATTCTGCAAGGGCTGCGAGCTCTGCGTTAAGGTGTGCCCGATAACCAACTTGTACAACGCTGGGAAGGTGGACAAGCCCGTGCTCAGGATGAGCGACCGCTTCGGCTACCAAGGGTACCCGGTGGTGGAGGTGGTAGACCCGACGAAGTGCACCGGCTGCCACTTGTGCGACTACACGTGCCCGGACTTGGCCATCCACGTGATAAAGGAGGAGTGATTTTTCACTCAGTTTAATGAATTCATTCGCACAAAGCGGTTTCGTGTACCGTTGGTCCTCGTTGGAACCATCAGAATGATTAACGAGCTTTGGGGAGGCGGAAAGCGTTTAAACTCATTTAACGTCTCGGGAAGGCTCGTCTCTCGGAGACGTTCTTTGATCGGTAAGTTAGCGCTCTCCTTGCTTCCGTTCCTATTAGCCCTAGGCTACCTCACGGGCTGGTTCGTCCCCTTCGTCAGCGCGGCCCTCCTATCTGCGAAGGCCGCGCCGGGCCTGTGGGCCCTTCTCGCCGCGCTCGCTTTTCCGCTAGCGTTCTACCTAGCGAGGGGAGTTAGGGCCGGGAACGAGGTTAAGTTGAGTTACCTAATAGCTTACTTAGTGGTAGTAATTGGGCCCCTGGCTTGGTTGGTAAACGTAACGGCGATTTCCCAAGTGGGGAACTCCCTTAAGGTCGTCGAGCTGAAGGAGCTGCCGAACTTAGTGGGGGTCTACAGGTTGATACCCCTTCCAACGGCCTACAAGTACGCGATAGACAGGATTCAGTTACCCACGCACACGATCTACTATCAAGAGACCTACGTCTACTACAACGGGACCAGACCTATTTATAATTGGCTCATAGAGCCCGAAGGCGTTCTCAACTCGCTCTTCAGGGACCCCCGCGGGGCCGTGTTCGTTTACGCAGACGCCTACCCCCCGGAGGTCAAGATAGTGAGGCAAGACTTGACTTGGGGACTGCACAACTACAAACTGACCCCTCTCTTCTTAGATTCGTTGGCTTTGGAGAGCCTTTTCAGTGGGGCCTTCGGCAAAGAGGTGGTATGGGAGGACGTCGCCGACGTGTATCTGAACGGACAAGTGGTTCAGCTGTTGCCAGTAGTGGATTACAAACCCGTGTTCCCGGGATCCTTGCCTTACATCGACTCTTACTTGGTCGTCTACCCTAACGGGACCATCCTGAAAGTGAGGCCAGAGGAGGCGGTCCGCTACGGAGTGCCCGCATTGCCGGAGAGGGTAGCTAGGCGGTGGGTAGACGCCTTGAGGGTGAAGGACTGGGTCCAAGCAGTCTTCTTTCACAATACGTTTACCATAAGGGACGTCGGAGATAACCCGCAACCGTACCTCCTGTTGGACGAGGAGGGTCGCCCTTGGTGGGTCTTCGTCGCCGAACCCCCTGGGAACACTTACTCCGCTTACATGATCCTACTGGTGAACGCGTCCTCCACCGAACCGACAATCTACGTCTACAAATTCGACAAACCTAAAATAGGGGTTTCGAAGGCCTATAGCTACGTAATGAAGGCTCATCCCAACTGGGCTTGGGACTCGCTCAAAGTCCAAGAGCCCCTCCCCACAACAATTAACTCGACCTTCTATTGGAAGCTCTCGGTAACTACCTCTGACTCCAGGGGATTGGTAAGCGTTGAGTTCGTCGACGCGGACAGCGGGAACGCGGTAAGCGTTAGCGTTAAAGGAAAACTTAACGCTGAGGAGGTTCTGGCGAGCTTGCTCAAAGGAAGGGTCAGCAAGAAGGAGGAACCGAACCTTAACGAACTCTTGAGGAAAATTGAACAAATAAAGGCCGAATTGAACGAGCTCGAGGAAATGGTGAAGGAGATAGCATCTAAGTAACCAGTGAGCGCGACTATTTTAGAGCTCTGAGGTCGTTCCAAAGACCTAACTGAGCGTACGAACCACAAACGGGCGTTACAGCGTGGAAAACGATAGGTCGGTTCGCCCTTAACTTACTTTTAGACGATCGGTGACGTCGTCTTAAAATCTGCTTTAGTAGGGTTAGCCGCCTTACGCTTTTCTATCGTTTAATCTTCAAGGCCTTGGAAATGTATGACAAGGGCGTAGATATGGACTTGCAGTTCTTTTTCGTTTAATCTCATTATCATCATTACCATCATGCCATAGCCCTTATACTTGCAGTTCTCTTTCGTTTAATCTGAAAACTTGAAGAAGATGCTAATAGAATATTACTTACCTGCAGTTCTCTTTCGTTTAATCACTACCATCTTCTCCTCAACCATCTCCCGCACCCGCCATTCACTTGCAGTTCTCTTTCGTTTAATCTACCATTGCGATGACATCGCCGATCTGCCAGCAGACCCCTTGCAGTTCTCTTTCGTTTAATCCGGTTGTCCTAGTCTATCCTGGCAAGAGCTCGACAAACTTGCAGTTCTCTTTCGTTTAATCAAGGACCTCTTCGCTCAGGCCGTGTTGGGTAAGCCATTGCTTGCAGTTCTCTTTCGTTTAATCAGACAACCCAGAAGTAATCGAGGACCCGTTATTCATACTTGCAGTTCTCTTTCGTTTAATCCCTGATGCACACCGATTCGTTCATGTGGTGCTTCTAATCTTGCAGTTCTCTTTCGTTTAATCCTCGCTCCTCATCCCGCTTCCCTCCGCTCATTCCCTCGCTTGCAGTTCTCTTTCGTTTAATCGCGATAGCGAGCTACATTGCCGAAGGAAATGCAAAGCTTGCAGTTCTCTTTCGTTTAATCCTGCTCATTATGTCTTCACACGGTGAAGCGTACACTAGCTTGCAGTTCTCTTTCGTTTAATCGCTCATGAGGTGTGTGCGGTGGTGGCAGAAAGAACCCACTTGCAGTTCTCTTTCGTTTAATCTTCGCCATGGCGTCGACGTTCCCTTGGAACAGATTAGCACTTGCAGTTCTCTTTTGTTTAATCCTGAAAACGTTGAGGTCTATCTGTTCGATAGTGCTCTCTTGCAGTTCTCTTTCGTTTAATCTTCTAGGATAGTCATCGTACGACCGTCATCACGCCAGCTTGCAGTTCTCTTTCGTTTAATCGGGGACGAGGTCGAAGGCGAAAACGTGTGGTGCACCGGCTTGCAGTTCTCTTTCGTTTAATCTGTTTCTCAGAGTATGGCAGGAATGGAATGATAAAGAACCTTGCAGTTCTCTTTCGTTTAATCAGATTTGCAGAAGGTGTATGTATTTCACTGTGACGACATCTTGCAGTTCTCTTTCGTTTAATCAGATTTGCAGAAGGTGTATGTATTTCACTGTGACGACATCTTGCAGTTCTCTTTCGTTTAATCAGATTTGCAGAAGGTGTATGTATTTCACTGTGACGACATCTTGCAGTTCTCTTTCGTTTAATCCAAGCGTACGACAAGCTCGACGAGGTCGTCAACCAAGTCTTGCAGTTCTCTTTCGTTTAATCGAGCAACTGAGCTCTCCGGCCCAGCTAGCACAGTACAAGCTTGCAGTTCTCTTTCGTTTAATCCTCTGGCCTTCCATGGTCACCCTAAAGTTAGAGTTTATTTAGTTTACTGCTTCGGGACGCCGTCTACCGAGCGGTTGATGGTCGAGGATCTCCCACGCATGTAATTTGAAGAGGGGACCCTCGAAGATTCGAATTCGGACCAGATATATGAAATCGAATAGAAAAACATAGTGTTAAAAAGTAACTACGCCGGGGTCGATGAGAGCCCTAAAAGTTTCTTAAACGAACCTTAGGGTCGGAAGACGAAAGCCTTGAACTCTTTCCCAGATTCGATTGCATCTCTGAGCTGCCACGCCTTCGCGTAGACCCACTTTCTGACGGAGTACTTCTTACTCTCGAAAATAGAGTAGAACAGTTGAGTAACCTTTTGTAAGCTTTCCTTGTTTAAGAAGTCTCCCTCAAGCTCTATTTTATACGTCCTTATCGCGGTTGCCATGACATAAATTGCCATAGGCTTGAACATTTCACTAAAATCGTAAACAAAGCTCAACTTCCCTGCCCTTTCCCTGTGTATTAAACCGGCGTAAGGGTCTAGACCGGCCCCGACCAGAGCGTGGTTGCAGACAGAGTACAATAGGGCATACAAGTAGTCTAGGGTTCTATTGGGCGGGTCGTTTCCCCTAGGAACTCTGGACCTCATCCCGGGGACGAACTGAACTATATCCTTCCAGAGCTTGGAGCTCCACTCCGCCTCCAACTTCTTGACGCAGTCCAAGTTCTTGCAAGAGGCCAGCTCTCCCCTCCCCTCGCTCCTCCAGTAGTCCGAGTTGGGCGTGGGTTTCTTCCCCTTGTAGCTCAAGTTCTTAGCAACGTTGCTCATCCCCTCCAACTTTCCAAATATAAACTCTTTGGCCACCTTCACTCCCAGCTCGGTCTCCCCCATGGAATATTGGTTCTTCCTCGCCCGCGACCAGCCCACCTTGACTGGGTTGATCGTTACAAAGGACCAGTCGACCCCGTGGAACAAGGTGGGCACGTTCTGCTCCTCCAAGAGTTGCAGGGCAGCCGTGCTCACCGTAATCCCCTTTCCGACGAACACAGCCATTTCTATGTCTAATGCTGGGAACGCCTCGGTTACTTCCTTTCCGTCTTTTTTATACCTGACCGTTATCATGTAACCTTTCCTACCGACGAACGCGTGACCCCTCACGACGAGAATCAAGTTGACTCTACACCTCCCAGTCCACGAGGGGGTTGACCCCAGCAGTCCGATTTGAACATATTTACTGAGAAGTTTCGAAGTTTATCTCGGAGAAGGATGCCGCTGGAGGAGATGGTAGCGAGGGTCAGAGACCTCTTAGGGGACGAAGCGCTCAAGCTGGTGAAGCGCGGCGACGTCTTCGTCACCGCGTTTCACCACTTCGCTTCCGTCGCCGCTACGGCCGCTAAGCTCTGCGCACTCTTAGAAGAGAAAGGTTACTTGCCGGAGGGGAGTTGGGAGGAGTGCTTCTGGGCCGGAGCGGTACACGATTACGAAAAGCTGGGCGTGAGCGGGGAGTACCTCCGGAACGTCGCCAAGGAGTCTGGGATAGAGGAGAGGAGGTTAGAGGAGCTAGCGGCGCGCGCGGAGGCCGGACTACGTGGCCTTGCTCAAGGAGCCCTTAACCTCGTTGATTGTTGAAGTACAGAGGAGCGGGGACTTGAGGGCTTCCTTGTGCAGTTCCGCCGCCAGGCTGGCCTTCTACGCCCAAGGGGTGCACGAGCTCTTCGGCCTGCCGGTAGCCGTAGCCTTGTTCAGGCCGGAAGATATAGCGTTCGTTAAGGTGGAGTGTGACTTGGCGGGGGTAGTTGAGGAGCTGCTTAAGTATAAGGGGGACTATCAAGCCGCGCGCTTGGCCTCAAAGAGGGCCGCGTGTAAGAAGTACTTCCCCGCGAGGTGTGAGAATTGCGCGTTCGCGACCTATTGCCCGGATTCAAAAGGGTGAGGGTCGAGGTCGCGCTGACCCCGGTCCCCTTTGAGGATTACACGGCGAAGTTAGTGAAGAGCTTCCTCTCGTGCGTAGACGACGACTTCGCCAAGATCTTCTCAGTTGAAGGGGGATATAAGGAATTCCACATAACGCCCTTGCTGGACGAAGAAGGGAGGGCGATATACCCGAAGAGGACGGTCAAGTGCTCTTTCTGCACGGCCGGGAGGCCCTCCGGGAAGGGGGTGGTCCCCTTGCCCCCGAACGCGAGCTTCGAGCTCTCGGGGCCGGAGGAGTTGGTGAACAAACTTTTCTCCTTCGACTACTGTAAGCTCGAGTTCGGCAGGAAGGTAATAGAAATAGAGACCGTGGCGGTGGAAGAGGTGGACTTGGACTTGGGGGAGGGGAGCGGCTTGTGGGTGAAGTTCAGGGGGCCGGCAGTGTTAAGGGACCCTTGGAGGGGGCCCGGAGAGGAGCTTAGGACCCGCTTCTTGCCTTCCCCCTCCCACCTCTTCTCAGTCAACGCCTACTCCTTGTTTAAGGATAAATATCTAGAAGTTTTGTGGAAGCTCGAGCGCTCGCTGGTGGAGGACCACTCTGCCTTACACAGCGCCGGGAAGGTCTGGTACTACTACGACCGTAAGTGGTTGCCCGCCCTCAGCGGCTCGGCGCTGTTCTGGGTGAGGGAGGCGGACGAGGACGTGAAGAAGGTAATAGCGCACGCAGCGCTCTTCGGCGTGGGGAGCGGGAGGGCCGCGGGCTTCGGGGACGTAGTGATGAATTTCGTACGAGGGCCTCACGTGCGTTCGTAGTTTCCTCTCTATCCTCCCTTAAGGCTCTATAGAAGGTAAGCAACATTGAAATGAACGAGACAAAGATAGTTAAGTAACTTTCCATTCTTTCCTGAAACTCCACTTTAGAACAGTTATATGCTCTTTTGTACATTCTCGTTGATCACTTTCCATTCTCTCTTGAGACTCCACGTGAAGCTCATGCTAAACACCTCTGTACAGTATATAACGTCAACTTTCTATCCTCTCTTGAGACTCCACAGGACATGCTGATGGCCTCCGCCAACAGGCAGTACCTTCACCTCACCTTTCTATCCTCTCTTGAGACTCCACTAGGAATTCTCCTTCCCTCCCGTAAATCGGCGATATCCTTTCTATCCTCTCTTGAGACTCCACAAAACATAATTGTGTCGAGAGCTAGAACTAGGTTTAACACTTTCTATCCTCTCTTGAGACTCCACCGAGCCCTTCCATATAAAGCCCCAAGGTCTTTCCCTTAAAAGAATTGCGTTCTACCACGAGTTTACAATTCCCCAAGCTTTTCCCTTTATTCAAGAAAAATTTCCTCTGCCCTTCCCTCCATGATCTTCAGCGTTCCCATGAAAAGATATAAGGGGGTTTGAGAGAGTGAATAGTAATGGTGCGCTTTCGAATATAAGATGTTCCCATGTGGGTGAAGGTTGAAAAGGAAATGAGTAAGTGAAAAAGTTTGGTAATGAGTTATACAGAAAGTATGTTTGTGAAATATTAAATTAAGGAGAGCAAGTTCTTGGGTAGACGCAGTAAGTAAGGGACCTCGAGGACCACACCGGACAGAGGAGAGGCTTCGTAGGGAACGGGGCTTTGAGGTACCGGACTTTGGACCCACTACGGTCAGAACAAAATCCGAAAACGCGTCAAGAGTCCCAGAGGGAAGCTGAAAAGCATTCGATATTTTACAGATTAGCAACGGTCGGCGGACAAAAGAGAAAGTAGGCTGCAACGCGCAACAGCGAAGGTTTTGGGTTACGAGAGGAGGTTAAGGCTCCGGCCCAGCGAAAATACGATGTACATGAACACGGAGAGAGGTAGCGGGAGCGCAGGTTGGTCTTCCGGAATACTCCTATCTTGGGTGTTAACGATAAGGAGAAAGGACGTGGACCGAACAAGCCGGAACGCGCTCGTCACATACACAATATACCTACCAGGCGACTACGAATCAAAGGTACATCTAGTTGCTCGCTGACACCTTGTCTAAATTAAAGAGAGTAGGGCTGTACTTAGGAGGCGAGCTAACGAAGGCAAAGAGCTACGTGGTATGTCTTGATCCTGTCGTCCGCGTGCCCAATAGCTAATCTATTCCCCATCACGTCACGTTCCAAATTCTGTGCATCTTCTTGGGTAGACTAGCCTTCTATCGATGTCAAACACATTAAGCGTGTTGTTTCCGACCGGCCCGCTGTTCCAATAGTTGTCGACCACTGCTACATACTTGCAGTCCGACGAGAAGGCCGGAGTGTGCTCGATCCCATTAACGTCCGGCCCCCCACCCGTCTAGCTCGGGGGAGGGGGAGGGGGGGGCTCACGCGGCGGAGGTCTGGGGCTCAAATCCCTCGGTCCCCCATCACAAAATTATTACATATTCTTATCTTTACTAATTTGTGTAAATACAGTAGATGAGGTGCTGTGTGAATAGTCCAAGATAACTATTGGTGTAATGTGATTGTTTTTATTGCCCCCTTTTTGACTATGATTAACTTACCGTACGGATTTTCTATTCTTTCCAATACTGAGAGTATTCTTTCGGCTACGTATATGGGATTTAATGGTGGTATTCTTAGTAGGATCACTCCTGTGGTATTGGGATTCAAATTAGGATTTAAACGTGCTATTCTTCCAAAGTCTTTGTCAAACGTTACTATAATTCTCCTCTCCTTTATAGCCAGCTCTACAACTTCTTCGTCGCTTATGCCCGGACTAAGCTCCCAGACCGAGACCACGTCATATCCTTTTTCTCTAAGTGTAACGATAGCTGTTCGAGGAATATTTTCGTCTGCTAGAAGTCTAGGCTTTGACAATAACTTTCTCCCTCAAAACCTTGGCAGCGTACTTGATAGCTGCCAGCACATCTTCTCGCGAGAGGTGAGGATACTCTCTCAAGATGTCATCTATGCTCCAGCCATTAGATAATAACTCCAAGATGAAGTACACAGGAATTCTAGTTCCCTTTATTATTGGTTTGCCTCCCATAACTTTAGGATTGACGACTATTCTATCTTCGGCTTCAGACAAGGGCTCGCACCCAAGTATTGCTGAAACGAAACGCCTTTATTAGAGTATCCAAGGACCAAGCGTGAATATCTGGGTAGATTAGCATCATCGTTGATATCCATTCTGTTTACCATTTTGGATTATATTCATATCATTGATGTGAACGTTTACATATTGTTGTGCTCCCACACGGCGCCACTCCAAAATCCCCGCGACACCAAAGCAATTGTTCATCCACCGATTCCAAGCCGATTTTAGGGACGTACTATACCAAAACTACGCCCAGGATAAGGGTTGGTAGACTCTGAACTCTTATCAGAGATTCGAGAGATAAAGGAGAGGCCGACTAGGGTAGAGTGCATGTTGCGCTTCATCATCGAAAGGAATATCGAAGAAGTAGAACCCCTCCCCGACGAAATCGAGGCAATCGATGCTGACGACGAGATAATCGACCTTGACGAAATCAAACGAAAGCTGATGAGATGAAAATAACAGGGAACTTATTTTGAGCGGTAACCTCTTCTTCCAAGTAAGTAAGGGTAAAACGTAAGGCTAGTAGAGCCTTGGAGGGACTCCCCAAACATTACAAGCTTAAAGTATTGGAGGTTCTGGACAAATTGAAGATGAATCCCATCCCTTTTAGAGATTACGACGTAAAGAAGCTAAAGGGGTTTGAAGACGCTTTCAAGACTCGCTTGGGAGATATCCGTATTGTATACACAATTGATTGGGGCTCCAGGACTATTATAATACATCTTATCGATTTTAGAGGACATGCATATAAGTAGTTACTTCAGCGTAAGCGTACTGTCCTCAAAATTAGTCGTTTAGCGGTTCACATCGGCCCTCTGGTACAAGCCCATTTACTGTACACATCCCAAGACGAAATAACATCGTTACCGATATCCATTTAATATATCGTCTTGGATATCGTGTATATGATTTATAGGAACTTGTGAACGTCGTAATGCTCCTACGCGACGACGGTCTAGTTCGAATCCCCGACAACATCAAGAATAAAGGGACGGTATAACCTAATGATCTAATATCGATCGTCCTCTACAGAGTACGGTGCACACAACACGAGGAGGGGTGGCGAGAGCATAGGCCTATCGTTGGGAACGGTCCTTCCATAAATGGAGGAGGGATGCGGAGCGGGCGTTTCGTCGGACCGTTTTGGGTAGAGCGTGGAGCCGCCGCCGGGACTTGAACCCGGGACCTCCGCCTTACCAGGGCGGCGCTCTGCCGGCTGAGCTACGGCGGCCCCTTCCGGGGGGCGTGGTCGCCGCTGTGGGTTATTTGTTTTGCGCGCCTCGGGGCGCAAAAACTCGCTCACAGCTTCGCCCAAGGGCCCAGGTCCTCATCGGCGAAAAGGGGGTCTGAGAGTCCCCTTTTGGGTCAGCGGGAAGTGTGGTGCTTGGCCATAACCGGCCCTCCGGGCGCGGGGAAGAGCACCTTGGCTAGGAAGGTAGTGGAGGAGCTCAAGAAGGCCGGCCTCAAGGTCTGCGGCACCTCTTGCCCGGACGTCCGCGAGGGGGGCAGAAGGGTGGGCTTCTTGATAGTCGACGTGGAGGACGGCTCGAGGGCGTGGCTGGCGAGGGTGGACTGCGAGGGGCCGAGGGTAGGGAGGTACAAGCTCTGCCCCGGAGCGGAGGAGGTCGGGGTGAGGGCGCTCTCCAAGGACTGCGACGTATATCTGATAGACGAGATCGGTCCCATGGAGCTTAAGCTCCCAAAGCTAAGGGAGGCCATGCTGAGGGTAGTTAGCGGGAACAAGCCCTTCGTGGCGGTCTACCACGCGAGGCTGAGGGACGAGGAGTTCTTGAGGGCGCTCTCCAGATGCCATAAAATATTCGTTACGAAGGACACGAGGGAAGAGGCTTGGAAGGAGGCCTTGGAGGCGCTCTCCTCCTTCTCGCCCTAGCGGCCCTCGCCGCCGGCTCGTGGGAAGTTACGACCTACGTCCCCCTCCCGGAGACGGCCTTGAGCGTCTCCCAGTTCACCGCCACCCTTACGGGCTACAAGACCGTAACCCTGTTCGAAAAGCTGGGCGTGAGGGAGTACATCTACGTCTATACGGAGCCTTTAGAGAGGACTTTCGTAGCCTTCTGTAAGGGGAACGCGACCCTCGTCTTCACCTCCCCCGCGGCGGCGGTCGCGAAGGCGGTCTCGGCGGAGGTCCAAGTTGGGGTTACCACCGTTACCTCGACCACGACGGTAAGCTTGCCCTCGCCCTTCTACTACCTCTTGGGAGGGACCGAGAGCGAGAGCGTCGACTCGTTAGTTTTGACAACCGCGAGCTCTAAGGCCTTCGGTGAGGAAGTCGTCCGAACGTCCGGCGCCTTGGTCGGGACGGCGGTAGTCGTTCCCAAAGGAACCGTAACGTGCTCCGCCTCTCCCCCTCCGGCGACCCTAATAGCCCTCTACGGGAACGAGAAGGTCACGAGCCCCAAGGCGTATTTGGCCTTAACCGAGCCCACCGAGCTCGCCGCTTCCGCCGACAAGACCTTGACAGTCACCGCCACCTTCCCCACCTCTTTGGAGGTCTACGCCAACGTCACCACACTGCTCATAAAGGTAAAGTTCTTCGCGGAGCGCCCGAGGTCCTCCGTGCCGGCCTTGGCGCTCCTCGCGCTCCTCGTCGCGGCGGCCCTCCGCAAGAGGCCTTAAGGGCCGAGGACCTCCGACGGGCTCGAGGGAACACGCGTGGAGGAGTACAAGTTCGAGAAGATCAGGCCGCCCGAGGAGGGGAAGTTCATAGAGGTCAAGGACGGAAAGCTCGTGGTCCCGGACAACCCGATAGTGCCCTACATAGAGGGGGACGGCATAGGGCCGGAAGTGATAGGGGCGGCTAGGAGGATAGTGGACGCCGCGGTGGAGGTGGCTTACGGTAGCAAGAGGAGGGTGGTCTGGTGGAAGGTCTACGCCGGGATAGAGGCGGAGCCCGTTTACGGTACCATGCTCCCCCAAGACACCTTGAACGCAATTAAGGCGGCGAAGGTGGCCCTCAAAGGCCCCATGACCACCCCCATAGGCTCCGGGTGGAGGAGCGTCAACGTCGCCTTGAGGCAGCTCCTAGACCTGTACGCGAACATCAGGCCGGTGAAGTACATCAAGGGGATACCCGCACCTCACAAGTACGCGGACAAGGTGGACATAGTGATATTTAGAGAGAACACCGAGGACGTTTACGCCGGGATAGAGTGGAAGTACGACAGCCCGGAGGCCGAGAAGGTGAGGGAGTTCCTCAAGAGGGAGTTCAACATAGAGCTCAGGCCGGACACCGGGATAGGGTTGAAGCCCATCTCTCGCTTCGCTACGAGGAGAATAATGAGGAAGGCTCTGGAGTGGGCGATAAAGTACGGGAGGAAGAGGGTAACTGTGATGCACAAAGGTAACATAATGAAGTACACCGAAGGTTACTTCAAGATATGGGCCTTCGAGCTGGCCAAGGAGGAGTTCGGAGACAAAGTGGTCTTCGAGGAAGAGCTCCAAGGCGCCGAGGTCCCCGAAGGGAAGATCTTGGTTAATGACAGGATAGCAGACAACATGTTCAACCAAATAATAACGAGGCCTTGGGACTACGACATAATAGTTACTCCCAACCTCAACGGCGACTACTTGAGCGACGCCGCTGCCGCCTTGGTCGGCGGGCTGGGCGTGGCCCCCGGGGCCAACGTGGGGGACTACGTGGGCATGTTCGAGCCCATCCACGGCTCCGCCCCCAAGTACGCGGGCAAGAACGTAGCCAACCCCACCGCGGCTACCTTGAGCGCCGCCATGATGTTGGACCACATAGGCTGGTCCGAGGCCGCGGAGCTGGTGAGGAAAGCTATAGAAGAAACCATAGCCTCCGGCAAGGTGACCCAAGACATAGCTAGGCACTTAGGCATAAAGCCCCTGACCACCACGGAGTTCACGGAAGCGGTCATAGAGAACGTCAAGAGGTTGGGTGGAAAGGGTTGAAGGAGTTACCCTTGGCGTTCTTGATATACGCCACCCAGACCGTCCCACGCTCCCAGCTGGACGAAGTGATGGCAGAGGTCATAGCTAAGGCTATGGAGAGTGAGGAGGACTTCGAGGAGGCGCTCAAGCTCTCCAAAATAATTGGCATGGACTTGCAAGTCCTCGCAAAGGCCACGGTGATAAGGTTCGGCGAGAGGGCCGCGGAGTTCAAGGACTTGGTGGAGAGGGAGCTCAAACAGGGGGAGCAGTGGGACAAGTTCGTGAAGAGGTTCGTTAGGCTCTACAAGCGCTCCTAAGAGTCCTCTTTCTTAATGAACTTTTCTAGGCCTTCCTTGTCCTTCCTTATCTTCCAGGGGGCGGTCAGCACCTTAACTATCTCTTGGGCCTTGTTGGTCCCCAAGCCTTCCACCTTGCTCAGCTCCGCCACTGAGGCGTTGAAGACCGCCCTCACGCTCCCGAACCTCTCCAAGAGCTTTTCCGCAAGCTTGGGACCCACCCCGGGGAGGCACTGGACCAAGAACAGCTGCCACTGCCTCACGTCCCCTATCGGGGGCTTCCCTTGGAGCTTTACTGGGACCCTCCTCTTGTTCTCCCCTTGCTCCCTCTCGGCCAAGAACTTGATCACCCTCGCAGTGTCCTCCTTCGTAAGGGTGTAAATTATCCCTATACCGAAGTCGTAGACCAAGGAGGCCAGAGCGGGGGAGGCAGCCTTGGAGGTCCTCTCTGCCTTCTCCACCCAGTCCCACTTCCCCTCCACAATTATGAAGGGTTTCTGGTAAACCTCCTTGAGCCTCCTCGCTTGGTTGAAGAGCCTCCCGTCCGCCAAGCTCTTGAGGAAGTCGCTCACGCTCTTCCTCTCTATCCCCACCCTGTCGGAGACCGCATAATCCGCCACCGGCATGTTCTTGAAAGTGACTATCACGCCGTACTTCTTCGCCAGTATCTCCGGGACCCCGCTCCTCCTCTCCCTCTCGTCCGCGTATACCCTCAGCATCTCCCTTCGCTCTGTGCCGTAGGGGGGAACGGGAGACAAAAAGGGGTTGGGGCTGGACCCTCAGTTTCGGGAGGAAGAGTCCTCACCCGCGTCGGCGAAGGGCGTGGACCTCATCGGGCCGCCTTGAGCAACAAGTCCAAGGCGATGGTCATTATTGAGAGGGCGAAGGCCGCCCCTATTACGGCCTCGGGCGGGACCTTTATCTTCTCCTCAACCTCCTCGTAAAACCTGACCAGCCCTATAGCGGTGACTAGGCCCTCGCCTCCCTTCCTCCTCTTCCTAGCCACTACCTAAATCCCCGGGCCCTTCCGAAGGGACGGTTTAAACGCTCTCCCCATATATACTCCGGGGCGTAAGGGAGCTACAGGGTAAAGGGAATTGCGCGGAACAAGAGGTAGGAGGAGGGAAAGGCCGAGGGAGGGGAGGGTGCTCGACTTCCTCCCCTCGGGGCGCCCGCTGGACGCGCACCCGGAGCACCGCAACAAGCCGTTCATACAAGCGATAGAAGAGCACAAGTTCAAGCTGCTCGAGTTCAACGCGAAGTTCGGGAGCGCGTTCAACATAGGGGAGAAGGTCTCCTTCACCCCGCTCGACGAGAGGCTCCTCAACCGGTTCTATTACATTAGCTACGAGGAGCTCACCTCCGTCGCCCAGAGCAGCTTGCCAGAGGTAATAAAGGGCATAATACTCGAAAATGAGAAGTTGTTCGTAGACTTCTTCAACTTGTCCGGCCCCATAACGGTCAAGCTCCACGCGTTGGAGCTCTTGCCCGGCGTAGGTAGAAAGATGTTAGAGGAGATACTGGAGGCTAGGAAGAACAAACCGTTCGAGAGCTTCGAGGACTTGGCGAAGAGGACGCACTTGAAGCACCCGGTGGACGTGTTGGTCGAGAGGATAATAAAGGAGATAAAAGGAGAGGAGAAGTACTACTTGTTCGTAGAGCCCCCGAAGCCGGGCTATACCTACTTGAACTACTTGGGGAGGCTGCGAAGGGCGGCGAGGGGTTAGCTTGCTGAAGTGGACAAAGGCCAAGCTCGCCGAGCTCGGTATAAGGCCCAGCAAGAAGATGGGGCAGAACTTCACGGTAAACCCCAAAATAATAGAGTTCTTCTTGAGCGAGGTCCCCTCGGGGGAAGTTGTAATAGAAATAGGGGCCGGCCTCGGGGCCCTCACGGCCCCGCTCTCCAAAGTTTCTAAGAAGGTAATTGCAATAGAGAAGGATCTCAGGTTGTGTAACTATTTGAAATCCTTAAACTTGGAGAACGTGGAGGTCGTATGCGGCGACGCGTTAGAGCTGGAGCTCGACGCTCCGGTCGTAGTGGGCTCCCTCCCTTATAGCATAAGCGGGCCCCTCCTCGCGAAGCTCTTCACAGAAGGTCGGTGGAACAAGGGGGTGTTCCTCCTTCAGAAGGAGGTCGCGGAGAGGCTGGTCGCCGAGCCCGGGACGAAGGAGTACGGGAGGCTAACCGTGTTGGCCTCCTTGTGCTGCGAGGCCCGCTTGGGCCCGGTGTGGGGCCCGGAGTCCTTTTACCCCAAGCCGGAGGTCCTAAGCCGCCACGTAATATTAATTAAAAAGAGGTCCGTCCCGAAGGAGTTCTCAGAATTCTTGGCGTGCGTCTTCTCGCAGAGGAACAAGAAGGCCCGTAAGGTCTTGCCCTCTTGCGGCGCCCGCTGGGAGGGGGAAGAGAGGGTGAGGGAGCTCCCTCCCGAGAGCTTGTGGGAGGCTTGGGAGGAGCGTTAGCGCTTTATTCTCTTTTACGCCTCTGGACCGCGGATCAAGCCTTGCAAGAAGTGAGGAAGGTCTTGGTCGTCGGAGCCGGTGTCATGGGCCACGGAATAGCCCAAGTGGCCGCGATGAGCGGCTTGAACGTCAGGATGATAGACATTAAACAAGAGTTCTTGGACAGAGCTATGGAAAGGATAAAGGAGAGCTTAGAGAAGTTGTACGCCAAGGGGAAGTTGAAGGAACCGCCGGAGGAGGTGCTAAAAAGGATAGAAACTATGGTGGCCAACCCGGACGACGAGAGCAGCTACGCAGAGGCCGCTAAGGACGTGGACTTCGTCATAGAGGCCGTCCCGGAGAAGCTGGAGCTCAAGAGGGCCGTGTTCAGCGTCCTCGACAAGTACGCCCCTCCCCACGCCATCCTAGCATCTAACACCTCCTCCATACCGATAACGGAGATCGCAAAGGCGACCAAGAGGCCCGACAAAGTTGTGGGGATGCACTTCTTCAACCCGCCGGTCATACTAAAGCTCGTCGAGGTGGTGAGGGGCAAAGAGACCAGCGACGAGACCGTGAAAATTACCGTTGAATTAGCTAAGAAAATGGGGAAGGTACCAATAGTAGTAAACAAGGACGTACCTGGCTTCATAGTGAACAGGATAATGGCCCGGTTCTTGAACGAGGGATGCTGGCTGGTGGAGAGGGGCGTTTACACTAAGGAGCAGGTGGACGCGGCGCTGCGCTACAAGCTCAACTTCCCCATGGGCGCCTTCGAGCTAGCCGACTACGTGGGCTTGGACGTGTTGGTACACTTGATGGAGGCCATGAAGGAGAGGGGGATGAACCTCACCATCTGCCCGCTCTTCAAGAAGCTCTTGGAAGAGGGCAAGCTCGGAGTGAAGAGCGGGGAGGGCTTCTACAAGTACCCTGCCCCGGGTAAGTTCAAGAAGCCCGTCGTCAAGGCCTCAGCCGCCGAGGGTGTGGACTACATCTCCATAGTGGACACGGCCGTGAACGAGGGAGCTTGGCTTGTGGAGAACGGGGTGGCCGGGCCGGAGGAGGTGGACACCGCCACAGTCTTGGGGCTGAACTTGCCTATGGGTATACTTAAGTTAGGCGACAGCTTGGGCTTGGACAACGTGTTGGACTCAATAAACGAGAAGAAGGAAAAGTACGGCTTGGAGGACTACCGCCCGGTGCAGCTACTCGAGAACATGGTGAAGGAAGGCAAGTGCGGGGTCAAGTGCGGGAAGGGCTTCTACGAGTACGAGGTGAGCGAGGAGGACTTGGGCGAGATAAAGGTTAGGAGGGAGGGCGAGGCCCTTTGGATAATACTGAACAGGCCGAAGCAGAGGAACGCCCTCACGCCGGAGATGTTGCTGAAGATGGCCGAGGTCGCCCAGAAGGCTTGTGAGGACGAGGGGGTGAGGGCGATAGTGCTCTACGGAGGAGACGTCTTCAGCGCCGGCTTCGACTTGACGGTCATGAAGGATGTCGACCCGACCAAGGCCCCGGAGACTGTGGCGAGACCGTTCAAGAAGCTCGCGCTCGCCCTCGAGGGCTGTCCGAAGCCGGTGATCGCTTACATCACCGGCTACGCGCTTGGCGGAGGCTTGGAAGTGGCCATGATGGCCGACTTGAGGCTGGCCACCGAAGACTCCCTCTTGGGTCAGCCTGAGATAAACGTAGGCATAATGCCGGGGGGAGGGGGCACCCAGAGGCTCCCCAGGCTGGTGGGCTTGGGGAGGGCCATGCAGCTAGTCCTCTTAGGAGACCCCATAGACGCCGTAGAGGCCGAGAAGTGGGGCTTGGTCAACTGGGCGGTGCCGAAGAGGATAGCCGACTCGGAGGTGAGGCTGCTAGTTAAGAAGTTGTCCTCCAAGCCCAAGGAGGCGCTGGCGCTGGCCAAGAAGGCCGTGAGGGTGGCCCAGGAGGTTCCCTTGATAGACGGGCTGGAGATGGAGGCCGAAGCGTTCGCGAGGGCGTTGGCCACAGAGAACGCCAAGGAGGGCATAGCGGCCTTCTTGGAGAAGAGGAAACCAAACTTTAAGTAGGAGAGTTCGGCTTCCTCCCCACTCCTCCGGTTTTTAAATAAATGCGAAAGTTCTACTCGTATCTGGCCCATCGGGCGGTTGGTAAAGGAATCCGGAGTCGCGAGCGGAGGGCGAATATCCAACAAATTTTGCAGAGGAAAACGGGGGCATTACGTATACATAACCCTTACTAGCAGACAGGTTTACTTACCTAACGGCAAACCGGAGGGGAGGGGGTGGGGCGAACGTGTTACCCATAATAGCGTCGGCCCGCGAACTCGCTCTCGATAGATAGCACTGAGCAGCGAGGCGAGACCATGAGCTTCAAGAGAAGGGAAATAACGCCTTTTCACTTTAAATACTTCGCCCCCTTGAGGGAGATATCCCTCCGGAACTTGCCCCTCGGCGACTCCTACGACCCAGTGATGTGTCCGTCGTTCCAGTCTGAGGACCCCGAGGCCCACACCTTGCTGGACAGTATCGCCAGGATGCAGAAGAGCTACAACGTCGTAGTAAAAAACGATAAGGACGCAATCAACTTGAAGTCCATCTACCGCAACTTGAAGGGCAAAAAGAACTTCGTCAGCAAGGTAAACAAAGTGGCCTCCGTCACGTTTAAGCATCACAAGGCTTGCTGGAGCGGGCTCGAGGGCATAGTAGAGCCGCCTCCGGAGGTCCCATCCGACGTGCTGGCCGACTTGGAGGTGGGCGAGCTGTGCCACTCCACCGCGCGCATGCTCGGCTACCTCGCGTTGAAGATCGCGCAGTCCTTGAGCTATAACGACCTAGCGCAGCGCCCGCCTATAGCGTTGATCTCCCACCCGGCGGTGGAGAAAGTGAGGGTAACGGTCATACCTTACTCTATTGCCGAGAACCCGCCGTTCGCGGTCTTCGTGAACGGCGGCAAGGGTGGGCCGAAGCTCCCTCGCGACAAGGTGGTCCTAAACACCACAGTGTTCGTCCCAACGCGCCTCGACTTAAAGGAGTTCGTCGCTACCGTCGGGCTGTCCGTGCTCTCCAGCGTGGTTAGCAAGGGCAAGTTATGGGACGTGGGGGCTCTCATAGCTGTCTTAGACAAGGCGACGGTAGAGGTACTGGAGTGCGCCAACCGGCCGGCGAGGGCGATAGGCCAGAATACGCTATCAGAAATGGAGAAGAGGGGTCTCGTGACGTCTACCTTTAGGAAGTACTTAAATGAGCTTCACAAGGAGTTCGACGTGGATAAGTACGAGCTGGTGGGAACCGTAACTTGCGTGGTCGTGCGGACATTCTTGAACGACTTGGTAACCTTGGCCTCGGGCGACTTCACCCAAGAAGTTTTTCGAACCGCAGGCTACGTACCGCCCTTGGTGAGGCTTTGATCTCTCGCGGCGAGTTTTACGACACAAGGGAAATGAGGGCGGTGGAGCTCAACTCCGCTGCCCTCGGGTTCGGCGAGGAGTTGATGATGGAGAACGCCGGCTCGTGGGTCGCCCGGCTCGCTTACCCGGAGGGCAACTCGTTCCTCGTCTTGGCCGGCAAGGGCGGCAAGGGCGGGGACGGCTTGGTCGCCGCTAGACACTTGGCCCTCATGGGCCGTAAGGTGAAAGTCCTCCTCGCGCACAAGAGGTGCGAACTCAAGGAAATAACCCTCAAACAGCTGAAGAGGGCAGAAGACACGGGAGTGGAGGTAATAGAGGAGCCCGAGGAGGCGGACGTGATAATAGACGCCTTGTTGGGCACGGGCGCGAGGGGGGCCCCGAGGGGGAGGGTGAGGGAGCTCATAGAGTGGGCCAACGGGACGGAATCCTTCAAAGTGTCCGTGGACGTCCCCTCCGGCGCGGACCCGGACGGCGGCTGCGAGCTCTGTTTCGAGGCGGACTTGGTGGTGACCGTGCACAAGCCCAAGCCCGTCCTGAAGGACATGATGGACAAAGTGGTAGTGGTGGAAATAGGAATACCGAGGAAGGCCGACACCCACGCCGGCCCCGGCGACGCGCTCTTGGCTAGGAGGAGGGGGAGGAAAGGTCAGAACGGAAGGGTCGGGGTGGTCGGGGGCTCAGAGCTCTACCAAGGGGCCCCCTACTTGGCCGGGCTGGCCGCCTTTAGGTCGGGAGCCGACCTAGTCTTCGTTTACTCCCCGGTACGCATGGACTTCCCCGAACTCATATGGAGGGACAGGAGGGACTTGAAAGAGAAGTTGGCCTCCGACAAGGTCGACGTGCTCTTGGTGGGCCCCGGCCTGGGGAGGGACTTAGAAACCTTGAGAGCGGCGCTTGAGTACGCAGAAGAGAGCAAAGCGAAGGTAGTCTTAGACGCGGACGCGCTTAAGCTCTTGCCGAAGGTGGGAGCTTACTTCTCCGGGAGGGCCGTGTTGACCCCCCACTTGGGTGAGGCGAGGGCCCTTTTGGGGAGGGAGGTGGGCGACGACTTGGAGTCCAGGGTTAGGGCGGCGGAGGAAATAGCGAAAACTTACGGGGCTTGTGTTATCCTCAAGGGTAAGGTAGACGTAGTGCACTGCGGGGACAAGGGGGTCTTGAACGAGACCGGGAACGAGTGGATGACCGTGGGCGGCACCGGGGACGTGCTCGCGGGGGTGACGGCTGCCTACTTGGGGAGGGACGAACCTTGGTGGGCCGCCAAGGCGGCGGCGTACTTGAACGGGAGGGCCGGCGAGGCTTGCTACGAGGAGGAGGGCCACGCGTCTCCGGACTGCCTAATACGCGCCGTCCCGAGGCTGGCCAAGGCGGTGGGCGCCAAGTAAATATGAGCCGTTTCGCCCCGTCTCCGCCAGGTGGTCGGTTGGACTTCGAGGAGGCCCACTCTTGTTCCTCGCTCTTCGCGTTCTTGCTCTTCGAGGCTTTGAGAACTAAGTACGGAGACCGGTTCGTGAAGGAGTTCTGCGAGAACTCCGAGGTCTACCCGCTGATGGGTGTTGCTGCAATAACCTTGGAGGCGAACGTGGCTATAACCTGCCCGGAGATGGCCGAGATGTTCAAGAGGGCCGACTACCCGCCCCACCTCAAGTCCTTGGTGGAGGAGGCTTGTAAGGGGAGGGGAGGGAGGCCTAAGGAAGAGATAATAGAGGAGTTCTTGAGGGAGTGCAACACGAAGGGATTGAAGGACGCGTTGCAGAAGCTCACCGAATTTAAGCTCGAAACTTTGAACGATAAGGAGAACGAAATATTGAACGTGGCCTTCGGGAGGCTCCCACAAGCGGTCTCCTACGCGCAGAAGTACGACGTGGACGTGAGCAAGCCGGTCATGCAGAGCGTACTCCTAATGAGTATGTTTATATCAAACGTCCTTAAAGAGGTTAGGGAGGAGCTGGAGAGGTGCGAAAGGTCCTACTCTGCGAGCCCCTAAGCCCTTGGAGGGCCGCCTTGGCGGTGAACTCGGCGCTCTTCCTCTCGAACGCCATAAGGAAGGATACTATAGTGTACGTGAACGTCGAAGGGAGCGTAATCGTAATAGACGGCTCCGCGGCGCGGAGGGTCTACCCGGACTCCGAGAGCTTGGTGGGGCTCTTCAAGGCCGTCAAGAAGGGAAAGAGGGTAGCCGGCGTGTCCTTGGGCGATTGCCCAGAGCCGGGGGAGCCTTGGTGCCCGGGCTCCCCGGTTAGGGGGGAGGCCTTCTTGATCCCGAGGAGGTGCGGGCTGCCGGAGGAGTACACCTTGGAGCACGAGCTCGCGGTGCTTCAAATAGAGCTGGACCGCGCGGAGCGCGCCAGCCCTTCCAACCGCCTCGAGGGCAGAAGCTCTATATAGAGAAGGACGTGGCCTTCAGCCTCTCTTAATTAACCTCTTTAAATATTTGACGTGGGGTGGACCGTGGCTTCCCAAGTAGACTTAATGGCGCGCAAGAGAGCGATAAACACCTTCTTCGAGAAGTTCAAGGTGCTTATAGATAAAATAAGGAAGGGGGAGGAGCCCGCGCTGGAGATACTGTCCAGAACCAAGGCGAACGTGGTTTACGACAGCGACAAGAAGATGCTGATGCCGGGCGAGAGGACAATACTGAGGAAGTTCTTGGACAAGGGGGAGGCCAAGAAGTTCACTAACACCCTCCTCATGGCTTCCTTGATATATGAGGCCTTGTTGAACGACGAGTACCCGACCATACGTGACTTGTACTACAGAGGCAAGCACACCATAATCTACAGGGACCTAAGGGGGAGAAAGAGGGAAGAGAACACTTGGGACGAGCAGAAGGAGAGCGACGCGCTGATAGTGGACGTAGAGGT
Source organism: Ignicoccus hospitalis KIN4/I (assembly GCF_000017945.1). Lineage (NCBI taxonomy): Archaea > Thermoproteati > Thermoproteota > Thermoprotei > Desulfurococcales > Desulfurococcaceae > Ignicoccus > Ignicoccus hospitalis. The sequence continues at coordinate 937,762 of NC_009776.1, read as the reverse complement.
ATACACCGGAATGTTGAGGGAGGAGATGTTAATATTGAGTAAGGAGAAGGGCAAGGTAGTAGGCGACATGAGAATAAGGTCCGGCGACGACGTGATAGACTTGAGCAAGATGGGTCACGGCGCCTACGCGATAGAGCCCACCCCGGACTTGATAGACTTCATAGACGTGAACGCAGAGTATGTACTAGTAATAGAGAAGGACGCGGTCTTTCAGCAGCTCCACAGGATAAAGTTCTGGCAGAGGAACAACTGCATACTCATCAGCACCTCCGGCCAGCCGGACAGGGCGACCAGGAGGTTCATAAGGAGGTTAAACGAAGAGTTGGGCCTCCCGGTTTACGTCCTCACGGACGCCGACCCCTACGGGTGGTACATCTTCAGCGTGATAAGGTCAGGCAGCATAAACCTGAGCTTCGAGAGCGAGAGGCTCGCCACCCCGAACGCGAAGTTCCTCGGGGTCAGCATGAGCGACGTGTTCGAGAAGAACTGGCTGAGCCCGAAGGAGAGGAAGAACGTTATAATAGTTGCTAAGGACAGAGACATCAAGAGGGCCTACGAGATGATGAAGTACGAGTGGTTCAAGAACTCTCCGAAGTGGATGCACGAGCTCAAGCTGTTCTTAAAAGAGAAGAAGAAGCTAGAGATAGAGGCCCTAGCGGTTAAGGGCTTGAAGTTCCTCGCCGAAGTTTACTTGCCTCAGAAGATCCAGACGAAGGACTGGATCGAGTGAGCCCGGCGGTAACTCACCTAATTAGTGTGAGTTACGCCGTACTCGCCGGGAGGGACGCTTGAGGGCTCTCTTGGCCGCGCTGACCTTAATTGTGGTGACCTTCGCGATGAGCAACGGCGCGCCCACCTTGAGCTGCACCCAGTGCCACGTGGACGCGAAGGCGATCCCTCCGAAGGACTTGGTAGTGGAGGGGATCCCCAAGTACTACGAGCCCGGGAAGATTTACAACATAACTGTGAAGATACTGGACGTGAACCCGTGCAACCCGGAGGTGATGGCGGGGTGTGGGGGCTTCGCCGTTCACCCGAGTGCGGGCGAGCTCGTACAGACTGATAAGGTAAACACCATAATTGCCCACAACCCCGTGGACGGGGTGTACATAACCCACAGCGAACGAGGCCACATGAAGAGGGAGTGGCGCTTCGCTTGGAAGGCCCCCTCTAAGCCCCAGCCCGTAGAGTTCAAGGTAGCCGCCCTAGCGGCGAACGGGGACGCGACCCCCTTCGGGGACTACTACGGGGCCAAGGTGATCAAGACCTACCCCGTGGGCTGGACCGGGCCCGCTAACGGCGGAGGGGCCGGGACCGGGGCACCCGAGGTCGGAGTGGCCTCTTCCTCCAAAGTGTTAAAAGAAATAAAGAACTTGTTGTTGGTATCCATATTTACTCAGTCCGTAACGCTCGCTTTCGTGATAGCACTGCTGGCCTTGAACTTGCTCAAGAAGAGGGGCACTTGACGGCCTCAACCCTAAGCTCGAACCTTTTTGTACTTAAGGTCCTTAGGTCCGTTAACGTAACCGTGACCGTGTAGTTGCCCCGCTCCAGCGCCCTTATCTTGAGCACGAAGCTCTCCTCCGCGTAGCTGGGGTAGCTCAGCGCCAGCCCGTCCCCGTCGCCCATGGCGCTCACGGAGGCCGGCGAGGGGAGCTCGAACCTCACCCCGACGGTGGAGTTAACGCAAGCCCTAACGTAAGTGGCGTTGGGGCCGAAGGCCCTCGGGCGTTCCCCCTCTACTAACGCCCTGGACCCGAAGAACAGTATCAACGCTACCAACAGCAGCGAGGCGAGCGCTATCGGGTCGAGTGCTCCTCTAGCAAGCCCTCCGCCGCGGCGTAGAGCCTCTCCAAGCTCTCCTCGTCCCACCTTCTCACCTTCTTCCAACTGACCTTGAAACCTTCAGACTTCAGAAGTTTTATCGCCTTGGCCACCAAGGTCCTCCCCTCGCTGTCCAGCGACCCCCTCGAGTCGAAGTGCTCCCTCGCTTGGGCCAGCAAGCTCAAGGCCTCCCTTAGCCTCGCGGAGCGCTTGTCTGAGGGCCTCAAGCCTCCTCTTCCCTTGTAGCAACACCTCGTTCACCGCTTTTAACAAGGAGTCCGAAGGCTTAACCAACACCTCGTCCCCCACTTTCAACAACAAGTTGGCCCTCACCCCTGTGGTGAGCTCCACCAGCCAGCCCTCTTCGTTGGCCGTCAAGATGCCGCTGTGCTTGAAGCCCGCCTTCCTAGCCATCTCCAATACTTTGAACGCGGATTCCAAGTCCTTAGCGACTACGTGAAATATGGGCCCCTGCACGTTGAGCCAGAGCCTCTTGCTGGTGGGCTTGTCCAATATCTTTATGAGCTCTTCAGAGGAGATGGGCCTGTGAACCTTGAACACTATGGTCCCGTCCCTGGACCACGGGAAGTCCGCGTCCACCGCGGTCACCCTCCCGGAACAGCTCGACTTCGTGAACGCGTAGGGCAAGGAGAAGAAGTCCTCCAATATGTCAACTATGTCCTTGTCCAAGTAACCGATTTCCAAATCCTTCTTCATCCTCTTGTAGGCCCTTTCCTTCGCCTCCGCCCAGAGCTCCCCGACCAATACCGCGCCCTAGAGGGAGTCCAAGAGCTCCGATAACTGCTTAACTGCCTCCGAAGAGACCTCCTTCAATCTCAAGAGCGCCTCGTACAAGTCCTCCGCCTCCGGCTCCACTATGTCTACCTTGCAACCGTCTATTAGGTAAAGGACCAAGTCCTCATCAACGCTGAGCACCCCCCTGCTTATCCTCACGCCGGTGTAGCAAGCCTCCACCGAGCAGCTCCTCCCCACCTTAAAGCAGTGCCTCTCCAAGAGCCTTAGCCTCTTAGCCCTCTTCATCAGCTCCCTTACCTCTTTCTTTAACTCTTCCCTCCTCTGCTGGAGCTCCTTAAGCATCTCCTCGAACGCGTCCAAATTGGTCTTTACCTCCTCAACGAGGTCCCTTATCTTCAACTGCTCTCACCCCCTTGTACATGAAGGCCCCGGTGGAGAGCGCCAAGAGCGGGTAGGCCGGCTCCAAGGCCAAGGGCAGGCCTAAGAGCGCGTGTACCGCCGAGCCCACGGCCGCCCAAGAGGCCCAGAAGGTCAAGAGCTTCCTCCCCCTCCCCTCCACCTTGGACTGCAAGAGGTAGGAGAGCAACGAGGCCGCCAGGGGCGGGACGAAGAGCTTCTCCCACATATCTTAACCTCCCTCGGCGAGGGCGGAGGGGGTAGAAGTGCTTAAGGACCCTCCCAACTACTTCAGACACCTCCACGTGCCGACGGCGGACGAGATAGTGAAGAAGGTACTCAAGAGGTATCCCGAGCTCAAGCCGAAGAGCAAGAGGCCCAAGCACATAATAGAGCTCGAAATAAACAGAGTGAACTTGACTTACCAAATAATAATAGACAAGCTCTCCTTCTTAGACAAGCTCCCCAAGCCGGAAAGCATGCACCCCTTCTACTTGGAGCTGGCCTCCTTGACGGTGCCCTACCAGAAGTACTGGGCGGCGGCCTCGGGTCTGAAGAGGCTTAGGGAGAAGCTCAAGGAGATGTGGGAGGACTACCGGGCGCTGGTGAGGGCGGCGGTGAGCTTGGAGGAGGCGGCGAGGTTCAGGAGGGAGGCCGTGGGGAGGGCCTTAAGCATGGTAAGGAGGTCGAGGGGGGCCCTTAGCACCATAAGGGAGTTCAAGTACGCGGTGGCCTCCTTGCCCTCGGTGGACTTCGAGGAGCCGAGGATTGTGGTGGCGGGGATGCCCTCCTCCGGGAAGTCGAGCTTCGTGAAGGCCGTTTCTACCGCCGAGGTGGAAGTCGCTTCCTACCCCTTCACGACCAAGCAGGTCCACTTGGGTCACTTCGAGAGAGGAGGGAGGAGGTTCCAAGTGGTGGACACCCCGGGAATATTGGATAGACCTTGGGACTCCTTGAATGAGATAGAGAGGAAGGCCGTAATAGCTATAAGGCACTTACCCAACGTTTTGCTATTCTTGTACGACGTAAGCGAGGAGGGGTACGGGGTGGAGGAGCAGACGGAGGTGCTGGACAACGTGATAAACGTGGTCGGTAAGGAGAAAGTTGTAGTGGCGCTGAACAAGATCGACGTGGCGAACGAGAGGAAGGTCGAGCTGGCGGAAGAGGAGGCTTCCCGCAGGGGGCTGAGGACCTTCAAGCTTTCCTTGAAAACCGGCGAGGGCTTGGAAGAGCTCTTGGAGGAGCTCGTCAGGAGGGCCGAGGAGGACTTGTCGGCCGCCCCAAAGCCTTAACCGCCCCCGCGCCCCTCGTGAGAGGGGAGCGTGCAAGAGGGCTACAGCGTCCTCTTTAGGGACGGCGTAGTGGTCGAGGAGCCCGGAAAGAGCTACGTGGGCTACGTTTACGCGAACAAGGGCAAGATAGTGGCGGTGGGCAAGGGGGAGCCCCCCGACGAGTACGCCTTCGCCACCTACAACATCAACGGGAAGGGGAGGATCCTCACCCCGGGCTTGATATGTCCGCTCACCTCCCTCACGAAGCACCCCTCCCGCTTTGGAGGTAAGGAGGCGGAGACGGACGAGGAGCTCTACTACGCGGCCTTGATGGCGCTGCAAGACCTCTTGTTGAGCGGGTTCACTACGGTCGGTACAATAGAGAGTAAGGTAGAGCCCGTGGTCAGGGCGGTGGTACAAGCCGGGATAAGGGCGGTCATCTTCGTGGACTCCTCTGCCCCCGGCTGGAAGGACCAGCTGAGGCTGTTGTTGAACAAGTGGAAGGGCTACGAGGAGAGGATCTACGCCGGGGTGGCGGCGCTCAACGGCGACGAGGAAGCGGTTAAGCTGGCGAGGGAGCTGGGGCTCCCGCTGGTCTCCCCGAAGGAGGGCATAGTGCTGAAGGAGGCCGAAGGGATAGCGAAGGAGAGGGGCGTTGTCCTCTTGGAGAGGGGAGGGGTTAGGACGTACGGCTTCCTGGGCTCCAAGACTACCAACTTGATGAACGTGATAAGGACCTTGTACTACACCGGCACCGGGGCGCTGGAGGCGTTCAAGGCGGTTACCGTCAACGCGGCCGAGGTCTTAGGCTTGGAGAAGGTGGGCAAACTCAAGCCCGGCTACTACGCGGACATGGTAGTGTGGGACGTCTCCGAGCCGCCGGGCTGGACCGCGGGCAAGGGAGAGCCCGAAGAAGTGATAATAGCCACCAACCCGAAGGTCGAGGCAGTAATAGCGGCCGGGGAGGTGGTGGTGGACATCTCCCAGATGCTCACCATAGGTGCCAAGGACGTCAAGAGGGCTAGGAGGCTCTTTGGCGGCTGAGCTTTTCGCTTACCTTTTCAAAAAGCTCCCTCAGGCCCTCCTCCCCGAGCAAGCTTAACGCCACCGGGTCCCTTAAGGTCTCGTACAACATTTCGCACTCTGGCAAGTCCAAGGTGGAGCAGATGAGCAACAGCTCCTCGGGCGTTATGGTCGTCGTCATACCCTTCTTCCCCTCTGAGCATGGCTCCTTTTCGAATATAAAGCTTTCGAACGGTGTGACCCTACTTGAAATACCCCTTGCCCAATAAGTTCTGGGGCTAGCAATTTTGCTCGACGGAGTTAGGGAGGCGGTGAAGAAGTTCCTCCGGTCGTCAGCTGACTACGAGACCTCCGTCAACCTATTTATAAAGGAGCTCCAGAAGACCCTAATAAAGTCTGACGTCAACGTTAAGCTGGTGCTACAACTTACCAAGAGGATAAGGGAGAGGGCCCTCAAGGAGAGGCCTCCCCCGGGCGCCTCCAGGAGGGACTGGTTCGTAAAGATAGTCTACGAAGAGCTGGCCAACTTGTTCGGGGGCGACAAGGAGCCCGAGCTGAAGCCCCCTAAGGTGCCGTGGGTCATAATGATGGTCGGCGTCCAAGGAAGCGGGAAGACCACTACCGCCGGCAAGCTAGCTAGGTTCTACAAGGTCAGGGGTTACCGCGTCGCCTTGGTGGCCGCAGACACCTACAGGCCGGGGGCGAAGGACCAGCTCCGCCAGCTCGCCGAGAGGGCGAAGGTTTTGTTTTACACCGAGCCCGGGGACGACGCGGTTGGCATAGCGAAGAGGGGGGTGGAGTGGGCCAAGTCCCAAGGCGCTGAAATAATAATAGTTGACACCGCGGGGAGGCACAAGAACGAGGCGGAACTCCTCAAGGAGATGAAGGAGATGAGCGAGGCAATAAAGCCTGACGAGGTCATGTTGGTTATAGACGCCAGCATAGGTCAGCAAGCGAAGGCGTTGGCGGAGGCCTTCCACAAGACCACGCCTATAGGGTCCATAGTGGTAACGAAGCTGGACGGAACGGCGAAGGGCGGGGGCGCGCTCTCCGCGGTCGCGGTCACGGGGGCCACCATAAAGTTCGTGGGCACCGGAGAGAAGCTGGAGGAGTTGGAACCGTTCAAGCCCAAGAAGTTCGTCGCAAGAATACTGGGGCTGGGCGACCTGGAGGGGCTGCTGGAGAGGCTCAAGGGCTTGGAAGAGGCCGACAAGCTGGAGGAGATAAGCCAGAAGGTGCTGGAGAAGGGAGACATAACCTTGAAGGACCTCTACTACCAAATAGTGTCAGTTAAGAAGATGGGGTCTCTCAAGAAGCTGCTCCAGATGCTCCCGGGGGTGGGGTTGGCGCTCAACGACAAGGTCCTAGGACAAGTGGACGACAAGGTCCTCGACAAGTGGCTCGCGATACTGAACTCCATGACCTTGGAGGAGCTCGAGAAGCCTAACATTATAGACAGGTCCAGGATGAGGAGAATAGCCATAGGCTCCGGCACGAGCGTTAAGGACGTGGAGGAGCTCCTCAAACACTACCAGATGACTCGGAAGATGATAAGGCAACTAAAGAGGAAGAGGGGAATGCTGAACAAGTTGATGGAGAAGTTCGAACTTCAGTAACGCCTCCTCTTGTTTAAGAGCTTCCTCTTTACGTACTTCAAGTAGCCCATGGTAGATACGCTCCCCTTCACCACCCTAACCCTCCCCTTCAAGATGGCCTCCAAGACCCCTTCGGGGGTGGGCTCGGCCTCTAGGACGCTGTGCGCCAAGGCGACTTGTTCGGCCTCGTGGGCGTCGCTGTTAGCTATCCCGGGCTTGCCGAGGAGCTCCGCGGCCCTCAAGGCTTCTTCGTTCAACGACCTAGGAGCTCTGGCGTTCCAGACCTCTATCGCGTGGACCTCCAAGTCGTAGAGCAGCTCCCCGCAGCCGTACCTCCGGGAGTCGAAGGGGTGGGCCGGGACGTAAAGGCAGCCCCTCTTCTCCGCCCAGTCGTAAAGGGTCAAGGCGTCCCTCGGCCACCCCTCCCCCGGGTACTCCGGGCAGAGGACGAGCACGTCCATTAACTTTCCCAAGTAGCTTGCCCTCACCTCGTTTCCGTACACGAGCACCAAGTCCAACCCTTTTTCCTTTATAACCTTGGAGGCCGCCAAGCTGCCCTTAAAAGTGTTGTGATCGGTTATGGCTATTACGTCAAGTCCCTTTTCCAGTGCGGCCTCCAAGACTACCTCGACCGGGTCCAGGCCGTCGCTGTAGGTGGTATGCACGTGGAGGTCTGCCTTTAGAGCGCGCAAAATGAACCCCACTGAGATTCCGACTTCATTTAAATTTAAGTGACGTTGCGGGGGCGCTCAAACCATAAAGCCTTCCCTTCGAGCCCGTTCGAGGAAGGGGCCATGAGGTTAGTCTTGGTGAAGTACGATCCGGAGACCGGCGCGAACGCCGTTGTTATAAAGGGCGACATGAACGAGGTGGTGAGGCAGAAGGCCATAGCCGCATTGAAGGACGAGTGGAAGCCCGAGAGCAAGGACTTTATGATAATGGGGGACTTCGTGGAGTTCGAGTACGAGCTCCCCTTGACCCCGGAGCAGTACGAAGCGCTGAGCAAGTACGACATGAGGAAGGAGGGGAAGGTAGCGGTGGTGAAGGTGCCTTACTTCGTCATAACCTTCCCCAAGTACGCCTACCAAGGCTCCCCCTACGTAGTTTACTTGGTAGCTCCTTACTTGGACGAGGAAAAGCTTGAGGAGTTAAAGGAGATGGCCGAGCAAGTCTCGGAGGAGGCGTCCAAGCCCCCCGAGTGACGTTTTAGAAGCTCAGACCACAACGGTCCCACGGGAAACGCCGTCTTGAGGCTAGTAGAGTTGTTGAAGGTCGATATGAAGGGAAGGATTACCATACCTAGGACTGTGAGGGACGCGCTGAACATAGAGGGCGGCAGCTACGTCGTGATGATAGCCGACCTCAACAAGGGTGAAATAACCATCCTTCCCAGCGTGAGCGAGGACAAGGTCATATTGGAAATATTTGTGTTGTTCAAGGACGAAAAGGGCAAGTTGGCGGAGATAGCGGAGAAGCTAGCCGAAATGGGGGTGAACCAGCTCGCCACCAGCTGCAAGACCGTGAAGAAGGGGGAGAGCGCCGAGTGCCAGATAATCGCGGAGGTGCCCAAGGAGTTGGACCCCAAGGAGGTGGAGGAGCGGCTGAGGGCGCTGGAGGGGGTCTCGGAGGCCTCAGCGGTTAAGGTTCCCCAGCCAAGCCCCTCGGAGAGAGCTTGAGCTGCGAGAGGGCCGCGAAGTATTTGAACAACCTGAAGGGAGTAATTAGCAATATTAAGTATTCTCCCGAAGCGAGCGAGGTGGTGGACCTAGCCAAGAGGTACGTGGAGGACACCGAGTACTACTTGAACTCCGGAGACTGCGAGACCGCGCTGGTGACGGCTTCCTACGCCGAGGGCTTGTTAGACGCCTTAAGGATGATAGGAAAGGCCGAGTTCGAGTGGAAGAGGGAGAGGAGGAAGAGGGTCTTCGTCGGCGGGACCTTCGACATCGTGCACCCCGGACACGTGGAGCTGTTGAAGGAGGCCTCCAAGCTCGGCGACGTCATAGTTGTGGTCGCTAGGGACGAGACCGTGAAGAGGCTGAAGGGGAGGGGGCCGGTGGTGCCCCAAGAGCAGAGGAGGTACGTGGTGGGCAGCTTGAAGTACGTCAAGGAGGCTTACGTGGGCGGGGAGGACCCGATAGAGACCGTAGTCAAGCTCAAGCCGGACGTCATCTTCTTGGGCCCCGACCAGACGTGGGACGAGGAGGAGCTGAAGGAGGAGCTGAGGAAGAGGGGGCTGGAGGTGGAAGTGGTGAGGATGAAGGAGAAGAGGTGCATACCCGGCGGCCTCTGCTCTTCAAGCTTAATAATTAAGAAGGTGTTGGAGGAGTTCTGTGACGGCGAGGGCTATTAAAGCACGAGGTAGAGAAGCTAGGGGGCGCGCGTTTTGGACCTAACCGAGTTGGTGCGCCAGAGCTTGGCTGACCCGTGGAAGCCCCTGGGGACTTACGTCAACTACACTCCCATAATGGTGGGCGACTGGAAGGGCGAGACCTTTACTGACTTCAGGGGGAGGAGGGTTGTCACCGGCCTGCCCACCTCCCAAGCCCTGCTCGCGAGGGCTAGGTACGCCTTCACCCTCGCCCTCAACGCCTACTTAGATGCCCCGAAGAGCTACAGGGAAGCTTACGGGGAGGAGAGGGAAGAGGAGAAGTCAAAGAAGAAGCTGAAGAAGGAAGCTTACGAAGAAGGGAAGAGAGAGGAAGAAAAAAGGCAAAAGAAGAAGTTGAAGTTAAAGATAGGGGAACACTCGATCTTGTGCTTGCTCTTCGGGTGTTTGAGCGTAGCGTCCCTCTTCGGGTTGAGGGTGGAGGTGGAAGTCCTAAAGGAGCACGCTTGGAACCCGAAGTACGCCAAGAAGAACCGCTACCACGCGTTGATAAGGAGGGACGACAAGTCCGGGACGAAGGCCCCCTTGCCCCCGGGGGCGCTTCGCCTAAAGGTTTACTATTCCATTGATGAGGGGCGCCTCCGGAGGCTCGGGCTTAGCGGTTACGCGAAAGCGTTGGAGAGAGCTTTCGTTAACAGCGTAAAGGCAGCCCTGACGGTAATAGGAATTGGGAAGGCCGCGTCCCGCGGCTTCGGCAGGTTCTGGGAAAGCCCCTCCGGACCCTCTTGTGAGGACGTCAAGAAGATTATTGAAAATCTCTTGAGGAGCGTTGAAGATCTTTTGATTAGCGCGGGTGAGCTAGCAGAGCAACTCAACCCAAAGGCCTTGGGGGACTTCAGCGACGGGAGGGAGGTCCCGCACCTAGGCGACCCGAAGGACCTCTGTACTGAGTACCTCAAGCGGATCCCCACAAACGATTACGGAATGATAATAGAAGAGATAGCCAAGTCCGTGTTAAAGAGCGAGTGGAAGAGGAAGGCGAGGAGGCCGATGAAGGAGATAGGGAGCAACATCCACACGTGGCCCTTGGGCCTCCCGAGGCGGTCTAAGATAAGGTGTTCTTGTCCCGGACGCGAGGACTTCAACTTCTACGGCTACCTCCTAGCCTCCGGCATTCCGGAGATGTACTGCGAGAGGACTTGTGGCGGCGGGATGAGGGTGAGCGCGGAGGAGGGTAGGAGGGTCTCCACCATTTGGTTCGTACCCGTAAGGGAGGGGGCAGCGGTGTTACCGCTCTTCGACTGGTCCCTCCTTAAGGTCATAGAAGGGGATCCCAAGGGCAAGAAGCTCTACCACGTGGGCGGGGTCTCGGTGTTTGTCGGCGGGAAGCCCAGAATCTCGTGCGACAGGAGGTTCGTGGCGGTAAAGGAAGTGTTGATCGGACGGGGAAGGAGGAACGTGGGCCGCTTCTGCCCGCCGGTCCTCTACGGCGTCATGACGCCTCAAGGACCGAGGACCTTTGATAACATCGAGGATGCGTACAAAGAAGCTCTAAAAGCCGCTTTGAATTGGGTCTTGCAGGTATGATATCCTCCGAAAGCTTATTTATAGAAAACCTTTGCGTTGTAGTGCTGTAGCGAGGTTCTCTACGCCAAACCTTGCAGGACGTCAACCCTTCAGAGGCCTCAGCGCTTGAAGAACTCCATAAGGCGTTCAGGAAAGAAGAGGGAGGTTATCATAGAGACGTGCTCCACCTCTAACATGATCATAGTCTTGAAGCCCGGGGTTCACCCGCTCGGGTGCTTCGTCTCAAAGGGCTTGAGGGTCCTCCTAGGCACTGACGACCCATTAGTGTTGAACACGGACGTCTTGGCCGAGAACGCGCTGGAGCCCGCGCTTAGGTGCTAAGGGTCCCCCTCCTTACCTTCTCCTCACCCCTCGGAGGAGGTGCATTCGGGCATCCCCCATAAGGGGGCCTTCCGCTCCCCCTTTCAAAGGAAAGGGGCTTTGAAGAGGGCGAGGTTCGTAGTGCTGGGCAGCGGCGCCGCCTCCCCGGCCCCCGAGAGGGCCCTGCCAGCCCACTACTTCGAGTACGAAGGGGTTGGGGCGCTCTTGGACTGCGGCGAGGGGACGCAGTTCCAGCTCATGAAGGCCAAGATAAGCTTCTCGAGGATAAAGGTAGTCTTCGTCTCCCACCTCCACGGGGACCACGTCCTCGGCCTCCCGGGCCTGCTCCAGACCATGGCCATGGCCTCCAGGAGGGACGAGCTGCTGGTGATAGGACCCAAGGGGTTGAAGGACTTCCTCCTCTCGTCCTTTGAGCTCACTTACTTCTACCCCCCTTACCCGATAAAGGTAGTGGAAGTCCTTAGGGATGCAGAAATAACTTATAGGAACTTGAAGTTAAAGGTGTTTCCAGTGAATCACACGGTCCCCGCCTTCGGCGTGTCGGTGGAGACCGCTTCCAAGAGGAAGGTGAGGGCAGACGTGTTGGAAAGGGAGGGGCTGCCCAAGAGGCTCTGGGGGAGGCTCCAGCGCGGGGAGGACGTGGTCTGGGAGGGGAGGGTGTTCAAGTACGAGGACTTCACGTTCGAGGGCGAGAGGATAAAGGTGGTCTACAGCGGCGACACGGCTCCTTGCGAGAGGCTGGTGGAAGAGGCCGAGGGGGCTGACTTATTGGTCCACGAGGCCACCTTCACCAAGGAGTTAAAGGAGGAGGCCCACGACAGGGGGCACTCCACCGCGGAGGACGCGGCGACGGCAGCGGCTAGGGCCGGGGTCAAGCAGCTCTTGATGGTCCACTTCTCCGCTAGGTACAAGGACTTGAGGAGGCACTTGGAGGAGGCTAGGAGGGTCTTCCCCCGCTCCTACGCCGCGGAGGACTTAACTAAGGTGGTTATACTGAAGTGAGCGGTGCCCCCCGTGGACTTGGGGCTGGCGGGCAAGAGGGTCTTGGTCACGGCCTCCACTAAGGGCATAGGCCTCGCTGTGGCGAGGGAGTTCCTAAAGGAGGGCGCGAAGGTGTTCATAAGCTCCAGGAGGGAGGAGAACGTCAAAAGAGCCTTGGAGGAGCTCTCCCCCTTGGGCGAGGTCCGGGGGACTACGGCGGACTTGAGGTCCAAGGAGGACAGGGAGAGGCTGGTGGGGGAGGCCAGGAAGGCCCTCGGCGGGGTGGACGTCTTCGTCTTCAACTCCGGCGGCCCCCCTGCCAAGGCCTTCGAGGAGACGACCTTGGAGGACTGGGAAGAAGCGTATAAGCTCTTGCTGGAGAGTGCCGCCCACTTGACCAAGCTGGTCCTCCCGGAGATGGTAGAGAGGGGGTGGGGGAGGGTAGTTTACATAACTAGCGTGGCCATAAAGATGCCCTTGGAGGGCTTGGTGCTCTCCAACGCGGTTAGGGTCGGGATAGCGGGCTTAATGAAGACCTTGGTTAAGGAGTACGCCGGGAAGGGGATTACGTTCAACTCCGTCCTCCCCGGCTACACCCTCACCGAGAGGGTTAAGGAGGTCATCAAGAAGAAGGCGGAAATGGAGGGGAAGAGCTACGAGGAAGCCCTCAGGGAGCTGAGCGACGCTATACCCCTCAAGAGGCTGGCGGAGCCGGAGGAGGTGGCTAGGGCTGTGGTGTTCCTAGCCTCCGAGGCCGCCTCTTACGTGAACGGGGTCTCCTTGCAAGTGGACGGGGGGCTAGTGCCAACGCTCTTCTAACACTTCCCTCACCCTCCTCCCCAGCTCCCCTAACCTAACCACCTCCCAGCCCTCCGCTTCCCCCGGCTCTTGCACCGCCATTATCCTCACCGGGGCAAGGTACTTCTTGCAGCTCTTAGGCCTCCTCTTCACCTCCACCACGACCTCCGGCCTCCACCCCAAGGGCTCTTGGGGGAGCCTCCAAGCGGGGGAGCCGGAGAACTTGAGCACCCCTCCCTTGAGCTCCCAGGGGGGAGGGGATATCATGATGTCCGGCACCCCTCCGCACGGGTGGGGGCTTTGAAACCAGAGCAACAGCTCGAAGTCCCCCTCGACCTCGTAGGGCAAAAGCTTGGTCCTCCAGTCCCTCCTCTTCCTCCACGGCGGTATCACCAAGCCCTCGCCCGCCCACGGGGTCCTAACCCTCCTCGTCCCCACCCCTTCTAACACCTCCAAGAGCGCCCTCAGCTCCAGCTCTCTCTCCCCCTCGAATTCCCCGAGGACTATCACGTCCACCCTCTCTAGGACCCGATAGCCCTCCAAGCCCTCGGGAAGGCCCACCAGCAAGGGACTCCACCCTTCGGGAGGCCAGCTCCAGCTCCCTCCACTTGACCTCCGCTTTAAGCTCTAGGACCAAGGCCGCGTAGGAGAGGACTGCGAGGAGCGCGCCGGAGGCGAAGAGGGCCCAGAAGAGGGGGCCGGAGAGGAGGGAAGCGAAGATCAGCGCGTAGGAGAGGAGGAGGAAGAGCTTGGGAGGCCTCAAGCGACCACCTTCAACGCGCTTACGACCTTCTCCACCGCGTCCTCTACGTTCAAGGCCGTCAGCTTGTTCGCGGGGTGGAACTTCACGCTGTCCGGGTCCTTCAGCCCGTGGCCCGTGACCACCACGGTTACCACTTCGTCCCCGTTGAAGTAGCCCTCAGAGGCCAGCCTCACCACCCCGGCCAAGCTCGCCGCGCCCGCCGGCTCGGCCGCCACGCCCTCCTCCCTCGCGAGGAGCCTTTGGGCCCTTATGATTTCAGAGTCCGAAACTACCTCGAAGGTTCCCCCGGACTCCGTCACGGCCTTCCAAGCCTTCATCCAGTTCACGGGCTTCCCTATCCTTATTGCAGTGGCCACGGTCTCGGGCGAGTCGGTGAAGAGCGGGGCGTTCAGCCCGGCCTTGAAGGCGGAGGCTATGGGCGAGGCCCCCTCCGCTTGGACCCCGACCATCTTGGGCAAGGCCTCGGAGTAGCCGAACTCCTTCAACTCCTTGAATCCCTTCCATATGGCGGATATGTTGCCCGCGTTGCCCACGGGCACCACGACCACGTCCGGGACCCCTATTTCTTCGAACAGCTCGAAGGCCAAGGTCTTCTGACCCTCGAGCCTCCAAGGGTTGAAGGAGTTCAACGGGTAAAACTCCGGCATCTTGGCCAGCTCCTTGACCGCCTCCAAGGCCGCGTCGAAGTTCCCCTCCAGCTCGACCACCACCGCCCCGTGCAACAAGCTCTGGGCCAGCTTGCCCAAGGCCACCTTGCCGCTCGGGAGTATCAAGAACGTCTTGAGCCCCGCCCTGGCCGAGTAGGCGGCAGCGGAAGCAGCCGTGTTGCCAGTGGAGGCTGCCACAACCGCTCTGGCCTTAACCTCCTTGGCTACGGTCACCGCCAGGCTCATGCCCCTGTCCTTAAAGGAGCCCGTAGGGTTGGCCCCTTCGAACTTCGCGTACAGCCTCCTTACGCCTATCACCTTCTCCAGCTTCTCCAACCTTATGAGGGGGGTATTGCCCTCGCCCATCGTTACTGGGGAACCGCTCTTGACCGGGAGGAGCTCCGCGAACCGCCATATCCCCTTCATCCTGCTCCTCTTGGTGAACTCAGAGAAGGGGGGCAGCTCCTCCGGCTCTATTACCACCTCCAGCAAGCCCCCGCACTTGGGGCACGAGAACATCTTGGGCTGTACGTCGTACTCGGCCCCGCACCGGACGCAGCGAAGCTTGGCCCGCACTGAGCTCCTTCCCTCCAAGCGCCCAGCTCCGGGACGTTAACTAATTATCGAAAGCTTAGAAAAGTTTGGAGCGAGGGAGGGGCTTGAGCTACTTGCTCCCCCTAGCCTTAAGCTTCCTAACCGCCCTCCTCCTCGCCCAAGCCCTAGGCCTCGCCGGGCCCTTCTCGAAGGGGGCCCCGGTCGCCGCGCTCTTCGGCGGGCTTGGGGGCTACCTAGCTTGCCTCTTCTGCTGCCCCGCTTGCGCGGGGGCCTGCGCCACCTCGGCCGCGACCTCTGCGATATACGCGGTGTTGGCGACCTTATACTTCAACAAGTAAATAAAATTTTATATTATGTAGAGGAACTCTTGGAGGCCTAACCTCTTCAAGGTCTCCTCTGTGGGCTTGCCGTCCTCCCACCCTCTGTACTCGTAGTAGGCCGGGAGCATGACCTCCAAGGCCTCCTTCGCGGTCTCCCCCTTCGCTGGGCCGTCGGGGAGGGCCTCTTCCAACAGCCTCTTGCTCAAGTAGTCTCCGGGGTCGCCCTCGCGGACGTTGAACAGCCTCTCCACGTTGTATATCCTCTCGCCTATCTCCATTATCTCGTCCGCAGTTACGTCCCAGCCCGTAACTCCGGCCAACAAGTCCACGTAGTCCTCCGGCGAGGGGGTCATGAAGGTGTTGAACTTACACACTATCATGCTGTCTATGGAGGCGAAGAAGTCTTGCTGCTCCTTCACCATCTTAGCCTTCTCCTTGTTTACCTCAAGCGGGTCGGTCTTGACTGGTATGCCTAACACCTCGAAGCTCACCGCGTAGGCCCTCAAGTGGCACCCTCCCCTGTTGGAGGTGGCGTAGGCCAATGCCATAGCCTTTATAGCCCTGGGGTCGTAGGCCGGCAAGCTCATGCCCCTCGCCTCGGCCACGCAGTCGCAGCCGAAGGCCTCCGCCAAGGCCTTCGCGCCGTTAGCCATGACGTTGCCTATGCCGTCCCTGTTGGCGACCTTGTAGGCGAGCTCCAACACCGGGTTGGGCACCCCCCAAACCGGCCTGAGGCCGTCCAAGAGCTTCTTCAGTTCCTCGGACTTCTCGCCGAGCTCTTCGGCCCTCTCGTACAACTCCATGAGTACAGCAACCGTGTTCCCGAACTCTATAGTATCCATTCCCAGGTCGTTCAGAACGTGGTTTATCCTAATTATGGCCTCCAAGTTGGAGAGCTCCAAGTTGGAGCCTATAGCGAATATGGTCTCGTACTCCGGCCCCTTGGAGCCCTCCGGCACTCCCCACTCCGGGGAGTAGGTCTTGACCAGCCTCCCGCACTCTATCTGACAGCCCCAGCACCCCCTGGTCTTGACCAAGTACTTCTCCGCCATCCTCTCCCCGCTTATCTCTTCGGCCTTCTCGAAGGTCCCCTTCCTCCAGTTCTTGGTGGGGAGGGCGCCTATCTTGTTGATGATGTTCACCAAGACGGCCGTGCCGTAGCTGTTCAAGGCCTTCTTGACCGGGTGGTTGCCTATCTTCTCTTTGAGGTGTTCCACCCCCTTCTTGAACCTCTCCTCGTCGACCACCTCGGGCTTCCTAGTGCCGTACACGTAAATCGCCTTGACCTTTTTAGAGCCCATCACTGCGCCCAGGCCCGTCCTCCCGCCGGCCCTCCCGCCGGCGTGGATCAAGCTGGCGAAGCGGACCCCGTTCTCCCCGGCGGGCCCTATGGCCAACACGGCCCCTTCGTTGGGCTTGGCGTTTAGCTGCTTCTTCACGTAGTACTCCGTGTAGTGGGTGCCCCTCCCCCAAACCTCCTTGGCGCTGTGGAACTTCACCTCCCCATCAATTACGCTTATCCAGACGGGCTCGTCGGACTTGCCCTCCAGCACTATCCCGTCGTAGCCGGAGTACCTCATCCAAGGGGCGAAGCGCCCGCCCATGTTGCTCTCTCCCAAGAGGCCCGTCAGGGGGCTCTTGCCCACGAAGTGGGTCCTCCCGGCCTCGAAGCCCTCTGCAGTGCCAGTTACGGGGCCGGACATGATGAAGAGCTTGTTCTCCGGGCCCAGGGGGTCGGCGCCCTTGGGTATCTCCTTCAAGGCCAAGTAGGCGCCCAGCCCCCTTCCGCCCAAGAACCTCCTCAAGGTCTTCTCGTCTACTCTCTCCTCCCTAACCTTTTGGGAGCTCAAGTTCACGCGGAGGAGCTTGAACTCGCTCAAGGGCGCCAGTCCTCAAGCTACGCCTTCGCGCGCGTCTATATATCGGCAACCTTGACCGTCCGGTACCGTTCTGTTTCGCAAAGGGAACCATACCCAAATTAGTAGGCATAAAGAGAACGTTCTTGAAAGGACCATGATCGCGGCCGAGGTCAGCTCTTTGATAGAGTACGCCATAGCGGCGGCGCTCCTCTACTTTTACGCGAAGTCCAAGGACAAGGCCGCCTTGTACTTCGGGCTCGGGGTGCTCACCTACGCCTTGGCCCACACGCTGGGCGGCACCGTCTTGAGCTGGATAAGGCAAGAGTACAACTACGAGATGGCTAAGTTCGTGAAGGACGTCAATTACAAGGTGTTCGAGAGCTTGAGGAACGTGTTGGTGGCGTCTTTCATGGCCTTGTCCTTGATGGTAATATCACAGCTCGTAAAAGACTTGTTGAAGAGCAAGGTAGCGGAATACGTTAAGGTTTACGCTGCGGTAGGAGCCTTGGCGTTCTTGGCGCTGAGGCTTTACTGCGTCTGGGTCGCGGAGGACGTGAAGCACCCCTTCTTCGCGCTGGCCCAGTGGGTCTTCTTGATCCCCGGGAGCTTGGTTGCCGCCGCCGCGGGCTTTCAGATATACTACAAACTCAAGGTGCTCGGCGGGCTGCTGCTCGGCCTGAGCTTCTTGGTGTACGCGGCGATACTGCCCTTGTACGCGGCTTGGAAGGGGACCCCGATGCTGAACACGTGGTACGTGCTGAGGATAATAAGCGACGTGTTGTTGCTGGCCGGCGTGTTGTACCTCTAAAATCTTTTTTACCTACTTACGACCGTCACCGTGACCGGTTTCCACGGGATTATGGTCACGGTCCCGGTTATGAGGGCGACCACCGGGGAGGGGCGCGGGGGCGCTTGAGGGGCTCCGCCGAAGAGGAGCGCCCGGTAGAGTGCTTCGACCTCGCCCTCGCTCAAGGCCCTGTCGTAAACCATTACCTCGTCCAAGGCTCCTATTAAGTACTCCGTTAAACCTTGGGGGTCGTAGCCCAAGAGCAAGGGCATGGGCTCCTTGCTGAGAGTCACCTTCCCCACGTACCCCTCGTACACCTTGACGCCGTTGACGTAGAGCGCGAAGTTGCTGCCGTCGTATGTGGCCGCGACGAAGGTCCAAGCCCCCCTCCGGAACTTCAAGGTGACGCCCAAGTCCCTCGCGAAGTAGCTATCATAGCCGGTGAGCCTCAAGTGGGGGACCGCCTCTATCTCGGCACTGTCGTAGTCCCTTACGTGGAACTGCAAGGCGAAGCCGTGCTCGCCCGGATCCGCGAAGTCGGAGGAGTCCTTCCCCCTCACGAGGGTCACCAGCCAACCCTCGTAGGGCTTGTCGAACCTGACCAAGTAAACTATAGTGAAGCTGTCGGAGCTCCAAGAGAAGTCTTCGCTGGCCAGAGCTGTGGAGCCGTCGAACCAAGCGGCCTCCCCGCGGGGGCCCGGGACGCAAGCGAACTCGCCCTTGAGAACCCTCAAGTGGTGCCCGTTGCCGCTGAAGTCCTTCAAGCTGCAGCCGTCGAAGGAGTAGCGCGCCACCAAGCCCCCTCCGGCCGCGGGAGGGGGGCTGTGTCTTTCCAAGGAGAAGCCCTCGAAGAACACCTTCCTCCCCTTTCCGTCAACTATCTCCACGTAGTCGATCCCCACATCCTCGCCGTCCCAAGTGCCGGTGCAGCCCGCGCAAGCTTGCACGTGCCCCCCTGCCTTGGGGCCTATGGATATCCTCACCTTGTGGCCGGCGTACTTCGAGAGGTCTAACTTTACCTCCAACCAGCCGGGGTTGTCGTCGCCCAAGTAGACTTCCTTGACCGTCGCTGGCTCGGAGCCGCTTATGTCATACACCTTTATTACCAAGTACGCGTCGTAGAAGGCTTGGGAGTACTCGCTCCACCCCCCGACCTCCGCCGCGGAGACCACCAAGTAGAGGGGCTTGACCTTCGGGAGCGCAACGTCCGCGTGGAGCTCCGCGTAGCCCCCCTTCTTCCAGCCGTCGCACCAGTACCACTCTCCCCCTCTCATCACCACGACCCACTCCTTGGGCCTCGCCAACGGGGAGGAGCCGGTGAAGGCCTTGAGGCAGCGGGGCTCGCCTTCCCTCAAGCAAGGCATGTCCTCCGGGAAGTCCTTGATCACTTGGAAGAGCCAGTGGGGCTTGCCGTCGCAGAGCTCTTCGGTGTAGGCCACGAAGGTCCACTCGTGCTCGAAGCGCAACTTAACCTTCACGCTCTTCTTCCCCTCGACCTCGAGGGCCCAGACCCCGTCGCTCACCTCCTTCAGCTGTGCCAAGGTTATTGCGCTCAACGCTACCATTATAACGAAGGCCTTAAGCGCGTTCAAGGGCCTCGCCTAAGCCGGTTCCGAACCGGATCTCTATGAGGGTTTGTGGGCGCTCGGAGCTCACGGACAGACGCTCTTGTAGGTCACCGTAACGCACACGTACCGGAAGAGGTCCGTCCAGACGCACAAGTTCGCGCTCTCGTCCCTCCCCACGCGCCCCTCCACCCCCCAGTAGTCGGCGTCCACGCATATGTTGAATATCGTCCTGTACTTGCACAACATTATCTTAGCCTTGACGTACACCTCAGGGGGACTGGAGGAGAGCTCGAAGACGTATATGTCCCTATCAAAGGCCTTGCTGTCACACTCCCCCTCGACGCAAGCCCGGTCTATTTCGAAGGGCTCGGGGACCCTTAGGATAACCTCGCCCACGTTCGGGCTCAGCGGGCACCGGTCCTCCCCGTCCGGAACGCCGTCGCCGTCGCTGTCCGGGTCCTTGGGGTCGGTGCCCAACTCCAGCTCCCTCCCGTCGCCCAACCCGTCCCCGTCCGTGTCGGAGGACCTAGGGTCCAAGCCGCGCTCGTACTCGTAGTAGTCGTTCAAGCCGTCCTCATCGGTGTCGGGGCTGGTCGGGTCGGTCCCCATTCGAAGCTCCTCGAGGTCGCTCAAGCCGTCGTGGTCGCTGTCGCCGCTCTTGGGGTCCGTGCCCAGCTCGTACTCCTTCCCGTCTGGTATGCCGTCATCGTCAGTGTCGTAGTCGAAGGGGTCGGCCAGCTTGTAGTCGGCCCCGTCCGGCAGGCCGTCCTTGTCCGTGTCCGGGTTCCGGGGGTCGGTGCCGAGCCTCAGCTCTATTCCGTCGTCCAGCCCGTCGCCGTCGGTGTCCCTTTCGCACGGGGAGGTCTTCAGCTCCACCTCCTTCGCGTCCGGCACCCCGTCGCCGTCGGTGTCTAAGGAAGTGGGAGAGGAGCAGAGCTCCGCCTCCTCCCCGTCCTTCAACCCGTCCCCGTCGGTATCTTCCTTGAAGGGGTCCGAACCCAACTTCGCCTCCTTGCCGTCGGGGAGTCCGTCGTCGTCCGTGTCCGGGTCCTTGGGGTCCGTGCCCAGTTTGAGCTCCTTGCCGTCCGGCAAACCGTCGTTGTCCACGTCGGGGTCCTTCGGGTCCAAGCCCGCTTCCAGCTCCTCCGAGTCGTTCAACCCGTCCCCGTCCGTGTCGGCGGAAGTAGGGCTCGTCCCTAAGGAAAGCTCCTTCGCGTCGTCCAAGCCGTCCTTATCGGTGTCCTCCGAAGTGGGGTCGGTGCCCAGCTTCGCTTCCTTATAATCGCTTAGGCCGTCCCCGTCGGTATCCGGCTTGGAGGGGTCGCACTTGTACTTCAACACCTCCTCCCCGTCGTCCAAGCCGTCTTTGTCCGTGTCGGGGCTCAAGGGGTTGGTGCCGTAAACCAGCTCTTCCCCGTCGCTCAGGCCGTCGTCGTCGGAGTCCGGGTTCCAGGGGTCGGTCTTGAGGGAGACCTCCTTGCCGTCCGTCAAGCCGTCGCCGTCCGTGTCCGGGCTCGTCGGGCTGGTCTTGAGGACGAGCTCGACCTTGTCGCTTAAGCCATCCCCGTCCGTATCCGGCTTGGAGGGGTCGGTGTTGTAAACCACCGCCTCCTCGTAGTCGCCGACCCCGTCCCCGTCGGTATCAACCTTCTTATCGCTGCTACCCTTCAAAACCTCTAGGAAGCTGCTCAGCCCGTCCCCGTCGGAGTCGCTATAGGGATAGACCTTAGCGTAGCCCTTGAGGGAGCCCTTATCGTCGAGGAGCTTGAACTCTATCGTCGCGTTGCCCACTACGGTGAGGGCCAACAGCCCGGGGAGCTCCTCCTTGCTGGCCACTCCCCCTCCCCGGACCGAGTACTTGACCTTACAGCCGGAGCAGTCGTACCCAAAGATAACCTTCGTGTAGCTCCCGACTTTCAACACGTTGACTGACACCGGACCGTAGGAGTATACGTTGGGCGTCACCTCTATATCGTAGGTAACGTCGGCTAGGGGGCACCTCTCAGTTACTATTATGTGAGTCGAAGGCTTTAGGAAGGTTAAAATCAAGAGCCCCTTTCCTACCTTTTTCAAGGTTGTATACTTGTAACTCTTGAGGTGGAGGTCGCAGCCCTTCAAGGGCACGAAGTTCTCCAAGCCTTGGACGACCTTAATTGAGTGCGTCTCGTGGACCCTGAGCAATTCAAATATAATCGAGGATATGATGGCAAGTATGAATAAGGCAATCCCTATGAGTAGCAGCGTCGGCGCGGAGCCCCTTTCGAGCATTTCGAACTTCACGTGAGGCCTTGGACCAAAGGCGTACTAAGTTTTGGTCCCCTCCGCCCCGCATCCCCTTTAGTTGCTTCGCGAGAAGGAACGGAGGTGCTTTATTTGTCTTTAAGTGTACGTTAGGGGTTCGCAAGGACACGTCGGTGTAGAGCTTAAGGAACGTTACTTCTTGATTATTCCCTTAAGGGATTTTGGTTCTATTTTTGTGACGCTTGCTCGCTTCCTATTCTCTCTTGAGACTCTACAAGTGTTAAGAATAGACGTAGACGATATAATAAAACTAGTCTTCTTTCTATCCTCTTTTGAGACTCCACTTCCCGAATTTCTATTCCCACCGGAATGATTTTACCACTTTCTATCCTCTTTTGAGACTCTACAAAAGAGCTAGGAAGAAGGTGCCGCCTGGCCGGCGGGTGATCTTTCCATCCTCTCTTGAGACTCCACAGAAGGTGACGGACACGTTCCTGCCGAAGATACTGACCCTGTTCTTTCCATTCTCTCTTGAGACTCCACGCTCTCACCCCATCTTCTTCATCAGTAGCACAAGTACACTTTCCATTCTCTCTTGAGACTCCACATCTCGCCTATCGTTTAGATTTGGTAATACGGCATTAGTACCTTTCCATTCTCTCTTGAGACTCCACCGAAGCCTTCCATATAAAGCTCCAAGGTCTTTCCCTTAAAAGAATTGCATTCTACTGCGAGTTTACAATTCCCCAAACTTTTCCCTTTATTCAAGAAATTTTTCCTCTGCCCTTCCCTCCACGATCTTCAGCGTTCCCATGAAAAGATATAAGGGGGTTTGAGAGAGTGAATAGTAATGGTGCGCTTTCGAATATAAGATGTTCCCATGTGGGTGAATGTGGAAAGAGAAATAAACAAATACAAAAGTTTGGCGATTTGTAATACTAGATCTACGTAGCTAGACAAAACGAAAGAAGCAACGCAGTGAAGCTTGAAGCAGGCCGCTTCAAGGTCTGCCTCTTAGGAACGAAACCGGAGACTCGACCGCGTTGGTCCGCGAGGGACGTCTTCGGAGTGCGCAACGGCTCTCCGCTTTGCCGAAAGCGGTCTAGGTCCAACAGCGCATGTGAGAGGGGCTCGACTTTGAATCTGATGAGCTTAGCGAGGGGCGCGTTACGGAGGTAAAATTTAATCCTCCCCGACGGCCGCGTGTGGGAAAGAGGGTTGAGGGCTATCGCAATAGTCTTGGCCCTCGCGCTGGGCGCCTTGGGGGCCCAGTGCTTTCGCGCACACTCCAACGTCACCTACCTAACAAGCGACGTCGTCACCAAGATCTACCCGAAGCTCAAGCCAGGGACGTATATAAAGTATATATACGTAGACGATTATAAAAATGCCTTAGGCAACTACACCGGCTGGCTGCCGGCCGTCGTGGTCAAGATAAATGAAAAGCAAGTTGGTGAGTGCGAGAGGTTCGGGAAGCTTCTGGAGGGCTGCGACGGCTCCAAGTACTGCTTGTACCCTGCCCCCCAGGCGCCCCTCTACGTTTATGCCGGGAACTACACCGAGCTGCTCTTGAAGCTCAACGTCACCGGGGGTTTGGGGGACCCGCGGGCGGGGGTCTGGATAGTGGAGCTCTTGGACCCCCTCTGCCCCTACTGCGCATTGTTCTACAGGAGCGGGGGAGCTAAAATAATAGAAGAGATGGTCAAAGAAGGCAAGGCCTACCTAATACCCATAGTCGTTGCCTTCCACACCAACGCGCCGGGCTTCGAGGAGAGCTTGCGCTTGGCCTACCAACAGAACGAGCTGAGGAAGAGGGGGGCCGCCGAGGAGTTCTTCAACTTAGAACACAAGATAGCAGAGAACTTCGAGAACTTGTACAAGAACCAGATAAAGCTCTCTAACGTAACCGCGGGCGAGCGCGAGCTAAGGGAAGCTAACCAGAAGGCCTTGGAGCTGGCCCAGAGGCTGTTCCCTTATGTAGCCACCCCCGGCAACGTGTTCGTTAACCGCACGAGCGGGGAAGCGGTGGCCTCCTTAGGCGCCTTGAGCGAGAGGGGCGTGAAAATAATACTAGAACTCTTGAAGAGGTAGGGCTTTTATTTGTGTTTAGCGACTATGAAGGAGGTGGTAGTCCTAACCACCCCCGGTATCTTTAATATTTTCTCCCTCAACGTCTTGGCTATGTCGCTGTAGCTCTCCCCCTCCATCATTATAACGAAGTCGTAGTCGCCGGTAACTTCGTATATTGCCTTGACCTCCTTCATATCTTTGAGTTTCTTTGGTATCTCAGTTACCGCTTGTGGCTCGACAACCATGAATACCAAAGCCTCCACCAACGCCTCTCCCCGCCCTAGCGGGGCGGGGGGCGTAATTAGGAAGCCCGCCCGAGGCACGTCCTTTCCACGGTCTCTAAGTTCAGCCTGACCTCGAACGCTCCCCTCGAGTTAGCGCTCAACCGGTTTGGTGCCTTATATACCTCGTCCCGCTCTTTTAACTGACTGATTCAAGCAGTTAATCGCGTCCCTCAAGGACTTCCGGAAATCGGCCCTCGCCCCCTTACAGCCCTCCGTCCCCTTGAGACAGCGGACGAAGCCTACCGGGAGGACGGCGAAGGCAGTGCCCACGTGGCTGTTAAGCGTGTCCGAAGAGCCCACTAGGACTCCGCCCCCGTAGTTTTGGGGCCTTCCTCGTAACAGAGGTATCCGGCGGAGCAGCCTAGCCTCACCGCCGGAACGCCGGCGTTCCTAGCGAACTCCGCCTCCAGTATCGACCCGGAAGGGTACAAGTCGAAAACTATTGCCAATCAAGCTAGGCCTAAGTAGCTGGAGACGTTGAACCTCGGGGGAGGAGGGGGCTGGTTTCCTGGGGCGCTGTGTACGTCTTACTGGTTATGTACCCTTCTATCTTAAGGGCCTTCCCGACCCGCTCTATTACCTTTCTGTCCATCACCC
The DNA here is from genome assembly GCF_000017945.1 of Ignicoccus hospitalis KIN4/I. Classification (NCBI taxonomy): domain Archaea; kingdom Thermoproteati; phylum Thermoproteota; class Thermoprotei; order Desulfurococcales; family Desulfurococcaceae; genus Ignicoccus; species Ignicoccus hospitalis. The sequence continues at coordinate 913,190 of NC_009776.1, read as the reverse complement.
GCTCTATGTCCTCTTTCACGAGCCCCCTAAACTCCTCGTTCCTGAGGGACGGCTCGGTTAAGGCGCTCCACGGGCCGAAGAGGATGATGCCGCACATCAGCCCTCCTCGTTACCCTGATCGCTCACCTCAACTCCCCTTACCCCCACCTGTCGACCATAGCCGACATCAGAGTCTGAGCCTTCCCGGGGTCGACGTCGTTGAACAAGTCGTCCACCTTCTTTACGAATTCTTTTCTCAGCTGCTCCAACTTCTTGGGGTCTATCGAAAGAACGTAGAATTTCAAGCTACCTCTCTTGAAGGGCTCGCCCATCCCCAACGCCTTCATGATTTCGTTAAAAGCGGCGATCAGGTCCTCCAACTCCTTAATCGCCTTCTCGAAGCCCGCTTCCTTCGATCTGAAAAACCAGTAAATGAACAGCTCCCCTTCTCAAGGGGATAGCCCTCTCCCCCGCCTCGGCGATCGCCTCGCTCAAGAGGGAGCAAGCCGCCGAGAGCTCGTTGTTCTTGTACCCCACTAGAATCGTGTCTGTTCCATCTTTCGCCCTCACTCCTTCTTGCAGTACGTATTCGTTAAGCCCTAGCTTTGAGTTTGTTTTTTAAAATGTTCGCCGTCGAGAAGCCCACGAGCGCGCCTAAGAAGTTCGCGAAGAGGTCCCTCCAGTCGTAAGTCCTCCACGGCACGAACGTCTGGAAGAGCTCCGTGGACCCCGCTAAGACCGTCGAGGCCGTGAGGCCGTCCCAGCCGAACGAGCGGGAGAGGAGGCCCTCCAAGAAGAAGAGGAGGAAGTGCCTCGCGGACGCGCCGGGGTCGAGGGACCAAGGGTCTGTGGCCCTCTCGGCGAGGGCTACTTGGGAGGGAGGCATCAAGGTGAGGCCGTAGGCTAGGACTGCCGTGTAGAGCGCCCAGAGGACCTTCACAACGCCTTCAAGGCCTCTTCTACCGGCGTCCCCGGGTTTGCTGAAATTACTCTCATGCCCAAGGCCTCTACCCATCTGGACGCGCCGTGGCTTTGGGCCTCGGGGCCTATTACTACTTGGACCCCCTTACTCGCCAAGAACTCGGCCAACAGCCTCCCCTTGCCCCTCTCCGCCGTGACGAAAGGGTTCCTCAGCCTCTCCACCTCCCTCCCGTCCTCGAACAAACAGATGAAGGGCGCCATGCCGAAGTGGTGGGCCACCCAGCACTTGTCCTTGTAACACTCGCACAAGACGGCGACCCTCACCTCTCTTCCCCCTCGGGCCGCGCGCGGTAGGGCTATTTACGCGGCACAGGGCTTGTGCACGGTGACACCTTGAGGAGTGCATTACTCGTCGCCTTGGCGCTTAGTCTCCAAGCCTCGGCGCTGAGCGTCGGTCTGGGCGACTGGGGGCTGCCGACGCCCTTCTCCTTCTACCCGAGGGGCCCAGGGTACGTGCTGACGAGCTTCTCCTTCGACACGCTGGTGTGGAAGGACGAGAGGGGAGTGATCCCGTGGCTTGCGTACAAGTGGGAGGCGAACGGAACCGCGGTCAAGTTCTACTTGAGGGAGGCCAAGTGGAGCGACGGGGAGCCCCTCACGGCAGAGGACGTGGTCTTCACGTTCAAGTACCTCATGAAACACGGGTGGCACTGGAAGAACATCCCTAAGGACCTTATAAAGGACGTCAAGGCTTTGGACGACCGAACGGTGGTCGTAGAGCTCTCGAGGCCTTTCCCGTTCTTCGTGGAGGAGTACGCGACGACCGTGTTCGTGCTCCCCAAGCACGTGTGGGAGAAGGTGAAGGACCCGTTCTCCTATAGAGGGAAGGACGCCTTCGTCTGCAGCGGTCCCTACGTGCTGAAGGAATACGTCCCCGGCTCCCGCTACGTCTTCGTGAGGAACCCCTTCTTCTGGGGACCCAAGCCGAAGTACGAAGAGCTCGTGGTATCTGCCGTAGGCCCCTTCCAGCCTCAGAAGGCCGTGGCGGCCCTAATAAGGGGGGAGGTAGACAGCGTCTCCCTCTTCGGAAAGGCTTACAGGCTAGTGGAGCTGGCCAAGAGGGCCAAGCCGGACTTGATCGTAAAGAGGGGGCCCTCCTACTGGGTGCTCTTCTTAGGCTTCAACCTGGACGAAGAGCCCTACTCCTTCAAGGAGTTTCGCAAGGCCGTCGCAATGTCTTTGGACTTGAAGGAGCTAGTAGAGCTCAGCGCCGGCCCGGGCGCCGCCGAGCCCGGCTCCCCGGGCTACGTGCCGCCGTACAGCCGCTTCTACGAGGACGACGTGCCTAAGTACCGCTACGACCCCGAGGCGGCAGCGAGGCTCCTCAAGTCCGTGGGAGTGGAAGACGTGAACGGGGACGGGTGCGCGGAGTTCCGAGGGAGGCCGTGGAGGCCGCTGTTAGTAACTACTAAACAGTTCGTGCAAGAAGCCCTAATAGTTAAGAAGATGCTAAAAAGAGTTAAGATTTGTGTGAACGTCAAGGTGGTTCCCGGGCCCAAGCAGCTCGACTTAATAGTTAAGGGCGGGGGGTACGGCTTCGTTATAAGCGGCCACGGGGCGGTGGGGAACGACCCTCTGGCGGCCGCTTGGTGGTTCGAGAGGTTCAGCGCGCCTTGGAGGGACCCCCGCTACTTGGAGCTCGCGAGGGAGCTCTTGAACGCCCCCAGCGCGGAGGAAGCGATCAAAGTAGTGAAGGAAATTCAGAGGCTCGTAGCGGAGGAGCTGCCCCGCATAGCGCTTTACTACCCCTACCAGTTCTTGCTCGACTCGTCGCGGGCCGGGTGGTTCTTCACCGAGGGAGGGATAGACGGCGGCGTGCCGCTGCCCTTCAACAAGCTCGCCCTGTTGAGGTGAGCCGTTGATAGGCAAGGTAATAACGCTAATCATTAGTGTTTTGATAGCGGCGCTCGTGTCCGGTAACCTAGGCAACCCCGGGGCCGGCCTCGGGAGCTCGGAAGAGCTCGAAGTCCCCGAGGCCCTCGCCTCCAGAAGCTTGACCTACGGCCTCGACCCGTGGGATGTCGCCTCAGTAGCGTTGAGGAACACCGTAACTGTCGTAGTTATTGCGGTGGGAGCGTCGGTCCTCTTGGGTTCGTTGTGCTACTTGCGCTTCGGCAAGAGGGCCTCGTTCGAAGCCTTGGCGTACGTCCCGGAGTACGTGTACGCCTTGCTCCTTTACCTCCTCTCTTGGCGCTTCCCTTGGCCCTCCCCCTTGCCCGGGGCCGACCCCTCCAAGGCCGCAGAATACGCACTGGTGATAATAATGTCCGAGTGTCCTAAGGTAGCGTACGTGGTGTCGGAGGGGGTCGAAGGGAGGGAGGAGCTCAAGGGAGTAAGGCTCTTCTGGAAGGCTGTGGGGCTGGACGAGAGGGGAGTGAGGTCCAAGCTCTTGTTAGCCTCCAAGTGGCTGCTCTTGGCGCAGTTCTTCAACTTGACCTCCTTAGTCTTAGAAAGGTCCGTGTTGGTGGAGCCGTTGGTAGGCTACTGGGGGGTGGGGGAAGCCTTGTGCAAGGCCGTGACGGAGGCCGACCCCCAACTCGCTTTCTCTTCGTTCGTAGCAGTGGCGGTTTCGGTAATTGCACTGAACGCGCTGGGTGAGGCCCTTGTGCGGAGAAGGCTTGCCCTTGGAGCCGCCTAGCCCCTCCCACCCGTTAGGAACCACCCCCTTGGGGGAGGACGCGCTGTGCGCCCTGGCCGCGGGGCTCTGGACGAGCTTGGAGGTGGCCGCGGTCTCCTACTTAACGTCCTTTGCGTTGCTCACGGCCCTCCACTACTTGTCGTTCGCGCGGAAGGGGGTCCTAGCGGAGGCCTTGAGCGACTTGTTGCTCTCCCTCCCGCGCCTCCCGCTGTTGGTCTTGCTGGGCGTGAAGGTAACCTTGTCCCCCTTGTTGGTGGGGGCGTTGGTAGGGGCCCTTGCCTCCTCCGCGGGGGTCAAGGTGATCAAGGAAGCCGCCGAGAGGCTTAGGGAACAACCCTTCGCGCTCGCCTCCTTCGCCTCCGGCGCCTCCCCGGGGGAGGCTTGGAGGCTCCACGGGCCGAGGAACGCCTTAGAGCTGGTCAGCGCCTACGCGGGCTTGAGCTCGGCCATAGCCATCTACGCTGAGGCCGCGATATCCGCCTTGGGCTTGGAAGACCCTTCGACCCCCAGCTTGGGGAGACTAGCTTACTTGGTCCTAAACACCCCCGGGGCCGCCCTAACGGAGGCCGGCGCGGCCCAGCTGCTGGCCTCCGCGCTGTCCACAGTTGCGGTCGCTGAGGTCGTCAGGAGGGCTTGGAGGCTGCTCAGAGCCTTCTGAACACCGCCCCCCTTAGGGTCTCGAACCCCAAGCTCACCTCCTCGACCCTCAAGGCCTCGTACCCTCGGAGCTCGAACTCCGGGGTCAACGAGCTCCAGACCAAGACCAAGTATCCCCCCTTCTTTACCTTCAAGTGTTCGAGGACCTCCCTCCCCCACTTCCAACACGTGGCCGGGTCGTCCTCGCACGGCAAGTAGGGCAAGTTCGCCACCGCTAAGTCGGCCGGTCTGGACAGGCAAGAGGTAGAGTTACACAAGGCCGCCTCGAAGGAGCAGAGCTTGCAAGCCTTGGCGGCGCACGGGTTTATGTCAATGCCTATGGCGAAGTCCACCTTACGCGCGAGCACGTTCATGAGTACACAAGAGCCCGTCCCCACGTCCACCCCTAGGCCGCCGACCTCCGGCAGGCCCTCCAAGAGCCTCCACGCGAGCCAAGTGTCCTCGGCCGGGGCGTAGACCTCGTCGTCCCAACAGAAGCAGGGGTCCTTGTTACACACCAAGTCGCACAAGCGACGCCCCGGAGAGAATTTTTCCGACCCCCCTTTGCCCGTTAAGGGTACCACGCAGTGGAGCCGAAGTACGACCCCCTCAAAGTGGAGGAGGAAGTGTTCAAGTTCTGGAAAGAGAATAAGATATACGAGAAAGTTAAAGAGCTTAGCAAAAAGAGGGGGAAGGTTAAGCTCTTCCGGTTCTTGGAGGGGCCGCCCACGGCCAACGGGTTCATGCACGTAGGCCACATGAGGGGGAGGACCTACAAGGACGTGATCCTAAGGTTCTGGAGGATGAAGGGGTACTGGGTGTGGGACCAAGCCGGGTGGGACACCCAAGGCCTCCCCGTCGAGCTGGAGGTGGAGAAGAAGCACGGCTTCAAGAGCAAGAAAGACATACTCAAGTACGGGGTAGAGAAGTTCGTCAAGGAGTGTCAAGAGCTGGTGGACTACTACATCTCCCACTGGAGGGCCGACAGCGAGAGGATGGGCCTCTGGCTGGACTACGACAACGCCTACGAGACCCGCCACCCCAAGTACTTGGACGCCGCCTGGAGCTACTTGAAGAAGATGTTCGATCAAGGGAGGATATACAAGGGCTTGAGGGTAGTCGCCGTCTGCCCGCGCTGCGAGACCGCGCTCTCCTCCCACGAGGTCGCCTTGGGCTACAAGACGGTTAAGGACCCGAGCTTCTACTTCAAGCTCCCCTTGAAAGACGAGGAAGAGACCTACCTCGTCGCTTGGACCACCACCCCTTGGACCATAATCGCCAACGAGGCCGCCGCGGTTCACCCTTACGAGACCTACGTGAAAATAGAGGTGGACGCTAACGGGAAGAAGGAGAAGTGGATACTGGCTGAGAAGAGGCTAGAGCCCTTCGCGAAGGAAGTAGGTTTGAAGGACTACAAGGTCCTCGAGAAGTTCAAGGGGGAGGAGCTGATAGGGAAGGAGTACGTCCACCCGTTGTTAGAGGAGGTCCCCGCCCACAAGGAGCACCCTAAGCCCCACCACACCGTGATCGAGGGCGCGGTCGTCAGGAAGAAAGTACTGGTAAACGGGAAAGAAATAGAGGAGAAGCAGATATTCGTATCGATGGACTCCGGTACCGGAATAGTCCACATGGCCCCCGCCCACGGCGCGGAGGACTTCGAGGCTTGTAGGCGGGTCGGCATAGAGGTGTTCAGGCCGATAAGGAAGGACGGCCACTTCACCGAGGAGGCCGGCAAGTACGCGGGCATGTGGTTTAAGGAGGCGGAGAAGGAAGTTATAAAGGACCTAAAGGAGAAGGGCCTTGCCGTCCACGTAGGCACGATCGAGCACGAGTACCCCCACTGCTGGAGGTGCGACACGCCGCTGATGTACTACGCCGACGAACAGTGGTTCATAAAGGTCGAGGACTTAAGGGAGACGTTAGTCAACGAGAACGACAAGGTTACTTGGTACCCCAAGTGGGCCTACGACAGGATGAGCGACTGGCTCCAGAACGCGAAGGACTGGACTATAAGCCGAGAGAGGTTCTGGGGGACCCCTCTGCCCATATGGACTTGTACTTCGTGCGGCCACCGCGTGGCGGTCTCCAGCCTAGATGAGCTCAAGAAAGTAGCCCTTAACCCGGAGGCCGTGGTGGACCACCACAGGCCTTGGGTCGACGAGGTGAAGCTCAAGTGCCCCAAGTGCGGGGGCGTGATGGTAAGGGAGCCCTACGTCGTGGACGTGTGGCTAGACTCCGGCGTAGCCCACACCGCCTCCCTCAAGCAGATAGGCGCGGAGGACTACTGGGACTTGTTCTACCCGTACGACTGGATAACTGAGGCCCTCGACCAGACCAGAGGCTGGTTCTACACCTTGTTGGTTACCGGCGTCACGTGGCACGGGAGGGCCCCCTACAAGCAAGTGCTCACCCAAGGCCACATACTGGACAAGCACGGGAAGAAGATGAGCAAGAGCAAGGGTAACGTGGTCTGGGCTAAGGACGTGTTCAAGACTTACGGGGCGGACCCGGTGAGGTTCTTCTTCGCGATAAAGAGCGCCCCTTGGGACTCGGTACGCTTCGACCCGGAGGACATAAAGCTCGCTAAGAGGACCTTGGACATACTCTGGAACTCCGTCAAGTTCGCGAAGAGCTACATGGAGCTCGACAAGTGGAGCTTGGAGAAGTTGGAGGAGGGCTTGAAGAGCTTGGAGCCGGAGGACAGCTGGGTCCTCTGGAAGCTAAACGAGTACTCCAAGAGAGTCGCCGAGGAGTTGGAGAGGTCCGCCATTCACCGCGCCGCACAAGCCCTCCAAGAGTTCATAGTTGAGGTGTTGAGCCACAAGTACATAACGCTCGTGAGGCCTAGGGTGTGGGAGGAAGAGGAGACCCCCTCCAAGCTGGCCGCCTACAGCGCCCTGTTCCTCGCCTTGGACGCCGCAATAAGGATGAGCGCTCCCTTCGTCCCGTTCTTGGCGGAGTACTTGTACCAGCGCTTCCAGAGGGCCTTGGGCTTCGAGGAGGAGAGCGTCCACATGCTCCAGTGGCCGGAGGAGAACAGCTTGTACGACCCGGAGGAGGCCAAGGCTGTGGAGGAGCTCTTGGAGGCGGCGGAGAAGGTGTTGGCCCTTAGGACGGAGAGGGGAGTCAAGAGGAGGTGGCCCCTCCCGGAGGCCTACGTGGTGGTGAAGAGCAGGGAAGAAAAGGCGGAGAGGGTGAAGGTGAAGAGGGGCAACAAGGAGGCCGAAGAAGTGATATACAAACCCGCCTTGAGCGTCGTGGCCGTTAAGAGGGCTGCCAAGGCGCTCGGCGTGTACGCGAACGTGTTGGACGTCAAGGTTGTGGAGGAGCCTCCGGCCGGCGACTTCGACGTGATAGAGACGGAGAGCTTGAAGGTTTACGTCAAGGTGAGGCTGGACGAGAGGACCAAGATGCTGGGCTTGGCAAGAGAGGTGATAAGGAGGATACAAACAATGAGGAAGGAAGAGGACTTACCGTTGGACTACGTCCTGAAGAAGGTAATAGTTTTCAGCGACAACGAGGAGATACTGAAGGCCGTGGAAGAGTTCAAGGAGTACGTGGCCAAGGAGGTGAGGGCAGAAGAGGTGGTGACCTCCGGCGAGCCCCCGGAGGGCAAAGAATGGAGCTTAGAAGGCTCTAAGGTGGTCATAGCTCTGGTGAAGTGAGCGTGTGTTGGAGCGCCCTCTTGCTCTTAGCGGTCCTAACCTTCGGAGAGGCCTTGTACTTCTTTTTCTCGGTGGTCACCGGGAACTGGGGCGGCGCGGCGCTCTCCTTGTTGGCCTACGCCCTCCTCGCTGCGTCGATAAAGGTCCTCGGGGACGCCATGTCCCGGGGAGGACTCTGTTGAGGTGCGACCTAGAAGAGCTCCAGAAGTTCGTGGAGAGCGAGTACTTCCTCAAGGACTTCAACAGGGGGGTGGAGGCCACCGCCCTCTGGTTCGTGGAGGAGGTAGGGGAGCTGGCCGAGGCCATAATTAAGGGGGAGGGCTTGGAGGAGGAGTTCGCGGACGTCCTAGCTTGGCTCCTCTCGCTGGCCAACTTGCTGAACGTGGACCTCTGCGAGGCATTCAAGAAGAAGTACTTAGAGAGAACGCGGCGAGGAGCCCCTCCTTAACCTTTTCCGACTCCCTCTTAGTTACCTCTTTGAATATCTCGTAAGCCAGCCCGGCCGCTCGCTCCAAGACCTCCCTCCCCCCTAGACCGCAGAGGGCTTGGTCCGTGTAGAAGAGGCCGGCTTGGGCGCCCTCGTAAAAGCGGACCACTTCAAAAATGAAACAAACCTCAAACAGCTCGCCGGACTTGGTGACTGCCAGGAGCCCTCCCACGCCGTACTTTCCGTCCCTAACGGCGAAGGGCTTGCAGAACCTCTCCCCCTTCAAGCTCATTGCCTTGAACAGCTGGGAGCACTGCTCCTCCACTATCATGCCATCTTAATAAACCCCGGTCCGGGATAATGAAGGTTGGTGGGAAGCGATGGGGTCCCACGGTAGCCTTACCAAGGCCGGGAAGGTGAGGAGCCAAACCCCCAAGATACCCCCCAAGAACCCCAACAGGAAGAACAAGCCCCCCAGGGTCAGGAACAGGAGGGAGTTCTTGAGGCTCCAGAAGAAGCTCCTCGCCCAAGCGGCTTAAGCTCCCAATTTTTTCGCTTCCTTCCCTCCCAAAGCGTAGAGAGCTGAGGAGAGCAGTCCTAACCCCGCAACCGCGAACAAGGAGGCCGGCCCGAGCGCTTTATAGAGAGACGCCCCCACCAAGGGGCCCAGTGCGTTGCCCAAGCTGAAGGCGGTCTGTCTGTTGCCGAAGTGCTCTACCTTACCCGAGACGCTCCCTTGAGCCGCCTTGGAGGCGGAGACGGAAAGAGTGGAAGCGGTCCTACCCAAGGTAAGCAAGGCCAAGAGGGACCACAAGTCCGCTACGAAGGGCACTAGGGCTAAGGCGAGCACTTGGACCAGCTTGAGGACGGAGGAGGCGTAGAGCTTACTTGCAGTCCCTAAGGAGTCGAGCTTAGAAGCTAAGGCGTAGCTCAAGGCCATTGAGAGCAAGCCGGGGACCCCCCAAGCGGCCGAGTAGTGGGCCGGGAGGGCGCTTACGTACTGCATGACGTACGCCGAGAGGGCCGGCCCCCTGGAACCCAAGGACAAGCCGTTTATGAAGGCAGTTAAGTAAAGTATTTTCAACACCTTGTTGGAACCTCCCTTCCTCCTCCCCCTGGCGCCCGAGGGGACCAAGGTCGAGGCCGCGGCGGCCGCCGGCAAAGCGATTGCCAAGGGCAAGGAGGGGGTCACCATCACTGCCCCGGCGAAGAGGGAGCCCGTGGAGAAGCCCAAGTTCTGTGCGACGGTCAGCCTCACCATGCCCTTGACTCCCCTCCTCGCCGCGCCCCGCTCCAAGGCCGGGAAGGCGAGGCCCGAGCCCACCCCTTGTAAGGCCCTCCCCAGCAAGAGGGAGGGGAAGGACGGCAACGTCATTAAAGCCAAGCCGGAGGCCACCAAGAGCGCCCCGACCTTAGGGCTCCCCTCGGAGGCCCTGGAGCTCCCCAGAGCCCTCGAAAGCATGAAAGCCGTATTTATCGTTCCGAGCTCGATCACTATCCTGTCGGCCGGTACCCTCTCGCCCAGCGGTATGCCCTTGGCTTGGAGGAGCAAGTAGGGCAAGGCGACGAAGGCGGAAGCGGCTGCAAAGGTCAGGAGGAAGGCGGCTGCCTCTTCCCTCATCTCTCCTCTTGCGGCGCTCGCTGGGAGGGGCCTTATCGAGCTGCCGTCAGCGGGTTGACGGTTTGCGCTTGACTCTCCTGCGGGTACGGGGGAATTATCATGGGGAGGGTGAAGACTATGCCCAACGACAGTCCCATGACTATCAGCGCGTAGAACAAGCCCGCCGCGACCGTGCCCTTGACTATCTTCCCCGTGGCTATGCCGGCCGTCAAGGAGAGGCTCAAGCCCATGTAGAACACGTAGCCGAGGACTTCCAACGGGTCCACGGGCTTGAGCTCGTTCTTTCCGAGCTTCTTGTTAACTTCCATCGAAGACGCGTACATCTGCACCGCTAGGTAGTAAAGTATAGCTGCCGTAGCTACGAAGATGAGCACGCTGAACAGAATTATGAAGCCTTGGTTCTTCAACGTCTTCTCCCTCTCCAGTTCGAACTCCCTTATCCTCCTGGCCAGTTCGGAGGCCTTGTCCAGCACCTCCATAGCCCTCCCGCCGCTCTCGTAGGCCTCTTCAATGAAGTAGAAGTACTTCCTCGTCTCTTTTGGTAACTCCCTTATTACTAGCCTTATGGCGTCTAGCAAGTCGAGGCCTAGGAGGTATATCATGGAGGCTATTCTCCTCACGTAGGGCGAGAGGGCGCCGTAGTCTCTGTCGGAAATCTCCACGAATGCCGCGTTTACCTTCACTCCGCTCCTCACCGTTACTGCCAAGTCTTGTAGCATTAGCGGGGTGTTGGTAATTACGCTTTCGACCCTTCTCATGAACTTGTAATACCCTATGGCTGGGCCGGCAATTATCAACATCAAGCTTATTCCTATGGCCCTCAAGGTCTCCGGCCTGTAGGGCAAGTATATCCTAGGCAGAGCTTCGAACACCTTGTCCCCGGGGGGCTGGTAGAGCAAAACGCCCACGAATATCCCAACTATCGGCAACACAATTGAAATTATTATCTCGTCCTTCGAAAGCTTCAAGGCTTACCACCCCCTCACCCTGCTCAGAGTTCCGTCTACCATCAATATCGCGAATATGGAGAGCAGCGGTATGGCCAGGAAAGCCATGAGTCCCGCCAGCAGCCCGGGGGGCACGGGGAGGGAGAGGCCGAAGCTCTGGGCGGCCGGACCCATGGTGCTTAACACGACCGCGAAGGAGAGGCCGAGTATAGGCATGACCGCCGCGCCGGTGACGTACATTTCGCTCATTATCTCCAGCGCTCCCATAACTTCCTTCATTTTTGCCTCCATGGAGGCCATTGAAGTTTCGAAGCCTACATCGGCGAAGTTCTCCAGTCCGGTGCCGGACTCTATGACGTTGGCGAGGCCCCTCAAGAAGTTCGAGAAGTCCCTGTGTGGGGTCATCTCCGCCACTTCCTTCAAGACCTCAACTATGTCCTCGCCCAGTATGAACACCCTCTTTACAACCTCGCCCAGCTCCGGCTCCGCGCCCAAGCTCTCGCTCTTCTCGTAGAGCTTCCTCAGCGCCTCGGAGTAAGTGGTCCCGGAGACGCCTAGGGCGGCCAAGTAAGCGTAGAGCACCACCAAGCTCTTCTCCAGCTGGGGGGCTCTCGACGAGAACATCATTATAGGTATCATGTAGAACAACATGAACAATATGGCGTAGCCTAATACGAACGAAAGGAAGGTTAAAGCGAATACCATCGGAACTGGCAAGTAAAGTACGTAAAACGTTACGAAGAACGTGAAGGCGGCTATTATAGGAGCGATGAACAGGGGGAGGAGCACCATCGTGGAGACGTAGACCGGGTAGGACACCTTGAGAGCGGAGCCTATTATGTACTTCTCCAAGCTTTTGAAGGACTTCTCCAGAGTCCTCTCTATACCCAGCTCTTTGGCTATCCTATACATGATGTAGAATATTTGGCTCGGCGCCTCCAGCTCCTTCTTTTTCTTCCTTTCGTACTTCGCGAGGATCTCTTCTAAAACTACCTTGGTGCTCATATCGGGAGCACCTCCAGCTCCTCCACCAGCCCCGACACCCTCAGCTCCGAGGCTACTTGAGTGTAGACCGCGTTGGGGTTCCTCCTATACTTCCTCGTTATTTCCATTACGTCCTTTACGGACGTTTTCTCCCTCCACACCATCCACTTTATGACAACAGCCCTCCTCTTCATCTCGTTGTACAGCTGGTGATAGTCCATGAGCATCTTCTGGGCCGCGTCCTCAATTAGGTACAAGTGTTGGGCCTCCTTCCACGTGTCGGTCTCGTAGTCCCACTTGAAGGCGGTGCTCATAACTAGGTCTCCCCTCTCGTCCAAGGTAATTATTTCCCTTACCTCCAGCGCCCTCCTAACTATCTTGCCGCCGTACTTAACCCTAGCCATGTGAATGAATACCTTCACCGACGGTATAAGTCCCTTAGGCACGTCCATAGGTTTGGTAATTAGCCTCTTTATCGCAGCGTCTATAGTTTCTCCGTGAACCGTCCCCAAGCCCCCGTGGCCCACGGAGACCGCTTGGAAGAAGGTGAAGGCTTCCTCGCCTCGTATCTCTCCTACGATGATGAACTCCGGCCTCTGCCTCAAAGCTGACTTCAACAAGTCGTACAAAGTTATGTTGGCTACGCCGGGCTCGTTGGAGGGCCTAGTAACCATAGCTACCCAGTTCTCGTGGGGGAGCCTTATCTCCGGGGTGTCCTCTGCGGTGACTATCTTGCTCTCCGGAGGTATCATCATAGCGATCGCGTTTAGCATTGTTGTTTTCCCAGAGGCCATGGCCCCCACTACTAGAGCGGAGTTTATGGAGTCCACGAGTATCCACAAGTAAGCGGCGATTTCGGGTGAGATGGTCCCGAGCCTAACGAGCTCGGGCAAGGTGAATGGGTTCTCGCGGAACTTCCTTATCGTGAAGGAGGGCCCTCGATAAGTGACTATTGGGTGCGTGGCGTGGAGCCTATACTTCCAAGGGGGTATGGCGCCGTCCAGTATGGGCTGGGCGTAGCTAAGCTCCTTGCCCGCCCTCACGGCCAACTTCCTCACGTACCTCACCAGCTCGTCCTCGTCTATCCAGACCACGTTGCTCCTGAGCCACTCGTACTTCTGGTGCCACACGTATATGGGTAAGTTGGTGCCGTCGCAGAAGATGTCCTCTATCGCCGGGTCGTTGATTATGACGTCCATGGGCCCGTAGCCGACGGTGTCCCTCACTATGTAGTAAGTTATCTTCTCCACGCTTAATGCCGGAAGCTTGAGGCCGTAGTCCCTCGCCATCCTCCTGACCGTTTGAGCTATCAGCCTCCCGGCCTCCAACGGGTTCTTGACAGTTTCCCTCAGTATGTCGGCCCTCGCGTGGAACTCTTGGTAGAGCAAGGACTTGAGCCTAAGCAGCCCCGCGAGCTCCCTCCGGGTGAGGACGGGCTCTATGGTGTGGTACCTCATCCTGTCCTCCTCGTCTATGTAGACCAATACGTAGCTGTAGGGAGGCCTAACGGAGTAGAAGTCTATCAGCCTCTCGGGGGGTATTAGGCTCCTAAAGACCCTGGCTCCCCCCTCCGCCACCGCCGCCGTCCCGCTCCCCTCCCTCCTCGCCCTCTCCAGCACGTCCGCCGCCGGCTTCTTGGCCCTGATCCTCTCCGCGAGTTCGGCCAAGTTCCTTTGGACGCTCTCTATAACCTCAGCTAAGGTGGGCATTATTCCCCGGTCCAAACGTTTCTGCCGACCCTCCCTTTAAGTATAGCTACTAACGCTATAGTCGCCGCCGCCGCGAAGGTGGCGCTGGCAGTGAAGAAGACTTTTTGGGGACAAGAGCTGTAGACCGACCCAGCCCAGAGGGAGGCGAGGCCGGTGAATATCTGGGTTATGGAGTTGTAGAGGCCCACCATGAACCCGCACGACCTCTTACAAGAGGAGGCGACCATAGCGTCTTGCGCCACCGAGCTGCCCCCCACAGCTCCAGTCACGAAGGAGAAGCCCAAGCTGGAGAGGGCCGGGTCCCTCCAAGTTATCAACAAAGAGCCGAAGGAGCCCAACGAGTCGAACGCGAAGGCCGCCGCCTCCGGCGAGGCGCGGCCGGCCAGCCGGGGGGAAACTATAGCCGCCACGGCTGAGGGGGCGTAAGCTATCATGACCCCTACGGGACTCAAGCCGAACTGCTCCCTTATGAAGACCGGGAAGAAGGGGGTCACCGCCCCCGAGGAGAAGGCCACGAGCGAGCCTATTGCTGTGGCCAACACCCACCTCCAAGACCACTCGAACTCTACCTTGGTTTCCTTGGGCTTAGTCTCCGGCAGCCGCTTAGCTAAGTACAACGCGTAAACAGAGGCTAAGAAGTATATGAAGAAGCTCAGCCTAAACCCCAACAGCCCGAAGTAATTTATCAACGTTAAGGGGATCACCGAACCCAGCGTGCCCCCTAGGGCCAGGCTGCTGCTCAGCTTGCCGTAGGCCTCCGGAGTGGGAGCCACGTCTGCGACTATCACTATCGCTGACGTCATGGCTACCATTGCGCCGGTGCCGCACATGGAGCCCCCCAAGGCCACTACGTCGGCGTTCGGGGCCAAGGCCATTATCAACAGGCCGAGCGAGTAGACTGCTATCCCGAACACGAAGGTGCTCTTCCTCCCGAAGACGTCCGTCGCCACCCCTCCCACAAGCCTGAGGGCCGCGAAGGTGAGCGGCCCCACGCTGGCCGCCAGTCCTATAAGCTCGCTGCTGCCGTGCATCTCCCGAATGTAGAGGGGCAGTAGAATCAGCAAGGCCACTCCGGGCAGCGCCAGCACCAGCGCCAAGCGGTGTAGCTCCTCGAGTACTTCCAACGTCCCTCTCCGACGGGCCGAGAGGGTTGGAAGGTCTTTACTGCCTTCCCGGAGGGCCCCCGGTGGTGGGGCCACGAGCACGGTAATCCGCTTCGTGAGGGGGCGCTGGATACTGGACTCCCGGGGCAACCCCACGGTGGAGGTAGACGTCTACACGGAGGGCGGCTTCGGCAGAGCGGCCGCCCCCGCCGGGGCTTCCAAGGGGAGCAAGGAGGCCCTCGAGCTGAGGGACGGCGGGAACGCGTTCATGGGAAAGGGCGTGCTGAAGGCCGTAAGGAACGTAAACGAAGTAATAGGCCCTTCGCTCGTAGGCATGGACTCCTTGGACCAGAAAGAGATAGACATGAAAATGATAGAGTTAGACGGGACGGAGAATAAGTCCAAGCTGGGCGCGAACGCTATAGTCGCCACGAGTATGGCGGTGGCCAAGGCGGCGGCGGACAGCTTGTCGGTACCCCTATATTACCACTTGGGCGGCGCCTTGGCCCAAACCTTGCCCACCCCGCTCCTCAACGTGATAAACGGCGGGGCCCACGCGGGCAACGAGCTAGCCATACAAGAGTTCATGATAGTTCCTTGGGACTTCTCTTCGTTCTCTGAGGCCCTCCAAGCGGCTTCCGAGATCTACCACTACTTGAAGAGCTACTTGAAGGAGAAGTACGGCAAGTCCGCAATTAATGTGGGCGACGAGGGGGGCTTCGCTCCCCCCATGAGGCAGACGCGCGAGGCGCTGGACGCCTTGGTTAATGCAATAAAGAAGGCCGGGTATGAGGGAAGGGTTGCCTTGGCCTTGGACGCCGCCGCCACACACTTTTACGACCAAGAGAAGGGGGTGTACCGAATAGACGGGAAGGAGCTGGATAGGGAGGGGCTGTTGGAGCTCTACGAGGAGCTGATAAGGGACTACCCGATCGTTAGCATAGAAGATCCCCTCCACGAGGAAGACTGGGAAGGGTTTAAGGAGGCCGTCAAGAGGTTGAAGATAAGGGTTGTAGGCGACGACTTGCTAGTTACCAACCCCAAGCTAGTAAAAAAGGCCATAGAGGAAGGGGTCGCGAACGCGGTGCTCGTGAAGGTGAACCAAGTGGGGACCGTAACGGAGGCCTACGAGGTGGTTGACATGGCGAAGAGGGCCTCGTGGGCAGCGATAGTAAGCCACCGCTCCGGCGAGACCGAGGACACGTTCATCTCGCACTTCGCCGTGGGCTCCGGGGCGCCGGCGATAAAGGCCGGAGCGCCGGCGAGGGGCGAGAGGACCGCCAAGTACAACGAGCTGCTGAGGATTGAAGAGGAACTCGGGAGGCCTAAGTTCGCCAGGGACGCCTACTTCCGAACTTGAGTTACGTCGACCCCTCTTGACTAATAAAGCTCTTTTTTACCCCAATAGGGCACGGGTGGGTCAAGTGGCCACTGAGGAGAAGAGGCCGACGTCGGTGGCGGAGCTCCCCGGCGTGGGGCCCTCCACCGCGGCCAAGCTGATAGACGCCGGCTACGGCACCATAGAGGCGCTGGCCGTCGCCACGCCGGAGGAGCTCGTAGCGATAGGCATACCCCTCACTACGGCCCAGAAGATCATCAGAGCCGCGAGGCAGATGCTGGACATAAGGTTCAGGACGGCAAAAGAGGTAAAGCTAGAAAGGATGAACTTAAGGAAGATAACCACCGGCTCTAAGAACTTGGACGACTTGCTGGGAGGCGGTATAGAGACCAAAACCATAACCGAATTCTTCGGCGAGTTCGGGAGCGGCAAGAGCCAGCTCTGCCACCAAGCGAGCGTCAACGTCCAACTCCCCTTGGAGCAAGGGGGCTTGAGCGAGGGCGACAAGGTCGCGAAGGCCGTCTACGTAGACACCGAGGGCACCTTCAGGTGGGAGAGGATAGAACAAATGGCCAAGTGCTTGGGCCTCGACCCGGACCAAGTAATGGACAACATATACTACATCAGGGCAGTTAACAGCGACCACCAGATGGCCATCGTAGAGGAGCTCTTCAACTTGGTACCCAAGGAAAACGTGAAACTAATAGTGGTCGACTCGGTGACCAGCCACTTCAGGGCGGAGTACCCCGGCCGGGAGAACTTGGCGGTAAGGCAACAGAAGTTGAATAAGCACCTACACCAGCTGGGCAAGCTGGCGGAAGTTTACAACACCGCAGTCATAATTACAAACCAAGTAATGGCGAGGCCAGACGTGTTCTACGGCGACCCCACCCAAGCGGTGGGCGGCCACGTACTCTACCACGCCCCGGGCGTGAGGGTGCAGCTGAAGAAGGCGAGGGGCAACAAGAGGATAGCGAGGGTTGTAGATGCTCCCCACTTGCCGGAGGCGGAGGCTGTCTTCGCGATAACGGACTGCGGAATAAGGGACCCGGAGGACTAACTAAGTTTTAATAAAAAATCATTTGGAAGCGAACCTCCTCCTCAGCTTGCCTAGGAACGGCAAGGCCAACACTCCGAGGGCCGGCACCCTGTTAGTCCCGGCGCTGCTTTCCTCGTCTTCGGATGAGCTATGCTGGTTCAACAGCCTTAAGTAGTCGCCGACGGCCGGGAAGCCGTAGCCGGAGTACTTCTTGAGGGCCACGTCCCTCGCGTTGTTCTTTATGTCGTCCAAGGTGAGGCCTAAGGAGTACAAGTACGCTATGGCCCCGGCGACCTCCGGGGAGGAGTAGCTCGTGCAGCTGCTCCAAGTGAGTAAGTTGCTGTTGCTGTCTCCGCCGTACGGGGACGTCTCCCACAAGGACGCCATGGCTAACATAGAATCCCCGGGGTAAAGGCCTAGCACTACGTGACCGGGGGCGCCGAAGGTCGCAGGGTCGTAGTTGGAGAACCACGCTAAGTCGTTCGCCGGCCCGAAGGCGCTTACCGCAATCACGCCGTCACATTGGGCGGGGAACAGGTAGAGGTCATAGGCTTGGTTAAAGAGTTCTATGTCTATACCGTTGTTGCCCGCCGCGGCCACTACGGTGAGGCCGCTCTCCAAGAGGGGGGAGATCACAGCGCGGCAGCTTATGTCGAGGCCGGTGTAATCCGTCCACCAGCCCAAGCTGAAGTTGACCACCTTAGCTTTGCCTTCCCGAGCGAGCTTTGACGCTACTATTGTTGCGTTGCCTAGGGAGTAATCGTCGAAGTATCCTCCGTCAATAACTGTGTTCTTTAAGTAGTAGACGCCGTCCGACACCTCGACGCTAACGTTGCCCAAGAACTCCTTTAGGGTGGAGTAGGCGTTGTCCCACGAGTATAGGATGAGAAAGTCGGCCTTTATCGGTATTACGTAAACCCTTGCGCCGGTCGACGGAGCGGCGACTCCGGTAACGACCTTGTCGACGTATTCTGCGCGTTCTATAATATTAGAGTAGGGCGACGAGTACACGTACTTCGTAACGCCGTCGAAGTCACCGACTATCTGGGAGGCAACGAAAGTCCCGTGGCCGACTTGGTCGCTCAGCTCCTCAGCTTGGAGTATTACTAGTGTCGAGTTTTCATCTCTATCGGCAACCAAACAGTACCTAAACGATACGTCCGTGGGCAAGGTGTAGTTAAAGGGTGGCCATAAGTACTCCACAAGAGTGAGGTTGCTGAACGTGTAAGTGCCGGTGTCATTACAAACCCCTAGAGAAGCCAGGTCGTCTACGAAGCTGGTCAACGCGACGCCGTCCTCGTAGTCTATAGCGCTCCTCATGGGGTCGGGGAGGTTCCTAGATATCCCGGTGTCTATCACCACTACGCCGACAGCCTCTTTAGAAGTCGTCCCGAAGGCTCCGGTGACGTTCATGTGGTACTCGTCCAGCTGCCACCCGGCCTCGCCGCCGGGGCGGAGGTCGTGTAGGGCAGCGCTTCTTGTATCTCGGTCCTATTAGGTATTATTACGTTCAGCTTGTAAACGTGAATAACCTTCGGTCGGCAGCCGCTTTGAACGCGTAGGGCCTTCACGACGCTAGGTAGTTTGTTGTTAGGAGCTATTTTCAGCTCCTTCCCGCACACCACTATACTCTTCTCTTTCAGTATACCTTCCCCTCCGAGGACTTGGTAGGCGCTGGCCAGTGCTACGGCCGCTATGAGGAGTAGCATCAACCCCTCATTGTTCATCGTCGGTAGTTCGGCTCTGACCCCCCTATTATAATATTACCTTTTTCGAGAGCGTCGCTGGAGGGCCCTTTGGAAGGGGTAGAAGAAGTCGTGAAGGCGCTAGAGGAGCTCGGAGGCAAGGCCTCCTCCGCAGAGCTGTTGGAGAAACTAGCCCCGAAACTCGGGGCGGCGAGGGCGAGGACTTTGATAGCTGAGGCCGTGAGGAAAGGAATAATCAAAAAGGAGCCTTGCTACGAGTGCGAAAAGGAGCTGTTCGTGCTTCAGAACCCGAAGATCTGATAGTGCAAGAGCTCTTCCTCCAACCTCTCCAGCCTCTTTATTACGATCATCACCTCGTGGTCGGGCACCTCAAACACGCGGGCGGCGGTCATAATGGTGTCCTTCCACCCTTCGACCCTTTCTAGGAAGGAGCTCATTATCTCGAAAATCGCCTTCTCGTCGCTCAGGCTCACGAGCGCTCCCCGCTATCCAATAGGCCCCTTCGGAACCTATGCTAGGGAGGTGCCAGTAGCTTCCTAAAATAACCCAAATATCACCGTTATGATCTTGGCAGTTAGGATTGAAATTATTATCGAGACTCCGACAGAGAGCGCGACTAGCCTCCAGCTCTCCAGCTCTTCCTTCATGACCGCTATAGTGGCTATGCAAGGCACGTACACCGCCACGGCGAACATCAGCGCTAGGGCTTGGACCGGGGTTATGCCCAGCGCGGCCGCCGCCTCCTTTATGTTGCTCGTCCCGCTGCTTATGGCTATGACGTCGAGCACTACCTCCTTTGCAACCGTGCCAGCTAACATAGCCACGTTTATCACTTCGGCCGCTTCTCCCTTAAGACCCAGAGCCCACTCGCTCAAGGGCTCGAAGGCCTTGCCTATCGCTTGGGAGACCGAGCTCTCTAAGACGAACCACAGAATGACGCTGAACACGAATATTATCGTACCGGCCTTCTTCAAGAAGTGCTTAGCTTGGTCCCAAGTCATCCACAGCAGTATCCTCAACTTCGGCACGTGATACGGGGGGAGCTCCATGACGAGCTCGGCCTTTTCCTTGACTTTGAATATTAGTTTGGCAGATATGTAGGTCGTAACTATGAACACTAGGAGCGAGTACGCGTAGACCGCTAGCACCGAGAGCGCCCTGGACCACGGGGGCAGCAACGAAGCTAGCGCTAGGAACACCACTAGCCGGGCTTGGCACGGCACGTACATCACGTTCATTGCCACCGCTTTCCTCAAGGCCGCAGATTCCATCACCCTTGACGACAGTACTCCGGGCACGTTACAGCCCATGCTTATTATCATCGGGAATATCGCCTTCCCCGTTAAGCCCACCACACGGAAGAGGGGGTCGAGGGCCACCGCTATCCTCGGAGCTACCCCGGAGTCCTCTAAGACCGCTAACAAGAAGTAGACTGTAAATATAAGTGGGAAGAACGATAACACGGCCCCGACTCCGGCTATGATGCCGTCGCCCACCAAGCTCCCCCACGGGTCCGGCAAGGCGTTCCTAGCGGCCTCGGCCAAGCTGTCGAAGAATGATCCCAAGATCTCGGACGTGTTGTAGCTCTCCGCGGCCTCGGCCAAGGAGTCGAGGCCCAAGGAGCTGAAGACCACGTTCGCGGGGAACCCGGTGTTTAGTGAGAACGAGACGAAGAGTACTGCGAACAGTATTAGGAAGGCCGCCAGCGGGCCTAGGATGGGGTTTAGGAGGGCCGCGTCCAAGGCCTTGGCCCACCAAGCCTCCTTTACTACCTTCTCCACTTGTATGACACCCTCCACGAGTTCCTCGATGAACTTCCACCTCTGTTCAACTATTATCTTGCCTAAGTCCGTTCCTAACTCCTTCTTAGCTCCTTCTACGAGCTTCCTAACCTCCTCGCCCAAGCCCACACTTTCTATCACCTTCCAAGCGACGGGGTTGTCCGCCAAGGCCTCGGCCGCGTACCACCTAGGGTTGCCCTTCACCTTACCTCTCAGTAACTCTGATATCCTAACTACGTAGTACTCTAAATCTCCGTAGTTTATGTAAAGCTCCCTCTCCTTTTGTCTTTCTAAGGCCTTTTCGAGGACCTCCTCCACCCCTTCTAGAGTGTAAGAACTGAAGGGGATCACGGGGAAGCCGAGCTTCTTTTCGAGTAACCCGACGTTTATGTGAATCCCCGCCTTTAGGGCAGCGTCGGTCTTGCTGAGGGCCACTACTCCCTTCCCCTTGAGTTCGAGGGATTGGACCACCAAGTACAAGGTCCTCTTCAAAGACGTGGAGTCAGCTATGGCTATGTGATTGTCGAAGTCCTCCGTGACGAACCGCTCAGCTGCGATCCTCTCCTCCTCGCTGGTGGGGTTGAGGGAGTACATCCCGGGGAAGTCGTATATGCAGACTTCCTTCCCGTCGTACTCTATCTTTATTATTTTGATATCGACCGTAACTCCGGGCCAGTTCGCCACCTCGCTTACGTACTTACCTATCAAGACGTTTATGAAAGTAGACTTACCGACGTTAGGCTGGCCCACCACGGCTATGGAGTAGCACATCCGAGACCCCGTTAGGAATGCCTAACTCGGGTAAAAATTACTTACCGTAGTTGGAAGCCGCACGTTCTATCAGCTCCGAGAAGGATCTGACTATACCTAAGGTGGAGTCGGTCTTCTTCAGGCTCTCTTCCTTGCTGACCAAGCCCGTGAGGGCCCTAATTGCATCTACGTTCTCCGGGGTGACTATGCTTTCTTGGTGGACGGCTTGCATGAGGAACAGCTCGTCGCCCTCCACGCTCACGCTCTCCTCGTATATCGCCAGCTCGTATAAGTCGTACCTCTTCCTCCCGACGTCCCTGGCGAGTTCGATTATCTTAGCGGTGTCCTTCACCCCGCTCAGTTCGGAGGGGATTACCAGTATCCTGGGAGCTTCTTCAAGAACCTTCAAGACGTCCTCTCTGGTCACGGGCTCCTCGAACCTCACGTTCAGTACGTGCGAGTGCATTATCGTAGTCGGCACCACCGCGGCGACCGTCTGGACGTCCAAGTCCGGCAAGACCGTTCTGACGTCCACGCCGTGGTGGCTGGGCAAGGTAACCGGGTTGGGGACTATGGCGTTTATGGGTCCCTTCTTAGTCTCCGCCGGATCGGCCCCCCTCCTAATTATGGTCGCCCTGACGCTCTTCACTTTGAAGTGGTTTCTTAACGCGCATATGAGCCTCAACAGGCCGGTGGTGTTACAAGACACCACCCTGGCGAACTGCTTCCCCTCCGCCTCCTCGTAGTTGCACAGCGTCGAGAACGAGAAGCCCGCGACCTCGTGTTTCTCACCGCCTTGGAATATGGCTTTCACTCCGAACTTCTCGTAGAGGGGCTTGTACTCCTTACCCACGCCCCCTGGGGTGGCGTCGACGACGAGGTCGACCTTCTCGAGCAAGTCCTTCAAGGTTCCTTGTACCTCTATTCCAGCCTTCTGGAACTTCTCTACCCTGTCTTCGGGCACATAGAGCGAGCCCATGCGGGAGGCTATCATTGCCAAGTAATCCGGCTTGGTCTTCGTGACCCCCACGAGGGTCATGTCGTCTTGTTTTAGTACGGCCTCAGCTACCCTCTTGCCTATAGTACCGAAGCCGTTGACTGCGACCTTAACGCTCAAGGGCTGACCTCCGTTAGAGGGAGACACTCCTAACTCTTCAGCTTTCTCCTCCCAGGAGGCGCGGGGTGTGAGGACGCCGTCCCAGAGCGAGCGGTGAGCGGTAGCGAACCGCCCGACCCCTCAGATCAAGAAGTTCTCCAAATAGTCGTCCAAGAGGCCGTCCTCGTCTAAGAGGCTGAGCAGCCTCGCGAGCCTAACCTTGCCTTCCAATAAGAACTTATTGAGCTCAGAAACCACCTTCGCAAGCTTTTTGGAGTCGTCGTCCCCGTTCAGCGGGAACTGTATGTTTTCGTTACTCCTTATGATCACGCGGTAATACGAACCGGACCTCTGCACCCCGGAGTACTTGAACCCAGCCTTCTTGGCCAAGTCAACTATGTCCCAAGCCAAGTCTAACTCCTTCGCGAACAAGTCTAGGAGGGGATGTGAGGACTTCGCCCACAAGTGCTTGCATTTAGCCTCTCGAAGGGCGTTCTCTATTGCTGGTACGGAGGTAGTGCGGTGAGTTTTATAGATTATACGCGTGGACCTCTTGTCGTCCGGGGAGATGTCGCTACAAGCCACGGTTATCCTGCCGGAGCAGCTGCTGGTGGTGAAGAGCCCTTGATGGGAGTTGATCAAGTTTAACAACTCCAACAGCTCACCGTCGACCATCCCCAGCGCCGCCTCGCTCCTAAGGCGCTCCAGCGCCCTCGCCTTCATGAGGTCCCAGCGCATTCCTTGGACCCTTATGGTGTGTTGTGAAGCTCTTTAAAGGTTTGGACGCTGGAGCAGATTTTTATTCCCGTCGGCTAAGGGCCCGAGGGTCCGAGCGGTGGCCAAGCCCGCGCGCTGTTTCACCAAGAGGCACGCGAAGGGGTTTAGCGGCCCTCCCTACACTAGGCACGAATACATACACGGAATCCCCCAACCAAAGGTAGTCAAGTGGGTAATGGGCAACCCCCACGTAGACGCGGACGTGGAAGTGAGGCTGGTCGCCTTGGAGAGAGCCCAAGTGAGGCACAACGCCTTGGAAGCCGCGAGGGTAATGGTACACAAGAACTTGTCCAGCGACATAGGGGAGAGCAACTACGTGTTCATAATAAAGAGGTATCCCCACCACGTGCTCAGGGAGCACAAGTTCATGGCCTTCGCCGGCGCCGACAGGCTGCAAGAGGGTATGAGGCACGCCTTCGGCAAGCCCGCCGGACTGGCTGCGAGAATCTACCCGGGGATGGACATCCTCGTCGTGAGGACCAAGAAGCAGTACGTCGATAAGGTTAAGGAAGCCTTGAAGATAGCCGCTTCCAAGATGCCGATGCCTTGTAGGATAGAAGTGGTAGAACTCAAGAAGTGAGCTCCCTTGAGGTACGTCCTAGATGAGGAAAAGGTAAAGGCTTTTATAAAGGAGGTCAAGCCCTCCAAGGTCCTAGTCGAGGCCCCTCCCGGCCTCTTCAAGCCCGCGAAGAGAGTTTGTGAGCTGGTGAGCGTCGAGTGCGAGATATCTGCAATGCCCGTCTTCGGCGGCTGCCTCGCGTACGAGTTCCTCGAGGGCGACGCTATAATACACTTAGGCCACAACCCCTACCCTTGGTGGACCCCAAAGAAGCCCACCTTGTACTTGGAGGTGCCTGTCGAAGTCGAGACCGACGTAGAAGTCGTCAAAGACAAACTGAAGGGTAAGAGAGTGGTATTGGGAGCCGTCGTCCAACACTTGAACTTGTTGGACGAGCTAAAGGAGCGCCTAAGGGGGTGGGGGTTCGAGCCCCTCACCTTCACGTCCAAGGGACTTAAGGAGGGGCAAGTGCTCGGCTGCGACTACAGGAACTTGAGGAGGGGGTACGACGATTACCTAATAGTCGCCGGCGGGAGGTTCCACGCCTTGGGCGCGGCGCTGTACTTGAAGCGCGACGTGCTGGCCTTCGACCCCTACTCGTCGCGGGTCGAGAGGTTGGACCCGACTAAGGCCTTGGCGAGGAGAATGTGGCTGGTGAAGGAGGCTTCGAACACCAAAACTGTCGCGCTAGTGGACGGCCACGAGGGCCAAGCGAGGCCCGGGCTCGTAAGGGCGCTGAAAGAGATGGCGGAGAAGGCGGGAATGAGGGTAAGGGTGTATAAGTCCCTAATCCTTACGAGGGAGTTCGTACTGAACTTGCCGGAGGAAGTGGTGGTCACACTCTCTTGTCCCCGGCTGGCCTTGGACGACTTCGGCGACGTGCGGGAGAAGGTAGTGCTCGCCCCCGGGGAGTTCAGAGCCGCTGTACTGGGTTTGGACTCGTATGCGTTTCCCTTTTAGACTAAGAGGGTCCGTCCAGATAGGGAGAAAGTTTGGGTCTGGACGACTACTATACTAAGGCCTTCGTAGCGGTAGAGGGGAAGCTCCTCTACGCGGTGGTACCCAACTATAAGGGCTTGCTCGAAAAGGCCGAGGCGGGCGCGCTGGAGCTGGTGGCGGAGCTCGAGAGGAACGGGTGCAAGCTAGTGGAGAGCGAGCTGAAGGAGGGGAGGGCCTTCTTCGGCTTCTTGTGTCCCGGAGTCCACTTGACCTTGGCCTACATAAAGTGCACCGAGTACGGGTGCGGCAAGAGGCTGGTGCCCGCGTTCCCACCGCTTCAAAAGCTGCAGACCTCCAACTATACCCCCAACGGGGTAGTGTTATGGAGATAAGCTTCGTGGAACAGTTCGTGGGCTCTCACGTTCAAGACCCCTTCGGGAGGGTGGTAGGCACCTTAGTCAGCGTTTACTCTAACATAGACGGCGAGGTCGAGGCCGTGGAGCTCGCCCTCGGGGAGAACAAGTTCACCACCGTGCCTGCCGAGAGGCTGGGGAAGAAGGACGGCAAGCTCGTGATAATGCCCTTGTGGATGTCGGAAGCTAGGAGCGTGTACAGGAAGCTCGACACAGCTATGAGGAGGCTGAAGGCCTTAGAGACCATGTCTAACAACGACGACTTCAACCCCGACTTGGTCGCGGAGGCGAAGAAGAAGGTCGAGCAACAGATGAGCAAGCTGAAGGAGAGGCTCGCAGACGTGAAGAGGATGATAAGGGAAAGGATAAACGAACTCGAGGACCAGATGATACAAATGGAGAAAGCCTTGGTTAACCTCCAGATGAGCTACATAGCCGGCGAGATAAGCGAAAGGAGGTACCAGCAGGCCGCGGCTACCATCAGACAGCAGAAGGAAATAGTTAACGAGGAGAAGAGGGCCTTGAAGGAGTGGCTGGAGAAGCTCGAGAGGCTCGAGAGGGAGCCCGCGGAGGTGAGGGAGCAGCCGAAGGCCGTAGAGCCCCCGCAGACCTCCACGACCCCCATAATGATAGACTTGCAAGACTGACCCCGCGGCGCCGCCCTTCCGAGGAGGTGCAGAGAACCATGGTATTTCCGTTCAGAAAGAAGAAGGAAAGGAGGCTCAAGGACAAGTACTTCGAGCGCCTATACGAAGCCTTCGAGTGGGGGGAGAGGCTAGCCAAATACGTCCACTCGCTCGAGAGGGAGAGGGAGGAACTCGCGGAGGAGTACAGAGAGGCGAGGAGGAAGGGCGACTTCGAGAAGGCCAAGCTGCTGGAGCAGAACATAGAAGATATCAACAATAAAATAATGAAGTTAAAGAAGCTGTTGAAAATCATAGAGACGGAAAGGAAGCGCTTGGAGAGGGAGGGAGAGTACGTAGATGCGATAGCGTCCATGTCGAAGATCGAAAGCGCGCTCAGGAGCAACTTGTGGCTCCTATCGGAGGCGTTGAGGCCGCAAGCAGAGCTGGTCTTAAATAGAATGGAAGAGACTCTAAGCACCTCTAGGAAGGCCGCCTTACCCGACGTGGATACGGACTTCATATACAAAAACTACGTGAACGAGGAGAACCCAAGAGTATCCGGGGTTGCAGAGGAG
The DNA here is from genome assembly GCF_000017945.1 of Ignicoccus hospitalis KIN4/I. Lineage (NCBI taxonomy): Archaea > Thermoproteati > Thermoproteota > Thermoprotei > Desulfurococcales > Desulfurococcaceae > Ignicoccus > Ignicoccus hospitalis. The sequence goes on along the minus strand of NC_009776.1, from coordinate 886,900 downwards.
GCCGTGCCAGAGCCCTCTCCGGTGTTGTTGGTGGACGGGATGGTGGCCAAGTACGACTTCGAAGAGGTCGTAGAAAAGGTCTATAAGGTCATAGAAACTTACGTTAAGTTCGGCTACAGCAACAAGCTCAGTGTGAGGAAGATCGCTCAACACGTGGGGGTGAGCGAGCAAGAGGTCAGGAAGGCCTTAAGCGAGTTGGAGAAGAGGGGGAAAATCAAGATTAGGAGGTCGTCGAGTTGAGTAGGCTGGACAGGTTGGCACAGTTCTACATAAGGAAGGCTAAGGAGGCTGAAGCGGTGGGCCGCAGGGACGAGGCGCTGGCGAACTACAAGAACGCCGCTGAAGTGATACAGAAGCTCCTAGACTTGTACCCAGACCACCCCTTGAAAAAGGCGTACTTGGAATCTTTGAAGAACATAAAGCTCAAGTTAAACGCCTTACAAGAGGAGATCATGAGCGAGCCCGTGGGAAAGGAAGAGGTAGTACAAGAGATAGAAACTACGACTAAGCCTAAGGTGAGCTTCGACGACGTCGTGGGCCTCGAGGACGCGAAGAGGGCTATAGAGGAAGCGATAGTGTTCCCGGCCAAGAGGCCGGACTTGTTCCCGCTGGGGTGGCCGAGGGGCATACTCTTGTTCGGGCCGCCCGGCTGCGGCAAGACCTTGCTGGCCGCCGCGGTCGCGAACGAGCTGGACGCCGAGTTCATTTACGTAGACGCGGCGACGATAATGAGCAAGTGGCTAGGCCAGGCCGAGAAGAACGTAGCGAGCTTGTTTAACAAGGCAAGGGAGGTGGCGAGCTCCGGGAAGCCCGTCATAATATTCATAGACGAGGTAGACTCCCTCTTCGGCACTTACGCCAACGAAGTCGGCGGCGAGACCAGGATGAGGAATCAATTCCTAAAAGAGATGGACGGCTTGCAAGACAAGGGCTCGAACCTTCAAGTGTACGTCATCGGTGCCACCAACAAGCCGTGGAAGTTGGACGAAGCCTTCGTGAGGAGGTTCGAAAAGAGGATCTACGTGCCCCCTCCCAACGAGGAGGCGAGGAAGAGGTTACTGCTCAAGACCCTCTCTAAAGTGAAGCACGAAGACGTGGACGTGGACACCTTGGCGAAGCTGACCGAGGGCTACTCGTCGGCCGACATAGTGGCCTTGGTGAGGGACGCCTACATGAGGGTGGTGAGGGAGCTCTTCGAAAAGAACGGCGGCGTCGGGGAGCCGAGGCCGGTGACCATGGACGACCTGCTGTGGGCTTTGAGGAGGAGAAAACCAAGCATAAAGAAGGAGACCCTCAAGATGTACGAAGAGTGGTTCAAGGCCCACGGCGCGCTCTGAAGGCTTTTCTGTCCTCCTCGCCTCTCGGCTCCCGGAAAGGTCGTCTTGATCTGCATAACGGGGGGCTCCGGCTACATAGGTTCTAAGCTGGTCGAAGAACTCTTGAAAGAAGGCGAGGTAAAGGTACTGGACCTCGCTCCCCCTCCGGTCCCTCACGTGAAGTTCACGAGGGTGAACGTGCTCTTGTTGGACGACTTGAAGGTCGAGCTGAGGGACTGCGAGCTGGTCTACCACCTAGCGGCCGAGATCAAGGCGGAGGAGTCCTTGAGGGAGCCCGCAAAGGTCGTGAGGGTGAACGTGGAAGGTACCTTGAACGTGTTGGAGGCCGCGAGGCTCGCGGACGCTTCTGTGGTGTTCGCCTCTACGGCCGCAGTCTACGGGGAAGCCAAGGTCGTCCCGGTGCCGGAGGAACACCCGTTGGAACCGGTAAACGTCTACGGCGCCACTAAGGTCGCGGGCGAGGCCTTGGTCAATTCCTACCGCAAGGCCTTCGGGTTGAGGGCTTGGACCTTGAGGCTGTTCAACGTTTACGGCCCCAGCGCCTCCCCCAGTCGGGGGGTGGTGGGAGAGTTCTTGAGGAGGGCGCTGAAGGGGGAGCCCTTGAGGATTTACGGCGACGGGAGGCAAGTTAGGGACTTCGTGTTTGTAGACGACGTCGTGAAAGCGTTCAAGTTGGTAAGGGAAATCCCCGAAGGAACTTACAACGTCGGGAGCGGCCGCGGCGTGAGCATAATAACCCTAGCAAAGAAAATTATTGAACTAACTGGCTCGAAGTCAGAGATGGTCTTCCTCCCCGAGAGGCCTGGCGACGTGAGGGTTAGCGTTGCAGACGTCACGAAGCTGGCGGCCTTCGGGTGGAGGCCTAGGGTTAGCTTGGAAGAGGGTTTGAGGCTGACCGCGGAGGCCCTTAAGGCAAGGGGAACTTGACCGCCGCGTACCCTACTACCGCGCTCTTGTCGCCGGAAGTGTCCCCGGACGTGGCGTGCTTGAGCAAGATCGCCCTCTCCGCGCCGTACTCCTTGTCCAAGTACATGTTGACCATAACCGGGCCGGGGCCGCACATGCTTATGTCGTACTTCACCAAGACCTCTTGAAGGCCCTCCGGGTCTAAGTTCACTATCTTCTCGAGCGCCAGCATATCTTTCTCTACGGTAATGTCGTGGGGCTCGTAGTGGTTCAAGTCTGAGGAGGAGAGGACTACGTAGTCCCTCCCTAAGTTCTCCATGGCTTCCTTTATGGATTGCATTAACAGCCTCGCCACCGAAGGGGTCTGGACCTTCATAACTATCGGCACTATCCTGAAGGAGTCGCCGAAGAGGTACTGTAGGAACGGGAGTTGCACCTCCAAGCTGTGCTCGTAGGCGTGGGCGCTGTAGTCCTCCTCGACCACGTTACTCACTTTTAGGAGCTCGCTTATGGCCTCATCGTCCGTCTTCACGCCCCCCAGCGGGGTCTCCCAAATGCTCGGGGGCATTACCGATACGGCCGGTCCCAAGCCGGTGTGGTTGGGGCCAATTATCACTACCGTCTCGGGCGCCCCCTCTTGGGCCAAGTGGTAGTAGCTCCAAGCGGCTACGGGGCCGGAGTAGATGTAGCCCGCGTGGGGCACCATGTAACCGACGCTAGCCTTCCTCCTCACGGGGCTGACTTCTGGAACCTCTCCGGGTCCCAGGGGGTGGGTGAAGCTCCACTCTATCAGTCTAATCAGCTCCTCGGCGTCGGCCGGGTAGAAGGTCCCAGCGACGGCAGGGGGCCTTACGAGCATTTTTTCCATCCCATGAGGGGCGCGGAGGCGAAGTTATTTTGTTGAAGCCCCATTAAGCGCCGCCCCCTTCTCGCGAGGGGTCCACCCTTGCTGAAGGTCTTCAACACGTTAACTAGGAGGTTAGAGGACTTCAAGCCTTTGGAGCCCCCTCTGGTTAGGATGTACGTCTGCGGTCCGACGGTTTACGACCACTCTCACATAGGCCACGCGAGGACTTGGGTGGCGTTCGACATAATTAAAAAATACTTAAGGTTGAAGGGTTATAACGTGATCCACGTTCAGAACATCACCGACATAGACGACAAGATAATAAACAGGGCGAGGGAGCTCGGCGTCAGCTGGAAGGAGGTAGCGGACACCTACACGAACGAGTACTTCGAGCTCATGAAAAAACTAAAGGTCTTCCCCACCGTCCACCCGAGGGTCACAGATCATATAGACGACATAATAGAGTTCGTTCAAGACTTGGTGGACAAGGGCTACGCGTACGTCACCCAGAGCGGGGTCTACTTCGACGTCGACAAGTACCCCTACTACGGCCAGCTCTCCGGGATAAAGGACAAGAAGATGTGGAGTCAAGAGGAGTTCGTCAAGGACAAGAAGAACCCGTACGACTTCGCCTTATGGAAGTGCGCCAAGCCCGGAGAACCTTGGTGGGACAGCCCTTGGTGTAAGGGCAGGCCGGGGTGGCACATAGAGTGCTCCACTATGAGTAGCAAATACTTGGGTAAGCAGTTCGACGTTCACGGCGGCGCTAGGGACTTGATCTTCCCGCACCACGAAAATGAAATAGCTCAGAGCGAGGCTCGCTTCGGCGTCAGGCCTTGGGTGAAGTACTGGCTCCACTCCGGCTACTTGACCGTCAAAGGGGAGAAGATGAGTAAAAGTTTGGGCAACATAGTGCCGTTGAAGGACGTGTTGAAGAGCTTCGAGCCGGAAGTAGTTAGGTACTGGCTGTCGTCCGCCCACTACCGCACGGAGCTGGACTTCTCGTGGGAGAGGCTAGAAGAGGCCAAGAGGAGCTTAACTAGGATGAGAATGACCGTCGACGAGTTGAGGAAGATAGTTAAAAAGGAGAGTCCAAAGGGCAAGCTGGACGAGTGGGAAATAAAGGCCATTTACGAAGTCTCGAAGATTAGGAATGAGTTTTACGACGCTATGGACAACGACTTCAACACCCCCGAAGCGTGGGCGGCCGTGAGGGAGGCGTTGAGGTTGGGCAACAAGGCCATAGAAGAGGGGAGTTGGGAAGTCTCCTTAGCCGTCTTAGAGTTCGTCAACGAGGCCGACAAGGTCTTTGAGGTCTTCGAAGAGAGGGTCCACGAAGGGGTTGAGCCGTTCATAGACTTGCTAGTTGAAGTGAGGAGCAAGCTGAGGGAGATGAAACAGTGGGAGCTGGCCGACTATATAAGGTCGAAGCTGGACGAGCTCGGGGTCAAGCTGTTGGACAAGGGCAAGGAAACGGAGTGGCGTTTCGCGTGATGAAACCTTGGCCGGGCGATCGGTGAGCGGATAGGTCACGGGGCCTGAACCCCTTAAGCATTAACCCTTTCCTCGCTCGCCTCGGACGCATGAAGGAACTGCGCGAGGTGGCCCGTCAAGGGCGAGGAGTTTGGGAGCTCCTTGGTGCCGGGGGTGGGATTTGAACCCACGCAGGCCTACGCCATCGGGTCCTAAGCCCGACCCCTTTGGCCAGGCTCGGGCACCCCGGCTCGGGGGACGCTGGGGCCCTAGGGGTTATGAACCTTTTTCGAAAAATTTATTAACCAGTTAGAGTCTCCCTCCCCCGGAGCCGGGGTAGCTCAGCTGGTAGAGCGCCGGGCTGTTAACCCGGTGGCCGGAGGTTCGAGTCCTCCCCCCGGCGCCACAACAATTTTAAGCCCCATCACGCTCCCTCCTTCGGAACCCCGGTCCCGCGCTTAGTAGCCCCGAGTCCCGGGGTCCGATGGGCGCGGGGCGGGTCACTCCCGGCCCAACCCCTTCTCCCCTCTTCAAACTTAGGCCCTATATTACGCCCCACGTAAGGACGTCGGAGAGCCCGAAATGCCGTGGAGCGTCTTGGAGGCGCTGAGGAACAACCCAGAGCTCCTAATAGAGTCCATGAAAAAGAGGTGCAAAGACCCCCAACCCGTTTATGAAGCGATAAGGGTGGACGAGGAGTGGAGGAAGACCCTCCAAGAAGTGGAGAGGCTACGCCACGAACACAACAAGATAACCCGCGAAGTCGCTAAGGCTAAGGACAAGGCCGAGAGGGAAGCACTAATAAAAAAGGCGAAAGAGCTATTGGCATTGAAGGAGGAGCTTGAGAAGAAGCTGAAGGAGTTAGAGGCCAAGAGGGAGGAGATCCTCCTCTCCTTGCCGAACCTCGTCCACCCCTCCGTCCCGGAGGGGTGCGACGAGGACCACAACGTGCCCGTCCGCTTCTGGGGGAAGCCGAAGGTCTGGAAGGGTCACTTGGAGGAGTTCGAGAAGCAGACGAAGAGGTGGGGGTTCGAGGTAGAACACGAGGTAGTAGAGGAGAAGCCCGTAGGCCACGCGGACATGCTGGAGAAGGTGCTGAGGCTCGGCAACACCTACAAGGCCGCCCAAGTGGCCTCCTCCCGTTTCTACTACCTCTTCAAGGACCTCGTCTGGCTGGATTACGCACTAATGATGTACGCTATGGACTTCTTGAGCAAAAAGGGCTTCGTGCTCGTGGAACCGCCCTACATGGTGAGGTACAAAGTGCTGAGGGGCGTGATAGACGTCGAGACCTTCAAGGATGCAATATACAAGATCGAGGGAGAAGACTTGTACTTGATCGCCACCTCTGAACACCCCCTAGCTGCCTACAAGATGGAAGAGATAATAGACGAAAGCGAGTTGCCCATAAAGTTGGCCGGGGTGAGCCCTTGCTTTAGGAAGGAGGCGGGGGCCGGGAACAGGGACTTAAAGGGTATATTCAGAGTTCACCAATTCCACAAAGTTGAGCAGTTCGTCTTCTCCAAGCCGGAGGACAGCTGGGAGGTCTTAGAGGAACTGATAAGGAACGCGGAGGAGCTCGTCAAAGGGCTGGAGCTCCCCTACAGGGTGGTAAACGTCTGCGGGGGCGAGCTCGGCAGCCCCGCAGCCAAGAAGTACGACTTGGAAGTTTGGTATCCTGCCCAAGGCAAGTATAGGGAGCTCGTAAGCGCCTCCAACTGCACGGACTGGCAGAGCTACCGGTTGAAGATAAGGTACAGGATAAAGGGAGGGAAGAAACACGACTTCGTACACACTTTGAACTCCACCGCGCTCGCAACTACGAGGACAATAACGGCCATCTTAGAGAACCATCAACTGCCGGACGGTCGCGTGAGGATTCCGAGGGCTTTGAGGAAGTACTTGGAACCCTTCGAAAGCGCGCCCAAAGACTACATAGAGCCGTGGACCGGGATCTAAACGAGCAAAGAATATTTAAACCCTTTAAAAATCCTTAAAAAGCGGGTCTCACTTTGTCTCTCGACGCTGAAGCGAAGCCCAGTATAAAAATAGAAAACATCGTAGCCACGGTTTCCATAGACCAAAACATAGACCTAGAGAAAATTGAAAAGGAATTCGACAGCAACGTGGAATACGACCCGGACCAGTTCCCGGGCCTCATATTCCGGTTGGAAGAGCCGAGGGTTACGGCCCTTATATTCAAGTCCGGTAAGATGGTGGTTACCGGCGCGAAGAGCACCCAAGAGTTAATAACAGCAGTTAAGAAGATATTCTACATCCTCAAGTCGAAAGGTATAGTGAGCGGCAAGGTAAGGCCGCGCATTCAGATACAGAACATAGTGGCCTCCGCCAACTTGGGTGTGGAGGTCCACCTGGAGAAGGCGGCCTACTTGCTGGAGAACAGCATGTACGAGCCGGAGCAGTTCCCGGGCCTCATATACCGACTGGACGAGCCTAGAGTGGTCTTGCTCTTGTTCTCCTCGGGTAAGATGGTGGTTACCGGCGCGAAGAAGGAAGAAGAGGTTAGTAAGGCAGTAGAGAAAGTGTTCCAGAACTTAAAGGAGAAGGGCTGTATAAGGGAGCCCGAGGTAGACCTAAGTGTAGAAGAAATGTTAGGCGAGGACGAAGAACTTTAAGAGCTTAGGAGTTCCCTCACTTTTTCCACTATTTGTTCCATCTCTTCCTCGCTCAGTTCCAAGTCTGGAACTACGCCTAACACCACCTTCAAGAAGTCCACTTCGGTTGGGCACTCGTTTTCTATCGCGACGCGGGCTTCCTCTTCGAGGCCCATTTCCTTCAAGAACTCGTCTAACTCCCTAACTTTGTCCAACGTGCACTTTATCACTAGCCTCAAGTGTCTCACGCTGTTCGTTATCGCCGTGTACTCCATCTTGCTCGCGTCCGGTCCCAGCTCCTTCCACCTCTTCTCTAGCATCACCAGAGCTTCTGTGTTCGATATGTACCTCGCCTCCAACTGCTCCTTCAAGTTCTCCCCCGCGGGTCGGCCCGGGGGGGCCCTTTTCCGTTTCCTCCCTTATCTTGTTCAGCCGGATCCACTTGTTTATCTTACTGTTGAGCTTGTAGACGTAAAAGCCGCTCTTTACTTTCACTTTAAGGACCACGCCGGCGTTGATAAGCTGCGTCAAGTGGAAGTTAACGTAACTCTCGTCGCCGTCCATCCCGTGCTCTAACAGCGCGTTGCGGAGGGCCTCCCAGACCACGCCTCTCCTAGACCTACTCAAGTACAGCACCATCGCTAGCCTTGCCGGGTGTCCCAACGCGGCGAAGGTCCTAGCCACCTCTTCTAACCCCAACTTCCCCTCACTTACAGTAGCTTCCGGCCCTCCCCTTTCGAGCGGGAGGAAGGGCGTTTCCCAGAAAACACCTTTCGAGGGCCAGGACGAAGGGTTTGAAGGGTTGAAGTATAGAGCTACCGTGTTCGACGTGGACGGCGTGCTCCTAACCTTTAAGAGCAGCTGGGAGTTCGTCCACAAAAGCTTGGGGACGTCCGGATCCTTGGATGATATGAAGAAATACTTTCGCGGCGAAATAAGTTACGAGGAGTGGTGCAGGAGGGACTGGGAGAGGTGGAAGTCCGCGAAGAAGGACTTGACGAGGGAGGACGTGTTAAGAATTATGGAAAGAGTAGTGGATTACGTACACCCCAACGCCGCCAACTCGGTCAACTTGGTTAAGCGAAGGGGGATGGCAGTGGGCCTGCTCAGCGCGGGGCTGGAGGCCAGCACGGCCAAGGTGGCCGAGCTCCTCGGGGTCCACTTGTGGCTGGCCAACCCTTGCTACGAGTGCAAGCCCGTCGTGGAGCCGAAGAACAAGGCGCTGGGATTGAAGAAATTATTGGAAAAATTGGACATAGGGCTAAAGGAGGTAATATATGTGGGCGACAGCTTGATAGACGTGCCGGCAATGCTCGCGTCCGGCTGCTCCATAGGCGTGAGGGACCCTCAAATCAAAAAGTTCTCTACCGTTTGGATAGAGGACCTAAGCCTATTTGAGGAGGCTCTCCTTCAGTGCGTCAACCACCCTAGCTCTGTTAAGCCCCAGCCAGACGAAGAACAGCATAAGTATCGCTATGGCGAAGGAGAGCACTTTGATTGGGTCGGGCTTCTTGATCTCGACTGATATTAGCTCCCTCAGTAGCGATAGCATGCCCACCTCCACGGCTATGCGCAAGTAGTCGTAGGAGCTGGTATACCTAGCCACCACTATTTGGAGGACGTCTATAATTATTAGGGTTAGCAAGGTTATGTCCAACAGCTCCACTATTGCCTCCTTGGTGACCGCGAAGCCCTCGCCGCTCCCGCTTATGTGGATGAAGTCCTTGGCGAGCGTCTGGCCGAACCACAGGAGCGAGAGGAAGGTGAACGCCGCCGTTAACAGTATCAGCATTATTTCGAGTGCCATTACTATGTATTCGAAGTACTCGCTGGGTATCTTGATGCCCCCCAACGTACCCCCGCCTGGACGGGGAACTGCTATTTTAAAAAGTACTTAGAGCTCGATCATGGAGGTACGAGCTTCGAAGCTAACTCTTTAGCCTCCTTCAATAACCCCTTGATCTCCTCGAGGCTCGAGGCCTCGAAGACTCCCCGGACCTCCAGCCTCACGCTGTACTTGCCTCCGTGTTCCTCCACCTTCGCCTCGAACCTATCTCCCTCTACTATTACCTTATCCTCCGAGAGCTTCACCTCCGCGAAGTCGCCCACTACCTCTTCGACGGCCTTCTTAACCATGTCCAGAACGTTGGTAACCTTTTCGACCTCCCCGCCCTTCTTTAGTTCTTCCAGCGCCCTCTCGACCGCTTTTACTATCTCCTCGTCGTCCTTGTAGGCTTCTTTGGTCTTTTCTAGGATCTTTATGAGGGCCGCCCTAGCCCCCGCCGCGTCAAAGAGTTCGACGACCTCTTTCCAGAGCGGCGATTGGAAGAACTTGACCAAGTTCTTAGGGTCACCCCCGAATGCGCTGAAGTTGTACTTGTTCTCGGCCAGCTCTAGCTTCTTCCTTATTTCTGTCAATATCTGCACGGGTATTTCGAACTCGAGCAAGGTGGGGTTTACTATCTGCCTCAAGAAGTCCTTCGGCAACTCCTATCTCCCTTGATGGAGCAGAGCGTTGGGTTATGAGTGGAAAGCGCGCGGGTAGTTTTATAACGTCCTCGGGAGACCCGCGTTAGGAGATGCTTATTGTTGAGGGCGTAAGGATAGCGGAAGAGCTGGAAAACCTCCCCAAAGAGGTACGCATTTTTGATACCACCTTACGTGACGGCGAGCAGACCCCCGGAATAAGCTTCACCAAGGAACAGAAGCTGATGATCGCGAGACAGCTCGCGAAGCTAGGAGTAGCGAGCATAGAGGCCGGCTTCCCGGCAGTGTCCCAAGGCGAGTTCGAGGCGGTTAAGGCGATTGCCCGAGAGGGACTGGGCCCGGAGATAGTGGCCCTAGCTAGGGCGAACAAGAGGGACATAGATAAGGCTCTGGACGCCGACGTGGACGCGATCCACGTGTTCATAGCAGCTTCGGACATCCACTTGAAGTACAAGCTTAGGATGACCAGAGAGGAAGCCCTCAGGAGGGCCGTAGAGGCGGTGGAATACGCGAAGAGCCACGGGGTGACGGTGGAGTTCAGCCCCGAGGACGGCACCAGGGCAGACCTCAACTACCTCTACACTATGGTTGAAGCCGTAGTGGACGCGGGGGCGGACAGGGTGGACATACCCGATACCGTAGGAGTCATGACGCCCACCAGGATGAAGTACCTAATAAAGTTCATACTGCCGGCCGCCAAGGGGAGGATAGTCAGCGTCCACTGCCACAACGACTTCGGCTTGGCCGTAGCGAACAGCATAGCCGGCATAGAGGCCGGCGCCAGGCAAGCCCACGTGACCGTGAACGGGATAGGGGAGAGGGCCGGCAACGCCGCGCTCGAGGAAGTGGTGGCTGCCCTAGAGTTCTTACTGAACGTGAGGACCGGCGTCAACACTAAGCTGCTCTACGAGACCAGCCTGCTGGTGTCCAAGATAACCGGCATACCGATACCTCCTAACAAGCCCATCGTCGGCGAGAACGTCTTCAGTCACGAGTCCGGCATACACGTGCACGGGGTGATCAACAACCCGTTCACCTACGAGCCCATACAGCCGGAAATGGTCGGCCAGAGGAGGAGGATCGTGCTCGGCAAGCACTCCGGCAGGCACGGCGTTGAATACGCCCTCAAGACCCTAGGCTACCCCACGGACCCTGACGTGGTCCTAAGGGTGTTAGACGAGGTTAAGAGGCTCGGCGACATGGGCATTAGGGTTACCGAGGACAAGCTGAGGGAGATCGTAGAAAAGGTCTTAGAGGAGAGGGAGAGGGCTAAGGAAGCTGCAACCTCTTAACGACCTCTTCTGCGAACTCGAAGGTGCCGTAGTTCCCGCCCAAGTCCGGCGTCTTTACTCCCTCTGACAAGGCCTTCTCTATCGCCCTCTGAAGCGCAGCGGCCGCTTCCGCCCCTTTGGGGAGCCCCTTCTTCCTCTCTAACCACTCCAACATCATCGACGCCGCTAGCATGGTCGCCGTAGGGTTGGCTATCCCCTTACCCGCTATGTCGAAGGCCGCCCCGTGGACCGGCTCGAACAGCGCGCGCTCCTCGCCTATGTTGCCGCTGGGCGCCAAGCCCAAGCTGCCGACCACTTGGGCCGCCAAGTCGGAGAGTATGTCCCCGAAGACGTTCGGAGTCAGCATTACGTCGAACCTCTCCGGCCTTCTGACCAACTCCATAGCGGCCGCGTCCACGTACATCTCGTCTACCTCAACCCCCTCAGCCTCCAAGACCTCCTTCGCGACGTCTCTGAAGAGCCCGCACGTCACCCTCATTACGTTAGCCTTGTGTACTATAGTTACTTTGTTCCTACGGGCTTTAGCGTACTCCGCGGCGACCTTCGCCACCCTCCTCGTCTCCCTCTCTGAAGCCAGTCTGAGGCCCACCGCGACCTTGTGGCCCAAGGAGGTCTGGGGCAAGAGGTTCTCGGCACCAACGTAAAGGTCCTCTATATTTTCCCTAACTATAATTAGATCTACATTTTCCTTAAGTGCGGGGACTCCGGGCAAGACCTTCGCGGGCCTTATGTTGGCGAAGAGGTCCAGCTCCCTCCTCAACCTAACTATGACGTCCGCTGCCGTCTCGCCGACGGGGCCCTTGAGTATAGCGTCCGCTCGTAGGAGCCTCTCGTAGCTCTCCTTAGGGAGGGCCTCGCCGTACTTCTCCTTAGCTCTGTCGCCCGCCTCCACGAAGACGAACTCCAGCGGCAGTTTGAAAGTTTCCCTTATCTTTTCGAGCACCTTAAGGGTCGCGCCCACGACCTCGGGGCCTATACCGTCGCCCTCTATGACGGCAACGGTTACCATAAACACCTACCGGGAGTGTAGGAGGAGTAGGGACAAAAATCATTTCGTGGGGACAATCAACAGCTTGAAGCCCACCGTGATGGACGCCACGTAGGCCCCCGCTTCCCTGGGAGACACGTTGCCGGCGAACAGGTCCGTCTTCAACGGTATGACCACTACGCTGGTGGCGTTCCTGAGCACCGGCAGCTTCAGCGAGCCCAGCTCCACGACTTCGTCGTCCTCCTTCCAGTAGACTTGTAGCTCGGTGGGGACGGACTCGCTGGTACCGTTGAAAGTAACGTTCTTCATTACGGGTTTTACGTAAAACCTCAGCGTCCTCGCCCCGAACACGGGGTTAACGTCCACTACCTCCACGCTTCCGTCCTTCTCGAAGAACAGCGCTACGTCTATAACCGCGTACGGCTTATGGTCATCTAAGTCGTAAGTGTAAGTTATCACGTGCTTGTAGACGCTCTCCGTAACTGAGCTCCCGGGGGCGCCCACGGAGGCTTGGAGCTTGTTCAAATATTCGAGAGGTACGTTGTACACTTGGTAGAGCGACACCGTTACCACCAGCCTCACGTCGCCCAGCGGTGCTGCGTCCACGGAGTCCCAAACGCCGTCCCCGTCTGTATCGGGGTTAAGCGGGTCGGTGTGGTAGACCTCGACTTCGAGGTAGTCGGTCAGCTTGTCGCTGTCGGTGTCGGGGTTAAGCGGGTCGGTACGGTAAACCTTAACCTCTTGGTAATCTGTTAAGCCGTCGCTATCGGTGTCCTCGTCGAACGGGTTAGTCTTGTAGACCTTAATCTCCTCGTAATCGGTTAGCTTGTCGCTGTCGGTGTCGGGACTGAGCGGGTCGGTGTGATACACCTTAACTTCTTGATAATCTGTCAGCTTGTCGTCGTCGCTATCCGCGTTAAGCGGGTTAGTCTTGTGCTCCTCTACTTCCTCGTAGTCCGTCAAGCCGTCCTTGTCGGTGTCGTTGCTTAGAGGGTTGGTGTGGTAAACCTTAACCTCTTGGTAGTCGGTTAGCTTGTCCTCGTCGGTGTCCGCTAACGTAGGGCTCGTGTGGTATAGCATCACTTCCTCGTAGTCCGTCAAGCCGTCCTTGTCCGTGTCGTTGCTTAGAGGGTTGGTACGGTATTTCATTATCTCCTCGTAATCGGTTAGCTTGTCCCCGTCCGTATCAGGGTTCAGGGGGTTGGTGTGGTATATCACCGTCTCCTGGTAGTCCGTCAAACCGTCCTTGTCTGTGTCGGACTTGAGCGGGGAGGTGCCTATGGTGACCTCTTGGTAGTCGGTTAAGCCATCTCCGTCGGTGTCGGTATTCAGGGGGTTAGTGCCGTATATTCTGACCTCTTGGTAATCTGTTAGCTTGTCGCCGTCCGTGTCGACCTTAAACGGGCTGGTGTTGTACTTTAGGACTTCCTCGCCGTCCGTTAGGCCGTCCTTATCGGTGTCGTTAGAGAGGTAGTCGGTGTGGTACTTCATTATCTCCTCGTAGTCGGTCAAGTCGTCGGCATCTGTGTCGGGGTTAAGCGGGTCAGTGTGGTAAACCTTAACCTCTTGGTAATCTGTCAAGCCGTCCTTGTCGGTGTCGTTGCTTAGAGGGTTGGTGTGGTAAACCTTAACCTCTTGGTAGTCGGTTAGCTTGTCCTCGTCGGTGTCCGCTAACGTAGGGCTCGTGTGGTATAGCATCACTTCCTCGTAGTCCGTCAAGCCGTCCTTGTCGGTATCGGGGGCGAGAGGGTCTGTGTGATACACCTTAACTTCTTGGTAGTCGGTTAAGCCATCTCCGTCTGTATCGGGATTAAGCGGATTGGTGTTGTACTTTAGGACTTCCTCGCCGTCCGTTAGGCCGTCCTTATCGGTGTCGTTGGACAAGGGGTTGGTCTTATAGTAAGAAAGCTCTTGGTAGTCGTCGAGGCCGTCTCTGTCGGTGTCAACCCTCAGCGGGTCAGTGTGGTAGACCTTAACTTCTTGGTAGTCGGTCAGGCCATCTCTGTCCGTATCGTTGCTAAGCGGGTTAGTGCCGTAGTCCAAGACCTCCTCGCCATCTGTTAGGCCATCGGCATCTGTATCGGGGTTAAGCGGGTTAGTCTTGTAGATCTTAACTTCTTGATAGTCCGTTAGCTTGTCCCCGTCCGTATCAGGGTTCAGGGGGTTGGTGTGGTAGAGCGAGACCTCCTCGTAATCGGTAAGCCTATCTCCGTCGGTGTCGTTGGACAAGGGGTTGGTCTGGTAAACCTTAACCTCTTGGTAATCTGTTAGCTTGTCTCCGTCTGTATCGGGGTTAAGCGGGTTAGTCTTGTAGATCTTAATCTCCTCGTAATCAGTTAGGCCGTCGCCGTCGGTGTCAGGCTTCAAGGGGTCTGTGTGATACACCTTAACTTCTTGGTAGTCGGTTAAGCCATCTCCGTCTGTATCGGAGTTGAGGGGGTTGGTGCGGTAAGTGAGAAGCTCCTTCCCGCTTGGGAGTCCGTCGCCGTCCGGGTCCGTGGAGGTCGCGTTCAAGGAGAAGTAGGCGAAAGCGCCGTCGTTGGAGAACGCCTCTACAGAGGCGACCGGCTTCGTAGGCACGAGGTACAGCGTAATAGCCTTAGTGTCGTTTGCTCTAATTATCCTTACAATGTTGTCCTTAATGATTGCTACGCCTACGCTCGGGACCGCCGAACGGGCCTTTAGACCCTCTAGGTAAACCGTTACGGAGGTAGGCTTATACGCCTCTATGTACAACGACGTCTCGAAGGCTTCTCCATCGTAAGCAGCTTTGAGGAACTTAATCACGTCCTCGGTACTGTTTAGAGCTAGCTCGGTGAGCTCACTCGAGGCCGTACACATCATTATTGGTTCCGTCATATTAATTACCTCTAAAGTAAACGCTATTTTTCTCTCATCTACAACTTCTCCCTTGTCGTTGACTAGCTCAACTGTTATAGCGCCGCAAGGGAACTTGTACCTCAGCTCCTTGAGGGGCAACTCCAAACCTATAGTTCCTTTGGTATAGGCCATCGCTACGTAAGCCTTAGAAGAAACCAAGCCGCAAGCGTCTACTCGCACCGTGAGGGAGGTCGCGTTTATCGTTATTACGGGAACGGGGACCTCGAACTTGGGGTAGTTAGCGGAAATAACACAGCTCATCGCAGTTGGAACTACCAGCTTCTGCGCCAAGGCCGCCGCCGCTAACGTCAGTAAGAACGCCAACACCTTCTTCATAGCTTAATGCCCAGAACTCCTCCTCAGAGGAGTGAAAAACCTATTTCTTACGGGCGCACAAGCCTTATTACATCACCTAAGCGGTAATGGCGCATTGTGATGCCGTTCCGATCGATGACTGCGACGTCTATGCCCTCGCCGGAGGCGGTGTCCCTCCGAGTGGCCGCGAAGACCGCGCGCACTGCTAAGTTCACCAGCTCCTCTAAGTCCATATTGGGGTTGTACTCAGCCTCGATGACCCCAACGGCCATCGGAGAGCCGGAGCCGGTGACTAAGAACTCCTCTTCAGCTACCGTCCCGAACCAGTCCAAGCTGTAGAGCCTGGGGGCGGTGTCAAAGCCGCCCACTAGCAGTTGAACTATGTAGGGGTAGAAGCGGGCCGAGTGGAGCACGTTCGATAAGAAGGTGGCCGCGGCCTTAACGCTCATTCTCTTTTTATGGAACAGCTCGTAGTTCTTCACTTCCATCCTCAACACGTCCGCGAGCACTTGAGCGTCTGCTACGAGGCCGGCCGTGGTCATCGCCATGTAATCGCTGATCTTCACTATCTTTTCCACCCTCTTGTGGACTATGAAGTTCCCCGCAGTGGCCCTCTTGTCCGCCGCGAGGACGACCGCCTTTTCGGACCTTATGCCGACGGTCGTAGTGCCCTTTAGGGCCCTCGCCACCTTCTCGTCTACGCTCAACGCGTCACACCTTCCGGTTGCAAGGAATACGGAAAGAACTAAAAGTTACTTGAGCCTAACGCGGGTCCAAGACTTCTTGTTCTGCCAGCTGTAGCGCCTCATCCTCTTAGAGCGCCCGAAGCCGCAAGCGACGCAATACCCCTTCCTAACGTTGAACGAGTGTCTGCCGCACCTCCTACACCTTATGTGGGTCTTGCCCTTGTTGTGCTTGCCGAACGAGGGAGTGCCCTTGCTCATGGCCTCACACCTCCACTGGAGATACGAAGACTACGCCGTCTCCTCTGATTAATATTGTTCCTAAGGGCCTCGTCTGGTCTTCCCTGACCTCCTCGGCATCCTCCAAGACTATGTTCAAGTGCATGTCGAAGGTCTTCAGCCTCCCCCTGACCTTACCGTCCCTCAGTTTGACTAGTACTATCTTGCCTATTGCCTCTGCCATCACCTTGTGGGCCGTGTCCGCCATATGACCTCCCGGACCGCCTGCGAGCTACGTTTTAAATCACATTCGCGCTCAGTTCTTCTCCTTCAGAAATTGTTTAATATCTTTAACCACAATTTTCCACATGTCTTCAGTGCGGTAAAGGGACATGCGGGCCAGCCCTTGCCTATAAAATATCCCTCCTGCCTCCCGGTCGTCGTCCCAGACGTCAACTACTATGCCCACCTCCTTGCCGGGGTAGGGCCTCGTGACCCTCCCGACCCTCTGGAGGGTGCGCGTCTGCGACCTCCCCCCGGCCGCCAAGACCAATGACCTAAGCGGCGGGAGGTCCAAGCCCTCGTCGGCCAAGGTGGTAGCAACTACCACGTCCAAGTCTCCCCTCAAGACTGCCCTCAGGACGGACTCCCTCTGGGAGGAGCTCTCCTTGCCGGTCAGCACCGCACACGAGAGGCGCTCCGACTTTATGGCCTTACACAACTCGTGTGCGTGTTTTACCTCTTTTACTAAGACTAGTACTGGCTTCGGCAGCTTCTTCACTACCCTCGCTATCTGCGCGTTTCTCTCGGAGTCATAGAATATGTAGTTCTTCAACTTGACGTACTTCTGAGCGCCTTGTAGACCTTCCAACGCCTTGAGGTCCTCGCGGTCCACGGTTACCTTCCTCTTTAACATTATTATTTCCACCGGAACCAAATACCCCTTCTCTATCAGCTCCGAAGAGGTTATCCTCTTAGGGACCACGTCCCCTATCAACGCGTAAATTAGAACGTCCTTTCCGTCGTCCCTCCAAGGGGTAGCCGAGAGGCCTAGCCTTAGCGACCACGGGTTGGCACGCACCACTTCGGAGACCGTGCGGGCGGGGACGTGTTGTACCTCGTCCACTATCACCAAGCCGGCTTTCATGTACTCTTCGAAGAGCCTCTCTGCCTTGTCGTCGCTCAGCTCAGCGTAGTCCATCCTTATCTCCTCGTCCACGTCATCCTTAACCTCTTTGGCCTTCCCGACCTTAACTAGCGCCCTATAGAGGGTTTGCACCGTACAAGCCACCACGGGTTCCCCTACTTGGAAGTTCTCTGAGTCCACCAGCCCCGCGCTTAATCCGTACTTCTTAAACCTCATTACAGCTTGAACGTTCAAGGTTCTGTTTAAGCTTAAGAAGAAAACCTTCCTCACCTGCCCGCTCTCCAGAAGAGTCTTCGCTACGGCTACTGCCATTTCCGTCTTCCCGGCGCCCGTGGCGGCTTGGACGGTCGCCGCCCCTTGAACGGCGAGCATCTTCAGCGCTTGGGATACCGCGACTCTCTGGTAGTCCCGTAAGAAGTCCGCATTGGGTTCCAAGGGTAAGTCTGCATATAACTTATCGACGTCCACATTCAAATGCCTAAGCAGTCTAATCAATAAGCCTCTAAAAGTTCTGATGTAGGCAGAACCGTCCTCTAAAGTTATCTCGTAAAGCCTGGTAAGCCTCCCCTCTCTGACCAGTTCCCCCGCGTAGTTCGTCCAGCGGTACTCACAATAGCTGAGGGCGTTCTCCCTCCTCTCTCTTTCTATCTCTGGAGACTCTACGTCGCAGTCCTCGTAAGGGGCGAGCTTCGTTTGCAACTCTTCCGCCTTCTCCTCGCTGACCTTAACGACAACAGAGTTCCCTAAGAACAGTGGGTACCCTTGCTCCCTCCTCTGCGAGGCAACGAGGGCGGTCGAGGAAGTCGCCTTAGCGGCCACATCTTGGGCCAAGGTAGCCGGCAAGCGACCGAAGGGGGGCAAGTAGAAGCGTCCTTTGTAATATGGAGCCAGTTCAACCAATCTAAAGAACAACTCTTTGTCCTTCTTTGTTCTGAACTTTACTAATAGTGATATATCCTTAGCTAGCTCGTTTATAATCGCCGACCCCTCTAGGAAGGCCGCGTCCACGTCATCGACGTCCAGCTCCACTGGAACCGGGCCTTCCTCAGTTACCAGCTCGAAACGTGCACCCATCTCTTTAAGGACCGTTACGGCTTCCGTCACCGTTTGGTAGTCCCTCAGGGCGGGCCTCACGACCCAAGCCTTGAGCTCCGGGTCCCAACGCGCCCCCAGCCCTTCCTTTACAATCCTCTTAAACTCGTCAAAGTTCTCCAAGCTGTATGCCTTTTTTATTAGTAAATAGTAATTCATATTTATGTCTTCCTTCAACAATAGAGACGGGTCCCCCCGCAGCACGGCCGCTATCGCTGGAGGGTCCCAGAGCAACACTAGCGCAGCAACCCTCTCGGGCTCGGCCATCTCATTGGACCTTCTAGCCGGCGGCTCCCCTCCTTAATCAAGAGTTGATAGCAAAACTTAAAAGATCCATAACGCCCGTTCTCCGGAGAGCCGCCGTAGCTCAGCCGGGCAGAGCGCCGGGCCCATAAGGTCCGGTACGCGAGAACCGAAGGCTTGGGAGACCCGGTGGCCCGGGGTTCAAATCCCCGCGGCGGCACCACCCAAACCTCGGGCGAAAACTATGGTCCCTTACCTCAAACTCCACGTCGTCGTGGACAATGAGGCCAGGCCTCCTTTCGTCGGGAGGTGGGGGCTGTCCATCTACCTCGAGACGCCCTCTTGGAAGGCCTTCTGGGATGCCAACAGCGATGCGAGGGCAGTCAAACACAACGCTAGGTTACTCAATGTACCGCTCGAAGTCGACTACTTAATCTTCAGCCACAGACACTGGGACCACACCGGCGGGGCGGAAGCGATAAGGGCTAAGAAGGTGATAGCTCCCGACGACCCGCTCTTCCCTATACCCACCGCCGAGAGGGTGCCGGGGCCCCTCAAGCTGGACGATGGCCTCTATTTGTCCAGAACCTTGGAGGCTGAAGGTATCAGGGAGAGAGCCCTAGTCGTCGACGTGAAGGGGTACGGCCAAGTAATGCTCGTGGGCTGCAGCCACCCCGGAGTGCACATGCTCTACAGAAGCGTCGTGGAGGACTTCGGCTTCCGCCCGAGGGCAGTCATTGGGGGCTTCCACCTAGCTAGCAAGCCCAAGAAAGAGGTGGACTCTGTACTACACGCTCTCTACGCCCTGGGTGCCGAAGAGGTTCACCCGATACACTGCTCCGGCAACTATGCTAAGGCCTTAGCTAAGAGTGATTTAATGACTGGAAGCGTGTTAGTCTATGGAAATGTTTAAAAATGGTCGTATCCCCGTTAGAGAAGGCAGATCGATGGTGTGATTAACGAAATCTATTTAACCACGCATTTTTCACTAACCCACGAGAAAGTGGGATAAGAGATGAGGACTGCATTAGTAGCTTCGCTCTTGTTGAGCCACGCGGTCATAGCCGCTTCCCTCTACGGGAGCGGCTCGACCTTCGTCTATCCCTTCGTATCCCTCGCAGCGTACTACTACAAGGCAGCCCACGTAACGTATCAAGGCGTGGGCTCTGGGGCCGGCATAGCCAACTTGCTGAACCACCTAACCGACTTCGCCGGGAGCGACGTGCCTATACCGAAGGAGAGGTACGCCCCACTTCTCTTTGAGGGGAAGCAAGTTGTACACGTACCAGTAGTGGCGGGCTCCGTGGTAGTGATATACAACGTACCCGAGCTAGGGAACAAGGTACTCAAGCTGGACGGGGAAGTGCTGGCGGAAATTTACATGGGTAAGATAAAGTACTGGGACGACCCTAGGATAAAGGCGCTCCAAGACCCCGAGGTGGCCGCGAAGCTCCCCCACAAGCCGATAATAGCCGTTCACCGCTCCGACGCCTCTGGCACTACAGCCGTCTTCACCAAGTACTTGGCCAAGTCTTCGGCGGAGTGGAACGCTAAGATAGGTTCCCATTTGGTGATAAACTGGCCCGTTGATAAGGTGGGAAGGGGCATCGGCGCCCCGAAGAACCAAGGAGTCGCCGCGACCGTCAGTAAGACGTCCTACAGCATAGGCTACGTGGAGTACGCCTACGCAGTCCAAGCGAAGCTCCCCACCGCCGCCCTGAAGAACGCTGAGGGTAACTTCGTGCTGCCCACTCCGGAGACCATAAGCGCCGCCACCGCCGGCGCCGCGAAGCGCTGGATATGCGTGCTCCACGCCCCTTACTTCTACGCAGACTCGCTGGTGCTGGCCCCGGGCAAGGACTCCTACCCCATAGTGGCGACCCCCTACATAATCTTCTTCAGGGACTCTCCGAAGCTGAAGCAGATAGTAGACTTCGTCAAGTACTTGCTCAGCGACGAGCTTCAAAAGGCCTCCATCAAGATGGGCTATGCGCCGCTGTCCAAGTCGTTCAGGCAGCAGCTGCTGGCCGAGCTTGACCAACTGCTTAGGAGGTAAGGCAAAGGCAGTAAGATTAAAACTGAAAAGATAAAGTAGAAAGTTTTTCCCTAGAGGTCCTCCGGCTTCCTCTTCCCGGCGTAAGGGTCCTCCACCCTTACCCTCTCGTCCAAGGGCTGCGTGGAGACCTCTATTAGGCGGACGTCTTCTAAGGCGACGAGCTGGTGGACGGTGTAAGGCTCTATAGTCACTGCCTGGCCCTCCTCCAGCACGTACTCCTTATCCCCGCTTCTAACCAAGAGCTTCCCCTTGTCCACGTATATCGTTTCCTTCTTCACCTTGTGATAGTGAACGCTAGTCGAGTACCCCTTCCTTATTTCGAGGATTTTGCCGCCGTACTCTGGCTCGTTGGCTATCCATATCTCCCTTCCCCACGGCTTTTCTACGACCTTTGCCTTCGCTATGTGCGAGGGGAGGACCGCCTTTAGGGTCTCTTGAGACAACTCGGACGTACCCGTTAGCGCAGTACAAAGCGAAGGTTATTTGTTGAGGAGTCTCCTCCGAAGCTTGAGCTTTATCTTTAGGCGGTTTATTATCTTCTTCCTTTCCTCCGCGGCCCGGCGCTCGTGCTGAGAGATTGCCTCTCGTAACTCTTCCGGGCCTCCCCAGACCTCATTGCCGCTTTCGTCTACAGCGTGGTAAGCCGTTTTGTCGCCGTCCGTGGACACGACCATAATGCTCCACTTGTTGTCCCTCAAGTAGGGTATGGTAACTAACACCTCGTCGGAGGATGGGGCAGCCCACCGGACGGAGAAGTGCTCGGCCACGAGCTCCGGTATCTGAGTGTAAGCCCTCACCCCTTCCAAGCTGCCCTCTCCCAGCAGGAGCAAGGGGACCCTCTCCGGCGGCCTCCTAAGGGGGACCAGAGGGGGGTGGCCGCTGAGGCAATCCTCGCCGAAGTACTCCGGGTGGTCAGAAGTTACTATGACCGTCCAGCCCTCGGGGACGAGTTCCTCCTCAAGCCGCTTCACGAAGCTCGCGAAGAGCTTTACGCACTCCTCGTAAGCAGTCCTCAGCTTTCTGAAGATGCCCTCGTCCTCAAGGACATCCCTTATGACGTCGCACGTTCGGTAATACCGAAGCAATCTCTCCAAGGAGTCCACTTGGTACAGCTTCAGCAGCTCCCCCACGTGTACGTTAAAGCTCCAAGTGAGCATGTGGAGGTCCAAGGCGTGCCGGAACTCGCCGCAAGAGTACTCGCCGTGAGGAGTGAAGGCGTGGAAGTAGACGAACCAATCGCCCTTGAGCTTCTTCAGTTTGTATATAGCGACCTCTGCCATGTCCTCGTAAAGGTGCCTCGCTGGGAAGTTTCCAGCTTCAAATATTATGCCCTTCTTCCAAGGCAAAACGTCTATTATCGTGTTCAGCAATGCCATCTTGCCCAGGTTTCTATACCTCTTAGTGGCTACGGTCGCCAGACGCCAAGAGACTGCCAGGATTGCTCTGCTTACGTAATCTAATCGCAATCTAGTTGTGTTCGCCAAGTCTTCCACGTCAAACGGGGGAAGGCTCAGCGGGGGGCTGTCGAGCTGGCTGTATACCATGGTACGAACGCCGGCCTTCCTCAAGGCGTGTACCACGGACTCCTCAGCCAACAGCTTGGACAAGGTGGGAATGAAGTTGAAAATTCCGAAAGTGGCAGAAGTGTCCTTTAGAGTCTCTATCCCGGCGAACCTTAAGACCGTCATGGGGTTAAGCTCCGTAGGCCAGAAGACGTGGGTGAGGTGGCGCCCGAAGAGGAGGGAAAAGGTGGCGCCGGGCGTCTGGGAATAGGCCGGCACCAGCTCCTTGTACTCCGAGGCCTTAGGTACGTAACGCTTAAACGAGTCGGCCCTCAGCGAGTCCCCAACTAGGAGTAGCAACTTCCTTTCCACTTACCGGCCCTCTCGGGGGTCCCGGAGGAAGCTCAATAAAGCGCGCGCAGCGCGCTCACCGCTGCTCCGATCAAGAGCAAGAGGACCGAGTACTCGTCCCTTATTCTTATTTTCGAGTGGAGCTTCTTGCTCGCGTAGCTCCCCAAGGCCGCGCCCGCGGCCATCGCGAACGACGGCGCGGGCCTCGGGCAGAGGGAGGAGCCGCAATAGCCTATGAGGGAAGTGAGCACGGGTAGAGCCTTTATCACTGGTAATGACATCAACGCCTCGCTTAAACTAACGCCCATGGATTTTTGTAATATAACTAGTGCTAGGCTCAAGCCTCCGCCTACCATAACTTTATCCAAAGAGACTAGGAGCGATAACAACAACGTGGCCTTTAGGTCGGGCTTTAGGAAACCCTTATCCATAGCTACCATTATAGCTACTGTCAAGAACAGCGATAACGAATACAGCGCCAAGGCGTCTTTGGTCTTCAAAGCTTTCAATCCGAAAGGGAGTATTACCGTCATTACTGATGTAACTAGCAAGAACAAGAACAGTTGACTGGGCACTTTAAGCTTCCGTATTATCAAGTACGCCGGCACGGAGGTCAGAGCTTGGGCTGCCAATATTGTCGGCACAACCTCCCTCGGGTCGGCGCCGAGCGCGCTGACCAGTATGAGCGAAGAGGTCAAGCCGAAGCCCAAGGCCAGCGTCTGGTCCAACAACGACGAAACCAAGCCGACGACGAACCACTCCCACATGGCTTTCGGGCCTCGCCTCAAAATCAGCAGATTAAAGGGCGTTCGATCGGGGGCGGGGAAGCGGGTGGAGTGGAAGGAGGTGAAAGTACCAGTTACGCTTTACAACAGACTAAGGGAGTTAGCCGCGAAGACCGGCTTCGAGGACCCTAACACCCTCCTCATCCACCTCCTAAGGGAGGCCTTGGCCAAGTTAGAAGAGGAGGTGGAGGAGGCAAACATAAGCGAGGAAGAGAGGAAGGAGATCATAGAAAGGCTGAGGAGCTTGGGCTACTTGTGAGCGAGGTGGTGAGACCTTGGTCTCCAAGCCTCACGGGGGCAAGTTAGTGGAGAGGGTAGCGAAGGGCAAGACCCGAGAGAGGTTGGTTGAAGAAGCGAAGGAAATGGTAAACGTACAAGTAGATGAAGGCTTGGCCGCGGACGTCGCTAACGTCGCCCACGGGGTCTACTCGCCCCTGGAAGGCTTCATGGTGAGGGAAGACTACCTCAGCGTGTTAGAGTTCATGAGGCTCAGCAACGACCTTCCTTGGACCATACCTATAATCCTAGACGTGGACGAGAACGTCAAGAAAAGTGTCAGAGAGGGTGACGAAGTGGCTATATTCTTCAAGGGTAAGCCGATAGCCATACTCTATGTAGAGGAAATCTTCCCTTGGGACAAGAACTACCACACGTTAAAGGTGTTCAAGACGGACGACTTGAACCACCCGGGGGTCAGAAAGGTCTTCAATAAGAAGGACTACTTGCTCGGGGGCCCCCTGATCCAGATAAGCGACGTACCTGAGCCCTTCGAGAAATATAGGTTGTGGCCCAAGGAGACCAGAGTTCTGTTCGAACAAAAGGGCTGGAAGAGGGTGGCCGCCTTTCAGACCAGGAACGTCCCCCACTTGGGCCACGAGTACGTCCAGAAGGCCGCGTTGACGTTCACCGACGGCCTTTTCGTGAACCCGCTGGTGGGCTGGAAGAAGCCGGGCGACTTCAGGGACGAGGTAATAATAAAGGCGTATGAGGCTTTGATAGAACACTACTACCCGAAGGACTCAGTTGCGTTCTCAGTGCTACGAATGGAGATGAGGTACGCCGGCCCGAGGGAGGCCGTGCACCACGCAATAGTGAGGAAGAACTTCGGCGCCACCCACTTCATAGTGGGCAGGGACCACGCCGGAGTGGGCAACTACTACGGGCCCTACGAGGCCTGGGACATATTTAAGAACTTCCCCGACTTAGGCATAACTCCCCTCTTCGTCAGGGAGGCGTTCTACTGCAAGAAGTGCGGAGGTATGGTCAACGAGAAGATTTGTCCACACCCGGAGGAGTACAGGATTAGAATTAGCGGGACGAAGCTCAGGAAGATGATAATGGAGGGGAAGAGGCCTCCGGAGTACATGATGAGGCCCGAGGTGGCGGAGGTGGTCCTCTCGTTCGAGGACCCATTCGTTCATTAAAACCGACCGTCGCCAGGCTCCGAGGGCACTTAACGATGAAGGTCTTCGTACTGGGCTTGGACTCGATGCCTCCGAGGTATTTCTACGAAATGGGGAATAAGTTCTTCCCCAACTTGCACTCCTACATAAAGGAATCTGCCAAGTGGCACATGAGGAGCTGCTACCCCCCGATAACAGTTCCCGCTTGGATGGTCATGTTCACGGGGAAGACTCCGGGAGAGTTAGGGGTTTACGGCTTTCGGCACCGCAAGCCCGGGTCGTTCGACTACTATATAGTTAATTCAAGATACTTCAAGGCTAAGACCGTTTGGGACTACGCCGCCGAAAAGGGGCTTAGGAGCGCCCTCTTCGGGGTCCCCCCTACTTACCCGCCTAAGCCGATATACGGCTACGTGGTGACCGACTTCACCACCCCTTCGCAAGCTGAGAACTGGGCCTACCCGCCTTCTCTGAGGCTCGAGCTGGAAAGGCGGGTCGGCAAGCCGCTCTTCGACATAAAGTACAACAGCTTCGATAAGGAGGCGGTTAAGAAAGATTTGTTAAAGATGTTAGACAGCCACCTAAAGGTAGTAGAGTATATCGTTACTAAGAAAAAGTGGGACTTCTTCATATACGTTGAAATAGGCATAGACAGGGCCCACCACGCCTTCTTGCGGTACTTCGAGAAGTCCCACCCGAAGTACGAGGAAAACGAAGAGCTGAACGTGATACCGGAGGTCTACCGGCGGGTGGACGAGTGGGCCGCGAGGATGTTGGAGGGGTCGCTCAAGGACGCAGTGATAGTCTTTCTGAGCGACCACGGCATAAAGCCTATGAAAGGTACCTTTGTGATTAATGAGTGGCTGGAAAGGGAGGGCTTCTTGAAGTTCAAGAGAGAACCCAAGAGGGGCGAGCAACTCAGCGAGGAGTTGGTGGACTGGGGCAAGACGCTCGCTTGGGCTTGGGGAGGCTACTACTCTAGGGTGTTCGTCAACTTGAAGGGGAGGGAGAAGTACGGGGTGGTGGACCAGAGCGAGTACGAGGACGTCGTGAGGGAGCTGAAGGAGAAGCTCTCCCGCGTCGCCGGGCCCCGAGGGGAGCCTTGGAAGAACGAGGTTTACGAGCCCTCAGAGATATACCCGGAGGTTAGGGGGGACGCTCCGGACTTGATGGCATTCTTCGCAGACCTCGACTGGAAGCCCATAGGTACGGTGGGCTGGGGGGAGCTCTACATGGACAAGGATGACAGAGGCGCGGACGACGCGGTTCACGACTGGTACGGCATTACGGCGATCTACGACCCCGAAGGTAGGTATTCCGGGGAGAGGGGCGTTATTCAAGCTCACGAGGTCTACGGGCTGCTGAGGGAACTACTCGATGAAGTGTCTCGATAAGGGCTCGGTGTTCTGGTTAACGGGACTCCCGGGCAGCGGGAAGACTACCTTGGCCAAGAGGGTAGCGAAGAAACTGTCCGAAATGGGTTACAGGGTCGAGGTCCTGGACGGCGACTGGGTCCGCAAGACCATCAACCCCGACGCAGGCTTCACGAAGGAGGAGAGGGCCCTCCATTTGAAGAGGGTAGCTTGGATAGCCCGGCTGCTCGCGAGGAACGGCGTCGTGGTTTTCTGTTCCTTCGTTTCGCCTTATAGAGACGTGAGGGAGGAGGTTAAGAGGATAGTCAGCGAGGAGGTCCCCTTCTACGAGATCTACGTAAAGGCCTCGTTGGAAGAGTGCATTAGGAGGGACCCGAAGGGGTTGTACAAGAAGGCGCTAAAGGGTGAAATAAAGAACTTTACTGGAGTGAGCGACCCCTACGAGCCCCCGGAGAGCCCGGACCTAGTTTTGGACACTGAGAAGGAAGACGTGGAGGAGAGCGAAAAGAAGTTATTGAACTTCGTATTGGAGAAGCTCGGGTGAGAGGTGTGGGGAAGGTCTGCGTGGAACTCAACGAAGAGGAGCTCGCCAGGCTAGTCAAAGCGGCTGAGGAGGCGGGCTTTAAGGACGTTAAGGAGTTCGTGAAATTCCTAGTCGAAGAAGCCACCAGCGCGGTGGAAATTAAGGAGGAGGACGTGCGCGAGGTCGTGGAGAGGCTGAGGAGCTTAGGATACCTGTAGCTCGTCCAACTTCTTCTTTATCTTTTCTCCCACCCTAACTGCTTCATTAAACCCCTTTTCCAACTCCCAAACTTTCTTAGCTATATAAAGAGAATAGGCACCTAACATCATCACTAGGGCCCTCAAGAGGGTCAGGAAGAAGGGGTCTGGGAGGAAGGAGACTACGAGTAAGATGGCTCCAAGAAAGGCGAGCGCTACGGCCTCGCGTTTCATAAAACCACCTTATATGAGGCCTATCCTGGACGCTATGTCAGTGGCCTTGTACTCCGGGCTAAGCTTCACGTACGCCTTCTTCTCATTCTTGGGCGTTATCAACGTGTTGACCTTCTCTACCTTAACGTTGTACAACTTCTCGACTGCATACTTTATCTCTGGCTTGGTCGCGTCCCTCCTTACTATGAACGTCAAAGTGTTGTACTTTTCCATCAACATTAGCGCCTTTTCCGTGTGGAGCGGCCTTATTATGATGTCCTCCGGAGCCCTCATAGTGTCAACCTCTTGCCTATCTCCTCGAGGGCCTTTTTGCTTATGATTGTTAACCTACCCGGGACCCCTCCGGGCGCTAGGTGCTTTACGCTCAACAAGTTCACGGCGACCACGTCAGTTCCCGGGAAGGCGCTCGCAGCCCTCCTAACCGGCGCCTCTTCCGTGCTCACTATTATCAAGGGGCCCACCCTCTTCTTGTACCTCCTCCCCCTCATCTTCCCCTTGGTGCTCCTCTGCCTCCATTCAGAGGCTCTCTCAACGTCGTCTATGACGCCCAACTTGACGAATGCCTCCCTCAAGTCCTTCGCCTTCTCTATGTTTTCGATGTCGTCCACTACTATTAGTGGAACTTCTTTAACGGAGCTTATCGCGTGTCCCCTGGCCTCCACTAGCTCCCTCCTCGAGGTCGCCGCGAGGGCGCTCGCTATCGCGATCAACCTCTCCTTCTTGTTTATCTCCTCGTGAAGCTTCTTGTCGGGCCTAGGCGGGAAGGCCAAGTGTCCGCCACGCGCGGAGTTAACGAACGCCGCCCTGCTGGTGCCCTTAATCCTCGGCACCCTCGCGAGGCCGTGTCCGGGCCCCAAGCTCTCGGCGGTGGTGCGCTTGCCCGCCATGGGGTCCCTCCCCTTCGGCTGGAGCCTCGCGGTGAAGGCACTTAGGAAGGCCCTCCTTATTAGGTCCTTCCTGACTGGCAGGGAGAAGACCGGCGGGAGCTCTATTTCCTCAACCGGGTTGCCGTTCAAGTCCCACACGTGCCTCTTCAAGTCGTTATACCCGAACACCCTGGCGTGGAGCCACAAGCTGGAGTACATCACCAACCACCCCTTTAGTTACCTTGCTTGGAGCTTAAGCTGATGTAAGTGATCTTGGGGGGTCCGGGAGGTACCCAAGCCGGGGGCCTGACCGGGAGGCGCATTATTATAGGCCTCTTGGGAGGGCCGAAGACGCTTCCCTTCAGCACCACGTACTTGCTCTTAACCAAGCCGTAGTGGAGCCAACCGCCTTCCAC
Source organism: Ignicoccus hospitalis KIN4/I (assembly GCF_000017945.1). NCBI lineage: Archaea > Thermoproteati > Thermoproteota > Thermoprotei > Desulfurococcales > Desulfurococcaceae > Ignicoccus > Ignicoccus hospitalis. The sequence continues at coordinate 858,670 of NC_009776.1, read as the reverse complement.
GTTTATCTTGCTGGGGTCGTCACTTATCATCAGAACCCTCTTGTTGTAGTCGGTCCTCCTGTGGTAGCCCATCTGGCCGGGCTGGGGCACGTAGCTGGACGTGCCCTTGCCCCAGCTCCTCGCGCCAACCCTCCTAGAGCCCTTGCGGTGCTTGTGCCACTTGGGGAGCTCCTTGACGCCGAACCTCTTTATGACGCCTTGGAAGCCCTTACCCTTGGTGACTCCTATCACGTCTACGAACTTTCCAGCTTCTATGACTTCCTCCACGTCCACTAGCTGGCCCAACTTGCCCTTGGCGTACTCCAAGGCTTCAACGGGCGAGCCCCCTACCTTCACCTCGAGTATGTCTGGAGCCTTCTTGCTCACCCCTCCGGCGAGGAAGGGTATGCTGCTCATGATAAGCCCTACTCCTACCACCTTCTCGGGGTCCACGTCGAGTTCCTTTTCGGGAACCTTGAACTCGAAGCCCTTGCCCGGGCCCAGCTCTTCTACCATGTGCGGCAAGCGCTTGCTCATGCCCAACAAGTATTTCCTCAAGACCTCCTCGCCCAGCTTCTCCTTTATGGTGTCGCTGGGGTTCCTCCAAACTTCCGTGAGCGCGTACCTACCTCTGTTAGGGTCGTAACCGTAAACCCTCGCGCCCAGAACCACCATGGGCGGGGTTTCTATTACGGTCACGGGTACGAAGATCTCTTGACCCGCGGTGTCCACGTGCTCCCTGTCGTCTATCATGATGACGTGGGTCATGCCGACCTTGTAACCTAGGAACGCTAGGGGCTTGACCTCGTCTATGGAGGGCCAGCTCCTCACCCTTGGGACTATGCTCGCTGCCCTCTTCCTAGGCCGTAGCCCCGCAGAGCCTCTACGCGGCGCTTCCTTCTTTCGTGCTCCCATGAGCGCCCCCGGGGCGCGTAGGAGAGGGGATATTTGAAGGGTTTGGAGGGTAAAACCGTGCTAGAGGAACTTATCCTTGAACTGCTCCACGTACTTAACGCTCTCTCTGACGTCGACGAACTTCCGCGTGGCCTCCTCGACGTCCTCCGGCGCCACCACGTCCCTTCCGTTCATCTTAGCTATGGTGTAAGCTGGCTGCAACAAGTTTATCGCATAGCGCAAGCTCCTCGCCTCGCCCATTTCGGCAAGCTTCTCTAGAGCCTCTTTGGAAAGCTTGACCCCTTCCTCTTCTGCCCTGATCTTCAATATCTCTTCAATCTCAGACCTGGTGTACGGTCTAGTCCTAATTATTAGTAACCTGTCCAGCATGTCGAGGGGTATGCCGTGGGGAGCTTCCTCGTCCGTGCCCCTTATCTTCGCCTTCCCTCTGTTGGTGGCTAGAACGATTATCGGCGCGAGTTCCTTTTCCATAGCCCTTGACAAGAAGCTGAAGGTCTCTAGGTCAAGCAAGTGAGCGTCGTCTATGAACAAGACGCCCGGAACGAGCTCCGCCCTCCCTTGCTTCACCCACTCCGAGACCATCTTGTCGACTTGTTTCCTCACCTCGTCCGTGACGCTCTCCGGGCCCAGGCCCGCCAACAAGCTGATCGGCGCTTGCTGGGCGGCGAAGTAGGTGTCCAAGTCGTGTAAGGTGAGAGTATACACTATTTCCTTCTCCTTTTTGACCGGTCCCTCCGGCACCTTCACTTCCCTGACGAGCTTTATGCCGCCGACGTCGCTCTCCTCCCTCGCCCTGCCGAGCTTGTAGACCCTACCGGTCTCCGCGTCTATGGCTATTATGTCGCCCTTCCGCACTCCGAGTTGCCTCAACTGGACGGCTATGTCCTCGTCGACGGTTAGGGTTACCCTGTCGTCGGTGGTCTCGAGCGTGATTACTGCTTCTCTAGGCACCTTGATGTAGGGGTTGAAGGGGTGGCGGCTGACGCGGTACTTTATGTCCCTTACTACGCCCTCGTAAACGGTCCTCTTCTCCTTTACCCTGACGCCTATAGACCTCCTCATCGCTTGCATGAGCAGTTCTCCCTTCCTCTGGCTCCCCATTATTTCGGAACCGCCCATAGCTACGAAGGGAGTGTCTTCGCCCAACTCCTTGGCCAGGCCGACCGCGAGCGCAGTCTTGCCCGTCCCCGGAGGGCCAACTATTAATACTCCCTTGCCCGCCATCTTACCCTCTTTTACCATCTGTGCGACCACTCCGAGGGCCTCCCTGGCCTCCTCTTGGCCTACGAGGCCGTCGGCCACCTTCTTGGCCTTCCCTTTTTCGTCGAGTCCGAGGCCCTTTATGTGGGTGTGGAATCCCACCCTAACTTCCTCGCGCTTCGGCAGCTCCTTCACTTCCCTGATCTCTACCAAGGAGTTCCCCGGTGTGGCAAGAAACGGTTCTATAAAAGTGTGGGCTATCGCTTCTTCAAGATGCTTGCTATCAATACTATAATGCTCAAGGTTACTGGATTTAGCAACGTAGCGTTGATCGCGGCGAAGAGCGCGGAGAAGCCCAAGGCGAGGCCCATCTGCCTCAACGCCACCGAGCGCGCCACGAGCATGCCCAAGTAAGCGGAGGCCATTATGCTCGCGAGCCCCAGTATTACCGGCGCCGCGCTCTTTACTGGGGCCCACACGGCGTTCTTCACGTTCTTCTCTAATTCTTCGAGCACCCTGCTTATATAGAAGACGTTGTAATCTGTCCCTATGCCCAGGGTGGCCACGAACGCTATCAGCGGCGTTATCCAGTAGAGCGGGGACCCCCACGCGTACAAGGAGAGGTAGTGGGACAGCGTCACGGCCCAAGATATGGCGGCTACCAAGCTGAAGGCCGCGCTGACCACCGGAGGGAGCCTTCGCGTGCTTACTAACAGCACTAGCATGGTAGCCGTTATCGCGAAGGGGGCCACCTTACTCCAGAACGACTTAGTCACCAATACTTTGGTGTCGAGCAGCTCCGCGGGGGTGCCTCCTACTAAGCAACACTTATCCTCGCGAATATGCCTAATTTCTTCGACTAACTTCATTGCCTCTTCACTGAAGGGCTGGGAGTTCGGTATTACCATTATTAGGTTGATACCGTCCTTCTTCAAGCTCGGCACGTCCTCGGGCATGATTACTGTAGCCACGGCGGGGTTGTGCTTCAAGCTCTCTAGGACGTTGTGGCAGTCGCAGTTAAGCGAGACGAGGTAAACGGGCCCCCAAGCCCCGGGAGGGAAGCGCTGGGCGAACTCTAGCAGCGCCTCGTAGGCCTCCGTGCCCTCGGGCAAGAAGAGCGTGGTATCGCTAGTGCCCTTGTAATTGATGTAAAATACTAATGAGTACGCTGTAAGTATGATGGCTAGCACGAACACCGCTACCAAGACAGATGTCCTAGGCCTCCCTTCGAAGGGCCTCTCTTCCCTGACCGTCAGCCTCCCCGGCCACCAGAACCAGCTCTTCTCTCCGATCTTGGAGAGGACTTCGGGAAGGAGGGTCATCGCAGTGGCCGCGGTGGCGAGGACCACCAGAGGTATGGTTAAGCCCATGCTGTCAAGCATCAAAGTCCCGGAGAGCGCGAGGGAGGCGAAGCCCAAGGAGGCCGCGAGGGCCGACACCCCGACCGCGTGGCCGGCGCGCTTGGCAGCCACTGCCGCCGCTTCCTTGGGCGAGAGGCCCTTGGTCGCCTCCTCCTTAAACCTGGCCAATATGAATATGCTATAGTCCATACCTAGCCCCAATCCCGTAGTTATCATCAAGGTCTTCGCTATGTGATATATAGGGAAGGCCAGCCCGACGAAGTACGCTAACGCCATACCCACTATTATTCCGATCCCTACGACCAAGAACGGTATGACGCTGGCGACTATCGACCTCGTGATTAGGAACAACACCACTAGTACCAGGGCGTGGCTAAGCTCTTGGACCCTTCTCGCGTCCTCTATGTTAGCTTCTTGGAGTTCGACGCTTAGCACCCCCGGTCCCAGTAAGTATGCCTTGGAGAGTATGCCTTTTCCAAGCTTAATTGCCTCCTCCTTTACTCTCTTAGCAGTTTCGTAATCGTTCGTAGGCAGCCTTATTATCGTGGCCTTCCAGTCCTTAGAGAGGAACAGAGTCTTTATTATGTCTCCTTCCTTTTCCAATATGAGCTTCAAGGCCAGACCTCTGAGGTTTACCTCTTTGCCTTCGTAGGCCGAAACCACCACCTCTTCTACGATGTCCCCGGGGAGCCCAACCTTCGCTGCGAACCAATTCGAGAAGCACCTAACCGACTTGGGTTCTACCGACTTTATGTCATCCATTATTTTGTTCTTTATGCTTTCGAAGTCCATCGGATAGTCCAACCAGTACTTCTTTCCCTTAACCTCGCCGATCAAGCCCTTGTATAAACAGTCTAGGTACGCCTTGGCGTATTCCGACTCCAAACCCGACTTGAGCTTTCGATAAGCTACGGTCAGGGTGAAGACCTCGTCCACGGAGGTGGGGTCCTTCCCGCTGGAGGCCACAGCGTCGTACAAGAGCTCGGCCACGTCAGTCATATTCTCCAGCGGGGTCCCATAAACCAGCGCTTGGAAGGTCGAGACTGCTTCCTCCTTATCCAAGCTATATAGCCCATTGATCACCATTATGTAGTGGATCACGTCTACGGCCGCCCAGAGGTTAGCTAAACCCTCGCCCAAGCCTTCGTACATGTTCTTGAAGTTCTTTGACGCGTCGTACAGCTTCTTCAACCCCTTTTCAGATGTCTTCCAGATGTCGTAGATGCTGGTCATGTTCAGTTTTGTCTCGTTCTTTAATGTCCAGTACCAGTTCCACGCCCTCTCGTCGGTTACGTTAGTCTCGAATATTGCGAACAGTAGCGTGTTATTGGCCATATCTTTAAAGTATGTATTAACAACTTCCTTCACCTTGTAGGACTCCGCATCTTTCGGGAGCATGGCAGTCTCGCTGTATACCAACACCCTATCGAGTTGGGCCGCGAACAAGGCGGCAATTGCTGCTATTACAATCCAAAACGCGGTCCTCTTCAAGTCGCTACCCGGTGTGGAAAACGCAGCTGGGTTTTTGACATTAAGCGCGCTACGAACGAGTTTTAGCTTCCGCGTGGGAGTGGAAGTGGTCCCGGAAGTTGAAGAGAAGCGACGTCTTCTTGAGGCCGGAGTACGCCCCTCATAGGGCTCTGTGGAGGGCCTCTGGGCTAATTGACGAAGAGCTGAGGAGGCCTCTAATAGGAGTGGCGAACTCTTGGAACGAAATAGTCCCCGGCCACGTCCACTTGGACAAGGTAGCGGAGGCGGTAAAGGCCGGGATAAGGATGGCAGGGGGCACTCCGCTGGAGTTCGGCACCATCGCCGTATGCGACGGGATCGCAATGGGTCACGAGGGGATGAGGTATTCGCTGCCTTCTAGGGAGGTCATAGCAGACACTGTCGAAATAATGGTGGAAGCTCACAGGCTGGACGCCGTAGTTATGGTGACCAACTGCGACAAGATAACTCCGGGCTTCTTGTTGGCCGCGGCCAGGCTGGAGGTCCCGGTAATTCTGATCAACGGCGGCCCCATGATGCCCGGCGTATACGGCAAGGAACGGATAGACTTCAAGGACCTCATGGAGAGGATGAACGTCCTCATTAAGGAGGGAAGAACGGAAGAACTAAGGAAGTTAGAGGAGAGCGCGCTCCCCGGCCCGGGCAGCTGCGCGGGCCTCTTCACGGCAAACACGATGAATATGCTCTCGGAAGCCATGGGGTTGATGTTGCCGGGCGCGTCCACGGTACCAGCAGTGGAGGCGAGGAGGCTCTGGTACGCCAAGCTTACCGGTATGAGAATAGTAAAAATGGTGGAAGAGGGACTGACTCCCGACAAAATACTGACAAGGAAGGCATTAGAGAACGCTATAGCCGTGGACATGGCGTTGGGCGGCTCTACCAACTCCGTGCTACACTTGGAAGCGTTAGCGTACGAGCTCGGAATAGACTTACCCCTCGAAGTGTTCGACGAAATATCCCGCAAGGTGCCCCACATAGCTTCCATATCGCCTTCCGGGAGACACTTCGTAGTGGACTTGGACAGAGCCGGGGGGATTCCGGCAGTACTAAAAGAGCTCGGGGAGGCCGGTCTCATTCACAAGGACGCCTTGACCGTGACCGGCAAGACCGTCTGGGAGAACGTTAAGGACGCGGCAGTCTTGGATAGAGAAGTAATAAGGCCTTTGGATAACCCCTACAGTCCCTTCGGAGGCCTTGCCATACTCAAGGGCTCCTTGGCCCCTAACGGAGCCGTGGTTAAGGCTTCAGCCGTGAAGAGGGAGCTCTGGAAGTTCAAGGGCGTGGCGAGGGTCTTTGACAGAGAGGAGGACGCGGTAAAGGCCATCAGAGGGGGCGAGATAGAGCCCGGGACCGTAATAGTGATCAGGTACGAGGGCCCGAGAGGGGGGCCCGGGATGCGCGAGATGTTGACGGCCACTGCAGCAGTTATGGCGCTCGGCTTGGGCGATAAGGTAGCGCTGGTGACGGACGGCCGCTTCTCGGGGGCCACTAGGGGGCCAGCGATAGGCCACGTCTCCCCCGAGGCCGCCGCCGGAGGGCCCATAGCGCTCGTTCAAGACGGCGACGAGATAGTGATAGATATCGAGAAGAGGAGGTTAGACTTGCTGGTGGACGAGAAGGAGCTAGAGGAGAGGAGGGCTCGCTGGAAGCCGAAGGTGAAGCCCTTGAGGAGGGGAATACTTAGGAGGTACGCGAAGATGGCCTTGAGCGCCGACAAGGGAGGGGCGTTAGAGTACTGAACAGTTAGCTATTGTTAGAGTACGTCCGTTGGGGGTTTATGCGAGAGGGAAGGGGAGTGAAGACGGTAACGCGTTCGATCAAAACGTTCTAAGCAAGAAGGCGTTTCTACCCTTCCCGAGGGGTTCGCACGTGTCAAAGGTCGAGACCGTTCCCATGCTCTGTGACCAATGCGCCATGAGCTTGCCCCCTAGGGGGTGCACCTCCTACGGCGTGTGCGGTAAGGACGCCGACCTGCAGTCCCTCCAAGAGGCCCTCATATACGGCCTCAAGGGGATCTCCGCATATTATTATCACGCGCGCTCCTTGGGCTACGACGACCCCGAGATAAGTTACTTCTTGGCCTCAGCTCTGTACAAAACTCTGACTAACGTAGACTTCAGCAAGGAAAACTTCATCAAAATGATATTGGAAGCCGGAAGGATACACATAAAGACTATGGAGCTGTTGGACAAAGCGTACGTTGAGACCTTCGGAGCGCCCCAAGTGGTGGAGGTCCCTACGGGGACCGAGGAGGGTCACGGCATATTGGTCACGGGTCACAGCTACAAGCCGCTGTACGAGCTTTTGAAACAGATAAGGGAAATGGGTTTGGAAGACGAGATAAAGGTCTACACCCACTCAGAAATGCTCCCGGCTCACTCGTACCCCAAGCTGAAGGCCTTCCCCAGCCTCTACGGTAACTGGGGAGGCAGCTGGGTCTACCAGAAGAGGGAGTTCGCCCAGTTCCCCGGGGTCATAATAGGCACGAGCAACTGCGTCCAACAGCCTACCCCCGCCTACGCGAACAGGATTTTCACTACCGACATAGCCGGGCTCGAGGGGGTGCCCCACCTAGAAGGGGACTTCACGCCCGCCATAAAGAGAGCCCTAGAGACCCCGAGGCTGGAGAAGAAGGAGGGAGGTAAGCTCGTTACGGGCTTCCACCACACGAACGTACTACCGTTGCTGGACAAGGTGATAGATTTGATCAACGAGGGTAAGATAAGGCACGTCTTCGTGGTGGGCGGCTGTGACTTGCCGAACCCCAAGATGAGCTACTACAAGAGGTTTACCGAGCTCGTGCCTAAGGACTCCATAATACTGAGCGCCGCGTGTGCCAAGTTCCACTATAACAATAGGAACTACGGCACTATAGAGGGCATACCCCGGTTCATGGACTTCGGCCAATGCAACAACGTATATTCGATACTGGTCATCGCTTCCGAGCTGGCGAAGAGGCTTGGAAAGGACCTTAACAACTTGCCCGTAAGCATTGTCCTAAGCTGGATGGAACAGAAGGCCGTCGCAATCCTGTACTCCTTGCTGTACTTAGGCATAAGAGGTATCTACATAGGCCCTGTCCTCCCGAAGTTCTTCACGCCCAACGTGCTAGAGAAGTTGGTGAAAGAGTTCGATTTGAGGCTCGTCGGCGACCCGGAGAAGGACCTACACGAGATGCTGAAGAAGGGCTCCTCGGTGGACGAGGGCTCCCCGGTCTTCACGAGCTGATCAGCTCCTTCCAAGCCTCGTAGCTGTCCTCGCCGAGCCTCTTTATTTCCTTCAAGTCTCCCACCCTGAACCTCAACCAAGGTTCGTCCCAATCGGTCCTCCAGCTTTCTAACTCTTTCAAGGAAATCAGTCCCCTTTCGTTCAGTTCCCTTATCAGTCCTTCTGGGTCGGAGGTGGGAGCTAAGTGCTTGCCCAAAGGCCTCCTCGCTAGGCCGAGCGCGGCTTGCAAGCGGGCCCACTTGACCGGGTACAAGTCGACGTATCTCAACTTCTCCGCGAAGACGGACAAAGCCCTCTCCTCCCTCTCTCCGGGAATGGGGGCCCCTTGAAGGGGGGTCCAAGGCTTGGGTACTAAGGGGTTCACCGAGACGTGGGAGCCCGGCGCCAGTTCCTTCAAGACCTCCGCGTCGCCCTCCGTAACCCTCGCAGGCTCCCCGGGAACAACCATCATGTATACTTTTAGCTTTAAGTTGAGTTTATTGATTATGCTTACTTTCTCTTTAAAGAATTCTGGAGCATAGCCCTTGCCCAGCACGCGGGCCTTCAACGGGTCGAAGGTCTCCGGCGCGACCGTTACGGTCCTCTGACCCAAACCCTTAACTTTCTCGAGCAACTCCTCCGTAACTGTCTCCAACCTTAGGCTGGGCACTGAGCCTTGCACCTTCCTCTTTCTCTTAAGTTCGATCAATGAGTCCAAGTACTCGTCTACTGACTCATAATTACCTAAGCTCAGAGAGATGGTTATTACCTTCTCGAACGGCCTACGGACGTTAGCTAGGGCCCTCTTGACTTGCTCCACGTCCCTCTGGCGGAAGGGCTTGGTGACCCAACCCTCTAGGCAGAAGCGGCACTTCCAAGGGCAGCCTCTGGTCACCTCCACGAGGAACCCCTTGCCCCACGGAGGGTCGAAGTCCAAGGGTACGAACTGGGTCGATAGCAGCGGCTCCTCAGCGACGTTCGCGTAAGCCCTCTTGCCCTCGTCGTCCTCCCCAGAGACCACGAACTCTAAGGACTCGAAGCTTTCCCAATCCCCGCTGAATAGCGCGTCTACAACACTGGGCACAGCAATTTCTACGTCAGCGAGCACCACGTTGGTCACCACGTCTAATATCGGTATGGGATTGGACGTAGGCGCGATACCTCCGGCTATTACTCTTTGTCCCTCGCGGCCGTACTTCCTCAAATACTCAGATAAGTAGGGGTAGTCCAGCTCGAAGGACGATGAGACCACTACTACGTCGAACTCTTTTAAAGTCTTGCCGGACTCCAGGCTCGTCCCGCAAGAGTCGTAAGTGAACCTCTCAACCCTCACCCCGTAGCTGACGAAGTACGCGTAGAGCAGCTGGAAGCCCAAGCTTTGGGAGGCCACAGAATAGGGGGCCGGGTAGAAGAGCGCTACGCGGGGGCCCTTCCTCGGATTATACTTATGTACCGGGTTGAACTCCCTAACCGTTTTGTCGCACAGACGAATCCTCGTCACGTCCGCTGACTTCACCTTCCTTCCCCGTCAACCAAGCTATTACTTTCTTCACGTCCTCGGCTTCCACTTCAACCGTTATAGCCCCTAAGGGGGACTCGACATCCTCTTCCGCTAAAGAGGGCGTTCCGGCATAAGCGGCTTGTTTATTTAGCTTAAAAATTAACAAGTTCTGTGTGCCTTTGCTCAGCCTCTTCAAGTACTTGTAAAACGTCTCGTCCACGGCCTTCGCTTGGATGGCCCTCTTGAGGGGGAGGAGGGAAGTTAGGTCCTCACTCTCGCCGACCCAGCTGGCCCACCCTCTGCCCCTCTCGACCAACTTGAACTCCATGTTAAACAAGTTCCTAAGGGCCTTCAAGACCTTGTTCGGGTCCTCTGTGGGCCTGACTTCGGCCTCCACCCTAACCCTCAAGGAGCCTCGCCACCTCCTCCGCAACTTCCTCGGGGGTTTTCGAAGAGGTGTCCACGACTAGGTCCACGACACCCTCCTCTCTCCACTCTTTAATTGCCTTATTCTCTAGGAACTTTAAGGTGCCGAGTAAGAAGCTCATCTGCTCTATGAAAGGTCGGTACCTACAAGTTCCCGACCTAGCCAGACGAGCTTGAATGACCGCCGGGTCCGCCGTCAGCCAGACGAACTTGTGACCTTCGTCTTTCAGCTTCCGTACCGTCATGAATATGCCCTCTTCCACGCGCCTTAGCGTCTCGTCCCCCTCGGAAGCTATGCCTATGTTCTCGGCTATAGCAGCTAAATAGAGTTGATGGGTCAAAGGCGACTCGTCTACCGCGTCGCCCCTCGCGTGGAACATCGTGTTGTTAAGCGCGTATATCTCAAACGCTATCGGGTTTTCGCCTCCGTAACACAGTTGAGGGACCTTAGAACACTTGAGGCCTCGCTTCTCCAAAGCTAAGCACGAAGACGTCTTCCCGGTTCCGTTAATTCCCCCCAAGAAGATCACGGATATTCTTACCCCTTAGAGCGACGTTAGAAAGGGGTTTTGTGTGATAGAAGTCGTCATATTTTCCACCGCCAGTTTGGACGGCAGAATAGCCACCAAGTCCGGAGACTCCAAACTCTCTTGTGAAAACGACCTAAGGCTCCTCCACAAGTGGCGCTGCTGGTCCGACTTGGTCTTGGTTGGAGCGAACACTGCTAAGACGGACGACCCCGGACTTTTCGTGAAGAGGGTGCCGTGCAAACGTCAACCCTTGAGGGGGGTAGTGGACGGGAGGCTCTCGGTCCCACACGACCTAAGGCTGTTCCGGGAGTGGCCGTGGACCAGCTTGGTCGTTACAACTGTCGAAGGTATAAGGAATAACGAGTGGAAGTACAAGTACTTTAAGTCGTTGGGCGTCGAGGTGCTCGTCGCCGGAAAGGGGCCCGAGGTGGACTGGGGGAGGGCGCTGGAAGAGCTGGGCTCTAAGGGGGTGAGGAAGGTCTTAGTTGAAGGGGGCGGAAGGCTTAACTGGAGCTTGCTGAAATATGTGAATACCTTGGAAATAACGTACGTAGGCAAAGTCTTGGGCGCCGGGACGAACTTGTTCGAAGGGGAGGGCTTCGAAAGGGTAGACGAGTCGCCGGACTTCGAGCCCTCCGCGGCTAAGTTCTGCGAGTGCGGTAGGTGTATTCACGTAACCTGGACTCGGAAACTGCACACCTCAATTTAAAGTGGTTTAATGGCTGAGCAACCAGCAAACTTCGCCCCGAGCCATGCCCTATATGGAAGACATTTTTTAACGCCCTGAAAGTCCTCCCAACCGAGGAGAGTGACCATGAGGGGCGCGCTGCTGGCTCTCCTACTGGCGACCGCGCTCCTCGCCATGCCTATGGGACACATGATGGCTCACGACGAAATGGCTAACACTGTGAACCTCCAAGAGGCCGTCGCCAAACTGAAGAACGTTAGCCCGCAGACCAAGACGTGTCTCAGCTGTCACATAAGCGTCACTCCGGGCATAGTGGCCGACTGGCTCAAGAGCAAGATGGCCCACGTGACCCCGGCTGAAGCTTGGCAGAAGCCAGCTCTGGAGAGGGAAGTGAGCACCCCGCTGGACGAGATACCGGCCAACTTGAGGAACGTGGTGGTCGGCTGCTACGAGTGCCACGGCCTCAACCCCGAGAAGCACCCTGACACCATAGACCACTTCGGCTTCAAGATACACCCCATAGTGACCCCCAACGACTGTGCTGTCTGCCACAGGACCGAAGTAGAGCAGTACTCCAAGAGCAGCAAGGCTTGGGCCTACTACAACTTGATGCATAACCCCATATACAGAGCTCTAGTTAACGCCAGCACCATGTTCACTTGTATGGGCAAGACCTTCGGTGGCGAGAGGACCAGCCAAGAGACCAGCTGTCTAGCATGCCACGGCACCGTGGTCAAGGTCGTAGGTACCGTTGACACCATATCTCACGGCATACCGGTCACCTTGGTGAAGTACGAGGGCTACCCCAACCACGGCGTCGGTAGGGTGAACCCCGACGGCAGCCTGGGCGCTTGTACCGCTTGCCACCCGAGGCACAGCTTCGACATAGAGATAGCTAGGAGCCCCTACACTTGTGGGCAGTGCCACCTAGACCCCGACGTGCCGGCGTTCAACGTGTGGAAGGAGAGCAAGCACGGCAACATATGGTTCATGCACCACAAGAAGTACAACATGAAGGCGCCGGCATGGAAGCCGGGAGCCGACTTCACCGCGCCCACTTGTGCCACGTGTCACATGAGCCTGCTAGTCAACCCGGTGACCGGTGAAGTGATAGCGGAGAGGACCCACAACGTGGACACCAGGCTGTGGGTGAGGCTGTTCGGCCTGATATACGCCCACCCGATGCCTAGGACCGGCCAGCACTTCAAGCTCAGCGTAGAAGCCATGCCGGAGAGCACCGCTGAAGCCTTGGCGAAGCAAGGCCTCACCATAGCTAAGGCATTAGTCGGCGTGAAGCTACCCATGCCGATAAGCTTAGCCCCCGACATCAAGACCGGTAAGTTCCTCTACGCCACTCTGCCGGACGGCAGCCCCGGCCTGATAAGCGAGGAGGAGATGGCCAAGAGGAGGGAGCAGATGGTGAAGATATGCTCCGCGTGTCACAACACCGAGTACGCGGAGTACAGGATGAGGCTGCTGGACACCCAGATAGAGGAGACCAACAAGGCCACCCTAAAGACTACCGTGCTGCTGCTGAAGGCGTGGCAGAGCGGCCTGGCACACGTAGACTTGGCCAAGCCCGTCACGCTCTTCGACGAATACATTGAGAAGCTGTGGGTGGAGAGCTGGCTGTTCTACAGCAACAGCATAAGGTACGGCACCGCCATGAACGGTCAAGACTGGACGACCTTCAAGAGGGGCTGGTACCAGCTCACTAAGGACATAGAGCACATGAAGACCTTGCTACGGCTCTGGGAGGCCGCCAGGGCCGCCGCTAAGTAAAAAAGGTAGCAATAAGTAAAACCAAACGAGAGCTTTTTTGTCACCGTAACCTTCTCACTCCGGGATGAAGGACCTCTGGTTGCTCCCCCTGCTCCTCTGCTTCGCGGACGACCCTTCCTCCGCGGGCGAGCTCTCGACTTGTTTAGGGTTGCCCTCCTCCCGAACCAAGACCTTGATCTACTACGCTAGGAAGGCCGGCTACATTAAAAAGAAGGAAAACACTTACGAGTTGACAGAAAAGGGGAAGGAACTCGTTGAATCGTTTGAGGTAGTGGAACGGAAGGGAAAGAGGTTGAAAGTTAAGGGGAAGGACGGTTGCTTCCTCGTCTTCGTGAGAAAGAGGAACGTGAAGGTCCTGCGCGTGCCGTGCTCTTAGGCCTCTCCTCCGGTATCTCCTCCGGGCTTGGCGCCTCCGAGTCGTCCAGCTTGACGATCTCGGTCCTCCTGTTCACGTTTACTTGAACCTCTCCCTTGTATGAGGTGGTCCACCCGTCCCTTATCTCGACCACGTCGCCCACTTCCAGAGATCCAGCCTTGTCCCTCCAGAGGGTTACCCTCACCCTTCCGGTTTCGTCGCCCACGACCGCCTCGCTGAGCTCTGCCGGTCCGTACTTCGTGTTAACGACCCTTTTCTCGCTTACCTCTAGCACGCGACCCCTTATGGTTACGCTCTTGCCTTCCTTCAAGTCTTTAATCTTGTCCAAAGTCGAGCGCCCACGAGGTCTAGTCCGCCTCGCCCCTTTTATATCAAGAGCCGCCCTAGGGCAGCGGCCACGGCCGTGGCAGCCAAGCCCAGAGCCAAGTACATCGCTGCCGACTTGAGGTCGCGCCCCGCGTAAAGTCCCAGAAACGTCAACTCGAGGTAGGCCAGGAACAACGAAGCGTAAACGGCGTTGAAGTTGAAGAACAACGCGAGGAGGAAGGGGGAGAGGGCTAGCAAGGGGAGGCCCAAGCTCCCCAGGGCGCTCCAGAGGGCCACGTACAGGGCGAGGTAGTTAGTAGCCTTAGCGTACACGGACTTCCTCAAGCTGCCTATTACTTCCTTTTCCATTTCTGATAACTCTTTCAACCTTTCCACCTTCTCAGTTATGTACACTCCTACGAACCCGCTCAACAGCCCCAAAGCCATTGCCCCTCCCAACGAGGCGCCCAAGTAAACCCTTGGGTCGAGCTCGTGGGTGGTGACGTAGGTCCCCGTAACAACTCCTATTGTGGACAAGAGGGAGTCCACGCCGTTGGTTACGAAGAGTCTCTTAGCTATGCCTTCGTCCTCCAATAGTTCGAGTAACTCCCTCCTCAAGGGGCACCGACGCCGTTAACAAACTCCTCGGTTAAAAGACAGCGGCGGTGCGAGGTGAAGGAGCCCCCCGGGCTGCTGGAGAAGCTAACACTAACGATCCTCCTCATATCCATAATATTCTTAATGCCTAAGTACGTCCCTTGCAACCCTCATGGGGACGAGGCTTGGTACTACTACATAACTAAAGAGTTGAAGTGGGACTGGGACCCCCACTTGCCCTTCTTGCCTCCCCTCCGCTGGTCGTTCATGATAACCTTCAACCCCGTTACCGATAGTTTGTGGACCTTAAGGTTCGCGTACGCCGCGTTCAACGTATTGGTAACCTCGGCAGCCGTCCTCCTCGCGTGGAACGGTCGGTGGGGCTCCCTCGCGCTGGCGTTGTCCGCGTTACTCAACCCTTTGTTCTTGACGTACTCCAGCAAAGTTTTCACGAGCGTTCCAGCTGGCGCGGCGGGCGCCCTCTCCGCGGCCCTAGCGATTAGGGGGAAGGTCTTGTCAGCAGTGCTTCTAGGTATTTACTCGGTAGGGATGTGGGAGGGCATGACGTTCTTCTATTTGGGACTGAGCTTGTACGGAATAAGGGATAGGAGGTTCCTACTGTTCTTGATACCGGCCTCCCTAGGCTTGGCAACGTCTCTGGACAACGTGTTGTTCCATAAGAGGTTGCCGGGCTGGGCCAAGGCGCCTTTGGACGCGAAGGCCATAGTCACGCTCTTCTTGCCGGAGGTCCTAGTCTTGTTACATACTCTCATAAAGAAGAGGGACTTGCTCTTGTTCTTAATATCCTTCTCGCTGCCGGCGGGGCTCCTACTGGACAACTACTTGAGGGGTACTGCGGTCCAAGTGTGGTACCAAGTCCCGGCCCACTTGCTGTACTCGGTCGCAATAGCCAACTCGTTGGGAGAGTGGAAGGGTTGGAAGTACTTGGGTGCCTTGATAATCTTAGCTTTTATATTTATAGGTACGAAGGCAGCGTCGTCCCTCAAGCACGACTGCTGCGCCTTCGAGATCGTTGATTTCTTGAAGGTCAGAGGGGAGAAGGCGGTGCTGTACAAGCCCTTCTGGGCTTACGCGGAGTACCCCTTCGGGGAGGTCAAGAAGGCCGCGTGCTGGGACTTGGGGTGCTTGAAGTGGTGGCTCAAGAGGAGCTCATACGTGGTCTCGTGGGAAGAGCTCCGCTTGAGGAAGTTAGAGCTCGTATACAAGGGAGGGAAATGTTACTTGTATAAGAAAGTGAAACGGTGACGGAGAGCATCTCAGTAAGGAGAAAAGTGTGCGAAGGGGGGAGGAGTTAAACGGTTAGAGGCCCGGTCCCAGCACGGGGCGGCTGCGGCGCCTCTCGGACGCCACTGCCGGACCCCGCGCGACCGGCTTAACTTCCGGGTTCGAAATGGGTCCGGGTGTTACCCGGTCGCTGTGGCCGGGCCGGGCCGTGTCCAGCTTCAGAGGTCAGTTTAAATGTATTGCGCTCGGTGCCCGGCTAATTCCTCACCCCTCGGTTCCGCCATAGTGCCCTCATCGCGCGCTCACGGGCGGCTTGACCTCTATGGTCGCTTGGGGCAAAAAGTTCTTAGCCATTACCGATATCAAGTAAAATACTGCGCTGCCCAGGGCCAGCCACAGAGCCGCTATAACCGCGTCCTCTACTATGCCGTGGCCCAGCCTCTTTATCCTCGAGAGGGGCACCGGCGCGCCCCTCAGCGCCCAGCCCAGGACCCAAGAGAGGCCCACCAAAGCCCAAGCCACGACGGTTATCTTGAGGGTCCAGTCTTGTATAGTATTAACCAGTTCCTCGAAGTTCACCGATCGTCCCCGTGTATGTTGAACCGGTCAACCCTAGCGGAGGGGCCGCCGCGAAACTCTTCCACATTAAATATCTCAGCCCGTGATCGTCGGAGGGTAGCGCGCGTTGAGCCAACAAACCAAGATAGACAAGGAAGAGATTAAGAAGAGGGTAATCGAAGAGGTGTTGAAGAAGGTCAGCGACCCCGAAATCCCCATAAGTGTTTGGGACTTGGGCTTGGTTTATGATGTGGACGTGACTGACGACGGCGTAGTCAAGATAAAGATGACCCTAACTTCGCCGGCGTGTCCGGCCGGGGGGCAGATATTGTGGCAGATAGTCAATATGGCTAAACAGATACCCGGGGTCAAGGACGTGGACATAGATCTGACGTTCGACCCTCCTTGGACGCCGTTCAAGATGAAGGAGGAGGGGAGGAAGAAGTATAAGGAGCTCTTCGGTTACGACATAGTGGAAGAGTACAAGGCCAAGTACGGCAGCGAGGAAGGCTACTTGAGGGCCATGGGTTACATAGACTAATCCCGTTTCGAGAGCTCCCTCATCCTCCTTATTATTCCTAACTCTTTTATGATCTCTGCCACCGCCCTAGGCACCATCTCCTCCCACTTGGGGTCTCCTAAGGCCATCAATGCCCTTATGTTCGTCGCGACGTACTTCTCCCTCCCGAAGGGAGGGGGTTCGAGGACCTCGTACCCCGCTTCCTCAAACAAGACCTTAACTAGGGGGTTCCTCGTCACTACGGCTTCGAAAGGCGGGACGTAGGTCCTCACGTGGGCCACCCAAGCGGAGTTCATTAGTATGTCCGGCACCGGAATTATGTATACCTTCCTCAAGTCTATTCCCTCGTCCTCTAGGGCCCTTCTGATCGCCAAAACCCTCTCGCCCGCGGTCATTGGGTTCTGCAAGGTATGGCTCTCTTGGGCGCTGCCCACGACTATTACCAGCTCGTCGACCCTTTCTAAGCTCCACTTGACCACAGCCAAGTGGCCCTTGTGGAAGGGCTGAAACCTCCCGGGGAAAAGCGCCCTCAAGCCTCCACCACCACCGGGTCTCCGGGCCTCAAGCCTAAGCTCTTCGACGCGTCGCCCATGTACTGGGCCACCTCTAGGTAGCCGAAGCTGTTTATGTAAACTGCCAGCTCCCCCGGCTTGACCTCAGAAAACGTCCTGACGAAGCGGGCTGGCCTCCCGTTCACTCTTACAAGCTCTCCGAGCTCGAAGGGGGCTTCTTTCGCCCAAGTCATGACGTTGCCGAAACGGTCTACGTAAACTGCTACGGTCTCCACCCTCTTGTCCCCTAGCTTGGCGTAGAGCTCGAAGGGGAGGGGGGTCAGAGAGGTCTCGGGGCCGAGCTCCTCCAAGCCCCCGCCGCACTCCAAGAACGCCCCCGCCGGGACGAAGAGGTCGCGACCGTGGAAGGTGTGAGAAGAATACCTTACTAGCTTCTTCTCTATCCTAACCGCCTTCTCCAAGCCCAGCTCCTGCGCCGCCAGCCACAGGAGGCCGTTGTTGGGGCCTATGAGGAACCTCCCCCCTACGCGCGCTGCCACCGCTTCCCTCTCGCTCCCCACCCCGGGGTCTACCACGGCGACCAAGGTGGAACCCTCGGGCAAGTGTTTAGCGGCTACCAGCGTAGCCACCGCGCCTTCTAACACGTTGAAGGGCTCTATTCCGTGAGTGACGTCTATTATCTCAGCGTCTTTACATACTTCCTTTGCAACTATCTTGAGTATTCCCGCGTAGACGTCCTTGTAACCGTAGTCGGTGATTAGGGCTAACAACTTGCCTCTCCCGAGCGATTCGCACTAAGTCCTCTCATTATCAAGGGTGGGGCCGGGAGAGAGGCCGTGAGGCGCTTGCAGCTCTTGCTCCCCGGACCGGTGAGCCTCCACCCGGAGGTGGAGCTCTCCCAAGCCTTGCCGATGATAAACCACAGGGGGCCGGAGTTCAGAGAACTGATGAGGGAGCTAACGTCCAAGCTCCAGAAGCTCTTCGGGGCGGAGAGGGTGGCTCTCTTGACCGCCTCCGGGACGGGCGCGGTGGAGGCTATGGTAGCTAACTTCGTGGAGAGGGGGGAGAAGCTACTGATAATACAGACCGGCACCTTCAGCGACAGGATGGCCAAGATAGCAGAGGTCTTGGGCGCTGAGGTGGAGCTCGTGGAGCCCGCGGAGGGCGAGGGGATCACCGCTGAGGAGCTGGACGACGCATTGAAGAGGTCGAAGGCGAGCGCCGTGGGGGTCGTGGCCAACGAGACCAGCACCGGCGTCGTCCACAAGAACTTACAAGAGCTGGCTAGGGTGGCCCACGAGAACGACGCGTTGCTGCTGGTGGACGCCGTAAGCTACTTGGGGGGCCACCCGCTGGACGTAGAGTCCATGGAGCTGGACGCTGTAGCCTCTGCCTCCCAAAAGGCCCTCATGGCGCCCCCCGGCTTGGCCTTCGTCGCCTGGGGCGAGAGGGCCGCCGAGAAGATGAAGAACGTTAAGAAGAAGAGCGTCTACTGGGACTTGGAGAGCTATGAAAAATTCTATTTAGAAAAGTACGAGACCCCCGCGACCCCGGCCGTAAGCTTGATGTACGCCCTTAACAAGTCTCTCGACATAATAATCAATGAGGTAGGGATCAACGGGTGGATAAGGAGGCACGCCGCTTTTGCAGAGGCCTTAAACGAGCTCGTGGAGCGCGCGGGCGGGAGGGTCTACCCCAAGAGGGGTTGGAGGTCCAACACGATAGTGGTGCCGATACTGCCCGAGGGCGTGAAGCCCTCGGAGGCGAGGGCGCTGGCGAGGGAGAGGTGGGGAATAGACGTGGGCGGAGGGGCTTGGAAGCTGAAGGAAGTTAGCATTAGGATAGGAACCATGGGGTGGTACGAGGAGGACGTAGTCTATAGGGCGCTCTCCTTCTTGGCGGAGATATACAAAGCGCCTAAGGGGCTGGTGGAGGAGTTGATGGAGGAGTACAAGTCTAAGCTGTGACCCTTATGCGGGGGCCTATCGAGTCCACCCTCGTCCTGATGGTCCCGAAGCCCAAGGGGGGAAACTTAACGGACCCCGGCACCAAGGCGACGTTTCCACAAACCATCGCCTTGTGGCCCCAGAGCTCCTTCCAACAGCTCCCCTCGCCGGAGAGTAACTGCTCGAACACCTCCTCCGGGTCCTCGTCCGAAGGCCTCGGCTCGAAGGAGGTGATCAGTACGGTTAGCCTCCTGCAGTCCTCCTTCTTGGCCACGAGAGTTCTACCCTCAAATAGGCCTATCCCCCTAAGGGGGAGGAGGGACCACGGCCTCTCCGTATTTATAATTACCACCGGTTTTTCCAAGAACAGCACGAGCCTCTTGTTGCCCCTCTTCGCGAGCGTAAGTGGGTAGGGCAGCCTTACTTCAAACTCCACTAACTAACACCTTCCTTAGTCTCTCCGTTGCGAAATTAATATCTTCGGAGGTCGTCACGTACGGCGGTAAGAACCTTATTACTGTCGTACCGGCCTTCAAGCTCAGCACGCCTTCCCTCTGCAAGGCCTCTATGTACTTGCCGGGCTTGACGCGGAGCTCTACGCCGACCATTAGGCCTATAGCTCTGTAGTCCCGAACGAGCTTGACGTCCTTCAACTTTTCCTCGAGCATCTCTTGGAAGAGTTTGCCCTTCTCCCTAGCTTGCTTTGGGACTTCGTCTTCTAGGAGCACGTCCACCGCCCCGCTCACCGCCGCCAGCGCCACGGGGTTAGCGCCGTAGGTGGAGCCGTGCATCCCGGGCACAACACTCTCAGCTATCTTGTCGGAAACCGCCACCATGGATACCGGGTAGCCGTTGCCTATGGCCTTCCCGCTCAGAAGTACGTCGGGGTCGGGGGCCCCCAGCCCTTGGTAGGCCCACACGTAACCGGTCCTCCCGAAGCCGGCTTGCACCTCGTCGTAAACTAGGACCGCGCCGACCTCCCTAGCCCTCCTCGCTACGGCGTTCATGAACTCCGGCGTGGCAGGGTTTATGCCGCCCTCGCCCTGGACGGGCTCCACGAAAACTGCGGCTGTGTTCTCATCTATTACCTTATCGAGCTCCTCGACGGAGTTGAAGTCCGCGAACACGACGTTCTTGTACAGCGCCCTCTCGGAGGGCTTGCGGTACTCGGAGCCCCACGTCAGGCTGAGGGCTCCCAGAGTCCTCCCGTGGAAGGCCCTCTTGAAGGCTACCACCTTCTCCCTATTAGTATAATGTAAAGCCAGCTTGAGCGCCAACTCTACTGCTTCGGCCCCGGAGTTCTGGAAGTAAACGTTGAGCAACGTATTAGGCAAGATTTTGGGAAGCTTTGCCATCAATTCCTCCTTCGCGGGGTCGTCGAACGAGGGGGAATTTATCATGAGGGTCCCCAACTGCTCTACGATCTTGGCGACCACCCTCGGGTTTCTATGCCCTAAGAAGCCTACCCCGTATCCGTTGTAGTAGTCCAAATACTTGTTCCACTTGTCGTCCCACACGTACTGCATGTAGGCCTTCACGATCTTCAAGCCTCTGGGCGGGTAGAACCGTAAAAGCCTGGCGTTCAAGACTTCAGCGCCCTCGAGGGGTCCGGCGTGGGGTTTTCAAGGGCTCTAGGGCTAAGTAGCTTTCGAGTGGAAGGCCTTGGGCCTGAGCGACGAAATGAAGGAGATTGTTAACAATTACGACAAGAAGCCCGCAATAGCGGCGGTAGCGAGCCACTCCGCCTTGGACTTGTTCGACGGTGCAAAGGACGAAGGGTTCAGAACAATAGCTGTGTGCCAAAAGGGGAGGGAAAAGCCGTACATCAAGTTCAGCCGTGTGGTTGACGAGTGTATACTCCTAGAGAGGTACAAGGACGTCCTCCGCGAGGACGTCCAGAGGAGGCTGAGGGAGGAGGCCGCGATCTTCGTACCCAACCGGAGCTTCGCCGTCTACGTCGGGTACGATGCAATAGAACAAGAGTTCGAGGTCCCCGTGTTCGGGAACCGGTACTTGCTCCGGTGGGAGGAGAGGGTAGGCGAGAAGAACTACTACAAGCTCTTGGACGAGGCTGGAATAAAGAGGCCCAAACTTTTCAACTCCCCCGAAGAGATAGACAGACCGGTCATCGTGAAGGTCCCAGAAGCTAAGAGGAGGGTCGAGAGGGGCTTCTTCGTTGCCATGGATAAAGAGGACTACTGGAAGAGGGTGAAAGAGCTCAAGGAAGCCGGCGTAATAGACGACGAAGGGCTCAAGAACGCGTCTATAGAGGAGTTGGTCTTGGGGGCTCACTTCAACATAAACTACTTCTACAGCCCCTTGTTAGAGGACCTAGAGCTGCACTCGGTTGACAGGAGGATACAGAGCGACTTGGACGGCTGGTTAAGGCTGCCGGCTAGGGAGCAGCTGCGCTTGGCCGGCAACCCGAGGATGATAGAGGTCGGCCACCTTCCGGCCACCTTGAGGGAGAGCTTATTGGAGAAAGTGTTCGACATGGGTGAGAAGTTCGTAGAAGCCGCGAGGAAGTTGGAACCTCCGGGAGTGGTGGGGCCCTTCACACTTCAAGCGGTAGTTACGCCGGAGCTGGAGTTCGTGGTGTTCGACGTGGCCCCTAGGATAGGGGGCGGGAACAACATATACATGGGGTTAGGGAGCCAGTACTCCAAGTTGCAGTTCGGGAGGCCTATAAGCTTGGGTCGGAGGGTCGCCATGGAAATAAGGCTGGCTTGGGAGACCAAGAGGTTGGCAGAGCTCGTCACGTAGGTTCCTCGACCTTCTTGAGCCTGCTTTTGTACATCTCCACTATCTCTCCACACGTGGTGGCGTCCTCCGGCCCCTTGTCGGGCCTCCAGCGTATGAAACGCGGGAAGCGTATCGCCAGCCCGCTCCCCGCGCTGACCTCGTCCTTAGCGCAAGTGTGAATAGGACTCAGCGTTATTTCCGCCCCGATGATCTCCGCCACCAGCGCCGGCCTCACCCACACGTCGGGCTTAACGTTGCTTATGACCCTAGGAGGCTTGGTCTCGCTTATGTACGGCTTCAAGAGCTCCGGGAGCCTCGCCAGCTCCTCGTCGCTGAACCCCGAGCCTACCTTGCAGACCGTCGCAAAGGCGTCCCTCTTCTCGTCGTAGCCGGCGACTAACAAGGCCCCGAAGGTGCCTCCCCTCCTACCCCTGCCGTAGAAGGCCCCTACAACTACCAAGTCGACCGGCTCTACCATTTCGCTCTTGTAGTCTTTCTTGTACTTTATCCAGAGCCACCCTCTGGCCCCAGCTTGGTAGACGCTCTTGTCGTGGACGGCCTTCACCACCAAGCCCTCGTGTCCCTCGGAAATGGACTGGTGGAAGAACTGCTCGAGCTCCTCGGGCGTACTTACTAACTTTGCCGTGGAAAGGGAGAACTCCTCGCTCTCCTCAACTACTTCTTCCAACCTCTTCCTCCTGAGGGGGAGGGGCTTGTTAGTCATGTCCTCGCCGTCCACGTATATAATGTCAAACAACTTCACGTTGACCGGTATCTCACTCATCGCCAGGGCTACGTCGTGCTTCCTCCTCCGCCTCATCAACTCTTGGAATGGCCTTGGCTCCCCGGTCTCGGGGTTGACCGCAATTATCTCTCCCTCTACTATTGCCTCCTTTGCCTTCAAGCCGGACTTGGCGTACTGGACGACGTCCGGATAGGACCTAGTTATGTTCTCCAACCTCCTCGAGAATATCACCACCTTTCCGTCCGGGAGCAAGTGGATCTGAGCCCTCTCACCGTCGTACTTGTACTCGGCCAGCCCCTTGCCACCGAGCTTCTTCAATATCTCCTTAGGGTCGTTGAGCCTCTCCGCCAACATTGGGCGGACCGGGACGCCGGGCTTCGGCCTTACCCTCTTCAGCGCTTCGGGGCCCTCGGTGACCGCTATCTTAGCCACCGCTCCCAGGTCCGCCCTCAAGTTGTAGGCCCTTTCGACGACGTCCTTGGTCGTTCCCGCCACGTGGGCCAAAGCCTCTATTATGGAAGCGTCACCCACGCCCAAGCGCAACTTCCCTTGGACGAACCTAACGATGTACTTCGCCTCCTTGGGCGAGGCCTCCTTGAGCAGGCCCGCCAACGTCTTTATCTTGAGGTCCCGGCTCCCCTCCCCTTGCATGAAGGCTATCCTCTTCAAAGTCTCGTATACCTTCTCGAACGTCAACTCTTCCTTCTTCTTTACAAACATCATCAGGCCCCCCTTTGGGGCCTTCGCCATCAACCTTTCGGCGACTAAGCCCAAGTCCCCCAGCTGCTTATACAAGCCTTCCACTTCCTTCTCCTTAACGTTAGCGGCCAAGGAGATGGCCTTTATTATCCCCTTCTCGCCGATCCCTATCTCCGGGTAGCCGTACCAGTCGGGCCAGAGCTTGCCTTGGATGAAGTAAACCACCTTATCTATTATATCTTTGTTCTCTTCAATGACTTTCTTAAATAAGTTCGTTAATATAGCGACTATCTGTGTCCTCGAGGTAGTCCTCTCCAGCCTCTCGAGGGCGTCTACGACGTCCGAAAACTTCAACGCGCGGGCCCGGGGCTCCAGTGAGAGGAGCTAATTGAGGGGAGCGGTCTCTAAGAACTCCTTAGGGTTGTAAGGCTTGCCCAGCCTCGGGGAGGGCTCGCACTTCTCTAACGTGAGGTCCAAGACCACTTGTGCTACCCTCGGCCCCACGGTTCTGACCAGCCTGACGCGCTCCACTTCGAAGGAGGAGCACCTCTTGGCCACCAGCGGGACCCCGACCCTCTTCGCAGCGTCCCTAGGCCTTTCCCCTCTCTTAACTAATACGTGTAAGTACATGTGAAGCTTCCCGGGGTACCTTAAGGCCAGCAAGGCGAAGTCCAAATAATCGGGGACCAGCTCCGGGAGGGGCATGAGGACTCTGTCGACCCCTCCCCTCAGCCACAAGCTCACCGAGGCCGCGTCGCCTAGTATGGGCACCACGAGTCCCTCAACCTTGTTCCTCCTTATGTTTTCAACCATGTATTTGTATGCGTACTCGTTGATGTCCACTGAATATACCTTCGCGCCCTTCATTTTGGCTATGAGAATCGAAAAGAGTCCCGCCCCGGCGAACATGTTGAACACCACTTCCCAAGGCTCTACGAGCTTCGCCACGCGCAAGTGTTCGCCGGAGAGGCGAGGGACCAAGAAGACCTTGCTCAAGTCCACTAAGTACTCGCAGCCGTGCTCTCTGTAAACGGTCTCGGTCCTCCTCTCGCCTGCCAAGTGGATCAAGTCCCTCAAGACGTAGGGCGGCTTGGTCCCGGGCTCTACCGCCCAAACCGACTTTATTCCCGGCATCCTCTCTAAGAGGGCTTGCCCCAAGACCTTCAATTTGTCTATTGGATAGTTGAACTTCCTATGTATTAGGGCTATGTCGCCTACTACGTCTATCCTGCTCCAGACCTCCTCGTCCCCCAAGACTTCCCTAGCGATCTTCTTTAACAGCCTCAAACGGTCACCCGCTCGAAGGAGACCTTCCTCACGCCGGCCCTCTCTAGGGGGAGGAGTTCGTTCAACCCTTTAACGGCCTCACAGCCGATGCACCTAACCACCACCTCGTCCCCGCGCCTCTCCACGTCGCGCACGTACCCCTCGCCCGGCTGGAGGGCCTCCACGAACTCGAGCTCCCTCAACTTGCCCTCAGCGAACTCCCTCACGAGCTCTAAGGCTTCCAGGCCCTCCTCGCCCAACATCTCCTCCAAGGCCTCGCGCCTCACCACCTCTAGCCTCCTCTGGAACACCTCATCCCTCTTCCCGTGGCCCTCGGCCAAGAAGTGAAGCGCCGTCGCTAGGAAGAGAGGGTCGTCGTACTCCATTGAGTTCGCCCAAGTCACTGCCTCTCCCCAATGGAGGCCCCCTTTACCGAACTCATAGTTAAGGCCCAAAGCCATAATCGCGTCTAAGTAGTCCCCGAAGAGGCTGGCCAAGCGGGCGTAGGCCTCTAGCCCCCTCTTGGGAACCCGTGGCACCCTCGCCGCGCCGTAGAGGGAGGAGAGCCTCTCCTCCGCCTCCTCCACCGCTTCCTCCACACTTACCTTCTCTTCCTTTATCAAGTAAGCCGCGAGGGCGACGGCACACCTCAAGGGGTCGAAGCCGCAGACCACCACCGCGGGCTTCTTGCTGAGGAGCACCGCCGCCGTGTGGAAGCCCACTACGTCCGGCAAGGTAGCCTTGGGGAACTCCTCGACCACCTCGTACCCAGCGAAGAGGTAGTCCCCGTATATGTCACCGAAATAGGGGTCCAAGACCACTATCCTCTTGATTCCCTTCTCCTCTATTACGTGGTCCAAACCCGGACCCTTGATGAAGGTTAACCCTCGCGCCTCAGCTACTTCGGGCAAATGCCTCACTGCCCCCTCGAGCCTTCCCGCAGCCTCTTTAATAGGGAGGAGAGGTCTTGGGGCTTCTGCCCCTTCACCTCTAACAAGGCCCTCGCCACGGCTTCCTTCTTCTCCTCCGCACACGCCTTCAAGCACTCGTCGTCCTTGCAAGAGTTCAAGCAGCTCTCCAAGTCCAAAGTAACCATGTAGTACGATGTGACGAATTCCAAGTTTTTAATTCTTAGGTCTACGTCCCCAAGCTTCACCACCCTCAAAGTCTCGTGGAGCTTCGCCTCCTCGAGGACCTCCTTGACGTCCGGCAACTCGTCAGCCTCAAATATGAAGAAGCCGAGGGCCTTGAAGGCCCTAGCCATCCTCTTCGCGAGCGCCTCGCGACTCAAAGGCCCCTCACCTTGGGGGACAAGGGCTGTGCGTCTCCCACCTTTACGTGGACCTCCTTGCCGGTCCTCCTCTCCAACTCCTCCTTTAGGGAGCTCGCCATCTCGTATTCGTCCTTTATGTAGTACAACAACTCCCTCCACTCCTCGCTCAACTTCAAGGCCCTCTCCAACAGCTGCCGGGGGACGTCCTCCAGCTCTTCCCAGACCCCCTCCTCCACGCTCTCCACCACTTCCCTGAGCGCCTCAGTCGCCTCCCTAGGGGCCACCTCTACTAGGACTTTGTCCGACTTCACCTTTTTAATTTCATTTAGTAACATATCGAAGTATGCTTCTTTAGCCTCGACCTCCAAGTTCCGCTCCAAGGAAGGCCACCGGGGGACCCCTCCTAGGGCCTCCGCCAGCGAGGGCGCGAACGGGTACAACAGCGAGCCCCACTCCCTCAGCAGCCTCCTCACTTCCTTGGAGGGCGGCAAGCCCTTGTCCTCCAACCTCTGGTAGTACCTCCTCAAGTCCTTCAAGAAGCCCAGGGCTTGTAGGGCCGCCTCCCTAACGTCCCCTTGCTCCAGCGCCGCCTCGGCCCTTTGAACCCTCAGCGCCAAGGCCGACTCCAGCCACTCCTCGAGCTCCCCGGCCTCCCTGTCCCCGGAGGGCCACTCCTTGAGTATCTCCTCTATCCTCTTTTGAACCTCGCGGAGGTCCTTTTCCGAGAACTTCAGAGGCGAGGTGGGCTTCGCCGCGGTCAGCAAGTACAACCTCAAGGCTTGCGGGTCCTCCTTAAACGGGTTTACGCTGACGCCCTCCACCTCTCCAGTTACCAACAACTTCCTCGGAACGTTGGAGGTTCCGAAGATGGCCGCGTGGTGGAACAGCATGTAGGCGACGTGGTTGCTCACGAGCTCCTCGTGGACAACCCTCATGTCTAGGGGCATCCACTCCAAGAACCTCTTCCTCAAGTACTTCAAGTCTTCCGCCTTGCCCTCCCCCAGTATCAAGTAGTCCCACGCCTCGGGTTTCACTTCTTTGTCCTTGAGGACGTCTGCAAATAGGTAGAACAAGTAATACAAGGTGGAGTCGCTGAGGCTGTCTATTACTAAGTTCTCGTCCCACGGCAACGGGGTGCCCAAGCCCCGTGCCAGAGCGAACGCCCTCTTCTTGAGGCTTTCTATGACCGTTACTAAGGACCTCGAGACTTCTTTGGGAACCACCTCCATCAGGCTAAGAACCTCTAACGCCTTCTTCTTCCACTTCTCGTCGTCGTAGTTCAAGAACCACTGGTCCTTGAGGACCTTCACCACTACTTCGTTACCGAACCTAGACCTTATCGGTCCGTTCAATACGTCGTAAAACTCTAAAGCAACTCCCCCGACGGTTGCAGCTCTCTTTATTACTTCCGAGACCTCCGCGACCGGTCGCTCGGTCAACACGGTCAAGAGCAAGCCCTTGAGGAACTGGTCCTCCGAGCCCTTCAACGCCTTTAAGACCGCTTCGGGTTTGAGCTTGCCCTTGCTCCTTTCCGCGAGCACGAGCTCCCTGTTGTCCTCGAAGCAAGCCGCTGGGACCTCACACCCGGGCAGCTCTATCACGGCCTTCGGCTCTAGCTCCTTCGGGTCAACGTCGAAGCTCTCGAGCACGAAGGGTTTGCTCAAGAGCTTCTGCACCTCGCGGTAGTCGTTCACGTCGTGCGCAGGCTTCGAGGCCACGACGCCGCTTCCCCTCTCCGGGTCCACCGAGCTTGAGGGCAGCACGGGCACGCTCTCCCCAGTTATGGGGTTGACGGCCCTCTTGCCGAGGATCTCCTCAGGATCTACCTTGCCTACTTCAAACACCTCGTCCAACTGGAACCTAATCTTAAAAGCTGCCTTGGACGACATAATCATCCTCTTGCCGCCGGCCTCCACTATCTTGTACTCTGCCTTGGGGTTGATCCATATGTTAGTTATACCGAATGAGGTCTCCGGCCGGGCGGCCGCCGGCAAGTACAAGCCCGGGCTCAACTCGAACATTAACAAGAAGAAGGATCCCACCTTTATCTGCTTGAAGCCTTCAGTGTCGTGGGAGCTCACCGGGACCTCTTCTACCGGGTCCCACGGCACCGGGTAAGTGCCCTTGACCACTAAGCCCTTTTCCTTCAGTTTTAAGTATATCCACTTTACAAAGGACTTAAATCCGGGATCCTCCGTGGTGAACGAGTGCTCCCAATCTATCCTCAACCTCAACGAATCGAAGAGCTCCTTCAGCTTTCTGGACATGAAGTCCCCAAGTTCCTTAGGGCTCTTTACGTCCTCGGGGACGCCCAGTTCCTTTAATAACTTCAGCGCCTCCGGGGAGCGGGACTTCACCCTCTCGTAGAAGGAAACGAGGGGCGTGCCGCTGTAGTGGAAAGCCATGGGAAATAGGACCCTCCTCCCCCTAGCCTCGTGGTACCTCGCGTACACGTCGGCTACTAGGTAGGAGCGCACCCTAGTTACGAGCTCGTCCACGTCGAGCGGGAGGGCGTAGGGGAAAGCTGCGGTAACGAAGAACTTCTGTTGCAACCGTACACCCGGTAGAGAAGTTTATATGGGGAATTAATGGGTAATCACAAGATGACGGGGTTTGAAGAGCTCTATAGGTACGTAATGGAGAGGTCCCGGAGGTTGGGAATACCCCACATACCGTTGGAGGACGCTTACGTGTTGCAAGGGACCTCGTTCGCCGCCCTGGCTAACGCGGAGGGAGTGGCGCTGGACTTGGGCGCCGGAATAGGCTTCTCGGCTTTGTGGATACTCCAAGCAGCCAAGGCCTTCGGGAAGAGGCTCATAGCTGTGGAGAGGGAGGCAAGATTCTTCGAAGAGTTAAAGGGCTTGGCTGAGAAGGCCGGTTTCGAGGCCGTGCACGGGGACGCCTTGGATTTCTTAAAAGGGTTCGAAGAGCCCGTGGCCTTCGCGTTCGTAGACGTGGATAAGGAGCAGTATCCAGACGTGTTGGAATTGCTCTATGAGAAGTTGGGTAAGGGAGGAGTAATGTTGTTCCACAACGCGATCTTTCCGCCACCTCCTCAGACGTTCTTCGAAAAGCTCAAAGAGCTCAAGGTCAAGTACTTGGTAGTGCCGACCTCCCTGGGCCTCGTGGTAGCCGCTAAAACTTGATACGCTCCTCTCCAGAGCCGGACGGAAGGTGTTGAGGGCGTGAGGCTCGGCATAGTGGTGTCTGAGTTCAACTACGATATAACCAGACTTATGCTAGAGAAGGCTCTGGACCACGCTAAGTTCCTCGGGGTGGAGGAGGTCTTGGTGCTCAAGGTGCCGGGCTCTTTCGAGGCCCCGCTGGCCGCGAAGAGGCTGCTGGAGGAGGGCTGCGACGCGGTAGCTGTCTTGGGCGCCGTGATAAAGGGCGAGACCGACCACGACCAAGTGGTGGCCCACCAGGTCGCTAGGAAGTTAATGGACTTGTCTTTGGAGTACGGGAAGCCCGTCACCTTAGGCGTTATAGGCCCCGGGGCCACGCGGGAGCAAGCGGCCGAGAGGATAGAGGAGTACGCGCGCCGCGCCGTGGAGGCTGCAGTCAAGGCTTGGAAGCGGTTGAACGAGGGGCCTCAGCTGGCGTGAGTAGTGAGGTGCGCTATCAAGGACTGGACGTCGAAGAAGAACGACCCCTCGTCGGCGGCCTTCCTCCCCTTCTTTTTCACGGTCTCAGTCAAGCATA
This sequence comes from Ignicoccus hospitalis KIN4/I, assembly GCF_000017945.1. Taxonomy (NCBI): domain Archaea; kingdom Thermoproteati; phylum Thermoproteota; class Thermoprotei; order Desulfurococcales; family Desulfurococcaceae; genus Ignicoccus; species Ignicoccus hospitalis. Next base: position 829,085 of record NC_009776.1, on the reverse strand, counting down.
TGGGACAAGCCAGCAAGCCCGTCTCCTTGTCCCTTAAGACCCTTATCCTCATGCCCTCGTGCTCGACCGTAACGAGTTCCCAGACGGGCTCCCACGTTATTGCCACTCAGCTCACACCTCCCAAGGGTTCTTGACGTAGCTTACTACCATTCCTTGTAGCTTGTTCGCGTACCAGCGGAGCGACTCTTGGAGCCTCTCCCTCTCCCCCTCGTCTATGTGGAACCTCCTTCTGGCCCACTCCACGCTCTCCTCAGTTATCTTGCCCTTACCCTTGGCCGCAGCCATCCTTATTAACGAGTCTATCTCCGCGTTGCTGAACCACCGGGTGACTCTGACCACCTTCTCGATTAAGTGTTCGTCCATCTTTAGCTCATACCTCTTAGCCGCCCGCTCTACGATCTTCCTCCGGAACTCCTTGTCGGGGTACCCCACTATCACGGCCAAGTCTACTCTGCCCGGCCTAACCAGGGCTTGGTCGAGCAGCTGGGGGTGGTTGGTCGTCATCGCTATTAGCGGTCTTTCCCTGTTCTGTAATAGCTTCAGAAATACGTTCATCTCGCTTACGTAGCCCTCGTGGACCGCCAAGCCGCGGTCCATCAAGAACTCCGCGTCGTCTATGAGGACCACTACCTCATCCTTTCTCTTGCTAACAGCATTAAATATCTCTTTCAAGATCTTTTCGGTCTGGCCGTACCACATGCTCCTATACATCCCCGGCTCGAGCTCCAACAACTTCCTCCCCAGCCCCCCCGCCACCGCCTCGACCAAGATGGTCTTGCCCACTCCGGGAGGCCCCACGAGCAACATCCCCTTCGGAGCAAACGCCATCTTATTGGTAATTGGGTCTATAACTAAGGTTCTCAGTTCTTCGCCCAACTCCTCCGGGAAGTCGTCCAAGCTCCACTCCGGAACCCTCAAGGGTATGGTTATCTTTATGCTCTCGTGCCCGTCCCTCACGTCTATCTTTATTTCGTTCTCGGGGAACTCCGCGGCCACGTGGACGAAGAGGGTCGGGCCGGCAAGCTTTACGTTCGGGAGGCCCAGCTCCCGGGAGTACCTCTGTAGGAAGCCTTGAGCGGCGTTCTTCGTCTTCCTAATCAACGCCTTGTGGTTGTACCTCTTAGCGCGGCTGTCCGAGAACAGTAACCCTATCAGTATGGCCGTGTCGTCCTCTTCGGAGCGTTCCCCCTCCGGCCCCCGCGGCTTCTGAGCCAACGCGACGAACCTCTTTGCTATTATTCTGTTCTTATTCTTGAGCTCGTCGAAAGCCACCAAGACTACGTTCGCATCCGCCTTGTACGCGAGCAAGTGTAGGTAGTAGTTCACGAAGGAGGCGAATACGTCCGTCGAGCTCGCGTTGACGAAGCTTTTGAACTTGACGTAGATGTTGGGGGTGGGCTCCTTCAGTTTGATCCCCCCTATGACTTCGTCCAACACGAGCTCCTCAATCTTCGAGTACAAGTTTGAGGACAGCAGCAAATTGTCCGAGAAGTCCGGCTTGAAGCCCTTCGAGACTTCGTAGGCAACCTTGGTCCCAAGCATCTCGTTCTTTAGTACCTTCGCTGACTTGTGCTGGTTGTCCCTAGTCAACTTCTTGGTACCGCCCACTCCCTCTCGACCGGGTGACCCCCAATCCGGGAGTTTATTAACGAAGGGTTTCATGATTTATGTCTCCGCTGGGAGCCCTATTTGTTCGAAATCTTGCGCTCCTTGGGGTTAAGCGTAGAGAGAGAGAAGCGCGCGTGGGAGGTCGCGACCCTTCTCGACAGGGGAGTACAAGTCCCTCGCCTCAAGTGCGTGGAAGTGGTCGGCCCCTTTGGAGCGCCCAAGACGGGGTGCCCTAAGCTGGCCGTCGACGGGGCGGCGAACGAGCTGGAAGATTACGACTTCCTCCTGTCAGACGGCGACGGGGCGAGGGCGGAGGAGCTCTCGAGGGCCTCGGAGGAGAAGTTGCTCTTCCTAGTCGTCCACGGCGACAACTTCGAGAAATTGATTAAAATCCCGTTGGGAAACAGGGTAATTCCGGTAGTTCAGAGCCCCAGAGGTAACGGCCTTTGTGTGCCGGCCTTTAGCGACGGCGACAAGGCGAAGCTCTTAGCCTCTATGATGGCGGACGAAGTGTTTGTGAGCGGGCTGGAAGCGGAGGAGGGAAACCCCACGAAGGAGCGGAAATTCGAGTTGTCCAAGGTGATGGGCGTTGAAGGTGCTCTGGGCGGTTACGGGCGCTGGGCACTGGATGAGGGAGAGCGCCGAGGTCTTTGAGAAGCTAGCTAAGAGGGCACAAGTGACGGTAATATTTAGTAAGGCAGGCTACGAGGTGGCGAAGCTCTACGGCGTCTTGAAGAAGTTCGAGGTAGCTACAGGGGGTTACTACAGGGAGCTGGAGGTGGACCCGAAGCCCCTCTCCCACGTCTACGGGAGAGTGATGCGGAGGGCTTACGACGCGGTGGTAGTGGCCCCCATGACTGCGAACACCGCAGCGAAGTTCGTGTTAGGAATAGCAGACAACTTGGTTACTACGGCTTTAGCCATGGCTAGGAAGGCCGGAGTGGAGATCTTGGCCTTGCCGACGGACGCCCCTTGGGTGAAGTCTACCACCCTACCGTGCGTCATTAACGACTGCGTGGGGTGCGAGGCTTGTCCTCCCCAAGCCTCGTGTCCCACCGGAGCGATAGTGGGGGACAGAGTTAGGCGAATACTCTTGGAGAGGTGCGTGGGGTGCGAGGCTTGCGTGGGCAAGTGCCCGTTCGGGGCTATATCATGCTTCTCCGAGGCGCCCTTCGAAGTCCACGAGTTGGAGCTAGAAATACTGAAAAAGTTGGAGAAGTGGGCCAGGGTGTTGAAATCCCCCCGCGAGCTGGCCGCGGCCCTCGGGGTCCGATGAGGACCACCAGGCCGGTCCGGAGCGGTGAAGAGCCCCTAGCCTCACCGAGGACCTCAGAGGTACTTCCGCGGGTCAGCTATCTTGCCCTCCACCGCGCTTGCCGCTACGGTGGCGGGGCTAGCTAAGTAGACCTTGCTCTCCGGGTGGCCCATCCTGCCCTTGAAGTTCCTGTTGCTGGAGGATATCGCCACCTCGCCGGGCCCCAACACCCCTAAGTGTCCTCCGAGGCACGGACCACAAGTGCTGTGGGCGACGAAGCAGCCCGCCTCGGTTAAGATGTCAATTATGCCTTCCTTGAGTAGCCTCATGTACTGCTTCAAGGAGGCGGGTATGGCTATGCACCTAACCCCGGGAGCTACCTTCCTCCCCTTCAGTATCTTCGCCGCCTCCACGAAGTCCTCGTAACGCCCGTTGGTGCAGCTGCCTATGAAGGCTTGGTCGATGGGAGTTCCCTCCACCTCGCCCACCGCGACGACGTTGTCCACGCTGTGGGGCACCGCCACTTGAGGTTCCAGCTTACTCACGTCGAACTCCCAAACGTCCTCGTACTGAGCTCCCGGGTCGGGGCCGAAGGGCTTAACGCTTATGCCGGCCTCCTCGAAGAACTTGACCGTAACCTCGTCTGCGGGGACCATGCCTGCCTTGGCGCCCATCTCAACGCTCATGTTGGCCAGCGTCATCCTGTCTGCTATGTTCATCCTCTTGATTGTGTCTCCGTGGTACTCCACGGCCTTGTAAGTGGCGCCGTCAACGGTTACGGTGCCTATTATATGAAGTATTACGTCCTTCGCGTAGACGCCCTTGGGCAGCTCGCCCGTAACGTTGACTTTTATAGACTCGGGCACCTTGAACCAGAGCTTGCCCGTGAGCCAGACCATGGCCATGTCGCTCGCCCCGATACCAGTCGCGAAGGCCCCCACCGCCCCGGAGGTCACCGTGTGGGAGTCCGCGCCTACTATCAGCATCCCGGGCCTCGCGTAGCGCTCCTCCACCAACACTTGGTGGCAAATCCCCCCTCTCCCCACGTCGTGGAACTTCTTTATGCCGAGCTTCCTAGCCACCTTCCTCATTATCGCTTGGAGCTCCGCCGCCCTTATCTTGTCGGCGGGCACGTGGTGGTCGAATATTATGGCGACCTTGTCGGGGTCCCAGACCCTAACCTCCCCCGCTATCTCCTCAACCACCTCCACCACGTGGGGGCCGGTCAAGTCGTGAACCATGGCTAAGTCCACATTGGCCTCTACGATCTCTCCGGGACTCACGTCCTTGCCGCTGGCCCTGCCGAGTATCTTCTCTGCCATGGTTTTCGGCATGATTAGGACCCGGCGAGAGAAGAGGAGGAGGATTTTTTGTGTTGCGCGGATCGGCCTTAAGACCGGTTCATCATTCCGGCCCTCAGAGCTTGCACCCTTAGGGGCCTCACCTCCTCCGCCTCCGCCTCCTCCCGGTAGAGACGAGGGACTGGAGAGCTTGCATGGTTTCCTTCAACTCTTCTAAGCTGACCTTACCCTCTATGGCGCCGTCCCACAGGTCGGCTAGCTCCACCGAGATCTCGTAGGCTTCCAGCGGGAAGCGCTCCGTCGTGGGAGCCTTGGTTCCCTCTTCCTCCTCTACGAGCGGGGCCTCCTCCGTGGTCTCGCTCTCCCCAAAAAGGAAAGGTTCTTCCTCGTAACTCATGCCCCTCCCCCGGGCTAGGCGGCCAGCGCGGCTTTGAGCCTGTCCTTCTGCTTCTTCAATTCGTACCTTATCCTGCCCAGCAGCGCAGTTCTGTCAGTGATCACGACTACCATAGCGTCGCCTATGTCGGTGAGGAGCATCATGTTTCGGCTGTACTCGGCAGTGGCCATGTCCATCTCTCCTAGGTTGAACTCCTCGGCGAACCTCTGTAGGGCGCCGTAAACGCTCACCACCATCGCCGCGACGCTTTCGGGGTCTATCTCCTTCCCCATTTGAGATACGTAGTCGATCAGGAAGCCATCCTTGGAGACCACCAGCACTGCCCTTATGCCCTCTACCCTTATCATCTCGTTCAATACTATCTTCAAGGGCGTCTCAGCCGCCAAACCCCGATACCCAGAGTAGTTTCCTTGGGGAGCGATATTTAAGTAAGTAGAAAGGTTTCTCAATGTACGGAACCGGTCGCCGCCGGTGGAGGTTCGTCACCGCTCCGGGACGTGCAATCCCGCTCATCCCTCAGACAAATGCCTTCTCCTCACCCTTCAGCTCCGGGAGTACTCTTCACTGGGCCTCGGGCGCGAGTCGTCATAAGCCTTTAAGTTTCAATCGCCCGTCGCGGGGGAAAATGCTTGTACGTTTTGAGCGAGACGAAGTCGAATTTTCTAAAGCTAATTGCTGAGGCACTGAAGAGGAGGGGGCTTGAGGTAGAAGAGGAAGAGCTGGAGAGGCTGGCCGGGAGGCCCCCCAGTCCAGAGATGGGCGACTTGGGAGTCTCGCTCTTCAGATACGCGAAGAAGTTGGGACTCAGACCCGAGGAGCTCACGTCGGAGCTGAAGGGGGAGATAGAAGGGAGGTTGGCCGGCGTCAAGGAGGTTAAAGCCATAGGGGGGTTCTTGAACGTAGAGTTGGAGCCGTCTTGGTTGGCGGAGAGGGCGCTCCGAGAGGCCTCCAGAGAGGACTACGGCAAGTGGTCCTTCAGCGGGCGCCTCGTCGTAGAGCACACCTCGGCCAACCCCGTGCACCCCTTACACGTCGGGCATGCAAGGAACATGTTCCTGGGCGATTCTTTGGTCAGGATACTGAAGAACTGGGGAGCCGACGTGCAGTCCCGGTTCTACATAAACGACATGGGGAGACAAGTGGCCGTGTTGGTTTACGGGCTGTTGAAGCTCGGAAGGCTTGAGCCCCCGGAAGGGGAGAAGCCGGACCACTGGTACGGGAAAGTCTACAGCGTAGCGAACGCCCTCGTGGAGCTGAACTCGCCCTCGAAGGGCGACGATGAGAAGAAGGAGTGGGAAGAGGTGCTGAAAGAGCTCGAGAGCAAGTGGCCGGAAATAGTGAGGGAGATGAAAGAGAAGTTCGACGACGAGGACCCAGAGGCCAAGGTCTCGGAACTAATGAAGAAGTACGAAGAGGGTGACCCGGAGGTGAAGGAAACCTTCAGGAAGGTAGTTAATGAAGTGTTGAAAGGGTTCAAAGAGACTATGGAGAGGGTCGGAGTGAATGTGGACAAGTGGGACTGGGAGAGCGACTTGGTTTGGAGCGGCGAGGTTGATAAGATAATAAACATGGCAAAGGAGAAGGGCTTGGTAATCGAAAAGGACGGGGCCCTTGTGATGGTCTTCAAGAACTTGAACGACGAGGTCCGGAGGAGGTTAAGAATACCCAAGGGCCTCCAGATACCCCCGCTGGTCCTCAAGAGGTCTGACGGGACTACGCTCTACACCACGAGGGATATTGCCTACACGATAAAGAAGTTCGAAGAGTTCAGGGCGGATAGGGTGATAAACGTGATAGCCGCCGAGCAGAGGCTCCCCCAGATCCAGCTGAGGCTGGCCCTCTGGGAGCTCGGCTTCAAGGAGTACGCTGAGAACTTGATCCACTACGCATACGAAATGGTGAACGTTCCCGGAATGAAGATGAGCGGCAGGAGGGGGAGGATGATAACCTTGGACTGGTTGTTGGACGAGGCGGAGAGGAGGGTGAGGGAGCTCGTAGAGGGGAGGAGCGAGGCCGAGGACGTGGACGAGGTCGTCAAGAAGGTAGCCGTGGGAGCTGTGAAGTTCGCAATGGTCTCGGTGTCTCCAGAAAAACCCATAACGTTTAAGTGGGAGGAGGTCTTGAACTTCGAGAGGAACTCTGCCCCCTACCTCCAGTACACCTACGCTAGGGCCGTGGGGATACTCCGGAAGGGCGGGGAGCCGGACTTGGAGAGGGCGGACTACTCCAAGGCGGAGAAGTACAAGGACATGATATTGAGTATAGCGGAGTTTCCCGAGGTCGCGAGGAAGGCAGCAGAGGACTTAAAGCCGGACCTAATAGCGACGTACTTGCTCTCCTTGGCGGACAAGTTCAACGAGTTCTACCACAAAGAGCCCGTCGCGAAGGAGCCGGACGAAGGCCTGAGAAACCTAAAGTTGGCCTTGGTGAAGGCAGTGGCGAACACGATAAGGAGGGGGCTGTGGCTGTTGGGGGTGGAGGCGCCGGCTAGAATGTGAGCTCCTCCCCGTCCTTTAGGTTGTGAAAGCCCATGCGCTCTGCCTCGCTCCTACACTCCTCGTCCCCGTGGACCAAGTAGACTTCCTTGGCCTTTGTAAGGGAGATAAATTGCAAGAGCTCTTGCCTCGTCGCGTGCCTGGAGATCTGCAAGTGCAGCTCCGGCGGCCTCACGACGCCCTCGTTGCCCAAGGGGTCCTTCAACGTTACCTCCCCGCCCGCTAGGAGGGAGGAGGCCGGCTCGAACACGTGGCCCAACAAGACGTACGGCACCCCCTTGAGCGCCCACCAGACGCTCATGCCCCCGCTCAGGGAGCCGGAAGGCGCGACCACCGCCGTGCCGGGCCTCGCCATGTCCAACCTCTCTCTTAAAGAAGACGGGAAAGTTACGAAGTCCGTTAGCCTCCTCCTGTTCCCGTTCAACCACGCCGTCACCTCGCTTTCCTTCAAATACTCAATCATTTCGTCGTATATCTTCGTAGCGCGGAAGCCCATACCCTCGACTATGACTGCATTCAACCCTATCTGTTCTTTATAGTTCATAAGAAACTTAATGACCTCTTGAACCTTTCCCACTGCGTTGGCCGCTATCAGCACCGGCCCCTCCCGCAGCCTCTGCTTTAAGAAGTACAAGAGCCTCGACCACTCCTTCTTCGCAGATGGTCTATCCTTACACAAGTAGCTGCTCTCCGTCACCAACACGTCCGCCTGTGGCACCTCCTTCGACCAGTGGTCTAGCAAGAAGCTCGAGGTCCCCAAGTCGCCGGTGTAGAGGAGCCTCTTCCCCTCACACTCCACCAACACCATCGCGCTCCCCAACACGTGGCCCGCGTTGAACAGAGTGACCGTCGCATCCCCTACCTTGAAGGGTCTCCCGTAAGGCACCCGGAAGGACGAGTTCAAGGTCTTCTGGACGTCAGTCGCCTCCCAAGGGAGGTCCGGGTTGAGGGACTTGGCGTCCAACCACAACTCCTTTGCCAAGGCAAGCGTTGGGAGCGTGGCGTAGACCTCCTTGCCAGGGGCCATTAAGCTGTGGTCCAAGTGGGCGTGGGTCAAGATTACCTTGTCCACGCCGGGCTCCACCCCGGCGTCCAAGGCGAAGGGTTCGCCGCACTCGGCTACGAGCGATATCCCGCCGAAGCCCGTTGCCACAGCCTTTAGCCTCAAAGCGTCGCTTGCCGGAGGTGAGGGCTTGCCGGAGCTAAAGGTGTGTGGGGTCACGAACCCCGAGGACGCCGAGGTGGCCGTAGAGGCCGGGGCGAGCTACGTGGGCGTGATAATAGACGCCCCCTCCCCGAGGCTCGTGGGGCCGGAGGCCGCGCGGGACGTGGCCTCGGTACTCCCCTCCCACGTAAAGCCCGTCGGGGTGGTGGACGCGAGAAAGCCCTTGGACTTGGACAAGGTGCTTAACTCGGGAGTTAAGGTGGTTCAGCTCCACTGGGGGGACGAGTCCTCCTTCTTGAGGGCGAAGCTCCTCCTAGAGGGCTACGGCGTCTCGGTCGCGGTGGCCCCGCTGAGGGCAACCCCCTTCAAGTACGCGGGGGCCGAATACGTCTTGTGGGACAAGAAGAGTTTCGAAGAGAAGTTCGTCTCGTGGGGCGCTCGGTGGACCAAGGTGGGGGTCGCCGGCAAGGTGACGCCAGAGAACGTCAAGGAGGTCGTGGCCCTCTTCAAGCCCGACTTAATAGACGTCAGCAGCGGGGTAGAGGTTAAACCCGGCGTCAAGGACCCCGAGAAGGTAATGAAGGTAGCAGAGGTGATCGGCCTCGCGCTGTGAGAGGCTCCCGCTCTCCTCGGTGCCCAAGCCCGCGGAGCTCTTCTCGTCCTTGGAAGGTCCTTCCTTAATATTGGAGAGCGCTGCCGGCGGCGAGACCAAGGCGCGTCTGAGCTTGGTCGCGTGGGAGCCGGAGGTAGACGTAATCGTCAAAGAAGGCGAGGACGTCAGGGAAGCGTTGAGGGAGCTGAGGGGCGGGGACGCGGACACGGGGACCTTGTACAAGGGGGGCCCGATAGGCTACGTCAGCTACGAAGCCGTGGAGGCGTGGGAGGGGGTCAAGCACAAGGGAGCTAACGACATGGGGTGGCCTTGGGGCGAGTTCGTCGTGCCAAAGAAGTTCGTCGTCTACGACCACGTGCTTGGCCACGCCTCCCTCTGCGGGGTCAACAAGGACGAGCTCGGGGTCGGCGAGCCCTCCGAGCTCAAAGTTTTCGACGAGAGGCTCGACGTTCCTAAGGACGTCTTCGTGAAGTGGGTAGAGGAGGTGAGGAGGTTAGAGGAGGAGGGAGAAGCCATACAAGTGGTCATCTCAAAGTCCTACACCTACCGTTACGAGGGGGACTTGAGGAGGCTCTACTTCGAGTTGAGGAGAATTAACCCGTCGCCCTACATGTTCCACTTGAGAATGAAGAGCGGCGAGGTGTTGGGGAGCTCGCCGGAGCTCTTGTTCCGGGTTGAGCGCGGGAGGGCGGAGACCTTCCCCATAGCCGGCACCCGCCCTAGGGGGAAGGACGAGTGGGAGGACTTGAGACTTGAGGAGGACTTGAAGTCAGACCCCAAGGAGAGGGCCGAACACTTGATGTTAGTTGACTTGGCGAGGAACGACTTGGGCAAGGTGTCGAGACCGGGGACGGTCAGAGTAACTAACATGATGTACGTGGAGAAGTACAGCCACGTGCAACACTTAGTGAGCAAAGTAGAGAGCGAGCTCGACCCTCTCTTCGGGCCCGAGGACGTCTTGGCCGCTACCTTCCCCGCCGGCACGGTCAGCGGCGCCCCCAAGCCTGCTGCCATGGAGATCATAGGGAACTTGGAGACGTTGAGAAGAGGTCCCTACGCCGGGGCCGTGGGCTTCGTGAGCGGCGGGGAGGCGGAGTTCGCAATAACCATAAGGAGCTTCTTCGCGAGGTCCGGGCTGCTGAGGGCCCAAGCCGGGGCGGGGATAGTTTACTATTCCGTACCCCTAAAGGAGTGGGAGGAGACCGAGCACAAGCTGGCCGCGCTCAAGAGGGCCTTAGCCCCCTTCTTGCTGTGAGGCCTTCTTCTTCCTCCAAACGTCCGGGTACGTTCCGGGCTTCATTATCACTCTCTTGGTCTTCGCCACCCAACCCTTCTCCATTTTTAAGGCCTCTTGCGAAGAGACCAGAGCTTGTGCTATTGCCACTAGCTCCCCCTTTAGGCTAACCACCGCCACTACGTCCCCCTTCTTCATGTTGTCGGTGAGCGCCGCAACGCCCCTTATCGAGACGTTGGCGCCGTGGGCCACCGCGTCCACAGCGCCGTCCTTGATCATTATCTTTGGCATATGACAAGTGGCTACTTCACAAGGCATTATATACTTCTTCAAGAGGCTGTCGTCGCCGTAGTTGTCGTATAAGAATTTAGCCTCGCTTAAGTCTTGCATCCGAACCAAGTTCCAATCCTCGTGGAAGGGGCCGCTCCGGGTCCTCCTGAGCTCCCTCATGTGGGCCCCCGTTCCCACGAGCAAGCCCAAGTCGTGGGCGAGCTTTCTCATGTAAGTTCCGCTCTCCGAGCCGACCCTCACTAAGGCCATCCTCCTCTCGGGCCAGAACTCCAAGACGTGTATGTAATACACCTTCTTGGTTCTCAACTGCCTCTTAACGCTGCTCCTCAGAGGGGGCCTTTGGTATATCTCCCCCACCAAGTACTTCAAGTTCTCGATGACCTCCTCTTCCTTAACGGCGTCGTGGAACTGTATCACCATCACGTACTCTTTGCCAGAGAGCATCACGTAGTGGATGACCTTAGTTGCCTCCGCTAGGGCCACCGGCAGGACGCCGGTTACCTTGGGGTCGAGGGTCCCCCCGTGGCCGGCCCTCTCCAACCCGAACATCCTCTTTATCCACGCCACCACCTCGTGGGAGGTCGGGCCGGGCGGCTTGTCCAAGTTCACCACGCCGAGCTCCACCAGCTCCTTCACGTCCCTCTTCCACGGCTCCTTGCCGTACTTGGGGTCGGTCTCCGCCTCCTCCCTAATCACCCACTTCCCGCGGAAGTCGCACTTCCGGTGCATCTCTTCGTACCACTCGAGCGCCTCCTTCACCTCGTCACCCCTCCTTGACCTTGAGGACCTTACGGAGCCTCTCCTCGGGGATTTTGAAGACTTCTTTCGCTATCTTGTAGATGTAGTTGTCGTCCGGAATTACTTTTGGAAGCCCGACTCTCAACGCTAAGGACTGTTTCAAGGCCTCCTTTTCCATCCTACTCCTAACTTCCCCTTTCGCTATAGCTTCTGCAACCCTAAAGGCTACGTAGAACCTGGCGTACTTCCTTATCGTATTCTCCATGTCGGGGAACGTTTCCAACGCTCTGTGCAAGAGCCTTATGAGCTCCTCTTCGTCTTTGAACCCGAGCACTACTGAAGTGAAGACCACTCTGAATATCCTGGAGAGCAAGTTGCTGTCTATAGGCCCGAGCTCCGAGGTCACTTGCTCCCTCGCGTCCTTACCCTTCTCGAGGATAGCTTCCGCAGCCCTCTCGAGCTTCCTCTCGAACTCTAACAGGTCTCGCAACTCCTCGTCCAGACCTAAGCCGTACTTGGATATCACGTACACAGTGGCCAGTTCTTTGTCCAATATGTCTGGGGGGAGGGCGATGCCCCTCAGGGGAGATATGCCGTGTTCTTCGTACCTCTTGTACATCTCCTTCTTGAGCCTTTCCCTGTCCCAGCCCTCCTCCAAAGCCTCCGCTATCAAGTCGGTCACGACCTCCACGCGCTTCCGGTGGACCACAATCCGACCCCGGAGCTTTTGTAACGTCCCGAGGTCTTTACTCCGCCGGGAAGTCCTTGCCCTTCACGCGGAAAGAGGTAGAGGAGTACCTAGAGGCGCTCGAGAGGGCCGGAAGGGACTTGAGGGGGAAGATAGGCTACATAAGGATTGAGAGAACGCTAGTAAAGGTTAACAAGATCATAACCTACTGTACCTTGGAGAACTCGGAGGGGAAGAAGAGGCTGATGGTGAAGTACGACGGCGAGAAGCTCTGGGTCGAAGGCCCCCGGTGGGCCAGCTTACCCCTAAAGAATAGGATCTTGTACTACTTGAGCAAGCGCTGAGCCAAGTCCTCCCCCAGAGCGACCGAGACTATGCCCAAGCCCACGCTGACCGCAGTGTAAACGAAGGCAGTTATGTACTTGGAACTCCTCAATAAGATGTAGTTATCAGCAGCGAAGGTGGAGAAGGTGCTCAACGCCCCGCAGAAGCCTGTGGCGAGGGCGAGCTTCAGCTGCTGTCCCCAAGGCTTGGCCTCGAACGCGCCGATAATGAAGCCGAGCAAAAAGCTCGCAACTACGTTTACCAAAAAGGTGGCTAGGGGGAAGTCATAGACCTGGGGGACGAACTTGTAGAAGAAGTACCTCACTATGGCTCCCAGAGCGCCCCCTACGGCGACCCAGACCAGCGCCTTCAAGGCCGTGCCCGTTGCGCGTCCGGCGTAAGGGTTTTAGCACTTCCAGCGCACTAAGTCCCCTTCTAGGGACGTGACCAACTTCGCCCTCCCCTCCAAAATCAGCTTCTCGAGGAACTCTGGATCTATCACGTAAGCGTAAGCCTCCACCACTTGGCCCGTGTCCTCCCTCTTCACTCTGACCTTCTCCCTCTTGTACTCGCCCTCGACGACGCCTTCGAGTACGTCCAACTTATCCAAGCCCTCCTCGGGGATCAAGTAGAGCTCCCCAGCAACGTAGTGCTCTCCCCCGCCCAACAACATCGCCGGGTAGCGCTCGTTGCCGGACCTAACCTCGTAGAGCGCGTGGCGGTCCGCGGTGACCGCGAGGGAGGCGAACGTCGCGCCCGCCTCCTTGAGCGCGTCGTGAAGCGGGCAGCCGCGCATGAGCGTGCCGTAGACGAACAAGTAGGCCACGCCCAAAGCTCGGACCCCCAGCTATCGGAGGGGCTTGAGGTATTATTCCAGCCCTAGGAGCTCTTCGGCTGCGCACACCAACTTATAGGCTACGGTCCAAGCCTTCAACGGCCTCCCGCCGAACACGGAGTACCTCTTAGCGGACTTCCTCAAGGTACTCTTCTCGAAATCTCCCCTCGGGAAGGCGCCTATGCCCACGGGGGCCCCGGTCTCCAAGGCTTCTGAGGCTATTTCCTTGAACCTCCTCGGCTCTCCCTTTTCCCACAGCAGGATGATTTTTCCGTGTTCCTTCACGAAGTCCGAGAGGCTCTCGTACGCGAGCCACATGAGCGGCTCCCCCTCGGGAGGGACCTTGCCTCGCTGGAGGAGCTGGGCCATTATCTGCTTGAAGGCGTCGTAGTGCTTGGGGAGCCTCTCCTCGGGGCTCACGTAGTAAACCTTGCCGTCTAAGGTATGTACGTACACTTCCAAGCTGCCGTTGGCGTTTAACAGCGAGTCCAGTAAGACCAGCAGCGTCGTGTGGACTATGTCCGGCCTCCCCCTCTTCCACTTCCTCGTAAAGGCGGAGAGCTTGTGGTAGTGGTACCTCTTGTCTATCAGCGGCCCGTAGGGCCAAGAGGGAGGCGCCAGCTCTAGGGGGGACTCGAGCAGTATGACCTTAAGCTTCTTCAACCCCGCCTAGCCTCCGCAAGACGTCGTAAAGCCTTTCGGGCTCCTTAGCGTAGAGCCGGTAGCTGGGCTTGCCGTCCTCCTTAGACACCAAGTCAACTGCGCTGCTCTCCTTGACCAACTTTATCGAATACCCTTTGAGCGGGAAGGTTATGCCGCCGAAGGGCTTGATTTGGATACCCTTATCCGTTACCTTGTATTGATACACGGGTCTCGGCACCTTCTTCATATTCTTTAAGTTATACTTGTTCAAGAAGTAGTTCAGCAGGGTGTAGCTCTCGAAGTAAGCGAATATTGCTATAAAGCGGAGCCAAGGCTCTTCCAAATGCAGTATGGCTGGCCACAAAGTGAAAGCTAGAGCTATTAATATTAGGAATGGTACCATCCCTAGCGCGTTCTGCTTCATCTGCGCCTTCAGTATTATGTCTCCTTGGGGGTCCTTGTCGAAGAGCTCCTTGGCGTCCTCCTCCATTAGGGTCTTGCCGCTCCCCGGGGCCCTCATCTCCTTGATCTGCTTTGACATAAACTTTACCATTATAATTGGCATTATTACGAAGTATGCCAGTATTAAGTAGACGTAGTACTGGGGGAAAAAGGATAGGACCGCTGCGAACGCCGTGGTGCTGAGTAAGGAAATTAATAACGTCTTTTTCCCGTAGGCGAAGCCCTCCAAGTTCGGCCCCCTCTCGGCGCGCCATGGAGCGTTAAAAGGAGGCCGGAGAACAAAAGCTTATTATATAAGTAAAAACCCGATAAACCTCAAGTAGTAAGCTTTGCGAGAGCATGCTGTTGGGCCTCAAGCGCTCTCTAACTCAAGTCCCCCTGGAGCCGTATAACGAGCTCCCGTTCGAGCTCGCGCTCTACCACGCGTGCAAGAACGCCCTCCAGACGATAGCGGTCGCAGTTAAGTACGTACAAGAATACGGCTCCTACTGGTTGGACGCCGCCAAGGACGACGTCGAGAGGCTCGTGGAGGCCGAGAGGGACCGGTCGCCCAGGGAGGCGGAGACCTTGTTCAACGCGATAGAAGTGGCCTTGAGGGAGCTCGAGAGCTCGCCCTCTCTGGCGTTCATAGAGCTGCTCGACTTGGGCTCCTTAGCGTTCTTGCCGGAGGCCGTAGGGAGGAGGGAGCTGAAGAGGGCCGTGGTCGGGGCGAGCTTGGGCCTTCACGTGGAGAGGGCCCACAAGAAGGCTTTAAGGGAGGCTATGAGGTGTGTCGCGGCGATGACTGGGGCTGTACTCGGGGAGGGGTGACCGGACCTTTAAGTGGAGAGCCTAAAGCCACGGCGCGTCAACCTTCCTCTCGAAGGTCCCCATAACCCTCAACACCTCGCACTCGCCCCACCTCGGTCCCACCACTTGGAGGCCCACTCCCTCGCCCACCGGCGCGCTCCCCGCGGGCACGCCCGCGAGGTTGGCGAAGACCGTTAAGACGTCCATTGCGAAGAGCTCCTTGGGCGACCTGGCCGAGGCCAGGCTAGGCGGCTTGACCGGCATGGTGGGGGTAACTATGAGCCTTTCCTCGGTTATCTCGTATATGCGTTCGCTTATCTTCCTCCTAGCCTTCAAAGCCTTCAAGTACAGCTCCTCGCTGTAACCGGCGGAGAGCACCGTCGCGCCGGCGACTATCCTCCTCTTCACCTCCCAGCCGAAGTACTTCCCGCGTACCTCCGAGACGTACTCGTAGAAGTTCTCAGTTATGGGCGGGAGGTCTTCGTCCCTTAGGCCGTACCTTATGCCGTCGTACCGGGACAGGTTGCTGGACGCCTCCGCCATAGCTATTGTGTAGTACGCCGGCAAGGCGGCCTCGAGCTCGGGCAGCTGGCCCTCCTCTACTTCTGCCCCCTCGGAGCTCAACTTCCTCAAGGCGGCGTTGAACTCAGCTTTGACGTCGTTATCGACGTATTCCAGAGCGTTAGACGGGACGAAGAGCTTTAGGCCCTCCACCCCCTTCTCGCTACAGCCCTTCACACGCAGCTCCCGTTTCACGGTCGTCCCGTCCATCTCGTCGTAACCGGCTATAACGTCCAAGAGCTCCTCGACGCTCTTGACGGTGGGGCCTATGGGGGAGATCTGCTCGAGCGAGTCCGCGTAGGGGATAAGCCCGTAACGCGAGACCGCCCCGTAGGTGGGCTTCAAGCCGAAGGCGGAGCACCAAGCCGCCGGAGCCCTTACTGAGCCCCCCGTGTCGCTCCCCAGCCCCGGGAGGGAGTACCTCCTAGCGGCCGCGCCGGCCCCCGAGGAAGAGCCCCCCGGCACTTTGGCCGGGTCCAAGGGGTTCTTGGTGGGCCCGAAGGCGCTGTTCTCACCGGTGCTGCCCATTCCGAACTCGTCCATGTTGGTCTTTCCTACTATTACGTAGCCTCTCTCCTTTAACCTCTTAATTACGGTCGCGTCGAAGGGAGGTACGTAATCCTTCAGCATTAAGGAGCCCGCGGTGGTCCTAATTCCCTTCGTGCTTATGTTGTCCTTGATCGTGACGGGCTTTGGCCTCAGGCCCCTCTCCAGCAGGGACCTCGCCTCTCTGAGGACTTCCTCGCGGGGGCGCAAGGTTATGAAAGCGTTGAGCTCGTCGCGCTCCAGCGCGTCGTAAAGCCTCTCCAAGCTCTCCAAAGTTGGGCCCCGCGCCGGCTCGGAGGGGCCGTTTTTGACAGGCCTTGAGGGCTCCGCTCAATAAAACGCTTGACCCATCTAGCGCGAGGGTACGCGCTTGGAGTGCTGCCCGGTGCTCACGGTGGACGTGGTAGTATTTCACGAAGGAAAGGTCTTGCTCGTTAAGAGGGGGGCCGAGCCCTTCAAGGGCAAGTGGGCCTTGCCCGGGGGCAGGGTGGAGTGCGGAGAGCGCGTGGAGGAAGCGGCCCTGAGAGAGCTCAAGGAGGAGACCGGGATAGAGGCTGAACTGGTAACTTTAGTGTCGGTCTACTCCGACCCCAACAGAGACCCGAGGGGGCACTACGTCAGCGTGGCCTTCTTGGCCGCGCCGAAGGGCAACTTAGAGCCCAAAGCGTCTACGGACGCAGCGGAGGCCAAGTGGTTCGAGCTGTCGGAGGTACCTTGGGAGGACCTGGCCTTCGACCATGCAGAAATACTTAAAGACGCCCTCAAGATGCTCCTTCACCTGGGCAAATCTCCATGATGAGAAAGGCGTTCGTAGCAGCTCTCTTACTTGCCCAAGCGGTTTTTCCGTTGAGCGTGGTAGCCACAGTGAAGTCGCTAGCAATTGTAGTGAAGCCCGTGGTAGGTGAGGTGACTTACCTGGTCCCCCCGGGGGCCTCGCCGCTGTTCTGGAAGCCCACCGCCGCTCAAATAGAGGAAGCGCTTCGAGCGGACGTGTTCGTCAACACGGTCCACTGGCCCTTCGAGAGGCAGTTGGCCGAGAGGAGGGGCGCCGGCAACGTTCCCGAGCCGGTGCCCGGCACTCCCGGGGCCGCCTTAAGCAAGCTTGGCTTCGCGATATTAAGGCTACCCAACGGGGACTTGAACCCCCACGGTTGGTGGCTCTACGCCCCTAACGCGTTCTTGCTGATGTCCCAAGTGAGCGCCCACGCGTGCGAGGTTGAGCCGAGCTCCTGTGCCAAGTACGTTAACTCCTTCATAGAGGAACTTAAGAAATCCAGAGAAATCCTAGAGGAGTGTTTCGCCGGGGACAAGAGCGCGGTCGTGATGTTGCCCGGTGAACAGTACATAATCTACAACTTCGGCGTCGTCACGAAGTTCGTAGTGATGGAGAAGGGGCCTGCCTCCGTCAGCGGGCTGCAAATGAAGAAGGGCGTGGAAGCGCTCAAAGACGCTGACATGCTGGTGGTCTCTGACGTCAGCTCCAATACGCCGGCCGCCAAGTACATGATAGCCCAAGCGCACAGGCTGGGCAAGCCGGTAGTGAAGGTGTACTTGCTGAACCCCCCCGTAGAGACCTTCCATGAATACTTAAAGCTCACGTGCGAAGCGCTGAGCGGAGAGAAATGATAACGGAGATAGCCATCGCTACGACTATACTATTGGCCACGCTCCCCCTACCCACGGCCTTGGCCACCTTCTCCTTGGCGTCCCTCTCTGGCGCCATCGGGTGCAGCGTGGTCTGCATGGACCTCGTAAGCCCCTTTCTAGCCTCCGTCTTATTGGGCTTCTTCTTATCTATAGCCTCGTTCGTCTTGTCCATAGATGTGGCTCACGCCTTCGTGTTGGACGTTCTGGTCAGTTCCATAATAGCTCTCGTGTTCGCGAAGAAGTTCGTGAGCTCGGGCTTGGAAGAGGTTTCTGAAGCGGTCGCGACGCTCCTAATACTCGCCAGCATAGGCATGGCCTACGCCAGCCCAGAAGCTGCCGCACAAGCCATGATGTCCCTTTCTGGCTCCCTTTGGACCGTAGACGAGCTCAGCTCCTACTTCTTAGCAGCGATAGCTATTACAATTATGCTGGTAGGTAGTGCGTTTAAACTACAGTTAGCCGCAGTCATGTTTGATTACGAGTACCTCAAAGTTACTGCGAAGAGGCCTCTGCTCTGGGCTTGGCTCTTATTCTTCTTTATGGTTTTGGGGACTTCTTTCGCCTCGTTTACTGTCGGCCTATTGAGTTCTCAAGTGCTGTTAATCCTCCCGGCGACCTTCAGCTTGAGGTCCGGGCTGAGGGAAGTGGAGAGGAACTTCGAAGCCACCTACGCCTCCGGAGCCTTGGTGGGCTGGCTCGGGTGCGCGATCTCGGGCGAGTGGGGGGTCCCGGAGGTCGGGGTGGTTGGTGCTACTTTCGTCCTACTGATAGTATCACTATCCCTCTCTAGGAGGATAGGGTCGTTGGCCTATACTCTCAACGGGTTAAGGCGTGGAAAGCCTAGTCGCTTGCCTCAACAAGAAGGCGTGCAGGGCGGAACTGTGGCGGAGGGCTAAGGAGACAGCATCAAAATACAAGGACGAACTCGTGAATATAGCAGAATCCTTAATGAATGATGAGAGGATAAATGAAAGGGAACTAGACTTAGCCCTCAAGGCGCTGGTAGTGGACCCCCAGTACTTACACTTTAAGGGAATTAAGGTAGTAACTCCCATAGGCTTCTACCTCGCGAGGGAGTACGACCTGGACACGGTGTACGCGACGCCCGGAGAGGTGGTTCTGGAGGGCGACTGGCTCTTCCTACACCCGACCGTCAAGGACTACCACGAGTTCTTGTTCAGCTACTTGTTGGACAAGATGGGCCCGGGGGAAGTGGCCTTAATAACCCCGTGCTCGAAGGTGAAGCCTTACAGGGACAGCTTCATGTACAAGAAGATAGAATCAATAATAAACAAGTACGGCAACGACGTCTGGAGGTTCGTCATGAGTGAGCCCTTAGTTATAGTCCCTAGGTTCTTCGACGTCTACTTCCCCAGCGCCCACTACGACTACCCGCCGGAGAGGGTTGCGCCGGAGGAGGTCCCCATTTACGTTGACTTGGTGAGGAAGGCCCTAGAGGTAATAGCGACGCGGTTCGAGAGGATAGTTTACACGCTCCCGAGGAAACACAAGAGGATATTCGAGATGGCCGCCGAACAGGCCAACTTGAGCGCCAACTACACGCCTTATAATGTCTACTTCTTCCCGCGCTTAAAAGAGGCTATTGTTTGACCGCTACCTTCCTCTTGATCCTCTTCACGTACTTCGAGGCCTCTAAGGCGGCGGTGGCCCCGTGGCCGGCGGCGATCACTATCTGGAAGCCTATCCCGGTCACGTCGCCCACCGCGAAGACTCCGGGCACGTTGGTCCTAGTGTAGGGGTCTATCTTTATGAAGCCCCTTTCGTCCACCTCCACCCCAGCCTTCTTGAATATCTCGGTGCTGGGGACCTCGCCGTAAGATATGAACACGGCCCTCACCGGCAAGGTCTTGGTAGTGCCGTCCGGCAGCTCCACCACCAGCCCGGTCACCTTCTGGCCGTCGCCCACTATCTCCTTCACCTTAGCTCCTTCAAGTATTTCGACCTTCGGGTTGTTCCTTAACACGCTCATGTAAGACTCGGAGGCTTCGATCTTCTTCCCGTGAGTTACTATGTATACCTTGCTGGCGAGGGAGGTCATGTAGACCGCCTCCTCCATCGCGTGGTCGTCGTAACCCACCAAGGCCATGGGTTCGCCCTTGAAGAAGGGGGCGTCGCACACTACGCAGTAGCTCACGCCCTTGCCGAAGTACTCCTTCTCGCCCTTGACGCCCAAGCCTTTAGTGGAGACGCCGGTCGCTATGATCACCGCGGGGGCCTTGTATTCCCTCCCCTTGTGGGTCCTCACCACCTTCATCTCCTCCTTGGAGAAGTCGGCGTCCACGACCCTTTCCCCGAACACCACTTGAGCCCCGAACTTGGTGGCTTGGTTCAAGAAGCGTTGGGCCAGCTCCTCGCCGCCTATCTTGTCTATGCCGGGGTAGTCCTCGACCACGGGGGCTAGGGAGGTCCTACCCCCCGGCTTGTTGTCCTTCTCCAAGACTACCGTCTTCAACCCCAACCTGGCAGCGTACATAGCGGCAGTCAGCCCTCCGGGACCCGCGCCTATCACTACGACGTCGAACTCCCCTCCCTTCGGCCTCTTGGCCGGCGCTCCGAGCCTCAGCACGCTTTC
The DNA here is from genome assembly GCF_000017945.1 of Ignicoccus hospitalis KIN4/I. Classification (NCBI taxonomy): domain Archaea; kingdom Thermoproteati; phylum Thermoproteota; class Thermoprotei; order Desulfurococcales; family Desulfurococcaceae; genus Ignicoccus; species Ignicoccus hospitalis. The sequence continues at coordinate 808,901 of NC_009776.1, read as the reverse complement.
ACACCGCTTTCGCTCCGTGGGGAGGGCGAAATTTTAATTAACGACCTGACTAACCGAAAAGCAAGTTCTTGAGCTCCTCGGCTATCTCTTTAATACAACTCTCTACGTCAAGGTCTCCGCCCTCGAAGCCCCAGCAACCTGCGGGGAGCTTGGGGAGGCTCACCTTGCCCTCGGGCCACCCCTTCCGGTACTCGGGCACCTCGAGCTCCATCCCCAAGGCCTTGGCGACCGAGACCTCCGCGCCGTCGCAGTGGCCCACCTTTATCCCGCACGCCTTCCAGAAGTCGACTACGTAGAAGCCCTCTTGCCTCCCCACCGCTTGTACCAAGCCGGAGTTGCCGCCGTGCGCGTTGACCACCACCAGCTCCTTGCCTAACCTCTTTAATGAGAAATTTATGTCCCTCAAGACCGAGGCCAAGGTCTCTACCCTCAAGCTCACCGAGTCCTCCCACTCCCAGCTGCAAGAGTAGTAGAGCGGGGGGAGGACTTCCCCTCCTAGGAGCTCCGCGAGCCTCCTCGCGACCGCCGAGGCTATCCTAGCATCTAAGTCCTTGGGCAAGGGACCGTGTTGTTCGTAAGAGCCTAGGGGTAAGAAAGCGACCCTCACCCTTTCACGCCGGCGGGGAGAGGCGGAGGGCGGTTAAGGTAAGGGGGCCTCCTACGCTGACCGGGACCGACTGGCCCCACTTCCCGCAAGTGCCCGGCCTGAAGGCCAACTCGTTGCCCACCGCCTTCACTTCCTTTAACATCTCGAGGACGTTCCCAGCTATCCCTAGGGGCTTGAGCGGGTACTTGGGCTCCCCGCCCTCCACGTACCACGCCTCCTGGCTCATGAAGAAGAACGTTCCGTCGAGCTCCGCGTTACCCCCGGAGGTGTCTACTATCAAGACTCCTCTCTTAAGCTCTCCCAACACCTCGTCCCTCCTCCAGTCGCCCGGCTCGACGTAAGTTACCCTCATCCTAGGTATCGGGGGCTTGGAGGGGTCCTCTTGTCTCCCGTTCCCTGTGGGCTCGAGGCCCAAGAGGGCCGCGTGCTTGCGGTCCGTCAAGAACCCGTTGACCTTCCCTTCCTTGACTATTTCGACTTTCTTAGGCTTCACGCCCTCGTCGTCGTAGAATATGGAGCCCCACTCCCCCTCGGGCCCCGGGGAGTCGCTCACGTTCAAGAACTCCGGCCCGACGGTCTCCCCCTTCTTGAGCGGGGAGCCAGAGGCCACGTGGTCCGCCTCCGACATGTGGCCCAGCGCCTCGTGGACCATAACCCCTATCGCCGGGGGCTCCAGCGCGACCTCCCAGAGCCCGGGCTCCAGCCCCTTGCCCCTCAGCTGCAGCTCCGCCTTCCTAACGGCCTCCCTCACGGCCGTCCGAGGGTCAGTAGTGTAGCCCTTCCTCGAGGCGACGCTCCAGTAGCCGTTCCCCCTGTTCCCTCCCTCCGCCAGGGTCACGTTGGCCGCGTGGAGGGAGTAGGAGAGCCTCTGGAGGACCTCCCTCCCGTCGGAGGAGGCGTACAGCTTGTAGCCGTAAACCTCCCTATAGGCAACCACTGCCTTCCCCTTGGCCTCCTTGAGCGCGTCCAAGACGTCCTTCACCTTGGTCTCGAGGTCCACGTCCCACGGGGGGCGCTCCAGCCTCTGGCTGACCCTATCCACCAAGGGGCCCAGCTCGTAGAGCTTGGAGGGTCCCAAAGCCTTGTAGGCCTTGTAGGCCCTCTCGAAGGCCTCCACCAAGCCCTCCGGCGAAGTGGTGTAAGCTAAGCCGGACCCCTCTACCCTCACTCCGGCCAACCACGAGTGGCCTTGAACGACCTTGTGCTCTTCCCCCGATGCCGTCACGGAGGTCCTAGAGGCCCCGAGGACGTTTACCTCCACGTATACGCCCTTCTTCCACCCCAGTTCCAAGACCTTCTTGGCGAGCTCTAGGGACTCGCCCTCACTTGGAAGGCTGGAAGGTAAGTTCCACCCCTCCATCCCTCCTCACCGCCACCAGCTTACCCTCGGTCTCCCTGTAACCGCACTTCTTGCACACCCACTCGTAGACTACCACAAAGCCCTCGCCCTCGTCTATCCTCTTGGGCTTCAGTTCCAAGGTGGCCCTCTTGCACTTGGGACACAAGTACTCGCCCCAGTCTATTATCAGTCCCACGTCTGCCTCTACCATTACCGTGCCTATTTTACCCTTGAAGGCGTCTTCGGACGAAAGCTCTACGGTCGCGTGCTCTCTAGGCCTCATCTTGAACTCCTTCTTAACCTCAGGATCTTCCTTCAAATATATCTTGACGTTCGCCTCCAAGGCGTTGGGGTTGGTGAGCAATATGTAGAAGGGGCCTCCGTCGTACAGCCCCAGCGTCATCTTCGTCGTCAAGACTTGTCTCCCCCTCGCGATCCACATTCGGGAATAAATGTATCGAGCGTTATTAGGCGTTTTAAACCGTCCCATGAGGGTACAGGGGGCACAAAGTATGGCCAGAGGCTTGTACCACTTTCTGAGAGAGCAGTGGAAGAGGCCCTTCGACGGCGAGCACGGGGAGTTGATGAAGCAGAGGATCATAAAGTGGAGGAGGGAGCCGGCGGTAGTCAGAATAGAAAAGCCCACCAGGCTCGACCGGGCCAGGGCGCTGGGGTACAAGGCGAAGCAAGGCGTCGTAGTGGTCAGAGTGAGGGTTAGGAAGGGCGGCCTCAACAGGCCCAGGCCTAACAAGGGCAGGAGGCCCAAGAGGATGGGCGTTTACGGCTACGCCCCGGCCAAGAGCACCAGGCTCATAGCCGAGGAGAGGGCGGCTAGGAAGTACCCCGGCTTGGAGGTGCTGAACTCCTACTGGGTGGCGGAGGACGGCGAGTACGAGTGGTACGAGGTAATACTAGTGGACCCCCACCACCCGGCTATATGCAGCGACCCCGAGCTCAAGTGGATATGCGAGAAGCAGCACAGGGGAAGGGTGTTCAGGGGCAAGACCAGCGCCGGAAGGAAGATGAGGGGCTTGCTCAAGAGCAGGGGCCTCAGGGGCACCCACAACTACAAGTGGAAGAAGAAGGAGAAGGAAAGGAAGCTGCGCAAGAGGCACGAGGCCTCCGGGAAGGCGAGGCCGTTGGAGCTGGACGTCAGAGAAAAGCCGGATTACCACAAGGGGACCCAGTGAGCTCCTTCCTCTTTCACGTTTTGATACGATAAAAATTATGTTTTTAGGGCCTGACGAAGCACACCTCGTCCTCACAAGGCCCCTTGGGCTCTACCTCGAACAGCTTGGCTAACAAGTCGTCTTCGTAGGGGACTCCCACGAACTCCACGTTCCCGTTTATCGCTATCGCCGGAACGCTCATGACGTTGTATTTGTCAGCTATGTCCTCGTTCTCGTAGGCCTCTACTGTGTCTGCCACCACGCACGGGTTGCCTTGCTTCTTGGCCTCGAAGGCGAACATATTAATTAGTAAGGCGGCGTAGGGGCAATAAGGGCACTGGGGGGTCACCACGTTCTCGATGTAGTAACAGCCCTTGAGTTTCTTCAACCCCTCCTTGGTCTCCTCGTCCAAGCCGCTCTCATTCTCAGAGATCCTTATTACGGTTTCTACGAAGCCCTTCACTTCCTCTCCCGCGGGGATGCCGGTGTAGCGGATGTAGCCGTCCAACAACAAGACCGAGGGCACCCTATCTACCTTGTACTTGTCGAACGCCTCGTCGTCCTTCCCCCTCCAGAAGACTTTGTAGTCGAAGTAGGGCTTCCCGTTCACCTTAGGGCTCTCTTCCTTCATTACTTGCATCATTTCTATCGTAGCCTCGCACGGCTCACAGCCTTCCTCTACGAAGACTAGGGCCTCCACCGGACCTTTCATGTCCGCCAGAGCTTCCCTGAGCCCAGCTCTCGCCTCCGGCGTCCACTCCATACCGAACGACATCCAAATATCACCGCTCGGAGCGCAAAAGAGTAATTTAAGAAGTGTCGCGTTCGGTAGGTTAATAATGGGAATTGGAGTATGTTGTTGCGACCCCACTGTGAGGTGGCCGCCAGCGAGGTCTTGCCCTCCATTAGGGCGGCCGTGGTATATTACTTGAGCAAGCATTACAACTTGAGCAACTACGTGATAGCTAAAAAGATAGGGACCACCGCCTCCACGGTTAGCAACTACTTGAAGGACAAGAGGAGCAAGTGGGACAAAGTAAACGAGATACTCAACGACCCCGAAGCGTCCAAGCTAGTTAAGTTGATGGCCAAACTCATCGCAGAGGACAAGGCTACCCCGGAAGACCTGAGCTACCTAATGTGTAAGACTTGTAGGACGCTCATGCGCAAGTGGCAGAAGGCGACATGTCTCCCGATACCGTCCTTCTGATAGCCTATTCCGAAATAGCCCTCAAGGGAAAGAAGAGAGGTTTTATGGAGAGGGCGCTGGCCTCTTCGATAAGGCGCTGGCACGAGAGGAGGGGGCTGGAGGTAAGGCTCCAGCACGAGGGCGGGAGGTTAGTGGTGGAGGGGGCGTTCAGCGCGGAAGTCGCTAGGGTGCCCGGGGTCCACCACGTGGCCCGCGCGTTCGCCCTCGAGAAGGCGCCTCCGGAGGAGCTAGTGGAGGCCATAGCCGAAGTGGTGAAGGCGGAGCCTCCGGTGGCGGTGAGGGTCAAGAGGGGGGACAAGAGGTACCCATTGACCAGCGTGGAGCTCGCCGCGAAGGTGGGCGAAGCCTTGGGCCTTCCGGTGGACTTGAAGAGCCCTAGGACGGCGATCTTCGTAGAAATAAGGAAGAGGGTTTACGTCTACACCTCGAGGGACGTAAGGGAAGGGGTAGGGGGGCTTCCCTACGGCGTGGAGGGGGAGGTCGGAGTGAGCTACCGGGACCCCCTCAAGGGCCTCTTGGCCTCCGCGCTGTTGGCCCGAAGGGGGGCTAGGGTCTTCCCCCACGAGCCCTACCCGGGGTTGGAGGCGCTCGCGGAGGCCCTCCCCGAGCCCCTCATTATTAAGCGCTCTCCCCCGCCCGTCGCCGGAAGGGACCTCTTCCCGGGGGAGCCTTGTGTCCCTCAGAGGACCTTGTCCAAGGTTAAGCTCATGTTAGGGGGTGAGGGCGTTGAAGGTATTGATCGCTTCGGATGCCCACGTGCCGGATAGGGAGAGGGAAATACCAAAGGAGATAAGGGAGTTCCTGGCCTCCGAGGCCCCCTTCGACCTAGTCTTGTACGCTGGGGACTTGACAGGGCCGGAGGTGCTGGAGTGGCTCAAGGGCTTGGGGGAAGAGGTAAAGGCGGTGAGGGGGAACATGGATTACTTGCCCTTGCCGGAGGAAGCCTTGGTGGAGCTCGACGGCGTTAAGGCGTTGGTCGTCCACGGGCACCAAGTGAGGCCCCGCGGGAACTTGGACGCCTTGAGCGCGATGGCCCTCTCGAGGGGGGCGAGGGTAATAGTACACGGCCACTTACACAAGCCCCTAATCAAGGAACACAAGGGGGTGCTCCACCTCAACCCCGGCTCGGTGACCGGCACTTGGGGCGGGAGCAGCTTGGGGGGCGACCCCACGTTCATGATAGTTAGGCCGTCCAAGGGCGCCTTGGAGGTGGACCTCTACGCCCTCAAGGGCGGGAGGCTCGAGAGGAGCTCTTACAGTTTAAGGATATAATTCGTGCGGGCGGCCCTCAGTAGGGTATAAATGTATTGTGTGGCGTGGCCGCGGCCCCGTGGGCCGACGAGGTCTACGTGCTCCTAGAGGGCCTTCAGCACAGAGGCCAAGAGAGCGCCGGCGTCGCTTGGGTCGAGGACGGGGAGATCAAGTTCTCGGGAGGGATGGGGCTAGTAAAAGACGCGATAAAGGAGGCCCCGCACAAGGGGCCCGCGATAGGCCACGTGAGGTACTCCACGTCCGGCGGCTACGCCAGGGTTCAGCCTGTCGTAACGAAGAAATTGGCCCTTGCCTTCAATGGTAATATAATAAACTTCAAGTTCCTCGAGCCCAGCTCCCGGTGGGACGCGGAAGCCCTAATCAAATCCATCATTAACGAGAAGACTAAGGGGTTGGACCTCTTCGAGGCGGCCAGGAGGGTGCTAGAGAGGGCGAAGGGGAGCTACAGCTTGGTCGCCCTCGCCGCCGACGGGAGGGTGTTGGTCGCGAGGGACCCTTGGGGCTTCAGGCCGCTGGCCTACCGCTGGCCCCATGTGGCCTCCGAGACCGCGGCGCTGGAGGACATCGGCATGACGTGGGAGGAATTGGAGCCCAACAAGCTGGTCATGCTCGAGGAGGGGGTCCCCACCAAGGAAGCCAAAATAAGTTACGACAGGAGGAAGGCCTACTGCGCCTTCGAGTACGTGTACTTCCAGAGGCCGGAGAGCTACTTCAACGGGGTTAACGTCCACGTGTCTAGGGTTAGGATGGGAATGATACTAGCCGAGGAGAAGCCCGCGGACGCGGACGTGGTCTTGCCGGTCCCGGACTCGGGGAGGAGCGCGGCGATAGGCTACTCCAGGCGCTCGGGAATCCCCTTGGACGAGGGCTTGGTGAAGAATAGGTACTTGGGGAGGAGCTTCATAATGCCCCCAGGCCTAAGGGAGGTAATAGCCATGAAGAAGTACGGGGTAGTTAAGGAGGTGGTGGAGGGGAAGAGGGTAGTGGTGGTGGACGACAGCATAGTGAGGGGGACCACCATGAAGAGGATAGTGAAACTCTTAAAGGAGAAGGGGGCCGAGGAGGTGCACGTGAGGATAGCCTCTCCCCCCGTGAGGGCCCCTTGTTACATGGGGATAGACTTCCCCTCTAGAGAGGAGCTGGTCGCGGCGGAGAGGGGCGAGGAGGAGCTGAGCGAGCTCTGGGGCGCGGACAGCGTGGGCTACTTGAGCGTGGAAGGGCTGAGGAGGGCCATAGGCCTCGAGGAGCTCTGCGTGGCCTGCTTCACCGACGTGTACCCCTTCCCCATCTCCGAAGAAGAGGTGAGGAGCATGCTCAAAGCTCACAAGGCTTGAAAGGAGACGAACTTCTCCGCCGCCACTTCGGTCATCTTACCCTTGACCCATATCACCCTCGCTATGGCCCCTGTGACGCCCTTGCTCGCCTCGACCTTCAACTCCACCTCCCTCTCGTCCCCGGAGGGGAGCTTGCCCAAGGAGGTCCTAGCCAACGGCTTGCCGGGGACGTAGATCAACACCACCACGTCGTCGGCGTCGTCGCCGAGGTTCCTCAACTTCAAGAGGACTTTGCCGTCCGAGTACTCGGCCTCCTCTATCTTTATCTTGGGCAGTTTAAGTACGTAGGAACCCACTACGAAGCTCAAAGGGATTACCTCTTCTGACGCTTCGACGTAATAAGACTTGGCCCTCTCGCAGTCCGAGGCTACCTCGTTTAACTCCTCTACAACGAACTCGCCCAAGCAGTCACCGACCTTGAGCTTCACTTCTGCCCGGGGGCGCGCGCGGAAGACGCCGTAGAAGTAGCCGCTCCTCTGGGGGTCCAACGGGCCCCAGAAGCTCTTGTGGGGCTCCAAGGTTACGTAATAGCTGTACCTCAGCTCCCCCAGCTCGGGGTATTCGTAGAACACGAAGAGGCTGCTCTGCAAGAGCCTCAGGGACGAACTGCTCTCGTTAATCACCCTCAAAGTGGGGTCGCTAACGACTATGTGGGATATGGGGGTCACGTCGAAGACGAACTTCGAGAGGAGCTCGCCCTTGTACTCCTTCTGCATGACTGGCTTGAACACCTTAGTCACTGAGAACTCTCCCAAGAACACCCTCCACTTGTCGGCGGCTCCGCTGACCGTGATGTCTAGGAACATCTTCTTCGGTTTTACTCCGTCCGGCAAGGTAAAGTTCAGCGGAACCTCGGCCCTTTCCCTCACCCCGCCCCTTATCTCCTCCGGGCCCAGGGACGTCACGGTTTCTACCCATCCCTTAACCTCGTCGCTGTTCACGGCCTCTACGTAAGCCATCCTTTTTACCTCGTATCGGCATCACGCCAGCGAGGCTTTAGAAGCTCCCGGATGGGGAATTACTCCCGGACTGAGGGAGTGAGGACAGCTTACCCGGCCGACGGGAGGTTCTCCTACGGCAAACGGATCTTGGAGGAGCTGGGAGAACAGTTCGACCTCCCCGAGCTCTTCGAGGCGCTCCGGACCCCGGGCAAGAGGCTCTGCGCGAGGGTTAACTTGTTGAGGGGCTCTCCGGAGGAGGTCTTGGAGGAGCTCGAGAGGACCGGCTACGAGCCCGAGACCCCCTACCCCTACGAGGAGCTGGTCTGCGTGCGGGTGGAGGGGCCCTTCGAAGTCCCCTTGACCGACGCGGTCGTGGTGGCGGACAAGAGGGCCGCGGAGAGCGTCTTAATGGGGGCCGACCTCTACGCCCCGGGCCTCTTGGAGGCTAAGGGGGTCAAGGCGGGAGAGCCCGTGACCGTCTTAGCGGAGAAGACCTTGGAGCCCGTGGGCTTCGGGAGGGCCCTCTTCGAAGGGGAACCCCCGCGGAGGGGAAAGGTCGTCGAAACGGTAGTAACTAAGTTCAAGGCCCCTAAGTTCAGAGAGCTGAAGTCCTTCGAGAAGGGCTTGATCTACCCCCAGAGCGCTCCGGCAGTGGCCGCGGTGAGGGCGCTGGAGCCCGAGGGGTTGGTGGTCGACATGAACGCCGCCCCGGGAGGCAAGGCCTTCCACGCGTACGAGCTGTTGAGGGGGAAGGGGAAGGTAATAGCTTTCGACATCTCTAAGAAGAGAATAAGCAAAATGATGGAAGAGATGAGGAGGCTCGGGCACTCCTTCGAGGTCGTCAGGGCGGACTCGAGGTACCTAGACTTGGACTTCCCGCACTTGGTGGGGAAGGCGGACAGGGTGATAGTAGACCCCCCGTGCACAGCAATAGGCGTGATACCGAAGGTGTGGGACGTCAAGAAGGACGAAGATATGATAAACGCGTTCGAGTACCAAAAACAGTTCGTCAAGGTGGCCTACAAATTGTTGAAGAAAGGGGGTTTAATGCTCTACTCCACGTGTACCTTAACTAAGACAGAGAACGAGCGGGTGGTGGAGTTCGCGGAGGAGATGGGCTTCGAAGTGGTCGAGAAGGACACCCCTTGGGGGAAGACCCCAGTTAAGGTGAGCCCGAGCGTGCACGGGGAGCCGGGCTTCTTTATCGCAATACTCAAGAAAAAGTGAGTTCAGTAACCGAAGAGCTTCTTGAGCATCGCTTGCTCCCACGCGTCCTTCCTCTTGGTGTACTCCTCCTTGGGCTCCGGGTCCTTGCTCCCCTTGGGCTTGCCCTCACTGAAGTCCAAGCTGAACTGGACGCTCAAAGTCTTCAGCTCGCCCTTCAAGTTGCCGGCGTAGGCCCAGCCGGAGAACTTGTAGTCCACGTAGTTGCCCCCTCCGACGCCCAGCTCTTCCATTAGCTTGGCCGCCGCGTTGAGCGCGCTCTGGGTGGCTATCTCGGCGTTCTTGGGGAAGGGGAGCTTGGCTATGTCGCCCACAGCGAAGACGTCGTCGTAATCCTTCAATCTCAAGTCCTTGGGACCCCTGACCTCCAGCCAGCTGTCGAACAAGACGGGCTTGTTGGGGGGCAGTATGACCTTGTAGTCGGCCTTTATCTGGGTGCCGTCGTCCAGAACCACTCCTTCCTTGGTTACTTCAGTTATCTGCTTGTTGAGGTAGTATTCTATGCCGGCCTCCTCGAAGAGCTTGAGCCACACGTCCGCTATCACCGGAGGCTGGGGCTTCTCGTTTCCGTCCACGAATATCAGCTTCACCTTGTCCCTAACTCCCCTGTGCCTCAATATCATGTCTATGGTCATGACGGTCTCGCCGGGTGCGGGGGCACAGCGGTAGGGCTGCTTGGGGGCGTTGACCACTATGGTGCCTTCAGTTATGTTCCACACCAAGTGCTTTAGGTCAAACACCTTACCCAAGTCGTAAACGTTGAACACGTGGTCCTCAATCTTAATGGCGTCGTAAGCGTACCTCAGGCCGAGGGCAACCACCAAGTAGTCGTAGTCCAGCTCCCTCTTGTTCGCCAGCTTGACCTTGCGGTTGGCGAAGTCGACCTCCTCGACCCTGCCGTAGGTCACCTTGATTTCCTTGGGGAGGAAGTTGTACCCCCTGGTGATGCGGTCGACGCTCTGCTCGCCGCTCAAGATGAGCGGCCTGCTGGGGCCGCTGATGTAGTAGTCGTGCAAGCTGACTACGGTGCTCTCGACGCCCTTTTCGGCCAGCGCGTGAGCCACGGTGAGGCCGGCGACACCGCCGCCCAAGATGACTACCTTCGCCACTTACTTCACCGTTAGGGAAGCTCGCGCGGGTAACTATAAGATAGAATGTTAAACCTCCCCATGGCTTACCAACTAGTCAAATGAAGAATTTGAATGGAATTACCTCATGAGCTCCATAAGGAGTTCGAACTCCTCTCCCACCCCTACCTCTCGGGCGAGGGCATCGAACTTCTTGAAGAGTTTCTCCCTCCCCTCGTAAGTCTTCTTCTTGAATGGGTTATTCTTGGAGAACTCGCGGAACTCCGGCAAGGTCTCGAGCGTCTCCGGCTTCTCGTAAACTAATATCCTCCGCTCGCCCAAGGTCTTGAGGGCCGTCCAGTTGGCGACGGTCCACATGTAAACGAAGGCGGCCTCGAAGGACCTCCTTATCTTAGAGTAAGAGCTTATGGGGCATATCCTAGTAGCCATCTCCCACAGGGCGAAGAACTTGTGAGAGTCGAAGCCGAGTTTGGCTAAGCCCTTCAGCGCCGAGAAAGCTAACTTCCTTCCGAAACCTCTTCCCCCGTAGAAGTAGTTGACGTAAGAGAAGTAGTTGTCTGCAGGGTGGCGGATTATGTGGTAGACCTCCCAGCCGTCTTGGAAGAGGTCCAAGTAGAAGTGGAGCGTCACCTCCTTGAGGGGGATGCCCTTCACCAACTCCTTGAACTCCTCCAACGTCTTGGTGTCGTAGATCCACCACGACCTATAGAAGGATGCGTTCACGTTCCAAGGGTTCTTGATTAACAGGTCCCTCTTCAACCTCTCGTCCTTGATGAACTCGACGGCCACTTGAGGAGAGGTGAGGGGTTCGAAGAGGGCCTCGCCGAACTTCCACTGCAAGTACCTAAACAAGTAAGTGGTCCCGGAGCGCGGGAAACCGTTAATCAGGATGGGCTTGACCAAGGGCTTCCCGAAGGAGGGAGTCCCAAAAACCCTAATCGGGTTTACTTCTCGCCGCCCTTGCTCTCCTCTTCCTTCTTGCCGGCTATCACTATGTCGTCGATCCTCAGTATCAGAGTGGCGGCCTCGGTTCCGCTCTTGATCGCGTTGGCCGGTATGGCGACGGCCTCGAAGGCGCCCTTCTTCAACATGTCAGTTATCTCGCCGGTGTACACGTCTACGCCGCAGTGCTTGCAGCCCTCCTTGGCGTGGGCGGCCCTCAGCTGCATCAGCTTCTCCACCGGGTCGTAGCCGGCGTTCTCGACGAGGGCCATAACTATGCCCTCTAGGGCCTTGGCGAAGGCCTCTATCGCTAGCTGCTCCTTGCCGCCCACCTCCCTGGCGTAGTCCCTGAGCGCCAGCGCGAGCTCCACCTCCGGCGCCCCTCCGGCGCCCACTATCTTGCCGGCCCTCACCGCGTCAGCCACTGCGCTGAGGGCGTCCCTCAAGCTCCTCTCGGCCTCGTCTACGATCCTCTCGAAGCCTCCCCTGATCAGCACGCTCACTGCTCTCGGGTTCTTGGCGCCCTCGATGAAGACCATCTTGTCGTCGCCTACCTTTCTCTCCTCCACTAGCTTGGCCTCGCCCAAGTCGTTGGGAGTTATGTCCTCGACGTTGCTGATTATCTTGGCGCCGGTGGCCCTGGCCACCTTCTCCAGGTCGCTCCTCTTCACCCTCCTGACGGCCATTATGCCGGCCTTCGCTAGGTAGTACTGAGCGACCTCGTCGATGCCCTTCTGAGTTATCACCACGTTGGCGCCCACTTCCTTGAGCTTCTCCACCTTCTTCCTCAGTATCTCCTCCTTCTCCTCCAGTAGAGCCTTCAGCTGCTCGGGGCTGGTTATCCTTATCTCGGCGTCCAGTTCGGGCTTCTCCAGCTCCAGCGGGGCGTCGAGCACGGCTATCTTAGCGTTCTCTACCCTCTTCGGCATGTTGGGGTGGACTACCTCCTTGTCGAGGACCACTCCCTTTATCAGCTTGGTGTCCTTCAAGCTGCCGCCGTGCTTCTTGACTATTTGGACGTAGTCCAAGTCGACGTACCACTTGTCGCCCCTCTTCTCCTTGATGGTGTTTACCGCCTCCACGGCGATCTCGGCGAACAGCTCCCTAGCCTCTTGCACGCCCTTGCTGGCCAAGCTGGTGAGCGCTATCCTCTTGAGCTTCTCCTTGTCCTCAGGGTCGATGGGCTCGGCGATCTCCTCTATCTTCTCCAGCGCCTTCCCTAGGGCCTTCTTGTAACCTTGGATAATTATGGTGGGGTGTACGTCCTTCTCCAACAAGTCCTCGGCGTGCTTCAAGAGCTCGCCAGCGAAGATCACCGCCCTCTTGGTGCCGTCGCCCACCTCCTCGTCCTGGCCCTTAGCTATCTGGACCAGCAGCTTGGCGGCGGGGTGCTGCAAGTCCATCTTGTCCAATATGGTGGCGCCGTCGTTGGTTATGGTCACGTCGCCCAAGCTGTCTACCAACATCTTGTCCATTCCCTTGGGGCCGAAGGTGGTCCTCAGAACCTCGGCGACCGCCCTAGCGGCCATCATGTTAGTCCTCAGAGCCTCCCTGCCGTAGGTCCTGGTGGAGCCCTCCTTGAGTATCACTACCGGAACGCCCATGCTCTCGATAGGCCTGACCGCCATCGCGCTCACCCACCGTGGGGTGTGGTGGAACCGGTTCTATATAAGTTTTTTGCCACCATGCTGGCCCCTTAGCCTCTCAGAACATCAAATCGCCAAATTTTAATACTTATTTATTATCTTTTTCGCATTCACATACTGAACCGCCGAGCGGTACAAGAGAACTTCCAAGCCCACGTATTTTCATAATTCTGGACTCCGATGTCCGAAGGTGAAAAACTTATAACTCCGAATATGAATAGAAAGATACGGTGAATAGGTGTGTTGATCGGTCGTACCAATATCGGATTAACTGCACAAGACATGCAAGAGGGACACGTAAGGGTCAGGGAAGCGGACGACGGTAAGCGGACAACGAGAACGACGCCGAACAAACATTGAACAACGCCTACCCGGTGGGGAGAATGAAATTCTCCTCCCAGTCGCCAGAGGAGATACTTAAGCTGCTAGCAATCATCATCGCGCTCCGCTTACTCTGTTTCATAATCATTGCAATCATCATCGCGCTCTGCCTCACAATCGCTGTAATCACTTTAGTACTCGGCTCGGATGATGTCGAAACCATCTTAAACGTCGTCGACGCCTTATGCCACTCCATACTTTCCAGCAGTAAGTGGTTCTCCTTCGTACCTAAGGTGGTACGCGACCTCCGACTGGCGCTCGCGCTCTGCAAGCTGGTTAAGTCAGCTCTGTAAGGGCTTTGCGAACATAGCTGTATGTTCCTCCATTTCCCTCCTTTTTTAGGGAGTTCATGATCTCAACATGATCTCCAGTAACGTTAGAGATCTAGGGCAAGAATATAGAATGTCGTAACCGGATCGATACTGCAATACAAACGGTAGAACGCAATCCTTTTAAGGTAAAGATCCGGGAGTCTTACACGGAAGGGCCCGGCGGAGTCTCAAAAGAGGATAGAGAGGTCGTAAGAGAAGTTAATCCGATGTTGGTACATGGTGTTCACTCAATAAGAGTAACACCCTTGAGTGAAGTCTCAAGAGAGGATAGAAAGGTCGTGCCAATACCCAGTCACTCAACCCGCTATTCCCGGGTGAAGTCTCAAAAGAGGGTTGAATGCCAAACGCGGTTTCGGTCGCCCTGAGCCCCAATGTTGATCTGTGGAATTCCACAAGAGAGTTAGAAAATAGAACAGCAACACGATGGCACGTTCAGCTCGTCTCTCTAACCAGCTTCCCCCTTCCCAAGGGGCTCTTCTCCCTTACTATATCCAAAGCTTTCTCCCCGAAGATGTCCAACAAGGCTAGCCAGGAGGGCGGCAAGGGGAGCTCCCTTAAGGCTCCCAATGTGTCAACCCTCACCGGCTCACCGTCCCTCATCGCGTACACCTCGTCCGCCACCGAGGCCCAGTCCGGCTCGTGAGAAGCGACGAAGACCCCTTTGCCGGATTCCAAGGCCTCTTCGACAAATGACGTGATTATTTCATAAGATCCCTTGTCCAGGTTGGCTGTTTGCTCATCTAACAAGAGGGACTCGGGGTCGTAAACCGCCACCGAGGCCAGCGCCACCAGCTTCTTCTGGCCGTAACTGAGCTTGAAGGGGTTGCGGCCCAAGAGGTCCCTTATCCCCCAGCCTCTCGGACACTTCCAACGCCCTCTCCTCCGCCTCGTCCGCCCCCGCGGTCCGGAGGGAGTAGGCCACATCATCGTAAACTGTGGCGTTGAAGAGTTGGTCGTCAGGGTTCTGGAAGAGTATCCCAGCCCTCCTCCTGTCCGCTTGAGAGAAGGGCTTGTCGTCGACCGTGACCGAGCCCCTCTCTAGAGGCAAGAGGGCCGCGAGGGCGTAGAGTAGGGTGCTCTTTCCGGACCCCATTGGGCCTACTACGACAGTTAAGGTGTTCCTCTTGACGCACGCGTTGGCGCCTTTCAAGACGTAACCCTCATACCCGAACCAAGCGTCCCACAAGCACAGCGAGGCCGTTCACCCCCCAACAGCGCTAGGGAGGCCAGGGTCTAGCCTTCCTGGCGAGGACCAAGGAGTTGAGCTCCTTGAGGCTCAAGTACGTTTGGACGGGAATTACCTTAATCATGAATTTTATTTTGGCCGGCACGGGCAAGGAGCTGACGAAGCCATTCCACCCGGTAAGCGAGGTCAGGAAAATGAAAACGGATGAGTACGAGAAACTCCTAATCACGAAGTCCAACGCTCTGAAGGGTTGAGAGAACAACAAGGAGGTTGACACGACGACGTCAAAGAACAACAAAGTCAAGAGCGTTTTCTTAAATTCGTTCCTAACGATTAAGTAAATAGCTAAGGGCATGTCGACCAACGCGGGGAAGAGGTCGTTGGCGGCTAAGGCGGTGGAGGCCAGAGCAGCGGCGAGGAAGAGCTGGGGCGCCTCGGGCCTCGCATTCCTGGAGGAGAGCGCCCTAGCAGCCTCCGCGGTCGCCTCCGTTAGGCCTGCCAAAACCTTGTCGAACAGAAGCTTGCCCAACAAGTATACTGCTGCCACTCCGATCGCGCCAGAGACCGCGTACCCTAAGGTCTCCGGGGACCGGGCACGGTGTAGTCCAACAGAGGCGTCCAGTTAAGCTTCTCCGTAACGTCTTGGAGCCCCGAAGCCTCGGCGGCTACGTCCAAGGGCTCGTGGTAGCCCCCACCGCGTCCGCCAGTACCACGCCGAACAACGGGCTCATCGCGAGCATAACCAAAATAACGTACCAGACCTCCCTCACAGCTCCCACCCGCGCGCGTGGTCATGTAGTAAAAACTACCAAGGCTGTGATTATCCTTTCCGCCGCTCCCAGCAAGAAGTGCCAATCAAACATTATTGGTAACGTGACCTCTGCCCCGGTAGGGGAAGGAGGGGCTCAAGCCTATCTCTAGCCCAGCAACCGCGCCGGCGACCGCTATGCTCAGCCAGCCCGCCAAGAAGGCCGCTAGGAGAGTACCCCCAGTTCCGCCCACCAAGCCCTAACCGGTAGACGAGGTAGCCGGTCCACACGGCAACTATGCCCATGTTGAATATGTTGGTGCCTAACGCCGTAATCCCGCCGTCGCGGATCAAGAAGCACTGTACGCTGACAACCAAGGCCATTATCAAGCTTCCTATCCGCGGCCCGAAGAGTGTGTCGGCGAGGGCCCTCCGGGGATGGGCCAGTTGAGCATCTGCGCGGCGAAGATCGCCGAGGCGAGGGCGCTGGCCCAAGCCGACTTCTCTTCACTCAAGAACTCCTTGGCCTTCCTCCAAGCGTAGGCGAGGTAAGTCAGCGTGAGGGCGTAAGTGGACACGACCCAAGGGAGCTCAAGAACCCGTCCGGTATGTGCACATCTCTCCGCCATTGTGTGCACAAAATCGGGAGTTAACGGCCTTTCCTCCACCTCTTGTCCATTTGCGACGCGACCTTCAAGAACTCCTCCCTCGCGTGCGCGGCATACTCGTTCATCTCTTGTATCTCATCTATGACCTCGCTTAACTCCTTCAATCTTTGTATAGTCTCGAGCGTCTTCTTGAACGACCTGGTGGCGTACCTCATGTAGTCAACCCCGTACTCTTTGGACAGCTTCTTAGCAGCCTCGTCCAAGCTGACCAGTGCGAAGTGGTGGAGGACTTGGGTGACTGCCATAGCCCTGTCGTGCTCTTCCGGGGTGCTCGTGATAACTTCAAACCCCATCGACACGAATATGTTCTGGACCAGCCTGACCCAGTAGTCGTAACTCTTCACCGGCACGACCACTACCGTCTCACCCAGCGGCTCCACTTCGGGGCCGAACAGCGGGTGGAGGCTGATGTACTCTATGTACTCTGGCAAGACCTTTAGCACCTCTTCTACAAGCGTCTTCTTTACTGACGATATGTCGCTCAAGAGCGCTCCGGACCTCATGAGGGGGGCTAACTCCTTCACCAGCCCGGGAACGGCCTTGGGCGGGACGGCCAGTATGAGCCACTCGACCTCCTTCGCCACCTCCTTCGGCTCCCCCCACTCGACCTTGAACCTCTTCGCCAACCCCTCGGCCTTCTCCAAGTTCCTCCCGGTGACCACCACCCTGTGTCCCGCCCTGGAGAACACCTTCACCAGTTGCTCCCCCATGCCCCCGTAGCCGTAAATCCCGACGTACACCTTCTCCGGCGTGTACAGCTGAATCTTCTTGGACTCCTCCAGTATCATCTTGAACATCTCCTTAGTGAACTCTTGGGGTATCCCCAGCTCCAAGCCCCAGACCGTCCTAGTTACCATCACCTCTTCCTCTCTATCTCTGTCGTAAACCGGAAGCCCCAAGTTCTTCTTGGTGTCCGTAATCTCCTTGACGATTTCGAACCTCCTCTTGAGCAGCCTTAATATCTCTTTATCGAGCTTGTCGAGTTCTCTCCTCTTAACCTTAAGGGACTCGAGCGGGTTCTCGCTCATCTTCTAACCCTCCTCTCGAGCCTTTTCACAGCGTTGATTATAGAGGTAAAGTCGAGTCCGTTCGCAATTATAATGTGTCTCACGTCTCGGGCTGACTTTCCGAACGAGCGGGCGCCGAGTATCTCCATGGGCACCGGAGAGGTCTGGACCAAGTACTCCGCCACCGCCGAGCCGAGCCCTCCCCTGACGCCGTGCTCTTCCACAGTAACTATGCCGGAGTACTTCCCCGCCACTTTGTCTAACGTCTTGGTGTCCAGAGGCTTCACCGTATGCATGTTTATCACTGCGACGCTGGTCCCTTCCTTCTCGAGCTTTTCGGCCGCCACCAAGGCGTCCCACAGCAAGGGGCCGTTGCCTATTATCGCGAAGTCGTAACCGTCCTTGAGCCAGACCGCCTCCCCAACTCTGAACTCGTAGTTGTTGTCGCTGTACACCTTAGGACCGTAGTCTCTTCCTATCCTCATGTAAACTGGCGTAGGGTAGTCCAACACCTCCGGCAAGGCCTTCCTTATCTCGGTGGCGTCCGCCGGCACCACCACGCTCATACAGGGCAACGTCCTCATGAGGGCCACGTCTTCTAGCACTTGGTGGGAGGAGCCGTCGCCGGCGTCGGAGAAGCCGGCGTGGGTGCCCACTATCTTCACGTTAACGTGGGCCCTACAGACCGTATTCCTAACTTGCTCCCAAGCCCTCATCAAGAACATCGCGAAGGCCGCCACCAGCGGCTGGAAGCCCACGGCCGCTAAGCCGGCACTCATCCCTATCATGTTTTGTTCGGAAATGCCAACATTGATGAACCTTTCTGGGAACTTCTCGGCGAACCACTTCGTCCTCGTGGCGTCGGCCACGTCGGCGGTTAGCACCACCAAGTCCTTCCTCTTCTCCCCCTCCTTGACCAACTGCTCGCCGAACGCGTTACGGGGCGACTCGTTCATCACTTCTCCCACCCCGGACCCACCAAAGCCCTTTATAGTTCCAGCGAGGGAGGGGCCCCAGCGTCGCCATGAAAGTGCACGTGGGCACCTCCGGGTGGGCCTACCGCTGGAACAGGGGAGGCTTGAGGGGGTACGTGAAGAACACCCCCTTCGACACAGTCGAGCTGAACTCGAGCTTCTACCGGGTCCCCGGCGAGAGGGCCGTGGAGAGGTGGGCACGGGAGGGCTCGGGCTTGCTCTGGAGCGTCAAGGTGTATAGGGGGATTACCCACGTTTCGAGGTTCGGGCCGGACAGCTACGAGGCGTGGGAGGAGTTCAAGAGGGTCTTCAAACCATTAGACCCCTTAATCAAGTTCTACTTGTTCCAGCTCCCCCCAAGCTTCGGGCCTAAGGACTTTCCCAAACTGGAGGAGTTCTTGAAGAGCGTCTCCTTGGGGCGGAGGGCCGCGGTGGAGTTCAGGAACGAAGACCTGTTCAGAGAAGATTACATTAAAAGGTTAGGTGAGTTGGAAGCCACTTTCGTCAGCGTGGATAGCACGAAGTTCAAGGTTTACGCTAGGACGGGGCCTTACGCGTACTTCCGGCTACACGGCCGGGGTAAGCCGCCTTACGCCTACTCCTACTCAGAGGAGGAGTTAGAGGAGCTCGCGAAGGAGGTCCTCCGAGTGGGAGGGGAAGCCTTCGTGTACTTCAACAACGACGACATGTACAAAAACGCCTTAACCTTCTTAGAAATAGTGAAGAGGTTTGTAGAGGTCTAAGCTAACAGCGAGAGCAGTAAGAAGTGCGTGGACGCTAGGGCGGCGTATAAGAAGGCCGCCTCGCCCTCGGACGCCCTGGCGCTCGTGTAATATATTTCAGCCGCGTAGGGCTTGAGCCCCCTGTCTAAGGCCAGCGCGGCGTTACAGCTGAGCGCGGCCATCACCTTGTCTATCATGGTCTCGGAGGAAATGTTGTAAGTTGTGTGGAGGCTGTAGGTGACGAGGGCCGACAAGTAGGTGCTGGCCGCCAGCTTGTATATCGCCGGCATGTCGTTGGCCTCCTTGTAAACCCCCACCGCCACCTCGAGCTCGCGCGAGGGGACCGCGCCCACTTGAGAGCCTATGGTGGTGTAGTAGGCGAATAGCTCGCCGGCGGAGGAGTAAAGCGCCAAGGCGTCCCTCCAGAGGGCCTCCGGGTCTGCCTTAGGTCCCGGCGGCTCCAAAGAGGTCAACGCGATCCAAGTCTTGGCTGCCTCGGAGTAGTACTTAGCCAGTACCAAGTAATAAATTATGTTCCCCAAGTCGGTGCTGTTCAAGGCGGCGTGGTAGAAGTAGTAAGCCTTTAGGACCCTGGTGGCCGCGGTGAGGAGCGGATCCAACTTGTTAACGTCATAAGTCAAGCTGTTCATTATAGTAGCATTGGCCTCGTTTATTTTACTCTCCACCTCGTCGCTGAGCTTCACTAGCGCCCTGAAGCCGCTAAGGGCCACCTCGTCGTACCACTTGGCCTCCTCGGCCAGTATCGCGGCCGTGAAGGCGTAGTTCACGGCCTCGTACGGGTCCTTTTCCTCGCCCGCTGCCCTAGCCATCCTTTCAGCTTCGGAGAGCAAGGCGACGGACTCTTGGGTGAGCCTCCGGGCCTCGGAGCGGGCCCCCTCGTACAGCTTCAAGTAGTGCTCCTTCCACTCCCTCATCAGTCGTAAGACGTCCCCTGGCAGCCGGACGTCGGGCTTGCACTCCGGCAGCTCCGCGCCCTTCAACCACACCCTCAAGGCGTCGTAGGCCGTTGCGGCCGGGACTACTTCCACGCCCAGCCTCTTCCCCTCCTCTATCAAGTTGACCTTCTCAGTCCTCAAGCGTTGTACTATCCCGAAGGGCAGGGGCTCGGTTTCTACTACTTTCCTCGTAACGACTTCCTCTCCCTTAGGGACCACGAACACCTTGTAACCGCTCTTAGCCGCCGCGACCATCTTCGCGTAAACCCCTCCCACTGGCCCGACAACCCCGTCGGGCCCCACCGTGCCCGTGCCGGCGACGTCCTCCCTAAGGGGGGTCCCAGTGAGGGCGGAGTAGGCCGCGACGGTCATCGCTAGCCCGGCGCTGGGGCCGCCAACTATCACGCTGGGCGTCCTGAACTTAAAGAAGAAGTCGTACTTGGTCCAGTCCTTGTGTGCCAAGGCCGAGGCGACGAGCACGGCGACGCGGGCGACGCCTTGGGTATCCACCTCCGTTAAGGGCTCGGAGGCGACGTAGATTTCGCCCTTCCCGGGGTAGGCGACGGTCACTTGTAAGGTGCCGACCACCCCGCGCTCCTCTCCCCCGGGCCCGAGGCTTACGCCCACCACCGGCACCTCGACCGTGCGGACTTGAGAGTAGCACTGGCTCAGTCCGAAGGCCAAGGAGGTCAGGATCAGCAGAGCGGCGAGCTGCTTCAAGGCCTTCGCCGCCGCGTCTCCCCAAAGGCTCCTTAAATCTGGAGGACTACCCTCAACATTTCCTTAAGCTCCTCTAAGCCCTCAGTGAGCAACCTTATCATGGCTTCCTTGCCGTAGAAGCCCTTGTCGTATATGACGTCCGGCACCTTGCCCAAGTCGGAGTAGGCCTTCTTCGCTGCCCACCTCATACTCTCCTCCCCCGGCGGCTCGGTCTCCCTCTTGAGCTCGTAGACCTCGTAGCCCGCGCCGGAGAGCGCGGCGACGTTCTCCGGGCTGTACCTTATGTTCATGGCGACCCTCAGCTTCGGGTTGTACTTCTGGGCCTCCAGCAGCAAGCGCGCCGTGTGGTCGGCTTGGCCCCACCAAGGGTTGCAACAAGACCTAAGGCCTCTGGGGGTCAGCCGTAGCCTCCCGGGGACCCCTAGCACCGAGCCCTTGCCCCTCACCAACTCCTTCGGGACCGAGTAGGCGACGTTTATCCCTACCTCCGGCGCGATCTTCTTTGCCTTCTCAAAGGGCAAGCTTTCAAGCCACTCTATGAAGTACTTGTACTCCTCGTACATACAGTGTCTGACCGCGTCGTACCTCATTTGGTACAGGGGATCGAGGGCCTCCTTGCCTTGGGAGAAGAGGTGCGCGACCCTAGTGTAGCCCACGGCCTTCCTCGCGGCGACCACCGGGGCCTCCCCCAACGCCAAGTAGGAAGCCAATGCCATGGCCATGAAGCTCCCCGACCCGTGGAAGGAGGTTACCTTCCTCGTCCCCCTTATCACCTCTACGTACCCGTCGTAATATATCACGTCGGCGAAGATCTCCAAGTGACCTCCAGTTATTACCACGAGTTTAGGGCCCGCCTCTGCCAAGGCCTCTGCCGCCCTTATGGCGTCATCCACCGTGCGGACCCTCAAGCCCGTGAGGGCCTCGGCCTCGAGCGCGTTGGGGGTGACTGCGAAGGAGACCGACAAGATCTTCTTGTAAGTTTCCAGACTGCCCTCGTAGAGCGTTCCTCCGGCCGTGGCCTTGAGTACGGGATCTACCACAACCACCCCTTCTAAGTACTTCAACAAGGTCTCCGCGATCCTTTCGTTACAGAGCATCCCTAGCTTCCAGTTCCGCACTCCCTTTACGGCCTTGAGTTGGCCTTCCAGAACCTCTATATCGGTGCACTTAGAGCCGTAGAACTCGGTGGGCGTTTGGTAAGTGATGGCCGTCGCCACTGGGTGAACGTGAACGCCTACGGCGCTGCCGACCTTGACGTCCATCTCTATCCCGGCGCCCCCCGAGGGGTCGAGTCCGCCGACGGCCGCCACCTTCTTCACATTCAAACGCCTAGGGTGATGATAAGGTGCTGTTGAAAAAGTTCAACATTAAGTGTTCGAAGGTCGAATGGGGTCCCTACATAGCTGTCCTAAGAGAGACCTTCGGAGTAGGCGTTCTAGACCTAGACGGGAGGTACGTGGTCAAGGGGGGCCTAACCAAGTTCAGCGACTTGGGTTGGAGCGGCAAGGTGTTGGGGGCGGTTTCTAAAAAAAGATTAATGATGTTGGACTTCTCCGAAGGGTTGGAGAACGTAAAGGAGAGATCGGTGAAGCTGGAAGGAGCCCTCAGCGTCGTCGGCGTGGACGGCGGCTTCGCCGTGGGCACGGAAGACGGGAGGATACTGATAGTGAAAGAAGGGAAAGTGGTTAAGGAGATCAGGGTAGCGGAGGAGTTGCCGGTGGTCCGCTTGGAGAGGACCGAGAGCGGCAGCTTGCTGGCGGTGGCCGGCAAGTATAACCTAATAATATTGAGTGAGAGCGGAGAAGTGTTGGCACACCACAGCTACCAATGGGACTTGAGCAAGGTTCGCTGGACCCCGGACTTGGAGTGGCTCGTAGTGTTCAACGACGAGGTACAAATACTAAAATTTGAAAGAGAGCATGAAAACTACGTCAAACTAATGGAAGTCCGTGGGAGGGGCAAAGATGCTAAGTGGTGTAATTCTAACTTGTGCCTAGCCCTCGATAACAAAGTTATGATATATAGAGACTTCAACGTGGGCGAGTTGCCGCGAATCACGTTCACGTTCAGATGTAACTCGTGTTCGTGGGCTCCCAAGTGCAAGGGGGTTGCGATGTGCGGGAGTTTGTTGGCGGTGATCAAGCTCTAGTCCTCGAACTCGACCGCCACGGCCACGTCGTGAGGCTCCAAGTAGTCGCCGGGCCTCAGTGGCACGACCTCGTTCAATCCAAATACCTTGGCCACCACGTATATCTTCTTCTTCCTCTTCTTACTTAAGGCGTCGGAGAGCTCATGTGCCGTGAGGCGTTCCTTCCTGCCCAAGACGTACACGTTATTAGCTATCTTCGCTAGGAGCAAGCCTCCCTTTTTGAACAAGTTAACCTCGACCAACCTGGGGTGCTCCTCCGAGAGGGCGGAGAGGAACATGGCCGCGGTGGGGTCGGTCAGCGACTCCTTGAAGAGGTAGCCTAAGGAGTCTAGAGCGACCACCACGTCGGCGCCGAACTCTTGGTAGGCGAGCTTCTCGGCCCTCTTGGTGTGGGCAATGAATATCAACCTAGGGGGGTACAAGCTCTTCCCCATCAAGCTCCTTATCACGGCAAGGCTCGAGAGCCCCTCCTTGTCGTTCTTACCGCATATCACAATATCGCTGGCCGTCTCAATACCTCCCCTCACGTAAGTGTCAACCTCCGTCAAGGATCCCTTTACTATTACGACGCTTGCCTCCCTAGCCTTTATGACGTACTTCTCCGGGGTGTCGTAGGACGTGACCCACACTATCCTGCCTCTCTTCCCAACCTCCCGTATCAAGTGAGTAGCTATGTAAGCGCACGCGCTCGAGGAGCCCACTATCATTATCCTCGTCCCTTTTACTGTTAACTCACCCTCCCTTTCCCTTATCGCCTTTTCCACGATGAAGTGCGTCGCGATGCTCAAAGCTGCCGTCAGCCCGGCGAAGCCGCTTAAGGCCAGAGCTAGAGCCAAGAGCCTCCCTTGGAAGCTCGTGGGGACGACGTCTCCGTAACCCACGGTGGTTACCGTTATTATGGCCCAGTATATCGCTTCGAAAAGGGACTTGTGCTCGACGTGGTGAAATATTATGGAGCTGATGACTACTATCGTTATCAGTACGAACGCTATGATGACCGACGTCCTGCTAAAAAGTATGGAGTACCACCACAGCGTATGAACGTAGAGCGACTTGGCCCAAGCGGCCAGCTTGTCGCCCAGCCAGTTGAGCGCCGCCTTCATTTCTTTCTAGGCAGCGGCACTTGGAGAGGCATTTAAGTTGAGCCTAGAAAGGCCTTGACGAAGCTCTCCAGCTCCGAGTAGACCTCCTTGGCCTTCTTCGGGTCCGTCGCCTCGACCATTATCCTCACCACCGGCTCCGTCCCCGAGGGCCGGACCAAGAACCAGAAGTTCTCGCAGACTACCTTCAAGCCGTCTATTTCTGTGAACTGACAGTCTTGGTACTTGGACTTGAGGGCCTCGTACAACCCTCGCAACTCCTCCTTCTCGCCTCTGTAAACCTTACCCTTTATAGCATAGGCCTTGGGGAGGGCCGAGAACAGCTCCGAGGCCCTCTTGCCCCTCTGGGCGAGCATCTCCAAGAACAGCGCCGCCGTCATGGCACCGTCCCTCACCGGCTGGTGGACGGGATTCATGAAGCCGCCGTTCTCCTCGAAGCCGCTCACTCCTCCCCTCTTGATGAGCTCGTGTGCTATGACCACGCTCCCCACGGGGGTCCAGACTACTTCTATTCCTTTAGGCCTCAGGTAGCCGTCTACTACTATGTGGGAAGAGGAGACGCCCGTGAAGGTCCTCTTGGGTAAGTGGGGGTACTTCTCTGCCAAGTGCTCCGTGAGCAAGGCCCCGGAGCGGTCGCCCCAGTGGACCTCGCCGGCCTCGTCGCCAATTATCGCCCTGTCGGCGTCGGCGTCGTGGGCTACTATCAAGTCGGCCCCCACGGCTACGGCTGCGCGGGAGGTCTCCTCCAAGCTCTGAGGGGTGGGCTCGGGGTGACGGCCGGGGAAAGAGGGGTCCAAGTTGCAGTTCAAGCACAGAACCTTGGCTCCCAGCTTCCTCAGCACTAAGGGCGTGGCGAGGGAGCCGACGCTGTTGGCCCCATCGACCACCACTTTGAACTCCTTGTTCTTTACCTTTTGTACGTCTATATCGGCCAAGATACCATCAATATAGACGTCCAGCACCCTGCCCTCCCGCTTCGCCTCCTTGACCTCGTAGTATGGTACCCTTCGCACTTTGTTCTCGAATATGATCTCTTCTATTTCCCTCTCGGCGTCCCTCGGGACCTCGACCCCGTTCGAGCCTATCACCTTCACGCCGTTGTACTGAGGGGGGTTGTGGGAGGCAGTTACCATTATGCCCATGTCGTAGCCCAAGCGGGGTACCGCGTACTGCAGCGCGGGCGTGGGTACGAGGCCAGCATAGTAGGGCTCACACCCGCAAGAGCTCAGCCCCGCCAGCACGGCTGAGACCAGCATGTCGCCGCCGTAGCGGACGTCCCTCCCGACCAGAACCTTGCCTCCTCCTAACCACGTACACGCCGCTTGGGCAACTTTCATCGCCAGCTCCGGCGTCATCCCCTCGTTCGTTATTCCCCTCACTCCGTCCGTGCCGAAGAGCCTTCCCAAAACCTCCTACCGTCCCCTTACTCGCCCCCGGAAACTCTAAAGCCTCAGCTCCGGGGCACCGCTCACCGGTCGCCGGTAATACCAATCTTCATCGGGTGACGTTTATCCTCTTTCCCCACTGCCTTACGTACTGAAGGATAATGAAGTAACTCTTCGCCGCCACTTCCTTGTCGACCTCCTCGGTCTCCAAGACCTCGCCGTCGTTCGTAACTACTACTATTTTAGCTTTGTTTTTCCCCACCTCGACGATCTTCGCGTCCTCCACCAATCCTGACATGGCCATACCTTCGGCGTCCAGCAAGCGTAGCTTCATGCTCCTTCCATGGGCCGTGTTATGGAAGGCTCTTTTAATAATCTGTGTAAATGTATGCATATACCGGAGTGGCGATATTGATAGAACGAAGGAGGTTAGTGAGGCTAGGGCGTTCTACCTTAGTCGTGTCGCTTCCCGCGGACTGGATAAAGAAGAAGGGGCTGAAGGCCGGCGACGTCCTCACCTTGGTGATAGAAGATAACTACATAAAGATAGTGCCCGATACGTCGGTCTCTTCAGAAAAGGTGACGGTTACAATTGAGGTCAAGGGGAGGGTTGAAGGTCTCTACAGAGCTATAATAGCGGCCTACATAGCCGGCACGGACATAATAAGAATAACATTCGAAAACAATTCGCTGTTATACCAAATAATGAAACACGTCAAGACCGCTATGAACCAGTTGATAGGGTTGGAGATAGTGGAGCAAAGGCCCAACGAGATGGTGCTTCAAACGTTCATAAGCGGGAGCGAACAGAACCCGACGGAGCTGACCAAGAGGCTCGTAGGCTTGATATCCTTAATGATAGGGCAATTGCTAGAAGGGGACCAACTCGAGTACCTACAAGAGTTGGAGAACGAGGTAGACAAGCTCTACCGCCTCGCGCTCCGTACTTTGAACTCGTCCTCAGAGCCGGACATCTTCGTGACAAACTTGCTGACGTCGTTGGAAATGACTTCGGACAGCTTGGTGCCCTTAGCCCAGTCGTTGGGGGACGGAAGGAAGGAGGTCATAGACGTCCTTAACATAGCCAAGGAAGTAGTTGACTTCTTGCACAGCATAGAAAGCGCGGGGGAGAGGTTGAGCGAGGTGGACGAGAAGATAGAGGTATTAGAAATGGTTGAGGATGAAATAGAAAAAAGGGAGTTGGACGAAAAGTTGAAGTACAGGTTGATGTTATTCGTCCACAACTTGAAGAACGTGCTCCTAATGCTCCACAATATGGAAGTCAGGGACGTGGTTAAGAAGAGTAAGGAGCGCAAGCTAGTGATCTAAAGCTCCTCCTCCCAAGAGCTCCACACGGGCTCCTCTTCATAAAGCTCTTGAGGCGGGGCGTATGCCGGCACGTACCCCATCTTCCTAATCAAGCTCTCTACAAACGACCTCTCGGCGACCCCCAACAAGGGCGCGTATGGCAAGTATTCGATGTATTTGGACAAGAACGCCCTGGCACCGTCTATATTTCCCTTCTCAACCATTCCCTTCACGCTCGCCAGCACGTTGGACATGACTTCCGCGACCTCCCTCAGCGCCCTCTTCCCCTCGTCCGTCAAGATCAAGTACCTCTCCCTCCCGAACAGCTTCTTCTTCTTTACCTCCTTCGCGAAACCCTTCTCTACCAACTCCTTAACTACGTCCTCTAACATGTCCTCGTCCATATTCAAAATCTCTGCTATCTTCTTCAAGCTGTAGCCCTTCTCACTCAACAGCAAGACCGTGAGTTCCAGAGGGGTCAGCCGGAAGGACAAAGCTCACATCACCACCAGCTCGTGCCTTTTTAGGAAAGCGACCGCAGAAAAGGTGGCTATGAGCGCCGCTAAGAACGATACTATTGCCTTACTGCCAGGACTGGCTGGGTCGGTGACGAAGGGTACCAGCTCGAGGGCCTTTAAGGTGGGCTTCAGGCTCACCTGTACTGCGAAGTCCTTGAGGTAGCGCTCGTACACGATTACGTTCTTGTGGGCGCAGACCAAGTACTTGACGCCCCCTTCAACCACCTCGTACTTGTTACAAGGTATTATGCCGTTTGGGAAGCCCAAGGCCCCGGGCCCCACGTACTTTCCGCCCTCGAAGTTCAAGAACTTCTCCGGGGGAGTTAACATAACCTCCAATACGTTTTCACAGCGAGGGCACGGGTAGAAGAAGGTCCACGACAAGTCCCCCGCGGGGACCTCGAAGGACCCGTGGGCGAGCAGCACTCCGCTGAGAGTTAAAATGAGTACGTCGTAGGTTATCACTGCCCTTGCCCGCTCGTTAGGGCGCTCGAGCGCTTATTTTGTTGATACCGGTCGATGGCCGCCTTTATTTTCTTGTAAGCTTCCTCCTTCGGTAACCAGTCCTTTATCTTGACCCACTTGCCGGGTTCCAGCTCCTTGTAGTGTTCGAAGAAGTGTTTTATCTTGTCCTTTATTATCTGTGGTATGTCGTTGACGTCCTTAATGTCCTTGAACCTCGGGTCGACCTTCTCCACCGGGACGGCGATAATCTTGCTGTCGGGACCTTCTTCATCCTCCATGAGGAGCACGCCGACCGGCTTGGCTTTTAGGTAGGTGCCGGGGTAGAAGGGGTCGTAGCTCAGGACCAAGACGTCCACGGGGTCGCCGTCCTCTTCCAGCGTGCCCGGTATGAAGCCGTAGTTGAAGGGGTAGTACATAGCGGTGTAGAGCACTCTGTCCACCTTTATTAACCCAGTATCTTTGTCCATCTCGTACTTGACGTAGCCTCCCATAGGTATTTCTATCACTACGTTAACGACCTCGGGGGCGTCCTTCCCGGGACCCAGCTTCTCTAAACTCAAGAGCGTCCCCCGAGAGCTGTTCTCGCTCACGGAGTTTTCAACGTCTCGCTCAAACAGTCCAACAGCTCCGCCCGCCCGCAGCTCACTTGGAGGCCCTTTTCCAAGTTCTTTATGGTAACTTTATTCTCCTCTACCTCCTTCTTCCCTATTATTATAGCAACCTTAGCATTCATGGAAGAGGCAAAGGAAAGTGCCTTCTTAATACTCTTCTGTTCGGTTAGCAAGAAGGAGTTTACGTCTAAGGAGGCGAGCTCCCTCTGGACCTCTAAGGCTACCTTCCTCGCCTCCTCGGCTAAGGGCAACACGGCGACGGTTGGTCTGAACACGAACCTCCTTCCCTCTTTCATCAACGCTAGGGCGGTTCTGTCCAAACCTATGGCGAAGCCTGTCGCCGGCACCCTCTCCCAACCGTAAACCTCCGTGAGCGCGTCGTACCTCCCCCCTCCGGCCACCGACACCGGGAACCCCGGCACCCTTACTTCATAAATTAAACCAGTGTAATACGCCAAGCCGCGGGCGAAGCCCAACTTCAACCTTATTACACTCTTCACGTCATCCGGGAGATACTTCAACACCTCTTCTAAGTCCTCGAAACGGTACTTGTAGCCCCAAGACTCCATCAACTCCTTCCCCTCTTTGATTACCTCCTCGCCCCCCTCCTTGGTCGACAATACGGCGACCGCCTCCTTGGCCCTCTCCGGCCTCCTCGCCTTGTTCTCCACAAGCTCCAAGGCCTTATCTATCATGCCTTTGTCTACGTAGTGAAGGACCACGTCTTGGTCCCTCTCTTCTATGCCTTCCTCGGACAGGACGCCCCTCAGAGCCTTAACGCTGCCGAGGAGTATCTCGTGGGGGAGCCCCAAGTTCTCGTAGTACTCGTGGAGCATGGTCAAGAGTTCCGAGTCTTGGTACGGCGACGAGGCCCCGAAGACCTCGAAGTCGGCTTGGTAGAACTCCCTGTACCTCGCGAACTGAGGCTCATCGTACCTGAAGACGTTAACTACTGTGAAGAGCTTCACCGGCTTGGGCCTCGGACGCAACAACCTCAAGTAAGCCCTCACTGCGGAAGCCGTGGCCTCCGGTCGGAGGGTGACCTTCCTTCCGCCCTTGTCGACGAACACGTACATACTTCTCTCTATTTCCACACCGCTCTTCATGGCAAAGAGCTCGAAGCGCTCCACCGTGGGTAAGTAGCACCTTTCAAAGGACCAGTTCCTAGCCAGCTTCTCCGCCTCCTCGGTGACCGCCTCCAACGCCTCCGCCTCTTCCCCGAAGAGGTCTCTGAACCCTCTGAGCGGCTCGGGGTCCAGCTTCAAGGCCTCGCCTACCCGCCCCGCAGTACTAAGAACGCTAAAATTAGGACAACAACAATCATCATTATTAGCATTAACTGCTGGTAGAGCATAACTGTGGACATCATTGCGTCCATCGTTTTCATTGAATGTACCATCTCATTCGTCGTCTCATTCATGAGAAGTCTTATGTCTTTCAGTATCTCTTTGTTTGTCTTTGCCATCTCCAACATAATGTCGTGCATCTCTTTAGTTAACGTGTACATATCTTTCATCATTATTGCCATTTTGGTCATAACGTCTGCCATAGTCTTTATCACGCCCGTAACTAGGCTCTCGCTACCCCCCGAGGGCAAGGAGACTTGGGGTGCGGAGGGCAAGGATATGCTCAAACTGTGACACCTACCCTCGGACGCTCCACATCTCTTAAGTAACTACTTCGAAAGAGTTCCTCGGATGAGGCCTTGGAGGAGAAGAAGAGGGAATTGATAAGGAACTTGATCGCTGAAGGTTACATAAAGAGGAAGGAAGTAGCCGAAGCGATGATGAAGGTGCCCAGGGAGCTGTTCGTTCCGGAGGAGCTCCGACACATGGCCTACGAGGACACCCCCCTTCCGATAGGGGCGGGACAGACGATAAGTGCGCCCCACATGGTCGCTTACATGGTCGAGGCTGCCGAGCTGCGGAGGGGCGACAAGGTCCTAGAGGTGGGCACGGGTTCTGGCTACCACGCGGCCGTAATGGCAGAGCTGGTGGGGCCGGAGGGCCACGTTTATACTATAGAGAGGATCCCCGAGCTCGCCGAGCGCGCGAGGGAGAGGCTAAAGGCGTTGGGATACAACAACGTCACCGTGCTGGTGGGCGACGGAAGCAAGGGCTACCCGCCCGCCGCCCCTTACGATAAGATAATAGTAACTGCCGCGGCGAAGAGGGTTCCAGAGGCCCTCTTGAAGCAGCTCAAGGTGGGGGGAATAATGGTGATCCCAGTGGAGGAGGAGCCGGGATATCAAGTACTCTACAAGATAATCAAGACTCCGGAGGGATATGTAATAAAGAAGCTGCTGCCTGTAGCCTTCGTACCTTTAATCGAGGAGGAGTAGTCCCCGGAGAGGACGCGGGGGTTGTACGCGTCGCTGAAGCTGAGAGAGAAAGTAGAGAGGGCGATCGCGTACCTCTCGGCGAAGAATCCCGGGCTCGGCGGCCACGTCGCCAAGTACTCTGTAAAGGTCGGCGCTAGAGAAGGCGGCTACGCGTACTTCGACTACCGAGACGGCTCGGTAGTGGTCTCTAAGGAGTGGTTGTATAAGCTCGACCACAAAGGCTTGGGGGAGTTACTCGCTCACGAAGCCCTCCACGGGGTCCTCGGACACTGGATATACTTGAAAGAGAGGAAGGTCTCCCACCCCCTGCTGTGGAACTTGGCGTGCGACATAGAAGTCAACAGCATATTAGAAGAATTGGGATTGTTCTCTAACTTGTATTCTTCAATGATAAAGTTGACGGGCTCGGAACCGGTAACTTGGAGGAGGTTCCGCTTCATAGGCGTAGGACCCAAAGAGCCCGCAGAGCTCATCTACGAGAAGTTGCTCAATTCCATCAACAACAACGAGCTTAGGCTGGTAATAGAGAACCAGAGGGGCGAGAGGGAGGCCCACGGCCGCGGGGAGCGCTCCTATTACGACTTCACCGTCGTGGTAAGCGACGTAGTTGACTCGGTAAGCAACGAGGAGAGGAGGGTCTACCCCAAGGAGAAGCTTTGGCACGGCAGCAAGGACGTAGAGGAAGAATTTAAGAAATCTTACGAGTACTTCAAGAACACTAAGGATCCTACAAAATTGAAGGACAAAGTCGTAGAGCAAGCGGTTGAGCTGGCCGTCTCCTTGAGGAGGGCGGGCAACTTGCCGGGAGGGCTGGAGAGGTTCGTAGCGCCCTCCAAGCCGCAAGTTCAGTGGGCCTTGCTGTTGAGGAGCGCGCTGAAAAAGGGGACGATCAAGAGCGTGAGGAGCTGGCAAGTGCCCAACAGAAGGGGCCTCGAAGGCGTGCCGGGTTACTTGAGGACCGGCAACAACTTGTGGTTGCTCGTAGACACCTCAGCCTCGATAACTGACGAAGAGCTCTCAACGTTCTTAGCCGAAGTAGTTGCGATATCCAAGTTAGGTAAGGTAAACTTAGTCACTTGGGACGTAGAGCCGAACTTGGTGGTGACCGCCGCGAGCAGGAGCAGGCTCCTCAACTACGTCAAGAAGAGCGTCAAGGGAGGGGGAGGCACCCTCTCGCGGCCGGCGCTGGAATTCGTCTACAAAAAGATGAGGAGAGGGGACGTGGTCGTGGTGCTCACGGACGGCTACTGGTTCGACGAGACTGAGGTAACTGACGTGATGCGTAAGATTAAGAAGTACTCCTCGGCCGCCGTGCTGGTGACGGTGGGGACGGTCCCGGAGGACGCTAGGGAGGCCGGATGGACGGTAATCCGCATCAAGAGGGCCTAACTACCTTGAACTCGGGGAGGAAGTCGAGGGCCTTGGACTTGTAGGCCCTCTTGTAGAGCTCCCTCAAGGCCTCCTCCCCTTCTTCGCCCATATCAAGGGTATATTCGTTAACATACATCCTTACGAACTTCTCCGTGGTGTCCTCGTCGAGCCCCCGGGCGAACTTGAGGGCGTGCGACAGCGCCTCCTTGGGGTTCTCCAAGGACCACTTAACGGCCTCGTACCATATCTCGGCCCAGTCTTGGGAGACCTCCCACTTGGCCACGTCCAACCCTAAGGGGAGGGGCAAGCCCGTCTCCTCGTACCACAGCTCCCCGAAGTCCATAACTTTCTTCAGACCTAGCTTAGGGTAGGTCAGCTGGCCCTCGTGTATTAGGACTCCCGCGTCCACCTCGCCCCTAGCGACCGCTTGAGGTATTTCGTCAAACTTTATAACGACGAATTCCACGTCCTTAGGTAAGTACATTTTCGCGAGGAGCGCGGCGGTGGTCAGCTCGCCGGGTATCGCCACCCTAGCCCCGGAGAGCTCCTTTGCCTCCCTCGCGACCACCACCGGGCCGTAGCCCTTCCCCATGCTGGCCCCAGAGGAGAGGACGTCGAACTTGGGGGCCAGGTAGGCGTAAGCGTGGGCGGACACGGCGGTTACGTCGAGCTCCCCTTTTAAGGCCATCTTATTGAGGGTTTCGATATCTTCCACAACCTCTTCCACTTCATAGCCTCTCAAGTCTATCTTCTTGAACTTTATTGGGTAGAACATGAAGGCGTCGTCCGGGTCTGGGCTGTGGCCCACCCTTACCTTCAACTCGCGTCCCCCTCTCCTTCTCGGAGCCCCCTAAGTTTCTCCCTTGGAGGTTCGAAGCGCAGCTCCTCGTCTTGTACGTAGCTCTTGTTGAGCTTGGCCGCCAAGTGGGCCTTCTGGAGCTCCCACCCTAAGTAGAGGGCGTGTGACGGTTCCTTCACCAGCCCCTCTGCTATTATGGTTTTTCCTATCAAGTAGGCGTCGCCCCTGAGCCACACGCCGTGGGGCTCCACGGAGGCCCTCACCTCGTCGCCCTCTACCCAAATCCTAACTACAGTATTCTCCAACTTGAACTTTACGTCCCTCACCTCTATCTCTCTCTTGTTCTCCACGCTTACTTTCTCTCTCCTTATCCTTTTTTCCTTAAGTATTAACAAATCCAAGCCTAAGTCTTTGGGCAGGGTTGACTTGTACAAGGCGTATGAGGTCATTATAGCGGCCGCCTTCGCTTCCGACCACGCGCCCTTACACTTGTCGCTGTGTTCAGTTACCATGAGCAACGAGGCCCCTCCCTCTAGGGCCAAGGAGGTCAGAGCGGCCAGCTGTCCGGGGCTGTCCGCGTCCACCAGCTCCACGAAGTTGCTCAAGCCTAACATTATGGGAGCCTTAACTTTCTTTGAGATTTCTCTCAAGGCCACGAAGCTTTCCAAAGTATGCGGGAAGGGAGAGAGCACGGGGTCCACTATAACCTTCTCGAAGCCGCGCTCTTGGGCGACCTTCAGGTTAGACAAGAGTGACTCTACCTTCTCCTCGGCGTTATTTGGCCAGTAGTTCCTCTTCACGTCCCCCGGGATTACGACGAAGGCCTTGTCGTCTGAGGGCTCGAGCTCCTCGAGCTTCGACCTCTCCAAAGACAGTATGAGGTCCGCGTCCACAGCTTTCATCTCCTTTACAAACATGCTGTCGAAGCCTACCGTGTGGAAGTACCTCCTGGCGAGCTCGACCAGCCTCCGGGCCTTCTCGGGGTCCGGAGAGGTGGAGGTGGAGCCGACTATCACCATGTCGGCCACTTCGGAGGCCTTTAGGAGCTGGGACTCCACGTCTTCGTTGTCCAACACCTCCGCCGCCAACAAGGCGGGCGGGGGCCTCAACGGGACCTTCAAGCCCCCCACGACGACGTACTCCTCCGGGACGTAGGTCTCTATGAACTCCCTCAGCTCCTTCAACTTCAGCTCGCTCAACACCTCGTCGAGGGGCTCCGAGGGGGACAAGTACTTCTCCACCGCGTTTAAGTTCTTAATCATAACTTCGAAGTCACTCAAGGTCTTGGTCCCTTTATAGATCTTCGCGCCCAGCCCCTCGCCGACCTCGCTCAAGTCGCCGGGAATGGCTCCGGAGACCAAGACGTAGTCGAAGGAGCTAAGGGGGGTACCCCTCTTCCTCTCCTCTAACCTCAACAACTCCTTCAAGCTCCTCGGCCTAAGGAGGGCCACCACGTCCACCGGAAGCCCCCAGACCTCCACGGAGTAGCCCTCAGGGGGCTTGAGCATGGCCTTGACGGCGCTCTCCAACCTCTTACTCGTTACTACGAGTACCCTCTTCATTTCCTAAACACCGCCTCAGCACTTGTACCTAGCCCCGTCCGGGACGTCGCCCCTCACTACGCAGCCGGGGTAAATCCAAGAGCGGGCGCCCACCCTAGTCCCCGGCATCAAGCTCACGTTGACCCCTATCCTGGCGCCCCCGCCCACTATCGCGCCCAGTTTCCTCCTCCCCGTGCTGACCCTCTGGCCCTTGAGGGTTACCTCTACCTCCCTCTCGTCGAACCTCAAGTTGGCCGTGACGCTGCCCGCGCCGAAGTTGACGTCCTCGGCCACCACGCTGTCCCCCACGTAGTTCAAGTGGGGCAACCTCGAACCCTCCATTATCATAGACTCCTTAACTTGTACGAACGGGCCCACCTTCACGCCGTCTAGCAAGGCGACGTAGGGCCTCACGTGGGCGAAGGGGCCCAAAACGACGCCCTCGCCGAAGTAGACCGGCCCCTCCACGTAAACCTCGCCCTTGACTTCGGGCAGCTCGCCGTAGACTTTCCCGGGCCCCCAAGGGTTCTCGAGGCCCTCCCTCACCTCGAATTCCATTTTCATCACGTCGAAGATGTCCCAAGGCCTGCCGACGTCCTTCCATCCGCTCGCGACCTCCACCGCCCTAAGCCCTTTGACCAAGTCCGTCAGTTCGTATTCGCCCCTCTTGGAAGGCTTTAACTCCTTCAATAACTCAAATATTTCCTTACTGAAGACGTATACGCCTCCATTTATGAGACCGGGGCCGCTCATCTCCTTCTCAATCACTTCCCTTACCTCGCCGTTCTCGACGACCAACGCGCCGTACTGGCTCACGTCGTCCACTCGGACGGCCAGTACCGAGGGGGCCTCGGCCAAGAGCCTCTTCAGCTCTAAGAGCGGCCTCTGCAAGTACACGTCGGCGTAAGCCACTACCACGTAGTCTGCCTCCGGGGGCTTCACAGAGGCCAACGCCGCCCCCGTCCCAGGGGCGGCGATCTGTACTGCCAGCTCGACTCCGTACTCGGACCTTAAGTTTTCAAAGTATTTGACGTGTTCTTTATTGACGACTACGATGATGTCTTCCGTTATTTCCTTCAGCGCCTTAATCCATCGCTCCAACAAGCTCTCGCCCAAGGCTACGGGCAGCAAGGGCTTGGGGCGCGTGGACGTGAGGGGCCACATGCGTTCGCCCTTCCCAGCGGCGAGGAGAACTGCGGCAGTCCTCAAGGCGGGGCTCCGCGGGTCTGAGGAGGGGAGGGCAGAAAACGGCTCTCGGCCAACTCGGCTCCGTTCATCCGGGGTCACACACTGGCGGTCTCCTCATCTGCGCCTCCTCTTCTTGCTCTCTACCTCCCTAGCCCACACCTCCACCCTTAATAGCTTCTTCATGACTTCACTCAAGAACCTAACGTAGGAGCCCCTCTGACCGACGAACGCGCCGAACTCCTCCTCGTTGACCTTGACCAAGAGGGACGGACCCGCGAAGTCCACGTCAACTATATGTTTGTGTATCCAAGGCACGGGGTGTATGGCCGCTATAATGTCCTTTAGGTTCAAGGTGAGCTCGACGGTCCTCAGCCGGAGCCCGCTGTCCTCCTCTATCCGCGCGATCCTCTCGCCCCCTCTACCGATGAACCTGGGCGCGTGGCCTTCCTTTAGCACGACCAAGGCGTCTGGGACGTGTTGGTTCTCCTCCAAGCCGAACTTCCTCTTTTCCTCAGTGAACTCGACCACGGTGATCACGTCCGCGTCGGGGGCGTAGATCCTGGCGGCCTCGACGACCTTTTGCTCGAGTTCGTTCAGTTTCCTCTTCCTCATCCTAAGCTCCATCATGAACTTTATGCCCCTGCGCGCGCCGGGGCGCACGATGTCCTTTATCCCTAGGTCTATCACCCTGGCCGTGTCCTCGTTCAACAGTATCTCTCTGAGCAAGCTCGCGCCGTCCTTGCCTATTTCCGCGTGAGTCTGGAATACGGGGTCGCCCACGACTATGAACTTGCTGTTCTTTCCTATTCTCATCAAGGCCTCGACTGCCGCCTCCGGCTCGGCGTTCTGCGCGTCGTCTAGCAGGATGACGGCGTCGTCGAAGGTTCTGCCCCTCAAGTAGTGGGTGTCCACCAACATCAGCCTGTCCTCCTCGTAAAGCCTCCTGACCTCTTCCTTGCTCACGTACTCGCTCAGTATGTCTATTAAGTAGGCCGAAGCTATCCTGTAGTAGTCCTCCACACCTATGTCCGCCGCCGTTATCTCCTTCCCGGTGACCACGTCTATCACGGGCCTAGCTATTATGAATTTCTTGTACTTCCCGTTGAGCAACGAATCTATTGCATATGCTATAGTTATCAAGCTCTTCCCTGTCCCGGAGGGGCCGAAGGCGCCTACCACGTCGATTTTGTCGTCCATTAGGGCCTCCACCAGCGCCTCTTGCGCCTTAGTCTTCGGCTCTATCATTCCGAGCAGCTTCTTCATCTCGCGTCCCTAGGGGCCTCCGGAGAGGGCTTTAGAGTAGTTCCGCAACCCTTATTCTGCTGATGTCCTCGCCCTCTCGGGAAGAGATTTTGATAAGGGTCGCTGTGGTGGGTGCCGGACTCGTAGCGAGCCACTACGCGGCAGGCCTCCAGAGGTTAAAAAGGGCCGAAATCGAGCCCTACGGGGTCCCCCTGGCCAAGTTCAAGGTAATAAAAGACTACGTAGAGGAGGAGGTGGTCTCCGCGTACGACGTAGACGCCAACAAGGTGGGAAAGCCCCTCTCTGAGGTAGTGAAGAGGCAGCTGGAAGGAGTTGTCCCGGTGCCCCCGGACGTCCCCGACTTCGAGGTCAGGGAAGGGGTCCTCGCCTCCTCCGGGGCCGGACTGGACAAGATGTTCCCCGTAAGGGGGAGGGATCAGAAGCTCCCCTTAAAGGAAGCCGTAGAAGAGATAGCGAAGGAGTTTAAGAGTGACAACGTCAACGTGGTTTTGAACTTGATCTCCACCGAGCCCGCGGAGCCCTTCGGGGACGAGGGGAAGCTCGCAAAGGCCTTGGAGAGGGGCGAGGTGAGCGCCGGCCAAGCCTACGCGTTTGCAGCTTACTTGGCCGCCAAAGACTCCGGCAAGCCAGTGGCGTTCATAAACTTAATACCCACGCCCTTGGCCAATGACCCGGCCTTCGTCAAACTTTACGAAGACGCTAACTCCCTCGTACTGGGGGACGACGGGGCCACCGGGGCTACGCCGCTGACCGCAGACTTGTTGGAGCACCTAGCGGAGAGGAACAGAAAGGTCCGGTACATCGTCCAGTTCAACATAGGTGGCAACACCGACTTCTTAGCGTTGACTATACCTGAGAGGAACTTGATGAAGGAGAAGACGAAGTCCAGCGTGGTGGAAGATATCCTAGGCTACGACGCCCCCCACTACATAAAGCCGACGGGCTACGTGGAGGCTATAGGGGACAGGAAGTTCGTAGCTATGGACATAGAGTGGATAACCTTCAACGGCTTGGTGGACGAACTTATAGTTAACATGAGGATTAATGACTCGCCCGCGTTGGCGGGCCTCGCCGTGGACTTGGTCAGGCTTGCTGCGGCTCTGCTAGAAAAGGGCGTTAAGGGCACATTCTACGACGTCAACGCCTTCTTCATGAAGAACCCTGGTCCGAAGGAGGCTAGGAACAAAGCTAGAATAAAGGCGTACTATGACATGATCTCGGCCCTGAGGGAGCTCGGGGTAATAGTCGAGTGATTATAAGTTTTGTACCCACTCCCAAACTGGCGCTCCCCCTTGAGGAAAGATCTCGAGCGCCTAACGCAAGAAGTCCTCGAGGCCAAAGAGAAACTCGTGGGCTTGAGGAAGGGAACGCTTGTAGACGACGCGTTCGAGCGCGTGGGGTACCTAACAGCCAAGAACTTCAAAGTGTTGAACTACCCGCGCGACCCGTTGGTCGCATTCAACCCCTCTGCGGTCGTGAAGGACGGGCGCGTCTTCATGTTCACCCGCTTTATATTTGATTACTACGGCTACGTCTCTTCTATAGGCTTGAGTACCTTCGAGTTGGAAAAGTTGGAGAACGCGTGTTGCTTAAACTTAAGCGCGAGGCTGGTGATCTACCCCACGACCGTCCACGAGGTCAAGAGGGGGGCCGAAGACCCCCGGGCCCACCTTTACGGCGACGGGTTCTTGGTTTTTTATACTGCCGTTGGCTTGAAGGACGGTGACTTGTGGCCCAAACAAGGCGTGGCCGTGTTGGACGAGAACGGAGAAGTCGTCGAAAAGTCCGTTTTAAGGTTGGGCGACGTCTTCCCGCCCTCGTGGAAGAACACCACCATGATAAGGCCGGAGGGCAGAGGGCTGGTCATCCTGACGCGCCCGTGGATCGAAGGGCACGAAGTGATATGGAGGGCTACGGTGGACGCGGAAGAATGGGTGGTAGACCCCTCTACGATGAGGGTTACTTTGGTCCCGGAACGCTTCGAGCTGAAGGTCGGCGTGTCCACTACGCCCGTAAAGATAGGGTCCGACGAGTACTTGATAGGGTGGCACGCTATAATGAAGGACGACTTGTCCTACCGGAACGGACTGGCCGTGGTGAACGGCGACGGCGAGCTGTTGGGCATCTCGGAGTACTTACTGTACCCCAAGTACATAGAAGAACTCTACGGCGACAGGCCGATGGTAATCTACGGCTGCGGCCTGGTCAAACACAAAGAGTATATATACTGGATTGGTGGCGTCGCCGACTACGGAATAGGGATTTACAGAGCGCCTTTGGATAAGGTAATGGAACACATTAAGTGGTTGAGATGATGCTGTTTTCCGACGCCGTTTACGGAGTGATCGAGCTACCGGACTTCTTAGTTAGGCGCGTAGTGGACACCCCGGTCTTCCAGAGGCTCAGGAGGATCAAACAGATAGGCTTAGGCCACTTGGTATACCCGTCGCACGACGGGACTAGGTTCCAACACAGCTTGGGGGCAGCCTACTTGGTCGGCAGGGCGCTTGACAGCTTGAGGGCGTCCACGGAGAGGTACGTAATTCCTAAGCTTGGTCCCCAAGAGCGCTCCGAGACGAGGCAGCTCCTCGAGCTGCTGGACTCGCTCAAGCCGTGGTTCCAGTACTTCATGCTGCTCCACGACGTGGGCCACGGGCCGCTGTCCCACAACTACGAGGACGCGGTCTTCGAGGCCAAGCTGATATGGGGATTAGAGGCGCCGGAGGCGCAACAGAAGAAGTTGCACGAGAGCGTGTCGAAAAGGATAGCGTTGAAGATGTTGGAAGGGGAGTGCGGAGGTGTCACCCTAGCCGAGAGGCTCTGCGAGGAGTCCGGGAACCCCGGGCCTTGTAGCGAGGACCCAGTAAAGGCGGTCAAGTCGCTGCTGGAGCCCTCTCCGGGCTTGTGGGACGAGGAACTGTTCCAAGGGATAAGGACCATTTACGCCTTCTTGAGTAACGGAGAGATAGACGTGGACAGGGGAGACTACTTGATGAGGGACGCTATAATGGCTGGTACTAGGATCGGTTTGTTCGACTACGAGAGGCTGTACTCCGTGTTAGCTATAGTCCCTTCTGACAGGGGGACTCCCTTCGAGGTGGCTGTTTTGGATAAGGGGGTGCCCTCGGTAGAAAGCATGCTCATATCGAGGTTCTACATGTACGAGAACGTTTACTACCACAAGACCACTCTTCTGTACAGCTCAGTGGCGTCGAGGCTCATGGCGTGGTGGCTCAAGGAGGGCGCGTTCCCGAAGATATGGGAGGAAGAGGAGCTGGAGCGCGTGGACGACTGCGCGTTCTACAGGGCGCTCTTCGATGAGGAAGACCTCACCAACTTGAAGGAAGTTGTACTAAAGAGGAAGCACGAAATCTTGGTCAGAAAAGAAGTTTTAAACGTAACGGTCAATGGGAGCGTTGAGGGACTGAGGTTCCCCGCCTACAAGACTGAGGTGGACGGCGTCGCTCTGGCCGACCTCGCCCGCGAGGAGCCGGAGCTGCTGGCGTACGGAGCTTCGATAAGGCCGTTCAAGGCCAAGAGACTAAACGTCTTCGTGCGTTCCGAGGGCAAGCTGGTCGACTTGTCAACCCACTCTCCCGTCGCGTTGAACTTGAGTAAGGTAGAACACGTCAAGTTCTACTTGGCCGCGCCCAAGAGGCTGGAAGGCTTGGTGGGACGGCTGAGCGAGGAGTTGAAGAAAAGGATTAACCTCCCCCGGGGCGCGCCTTAAGGGTAAACACTTAGTGAGGACGTGGGAGAGGAGCGACCTGGCACCTATCATCGAGAAGGCCCTAGAGGGGGAAAAGCTCAGCGTGAAGGAAGTCGAAGAACTCTTGAGCAGCTGGGACTTGTGGGCCTTAGGGGAGGCAGCGAACGAGCTGAAGAAGCGGATGTACGGGAACGTGTGTACGTACATAAAGAACATGATACTCAACTACACCAACGAGTGCGTGGTTGAGTGCAAGTTCTGCGCGTTCTACAGGAGGGTTGGAGAGGGCTACTTGCTCTCCCCAGAAGCTGCCGCCTTCGCGGTTGAGAGGCTGGCGAGGGAGAAGGGCATAAGGCAAGTCCTAATCCAAGGCGGGGTCAACCCGAAGGTAGATATAGAGTATTTCGAGACCATGTTTAGGGAAATACGCAAGCGCACCCCTCAAGTAGCCATACACGCCTTGAGCCCCGTGGAGGTGGACTTCCTCAGTAAGAAGCATAAGATCAGTGTGAAAGAAGTCCTCTCCAGATTGAAGGAAGCGGGCATGGAAAGCATGCCCGGAGGGGGAGCTGAGCTTTTGGTCGAGAGGGTGAGGAAAATACTCAGCCCTAAGAAGATTTCCGTGGAAAGGTGGCTGGAAATAGTAGAAACTGCCCACAATCTGGGCATACCCACGTCCGTAACCATGATGTTTGGCCACGTAGAGACGGTGAGCGAGAGGGCGCTTCACTTGATCAAGCTGAGGGAGCTCCAAGAGAGGGCCCCGGGGAGCTTGGCCTTCATAGCTTGGAACTTCGAACCCGGGAACACGGAGCTGGCGAGGGAACGTAAAATAAAGTACCCCTACGGGGGAGCGGAGCTGTTAAGGGTAATAGCGGTCGCGCGCTTGACCTTCGGGGACCTCATACCTCACGTCCAAGCGGGCTGGCTGACCGTAGGCAAGGACGTGGCCCAGTTAGCCCTTAAGTGGGGGGCAGACGACTGGGGAGGGACCTTGTACGAGGAGAGCGTGATACCCGCAACGGGCCTCAAGGTTAAGTTCCCGGACGAGGACGACGTGAGGAGGTGGATAGAGGGGGCCGGGTGTATAGCCAAGGAGAGGGACAACCTATACCGGGTGGTAGAGTGATACTCGTAGGCTTGGTCTCGGGAGGTATGGACTCCGCCACCGCCTTCGCTGACGCAATAAACAAGTTCAACCCGGACGTGAAGGTTGCCCTCACCGTGGTTTACGGCCAGAGGCACGCGAGGGAACTTAAGGCGGCCGCGGAGGTAGCCAAGTTCTACGGAGCCCAGCACTTGGTAGTCGACTTGAGCGACTTGTTCGAAAAGGTAAAAGAAGTGAGCGCCTTGCTCGGGGGGAGGGGGGTCCCGGAGGCAGAAGAGCTCGTCCCTGGCCTCGTGCCCCCGACCTACGTTCCCCAGAGGAACGCCGTCTTGCTGGCCTCGGCGGGAGCAATACTGGAAAAGTTGATGATAGAAAGGAACGACGGCCTTGGGGTAATTTCAGTAGGCTTCCACGGAACTGACTACGCCCCGGGGGAGCCGGTCTACCCGGACACCCGCCCGGAGTTCGTAGAGGCTATGGAGAGGGCCCTTAACGAGGGCTCCTCTGTAGTATTCAACTTCAAGAGGGCCGGCAGGGAGGCTAAGATAACTATATACGCCCCGTTCGTCCGGCTGAAGAAGAAGGACGTCGTCAAGAGGGCGTTAGAGCTGGGGGTGCCGTTGGAGCTCACTTGGACGTGCTATAGGGGAGGGGATAGGCCTTGCGGCACGTGCCCGGCTTGTGTGAGTAGGTTGAGGGCCTTCATGGAGGCCGGCGTGCCCGACCCGCTGACCGAGAGTTACGAGAGGCTCCCCGAGTGGTACGTCCGGTGGCTTAGGTCCGTACGGAAGGGGCGATGAAGAAGAACCCGAGTGCTGAACGGATGATTGGTCCTAGTCCAAGTGGAGCCCTCTGTCTGGTCGTTGAGGTGCTCCTGTTCTTGTGGTCCCTCCAGTGGCTCCCCTCCAGCGCGGCGTACGCCTTGTTCGGTCACCCCTTCCTCTCCGCGTTGGCCTCGTTCTGGCTGGCTTTGCACAACCCCGTCTTCGCGCTTTTAGTCTTGGTAAACGTGTGGAGGGCCCGAAGGGGGCGCTGTTGGCCGCTGTGGTTAAGAACTTACTGCTGCGCGCCGGGAAGCGTACCCGCTTACTTGTTGTTGAGGGAGCGCTAGTCGTCGCGCTCTCCCCGAGCGTGCGAGCGCAGGGCGCTCAGCCCTTGGAGGACCTCCTCGCGAGGGTAAGGCTCCTCCCCAAGTTGATAATTGAATGGAGGGACCAGCTGATCTCGTGGGTCCGCCAGAACGACCTCTACTTGTTCATGAGCGTCCTCGCGGTCCCCCTTCTCGTGGTTATGTACTACGACGGGAAGCTCCTCTTCAGAGAGCTCAGAGACCTAACCATCTACATATTGAGGAGGAAGGAACTCTTGCCTATAGAGAAGAGGTGGTACGTTTGGAGGATGTCCATGAGGGCGGTAGGGATAGTGGCTCTAACGTTAATAATAGTATTAATGGCCGGAGTGCTGGCTTGGATGGCCCAGTTCGAACACCTGTCCGACATGTTCGCGGCCCTAGAGAAGATGAGGAGGGAAGAGAACTTGCTGGGCATCCTACAGAAGTTCGTGAGCTCGCTGAGGAGACGTTGAGGAGGCTGAGGGAAGTCTTCGGCGACTTGGACGACTACGAGAACGAGTTCATCGCGTACTACGTGTACAAGAGGTACAAAGACCCCTTCGCCGTGCTCGTGGCGACCGTACTGTCCCAGAACACCACAGAGAAGAACGCCTTCGCGGCTTGGAGGAACCTAGAGGAGGCGTTGGGGAGGGTCACTCCCGAGGCGGTCCTCTCGCTCGGAACGGAGAGGTTGAAGGAGCTCATAAGGCCCGCAGGGCTCCAAGAGCAGAAGGCCTCCGCCATCGTGGAGGCTGCCCGCAAGTGGGAAGAGGTAAAGAAGGCCATAGAAAAGGGAGACAAAGGCGTCCTAACTAGGATAAAGGGCATAGGCGAGAAAACGGCCGATGTCGTGTTGATGAGCTTCGGACACGAGGAGTTCCCCGTAGACACGCACGTGAAGAGGGTCGCTAAGAGGCTGGGGCTGGTCGACGGAAACGCTTACAAGGAGGTCTCGTCCCGGCTCAAGGAGCTCTTCAAGGGTAGGACGAGGGAGGCGCACATGTACCTAATACTGCTCGGGAGGAAGTACTGTAAGGCTAAAAAGCCTCTGTGCTCGGAGTGCCCGCTCTCCGACCTCTGCCCTAAGCGGGGGGTTTCGGCACGATGACCGCCTTAATCGGGCCCTCCGGGCTAGGCATGTAGAGGACTTTCGACTTGTATATTTCGGTCCTTCTTATCGGGTAGATTTTCCTAGCTCTGTTTGAGATCTCCTCAGCTATGTCGCCGAAGAGCATGGCATTTATTACCTCGTCCAACGTCATTTGAGGCACCATCTCTTCTATCACTTCCTTCTGTATCTTCCTTATAGCCCTCTTCTGGCTGGTCTGACACCTGTAAGCGGTGAAGGTATCCACGGTGATCCTCAGGCCGTAACCGTCCTTCGTCCAGACGTCGAATATGCCCTCTATCTTGGAGCTCTTCCTTCTGGTCAAGCTCCTTATGTAATCCCTCGCGAGCTCGTGACCCTTGAATATAGTGTATGCCTTCAACGCCTCTTCGTCTACCTTGTTTATTTGAAGGTACACGTGGACGTGTACGTACGTGAAGTCGCCGGTTATGTCGTATAGGGTAGTGTCCACGGTCCTTCCGATGAGCTTCCACGCCTCGTCGGCCGGGGTCTGGCCCACGCTGACATTGTTGAACACGTCCGGCGTGATTATCTCATACCACTTCTTTATTTTCCACTTATCCTTGAGCGCTCCCCTCCTCCTAGCAGACATCCCTTGCTACCCCTCGCGGGCTTGGGTTACCCCTTTAATTGCTTCAACCAAAGACGCGTGCTCCAAGACCTCGTCCGCGGCGTTTCTGAGCCTCAGCACGTTAGGCGTGTAGTCGAACACATATATCACTGAATTTCCATCCACACTAGAGGAGTACTCCAAACCCGGGACCTCCACGTCGTCCGGCTTGAGCGCGCTGAGCAGCTTCTTTGCCTCTTCCTCCGAGTC
This sequence comes from Ignicoccus hospitalis KIN4/I, assembly GCF_000017945.1. Taxonomy (NCBI): domain Archaea; kingdom Thermoproteati; phylum Thermoproteota; class Thermoprotei; order Desulfurococcales; family Desulfurococcaceae; genus Ignicoccus; species Ignicoccus hospitalis. The sequence goes on along the minus strand of NC_009776.1, from coordinate 764,519 downwards.
CGTAATAACCTTCAAGGTCAGCTTAACCGAACAACAGTTTCTTGACTCGCTCAAGCTTCTCGTCCTCGGCCACCAACGAGCCTCCTCTTATCTCCCAACCGTCCTCCACAGCCCTCCTCACGCTCCTCTCCAAGTCCAAACCACTTCTCTTTATAGAATCTATCGGTATAAAGACGTTCTTGCCCACCTTGAACACTACTACGTGACCCACGTCCCTCCCCACGCCGTAGTCCCTTACCATCCTGTAGAGCAAAGTGGGGGAAGGGGGGACTTGATCTAAGGGTAGCACTGTCAACTTCTTGCCGCTCTGGACTATTATCTTGGAACCTATGAGCGAGTTCGGCAACTCCCTCGCGGCGAACCTAACGCTGCTAACGTAGAGCTCGTCTGCCCGGTAGAAGTAGTAAGACAGCGCGGGCAGGGCTATCACGTGGAACGCGCTCAAGTCTATCGTTGTTAGGAATACGTAGGTCGCTTGCTTGAAGCCGTGAACCAGAGAGCGGGGGAGCTTCCTCTCCTTGAGGACCTCCTCCTCCAGCTCCACCCCTCGGTCTATTATTTCCGTGGGGTCCCTGTTGGGCCTCTTGCTGACCTCCTCCAAGTAGGAGACTAACAACTTTATTATTTCGACCAGCTCCTCGCTCTCCTTCCTCTGCATTAGGTCCCTTATACTAGTAGTCTCGTCTATATCTACTTTGTTCTCTTTCAAGTAATTGCAGACCTTCTCAGGCGAGGCGGCCAAGGATACGAAGAAGGGCACGGCAGTGTAAGCCACGGAGTGACACAAGGGCAGGCTCTTCCACTTGTACAAGGAGAACGTTATGTCTTCTTTAACTATATTCGCTACCTTCAAAGACTCAACTATTAGGTAAGTCAAGCCCTCTAGGGGGTTCTCCTCGGCCGCGTAAGACGCTATTATAGAGAATATCTTGTGGTCGTCCTTAACTACGAACCTCTCCTCAAGCAGTTTTATTACTATCGTGCTAGAGTTGGCGTTCTTGACCCAGAAGCTGACCTTATTTTCGGTGACCAAGGGCTGGCTGGGGACTATCTCAAGCGTGGGGCCGCTCCTCTTAGGCGCGCGCATGCCCAAGGTTATGAGGGGAGACTGATTGTCTGGCTCCCTAAATGGGAAAACGTCTACTATCGCCTTTATCGAGTTGTTCTCGAGGGTCTGTTGAAGCTGCGAGGCCGCTACGAGCTCCTCGAAGGTAGGGGAGGCGTATACTCTAACAAACCCGTAGTCCTTTAAGGAGTCGACGAATTCGAGAGCCTTCTCCAACACTTTCTGTGAGGCCGCGTCCTCGTGGCTCTTCAAAAATTGGACGAGGCTAAGCTCCGGACTCGAAGAGCGCTGAGTACTGCTGGACAAGAAGTCTCGCCCTCTCCGGGTCGTACTTCCAGTCCGGAGGCAGCTTGCCGACCCTCTTGTAGTACTTGACTAACCTCCTTATCTTGGACTCTATCTCCATTAGTCCCCTAGCGGAGTGCTTGTCCTTGGGGTGCTCGGCCAAGTGAGCCCTGACCCTCACTGCCCTCTTCATCAAGTGGAAGAGGTCCTCCGGTATCGGAGGGGCGACGCCCTGCTCTTCCATTATTTTTACTAGCTTCTTGCCCACGATGGGCTTTACCAGAGGGACTCCGAACTGGTCCCTCAATATTATTCCGATCATCGAGGGTCCGTAGCCCTTCTTGCTGAGCTCCACTATTAGCGCCTTGATCTCCTCGGGGCCGAAGGGCACCCAGCGCGGCGGGGTATTCCTCACGGGCCTCTTTGAGTGGGACTTGCCCTTCTCCTTCCTCTTGTTCACGCTCGTCTCCCCCCGCCTTCACTATCTGGGATTTTAAACGCTACCTCTGACGTAACTCTTAACTACTTGGGACAGCCTCTCGATGCCTACCCTTATCTCCTCCTCGTCCGGGTAGCTGAAGTTGAGCCTCATCGTGTTGCGCCCGCTGCCGTCGACGTAGAACGCGCTGCCGGGGACGTAAGCCACGCCGGCCGAGAGGGCCGCGGGCAACATCTCCTTAGTGTCTATGTTCTCATCTAAGTAGACGAAGACGAAGAGTCCCCCGACCGGCTTGGTCCACTTGGCCGCGCCGTCCATGTACTCCTCCAAGGCGTTTAGCATAGCGTCCCTCTTCTTCTTGTAAGCTTCTTTGACCTTGGGGATGTGTCTATCCACTACCCCCCTCTTGAGCGCCTCGGTCGCAATTAGTTGGTTGAAGGTCGGCGTGTGTAGGTCCGCGTTCTGTTTGGCTATTTCCAAGGCGTCTATTACCTCCGGGTGCGCCGCCACCCACCCCAGCCTCAGCCCAGGGGCCAGTATCTTGCTGAAGGTGCTAGTGTATATCACTCTATATTTGTCCATACTCCTTAGCCTTTTGAAGTCCACGTCCTCAAACATGAAGTGGCTGTAGGGGTCGTCCTCTATTATCAAGAAGTCGTACTCCTCCGCGAGCTCTAGCAAGTGGGAGCGTCTCTCGTTGCTCATGCTGACGCCCGAGGGGTTCTGGGCGGTGGGCACGGTGTAGACGACTTTGACTTTCTTGCCTTCGGCTTTCAAAGCCTTGAGCCTCTCCTCGAGGATATCGGTCCTCATACCGTCGTCGTCTATGGGTATGCCCTCGAAGAGGGCACCTACGGACTTGAACTCGTTTATTGCCGCCAAGTAGGTTGGCTTTTCGACTACTACTATGTCTCCGGGGTTCACCAAGACTTGGGCCAAGAGGTTCAAGGCTTGCTGGCTTCCGGAAGTGACTATTATGTTATAAGGCATCTCACCGGGCGTTCCGGTCCTTTCCATGAAAGCCGCTATCTCCTTCCTGAACTCCCTCAAGCCCCTCGTTATGCTGTATTGCAAGGCGCGCGCGCCGTACTCCTTAATCACGTACGCCGATATCTCGGCGAGCTCCTCGGTAGGGAAGTACTTCGGGTCAGGGAGGCCGCCGGCCAAGCTTATTACGTTCTTACCTTCAGTTAGCTCCAGTATCTCCCTTATCTCCGACGACTCCATTAACGAGACCCTGTCAGCGATGAACGACTTTATGTCGAGCAATAGCTCCCACCCAAGTCCCGCCAGAGGAGGGCGGGGGGCCTTTTATTCTTGCGTCTGTACTTCGGACTTTATCTCCTCTATTATCTTCAATATTAGGCTGATGTTCTCCTCCAGCTCGTTTATCGCCTCCGAGTTGCGGCGCAAGGCCTTGAGCACGGCCCGTCCCGCCTCCGTGAGGCTGTAGACGCCGTGCTCGTCTACGTCCAGCAGCCCCTCTTCCACCATCTTCTTCAACAAGGGGTAGATTGTACTTTTGGGAGGTACCCACTTGTTATTTGTCAACCTTTTGAGTTCTTTCAATAAATCGTAGCCGTTCTTAGGCCCGTTCGACAAAGAGTGGAGGACGTAGAGGCCGAGGACGTTCAATTTGTAGGACCTGTGTCCAAGTTCTATCTTAACTTCGGTTAATTTCCTCAAAAGTTCCATCCCCACCGGACTTTGTGCGCCGGGCTTTTTGACAGATATGTGAATATAGGTATAGACGTTGCCTATATTAGATCTAGATTTCTCATAAAATATACCCCCTTCTCTAGGTGGAGCTGCAGAGCTTGCTTGGAAAATAAATCGTCATTCCGGAAACCTAAGGGGGACATGGGCTTGCGCGTCGCCTTAGTCCAGATGAAGGTAACGGACGGGAACGTACACGCTAACCTAAAGAGAATTGAGGCATCATTGAAGTACGCTATTGAACATTATTCTGTGGAAGCTGCCTTCACCCCCGAGCTCTCCCTGACCGGATTTTCGATACCCTCTAAGGAAGACGTGCGCGGGGCTGTTAACCGCATAAAGGAGCTGAGCGACGGAGTAGCTATAGGCGTGGGCGCGACCTACTTCGAGGGAGATAAAACTTACAACTCATATTTGATCGTCCGCGACGGGGACGTGCTCCACGTCAGAAAGAAGTTCATGTTGTTCGAGCCCATGGGGGAACACCAGACCTTCGCGAGGGGCGAACCCCCAACCACGTTCTACCTTAAGGACCTAAAGTTCTCAGTCTTGATATGCTACGAGTTGAGGTTCCCGGAGCTGTTCGCGCGGGTGCTGGACGCCGAGGCCTTGGTGGTCCCCGCCGCGTGGCCCTCCTCGAGGAAGGAGCACTGGCGCACGCTCTTACGGGCCAGGGCGGTGGAGGCTTCGAGCTACGTCTTGGGGGTTAACCGTTGGGGAGAGGGCCTCCACGGGCCCTTCGGCGGGTGGAGCTCCTCCTCCACGCCCGAGGGAGAAACGACCTTAGGCGAGGGCGAGGGACTCCTCGTAACCGAGCTCGATAAGGATAAAATAGAAGAATGGAGGGAGTTCCCGTCGTATAAGGATAGGCTTAGCTTGTTAGGAATTCGGCCAGCTTCTGGGCGTCGCTCCGGTACAAGTTGAGGAGGGCCTTAGTACCTATCAGTTCTAACCTAGCCTCTTCGTCTTCCTCGGCTATGGGCTCTAACAGCTTGAGCTTCCTCTCCAAGCTCTTTATCTCAAGCTCTAGCTTCTCGAGTTCCATCTCGATTAGCCTCTTGGGGTCCACGCCCTCTCTCCCGGAACGGTTATAGTGCCCCTCCGAGCCATTTAACCGGCCCGCGAAGTAATATTCCTCCTCCTCAACAGCTCCGCGACTGCCCTCCACACGTTAACGCCGGACCTAACCATCCTCGTGAGCTCCTCCCACTCCGAGTCCGTAACCCTCTCGAAGACCATTTCTACCTTGTTATCTGGTAAGAACTTGCCGGACACTCTGACGTACTTCTCCCCCTTCCTCTCAGCAAAGGCGCCGCAGTAAGAGATCGTGCAGAGGATTGGCTTCCTCCGCCCCAACGCACAAGACCTCCTAGCCCTATTGAAGAAGGCGCACTGGCCAGCGCGCCGGGTGTCCAGCCGGTACACCCTCTCCTCGGCGCCGTCCACTAAGGTCACCTTGAACGCGGGCTTATCCTTTATCTCTATACCTAAATCGCGAGCCTCCGTCTCGAGCATCACCGCGCCGGAGTTCCTCTCGCAACACTGACCGCAGCCCTTTATGCAGATCATCTTGTAGGAGTTCCTCAACTCGTTTGGGGTAACCTCGACGAACGCCCTCGGGTCGGCAGCGCCTATCCTCTTGAACACTGCCGTGTACATCTTTTTGGAGGGTATATAGTAAGTCCCGACGTAGAACTTCCTGGCTAAGTGGGCTTGCTTCAGCAGCCAGTAATCGAACGACTTAGTGCCGTCCGGGTGCTTCAAGGCGTAGTAAACTTGCAACGGCAGCTCCACCTCGCTAAGGGGCCCTGTCGAAGCGAAGTATTTCAACCAACCCCTTGGCCGCCAGGTAGGCCCCCGCGGGCCCCGGGAGCTCCCCTACCTCCCCCTTCTTCATCGATACGTGCTTACCCAAGACGTCCAGCTTGAAATTGTATCTGGACCTCACCAAGGTCACGTAACTCACAAACGGGCTTAAGCTGAAGTCCCACACAAATTTATCTACTCTCTTTACAACCAACGCCGACTTGCGGTTGACGCTTCCCAGAACCCTTAGCAACCTACTCGTATCGACGGTTACTTGTTTATCAACGTCTATTTTGGCCGAAGAGAGGGCGCGTTCGAAGAGGGCCTCTGGGTCGTCCACCTCCCCCCAGAGCCTAACGCGTTCTGGGAGGAGCTTCGAGAGGGCCTCGCCCAACCTCCCCCTCCACCCGGGCTCGTCCGGCTTGGGAACGAAGCAATTTTCCTTTAGACAGAACTTTTCTTTAATTAAGAGGTCGCCCACTATAAAGTCTACTACCTCCCTCCTTAAGGTTTGGTCCGCGGCGTCGTACTGGGTGTCGCGCGCGACTACGTGGAAACCTCTGTTCCCCGAGAAGTGTAGCTCCACCTTTTCCCTCTCTACCCCGAAGTACTTCTCGAGGACGTCGATAAGCTTCGTCGCCCGCTCGAAGCCGAAGTATAAACACTCCTTGGGCAAGAGAGGGAGGGGGTCGCCGGCGCAGTCCGCCGAGGAGGGCACGACCGTTTCTCCGCAGACCTTGTAAGCCGGACCGCACCCGGGCGCGTGGTCCACGTCTATGTCGAACTGTAGGTCCGCCCTCAGCCACCCCTTAGCTTCCATGCTGGGGGCCGCCGGGTCCCGGTAGCTAGCGGTGGAAACGTAAACGTCCAGCCCACGCTTCTTGAGGACTATAGACCTCAGCTCCTCCACGTCCGAAGCGCTCATGTGTCTTACCATCCCGCCGTCGACTGTTTGGACCGCCACCTCCCTCTGGCTTAAGTCCTCCGGCACCTCAAACCTAGCTTCCTTGTAATAGTCGAGTATCATTAAGTGCAGCTTATTCGACACGCGGCGCGAGTAAGTAGACAAGCTTGCCCCCCTCTCCTATCTCGAAGGTTGCGCGGAGGGGCATGTCGTTGCCTATCTCCAGCGCGACCTTGTCCGCCACTTGGGACACCGAGCTCACGTACGTCAAGTACTCGAGGCCGTAGGAGGACTTAACGCTCTCCGGCACTTGGTAGTCCAAGAGTACGCCGGAGTCCTCCGAGATTATCACTTCCGCGTAGCCCAAGTCGCTGGTCGCCTCAACCCTTAAGGTTCCCGGCTCCAAGTTAAAGGTCACTGTGTCGGCTATGGGTTCGAGGTCCTTTACCAGCTCTCTGTAAGAGTCGGAGGTTATCTCGACCCTAGCGGGGAGCTCGAGGTCCACCTCGGGCAACTCTTCCTCGTACACCTCCAACTGAGGTAGGGTGAACTTCCTCAAGCCGTGGCCCTCGAAGATTATAGAATAGCTGTTCTCCCCCACTTCTATGCTTAACTTGTCCTCCTTCGTCGCCCTCCTCATAACTTTGGCCAAGTCCTCCATATTAATACCGAAGCTGACGTCGCTCTCAACCTCAAATACCTCGAAGCTGGAGGACGGTATCATGAAGTCTATTAGCACCACTTTAGACTCGTCCATAGTTTTTATCCTGAAGCCCTCCTCGTTCACATGGGCTACAGTTTCTTTGACTACTTTAGAAACCCCGGAGATCACGTACTTCCATACTCTGGCGTCGAAGAAGGTGAGCTTCAACCAATTCGCCCCGGGGGCGTTCCGAAGAGAGGTAAGAAAGAGTTACACCATGTAGGAGGGGTCCGCGGGCACCCTCACCGGCGCCCCGGCCAGCTCCACCACTCCCCTCTCCATCTCCTCTATGACCTTGAGGACCTCGTCAGCCTTCAACTTCATTTGCTCCCTCCTCCTCTTGTTGTGGTCGTAGGGCCTGGCGACCACCGCGCTCTCCTCGGCCTCCCTCCCGCCTATGTACAAGATCAGAGGCGGCTTCACGGTCGACTCCACCTTCCTCACGTCCCTCGACAAGTGCGTCTTGGTGCTAGTTAAGCTTGCAACCCTTATCTCGTTTTCTTTTAAAGAGTTCACAACTTTCGAGCTGAGCTCCTTTATCTTTTTGTCAACCTCCTCGTTACCCGTAGTTATCTCGATTACCAAAACCTGTAAGGGAGCCAGCGAGAAGGGCAACCTCCCCTTAAACATCTCCAAGTATATGCCCAAGAACCTCTCGAGAGAGCCCAACAGAGCCCTGTGAATCATGTACAAGTTCGCGTCAAGGCCGTGCGTCTCTTTAATCAGTTCGTGTAGTTTAAAGCGCTTTGGGAGGTTGAAGTCGAACTGCGCAGTGCCTATCTGCCACTCCTTCCCTCCCTCTTCGTAGACCACCACGTCGAGCTTGGGGCCGTAGAAGGCCGCCTCGCCCTCTTCGGCGAAGAATTCTATTCCGTACTTCCTCTTCACTTCCTCAGCCACTTTGAACAGCTTCTCTTCGGCGAACTCCCACATCTCTGGTTCTCCCATGAACTCCTCGCCTATCTTACTCTTATCCGAAAGGCTTAGCCTTAGCTTCACTGTCTCCGAGGTAACCGGTATGTAGAAGAGTTTCTCGTACACGTCCTTCATCATTTCGAAAACTTCCATTAGAGATGCCTCGACGTGCTCCTCGGGAGAGAACAAGTGGGCGTCGTCTTGGGTGAAGGCCCTTACCCTCAACAGCCCCCTCAAGGCCCCCGCTATCTCGTAGCGGTGCACAGTCCCGGTCTCGAATATCTTGAACGGTAGTTTTACCTTAGATGAGTACTTCTGCAACAAGTTCATGAATATGAGGACGTGAAAGGGACAATTCATAGGCTTTATTGCGTATTCGTCGCCCTCTATGTTCAACAAGAACATGTTTTCCTTATAGAACTTCAAGTGACCCGTGAGCTCGTAGAGGGTAGTCCTAGCTATTATAGGAGTCTCGACGACGTAGTAACCCTTCCTCGCGTGGTACTTGTGCAACACGTGCTTCAGCGCGGTCCTCAAGACCCCTCCGCCGACGCTGAACAGCGGGTTCCCCGCGCCCACGTAGTAGCCGTACTCCGCGCCCAAGTTGGGGACCGGCGTGGTGGGCTTGACGGCTATGTCAAGCTCGACGGCGTAGTCCATGTGATCCTTCTGATTCACGCTCAAGCCCCCGCACGAGGGCGTCGGAGCGCTATTCAAGCTGCGTCGCTGTTTAAGCAATAAACCTCTGAGCGTCGTTCCGCAGCCGGTGGTCGAGAAGTTGAGGTTCTGCCCTAAGTGCGGCTCGCTGATGGTGGCCAGGAGGGTGGGCGGCAAGACTATATTGAAATGTATGAGGTGTGGCTACGAGATGGAGGTTACCGGGGCGCAGAGCACCTTAAGGACTGCAAAGAAGATAAGGCACAGTGTAAAGGAGAAGACAGTTGTAATTGACAACAATATAAAAGTTGAGACCCTCCCGAAGACCAGAGACGTCATATGCCCCAAGTGCGGCCACGACGAGGCGTACTACTGGTTCGTACAGACGAGGGCCGGAGACGAGCCGCCCACGAGGTTCTACAAGTGCACGAGGTGCGGGCACGTATGGAGAGAGTACGAGTGATCGAGAAGGTGTTGTTGAAGGCGATGGAAGAGGTGGAGGGGGCCTACCTGAGGTCCCCTCCCCACTGGAGCGGGAGGCTGAACGCCTTCAGGGCGCTACAGCTCTTACGCTCGGCCCTAGACCTCCTGGGGGAGCTGAAGCGTGCTGAGGGCCTTCATAGCGGTGGACATAGAGGGGGAATTGAGCGAGAAGCTAGCCAGGCTCGCGGAGTCCTTAAAGAGCACGGGAGCTGACGTGAAGCTCGTAGAAAAGGAGAACTTCCACATCACTATAAGGTTCTTGGGCAACGTACCCGAGGAGAGCATAGATGTAATAGAAAAGATAATGAGAGACGCAGTAAGAGAGGTTAAGCCGCACAAGCTCAAGCTCAGGGGAGTTGGGGCCTTCCCCAGCCCCGAGAGGCCGAGGGTCGTGTGGGTCGGGGTTGAGGGAGATGAGGAGCTGAGGAAGATATTCGAAAGGATAGAAAGGGAGCTGAGGAGGTTGGGCTTTAAGCCCGAGACCAAAGGCTTTACCGCCCACGTGACCTTAGCTAGGGTTAGGAGCGGGAGGGGTAGGGAAGCTCTGGTGAAGTGGATTAACGACATGAAGGACGTAGAGCTAGGAGAGCTCGAGGTAAAGAGCATAAGGCTGAAGAAGAGTACCTTGACGCCTAGGGGACCAATTTACGAGACGTTGAGAGAGGTAGAGCTGGCTTGACCCCCTCCCGCTCCGAAGTAGAGAGGGAGGTCCTCGAGGAGCTTAGGCCTACGCGAGAGGAGGTGAGGCTGAGGGACGAGCTGTTCGTTAAAACGAAAAGCGTCCTCGAGGACGTCTTGAAGAAGAGGGGCTTGGAGGGCGAGGTGACCCTACAAGGGAGCGCGAGGAAGGGGACTTGGCTCAGGGGCTCCTTGGAGCTGGACGTCTTCGTTTTGTTCCCGCCCAAGGACAAGGAGTGGATAAAGGAGGTCGCCTTCCCGGCCCTCTTGGAAGCGGCCAGAGCGCTGGGCGAGCCCGAGGTGAGGTTCGCCGAGCACCCCTACGTGAGGACGGTCATCAAAGGAGTCCCGGTAGAGATAGTGCCAGCTTTTAAGGTAAGGAGCGCCAGCGAGGCAATAACCGCCGTGGACCGAACCCCGTTCCACACGGAGTGGTTCCTCCAACAAGTGAGGGCCTTGGGGGACTGGATAAGGGACGAGGTGAGGCTGCTCAAGGCCTTTATGAAGGGGATAGGAGTCTACGGAGCGGAGATAGCTGTTCAAGGGTTCTCCGGCTTCTTGTGCGAGGTGCTCGCGACGTACTACAAGGGCTTCAGAGGGGTCATAGAGGCGGCGGCGCGGGAGTGGAGGCCCCCTACGGTGCTCGAGACCTCGCTGCCTAAGGAAGAGGCCTTGAAGAGGTTCGAAGGCCCGTTGGTGGTGCCGGACCCCACGGACCCCAAGCGCAACGCCGCGGCGGCCGTAAGCTTGAACGCTTACTCGACTTTCATAATAGCCTCCAAGCTCTACTCGGTCAAGCCCTCGAAGAAGTTCTTCTTCCCCCCTAAGCCCGCCCCCGCGAGGCCCGTCTTGCCGACGTACGTGGTGGAGGTCCCCGCGCTCCGCGCCCCTCCGGAGACCGTCTGGGGGGAGCTGAGGAGAGTGGCCAAGTCCTTGGTAAAGAACTTGAGGTCGCTCGGGTTCGAAGTAACTAGGTTCGCGCTGTGGAGCGACGGGAGCGCAGCGAAGATCGCGCTCGAGTTCTTGCAAGACTCCTTGCCCGAGTGGGAGGTAGCAAAGGGGCCGCCGGCTTGGAGCCCCCACGCTTTGAGGTTCCTCCGAGACAAGGAGTCTTGGTGGGTGGACGAGGGGAGGTTATTCGCGAGGAGGAAGAGGAAGTACACCGAAGCTAAGAGCGCAATAGCCGACATATTGAAGAAGTTGAAGGCAAAAAGCTTAATCCTCGAGAACAGTAAAATAGAAAGGGTTGAGCTCGCAGAAGAGAGGTGGCTGGCGGAGTTCGTCTCGGGGAGGCCGCCTTGGTCTTGAAGGTTCGTCCCAAAGAGGCGCCCCTCTGCTTTCCCAAGGGGGAGTGTGAGCTGGGAGAGGTCTTAGAGGAGAGGGGCGTCGAGTGGGTTTACAACTTCGGGCCCAGGGACCTCATGGGGTTCAAGGTTCTGGGCGCCGGCTTCAGGGGGGTGGTGTTCCTAGCCGAGTGGAAGGGGAGGAAGGTAGCCTTGAAAGTGAGGAGGACCGACGTGAACGTTGACATGACTAGGGAGGCGGAGCTCCAGAGGTACGCGTGGCCCATAGCGCCGAAGGTGTTCGACTACGACAGAGACTTCATAATAATGGAGTACGTGCCCCTCCCCAGCATAGAAAATGTCCTCGACGCCTTGGACGTCGAAGAGCTAAGGGAAGTTGTCCTCAAGGTGCTGAGCGCCGGCAGAGAGCTCGACAAGAAGGGAATAGACCACGGGGAGCTGACGAGGCCTTGGAAGCACGTGTTAGTTGGGGACGAGGTCAAGATAATTGACTACGGCAGCGCCTCTAAGGCCCGGCGCCCCTCGAACGTGACGTCATTGGTGTCCGGACTGTTGTTGAAGCCTTCCCCGCCAGCCTCGCTCATTTCGGAGAAGCTCGGAATAAACAAAACCTTACTGTTGGAAGCCGTGAGGAAGTACAAGAGGAGGATGGACGAGGAAAGCTTCCAGAACTTGGTAAGCCTCATCCTGTAGAGAAGTACTTCAAGAGTACCATAGTAGCTGTTACGAGGCCCAGCAAGAAGCTCAACGACGCCACCGCGTAGGCCGCCGCGTATAACGGAGTGGAGGGCTCCACAGAGTTCATCACTCCCAAGGCCAGTAACATGCCAGCGCTCAAGCTCAGGATCCCCGGGAGCTCGCCCACCGGGTTCCACCTCTCCGTGACGTTCGCCAAGCTCAACGCTACCGAGGGCGCGGTCACGGTGGCGTTCCTCTCGACCCGCTCCTCGGGCCTTACGTACAAGTACACCGTACCCCCCGCAGAGGCCCTCAAAGACTGCCCGCCCAACTTCACCTCGAGCGCGGGTTTGTCGTAGACGAGTATCAAGGAACCCTTGACCTCCAATTTCTTCCCGTCCACGGTCACGTTCGCGTTGGCTAACCTCTCGAAGTAGCCCCTCTTTTCCAATACAACTATCTTGTACACGTAACACGTCCCGTCGCCCGGCTGGGCCGCTATGCTTGAGATCACTTGTTCGTTGTTGAGCGCTGTGAGCAAGGGCGGCAGCGCCACCTCGCACGACCTGTCCTTTTCGATCACCAGCATCTTCATCGTAGCGTTTAAGGCGTCTGGGGGCAAGAGTACGGTCGCCTTCTCCCGCACGGGGTATGTCAACGTCAAGTTGTTCAGGCGGAACTCCACCAGGCCCTCGGCCGGCTTCCAATTCTCGTACAGCTCCACCGATACCGGGACCGTCAGCTCCGTGGAGGTCTGGGGCGGCAGCCTGAGCACGAGCGTCCCTCCGTTGGCGAGGGCCTTCACCACCTTGCCGTCGAGCTCTAAGGTCACCACTTCGGTGGGCACGACGAACGTCGCGCTGCCGTTCACTATAACCTTCTCCCCGTTGACTGTCAGCGGGACAGTAACCTCTTCCCCGCCCCTCTCCACCACTACCCTCAAGCTGTAGTAGTTAACGTTCATAGTCTTGTTTATTATAGCATATATCGGAGTGACCTTCTCCCCCGCGGCCAACGGGGGCAAGGTAGTGTTGGCCAACGCCCCCTCGGGGGTAGTCACGCTGAAGGTAAGCTTCTGGGAGGCCCACTGACGGGGTATCATCACGTAAGCCGTGCCGTTGACGTAGTAGCTCAAGCTCGCGGTCCCGTTGCTCAAGGTCACCAGTCCCTCCTGGATACCCCTTAGGATCACCTTCACCGGGGTGTCCAAGTCGCCCAACGGAACTTTGACCGTCCGCCTCCCTCCGCCCTCGGGCTTCAAGCTAACTTCCTTTATACCTTCTGGTATAATGACTTCTAAGCTGTTTCCGTTCGAGTCCACGGCCTTAAGGAGGACGTAGGCGTACTTCGGCTTGACGAATGTGAACGTGCTGTTGTTTACCAGCGCCCACGTGAGACCTCCGTCACAGCTCACGCTTATCGGAGGTCTCATAGTCGTGTTTATCTTGATGCTCTCGCCGGAGAGCGCATAGGGGCTGGGGCACAAGTAGACCCACTCGCCGGAGGAGGCCCTCAACGGGGCCTCGTACCTACCTACCTTTAGCTTGACCTCCTCGCCGCAAGGCAAGACTACGGTAGTCGGGGTCCTCGTGACTTGCAGGCTGAAGACCGCTTGGCCCGCTTGGACCTCTACCTCAACCGGCGAGGGGGAGACCAGCTTGACCAAGCAACCCTTGGAGGGGGGCGCCGGCGGGAACGAAAGCGCAACCTCCTCCGCGCTAGGAGGTATTATCAGCGAGGTCGTGGTCCCCTTGAGCGCGGACACGGCTTGTAAGGCCACTTGGCGGGGCGGCAGCAGAGCATAACATTTGGCGTCACAGTAGACCGCCCTCTTGCCTACTACCACCTCGAAGGGCTCGGTCGAATTTATCCTCACCAGCCTCAACGCGCCCGGCTCGGGCACTACGACCACGTTCTTATTGGCGACCTCTGTTAGGTTCAATATTGCAATGGAGTCGTTAACCTTTAGGGCGGCCAAACCGTTACAAGGGGTCGGCACGGCCACATATGAGAAGGGGACGGCCCTTACCTTAACGTCGTAGGACGGAGACCTCAGAACTATTGAGTAAGTCCCCTTAGCTAGGACCGCAACGTTCAAGGCGCAAGCGGCCTTGACCCGCCCCCTCTCGGCGCCGCCCAAGGTCAAGCTGAAGTTGCCCGCGGGGAGGGTCACCCTGTCCCTAGGGGGGACGAAGTAGTAGAAGTAGCTCCCTCCCTCCTTCTCTAAACCTAAGAAGTACCTCACGATGGGCAGTTTGAAGAAGACCGTGTTACCCGATATCACGGGCTCCACCAAAGGCTCCGAAGTCAAGGATATGACGCCCGCCCCTCCGGGCCACCGCGCTAGCGCGTAAGGCGAGGGCGCCCCCGCGGGCCCGGAGGCCCCTTCGAGGCGCAAGTAGGCCTTGTCGCCGGAGAGGGCCGCGCTTACCCGCTCCTCCGGTCCGCCCCCGAGGGCCTTTGCGCGGTAGAGCGATAAGCCCTTGAGCTCCTTTCCCGCAACCACGGCTGTGACTTCCGAGGCCTCGCTCGCGTAGGCGACCCCAGTTAGGTCGCTCCCGACCCTCAAGTCGAGGACTCTAAACTTCAACAGTGACATCGATATAATGTCCTTCACGGAGTTCAACAGACACTCGGAGACCACGAGCAGAGGGGCCTTGAGCGCTAGGTCGCACCCGTTCAAGTACGAAACTATAGTCGCCTTAGCGGCCCTCGACGCCTCGGCGCTCCCCGCGTCCACCGCAACGCTCACGTTTCTCAAGGACATGGATATCGGGTCGTAATCAGCGCTTAAGGAGACCTTGAGGTAGGGCAGCTGAAGGTTCGCCGCCGCTTCAGGGTTCTCGTAAGTCAGGGTCAAATTAATCGGCCACGCGGCCACTAGCGTTATAAGGGCGATTAGCGCCAACGGGCTTCTGCTCATTCCCTATAGCCCCTACGCGCTGCGAGACCCAAGCTAGTAAAGGTTGAACTCCTCTACGAAGACCGGTGGAGGACGGTTTGAGCGAGATGAGCGCCTACGTTAGGACTAGGGAGGACGGGACCGTAGAGATAGACCTAAGCCACGTGCCCTTGAGGCCGACCAGCAAGAAGGAGATAATGGAGTTGGAGACCGCCTTGATAATAGGTACTATCTACAGGCCCGATGTGATTCAACTGATACTCGACCCCGTAGAAAGGGCCACGTGGGTGGACAGCTTGGCCGTCGCCGCGGCCGCCTTGGCTAGGTACAAGGCGGGTTACACCATACCACAGATAGCGGAAGAGCTGGGGAGGAGCGAAAGTACCATAAGGAACCACCTAAAGGGTAAGACCAAGGCTGGGAAGCTCGTCCTCGAGACTTACGAGATGCTGGCGAGAGGGGAGCTCAAGCTAGTGATACCGATCAAAGGCGTGATAATTCCAGAAGAAAGGATCAAGGAGCTAGAAGAGAGAATAAAGGAACTCGAAAAGGAGAACGCGGAGCTGAGGGAAAAGGTGAGCCAGCTGAGCTCCGCGGAGGAAGTGGAGAAGCTGAAGGCCCGCTTGGAGGAGCTCCAAAAGGAGCTGGAGGAGAAGGAGAAACTGATATCGAAGCTGAGGGAGTTGTTGTGTCCTACCAACCGTGCTTGAGCGCCCTCCTCAAGCTGGTCCATACCTTGCTCCCTCCCGGCCCCCTACCGGGGGGCGCCAACACCTCCTCAGCCGCCCTCTCCGGGTGAGGCATTAAGCCCACCACGTTCTTGAGCTCGGGGGAGTGAAGGCCCGCCACGTCCCACATGCTCCCGTTCGGATTCTCGACGTACTTAAAGACCACGTTGTTGGGCTCGCTCTCCGAGAAGTACCTCCCCTCAGCGTGCGCCACGGGCATATCCACTACTTCTCCGGGCTCGTAGTCCAAGGTCCAAGGGGTCTTGTTATCCACAACCATAACTTTTACCCACTTGCACACGAACCTGTTGTTTAGGTTGTGCAGGAGCGCTCCGTTTCCCATCAGTCCCCTTTCCATAAGCATTTGGAACCCGTTGCAGATCCCCAAAACCGGCTTGCCCTCCTCGGCCGCTTCCACCACCTGATCCATGGCCGAGGTCACGGAAGCTATCGCCCCGGCCCGCAGCCTGTCAGCGTAACTGAAGCCGCCCGCCAAGACCACCGCGTCCCACTCGCTCTGCTTGAACTCCTTGTACCACACGACCTCCCCCCTCATCCCGTACAAGTTGACCACGTGCTTGACGTCCTCGTCCCCGTTGGTCCCCGGGAACTTAAGCACGGCCACCTTGATAGGGCCTCACCTCCATCTCGTGGACCACGGGGTTGAAGATCCTCATCTCTTTACAGAGCTTCTCCACCTTTTGCAAGGCCTCCCTCTCGTCTTCGGCCAGCACAGTAAACAAGAGCCACTTCCCCGACCTGACCTCTTTTATCGAGTCCGCGAGGGAACTCCTACTAACCAGTTCGTTTTTTATGGTCTCGCCCTCCGGGTCCCTAGCGACCCTCTTGTTCCGAATTATGACCTCGACTAAGTATTCATTCAACGCCCAACGCCTCCCTCAGAGCCTCTAACAGCTCTACGTACTTCTTCAACACTTCTTCGCCGCTGGCGCCTTGGCGGAACAAGTCCTTGTCGTAAGCCTCGCCGCCCTTGTGGGCCCTAAAGGAGTCGGGACTCAACTCGTCTATTAATACGACCCTTCCGTCCTCCGTTATTCCGTACTCCACCTTGAAGTCTATCAACTTGAACCCAGCCTTCTCGAAGAGCTCTGTGAGGAGCTCGTTAACCTTCAATGTGGTTTCCCTGATAGTCTTCATTACGTCCTTGGAAACTATCCCGGCCGCTACGGGGTCGTCCTCTGCGAGCAAGGGGTCGTGGAGCTCGTCGCTCTTGTAATGGACCTCGAATACCGGCGTGAGCAACCTCTGTCCCTTCTCTAGGATCGGGAGCCTCTTCAGCAAGCTACCGTAGGCGTAGTTCCTTACGATGAACTCTAACGGAAGAGGCTTGGTTTTTATAGCAACTATCTCGTCTTCGTTCCTGCTCAAGAAGTGAGTCTTAACGCCGTGCTGTTCTAAGTACTTCATCAACAGCTCGGTGAACTCTGCGTTTACCTTTCCCTTACCTTTTACCTCTTCTACCTTCTTGCCGTCGAATGCGGTGAAAACGTCCTTGAATTTGAGCAGCACCTTATCATCCATATCGTACACTTTCTTTGTCTTTCCCTCGTAGATCAGCTTCAAGAGAGTTCCCAGAGCGGCTCTAGGTAGACGCTAATTAAGGTCTGCTCACGACTACGAACGTGATGGGAATGACCGCGCGGTGCACGGACTTCGAAGCGACGGTCGCCAAGAGCGGCGACGCCGCCTACTTAATACTGACGTGTACCAGCAACTCTAAGAAGAAAGTCTACAAGTGCTTCGAAGTAGTAGTGAGCGGGGACAGCTTAAGCGTGGGCGGCGTCGCCTCCCTAACATTCATCGACAAGATAGACATGGACATAGTTTTAAAAAGCTTACAAGCGTTCGGCAACTGGCTGGCGAAGAGGCTGAACGAGGGGAGGAGCAGGGTAGGGTACATAGAGGAGATGATAGCGAAGTTCGTGGCATATTCGTTGTGTAAGGAGAGGGGGAGAATAGTAGAATGTTTGAAGCAGTGCAAGCTAGTCACGCGCAAGGGTCCCATAGGGTGGAAGGCCGTTTATCAAATGTTCGTCAACACCAAAGACATGCCCAAGCAAGTGGAGGAGCCTAAGTTCTGGGCCGGCGAGCTGCCGGAAGAGTGTACTCGCTCAAGCTCCTCTGCCTCAAGCTCTTAAACATGACGACCTTCTCGTCTTGTAAGCGTTCTAGGGCCTCCTTCAAGCTCATGTCGCCCGAGTCCAACGCCTTCAAGGTAGCCATGTAGCTCCCCTCGCGCACTTGCCACGCCCCTAAGGGGAGGTAGTAGTCCGGAGTTACCCTCCTTATGACCAACGCTGTGGCGCTCACCCCCCTCTCCTTCAAGGCTTTGAGTACTCCGACCTTGAGCGCGTGGAAGCCCCCGTCGTCAGGGTCCAGCGCCTTGGACCTCGCGGTGGGCCCCTCGTAGTTGTATATCGTAACCTCCTTCGGCGTCCACAAGCTCCTAGGCTCCCAAACTTCTACCATCTCGACTATTGGAGGTCCGGGAACGAGCAAGACCTTGTAGACGTTGCCGTAGTGCGAGTAGACGCCTACCTTCGGGCCCCCCACCCACGGGAGACCCTTCATGTCCTCCTTTATCGCCTTAGCTACTGCTACATCAACCGCCGTGATGGCCCAACGCGTAGGGACGAGCCTCTTCTTCACCCCGAACATGCCCACGCTGAACGCCTTCTGAATCAAGTATATGCTCCTCCCCTTTCTGAAAAGCTCCTTCACCGCCTCTTCGGCCTTCAACCCCTCAGAGCTCCTCCTCTCCAGCAGAGGGTCTACCTTGGGGTTGTCAATTACCTTTATCTCCTCTGCTCTCACAGAGGCCCCCACGGGGGCTAAGATGCCGTCCAAGGACGGCGGGAGCGGCCTACCGAGGGCCTTGGCCTCGGCGTCCACGGGCCTCTCCGATACTGCCCCCCAGAGCAAGTCCCCCTTGAGCAATTCCTCCGGCCTCCTCGCGTCAAATTTCTTAAATGGGAAGATCATTTCCATGCGTAGCTTAGCGACCGCCTCTAGGTCGAAGCCCCCTCGCGCCCAGAGCTCCGGCGAGTCCCTCACCGTAGGGTCTCCATAAGGGGAAATCCCCAAGGAGACCGGGACTTTGGGGTAGCCCGCCTCCCCCACGAGGGGGGAAGGAGGGGTAGGACCCTCGGGCCTCCTGCTGTCCCAGCCGGCGGAGTAGAAGCTGCGCACCCTTTCTAGGATGGGGCACCTCCTCGCCCCGCAGAGCCTCCGGTAGCCCTTACAACGGGCGCAGACCTCGGGAGGTACCCTCTTCAAGTCGCCCTTTGCCTAGGAGGGGTGACCGCTGAGGGAAAATAAAAAAGGAGAGGTTAGGCTTGAGGGAGCTCCACCTCCTCCCTCGCGTAGCCCATCTCTTCCAGCTTCTTGGCTGTAACCGCTATCTCGTGCAACAGCTCCGCGGGGGTCTCGAAGGTGTCCTTCTCTATGTGGTCCAATATCACCTCGATGGGTATGCCCCTCCAAGTGACTCCCTTGAGCCTCTCCTTCAACTGCTCCTTGGTTACGGGGAAGTCTACGCCCTTGAGCTTCTTGAGCACCAGAGCGGCCCAGCTTATGCCCCTGTGGGTTACCAAGCCCTTCTCTTCCTCTACCTTCCTAGCCGCCTCCGCCAAGTAGTGGAGGACCTCTGCGGGGGTCTCGAAGGTGTCCTTCTCTATCTTGTCCAGCAGCTCCTCGATCGGTATACCCCTCCAGTACATCCCCTTGAGCCTCTCCTTCAACTGCTCCTTGGTTACGGGGAAGTCTACGCCCTTCAGCCTCCTCAAGACTTCCGCCGCCCAGCTTATCCCTCTGGCCGGCATGCCTCTCTCCTCGTTCTTCTCTTAGAACTGTGGGCCTTATTAATCAGAGAGAAAGCGTAATACTTTGCTACATCTCGTTCGGTTAGCGAGCCACTCCCGGCTTCAAGTTCTCCAAACTGTATAACTTTCTATAGTCATATGGGTCGAACTTCTCGATTACTCTCGAAGCCACATCCTCCACCAGCTCTTTCTTAGTGGCGTGTAACACGAAGTAGACTGGGTAGGGCCACCTCTCGTCCACTACCCTAGCCACTACGTGGGAGGCCTCCGGGACCTCTTCCGCTATTCTCCTACAGACCTCCACGTCGTCGTCAACTTTCATAACTATCATTGAATTGTACTTGAAGCCTATCTTGTCGCCGTCTACACTGGCCCCCGGGTTCCTCAGCACCCCCTCCCTCAACAACAGCTTAACTTTCTCGACCACCTCCTCTTCAGACATCCCGTACTTCTTCGCCACCTCCGCGTAAGGCCTCTCCACGGGCTTCAGCCTAGAGACGTCCTTCGGGAACTCCTCGGGCAGCCCCAAGTCCTCGGGCTTGGGAACCTCGTCCTTCTGGGGGGAGTAGGGGCTCCAAGCGATGCCCCTTATCGGGTCGTACCTAACGCTCACCTTGCATACCTTCTTGCTGGGCAGAACGACATAGTCGTTCAAACCCAAAGGCTCCAAGATGTTCTTGACCTCTTCCTTTAAGACTTCCATATTCTTGGCCTTTATTGTGAACCATACTTGGTAGTCTGGGTCGTCCCTTAGGTAGTTGTGGGTCACCTCCGGGTTATTCATCAATATGGCCTTCAACGCCTCTACGTCCTTCCTCCCCCTCACCTTCACCCCAACCAAGGCCGCTACCTTACCCATTGATTTATAGTTAACCGTGAACCCTATCCTCTTTATTATCTTATTATCCATCAATTCCTTAGTTCTCTCCAACACGCGCTCTTGAGATATCCCGAGGGCTCGGGCCACCTCCTCGAAGGGGGTGGGCGTCAAGGGGAAGTTGTACTGTAACTCGTACAGCAGCCTCTTATCCAACTCGCTCAACAAAGCCGCGTGCCCAAGGGGGAATTCGGAGGTCCGGGTTAATGATGGGCGACGTTGGAGAAAATATAACTTTGCCCGAGCGCGCGTGTGCGGGGTGAACGGAAGTGCCCGTAACTGACCCCGAATTGGTAGCGATCGTGCAAAAGAGGGTGCTCAAGAAGTACGTGTGTAGGAAGTGCGGCGCCCTTAACCCGTGGGGAGCGACGAAGTGTAGGAGGTGCAAGAGCACCAACCTCAGGCCGAAGCACTACGAGCTCGGAGGCAAGAGGTAATGCGGTTTGACGTTCACCCTAGATGATCTAATATACGTAATGAAGAAGTTACAGGAGGCCGGGCTGGACGCGGTAATAATAGGCGGGACCTCCGTCGAGTTGGAAGCCAGAAACAAGAAGTTCAGCGGCGACTTGGACCTCTTCCCCACAAACCACTACGCGCTCGTGGAGGAGGACTTCTTCCGAACCATCGCGGACGAGGAGGGCTGGGAGTACGGCCACACGGGGTTGGGCACCCCCAAGATGGTCGCCAAGGGGCCCAAGAACGAGGTCGAAATAGAGTTCTACGACAACATCATGGACTTCTACGTACCGGATGAGATATTGAACGAGGCTAAGACCGTGGAAATCAAAGGCGTGAAGATAAAGAAGGTCTCGCCGGAGGACTACGTGGTCTTAAAGTCTAGGAGCGAGGACCCGGAGGCCATAAGCATTATAAGGGGGGTCAAGGCGTTGGCCGACAGCGGCAAGATAACCTTAAACGTGAGGAAGATAAAGGAAAGGTTGGAATTGTTCCCCGAGACGGATGTGCCGTTAATGAAGAAGAGGTTAAAGGAGGCCGGGATAGATGTCTGAGAAGAGCTTCCAACCCCTAACTAAAGAGTACGCCGAGAGGCTGGCGAAGCTGCTCGACGAGTACGACGAGATGAAGGACGAGCTCCACGACCTCTCCAGACAGATCATAAAGGACAGCAAGCTCTGCATTTACGCCATAAGGAGGGGCGAGCTGGAGAGGGCCGAACGTCTGGTAAAAGAAATGAACGAGTTGAGGGAGAAGCTCAAAGGGCTGCTTAAGGCCAACTTGAGGTTAGCGACCATAAACATAGCCTTAACGGCCGAGCAAGAGTACGTAGAGGCCCTCAGCATATACTTGTTTGAAAAGGAGAGGAGGTTCCCGACGCTGGAGGAGGCGGACACCACGGTCCAAGAGTACGTGGCCGGGATAATGGATGCCGCCGGCGAGCTCTTGAGGATGGCCGTTGATAAGATGCTCAAGGGCGACCTCGAGTACCCGAAGGAGGTCAAAGATGCCATAGAGAACATCTACGTGTTCATGCTATATGTAAACCCCAGGGATTACGAATTGAGGAGGAAGATAGACTACGTAAGCAACATACTGAACAAACTTCAAGAATTCATATTTTATAAAGAAGTGATGGGCTCCGTGAGGACAGAAACCGGTGCTGAGAAGTGATGAGCCGTGTGAGGCCCGAGGCCCCGAGCTTCCGCGAGCTCGCTAGGTGCTTGGGGGCGGAGCCCAAGGTCAAGCTCCTCCGCAAGGGCAGTTCTCTGTGCGCCGGGTACTCGGGCTGTTCCTTCTATGTAGAGAGGAAGAACGCGGTGACCCCGGGAGGGGTCAAGCTCTTGGCCCGGTGGGCCAAAAGAGGGGTAGTCAAGGCGCCGGACGAGAGGAGGGCCATGTTATTCCTCTACGGGAAAGACCTATTCGAATTCGAATTGGTCGAACCCCCGTGCGAGAGGGGCTACGTCCTAGTTTACTGGGACGACGTCTTGCTGGGCTTAGGCATGATTAAGAAAGGCATAGTGCTCAACTTGTTAGACTTCGGGGAGTTCTTGAGGAGGGGGTACTGAGCTACCAACACCAAACCAGAGCCTTCTCGTGCACGACCTCGTCCGGGTCCGGGGCCTCCCTCGCGTCCACCACCTTCCCCCCGAAGGCCCTCGCTAGGGCCTCCGCGACCCCGTCGCGCTCGTTAAAGTAATAGAGCACGAAGCAGCCGGTAGCTACCGTGGGGCCCAAGGGCCCCTTGTTCCAACACCTCTGCACCAACCCTAACCCACCACGAAGTAGACCACTATGTCGCCGGGCTTCAAGTTTGTGCTGGGCGGCATCCAACGCCCCCTGCTGAGCACAGCTATCGGTATCCCCTTCTCGCCGGCCAGCGTGAAGGCGTCACACCCCTCGGAGTTGAGGCATTCCTTCGAGGCCACCTTGAGTTCTCCCTTCATTGCGTTCAGCAAGAGCAAGCCCGCGTAGGGGTATGTGGCGATGGAGGCCGCTATCCTGGCCACCGCGTTTACCGGGAGGACCACGTCCGCGCCCAAGCGCTCCAGTATCACCCTGACGTTTGGGTCGTCCGCGAGGGCGATTATCCTAGGGGCTTGGCAGTCGTTCTCCAGCGCCAAGGAGTAAACGTCCAACACGCTCTGTATGACGTCCTCGTCGCCCCCACAGCTTATGACCGCTTGATAAAAGCAGACGTCCTCGTCCTCCTCAACCCTTGGGGCCCTCTTGACCTCGTAGCCTCCCTTTTCCATGGTCTCCGATATCACCGAGCACTCCTCACCTTCCCCCACCACTAAGATCCTCAAGGCCCCTCACCAGCCCCCTCAGCGCCTCGGCGACCTCCTCGATTATCCGGAGCCCTTCCTCCTTCCGCGCCTCTGAGACCGACTCAGGGGAGCAGCCGTACTCCCCCGAGTGCCAAGGTATTAAGACCCCCTTCTTCATAGGGGGGCTCTTGTACCTCTTCGACTTACGCACGACCACGCTGTATCCTAAGGCCAACGCTAGGGAGGCCTCCGCCCTACAGAGCTTCTGGAAGTCGTCGTACCCCAAAGATTCTATTACTCCCCAGACGTCCAACAGGGCAGTCCTAACTCCCCTCTTGTAAGCCTCCATCGTCACCGCCTCCATCACCGGCGCCGCCCCCTTGTGGGCGACCACGAAGATCACCGGAACGGAGAACAAGTTGTACAGCTGCGACGTTACTTCCAGTAAGAACGCGGAGAGCGTGGGGAGGGGCACGGTCACGGAGAACGGGTGCTCGGGGCTGAAGGAGTAGTTTATGGACGGCGCCACGACCGCCTCCTCACACTTACACGCCACCGCCTCAGCTATCTTGGTGTCCAAGCCCAAGGGCAGCGGGCCGTGGTCCTCCAAGCTGCCGACGGGCACCAAGACGGCCTTAGCTAACTTCTTGACCTCGGAGGCAGAAACGTCGGCAAGTTTTATGCACAAGGGGTTTCACCCCGTCATATCAGTAAGGAAAGCGCGCCCCTGGCGCTCGCCACGCCCACGTAGCGCCTCTCCGCCACCACGGGCAGCACTTCGCTCTTGAGCTCAATCATCTCCTTGATTAGGTCCGATACCTTAGTTTCCGGGGTAGGGTAGGTGGGCAAGGGCTCCGCCAAGTCGCCGGCCGCCCTCTCAAGCGGGGCGCTCTCCCCCATCTCCAGCTGACTTAATGTGCTCTCCAGGGTTAGGAACCTCAGGAACTTCAGCGGGGTAATTATGCCGAACGGCTTCTTCTGCCCCACCACCGCGTGGCCCCTCAGCGGGTAGATTAGGGAGGCCCTCAGGGCCCTCAAGAAGTCCCAAAGGGGATTTATCAAGGGCGGCCTCTTGTCTATTATCTCGGAGACCTTGTGGCCCTCGAGCTCCTTCTCTCGCTCCACTAACACGTAGAGGGAGTCCAACAGGGAGCCTCCCTTCCCCGCCACCGCGCTCACGTCCTTCCCGAGCATAGCCTTGACCGCCTCCTCGGACCCCTCTACTATGGGGACTTCGTAGGCCAGCTCGGACGCGTCGGCCCTAAAGACCTCTATCACGTCTATCGGCGTGTCTGCCATGGCCACGGCCCTCAGTATCTGGACGGCGTCTATCATGGTCAGTGGGGCCCCTTCTAACAGCGCGTAGGGAGAGTTGTTGAGGACCATGCTCTTGGCGGCGTCCAACACGGAAGTGCCCCGAGCCAGAGGGCCTACGGTGTTCTGCGACAACAAAGGGATCTGCCCTTCCGGGCATGGGACGTGGGGAATAAAGAGCTCTAGGCGAGCTCCCTCCTTATGGACTCTAATATCAAGTTGGCGAAAGTGCTCACCGCAGCCCTCGCCCTGCTCTCCTTGTTCCCGATCTCCGCGAAGGCCCAGTAGACGTCTTGGGGGTCGGCCCCGAACTGGTCGGCTATCATGGCTATCATGTCGATTACGTCGACGCTTAACAAGTCCATCAGCGTCTCCTTCAAGTGTCCGTCCGGCATGTTGAGCACCTCCAATAGGGCCTCCGCCCTCTGGAGGGCCTCCTCCAACGGGGCCTCGCCCACCGCGGCCACCAGCTGGTCGAAGGTGGCCTCCACCGGGAGTTCCAAGGGCTTAGCCCCTGCCTTGGCGATCATCCTCAGAAGGTCGGATTCGGCCTCCCTCAAGTACTCTTCCTCGGGAAAGCCCAAGCTGAAGAGGAGCGTGCTAACGGAGGCCTTGCGAACGGGTCCTAACGTCTCCACCTCAAGTCCCCGGTACTTCGTTAGTATCGCCGACCCGAGTAATTAAAGCGGTTGGAAGGGTGTCACGGATCCGCCGTACTCCCGCCGGTCACCGCTTCCCTTCGATAATCCCTCGTCATCTCCACAAGGCGTAGTAGAGGGCCAGCGCGGAGCCCAGCGCCCAAGCGGTGTAGTAAGCGCCGTATTTAAGGAAGTCCCTAAACCTCACCGAGTACCCCTCTTCCTCTAGCAAGTGAACCGCCGTTATGTTGGTCGAGCTCCCGAAGTAAGTTATGTTCCCACCGAGGGTTGCTCCTATCAAGAGGGCTAACAGCAGCTTGAAGTAGTATATGCCGCAGTGGGAGGATATTTTAGAAATTATGGGGAACATCGCCATTAAGTAGGGAACGTTGTCTACCACGGCTGAGACAGCAACCGACGCCGCGACTATCAAGGCCGTCAGCTTGTAGTAGTCGCAAGAGGCGAGCTTGGTGAAGGACTCAGCTACCAACCTCATGGTCCCGCTGTCTTGCAGCGCCCCCACCAGTACGAACATCCCGGCCAAGAAGGCTAGCAGCTTCCACTCGATAGACTTAATAGCGAACTTTACGTCTCTAGTGTATAGTAATATTATCGAGGCCCCTATGAATGCCGGTAAGCTCAGACCTATGCCCAACTGCTTTCTGAGCGCCAGTAGCAATATCTTGATTGCTAAAGCAGTTAAGCTGACGTAAGCTAGCTTCTTGTCCCTTATCGACCTCTTCTCCTTGGATTCGCTCGGTAAATTAAACTTCCCCTTTACGAACGTATAAGTGAAGGCAGTGGTGGAGGCAATCAAGGCTGTCAAGACCATCCAGAATATGGAAGGCTTGCCCGCGTGGAAGAGGAAGTCCCCGAAGTCCAAGTTGAAGTAACCGGCGGCCAGCGCGCTCTGGGGGTCGCCCACGAGCAGCGCGGCTCCGCCCAAGTTGGAGGCGAAGGCCGCCGCGAGCAGCATCGGGACGGCGTCTACCTTCAACGCGCGCGCTACGCTGAACACCATGGGGGCGAGCATGATTAACGTCGTCACGTTCTCTATAAAGAGCGAAACCACTCCGGAGACCATAGCCAAGGACCAAGTGAGCCTCCTCAAGTCGCCCTTGCTCCACCTCAAGGACCTCTGGGCCAACTCGTCCATCAAGCCCGACTCGGTCAAGTAAGCGGAAATTACACAAGCCCCGGCTATCAAGCCCAGCACGTCTAGGTTCAAGTGCTCCGGGAGGCGGGAGGGTTCGACGAGCCCCGCCGCTAGGGCCAAGGCCGCTCCGGCTAGGGCCGCCCAAGGGCGCTTGGACTCGGGCAAGAAGATCATGACAGTTACCACTCCCGCGAAGAGCGCTCCGGCCGCCAGCTCCCTCAACGCCCCTCACCTTATCACGAACCTAGGAGGCTCTATCCACTGGCTCTTACAGCGCGGGCACTTAGAGGGCCTCTTTATCTGGGCGTCCTTAAAGACGAAGCCGCACTTCTTACAGTAGGCGGGCTGCACGTAGAGCCTCATGCCCCTCCTCTTGACGGTCTTAGCTACGTGCTTCAGCTCTTCGTAAACCAGCTTCTCGTCCTTTATGCCGAGTTCGAACGCAATTTCCTTGGCGCTCAGCGGCTCCTCCGTCTCCGAGAGGAGCTTTATCATCCTCTCCCGGAGGGTCTCCCACTCCAAACGCGTTGCCCCCGCGCCCTCGCGGTAACATTCAAATGATACTTTCCTCGCCGCTCCCTCACTCCGAAGGCCCTACTCCCGAAGGGAAGTCCGGTGGAGTACGTAGAGCTGGACCAGGGGGAGCTCAAGGAGCTGCTTGACCAATACTTGAAGGAACTGTACGAATACAACGAGAAGCTCCCGGAGAACGTCAGGTTAAAGGCGTTCCACTACGTAAAGAGCAAGGGAAGGGTGTACGTATACGTCGGCAAGTACTTTTACAAGTACGAGAGGGACGGAACGAAGCTCCGGTGGAAGTACTTGGGCACTCAGCCCCCGGAGGGGTGTCCCCCTCCGCCCCCCAACCCCTTGGACGGTCTGGTATTCCAAATAAGAAGGGGGAAGGTTTACATTAGGAAGGACTTGTACGAAAAGTACTTCGCTAAGAGGCGCGCGAAGAGCGTATCTTCTCCATGAACGGCGCGTAGGTCCTCTTGTACTCCTCGCCGGCCTCCAACAGCTTCACGTTCCTTATGTACTTCCGGAAGACGTCCGGGCCCAGCCTCTTCTTGGCTTCCTCCAAGCTCATGCTGTTCTCTTTGATTATATAGTCCCTGTACAGGTCGTTGAGGACGTTGTAAGCGCAGAACGGTATCACCCTCCCGTCCGGAGAGGAGTAGTGGATATTGCACCTCATGACCCTCTGGACGTCGTAGTTGTAGAGGTCCATGAAGTGCATAGTTCCGATGTACAGAAGCTTGTAGTGGAGCTCCCCCAGCGCCTCGTAGTTCCTCTTTACTATTATCTGGTACAAGAGCTTCCAGAAGTCGAAGCCCTCGGGGGCCTTCTCTTGATCTATGAACTTCCTCAAGTTGTACAGTATTTTCATAGCTACTTTCATCTTAGTTAAGGTGCTGCCCCCCTCCAGCTCCTCCGCCTTCTCCTCCAAGTACTCCGCCAGCCCCTCCACGTCCACGAACCTCGGCAAGGGGACGTAGCTAACCTCCGTGCCCTTGCGCTCTACGTAGACGTAGGTGGCCGCCCCACACATGGGGTGGTTGGTCATCTCGAAGTGGGGGGTGTCGTGGGAGAACCTCTCCATGAACTTGGAGAAGGCCACGGTTATGGGTACCGGGTACCAGTCGTCGGCAGTTATTTGTCCTCCAGTCTGCTCCTCTAAGGCCTTTATCAAGTCGGGTATGGTCACCCTGGCCTTGTCCCTCTCTTTCCTGGGCATGAGTCCGGTCAAGGACACGGGCTGGAAGTTGACGCCCCTAACTATGTCCATATTTAATGCTGCGAACTTTACTATGTCCCCAACTTCATGTAAGTTCCAATTCTTTATCACTGTTGGAACTAGCACAACCGAAGTCATTCCGCCCTCCCTAAACGCCGCGAAGGTATAGGGGACCTCCCAGTGGTTCTTGGGGTTGGTCTGGGGGGTGACGCCGTCGAACGACAAGTAGACCGTGTTAACGCCTATCTGACCGTCCACGTACCTCAGCGACCTTACGTATTCCACGGCGGCCCTCGGGTCCTTTAGGTAAAGCTCGGCGAAGCGGATGCCGTGGGTGTTGAGCTGTATGTGCCTCACCCCCAACCTGCGGAGGAGCCTAACTATCTCCGGCAAGTCGCTCCTCATGGTAGGCTCTCCGCCGGTCAGCTGGACCGCCAAGGGCACGCCTTGGCGCATGGCTTGCTTAACCATAAACTCTATCTGCTCCAAGGTGGGTTCGTACACGTAGCCGGCCTTCTCAGCGTAGAAGAAGCAGTACCAACAAGTTAGGTCGCAGCGGTTGGTGACCACTAGGTTGAGCAGGGCGGTGTGGCTCTTGTGCATGGGACAGAGGCCGCAGCTGAAGGGGCACGGGGCGGTGAGCTTGGTGTAGGCCGTTGTCCCCTTCCCGTCCTCTTCCCACTTCTCAAACTTCTTGTAGAGCTTAGCGTCGCCGAAGTATATCTCCTCTATCTCCCCGTGCTCCGGGCAGACCCTCCTTATGTAGACCTTCCCGTCGCGCTCGAACACCACCGCCGGGAGGAGCCTGTAGCACTCGGGGCAGAGGCTGTTTGTCACCTTCAGCAGCTTCTCCCCCTCTTTGAGCTTGGGGAGGGGACCGCCCACCTTTACGGTGCGGTTCGCTATCTTTATCGTGTCGCCTTCGTAGCGGGAAGGTTCGAGTAAGCGAAAGCTCTGCGCTTTCCGCGCGCTCAGGGCGGACATCTCGTGCCTCCAAAAGCCAGTGCGCGAACGTTAATTAATAATAAAAACGCGTTGGTTGACTCTAGGGTTCACTCGTTACTCTCTTGATATTCGAATCCCTCTATTACGAACTCCGTCCCTTGCACAATTTCCACCTCGGAACTGTTGCACTTGGGACACTTGAGTAGGTCCTTCACTAAGTGGGGATACAAGTGGATGACCGGTATGTTAGCCTTGAGCTCTGGGTAGACGTCTTTAAAGGTCCACTCGTGGCCACACCTCTTACACACGAACTTGGACGGCACCACCTCTATCTCCAGCTCGGCCCCCTCCAAGGGGCTGCCTAGGGAGTAGGCCTCGAAGGCGTTACGCAAAGCTACGGGGTCCACCAAGCTCAACTCTCCTATCTTAATTATGACTTTGGTTACTTTCACGTTCTCGAGGCCCTCCTTTTTAAGGGCCTCCATGACGGTATCCACTATCGTGAGGGCGTAGCTTGCCTCGTGCAACCCGCGGCTCCGTTGCTCTGGAGGGCGTCGAGACGTTGAAATACTTTAGCAATACGTACAACGAGAGCTTGGCCGTCTCCGGCGGGGCCCGCAGCGTCCTAGGGGTTTGGAGGGAGGGGGACGGCTTAGCGTTCAACGTCTACCCGGGGCGCTTCGAGAGGAGCATGTTAAGGGAAGGTAAGCTGTCCCTCTTCGCCTCGTGCTCCTCCGCCGAATACGCGGACTTCGCCGTGTTTAAGGAGAGGCCTTTAGCCTCCACCCCCCTAGGCCCGGGTCCCTCGCGCTGGTACTTGGCCGTGGAGTGCGAGTTGTTGAGCTACCGTTACTCCTTCCCCGCCAAGGCGTTCTGCAAGCCTACTAAGGGCTTCTGGAGGCCCGCGGGACCGCCGCGCAGGGCCTTCTTCTACATACTCGAGGCCCTAGTCTTGATAACGAGGCTCCACTTAAAGGACGAGAGGGAGAGGATAAGGGAGCTCCTCTCGGAGGCCCTCCGCCTGGGCGACGAGGAGGACCGGGAGGTCGCCCGACGCTTGTTGGAACACGCGGAGAAGGTTGGAAGCGAGGGAGGTTCGTAACACTAACCTTTTGGAAGTGGTGGACCCGCCGGGATTTGAACCCGGGACCTCCGCCTTGCGAGGGCGGCGCTCTTCCAGCTGAGCTACGGGCCCGGGGAGGGGTTCCCACAAGCCTTAATAAGTTTTGAGCTACGTGGTCCGCTTCTCGAGAAGAGGAAGGAGCGAAGGGACGACTCCGCGCAAAACGTTAAACACTTATCCGGTGAGGAGGGTGGAAACCTCCTCCGAGATAGTTAAGGAGGCGCTCGAGCTACTCGCAGCCGTCTTGGAAGTCGCCGACGTCGTGTGTCGCTTCACAACCTCCAACAATAGGCTGTGCTCGCTCGTAGCTAAGGCGAGGCGTGTCGTTCAGGCGGCGCTCGTGCTCTACAAGGAGTTCGTGGCCGCGGGAGACATGGAGACTTAGGAGCAAGCGTGCGGGAGGAATGAAGAGGCGTAGGGGCCCACGATCCGGGTCGGCCGGCCTCGAGGTTTGCCGGCCTCCGGGCCCTCGGGACCCCCGGGGACGAGCCAACCTACTCTTGCGGCTCGCCCCCGGGTGAGAAGCCCCGCCCGAGGCTAACGGCCTCGGGCGATTGGGAGCGGCGGGCTCGCCCCTCGGGAAACCCCTCGGGGCTTACACCCCCGCCCCATCAACCCCGTCTTCTACGGGAGCCCTCAATGGCCGCCTCTTTTCGGGGTGGGGTTCCCGCTTAGATGCTTTCAGCGGTTACCCCTTCCGGCGTAGCTGCCCGGCTCTGCCCTGCCGGACAACCGGTACACCAGAGGCCGGGGCGCCCCGTTCCTCTCGTACTGAGGGCACCTTCCCCTCAGGCGGCCGACACCCCCCGTGGGTAGAGTCCGACCTGTCTCACGACGGTCTAAACCCAGCTCACGTTCCCCTTTAATGGGCGGGCAGCCCCACCCTTGGGGGCTGCTGCACCCCCAGGATGGGAAAAGCCGACATCGAGGTAGCAAACCGCGGGGTCGATGTGGGCTCTCGCCCGCGACGACTCTGTTATCCCCGGGGTAACTTTTCTGTCATGCCCGGCCCCCACCAGGGGGGACACGAGCGTTCGCTAGGCCGCGGTTTCCCGGCCGGACCCCCTGCCTTTAGGGGTCCGGTCAGGCCGGCTTTTGCCCTTGCACTCTACGGCGGGTTTCTGACCCGCCTGAGCCGACCTTAGGGCGCCCGTGTTACCCTCTCGCGGGCGTGCCGCCCCAGCCAAACTGCCCACCCGGCGCTGTCCCCCGGGCTTCCCCCGGGGTAAGCCCCCCGGGTGAGGGTGGGTGGTGTTTCATGGGCGCCTCCCCGACCCCCGGAGGGGCCGGTTCACCGGCTCCCACCTACGCTACGCACCCCCACCCGGGGGGCAACGCCGGGCTGCAGTAAAGCTCCACGGGGTCTTCTCTCCCTACGGGGGGTTGCCGGACTGTGCACCGGCTCAGGGGGTTCACGGGGCCCCGGGCCGGGACAGTGGGGACCTCGTTGATCCATTCATGCGCGCCGGAACTTACCCGGCAAGGCATTTGGCTACCTTAAGAGAGTCAGAGTTACTCCCGGCCTTCAGCGGCGCTTCGCCGGGTTGAACCCCGGTTTCACGGACCGCCAGTGGCCAGGATTCGGCCCCCGTACACACCCTTTCGGGCTTGCGGGGACCTATGTTTTTATTAAACAGTCAGGCCCCCCTAGGCACTGCAACCTGCGGTCCCAGGGGTGGGCCCCAGGACCGCAGGCACCCCTTCTCCCGAAGTTACGGGGCCAATTTGCCGAGTTCCCTGGCCCGGGTTAACCCCCAGCCGCCTTGGGCTTCTCACCCAGGGGCACCTGCGTCGGTTCTCGGTACGGGCGCGGGGGATCGTTCCCCACCCCCTTTTCATGGGCCCCAGGGATCGGCGGAAGCCCCCATACGGGGGCCCCTTCCCGCCTTCGGCCCCTTCTCGCCGTTACGGCCCTCCAGGGCCTTCGGACGGTTAGCCGGGGCGACAGCCCCGGTCCGCCTACCCCGAGGCGTCGGAGGTGGGGCTTGCGTTGCCGCACCTACCCCCGCGGTGCCGGAATATTAACCGGCTTCCCTTTCCCCGCGCTCCAGTTGGGAGGCGGGTTAGGACCGACTCACCCCCGGCCTATGACAGTTGCCGGGGAACCCTTGCCCTTTCCGGCGGAGGGGATTCTCACCCCTCTTCGCTGTTACTACCGCCGGGATCGGCACTCGGAGCGGCTCCAGCGGACCTCACGGCCCGCCTTCTGGGCCGCCCCGACGCCCGCCTACCGCACCCCCTCCCACCGGGAGGGGGGCCCGGGGTCTCGGCGGCCGGCTTAAGCCCCGACCAATCTTCGGGGCCTCGGGCCTCGGCGGGTGAGCTGTTACGCACTCCTTAGAGGGTGGCTGCTGTTAGGCCCACCTCCCCGCTGTCTGAGGCCCGAGACGCCCTTTCGGTTGGCACTTAGCCGGCACTTGGGGGCCTTAACCCCGGTCTGGGTTGTTCCCCTCTCGGCCCCCGGGCTTACCCCGGGGCGCCCCACTGCCCCCTTCTACGGCGGCCACGGGTTCGGAGTTTGACGGGAGGCCGGGGGGCCTACGCCCCCCTGCACCTCCCATCAGTAGCTCTACCCCGTGGCCCGCCTCCGGGGACGCTGGGCTTAGACCCACTTCGGCGGGAACCAGCTATCACCGAGCTAGATTGGCCTTTCACCCCTAGGCGGAGGTCAGGGGAACGAATTGCACGTCAGAACCCTTGCGGGCCTCCACCGGGCTTTCGCCCGGCTTCACCCTGCCCCCGCCTAGATCGCCCGGTTTCGGGTCGCACGACCGTGACTCCGGGCCCTTGCGGACCCCGCCCCTCGGGGCATGAGCCCCTGCGGGCTCGTCGGTTTCCCTGCGGTTACGGGGGTGAACCCCTTAGCCTCGCCACGGCCGTGCACTCCCCGGCCCGTGTTTCAAGACGAAAGGTGCGACCCCGGTCTGCACCCGAACGTACTCCCCGGTCGCCCGGGTTTCCTTCCGGGGCTTCATCCCTTGCGGGCCGCACCCTGTGTGACCGCCCGGTTTCAGGCTCTTTTCACCCCCCGCCAGGGGTGCTTTTCAGCTTTCCCTCACGGTACCTAGTTCGCTATCGGTCTCGGGACGTGTTTAGCCTTGGATGCTGGTGCCACCCAGCTTCCCACGGCAATACCAAGCCGTGGTACTCATCCCCGCGGCAGGGCCCCCCTCGGTTTCCCCTACGGGGCTGTCACCCTCTACGGCCCCGGACTTCCACCGGAGTTCGGGTACCGAGGGTCGGGCCCCTCCCCTCGAGGGGGAGCCGCGGGGCATCCACCCCTCATCTCCCCACGGTTATCCCGTGGGGAATTGGTTTGGGCTACCCCCCTTTCGGTCGCCCCTACTCGGGGGATCCCGTGGTGGTTTCTCTTCCTCCCCCTACTAAGATGTTTCCGTTCGGGGGGTTCCCGCGGGTTCTCCCCGCGCCGGGGGCTGTTCGCCCCCGGCAGGAAGTCCCATTCGGGGATCCCGGGTTCGACGGCTGCGTGCGCCTCCCCCGGGCTTATCGCAGCTTGCCACGCCCTTCGTCGGCGCCCGAGCCGAGCCATCCACCGGGCGGCTTACGCGCCGTTGCCCCTGGGGCGGGGCCCCGAGGGCCCGGAGGCTTGCGGCCCTCGAGGCCGGCCGACCCGGATCGTGGGCCCCTGTCGGTCCGGGCCTCTGCCCGGACCCCACTTCTCCCGTGCTTGCCCCGTAGCTCCCGGGTCTTCCCCCGGGAGCCCGGGGTTTTTGAGCTTTCTCCCGGGCCGTCCCCGGTTCTCCCCGTCCCGGGGCGGCCCTCCGTGTTCCCCTAGCGCGGGGTAGGGGTAATAAAGTTTTCTAGAAGGTAAGTTGCGGACTTGTCATTTATGAGTTAAGGTCGAGAGGTCAGCATCTCGGATCATCGAGCGAGGACGTATGGGCGCCTAACGCTAGGGCCCCGCGGGAGGGGCCGTGCTCGTAATAGGGGTCGTCCACTTGCTTCCGCTCCCCGGCTCATACGGGTGGGGCGGCGACTTCGACGCTGTAATAGAAAGGGCCGTGAAGGACGCGAAGGCCCTCGAAAAGGGAGGGGTAGACGCTATAATAATAGAAAACTTTATGGACTACCCGTTCCCCATAAGGGTGGATTACGTCACCGTAGCTGCCGCGACCCGAGTGGTTACAGAGGTCGTCCGCTCGCTGGAGCTAAGCGCGGGAGTCAGCCTACTCCGGAACTCTGCGCCGGAAGCGATAGCAGTGGCCCTCGCGTCCGGGGCTAAGTTCGTGCGTTCCAACCAGTGGTGTTGGACCTCTGACGCCCCTGAAGGGCTCCTCACGCCCGTGGCGAGGGAAGGGCTAGAGGTCATGAGGCGCTGGGGCGCGAAGGTGGGAGTGGTAGCTGACGTCCGCGTGAAGCACGCAGCCCCAATCAGCGGGAGAGACTTGTGCGACGAGGCGCGCGACCTCGGAGGGCGGTGTAGGGCAGACGCCCTAGCCGTCTCGGGGGCGGCGACGGGGAGCGAGGCCGATCCCCGACAGTTAGAGGTCGTTAAGACTTGTACGCCCAAGCCCGTGCTTGTGGCTTCTGGAATAACTCCGGAGAACGTGGTCCGCTTCGCCTCGGCGGACGGCGTAATCGTTGGGACGTACTTCAAGGAAGGAGGGGTGACCGAGAACCCTGTGGACGTCCACAGGGTTAGGAAGCTAGTAGACGCTGCGAAGAGGCTTGGATCCGGGGAGAGGGAAGAGGTCCTCCGCCGCGCATTAGGGATATCATGAAGCGTCGACTTTCAATAGCTCGTTTGAGGTCTTTATTGAGGTCTTTAGTATAGCGTAAGAGTCAGCGTAAATGATGTTATTGATTCCCGTACTCTTTAGGCCACTTCTCAAGAAGACAAGCCTTCGCAGGGCGAGACAGCTTACAACGAAATTTGTGTGGCGCAAAAGGCGCGGATCCTAAGCGAGCGGAGCTAAGGCGAGGAAGCGCATGTAGAAGCTCGATTAGGTAGGAGACCAGAATGAACCAAGGATCAGGAAACGTGAAGAGGGGCCCACTCGGAGCCGGACGAACCGGCCTCTCGCCAACCCGGGTCCCCGGCCTCGCCCCGGAGGACCGCACTTGCTGTTGGGAGGTGATCCAGCCGCAGGTTCCCCTACGGCTACCTTGTTACGACTTCTCCCCCCTCGGGTGGAGCGACGGGCGGTGTGTGCAAGGAGCAGGGACGTGTTCACCGCGCGATGCTAACGCGCGGTTACTAGGGATTCCGCGTTCACGAGGGCGAGTTGCAGCCCTCGATCCCAACCTCGGCGGGGTTTCAGGGATTGGCTCCCCCTTTCGGGGTCGCAACCCGCTGTCCCCGCCATTGTAGCCCGCGTGCAGCCCGGGGGTTTCGGGGCATGCTGACCTGCCATAGCCCCCTCCTTCCTCCGCCTTATACGGCGGCAGTCTCCCCAGTGTGCCCCGGGGCCGGAGCCCCGGGTAGCAACTGGGGACGGGGGTCTCGCTCGTTGCCGGACTTAACCGGACACCTCACGGCACGAGCTGGCGACGGCCATGCACCTCCTCTCAGCGCGTCAGGTAAGGTCTTCAGCCTGACCTTCATCCTGCTGTCGCCCCCGGTAAGGTTCCCGGCGTTGACTCCAATTAAGCCGCAGGCTCCACCCCTTGTGGTGCTCCCCCGCCAATTCCTTTAAGTTTCAGCCTTGCGGCCGTACTCCCCAGGCGGCGGGCTTAACGGCTTCCCTGCGGCACTGGGCGGGCTCGAAGCCCGCCCAACACCTAGCCCGCATCGTTTACAGCCGGGACTACCCGGGTATCTAATCCGGTTTGCTCCCCCGGCTTTCGCCCCTCACCGTCGGGCGCGTTCCAGCCGAGCGCCTTCGCCACTGGCGGTCCTCCCGGGATTATCGGATTTCGCCCCTACCCCGGGAGTACCCTCGGCCTCTCCCGCCCCCTAGCCTGGCGCTACCCCCTCCAGTCCCCGGGTTGAGCCCGGGGCTTTAGGAGGGGGGCCACCAGGCCGGCTACGGGCGCTTTAGGCCCAATAATCGTCCCGACCACTCGCGGGGCTGGTATTACCGCGGCGGCTGACACCAGACTTGCCCCCCGCTTATTACCCCCGCCTGTTTACAGCGGGGAAAAGCCCCCGGAGAGGGGGCACTCGGGGTAACCCCGTCACGGTTGCCCGCATTGCGGAGTTTTCGCGCCTGGTGCGCCCCGTAGGGCCTGGGCCCTTGTCTCAGTGCCCATCTGGGGGCTCCCGCTCCCACGGCCCCTACCCGTCTTCGGCTTGGCGGGCCATTACCCCGCCAACTACCTGATGGGGCGCGGCCCCATCCTCGGGCGGACTCGGGGCGTTCCCCCCCGAGCCCCTTTCGGGGCGGAACCCTTCCAGGCCTCCGCCCCTATGGGGGATTAGCACCAGTTTCCCGGTGTTATCCCCCTCCCGAGGGTAGGTTAGCCACGTGTTACTCAGCCGTCCGCCACGCCCGCGGCGGCGGGCGTTCGACTCCCATGGCTTAGCCTTACCCCGATAGCGGTCGGGTCCGGCAGGATCAACCGGAGTCGCGGCCGCAAGGGCCGGCGGGGGCGGGAGGCCGGGGACCCGGGTTTTGGCGGGCGGGTCGCCCGGCTCCGAGTGGGCCCCTGTCGGTCCGGGCCTCTGCCCGGACCCCACTTCTCCCGTGCTTGCCCCGTAGCTCCCGGGTCTTCCCCCGGGAGCCCGGGGTTTTTGAGCTTTCTCCCGGGCCGTCCCCGGTTCTCCCCGTCCCGGGGCGGCCCTCCGTGTTCCCCTAGCGCGGGGTAGGGGTAATAAAGTTTTCTGTGCAGTGCTTCTGGGGATGAACGGGAGCCACCCAGCCGAGGGGTGAGGAACGCGCCCTTCGTGGGGACCCGGATGAAGAGCGAATCCCGGACGGATTCTTGGTGAAGAGCTCTTCCGCTACCCTGACGGGTTTATTAACTTTATTGCAGAGAATCGAGTTCGGGAACGCGAAACTTGTTGAGGTACGGGAGCTGTGCCAGGATTCTAAGGGACGAGAGTTGCGATGTTAGGATAGTTCTCGATAAAGAGTTTTGTAAGGAGAGTACGATTTGTCTCCCAGTAGAGAGCTTCCCGATAGAGCATTTCGGCAACCTAGTAGGCGCAATAACGGCAGCTATAGACCTAGCAGAGGAAGGTTCCAGAGTGTGCGTGTGCGACAAGGGAGGCTGTGGGAGGAGTGCAACCGTAGTGGCGAGCGCCCTCGCGTACTTCCACTCCAACCTCAATTACGGCCAATTGAAGAAACTCCTCAGGAACAAGTATAACTTAATGCGAGAGTGTCCAGAAACGCGTCCCCAAATAGAGACTGTAAAGATCATGTGGGGGGTCTTCCATTACTTTGGTGACAAGGCCTTCAAGCTCCTCGCGAGAATGACTTATTCATACGATACCTTCCTAGTACACGTAGGGAGGGTTAAGGGACTCTTTGTGCCCGTGAGGGCACTTAGCAGGAAGCTCCCCTACGGACGCGAGGCCTCCCTTAAGATGAACTACGAAGCGTTAAAGGACATTGAGGCCCCGAGGACGAGGGATTTGGTTGAGGCCTACTTGAGCGTTGAGGAGAAGGACGGCAAAGTGTTCAAGCTCGGGGAGCTTCGAGAGGGGGACGTGGAGCCCGCTGCCCTAGCCTTCGCTTCCTTCGAAGGTGCAATATCCAAGACGTTGGACCCCCGCGAGGCCCTCGTGCTGTTGACTAAGGCGTTAACGTAATAACTCTGGCTTCCGCCCCTTCGGGGGTCGAGGCCCTTGAAGGTGAAGGTCCAGTTTTTCGCGTTCCTCCGAGATGAAATAGGAAAGAAGGAGGACGAGTTCGAGTGCGACTGTTCCTCTCCCGAGGAGCTGCTCGAGGAGCTCTTCAAGAGGTACCCGAAGCTGAAGGAAGAGGACGAGCAGTACAAGCGGTTCGGTCTCGAACTAAAGGTCTTAGTGAACGGGAGGGAGTGGAAGTACCTAGATTCCCTAAAAGGAGATGAGGTTGAGGTAGCGCTCTTTCCGCCCGCAGCAGGGGGTTAAAAAAAGATACGGAAAAGAAATAAGGAAGCGGAGCGCCGGCTTACGCGGAGAGTTGAGGTGCGATGAGGCGGACCGAGCGGGCGCATTACCTCGCCCGCTTCGTTCTCAAGAAGGGGATCGTAGACTCTCGGCTCCCCTCTCTCCTCGGCGAGCGGGTCTACTATCGGGAGGTTAAAACTTGCGCCCTAGGGGGCGCCGCGATCTCCGTCGGCGAGTTCTTGGATGGTCCCGAGGGCGCAAACGGCATGATACAGTTCTCGAAAGCTAAGGGCAAAGTTAAGGTGTCGGTCTACATAAAGACGAACGGCAGGTTCGCGCGGGAAAGCATGAGGTACATCGACGACGTGATATTCGAGTTGGCACCCAACTTCAGGAGGGTCTACGTAGTTAGGTCCCCTAACTACGAGGGCGTGACCGTGGCCGATAGGCTCTGGAGGTGGCTAACGGCCGGCTACTCCCCCAAGGGGGCCCTCTACTACTTGAAGGTCCTCGCTCCCGGAAAGTTAGGCAAGAAACTCGCCCAAAAGGCGCTGGAAAGCGGCGCGTTCAGCTACAACGGCTGTAGCGGCCGACTGGAGACGAACGTCTTAAAGAAGAAGGAAAACTTGGAAAAGCTCGCAAGGGAAACGAAGGTGTGGGAGGACAGCTTGCTCCTCTGCAAGTTCGACGGGAGGTGCTGGAAGTTAAGGGAGGTGCTCACCTAGGGTCAAGGGGTATGACGACCCAACGCCTAGCCGAAGGGTGAGGAGCTTCCCTGCGGGCGAGGACCCCTCAAGCCTTGAACACGAACAGCTTCACCCACAAGTCGCCGTGGTAGACTTCCCTTTCTTCCGCCACTTCGAGTCCGCTCCTCTCCGCCAACTCCCGCGTCTCCCTTAGGGGCGTAATCATGACCAGCTTTCCGTGAAGTACCCTCGCTACCGATTGGAAGAATTCTTCATACAGCTTGAGCACCTTTTTCGGACTCCCCATCCTAACGCCGTAGGGAGGGTTAGTGACTATCAAGTCGGCCCAATCCAAGACCTCGTGAAGCTTTCTAGCGTCATGGACGCCGAACGCTATGAGCTCCCTCACCCTGGCCACCTCAGAATTTATAATAGCCTTCTTAACGTATTTCGGTTTCACGTCGAAGCACATTATCTCCGGAACCGCGAAGTCCAGCGCGCCCTCGATCGCGACTGTTCCGGAACCGCACATGGGGTCCACCAGCCTCTCCGCGCCCCTAGCACCCCCCAAGAACAACATAGCGTAAGCTATGGTGGGCTTGAGGGAGGCCATGTGTTCCTCCACTCTGTAATACCTCCTGTGTAAGCTCTCCTCTCCCGAGACCTCCACGCCCACCCTGACCCGGTCGAAGTACCACTCAGCGCGGACGACCACGCTGGGGTAGTCTAAGTTGACCTCGGGCCTCATCCCGTACACTTTTTCTACTCTCTTTATGACGCGGTCGCCCACTTCGGCCGCCAGCTCCGGGGAGCTGGGGCCCTCGCCTACCCTCTCCGCCCTTACAGCGAAGGGCGTCCACGGGGTGACGAACAATTCTATGCCGTCAAGTTCCAGTTCCTCCAGCTTCCCCTCGAATACGAGTACGTAGGCTTTGTGTATGCTCTTAGAGCGTTCCAACCTCCAAACGAGCTCTTCCAACTTTCTAAAGCGGGCCTCGACGCGGCCCTTGGAGGTGCCGAGGACCTCCAGCCCCCAAGACTTC
Organism: Ignicoccus hospitalis KIN4/I; assembly: GCF_000017945.1. Classification (NCBI taxonomy): domain Archaea; kingdom Thermoproteati; phylum Thermoproteota; class Thermoprotei; order Desulfurococcales; family Desulfurococcaceae; genus Ignicoccus; species Ignicoccus hospitalis. Next base: position 725,162 of record NC_009776.1, on the reverse strand, counting down.
AGCTCCGCCGCCGCCACGTCCTCCAGTCCGGGGTTAGTGCTGAACACCGCCCGCACTCGCGCTCACCAAGTGGAGGACGTAAGCGTTGAAAATAGCCCTCTTCTTAAAGTCGTTTCTAAGCTCCTCCCAAGTAAAGCCGAGCGCGCGGGCTATGCTAAGGGCTTCGACGAGCTCGTGGTCCTCTATCTTCTTCCTCCCGAAGTTGACCTCCCTGTCCGTTATGTGCCTCTCGCCCCTACCGGGCAACATTATCTTGCCGTAAGCCGCCTTGTGCCTCCAAGTCTGTGTGTCCGCGCTCTGGTAGCCCAAGGCGCTGAGTTTGGGTATCAAGAGCGCTGAGCCCAAGCCCAGGGCGTGGAGCCACCGGCCCTCCACAGACCTCATGAGCTTTAAGAACTCCCACCCTTCCTTGCGGGACGCGTTCTTGACCGTGAGTATTCTGGGAATTAGGCCCCCGACTGCGACCCTCTCGCCCACCTCGGAGTAGCCCTCCACGTACCTCTCCAACAGCTCGGGGGACACGGGGTGGTAGACCGGCAGCAACGAACACTCCACCCGTTCGGCCATGTACTTGGCCACGCTCACGTTGCGCTCAACCTTCTTGCGGGCGTTTTTATCGTTGGGGGCGACGGGGGAGTCGAGGGCGACGCAGTAATCGGGCTTGATTGTATTGTACCACTTGACAACGTTGTCCGGGTCTAGGACTATCCCCCTTCGGAGGGCTTGGTAGCCTCCGGAGTCGAGCCATATCTCTACCTCGTCCGGTATGCCCATTACCTCCCTTAAGGTCTTTCCAGACTCCAGCATGTTCATTAACTTCTTCGACTTACTCAGCTGGAAAGCATTTAACATTATTGCTTTCACGTCGAACTTCTCCCAGAGCCTCAGCAGCTGCGTGGCGGGGTGGCCGTACACCAGCAACATCTCGCGCGTATTACTAGAGAGTTTACTTTAAACTTTCGATGTACTCAACCAAGAGGTTTCGAAACATCGCGAGGGTTTCGTTCATTTGCACTAACTCGCCCTTAAGCTTCTTTAACTGATCAATTAACTCGAGCCTAGCTTTAGCTAGGGCCTCGCACGCGTAACAGCTCATCGCGCGCTCTACGTCCGTGTCGTTGAAAGACTTAAGGACGCGTAAGACTTCCGAGACGCTCTTGGCGTTCGCGAGCTCCTCCACCAAGCGCGTTTCGTTACCCGTACAGTTACACTTCACCGGCATGGAAGCTATTACCTTCTCGAGTTCCTTCGTCCAAGCGGTCGCGCAGTCGTAGTAAGTGGTCAGTTTACCTAAAGTTTCAAAGGCGTCAAAGGGGGAAACCAAAGTCGAGCGAAGCTCTGAGTCCAGCCTCTTCGAGAGGTTGGCGAACGCGTCCAAGCACTCCTTCAAGCCCTCTTCCGTAACTTCCAGCGCTCCCTTAACGTAACTCACGTTCGAGTGACTTATGGCGGCCACGCTCAGAGGGGGCAACGGGCGGGCGGCGAGCTCGTTTAAGGCGTTAGTCAAGTTCGTAAGCGTCGTCAGCGGAGAGGCGAGCGCCAGGGGTAAAAGCGTTAGGAATAAGACCGTCCTCACGGCCCTCAAGCCCCGCCGCCGAAAGGGTATAATCAAAAATAAGGTCTTCTGGGAAGGATGGAGCCCTTGATAGCCGACCTGTTGCTGACCGTCGCGAGCGCCTACCACCTCCTCGGGGCCCTCTACTACAGAGCCGCCTCAGCGCCTCCGAAGGAGAAGGTGTTCGAGTTCCCCTCGCTGGCCGTGCACGTGCCCGCGTACAAGGAGGACCCCCAAATGCTGCGCAACTCGGTAGAGAAGATCATTGAAAGGCTGAGGCCCGAACAAGTGATCGTGATCACGGATCCGGAGAGCTACGAGGAAGTGAGGAAGGCGCTGCCGCCCGAGGTCGAAGTGGTTACGGGCGCCGAGAAGGGCAAGGCGCGGGCCCTTAACGAGGCCTTAAGGCTCACCAGAACTGCATACATAATGGTCTTCGACGCCGACTCGTTCCCCGAAGAGGGCTTCTCCCTCGTCAAGTCGCCCTACGCCGCCAGCCTCTGGAAGGGCTACTCAACGGGGACCCGGTGGGGCGAGGCCCTCGCCAACGTGACCACGTTGGCCTCCGTGGCCCTCATATACGGGAGGTCGAAGCTGGGGTTCCCGGTCATCCCCCCGGGCTCGGGGGTCTTAATCGAAAAGGAGCTCTTAGAGAAGCTCGGCGGCTGGAGCGAGGGCGTCCTAACGGAGGACGTAGATTTAGCTTTGAAAGCGCTAGAAGCGGGCGTCAAGGCAGACGTCGTACCTTCGTTCGTCTTAGTGGAGGCCCCGAAGGACTACGCCTCGCTGAAGAGACAGCAGTCCAGGTGGGCGTACGGCGCCGTTCAAGCCATTAAGAGGCACGTCAGGGCGCTGACTAAGCACCCGGAGACGTTCTTCTACTTAACCCACCACGCGTCCACGTGGCTACCGCTGTTAGCCCTCATAACCTCTCCCGCCGGACTCTCGCCGCTAGCCTTGATCTTGTACTACTTGGCCGTTTCCACGGAAGCGTTCTACAGTTTCAAGGCCGCCAAGGGGTGGCGGATCCGCGTTAGCCTCGCCGACGCCGCCCGGACGAGCGCGGCTGGGCTCTCGATGTCTATAGCCATTCTGACGGCACAAATAAAGGCGTTGTTGGGCCTCAAGGAGGTCTGGAAGGTAACGCCCAAGGGGAGGAAGAGGAGCGTAGGAAAGGGTATAGGAAGCGAGGTCGTGCTCTTGCTAACACCGCTAATAGCGTTGTGGAACCCCGCTTCCTTGCCCTTAGCGTTACAGTACTTCGTGGCCTCCCTATATGTAACCTTAAGGGTCCTCAGCGAAGAGCGACGTCGTCATTGATCGGGCCCGGATTCTAACATCATCGGAGGGCCTCCGCTATCCTCCTGCTCAAACGACCAAATATCTTGTTTACGAGCGTTTCGTAGCTGACCGAGGTGGGCAAGACCGCCCCCGCCGCTCCGGGATGACCTCCGCCTCTCCCTCCGAACTCCTCCGCCAGCGCCGACAAGAACTCAGCCAAGTTAATGCCTAACTTCGTTAGCCTGGGGGAGGCTCGAGCGTACACGCGGAGCTCCTCCTTTCCCTCGCGCACGACGAAGGCCGCGTCTGCGCCTATGCACTGGATCAAGGTCCTCAAGACCGCGCCTTCGTTAGCTCCTACCCTAGTTACCGCGATTATATAGTCCTTCACCTTCCTGTAAGTGAGCCTCTCACAAGCTTTCAGCTTGGCTATCCTAGTACCCAAGTCCTCCTCTTTTTCGGACGGAAGCATCTTTAGCGCGTCGCTGAGCTTCGCGAACTCGCTCAAGTATTCCATTGCGCTGAACGTCTGAGGCCTCGAGAGCTTAAAGCCCTTGCTATCTACATATATGCCCAGCATCAGTGCCCTCGCCATCCTCTCGTCCAGTTCCACGCCCAGCTCCCGGGCGAGGAGGCTGACTATCTCAGAAGTTGAGCTGGCCTCCGGATCGACCAAGCACGGCTTCAAGTCTCCCTGGGCGTGGTGGTCTACCCTACAGTACTCCTTCGTCAAGTCGACTCCAGGCAGCTGGGAGCTCGAAGCGGTGTCCACTATTATCATCCACTCCTCCTCTATAGGCCCTTCGCGGAACTCCATGCCAACTGACTCGGCGACCCTCCTGCCCAAGGAAGAGAGGCCCCCGGGGGCGTAGGGCACCGCGCCCGCGCGCCAGAAGAAAGCCGCAGAGGCGACCGCGTCCGGGTCGGCGTGTCTATGGACTACGACTGCCGCCTTCTCAGATTTAAGCCTCTCTAAGATCTCTTTGCCCTTCGCTAGTAAATCTCCTCTCAAGCTCTTGCATTCCCGCATCGAGGGCCTCCTCCACCACCTCCTCGTAAGAGTACTTCGACCTCAGGCCCTTGACCTCCAAGCTGGCGTCTACCCTCTTTTCCTCGTCCACCTCGACAACTATCTCTAGGTCGAGGTCTTGGGCCCTCTCGCCCAACCTCTTCTTGACCTCTTCCTCGACGCGCTCAGAAGCCTTGAGGAGGGCTTCTACTACTTTCTCAACCTCCTCCTGCCAGCCCTCCACCGCTCAACACCTTCTGCAACTGCTGGCGGAGCTTTTCTAACTCGCTCTTGACGAGCTCCTCTTGCTTCTTCAGGCCGGCCAGCTTCACCTCTATGAGGTCTATCTTGTCCTTTATTTCCTTAACCAAATCGTCCTTCTTGGTTTTGTATAGGACGTGGCCCACGTTCTTATAAAGCTCGGCGTCCTCTGGGAGCTTCTCGAGCTCTTCTAAGACCTTCTTAAGCTCTTTGAGCTCGGCCTCCAGCAGTACCCTCTGCTGGACCAAGCTCTGGTAGACCTCTTGCTGTTGCTGGTATTGAGCTAACAGCTTTTGCGCTTGGGCGTCCAAGCTCATCCCGGCTCTCCCTAGCCACGCGCTCCAAGCCAATATATTAAAAGTAAGGCACGGGTCGGCGAGGTCCCACATTCGTCATCAGTCGAGCGCACAAATCGGCCACCTCATCCCCCTAACCGCCAATAACTATAAGCCCCGTAATGTGTCGAGAAGGGGTATTCAAGAGTGACCGCGTTCAAGGTGAGCGTCAAAAAGGAGACTTGTATAGGGTGTAGCGTCTGCGCCCAGATATGTCCGACGGACGTTTTTGAAATAAAGATGGTTAAGGACGGCGAATACTTCAGGTTGGTGAGCGAAGTCGTTAGGGAAGAGGCTTGTATAGGATGTATGGCTTGCGTGGAGAACTGTCCCACTGACAGCATTAGGGTCGAGAAGGCCGAAGCAGAAGTTAAGGCTTAGCTGACCCTAGCCCTGAAAAAACCACCTAAAATAACCTCGTAAGCCTTCATACATAGATCAAGATCGCCTTAGCGTTACTCAACGCTCATCTTTATATAAGCTGTATGGAGGAAGGGCCAAGTGGGAACTCGGGCGGGCTTATAGAGGAACGTTAAGGCCAAGCGAGGGATTTAGGTGGTGACGTAGCCTCACTATGCATAAGTTTCGACTACGCGAAACCTACTGTTTTAAAAACTCCCAAACCCTCCCCTCCCTCCTAATCCCGAGCTTGGCCGCTATGAGGGCGCCGAGCAGCGCTACCGTCGGTATGTACACGTTAGTAACTTGAGACACCACGGTGGTGGTCGTAACGCTCGTAAGGGTCAAGTTAGTCGTAGTGAGGAGTATGGTCGTCGAGAGCGTGGTGGCCGTTAGGAGCGTTCTAGTGATAGTCTCAGTGACTGTCTCTACCGACGTCACTACGGAAGTTATGGGCTTAGTTATGACCTCTGTGACGGTCTCTGTTATAGGATGCCTCTCGAGTACCTTAGTGGTAGTGTAGGTGGTCGTGTAAACTTCGGTCACGGTTTTGGGTCCCAAAGTCTTAGTGGTGGTGTACGTCGTTGTATAAACGATCCACCTAGTGACGGTGTCGGTGTAGGTGAGCTAGCAGCAGAGTTGTTGCCAATACTCTCATCTCTCCTTCCTCGAGCGAACATTATCTAGTATCGTATCTCTACATATAAATTTCGGCGTTGGGAATTAGTTTGATATCATGTTAAACTTCATATCGGTCTTCTGCGTTTGTATGTCTAGACCGCAAATTATAATGTGCTCTAAAGTACTAAGTTGGGGTAATAACCAGAGTATCGCGATTCTCTAAATTACAGCGATCACAATCGTTATATCGTATATTATTGTATTGCCTATCTAATATTTCAGATGTTCCGTATGCCATCACACCTCTTTCATGCAGAACTTCCTTACGAAAGGAAAGAAATTAAAAACGATTAGTTGGCGGCATTTGCCTACTTGGCAGTAACGACAACCTTTTTTGAAGATTTTTTAAATCTCTTAGTTAGTATTGCTGAAGCAAAGGCTAGCAGTATTGGCGCGGGAATGCTACCTGTAACTGTGGTGGTCGCTGTGTCGGCGGCATTTGTAGTCATGGGTTTACTCCCTTCAGCTATTGCGCTCACTGTCACTGGTATCAACATTTCAAGGACATCATGTACAGCGGTTAGTACTGTGGATGGGGTAGTTATCACTGCAGAAATCGGATTGGCGGGCATCTCTAACCCTCTTAGGGGATTTTCTGTTATGAGATTACTGAGAGTTATTGTAGTTTCAATAGCACCGCTGGTTGTAAAGGTAACCTTAGTGGTAGTGATGAAGTGAGCTGAAGTTGTGGCATAGGTGGTTTTATAGGCTGTTATTCCGGGAGGGTACACCTCTGATGCAACAGTAGGTATCATATACGTTTTGGTCGTTACGTAACTGATGGTATTGGTAACAACGCCTGACACGCTTATGGTTTGGACTGTACTGGAGATAGCATATACTCTTTGCCGCGCATTAACACAGAAGACCTTAACTATCCCATTCTCTATGGCATTCGGTAATTGGGTTAACGTTACAACGTTCTGAATCTCTGGTTGTAGTAATGTACCAGCCGTGTAAACGGTACCCGCGTCCACCGTGGTAGTAGTCGCACTTATGTTGGATCTGTAGATCAGAGTTGCCGTGAAACCATAAGGGAAGCAGTCACCCTCGAACGCTATCATAGTATTATTAGGTTGCAACATCGTATAACTAACGGTGGTTGTTGTCACTGGGAACACTATGTAAACCCGAGCAGTTGCGAGGGCAATCATCGCTGACAACACTAGCCACGACCTCATCCTCACTTCCCTCAGCCCGGTGCATTCTCTAGCTAATATATAAGCCATTGTGCAGTAACGACCTAATCTCGGTTTTCGATTTTCTAAACCTTGGCTTTTGCGATATCAGTAATGATTCCAGATAGAAAAATTCCATAAAATATATCGGTACTAAAGACTGTACACCCAAACAGAAAAGCCCAAGCTTTCCAGTTTCTATCACCTAACTGTACTGATCTTCGCAATCCATGTTGTATTGTATTAATATTCACAAAGTTAGTAGCTTTCGAGCAGTTCTAATCGAGCAAAAATGTCCTTGGATCTAAAGCTAAACCTAATTAACGCTATAAACTAACTGCCATCACCGACCCTACTCCCTAGAACGCCGTCGTAGCTCCGCAAGACGTAGGCATAGTGCTGTTAGATACGGGAGTGCTCTATAACCCTGATTACTTCAAGTGTGATATGAACGGAATAGCGCCAACCGCGTTCGTTGACGCACTCAACCAACTAGGAGCGTGTGCGGACAACGGAACTATAACTTGGAAAGAAATAAGCAGCGTAGTACCACAGTTCAAGATCTGGGGGACAGATAACACATTCCGGCCATACTCTAATGACGAAACCCCCATGAAGTACTGTGTAACCAACAGCGAGAACTTAAAGAAGATAGGGCTTGAGCCGATGTGGAACGCTTCTATTGGTTTACAGGCCCCTCGTACCTAGCGCTAAAGCTAAATTTAGGACATTTTAGACTGTATTGAGGGTATTTAAAAACTATACTGTCCGTTAAACATTCGGCTGTTATAGCAAAAACTTATTAGAGAAAGTCCATCAGTAGCCCCGACTTGAGGAAGAAAGAAAAGTGAGGGCGCTGGCAGCAGCTCTGCTGCTATTGGCCGTACTTCACGCGCTTGACCTGAAGCTCCTGTGGACCTTCAGTGAGCCTAACAACGCCATTGAGGACATGGTCTTCTCACCGAACGGCAACTTGGGAATAGCCTCTTGGGACAATTGCGCCTACATCGTTGATCCCAACGGGAACTTGTTGGGGAAGGAGTGCGGAGGAGGCATTATGGCTGGGGCCGGCTACTCCAACAGAGTGTTCGGCTTCGTTAATACCGATGACTACGTCTACCTCTTCAAGGAGGACGGAACCTTCTGGAAGAAGATAGAGGTTGGAGACAGTCACGATTTAGCAATTGCCCTCTTCGGTAACGCCTTCGTAGCTTGCGATTACTATTGCGCCAAGTACGACTTCAGCGGATACAAGTACTGGGACACCGGAGTTGGTGATTATGTTGAAGACGTAGTAGTCCATAAGGGCTACGTTTACGCGGCTAACGAAGGTGGCAAAAAGCTCCAAATACTGGACTTGAACACTGGAGAAATAGTCAATGAAATAGGCTATGATTACCCATCTGGAAGCGTTAACGCTTGCAGAAACTACTTAGCAGTAATCGCCAAGGAGCTTTACGTTTACGACATTTCGGATCCAGCCAATCCTAGGTTGCTGTGGAATAGAAGTAGATTGGGCGTTGGTGGGAACGAGCATACCCCGGCCTTCTCTCCGGGCTGTAAGTACATAGCGGTGGCTGATAATGGAAATAACATGCTCAAGATATTCGACATAAACGGAAACTTGGTCTACTTCAAGAGGATGGAGGGAATTTGGAACGTCGCTTGGTGGAAGGACAGGCTAGCAGTTGGGTATTCAAACGGCAAGATTGAGATGTACCGAGTAGTGAGGTATACCCCTCAGCCAGTATCAACCACTACTACGCCGAACACATCGGAGATTTCGGCCGTCGCTCTGGCAGCTGCGTTCTTGGTGCCTAAGTTGAGGAAGAAGAAGGAGTAACCTAGCTTTTTAAACGGGCATTCGCTTTCCTAACACCCTTCGAGTTGGTTCTCGATGAATAGCTATGTTCTTATTCAAACATTATTGTGAAGTTAACCCCCAGAAATTTCTCTCCGAAGCTTCGCTCAGTTATTCTGCCCACGCTTCCAAAAATTATCAGAGGGGCGAAATGGTCCAAGCGGCAGTCAAGAAGAGACGCAAGAGAGTATTGCTCTTCGCCGAGGCATTAGCGAAGACGTTACTTGACATTTGGGACTGGGGTGAGGGGGAAGTAAAGGAGATCGTCTTCAAATACGTTAGAGAGGTCTAGGAACTCTATAAGGACGACTTGAAGGATAGCGAGTACTTCCAAGAATTAGTCAGGAAGGGCGTTCTTTCTCCTTAATTTGATTAAGTTATTGATGCTTAAGTGATGTGCATCAGAGCTGTCTAAGAGCAACACCAAGAAAGCTTGAAAGGGCCACTTAAGCTCCTCCAAAACGTCCGTATCGTCCATATCGAGTTGCGAATTAATATCTATTATAAGTTGCCCATTTCTTGGTAACTTATAGGTCAGATCCAGGTAACTCCTTAGTCAAATGCGACCGACTCGATTGGTAACGAGCTGGTCGAAAGTTCGCATTTTCTGCGCCAAACGCAGGCAATCCGTGCGAACCACTGACTCTCTGGATCTTAAAAGTTATTGGCATGTTTGTTATAATTAGTAACTAGGCAAACGATTCAGAACGATACTTAACGATGGTGACAATTCGTAACAATGTTAACTATAAATAGAGTCTGTAACGAGTCACGTAAAACGGTAGTGAACCGTGAGGAGAGTCGCGGTAATCCTTACTCTGTTAGTAGCCATTGCTACTGCTTCGAACTGGATCTACCACGTGACCATTTACAATCCGAACGACTACAACCTCACGGAGTACCAAGTAAGGGTTGAGCTACCGGACGAGTTGAAGGGTAGAGAGATAGCCATAACCTACAACAACTCCCCAGTTCCATTCTGCTACGAAACTACCAATTACGAGTGCACTACTGACTCGACAAAGGGCGACGGTTACATTTGGATAAAGGTCCCATTCATACCGGCCAACGGGAAGACTGGACTAAAGTTAGCAGTCGGAACTAACGGAGCAGTTAATGGAGACCAAGTGTTCGACTTCTACGACGACTTCAACGAGGGTCAATTGGATACTAATAAATGGGTCTTAGGCGATGCTAATTACGGCGGAATTTACTACTCAATCGAAAACGGTCAGTTGGCTACTTGGTCGGACGGACACTGGAGGATCCTTAGGAGCAAGGATCCAATAGGCTTGGAGAACGCAGTAGTTGAAGCGAGGATCCTCAATGCTCAAGACGATCAGTGGCACGCGTTATACCTAACCGACGCGAACGGCGATTGGAATAGGTACGGAATACTCAACATCTGGGGCAGTGACGACATGTACGTGCAAGTGTACTGTAGAGGTAATTACGACAATGACTATGAGGAACTAATGGATAGGTTCCCATTGAACCAATGGTTAATACTGAGGATAGTCAAGAAAGGCACTTCCTACTGGGGAGAGGTATTCGACAATAGCTGGAACCTCTTAGTGAAAGCGAGTAAGGTGTTCACTTGCAATGACTTCACTGAAGCTTACATAAGGCAATGGAAATGCTATAGCAATAAGGACTATTGGGACTGGGTCAGGGTGAGGAAGTACGCTGATGAGGAACCAATTGCTTCCGTTGTCATGGTTTCGCCACACTCCCTCCTGGCCGTCTTCAACCCCAACGACTACGACCTCGCAGAGTACCAGCTAAGGGCTCAATTGCCAATTGAGCTCCAAGGCAAACCGCTAAAGGTGATCTACAACGGGATCAGCGTCCCCTTCTGCTACGAAACTGCTAATGATGAGTGTACAGCAGATCCATTGAAAGGCGATGGCTATGTCTGGATAAGGGTCCCGTCGATACCGGCCAAGAGCGGAATATACCTAATAATTGAGAGAGTCGCGAACGGGGCTGTAAGCGGGGACCAAGTGTTTGACTTCTACGACGACTTCTCTGAAACCCAGCTGAACTCTACCAAGTGGATTCTGGGCAGCGGTACTTACTTACCAATCAATTACAAGATCTACGACGGCCAGTTAGAGGTGTGGGGGAGCGACCACTGGTCGAACATGGTAAGCAAGGAGATATCGGTAAGCGAGTTCCTGGTTGAGGCCAAGGTAATGAACATGGGCGGGGACGACCAGTGGAACGCGTTAGTAATTGAAGACCGGAGCGGGAACGAGCTTTCGTTACACGAAATGGACGGGACCTCCTTGAGCTCTAGGTTGATATGCAACGGTCAAGTGGAAGACGTCAAACTGCTCGACGCGTTCCCCGATCACCGGTGGCTGACCTTTAAGGTCTCGTTCAACGGAACCTTCTCAATAAACGTCTTCGATCAGAACGGGAACTTATTGGCCAGCACTTCGCTGCAGTGCCCCAACTTCGGTGGGAAGTTTAAAGTAGAACAGAGGAAGAAGGTCAACGTATCGGACTTCTGGGACTGGGTCAGGGTGAGGAAGTACGCTGAGAGGGAACCCATATACGGGTTCTTCCCTCCGGCGAACGTAACTCTTACTAACACCGCTGTGGTTACAACGTCTGTAACGCTGGTTCCAACCACCTTAGTAGAGACAACTACGATACTGTCTAGTACGACAAAGCCCGAGACCCCCGTCGTTGCGTTGGCTAGTGTCTTCCTAGTCGCGCTTAGAAGGAGGCTCAAAGATGGTAGCTAGAGTTCTGGGAAAGCTAATCCGTACATTAACTATGCCAGTTACCGGCATCCTCGATTTGCTAGTTGCTTCGGGCTCGATTCACAATATTAGGATATATATCGATTATTACGGCTGAAGGGCATGATATACTATTGTATAGATAGAATGGAGTCAAAAGTTTAAAACGTTCAATTTACTGACCATTGATCTCTATCACCCCCTTGGTGCTGAGCTCTCCGCCGTACCCCAGCGCTTCGGACACACACTTGGCGAACGCCTTGAACAACGCTTCTACTTTGTGATGGTCGTTCTTGCCCTTAAGGAGGTCTAAGTGCAACGTGATCCTTGCCTCCCGAGCGAGGGTCTCGAAGAAGTGCTCCACGTTCTCCAGCGCGAGGCCGCCTATCTCCTCCCGCTCGAACTCCATACTGCCGTAGAAGCCTCCTCTCCCTGAGACGTCGAGCGCGCAGCGCGCCAGCGCCTCGTCCATGGGGACCAAAGACCACGTGAACCTCTTGAGAGTTCCCTCTTCCACCTTCTTAGCGAACTCTTCTTTCAAGAACCTTCCCAGAACTATGGCCACGTCCTCCACCAAGTGGTGGTCATCAAAGCCTTGGAGGTCGCGAGCGCTTATGCAAGCGGCCAGGCCGGAATGCTTCAAGAACGTCTCGAGCATGTGGCGGAAGAAGGGTATCTCCACGTCTGCGCTCGCGCGCTCGCACTTCTCCACTTTGACCACGGTCTCCTTAGTCCTCCTCTCCAAGGCTTGAGCCCCGGGACTGCGAGAACCAGTAAAATAGAGCGTTTTTGTGTAAAAGGCGGGCTGGTGCGAAGTTGGAAACGTCGAACAGGAAGCTTGACCACTTACGGATAACCCTCCTCGAGGACGTCGAGGCCGGCGACACGTGGTTGGACTTCGTCAAAGTCCCTCACAGAGCCGTGCCGGAGCTTAACCTAGAGGAGGTGGTCACTGAAATAGAAGTCTTCGGGAAGAAGTTGAGCGCGCCTCTCATAGTAACCGGCATGACCGGGGGCAACGAACACGCAGCTAAGATCAACGCCGTCATCGCTGAGGTCGTAGAAGAGCTGGGGTTGGGCATGGGGGTGGGGAGCCAGAGGGCAGCGGTCGAGAGGCCGGAGCTGGAGTGGACCTTCAGGATAGCCCGAGAAAGGGCCCCCAACGCGCTGTTAATAGCCAACTTGGGCGCGCCGCAGCTGCTCAAGGGCTACGGCTTAGAAGAGATAAAGAAAGCTATAGATATGATAGACGCCGACGCCATAGCTATTCACTTGAACGCCGCCCAGGAGTCATTCCAACCGGAAGGCGACGTAGATTACAAAGGGTTGCTGAACAAGCTCTCTGAACTAGTAGACAAGGTGGAGAAGCCAATAATAATAAAGGAGACGGGAGCGGGCTTGGACTACGAAAGCGTGAAGGCTCTTAGGGAGCTCGGAATAAAGGCCTTCGACGTCTCCGGCTCCGGGGGGACGAGCTGGGTGAGGGTGGAGATGTACCGAGCGAGGGAGAAGGGCGACGAAGTGCTAGCGACTGTGGCTGACTGGATGTCCTCTTGGGGGATCCCGACGGCCGCGTCGATAATGGAGGCCAGAGCCGCCGCGCCGGACGCCTTAGTAATAGCTTCGGGAGGCATAAGGGACGGCCTACACGCCGTAAAGTCGTTAGCCCTCGGGGCCGACTTGGTCGGAGTAGCCTTGCCCGCCCTCAAGGCGGCTTATGAGGGGAAAGAAGAATTGAAAAAGTTCTTGAAATCTATGATGCTATCAATAAAGATAGGCTTGTTCTTGACGGGAAGCCCCGCCCCGGAGCACATAAAGGGCAAGGCAATAGTGTTAGGCCCGTTGAAGGAGTGGGCGTTGGAGAGGGGAATATACGAAGAGTGGTTGAGGGCGCGCTGACGAGCTAACCCAAGAGAAAATTAATTACCGACCGGTCGGGAACTCCCGCGGGTTTAGGGATTGGTCATTGTCGCCGTGAGCTTTTTGATACTGGCATGCGCGGGCGCCTTAGCGTTCGTAAAGTACTGGCGCGAACTGTTAGCAAACGAAGAAGGAATGGTAGAGAGGTCGAAAATTGCTTGGAAGTTCCTAGTCCCCGCGTATTCGTTCTTCGCAACGCTAGCCGCGGGAGCGGCGATAGCCGCGGGGCTCGCGGGGCTGGGAGTGATAAGGGCTGAGCCCCAACCGTTGGCGTTCCTAGCCTTGGCCAGTTTGGTACCCGCGTGGGCGCTGGTGGTCGCCGACCTAGGCGCCCCCGAGAGGGCAATTAACATCCTAACGAGCTTCAACAAGACTTCTAGGATCGCGTGGAACGTCGCATTCTACGTGCTATTAGCGTTGTCGATACTCTGGCTCCTCCTCGCCCCCTCGCCGGAGGCCGCGCTCCTAGCCATAGCCTCGGCTATCTTGTTGGAAACGAACTTCGGTATGGCGTTCGGGACTAGTAAGGTGCCCGGGTGGCAAGGCTCCGCCAAGGCCGCCGAGTTCGCAGCGGCAACATTCCTAGCGATGGGTATATGGTTAACGAGGGGGGACATTATATTGGTATCCGTAATTTCCTTACTACTCCTCGACTTCTGGGAACTCTACTTCGTTAAGTCCTTCGAGAGGTTGGAAGTGCCGCTCAAGTACGTAGCGCCGTACTACGCGCTCCTAGCGCTGGCCGCCGTCGTCTCTCTCGCGAACCCCGTCGCGGGGGCCGCGCTGGCCTTCATAGGCTTGTTCGCGAACAAGGCGCTCTCTGCGGAGTGGCCTCAGAGGCTGAGGCTGAGCTTGCCGCCGTACTCCTACGCCTTCTCCCAAGAGGCCGCGTTCGTCGAGCGCCCCGAAGTCATGGTTACCCTCGCGGCGTTTTTGATATGGATAGCCTTGTTATTGTTAAAAGTCCTAATTTATGGGTGATAGATTATGAAGATCTTATCAAAACTCTCGGTAAAGCCGTTCAACGTGCCGTTAGAAGGCCTAGAAAAGGAGAGGGCCTCCGGAGTCAAGCTAGTACCGAACATATGCCGCATGTGTACGGCGTCGTGCAGTATACTGGTAGAGGTCCGAAACGGAAAGGCCGTGAGGGTTTACGGCAACCCCTACGCGACCTACCACAACAAAGGCCACGTGTGCCCTAGGGGGAACTCCGGGCCTCTACAGCTCGAAAACCCGGACCGGTTGAGGACGCCCCTCAAGAGGCGGGGATCCGAGAGGGGGTCGTGGGACTTCGAAGAAGTAGACTACAAGACCGCAATTGCCGAGATGGCCAGCATAATAAAGGAGAAGCTCGAAGAGGGTGCCCCTTGGAAGGTCGTGTTGGTAGTAGGCCAAGCTGCTGCCGCCGCGTACAACGACCCTATAAGTATGGCCATAGCCCCGACGATAGGCACTGACAACGTTATCAACATCCCGCTCTCGACTTGCATAGGCTCGAAGCTGCTCTCGTGGGGCTTCTCCGGGGCCCCGGGCCACCACGCGTTCTTGGTCCCAGACTACGAGAGGACCAAGTACTTCCTCTCCTTCGGAAGGAACTTGGGCGGCTCGGTAGCAGTGGGCCAGACGGCCAAGGCCGGCGCCAAGTTGGGCAGCTACAAGCTGGTAGTTATGGACCCGAGGCTGAGCGAGTGGGCGGCCAAGGCCGACGAGTGGGTTCCGGTGAAGCCCGGCACTGACTTAGCCGTCTTCCTAGCCATGCTTAACGTGATAATCAACGAAGGCCTCTACGATGAAACGTACTTGAAGAAATATACCAACGCGCCCATGCTAATATACAAGGACACCTTGGAACTGGTGGAAACGAAGAACATAGTTGTTAAGAACCCGATGAAGGAGTTCGAGGTCGTTGACTTCCTAGTATTCGACGAGGCCTCCGACTCCTTCAAGTTCTCCAGAGAAGCCAAGCTGCCCTCCCTAACCTACGAAGGTGAGTACGAGGGCAAGCCCGTCACTACGGTCTTTAACGCGCTCAAGGAACACCTCAAGGATTACACTCCGGAGTGGGCTGAGAGGGTCAGCGGCGTCCCCAAGGAGGTGGTAGAAAAACTTGCGGCCGAGTTCGCCATGACCAGGCCCGCCGCCGTAGAGACGGGGTGGAGCGCTAACAAGTACTTCAACCACTTCCAGCTGTACCGGGCCGCGGCCGTCCTCTCGATCGTTACTGGCAACTTCCTGAGGCCCGGAGGCGTGGTCCTCAGTATGGGCGGAATAGGGAAGGTGTTGCAGAGGGCCGCACCGCCGGTGGCCGGCCCTCCGGTGAAGGAAAAGCCGTCTAAGCTTTACGAGTACGAGAGCGAGACGCCGATAGCCCTCAGCGACGGCACCGTAACCAAAGGCCCGCTCATACCTTGGGGCAGGGGGTACCACGGCCTCCTCAGATTCGTCGAAGAGAACAAAGGAGTCGTAATCATCATCTTGGGCGGCAACCCCGCGAGGACCTTCATGGGTCAAGCGTTCCAGAAGGTAGCCAAACACCCCAACGTCGAGAAAATAATAGACATAGGATTAATGAAAGACGACAGCGTGCTCTACAGCGACTTGTTCATACCGGAGTGCGGTTACTTAGAAAGGTACAACGTCCTCAGCGGCATCCCATTCAGCTTGGCTAAGGGGTTCATGGCGGCCTTCCCCGCAGTCGAGGCCGAGTGCAAGGACATGCTAACCATATGGGCCGACGCCTTCAGAGAGCTTGGCCTCCTCGAGAAATACCTAAGCAAGTTGGAAAACGTGCTCTGTCCGGGCTGTGACGTAAAGGAAGCGCTCGAGAAGGGCGACTTCGAGAGCGTAATACGCAAGCAGTGCGAGAAGCAAGGGGTAAAGTTCGACGACGTGAAGAACAAAGGAATAGTGTACTTGACGGACGACTCGTGGGGATTGGAAATGAACGCAAAAATCTTGGAGAACGGCTGGCTTAACACGGCCAGCGGAAAGGTGGAGATCTTGCCGCTCAAACTATTGAAAATAATAAAGTCGAGGAAGGGTGAGCTTAAGCCCGAGTGGCACCCGCTGCCCACCTGGGTACCCCCGATCTGGATGAGGAAGGCCTTAGCCTCTGACGAGTTCGTACTTTTGACTGGGAAGGAGAAAAACATGAGCTACACGTGGCTACAACCTAACCCGCTGTTGTCGTGGATAGTTGACGATTCCAAGAAGATATGGATAAACAAGGCTAGGGGGCAGAGGTTGGGCATCAACGACGGCGAGGTGGTCGAGGTGTGCGCCGGCGAGGAGTGCGTCAGGGGGCCGGCGAAGCTGACCGAAGGCATAGTCCCAGAGGCGATCTACGTTCCGCCGAACTACGGGTTCGAGGTGAAGTTGACGTTTGGTAAGTACAAGGACCTAAAGTTCAACGTTCTTCAATCACCGTTCTTGATAGACCCGGTTACGGGCACTCACTTGTTATCGGACGTCATAGTAAAGGTGAAGAGGTGATTGCCGTGAAGCCCGCTATGATAATAGACCTCAAGAAGTGCGTGGGCTGCGGAGCCTGTACGGCCGCGTGCGTAATGGAGAACCAGTACAAAGAGGGCAAGCCGCTGGAGCTAGGGGTAATAGGGGAGCTACTATCCAAGGTGATCAAGCTGCGCAAGTACGAAGGGAGCCCGCTGGAGGAGGCCATAAAGAGGGTGGAAAGCGGAGAGAGTCCAGAGGAAGTCCTCGGAAAGCTTTTCATGACGAGGACTAACGTGATAAGATTGGAATGGGGCAAATACCCCAACGTTAGAGCGGAGTTCTGGCACCGGATATGTAGGCACTGCGAAGACGCGCCGTGCGCCCACGTGTGCCCGACGAGAGCCACCTACGTTACGAAGGACGGGGTAGTCATGGTCGATAAGAACAAGTGCATCTTGTGCGGAGCGTGCATAGTTGCGTGTCCATATGCGGCGAGGGGCGTGGACGTATACAGTAGGGCGGTGGACAAGTGCACCCTCTGTTACCACCGCATAAGGAAGGGGTTGCTTCCGGCTTGCGTGGAGACTTGTCCCACGGGAGCGAGGAGCTTCGGCGACTTGGACGATCCGACGTTTGTTAGCAAAATACCGAAGGAGAAACTAGAGGAGGGCGAACGCGTCATAATTTTGGAATGAGCCTTTCTCCCCTCTTTGGTAAGAAGGCCAAAGCCGCGCCCGAGAGCGCGAGGGAGTAAACGGCTAGCTCCGCCTCGCTCAAGGAAGGCATGACGAGGCCTCCTACGAAGTAGCCCAAGCCTAGGGCCGCGTATGCCAAGCCGTAAAGCCTCCCCTCCCCTCCGGCCTCCGCTATCACCGCCCTCACCACGACCTCGGTGTAAGCTATCGCTACGCCCGCCAAGGGTAAGAAGCGCCAATCCTTCAAGCTCAGCGAGGACAACGCGAGCAAGGGCGCTAAGTAGACTAACTTCCTAAAGAACTTTCCCATAAGTACGCTCGCCAGCGCGTCTACCAACATCACTAGCGCGTAGCCCAAAACGGGCTGAGGCGCCGAAGCGACTGAGAGTATGGGTTGCACGAAAGAGGCCCCTATTAAGAAGCTGAAGGCCACTGCCGAGCCGGCGCTCCACACCACCTCCTTCTTCCTAGGAACTACCTTGAGGTTTCTCAACTTCAACAGTATGAGTATCATTATTATATAAGGGATAAAAAACACCACCATTGACTCCCTCAACCCGAAGTAGGAAGAGAGCAAGAACAGCGTCAGGGGACCGGCAACCGCCCCCGCTTGATCCATCACTTCTATTATTGCAAAGGCCTTTCCTGGGTCTTCTACGTTGGCCGCTACTAAGGCGTCGCGGGCCGGCGACCTTATCGCCTTCCCTATTCTCTCTACTACAACGGCTACGAGGAAGGTAGTGAGGGAGGGTATCAGCGCCGCTATAGGGTACGCCACCACTAGGGAGTAGCCCAGAAACATGAATAGGTAATGGGCTCCTAGCTTATCTGCCATAACTCCGCTCAAAGCTCTTAATAGGTAGCCCAAGCCCTCCGAAGTTCCCGAAATTATCCCCAGCTCTACGGGGTCCCTAATCTCTGCCGGTATTGCGGAGCGCCCTCCTTCGTAGACGAAGTCGGCCAACATGCTCACTAAGCCGAAGAGGTATTCCAACAATTCGCCTCGCCGCCGCCCCATTATGCGCAAAACTTTAATTCTCGGGGGGAAACACTTGCCTGCACGGGGTACGTTAAGGCTATGTTCTTGTGGGGTCCGTCCTTCTTCATTGAGCCTCTGCTGACCGCTCTAGTGTTAGCACTGATGGTCGGGCTGTCTCCGATAATCAACAAGGTCCCCAAGGGTGAAAGAGGGCTGAAGCTGTTCATGGGACTTACTCTCCTAGCGTACGTCTTGTTGCTCTACTCGGGATACAGCCTAATTGCAAGCACGATTGGGTTCAACGCGACGCTAATGGGCTTCGCGCTCTTTGTAACTGCCTTCGCAGTGATACAATGGCTAATAGCGCCGTGGCTGATAAACATAATGTACCGGACCAAACCCGCCGAGGAAGTCGAGCCTAGGCTGGCGGAGATGGTAAAGGCGTTGGCTGCCAAGGCAGGGTTCAAGAAACCTCCCAAAGCCTTGGTCGCTGACGTCAACATCCCTAACGCCTTTGCGTACGGTAACTTCCTGACAGGGAAGTACGTTGCTGTAACGAGGGGCATGCTAAACGTCGCCACCGAAGAAGAGCTGGAAGCGGTCATAGGCCACGAGCTCGGCCACCACAGGCACGGAGATGTTTGGTTGATACTGGCGCTGTCGCTGGCGCCGATGCTGATCTACTATTTGGGCAGGGTGCTGGTAGACTGGGGCTTCTTCTCCGGCGCCACGAGCAGGGACGAGAGGAACGAAGGGAGCGCGCTAATGTTCGTAGGGATGGCGCTTCTAGCAATAGGCATAGCTCTCAACTTCGTGCTGCTCCAATTCAACAGGTTAAGGGAGTACTACGCAGACTTGCACGGGGCCAAGGTAAGCGGTAAGAGAAACATGCAGAGGGCCTTGGCTAGGATACACTTAGCGTTCGAGAGCTTGAAGAGCGACCCAGCCCTTAAGGAGGAAGTCGCCCGCTTCGTGGACTCGCCCGCCAAGATGCTGTTCATATACGCGTTCGCTGAGCCGTTCTACGACATAGACGACATAGTTGAGAGGTTAAAGGCGGAGAGGACCAACCCGATTGTGGAGCTGTTCATGAGCCATCCGCCCATACCCAAAAGGTTGAGGTTTTTGGACGCGATATAACGCGATATCAAGGACCTAAGGGCAACGTTATCCCTATTCTTAGGGGTATCGTTATGTTATAGTTCCCCTTGCTTATATGGTGCAACGCCAAGTATATGTCTATTAACAGCGCCAGTATGCTCAAGCTCAGCCACAGTATCATAACTATAGTGAGGGCGTCTTGCAACGTAATGCCCCTCTTCCTCACGGTTTCCGACCATAAACTATGACAGACGGACGGTCAAAAACCCTTTTCCTCGGTCCATGGGAGTTACCTCACCGCCTCGGCGACCGCTTTACCTTCCTCATCGGGAGCCCCGTTGGAAGAAGTCCGAGAGCGTGGCGCGCCGACGCGCTTTATGCTCTATTACGCGCGAGAAGTCGTCCCTCACCGGTTCGTATACTAACTTGAAGAAGGAGTTAGGATTTATGAGTACCGAGTAAGGGAAGCTTGAGACGTAATCCAAGGCCTTGTCCCAAGCTATTTCGAACGGCAACCCGGAGCGCTCGAAGCGCCTCCACACTTGAGCGTAGAAGTCCTCTGGCCTTTGGGGCTTGTCTCCCATGCAGAACCACTCCCCGCACAGCGGGGCCTTGTCCTTCAGAGGGCTCAAGGGGCGAAGCTTCTCTATCTTCTTTAGGACCTTTTCGTCGTAGCCCGGCGGCCTCCTCGCGGACCTAGGGTTGTAGTAGTACTTCAACCAAGCGTAAAATATCGCCCTGTTTAAGCCGAAGCTCAGCGCCTTCATTAAGTTACCCATAACCAAGTAGTATCTGACGGCTTGCAAGAGGGCCATTACTGGGAAGCGCCCGGGGTGGGCGAACTCCCGGGGCGCGCCCTCCTCACACCGTTTAACGAACTCCTCTAAACTTCCTTCACACACGTCAATCGCTTCCTCGTTGGGTCTCCTCAAGGGGAGGAAGGGCCCGGAGCTGGAGTACGTGTAAGGCGCCGGCGGGAACCTCTCGACGGTCAACGCCTCGTAGAAGACCTCCAGCCCCGCCTCCTCCGCCAGCTTACGGGCCACGTAGGAGGGGGTGACCCTCTTGAGGGAGCTGAAACACTTCCTGCTGACCAAGACGTAGACCTCGGAGGAGTTGCTCAAGAACCACGGGGACGCTCCCTCGCGTTTGACGGCCCTAGCCACGGCCTCCCACGCGTCGGGCCTAACCTTCAGAACTACGTCGGAGGCGAGCCTCTCCTTGCCCCGATATAGGTCGGCGCTCGCGTAGACGGTCCTCGCCCACGGGAACCTCTTCAGCCACCCCTCCAGTTCCCCCTCGAAGATGATGGGCTCGCCGTTCCAGTAGCGGGCGAACTCCCCTTCCCCTTCGAAGCCCAACCACCTCATCTTTAAGTATTCTATCAACTCCTCGGTTACTTTTGCGAAGGGCGTGTCCTTCACCCGAACCTCTAAGTAGCGGTCGAGGCGGGAAGATTAATCGAGAGGCGGATGAGCGGCCACGCAGGAGCTGAGGGGTGACGAGGGGCCAAAGGCTGGCGACGCTTCAAGTAAGGTCTCCACAACTACAGTAGACCTCGTGGACGAGGTCGTACAACTCCCTCAAGCCTTCCTTAGTCTTCGCGGAGACCAGTATAGCCCTCTCCGGAGGGGCGTACATCTCAACTATCTTTATCAAGTCCATTATCATATCGCCGGCTATCCCTCCCACCTTGTCAGCCACAGACTTGGCGAACTCCTCGGGGTTCTCTATGAGCAACCTAATGGTTTTCATGTCTTCCTCGCTTACTAAGTCGACCTTATTTATCACAGTGACCACTTGGAGCTCTGACTTAGCTTGGAGCATTAAGCTCAACATGTAGCTCGTTAGCAAGTCCTCCGGGTGGGGAGCCAAGGAGCCGTCCACTATGTAGACTATCAGTACTGGCCTCAGCCTCTCCAGCTTCTTCAAGAACTGCGTACCTTCAGGCCTAAACAAGAACATCTCTAGCTGGCCCGGCGTATCTATCAAAATGTAGTCGGAGAAGCTTCTGAACACCTTATGCCTAATTATCTCTCTGGAATATTCTCCCAACAGTTCGGCCGCCTTTAAGAAGGCGCCGTTGGGCCCCAGCCCGTACTTCTGCATTATTTCCCTAATGGTGAACAGTTGGCGTATGTCGAAGTCCGGCTGGTAAGGGAGGGCCTCGGCGCCCGGGTCCAAATTAACCACTGATATCTTCAAGCCGACCTCTTTCCTTATCCAGTCACTGAAGGAGGCCACCAGGCTGCTCTTGCCCGAGCCGGCCGTCCCGGCGAACACCACGAACATGGCTCTCCTTTAGGCCCGCCTAAGGAAGACTTAAGAGCTGGGAGAGGCTCTCACAAGCCGCATAAATCCAATAGAGGAAGGAGTTCAACGTCGCCCTGAGGGCCCTCAAGTCCTCAGCCTCTATCGTTATCTTATTATCCGTCATGTATATCCTGACTCTCCTCTCTGAGGGTGGGTCGAGTACTTCCCTCTTCAACGCCTTTAAGACTGCCTCGGAGCAAGGCCCGTCTAGCTCTATCTCAGCCCTCCCCCTCCACAACTTCCCTCACCCTCAAAGAGGGGCCCACCGGGGCGCGCGACCCCGGCGTCCTGAAGATCACTTCGAAGCCCGCTTCGTGCGGCTCTACGTCCAGTATCAAGTCGTACTCGCTCGCCTCTTCTTCCTTCTCTATTAACGGCAAACCCAACAGCTCCGAAAGCTTCTCAGCCATTTCTTGGGCCTCGGGGATGAGAGAGTAAGCCCTAATGCCTACCTTCCTCGCATTGTATACTCTCTTACCCCTTTCGGACGAGAGGGTCACCCCCTTGAGCTTTATCGTTCCCCTCGGCACCAGCTCCGCGTCCACGACGTCGTAGACCTCTAGGGAGGAGGGGTTCCCGTGGTACTCTTTAACTATTATTACCTTGTCGGCCCCCTCGTCGGCCGCTATTGCTCCTAAGAGCTCCATTGATATCTTTCCTCTGCTAAGCTTAGAGGAGCCGGGGAGCACTGAGACCAAGTCTTTGACGAACGTCCTGGTCCTCGGAGAGGGCGAGTAGGCTGTAGTTATTAAAACCTTCAAAAAGTCTTACCTCCTTTCCGGCTTAGCTCCCCAAGCCTTGTTGAGGCCGGAGACCGGCACGTAAGCCGCCCCCGCGAAGACTCTGCCGCACTTCTCGCACTTCCAGAGCCCCACGGCGATCCTCTTCACGTATCCCTTTATCCCACAGTAAGGACAAGTGTGGGGAGCGTAGCGGGCCTCCATAACTTGCTTCCACTGCTTCCTCAAGGTGGAGCCGTACCTAGCCCCGAACCGGCCGGCTATGCCTACCACTTTGGTCCTCTTACCCATACCGTTCCCCCGCGCCCCTTGTGAGGGAGATTTAAAGCCTCTCAGCGGGGGGCGCGAGCTTAAGGCTCCCAGCTTCCCGGAGTCCGTGGATTAAGGCCTCTGGTGGGATTTGAGGTTTTGGTGCCGCCGCCGGGATTTGAACCCGGGTCACGGGCTTGAAAGGCCCGCATACTTGGCCGGGCTATACTACGGCGGCCCTCCGGCCACAGGGGAAGTCATCCGTCTTATAAGTTTTCACGACTTCCGGCGGACGAGGAAGTAGTAGCCCAACACTATAAAGGGAACGGGGTCGAGGGCCAACGCCTTAGCCGTAAACGCTTCGGGCCCTATTGCCTCCGGCCTGGTCGCGAACAAGATTATGTCCTTCGTCTCTATCCAAAGCGGGCCTAACCACGTAAGCGCCAATTTCAAAGCCTTCGGCACCATTAGGCCCCCAGTCAAGCTGATTACCCTTAACGCGTCCAACACCACCGCGGCGAGTACGCTGGCCTTCGTAACGGTCTCGTAAAGCCTTCCGTAGCTTTTATCGTACACCACTATCAATACGAAAGCCACTACGGCCGCAAAGGCCGTTGCGGGGTTCAGTACGTTTATCGAGCCTCCGAATGTTAAAGCGTCGAAGTAGCCTACTGCTACTGAAGCTATCACTACTAACAATGCAATTACGATCTCTGTCACGTTCACTGATATATCCCCGCCAGCTCTTCGAAGGAGGCTATAATTCGGTCCGCTACCAGCCAGTGGTCGAGAATCGTCGGGAATATGTAATACCTCCTCTTGGCCAACTTGTAAGCGTCTAAGCCGAAGTCCCCTCGGGGGAAGCCCCCCACCACCACGGGCAGTTCCTTAGCCTCTTCAGCAACCCCCTTTGGACTTACCAAAGGGGCGTTGGGATCCATCAAGATAATCCCTTCACTTCCTATGACCTTCTTTACCAAGTACCTAAGGTTCATATTTTTTATCTCCAGCATGGGCTCTTCGCTGTCCGGGGGAACTCTCCCTTCCTCGAACAGCTGTTCCATTATCCCTAGGAACCTCTCGTAGCTTCTAATGGGCTTCATCTTAGGGTTTACAAATATTACCAAGTCATCCCTAGTGTGGACGTAAACCCTCAACATCCCTCTGAGGTTGAGCGGCGAGGAGAGCGCCGCTGCGAGGAACATGAAAACTATGTCCGGCCTCCCCCTGTTCTCCTTATCCTTCAGCTTGCTCATAGCGTGGTAATGGTAACTCTTGTCCAAGATCACTTTGGTTGGCGGCTTGTTCCTCCTCTCCGCGTACTTTCTGACCTCCGGGTGTCCGGCTATCTCTCTGGGCACCAGCTCGAGGGCCGAATAAGCCATTATCACATGTAGAATTCTCTTAATGCCTTACCCCGGAAGGCCACACGGCTCGGGGAGTTAAGGTGAACTCGCCATGGACGGCGAACAGTGCCCCTTCGCTAGGAAGCTGAACAAGTTGATGTACTTGTGTCTGGTAGACGGGAGGGCCTACCCGGACTTCTTGGGCCTACATACAAAGAGGTGGAAGGAATGCTCCCTATTTAGAGAAGGGCTCGCGCAGCTGGACGCTATTCAGAAGTGTCTGGTGAGGGCCGGGAAGTTGGGCGTAGAAGTGCTCGAGTACGTAATCAAAAGGCTAGAGGAAGGAGCGTCCATACCGAAGAAGTGTCCCAAGGAAAGCGCTTGTGCGGCCTGCCCTTGTAACTACGAGGGCAAGTGCTTGCTAGGTATCAAGTGAGAGCCGTCGCAAGAGGGCGCCTCGAAGGGGAAACCTTCCCTACAGAAAGCATAGCTCATGCCCAACCTCTTGGCCCCCTCGGCCACGGGCCTCAAGAGCTCACGTCTGAGCTCCTCGGGCAAGTAGAGGTAACCCCCAACCTTTACGGCGCTCTTGTACAACTCCTTCAAATGCGGGAAGGCCTTAGTCATCCTTTTCAAGTTGTCCGGCTTCGCCTTGTAAGTTGACGTCGTCACGTGTTTTACGCCAGCGTTTTTCAACAACTTCAACATCTCTTTGATGTCGTCCTCCGAGTCGTTTACCCCGGGGACCACCGGGTCTATTCTGACCCCTACCGGAACTCTGTGCGAGACCCTCTTGATGGCCTCGAGCCTCTCCAGGGGGGAGGGGGCGCCCGGCTCCATAACTCTGGCCAACTCCTCGTCCAAGGTAGTTATCGTAACCATTATCGCCCCGATCCCTTCAATTAAATCCGCGTCCCTCTCGAAGAGCACCCCCTTCGTCGTTATGAGGACCTTGAAGCCGTAGTCCCTGATGAGTTTCAACGCTCCCCTGGTGAGCTCCAGCCTCTCCTCTATAGGCGGGTAGGGGTCGCTGGAAGTAGACACGTTTATCACCTTTGATCTATCGGCCTTCCTCAAGTCGCACTCGAGCCTCTCCAAGAAGTTCTTTTTGGGGTAGAACTTCTTCCCTATATAGGACGTCGCGTAACAGTAAAGGCAGGAAAACGGACAACCGGTATACGGTTGGAGGCTGTACTTCCTAGGACACGTGCACAAGGGCCCGTTCCACGGGTCGAACTCCCTCAGTACCTCGAACCTCACAGCTCTATGTTGGCGTGCTGCATTCTTAAGTCTTCCTCGCTCTTACCCAGCCTGTTCATGAGCTCTACCACCAAGCTGTCCAAGAAGGCTTGGACCGTTATCTCGAAGAGCGTTCCGAGTGGGGCGAGGGGCTCGTGCTGGCCGAGGATCTGGCGGGAGAAGTAGTCTTGCGATTTCGACAACTTAGTCCTCCCGGGTATTTCCACCACTACGTCGGCCAACTTCCCTAAGGGGGAGTTGGGGTAGCTGGTGAGGACCACAACTGTCGCCCCCACTTGCTTGGCCGCCTCGGCCGCGGCCAACACGAGCTTGGTGCTCCCCGAGCCAGAGATGGCAATTACCACGTCCCCCTCTCTCACGCTAGGAACTATGGTGTCCCCCAGCACGTAAGCGTTGTAACCTAGGTGCATCAACCTCATAGCAAAGGCCCTAGCCACTAGGCCGCTGCGACCGGCTCCCATTACTAATACCTTACTGTTGGGAGTGTTATAGATCTTCACTAACAAGTTCGTGAACTCTTCAACCTGATGCTCCTTCAACATCTTGCTCGCGAAGTATATAAATGTGGCAATTTCCCTCATGGTGTCGAGTAAGTACTTCATTTGGTCCCTCGCGACGCTCCGAGGGGCTGTTTTTATAGATCTCTTAATTCGGCCCTCCTAATTACGTATACCCAGTCCCCGGGTCCCCTCTTGACTACTTCGCCTTCAACGTATATCTTCTTTTTATATAAAGGAGCTCTCAATACCAGCGTTTCCGCCTCGCCGCCCTCGAAGGCTGGGTTGAAGCCGTACCTCCTCGCGCGCCTTATTATTTCCTCTACGTCTTCAGCAGTTATTACCCTTCCTAGGAACTCCGGCCCCAAGCCTTCGGCGGCGACCCTCACTAGGATGAACTCGAAGCCGTGTCTAATGAGCATCCTCATGTACTTCTCTTGGTCTACCCTCCAGAGGGGGTTGACCGGAACGAGGCCCGCTTCCTTCGCGAAGTACCCTAAGCGCTGCCTCTGGTAGTCGGAAAGCAAGGCCCCCGAGACCAAGTAGCTCGCCCCCCGCTCTCGGGCCGCGACCATTAGGTCCCTTACCGCGCCCTCTTCCCCCTCCTCGAAGATCCACTCGACGCCCATCGCCTTGGCTTGTAAGCCCACTGTCTCTACCGCGCTGAACTGGAGGAGCTCGGAGTCCTCGGGAGGCTTAAGGGTTAGCAAACAACATATTTCGAAGCCGTGAAGCGCCGCCCAGTGAGCGGCGTAGTTACTGTCCTTGCCTCCGGAGGTCAACACGGCCGCCTTCAGAGGACCACCACTCCCCAACCCTTCAGCAACCTCTTGACGGCCCTATAGACGGAATAAATCATTATTTCGCTTATCTTATCTAGGACTTTGTACTTAGCCTTGACCTCTATTTCGGCTACTTCTGAAGTCATCTTGATCTTGTATTCCGAGCCGGACACCATGTTGTCTGCAATTATTTTGGTAGTAGGGTCGAGCCTCCCGGCCAAGACTGCAGCCATTAAGGTGTTTATGTCTTCCTTTACCTTAATCAGTTCCTCGAGCGCCGAGCCTTCGTAGACCGTGACGGGTAAGTTCAGCCCCTCGGGCTCCAAGCCGGCTTCCCGCAAGATGTTGCTCAGCTGTTCGGGGCTCCTCCTAATCCATATGGACACGTCCTTTAGCGAGTCTAGGGAGAGGGCTTCCAGCGCGTCCATGGCGGGCAGCGCTCCGAAGGGCACGACGGCGTATCTCTTGCACTCCCCGCTCAACGCCTCCACCTCCTCCACTACCTTCTTCTCGGAGAACACTGCGGCGCTAACCACCACTACGTGGGCGCAGCTCTCCAAGGACTTCCTTATTATGTCTAAAGCCCTCTTAGCCCCTATATCTTCAACCACTACGTTCGGTTTTAGCTTGAATACTTTGTCCTCGTCAACTATTACCGTCTTTTCGTCGACCAACGAACCCACGTCCTTGTAGTTCATACAGCATAGGTAAAGCTTCTGAACGTCTTGGTCATCTTTTAACAGTTTTATCAGATGCTTGTTTAGTCGCTTCGAGCCCACGAGCGCCACTGACAACTCTATGCCCTACGTTAACGCAACCCTCTACAGAGTTATGAGCTTCTCGAAGTCGAGGCCCGTATGAGCCCGACTAAAAAGGCCGCCCCGGCGACCAACAGCCAAGCGCCGTTTTGGAAGTTGGGGTCGCCGTACTCCTCCGGCAAGGCGGGCCTAGCGGGAGGAGGGTTCACCAAAACTAACGCCTTAGTTCCCGTGATAACCATCTTCTCCAATGTGTGGGGTGTATAGGGCAAGTAGCTGACCGTCCAAGTCAAAGTGCCGTTGTTGCCCGCGCCGTCGGAGTAGGCCAGAGTGAGGGTAAAGGGGGGCCGAGGTAAGGTCGCTCGAAGGTCGACTGAAGTCTTGAGGGGTTCTGTCTCCAATAAGGTAGTGGTGGTTCCATCCTTCACAATTATTATCTCCACTCTGGACACGTTACAAGGGTCCGTAAGGCCCTTAACTACGAGCAAGTTATGATCTAGAACTATCTCTTGGGGGGAAGGAGGGCTCCCGTCGTCGCAGCCCGCAGCTAACAGCAGCCCCAATCCAAATAACAGAGCTATTACGTTCCTCACGGCCGCTCTGCCGGAAAGGTGGGATGAAGTCCGCAATTATTACTTTGCTCTCCCTGGCGCTGGCGTTCGCCGCAGTAGAGCTGAACGCCGAAGTGAGAGCGGTCGCGCCGGCGGAGAGGGGTTGGGTAGCCATAACGGACGAGGGCTTGGTGCTGCTCCCCCGCCCGCCCAACGCCACGCTCATCAGAGAGAACGTGAAGGTTGTTTGCGATACCCCCTACTTGAAGGTCTACGTTCCTACCGACGCCCCCGCCGGCTGCGTTATCGAGACCTTGCCTCTTTTGCAGCCCGCGAAGCCTAAAGTGATATGGAACGCGACGATTATGTCTAACTTCACGTGCGAGGGTCGATACTTGTTCTCTCAACTGCTAGACTCGGTAGTTAAGGGCAACGGGACCGTCGTAATATATCCCTTAGAAAACACCATTTGTAAACGAGTACAGATAGACGTCGCTAACGAGAACAGCACGTTGTTAGTAACCGTCCACATAAAGAAGATAAAGGCGTGGTTGGACATATGCCCTCCCTCGAAGTTGACTGACGTGGTGGTCGCTTGGGGCAAGGCGAGGGCTGTGAAAGTTGTTATAGACGGCAAGGTCGCGCTGGAAGCACGTAGCCCCCGACCTCCTTAATGCCCACTCTAACGATTTTTGTGCCGTCAGGCTTAACGTACAGAGCACCCTTAACCTTGACCCTTTCACATTCCACGAGTACCTTCAAGAACGCACTCTCATAGCTCTCGACCACCACTTCCCCCGCGCGCCTCCGATGAGGGTAATAGAACGCGCG
The DNA here is from genome assembly GCF_000017945.1 of Ignicoccus hospitalis KIN4/I. Classification (NCBI taxonomy): domain Archaea; kingdom Thermoproteati; phylum Thermoproteota; class Thermoprotei; order Desulfurococcales; family Desulfurococcaceae; genus Ignicoccus; species Ignicoccus hospitalis. The sequence continues at coordinate 696,377 of NC_009776.1, read as the reverse complement.
TTCGTCCAAGGGGTCTAAGAACAGTTCACCCACAAAGGAGCCCACGAAGGTCGCCGCGCTGGCGCCGTACCTCTCGAAGCTCCTTTTAACGTACGAGAAGGAAATCGGCGTTCCGTCGAACCTCGCTCTGAGGGCCTTTGAATACAACCTCTTTGCCGTCGAGATGGGCATTCCAAGCCTTCTGGAGACGTTGACCACCCAAGAGGTCTCGGGCTCGAGTGTCTCGTTGTTCTTGAGGTTCTCCCAAGCAGCTACGGGATCGCTGTAGATCAATAGATCTACGTCCGAGAGGTCGTGATGAATCTTAAGCAACAAGGAGCCGCCCAAACCGACCCTCCCGGACAAGAACTTGCTAAACTTCAAGACCTTGTACTCCAACTCGTCCTTAGGGGCCGACAAGACTTCCTCGAAGCGCTTCAGGGGGTCCGGCGCCTCCACGACTTCGTCCGCGCAAACCAACGGGACTTCGCTGCCGAAGTTGGGGTCGTATACCCTGCGCCCCTTAAGCACGCTCACGGGCGAGTACTCCTTGACTAAGCGCCGGAAGCCCCTCCAAGGCCCAGCGCCCACGGCGTATTTGCGATAGGCCACGTAACAGCCCGGAGGGTGCTCGTAACCCACGACTACCGCTATTGAGTCCTTCAGCACGAGAAGCCTCTTGTCCTCTAAGGGCCACATATGAATAAACCACCGATAGGTCATACCCGTGGGGCAGCAAGTTTGAGCGCGTCCCCGATGAGGTTTTACTTAGGCCTTCCGCCCGAAACCTTGAGAAAGCTGATGAAGAGAAAGGACCTCCTCGAAGAAGCCATGAGGCTAACCAAGACCAATATAAGAATAGAAGGGGGGAGGGTTATAATAGAGCCTACGGACGAGAGCACCTCTTTAGACCTCTTAAACGCCAAGAACTTGTTGCAAGCAATAGCTTTGGGCTTCGACATTGAGACCGCCTCGCTACTCTTGAGGGACGAATATGTAATGGAAATAATCGACCTCCGTGACGTTTTGTTCAGTCGTAAGGACGACAAGGAACTGAGGAGGATCTTGGGGAGGGTTATAGGGAAGCACGGCAAGGCCAAGAGGAATATAGAGGAAATAGCTAAAGTCAAGTTGAGTATATCTGACGGCATAATAGCGATAATAGGAGAGTACGAAAACGTGGAGGCCGCGAAGAGGGCTATAGAGGAGTTAATAGAGGGGAAGATGCACTCGACCGTCTACCGGAACTTGGAGACCTCGATGAGGTACCTAAAGAGGCGTAACCTAACGAGATATTGGGAAGAGTTCCCTTAATTTAGGTATTACCTTCAAAGCTGAGTAGGCCTCGCTGGGCTGCCGAAGGGAGACCTCCAGAGCCACCCTCCAGAGCGCCCCCTCGAAGGGCTCCGGAGGGGGCTCGAGGCCCCGGAGCTTAGCGTACACGGCCACCTCGTATGGGAGCAATACGTACGCGGGGTTTTTGGAACGGTAGGGGTCGGCCATAGCTAAGGCCTCTTCGTCGTTCTCGTAGAAAGCTTTCAAAAGGAAGTATAACACCTTGTCTATGGAGAAAGCCCTTATCTCGCCGCCCTCCACGAGTTCAACCTTTATTCCACGCCTCCTTAAAGCTTCAGCCAGCATGCGGGCCTCTACCGCTCCCAACGAGGTATCTATAGTGTACTCCCTTATGTCCGAACGCAACTTCAATTCCTTAAAGGAGTTCCACAACTTGCGCTCCACTAACCGGAGGAAGTGCTTAGGACATAACGCCGTCCCCGAGGAGGGGTGCCTTATTATCGCCGGACGTCCGCAGTGACACTTTAATCCTCTAACCCGAGCTGGTCCATGCCCCATATCAGCCTCAGCCTCTCCTTCACCGCCTCCAAGTCGCTCGGGTCTTCTATGAGGTCCCCTAAGAGTCCGAAGACGTAGGGGTTGAGCATCTCCGGCCCCTCAACTATTTTTTCCCTTAACTCTTCTATGTACTTCCTCACTTCTTCCCCCTTTCCCTCGGCCGCCGCGTAGTAGGCCGCCATGGCCGCAACTGACGCCAAGAACCTGTTCGCAGAATCTACGTCCTCCTTGTCTATAAACTTCGAATAGACTTTGACTACCTCATCTATGGGTGGCAGGATCAAAGCCCCTTTCCCTCGGGAGCCCCTCAGAAAGCGATATATAGGTTTACGAGGTGAAGGCACACTCGTCGTACGTCGCCACCTCTCCGGGCGACTCCTCCACCTCGACCTTACAACAGTCCGCGTCGATCTCGTCCTTGATGCGGGAACATACGTAATGCGCTACTATCTCTCCTGACACTATCGGATATGGTAGAACGGCCACCCTAACTCTTATTCCCAATGCCTCTTCCAAGAGCTCCTTTAGGCCCTTCGGCCCCAGCCACAGCTTGGCGTCAGTCTCGGGTACCAGCAAGCTAAAGCGCAAAGGATCTATTATATCATTGAGGGCCTCGCGCAACTTGACCGCGTCCACGACCCAAGCGCTGACCCCCTCCTTACAGACGGTGACCTTCACTCGCCAGTTGTGGCCGTGAAGGGTGCCCGCGGGGCTCAGACGGGGGTTGGTATAGTGGGCGGCGGGGAACTTCTCTTCAACGCTAATGCACGTAAGGGTCAACCCTTACCTACCACGGAGGAGGGGAGAGCTACCCTTTTACTGCTTGAAAGGCCTTAGGTGTTCTGGACGAACTATTATGGTCTTGTATACGTCGCCGTCCCTGACCTTCACTAGGTACGCCTTTCCTCGCTTGCCCACCACTTCGCCCACCTTCCCGCAGAACCTCCTGTGGGGCAAGCCCGACCATATTGCCGGGTTCGGGTCTATTATCACCTTGTCGCCCGGCTTGTAGTCGATCAGCACCAAGCTCAGCGGGGGAACAGCGCCCTTCTCCCTCACCCTTTTTCTATAAATGTGCCTAGTTCTGTGCCTCCACCCCTTCGGGGCCTTTACCAAGTCCTCATCACCCGGCAGGATTAATGAGGAAGGTTAAAACCCTTTGAGGGGGCGAGTCTTGAACGTACTGCGCGCGAGTTACCAAGGCTTGAGCGAGGAGTGCCGTGGCGATGGCGGGCTAACAGTAGTGGAGGTGCTCACCGGCGGCTCCGAAAGGTACGCGCTCGAGGCTTACGACGCGTGCAAGCCAAAGGCCTTCGCGTTGGTTGCCGGACCTTCGAGGAACGCCTTGGCTGCAGCGCTAGAGGCGGCGGCCGCGCTACCCAAGGCCGGAGTATTCTTCGTGAAGTCAGCTGAGGAGAGGGAAGAAGCGTTCAAGGTCCTCACCAGGCTGGACAAGTTCTTCGGCGCCCGGATAGCCTTGGTGGGCCAGAAGGCCCCTTGGTTGGTCGCGCCCGGGTACACGGAGGAAGATCTGAGGAATATCTTCGATGCTAAGATTGAATCCATCAAAAAGTCGTTAATAGTCGAAAAGTTCGAAGAGGTGAAAGATGACGAAGTGAAGGACTTAGTCGAGTCGATCGGAGTGGGCGCCACTAAGGTTGAAGTGAGCCGCGAGGACCTAGTCAAGGCCGCTAAGCTGCACGTGGCCCTAAGCGAGACCTTAAAGGGGTACAAGGCGCTCTCGATAAGTTGTTTCGAATTGATGAAGGACGTTGCCGTAACGCCTTGCTTAAGCGTGGCCTTGTTAAACTCCGCCAACGTGCCCACGGCGTGTGAGGGCGACACTAACTCCTTGCTTGCACAAGTTTTGAGTTACGCCGCCAGAGGGAGGGTGGGGGGCATCTTCAACTTAGATTACTTAGACGCGAAGTTGGTCGCCTTCGCCCACTGTACCGCGCCCTTGACTTTGTTAGATCGGTACGACCTCACGTATCACTACGAGACGGGCCTCCCTCTCGCGATCAGAGGGTACGTTAGCAAGGGCAAGGAGATTACTTCGATACGGCTGAGCAAGCTCGGCCACGAGCTGCTAGAGGGTCTTACCGTAGAGGGCGAGGAGCTGGACGCGTGTAGGACACAGATATGGGCTGAGCTGGAGGGCGAGCCTAGCCTCATAGGTAACCATAGAGTCGTAGTAGACGGGAGGATAAAGCGAGTCTTGTCCCAGCTCATTCGCTCCCTCGGACTCCATAAAGTTTAGCCACGTCCTTTAGGTTCCGTTCGAATTCCCTCGCCTCCCTCTCCGCCTCCTCCAAGTCCCTTAGGTACTCCTCTCGGTCGCCCTCTACGAACTCGCACTCTTTCAACATCCTCTCCCTCGTCATCGGGTTGAGCGTGTTAACTACGTAGAAGCGCGGGTCGAGGCCGTACCTCGTGTATATGTAGTCGTGCAAGTCGGCCGCGTGAAGAGAGGGCTTATCATCGAACTTAACGACTATGTTAAACGTCTTCAATATGGTGTCGTAGCAAAGCATTGCGTATCTTATTGGGAAATACTCGAACGACTTCTTCAGCGCATTTATTAACATTTTCTTTCTGATTTCGTTTAGCTTCTCCTCATCCAAGGGCGACCCGGGGTTAACTGTATAGGTACAACACTATAACGGCTAGCGCTGCTTCGACGAGAAGTATGAGCTCAACGACCTCCTTTTCCTTCGCGCACCCCTTCAAGGCTTTTAGAGCCTTCATAGCGAGGTGCGTCACGCTGTAGGGCTTGTCGTACGGAACCTCTAGGCATTCGCCCACTGGCCTTCCCCAACTCTCCTTCTCTACTCCATTCTTCTTTCCGTATAAGTATAGCGCAAGCTCCAAGAAGTAGGGTAAGAAGAGTATTAGCGCCGGGCCCTCCATGTTCCCTACTACGGCTACGGTAGCTATGACGGAGCCCACTGAATACGTTAAGACGTCGCCCGGGAACACCCTCGCCGGGTACCAATTTAGCTTCAAAAAGCCCAAGGCAGCTCCTACTGCTGATATGGATATAATTAAAGCTGCGAGGTTTCCGTGGGTATAGGCTAAAACACCCAAAGTTGAGAGTATTATTAAGGCCATTCCAGCTTCCAACCCGTTGAGCCCTGCTATCATGTTAAACGCGTTAGTGGCGCCCACCACGCCGACGGGGACGATCAAGAGGGGGTACAAGATCCCTAAGTTCAAACAACCTATCAAGGGCAAACACATAACGCTGACGCCCGCCTTTATTGCCATTAAAGGTATAGCTATGGGAAGGGTTGAGAGGACCTTAGCCCTATGACTTAATCCCTTCTTCCACCCCAAGACATCGTCAATAAAACCTATGAACGCTGCCATCAGAACCGTGTTGAGCGCCGCTAAGACGTATAGGCACCAAGAGCTCCTATCGACTAAGAACGTCCCTAGAGCGACCGACGCCAGCGCGCCCATGGAGAACCCCATTACGAAGCCCACTCCGCCGGCCTCCGGGACGTAGACGGTGTAAGGCTTGTTGACGTCGCGGCCTACCAAGTCCCTCCTCTTGGCGGCGTCTATCCACTTCAACGTTACGAAGTATGACGTTATAAGCGCCACCAAGAAGGACGTGCCGGCGAACAGCGTTGGCGTCAAAGGTCCGCGTCCCGTGGGGGGCCGGAGGCAGGTTAATCATATCGTTTTCACTTTCTCTCCCCCTAGCGCTAGGCATGGGCGTCTACTTCGGTATTGTCTATAATCCCATGCTGCTCGTAGCTACCCTCATTTCGTGGAGCCTTTACTATACCGTAGTAGGCGTCGTCGCTTCTTTTGTAGTTGATGAGGCGGGGCCCGCGATAGGTTCGCTCTTCCTTCTGCTAGTTTTAGCCTTCGTTGGCTTCGTTCACAAAATGCTGATGTCCCTCCCTATCAGCGCGTCGTACGCGTTTGAGTACTTCCTAGTAACTAAGACTATGAAGGAGCTCTACGCAGCCTACCAACAACAAGGCCTTACCGGCACTCCGCGCTGAATTAGGTATTTTTTGACATCTCCGACGGTGAACTTACCGTAGTGGAAAACGCTCGCCGCCAGTGCCGCGTCAGCCTTCCCTTCAGTTAGAACTGCGTAGAAGTGTTCGAGCTCGCCGGCGCCTCCAGAAGCTATTACCGGTATCTTGACTGCCTCGCTTACCGCCCTCGTCAGTTCTAAGTCGTACCCGTTCTGGGTCCCGTCGTAGTCTATTGAGGTAAGGAGTATCTCACCGGCCCCTAACTCCTCCGCCTTCTTCGCCCACTCGACTGCGTCCAGCCCCGTAGGCACCTTGCCCGCGCTGACGTAAACCTCCCACCCGTTTCCCTTTCTTTTAGCGTCTATCGCGACGACCACTGCTTGGGAGCCGAACTCCTCCGCGGCCGCAGTTATTAGCAAGGGGTTCTTCACGGCGGCGGTGTTTATGCTTACTTTGTCCGCGCCGGCCTTGAGCAGTTTTTCTATATGCTCCAAGCTCCGGACCCCTCCGCCGACGGTCAGGGGAATGCTGAGGTTTTCCGCAGTCCTCCTTACTACCTCAATCATCGTTTCCCTCCCTTCGGGGGTGGCGGATATGTCCAAGAAGACTATCTCGTCGGCGCCTTGTTCTTGATAGTACGCGGCCAGCTCTACCGGGTCCCCGGCGTCCCTCAAGTTCTGGAAGCTCACGCCCTTCACGACCCTACCGTCCTTTACGTCCAAACAAGGGATTATTCTCTTAGTTAGCGGCAAAGCGAGATCCTCCGAGGACGGGGACGGGAGGTAGAACGCTAAAAACGAGTTTACTCGCCCACCTTCCTAAATATTAACGCCAATACAGCCAGTATCACCATTAGGCCCGCCGCCAGCCCCGCGGGGACGTATACTGCAGCGACGTTCTCTATAGTGGTCGTTATTATGTCAGTTATGTGCTTGGTTATGAATGTTGTAGTGGTCACGGTTATAGCCTTGAAGGCGGTGAATGTACTCGTCAACACCGTGCTCTTAGTTGACGTGACGGTCTCTGTGAACCTAATCGTGAAGACGTCGATTATAGTGCTGGTTACTGTCATAACCTTGGTCAAGGTTTTAGTTACCGTCGACAAGACAGTAGTTGGTACGGTCAGCGTGGAGACGACAGTCTTAGTTATGTAGAAGGTGATGGGATGGTAGACATCGCGGTAGAGAGTGGTCGTGACGGTGCTGTAGACCGTCTTTATTATAGCGGTTATTGTAGTGAACACGGTCGTATAGGTAGTCTTAGTTACTGTAGTGTACACCACCTTTTGCCCTTGAGGAGCCACAGTGACCGTGGTGTACACCGTAGTATAGGTGGTATTAGTTACCGGCACTATTAAGGTAGAAGGATTGTTCGGTATCAGAGTGGCGGTCACGGTGGTCGTGGTGTAGGTGGTGCTGGTAACGGTGGTATACACAGTGGTCTGAGCTAACAGCAGAGGCAATATGGACAGTATGGTCAGGAACGCCCTTTTGTTCATAGGTCCTCTCCGGTATGGGAACAAACACCCTCCTTTTATCTTACTCGTAATGAGAACCTTATCTGTTCACCAAGTAGTTTAATGCTATAAGTACCGCCAACAAGGTCCAACCCAACGCTAGGATCACCTTGAAGAATTTCTTAAAACCTTCGAGGATCTCTATTAGGGCATAGAGTACAGTTAAGGTAACCATAAATATTATGAAATCGCCGTATTTGGATGCTAGAGAAGGGTTCTTAGAGAAGACGTAAAGTTGGAGGTAGTGAGCTACGACCTCGCGGAGCCTTGCGAAGAGGGTCCCGATTACGTTTATTAGAGCGTTTATTGCCTCGTTCTCGTTCAACGCCGCGACCCGTCTGCCTTCCCGGACTTCCTAGATTTATTTTTCGCGGGCTTCGCCGGCACTTCCACAATTACTAGAACGTTGTCGACTATCTCCGTGTACGCGTTTCTGATAGCGTTCGAGCCCCTACCCAAAGCCTTCGCTATCTCTTCTTGGGTCAGCATGGACTTTTGGTCTATGGCTAAGATGCGCAACGTCAAATAGATCGCGCCGCCCACGTATGAGCTAATGTACTTACTCCCCAGGCTGTCCTTCTTCGCTTTTATGAAAGCGTTGGAAATCTTATGTATAGTTTCCAGCGCGAGAGTCTTCCTCGGGAGCTGCAGCCCGGAGTGCAGCTCGAGGAAGTTGAGCAAGGCTTCTGTTACTTTGGTTAACTTCTCTCTCGTCGTAGTATTACATTTCAACACCTTCTCCTTGCTCCCCTTCGTCCCGCCGTGGACTATGGCGTCGTGCACTAATACGTAGAGCTCCTTGACCGTTTTCTGCTCTTCAGAGTCCAAGCCGAGCTTGTTAAGCACCACTTCCGGAGGTATATAAGAGCCGCACTCCTTTATCACGGCTAATATTATGGCGAGCCCTACCTTCCTCCTGTACTCTATATCCTTCTTCCTGTATTCTTTCGGGAGCAAGTCATATATCTTGTCGGAAACGGCGTGTGCGTTCGCAACTATCTGCTTACCGAGGGGAGTTCCGAAAGTCCTCGCTATGAGCGAAGAGTATTCTTCAATACCCTTCTTGACATCCGCTATGAAGCTCTCCTTGTCATCGCCTATCTTCAAGCGGCTATGGAGCTTTGCCATTTTCTTGAATCTGAAGTTGTGTATATCCTTAATATCTATGACACTTCCCAAGCCCTTGTCATGGAGGCTAACGGTCAGAGCGCCCCTGCTGACTATCGGTTTGTTATCGCTCCCGTACCCCTCGAACGAATCGAAGCTGACTTCGCGCGACTCTTGCAACACTGTCCCGCAGCTAGCGCAGACCAAATCGCCCATCTCGTTTTGAACTACGTAGGTACTCCCACAGACGGGGCACTTGAGGGTACCGCCTCCGGCGATCGCGCTCATGGACTATCACCCCGTAGTGTTGCTCTTTCGGGTTTCTCCGAGGGCTTTAGCTACGACGAAAGGCTCTTGTACCGGCCCAATGATGTCTAAAACTTTCATGATCTTGTTATCTACCTTTATCTTGTCGCCTATCCTGGGGAGTACCTTGTCTTCGAGTTTGAGGACGTAGATTCCGGTACGCGTAACCTTGTACACATGAAACTTCACTACCCGGCCCCCGTGTTATGTAGGTATTACCGCTCCCACTTATTATTCGGTTGAAACTGTTCGTCTACTTCCCGTACCTCCTCCTCCGCAGTTCCTTGGCCAGTAACGTTATCACCTCGCGCTTGCTCCCCCTCTTCTCAACTAAGACGGGGCCCTCCTTGTTCCACCACTCTCTAGGGTACTTACCCTCCAGCGGCTTGGCTTCCAAACCCAAGGCAGCGGCGACCTCTAACAGTTCCTTCTGGGAGGGCCTCGCCACCGCGAGCTCCCGGGGGACCCGACGTCCCTCCTTCCGGCTCAAGGAGGAATCGAAGTACTGTGGCCATAAAATAACGTACTTCCCCTTATACTTCTTTAACGTCATATACGCCTCACTTCCTCTCTATTAACACTGCGTTAATCACTCCGTCTTGACCCGGCCGGGAGGTGACCACCGCGACGCCCAGCTCGGTCTCTATCTTGGTTCCTTTAACAATGATGCCGTGTCTCGCTAACTCCTTATTGGCTGGAGTTTCTAGAACTCTCAGTATCTTCACCTTTTTCGCGACGTTTTCGTTGGGGTCAACCACGTTAGCATAGGCGGCATACCTGAGCCTCACCTTGATGTTACCTCCCCTTACCCTCTCTATCTTTCTCTTCTCGTTCTCAGCTAAGGTAGTGTTGGTTGGGTAACGACCCATCCAGTACTTCCTCTTGACCTTTCTGTGTCTCCTCTTCTTGCCGCCAGTTATCTTCTTCAAGTCCGGGCCGTGGTACACGCCCAACGTCGCGTCCCCGTTGCGCCCCCAGCGAGCGCTTTATTTTTTCACTCTCGCGCGGCTGTCAGCGGGGGCCGAACATAACACGCTTACTCGTGGTGACGGCCGGCCTCCCGGGGTCCGGGAAGGGCACCTTCGCCGAGGTCGCTAAAGCGTTGGGCATACCAGTAATAGTTATGGGCGACATAGTAAGGGAAGAGGCGAAGAAAAGGAATTTGGAGCTCACATCCGACAACTTGGCCAAGGTAGCCGCTGAATTGAGGGCTAAGCACGGCAAGGACGTACTGGCCAAATTGGTGATTGACAGAATAGAGAGAGAATACAAAGAGAGCTGCGTAGTCCTCGTGGACGGTTGTAGAGCCCCCGAAGAACTGGAGACGTTTAAGAGGTACACAAAGGTGATAGTCGTCGCCATCGAAGCGCCCTTCGAGCTGAGGGCGGAAAGGCTCTCCTCCAGGGCGCGCGCGGACGACCGAGGGAACGTAGTGGAAATATTAAAAAAGAGAGACGAAAAGGAGATAGAGCTTGGCGTCAAGAAAATCATGGAGATGGCAGATTTCATAATTCCTAACACTAGGGACGTAGAGGACTTCGTAGAGCGGGCGAAGCTCCTCTTGAAGGGCGTTCTCAAGGAAGCTTGTGACGCGTAACTACCATTTAACCCCGTAAACCACGAAGGAGACGAGGAGGTAAAATGCCCAAGAAGAGGTTGCCCAGAGTGGGAGAACTAGTCGTCGCGACAGTCAGAGAGGTGTTCGACTACGGCGCTTACGTCACCCTGGACGAGTATGACGACTTGGAAGCTTACCTCCCTTGGAGCGAAGTGGCGTCCAGGTGGGTTAGGAACATAAGGCAAGTCTTGAAGGAAAACCAAAAGATAGTTTGCAAAGTCATAAGGGTAAATAAGAAGAGGGGGACGGTCGACCTCTCGCTAAAGAAGGTGACGGATTCCGAACGAAAGAGAAAGATGTACATGTATAAGAGGTTTAAGAAAGGAGAAAACTTGTTGAAGTTGGTAGCCGAAGCTCTCGGCGAGGACTACGACAAGTTATACAACATGTTGGAACCCCACATCCAGAAGCACTTCGGTGACTTGCTGGGAGTGTTTGAGGAGGCCGCCTTAGGAGGGGAGGAAGTGCTAACCAAGCTGGGCATTCCGGAAGAAGTGGCAAAGGCTATAACAGAAGTTGCGAAGACTCACATAAAGATAAAGCCGGCGAAAGTAGTAGGCATGGCCATATTGCAGTCCTTCGCGCCGGACGGAGTCGACCGTATCAGGAGGACCCTCATGAGCGCTTACGACTTCATCAAGGGTGACGAGATAAACGTGAGGGTGTATACTGTGGGGGCGCCTAGGTACATGGTAGAGGTGACGGCTTTAGATTACAAGACCGCGGGGAAGACGCTCGAGGCCGTGGGAGAGAAGATCCTTGAAGAGGCGAAAGCAGAGGGGTTAGAAGTGGCTAAGTTCGAACAGGTGGGAAGGAAATGAAGTTCTTAATGAAGAAGTGTGTGAGGTGTGGCAGGTACACCTTCAAGGACGTCTGCCCGGTGTGTAACGGACAGACGACAGTACCCCACCCGCCGAGGTTCAGTCCAGAAGACAAGTACGTTAAGTACAGAGTCCTAGCCAAGCTTACCAAGGAACGTCCTTCAAGTGAAGGTAGTACGCTATCAAGTTAGTCAGCTTGTGTAGTATAACTATTATTATTGCACCCAGCGCCACCAGCTTCCACTCGGGCTTCCACCCGACTGCAATCATGAAGGCAGTAGCTCCTACGTAGAAGTCGAGTTGGTCGACCAGAGGTAGGGGAGCGCCCCTCTCCAAGCCGATTCTCCTTTTAAAGAATGAAGAGACTATATCCCCTATTAGAGCCCCGAGGACCGCCATTAGGCCGTACACGTACAAGGCGGGCGAGTCCAATAGGACTGACTCTGCGCACGCTATAGTCGAACCGAACAACATTCCGACCATTAGTCCCTCCCACGTCTTGCCGTCACCTAGCAAGCGCCTCCCGTCCCAGAACCTCTTCCCGAAGTCGAGAGGAGTGCCCCTCCCCACGAAGACCGGAGAAGCGTTGGCCACCATAGCTGGGGCGTAATACATGACGAGATACGTTATCACTTGTACTATTGCGTTTAGATAGTCCAAACCTCCACACCTCCGCCGTAGTCCACATTCATTAACACTTTCCCGCGCTTGAAGATAACTTCAATCACTACTCCGGCCCACGGCTCTACGTAGTTAAAGAAGGGCGGCCTTTCCGTGAAACCGCTCGTCCTCAGCAAGATGAAGGCCCTCCTCCCACTCCTCGCCGTGTACTCCTTCAAGTACCAAGATACAAACGCCATCATCTTCCGAACGTTCTTAATACCTTGGAGCTCCTCCGGCTCTACCACCGCGACGTTCATCTTTCTCCTCATGGCCTCGTTCAGCTTTATTATCAACTCTCTCGCGTTATTGACTTCAGTCACCAACCCCTTCTCTACGAAGTACTCCAAGTAAGCTAAGTGAGAAGGTATCAGATACACCGTCTCTTCGTCGCAGCCCAAGAGGGATGGCAGCAAGTAGAGTTTCTTGAACGGCTCTCCGTAGGCCAAGGCAACTTTAGAGTTGAGCAGAGAGCAGCTCTCGTGCATTCGCGACAACTTCTTTTATCCGGTCGGGGTGCGAGAGGAGCTTTTCAACCTCAGCCACTGCGAGCTCGCGCAAGGGGGCGGGTAAGCGGTCCAGCCCGTCTTCGTCTATTACACTCCACTCCCCGTCCTTGTGTATTATATCAACTTCCAAGTCTATGTACCTCACGTTGCCTTCCCCCACCTCCACACCGGTGTTTACGTTAACGTAAATTCCCTTCTCGTTGCCGTACTGGTCGTAGTACGCGTGTATTAGGTACCTCGAGAACGGGCTTACCAGCGTGATCATGAGGTCCCCCGGCTCCTTCACCACGTCCAAGCCGTCGTACTTTCCATAGTCCTTGCTCCTCCTCTCTAAGACCAAGTAGTTATCTACGTTCCCCCTAACCCTTGCCCTGCCCAACGAGTACTCGGCGCCGTCAACCTTCTTGTGGATTATGTTAAGGTACTTCATATCCCTTGCTAAGTCAATTATGTAGTCTATGACGCTCTCTGCCTTAACCTCGCTACTCGCTGCTATCTTATCGCCCAACTCGACGGCAGCGGCCATGCGGTCGCCCCCGGACTTGAGGCTGTGATGGTAAGGCATCGTGGGCACCACCTTCGACCGGATTTCGTCCAGGATTACCTTGTCTTCTAAGGTCAGCTCGACCACGTCCAGCCTCTCGCCGGGATAGACTTCGGTCCCGTGGTCGGCGTCCCTCGCCTTTACCATTATCTTCGTGGCCTCGTCGTAAAGCTTCTCGAGCTCCTCGAGGAGGACTTGAGGTTCGGCCTTCTTGGCTGAGCTCCTCCAGTGGACTTTTACCCCCCTCCTGACGACCTCAGCAGCCAAGTTCATTAGTAACATCTTGGTCTCCAAGTCTGTAATATGCTTAGAGAAAGTTACTCCGCTCCCCCTGCCGATCACTAGTTCTGCATAGAGCCCTATCACCCGGAAGCCCTCTTCCATCACCAATTTATCGGTCGGGAAGACCCTGGAACGCACGACCTCAGCTATTAACTTTTTTCCGTCGTAACACTCCTTCGCCTTAACCCTCACTTCCTCTTCGCCTAGTTTAGTCCTACACTCCTCGTCCACCTCGACCACATAAGCGCTGTGGAGGTTAGGCCTCGCTAAGTGGTGTACAGAATAGGGCATGCTCTTTCTGAGCGTTTGAATAACCTTATCCGTCTCCTCGGGAAACCCGATGATAACCAATTGGTCAGGGTTGTCATCCGACTGCTTGACAGTTACGTGAGGAGGCTCGGGAGAGCCCTCGTGTCCTATTCTCTCCTTGAGCTTCTTCGAGAGGTCACTCAGCTCGAGCCCCTCGTCCAATAAAACCTTAGCTACAGCCGTTGCGTAGATACCTCTTACCCTGACCCTAGGTTTTTCCATTATCGACCCCTTTAGTCCTTCACTGTCTCGAGGAGGGTTACGACGTTCCATATAGTTATTCTCGTATGTATAGGCATGTTGGGGTCTTGCACTATCTCGTCCAAAGCACTTATCGCGTTGGCCGCCCTCACGCCCGGGCTCAAGCGCTCGTTCTCTAAGTGCCTCACGGCTTCTATACAAGCCCTCCGGATGTTCCTGGGGACGGCCGGGTCGTTTATCACCCTCATAAGCATGGTCTTCGCTTGCCTGATCTTAGCCTCGTTATCATAGCTAGCCGCGCTCACGATCTCACCCCTTCGTTCGCCACGAACGAAGGCCTAAATTTAAGGGTAAGGGAAGCGTGTCGTGAAGCGAGAGACGAAAGAGTACAAAAATTACCTTTAGCCGCTCAGAGTCACAGTTATGGTCTTAGTTATAGTAACAGTTACCCAAACGGTCTTGGTTATGGTTATCACGTTACCTTGGGTGGTAGTTACCGTGGGGTTCACTCCGGGGACCGCCGGCTGTAAGACGAAAGTCTTCATGCCGAAGTAGTCGCCGAAGGGGCTGCCGTCGCCGTTGGCCGCTATTACTGCCACCCTAAAGGTTACGGGCTTCCTCTCCTTGGGGGCGACCCACTCGACGGTCCAAGTCCTCTTCATGCTACCTTCCTTAGTGTGGGTCACAAACGACTCAGTGGGCGTGGGGTGAGCTATGAAGGTGTTAGTAGGATCAACTACCTTGAACTCGCCGGCGTTCGCTTGGAGCGCGAAGCCGCCGCAAGCGGTCATGGCGGGGGTGCACTCGTTAGCGTCGGTTACCTCAATAGTTATGCGGTAGCTCTTACCGGGCTCGTAGTACTGGGGGAGGCCCTTGATTACTATGTGTTGAGGGCTGAGAGGCTTCGCGTCTTGGTGGCACATGGTACACCCAAAGTTGGGGGCGCCGTTGGACATTGCGAAGAGCGGCGCAGCTAGGAGCGCGAGGAGGAATAGTGAGGTTTTCTTCATGACGCCCTTCCCGTGTCTTGCTCACCCGTCTGGTTTTTAAAAACGGCGTAAATATAGCGATATCTATATAAGTTCGACACCTCGGGAGGGGTTCTCTACGATGAAGACCTTCTTGGCCCCGGAGGCCAAGAGCGCTGCCCTCACCGCTTTAACGTCCTCGGCCAGCGCTACGACTGCCCCGCCGCTCCCCGCGCCCGACGCTTTCGCGCCGTAAGCCCCAGCTAACTCGGCCGCGTGTATCGCATTCGATACTTCTTTGGTCACCAGTCCTAACGCCTCGAGCATGGCGTTGTTTAGCTTCATAAGCTCCCCCAGCTCCTTGAGGTCTCCCTTGATCAAGGCCTCACGGGCTTCCCTGGCTATTTTTCCCATAAGCTCGATTATGTCCTTATAGATCTCGGATCGTTGAACCTTTAAGGCCACTTCCCTCACGAGCTCAGCTGTCGTCTTCCTCTTCTCAAAAATCCCGACGACTAGCGGGAGCTGGTCCACGCTTAACCGCTCTATTTTCCACCCGCTGTCCTCCTTCTCTATCCATAAAACGCCGCCCAAGGCCGAAGCGAAAGTATCCATAGGGCTGGCCTTCCCTTGAACCTTCTTTTCGACCTCCCAAGCGAGCTTGGCGATTCCCTCCTTGTTCAGCCCGCACCTCTTTAGGGCACACGCCGCCGCTATCGTACCGACAGTTACTGCCGCGCTGGTGCCGACTCCCGCGCCCACCGGCATGGGCGACTCTATCTCCACCCTCGCGCCTTCCACCCCAATGGTTTGCAAGGCTTCAACGACGTATGAAACGTACTTCTCCATTTGTTTCCTCACCAAGTCGCCGACCTCTATTTTGTCCTTGGAAATCACTAAATCTACGCTTCTAAGGCTCACAGGGCCAGTTATTACCATTAGATCGTCGCTGAGGCTCAGCTTCACATTTATGTAAATCGGCATAGAGAATACTATGGCCGGCTTGCCGTAGACTACTGAGTGTTCCCCGAACAAGGTAACTTTGGTTGGCGCTCTAGCCGAGACGCTCAAATTTTGCCCGAAGCCACTCTATTAGACTTTTTATTTTTGTAATGCTGAGTTGCGCGGGGTTTTAGGGAGTTGAGCGCACCTCAGAAGAAGCTTCCCTTCAGGCCCATTCAAGAGATACAGAAGAGTATTGCTGATAGATTAAGCGGAATAAAGTACAAGATAGCCGTAATGAGCGGTAAGGGAGGGGTCGGCAAGTCGTTCGTCACGGCAAACCTAGCGTTTGCCTTGGCCTACAGGGGTAAGAAAGTTGTCGTGCTGGACGCGGACTTCTACGGCCCCAGCATCCCAAAAATGATGGGTGTAGAGGGACAGAGGGTTTACGCCACCCCCGAAGGCCTAATTCCGGTTACCGGACCCCTCGGAGTGAAGATAGTAAGCGTAGACTTCATGCTCCCCGACGACGAAGCCCCAGTCATTTGGAGGGGACCGATGCTCACCAATGCCATGCTGGAGCTCCTCGAGAACGTCTTGTGGGGAGAGGCCGACTACATGCTAATAGACTTGCCTCCGGGAACGGGCGACGCCCCCTTGACGGTGGCCCAAATGATCCCTAACCTGACGGGCGCGATAATAGTTACTATACCGTCGGAAGTGTCTCAAAAAGTGGTGATGAAATCCGTAAACTTCGCTAAGAGGTTGAACGTGCCCATACTCGGCATTGTAGAGAACATGTCGGGCTTCACTTGCCCGTGCGACGGGAAGACCTACCCGATATTCGGCAGCGGAGGGGGCAAGAGGGTCGCAGAGAGAGCCGGCGTGGACTTCTTGGGCTCCATACCCCTCGACCCGAGGATATCGGAGAGCAACGACAAGGGCATACCGTTCTTCGTAGAGTACCCCGATACGCCAGCCGCGAAGGCGTTCCTAAAGATAGCCGACAAAATCGTCGAAAAGGTTGAAAAGGCTAAAGTAACATCCTCTTGATTGTCTCGACCACGGCCTCGGGTCCCATCAACGCAGTGTTGACGACTAAGTCAAATATTTCCAAGCTCGCTACGTCAAACCCGTAAAGCTTTCTGAACCTTATCCACTGCACCTCCTCCCTCGAGAGGATCTCCTCCAACGCTTCTTCGTAACTTATGCCATCGCGACGGGCTATTCTCTTAGCCCTCTCTTCCAGAGGGGCCGTCAAGTAAACGTTCACGTCCGCGTAAGGGGCGGCGACCCAGCCGCCCAAGTGGGCCTCTATTACGACATTCCCCCTCCTAGCCTCCTCGAGTACCATTCTGTCTATCCTCAAGTCTATTTCTGGATCCTTGAGCGCCATCTCGTTCAACTCCAAGAGCGATACGCCGATCTCCTCAGCTAGCTTTCTGAACACGGATCCCGCGGAGACGAACCTCAAGCCGAGCTCCGAGGCCAGCTTCTTTGCCACAGTACTCTTCCCGCTACCGGGTGGTCCACTTATTACTACAACCGTCACGCCTTTCGCGGCCCTCCGATGATACTAACTACTCTATTAATGTCAGTTCACCACGTCTGTTGCTTTTCCATATACACTCACTGGGTAGTTGTAGCCCTCTACGGAGGCTCCGTCCAACTCTACGGACAAGGCGGCGCGCTGGAGGCCTTCCTCGAGCTCCCCGGGACGCCGGCGTGTTTGGCCGGACCTTACGCCGTCGTTCCCCACGACGGGGGCGTTTCGATATACTACCTTAAACCTCTCGATCCGGTGAGGGTCGGAGAGGTCTGGTTCGTGCCCTCGCGCTGTCACGCCGATGAAGGTATGTTGGCGCTGGCGTCGCAAGAGAGCAACGTGTCGGTGATACTGGACCTCGTAAATAACATAACGTACGTTATGCCTCAATCGAACTTTGTAAAGGTTTACGACGGAATAATAGTAGTGGTCAGGAACAAAGAGGTGGAGGTGCACAAACTCCTCGGCGGGTTTAACGTTACCTTCAAGAGCCGCGTAAACGACGTGGACTTGGATCATCTCCTATACGTCTGCACGGAGGACGGTCTCTATGCGGTTAATAATGGAAACGAAGTAGAGCTGATCTCGCAAGGAGGCTGCGAGCGCGTAGACGCGGAGGGCGGAACCTTAGTCTTCTCCCGAGGCTCGAACTTGTTCATATACAACGGCACCGAGATCATCCAAAGGTTGAGTTTCGAGAGGGGCGTTGACGCCGTAGGGATAACGAGCGAGAACGAGGTCGTCGTGTTAAGCGGCGACACGTTGTATAGTTATATAATAGTAAAGATAAACGATAAAACCTTAGCCATAATTCTAGGTGTCCCCTTGTTAGTGGCAGCTGTAGACCTCTTGCAGAAAATCGTCCGGCTAAGGGATTAGTCTCTCAACATTAAGAACTAATATGTCCTTTGCTCCTGCGTTCTTCAACTTTACTATTATGTCAGCTATCTCGTCTTCGTCTACAGCCGCAATGACCTCCCACATAGGCTTCTCACTCTTCACTTTGCTTATGGTAGGACCCGACATGGCCGGCAACACTTTGAGTACGTCGTCCAACGCTTCGTCTGGTACGTTCATCATAACCAACTTTTTCTTAGATGCCCGTAGAACTGACTCAAGCATTAACTTTATCGTTTCCACGCGAGGGTCGTCAAGCAAGTCCTTCCTAACTATCAATCTGGCGCTGCTACTCAATATCACGTCTATGGGCGTCAAGCCGTGCAGCTTAAGCGTCGTACCAGTCGACATTACGTCTATTATCCCGTCCGCTGCCCCGATGCCTGGCATCACCTCAGCCGAGCCGCTGACCTTCACGATCTTCACGTCTAACCCCTTCTTCTCGAAATAGTCAGTAGCTATATTGATGAATTTAGTAGCTATCCTGAAGCCCTTGGGTAGCTCCTCCGGCCTTTTTATTCCGGAATCTCGGGGAACCGCCAAGACGAGCTTCGAGCGACCGTAATTCAGATCAAGGATCTCTGCGACGTCCCTTCCAGACTCAAGGACGTAGTCGTGACCTGTTATCCCCACCTCAGCCGCGCCGCTCTCGACTATCCAAGGTATGTCCTCCGGCCTAGCAAAGACGAGGTCCAGATTCGGTTTGTTAGATGGCACTATCAAGGCGCGCGAGTCGAGGTAAGACGGCCTGATCCCGGCCCTCTCTAAGAGCTCCAGTGTAGCGTCCTTGAGTCTGCCCTTACTCGGTATTACGAACCTCACGGCTCTCCGAAGTCCGCGTCCAAGGGGCAAGAAAATTAGCACTACCAAAGTGGGGCAAACTAAAAAGATCGCTAAACGAACGCGTCTCGAAGGAGCGTTGTCAGAATATCTTACAACGGCGCTCGTGGCGGCCGCGTTAGCCTTACTCACGAACGCGCTATACCCAAAAATGAGAAGGATTGTTGAAAAGAGGCTCCAGCCTAGACGAGTTAAGGTACGAGTCCCTCAAGACGTAGCAGTAGTTGATGCCTCCAACGTAGTTATGCACGGTCCGAAGGTTGGAAAGAAGGGTAGGATAGAGAACTTATTAGTAGTCATTAATGCCCTCAGGGAGAGGGGCTTCGAGGTTTACGCCATCGCCGACGCCTCCTTACGCCACAAAGTGGACAAGCCCGAAGTTCTAGAGAGGCTCATAGCCAAAGGGGTTGTACTCCAAGCCCCGGCCAGCACGCCGGCCGATTATTTCATACTGTCGGTCGCCGACCGGGAGTATGGAATAGTGGTCAGTAACGACGTATTTAAGGAATGGAGGACGCTGTTCCCGTGGATAAAGGACAAGTACCGCCTCGTGAGGTACATGATAGTAGGGAAGACCGCTTACTTCTACCCGGACGTTAGGCCCAAGAAGAAGAGGAAAAAAGTTAAGGAGGAAGAGCCTCTCTGCCCCCAGCTGTTCAAGCGCTCCGAAGAGGACGAAGATTATAGCAAGTACTACGTTATGTAACCTTTCTTGTACATGAGTTCCGCCGTTAGGAGGCTGACCCCGGAGGCGCCCCTTAGGAGGTTATGTCCAACCATCACCATCCTAACTCTATTAGTTTCGGTTATCTCTATCCTTCCGACAGTAACAGCCATCCCGTTGCCGTTCATTCTGTCCAACCTAGGCTGCGGACGGTCCTCTTGTTCCATCACGATCACGGGCTTGGGCGGGGCAGTAGGTAACCCCAAACGCTGGGGTTCGCTTTCGAAACTCTTCAGCACGTCCTTTACTTGCTCGACGTCCACGCTCCTCTTCGTAGTTATGTAAACCACTTCCGTGTGGCCGTCTAAGACTGGAACCCTGGTCGTCGTAGCTTCGACCACAAAGTCAGCGGGCCTTATAGAGTCCCCTTCCAACTTACCTAACATCTTCTTGGACTCTACTTTGACTTTGTACTCCTCTTTCGCGATATAAGGAATTACGTTGTCAACTATAGAGTAAGCCGTGAGTCCGGCGAACCCCGCCCCGCTTATAGCTTGCAGCGTAGTTACAGTTATCTCCTTTATACCGAACTCATCCATAATCGGTTTGAGTGGTAACGTCAAGACGGCCGTAGTACAGTTGGGGTTCTTGACCAGCTTGCCGCCCCACCTCTCTTGTTTCTTCAAGAGTTCTAAGTGATCCCAGTTGATCTCGGGATTCATGAGGGGTACGTCGGGTTCGAGTCTGAACGGTGAGGCGTTCGAAACTACGTTGAATCCCTTCTTCAAGTACTTCAACTCTATTTCTCCTGCCACTTCGCTGGGGAGCGCGGAGAACACCAAGTCCACCTTCTCGGGCAGCGCATCGGGATCGGAGGCGTCGAACACGACGTAGTCGGAGAACTTAGTAGGGAAAGGACGGGGGATGACCCACCTTACAGCTTCCTTATACTTCTTGCCGGCCGACCTCTTGGAAGCCCCCAAGGCCACTAACTCGAAGTAAGGGTGATCCTCGAGCAACGACGCGAACCACTGACCGGCCATTCCAGTAGCCCCTAGGACAGCAACCTTGAGCTTGTCCACGTCCTTTCCCCTAGTCTTTAGGGGCATGGGCCTTTAATCCCCGTCCCCTTAGGGCTCCCGGGGTGTGACGGATGGGAGGTAGGCAGAGGACTAGCTTGTTCATGGAAAGGAGCTCGGACAGGAGTAAGGTAGAGAAGAAGATGCAGAAGAAGGGTAAGAAGTAACTCCCTTTAAATATCACATTTTTATGGAGTCGGCGGGTTTGGAATTGAAGTGTCCGTTCAGACGCCTTCGAATAGCTATTCCCGCCGACGCCCTCTCGAGTAACCCCTCCTTAAGGGAAAAGACGCTGGTTGCCGGGTACTTGGCGCGGGCCGCCGCTGCGGCTAGGGCGGAAAGCGTGGACGTTTACGGCCCCGAGGGGCCCGGCTCCGACGTGTTGATGTCCGTATTAGAATACTTGTCCTACCCCACTTATTTGAGGAAATTAATCGTCCCCCTTAAGCCGGAGCTCAAGTACGCGGGCGTGTTGCCACCGCTGGCCGTTAAGGCGTTGAACGAAGGCTTCAAGGACAGGGAAGAAGGGTTGTTCTTTAAGTTCGGTCTGATAGTAGAGTGTAAGAGGGGTTCGATCGCAACAATAGACGTGGGCGAACCGGAGAGGGTGACGCACAACGTAAAGAAATGTAAGAAAAACGTCCTAGTGTTGGTAGGGTTCAACGACAAGAAGAGAGTAGTCAAAGTCTTGCCGGCGAAGAGGGGCATATGGCGCGGAGAGTACTTAGGGTTCGAGGTGAACTATTTCGACAACATTTACGAGTTAGTAGAGTTCTACAAGGGCGCCGGCTTCAAGGCCTTGGGCACCAGCCGCCGCGGGACGTGGCCCGGCAAGCTGAGGGATTACTTGGGCTCTAACGTAGGGGTCTTATTCGGCTCCCCCGACAAGGGCTTGCTGGACAAGTACCCGGATCTGGAGTTGGACGCGCTCGTCAACTTGTTCCCCTGTCAAGGCGTCAGGACGGTTAGACTCGAAGAGGCGGTATGGGGCTTCGCGGCGTTGTGGAACTCCCTCGAAGGCGGGCTCTGTGAAACGCGCTAGATCTTGACGTATTTTGGACAAGAGTTGGACAGCGTTTGGACAGAGCTCGTACGGCTTGTTGGATATTGATTTGAACGACCCCAACGAGCTTCGTTCTGTCTTTCAGATACTCGCTCTAACTCTATGTTCATCTGGTTTTGTATAATGATTCTATTCAAATACGCAAAACTCTGTAGGTAAGGGTAGTGAGTAAAGAGCAGAGGAAGTAGCAACGTTAGGGGAAATCCAACCGCGCGGACGAGGGTGAGTCCAAGGACTCGTCCCAACTTGTCCAAATCCCGTCCAAACGCTGTCTAGAGATATTTGAGTAAGTCTACTAAGCGGCGGTCAGCTATCCTGTACTTCCCCCTCTTCCCGCTCTTGCCCACCTTTTCGACCAGTCCCTTCTTTGACAAGGGCTCCTTCAGCCTGTAGTGTACGGTACTCTTCGCCACGTCGTAGCCTTGCGCCTTTAGCCACTTAGTGACGTCGCTAGGACCCGCTTCGCCGAGCTCTGTGAGGGCCTTCAAGATCATCCTGTCTAACTCGTCTAACTCGAAGAGGACTGTGGTCTCCATTGCTCTTTCTGCCTCCTTTATTGCAAGCTCTATGTGCTTCTCCAAGAGAACTCCCTCCTTGGCCGCGTACGTGAGAGCCCTCTGGGCAACCTTGATTGCATCTCTGAGTATCGGGAAGTGGGACCAAATAGTTTCGATCCATTCCTCCCTAAAGGGGAAGTAGGGGTTCTCGGGGGTCGCGAAGCCTTCCACACGCCTTCGGAACACCTCTTTCACTTCTTCCGCTGTGTAGCCCGGAATGCGTATCTCAATGAATTTACTAACAATGAAGGGATACCTCATCCTGAAGGATTGAAGCGCGTCTGGGGTCAGCGTTATTATGAAGCTTGCCTTGTTCTGCCCTTGGAGGATGTTGTCGAACCAAAACGCAATGGCCTCGAACGACTCGGAGACTACGAACCCGTCTATCATGAATACTATAGGTACGTTTGTATTCTCCAATATGAAACCTATTGCAGACTTCATCGTTTCTATGTCTACCCGACCTAACCTCTCGTACCTCGTTAGGACGTTTTCCACGACTTGGGTTATGTACTTGAACAACTTTTCGTACTCTTGGTTTACGCTGACGTAATATATCCACCCAGGCTTCTTGAACCCCTTTTCAATGCCTTTTAGCAAGCTGTAGAATAACTTCTGAGGGTTGTCGTCGTAAGTTACTTTAACTACAATTGGTATATACTTCTTCATTGATGCTTCTAGGGGAGATCGGGGGTAGGGAACGTCAAAGCGGGTCCTCCAGAAGTTTAAGAACGTGGTCTTCCCGAGCCCGTAGCTACCTACCACGGTTACCTTCGACGTGCCTCTGTCCGACATGACCTTTTCGTAGGCTAGCTTCTCGAAGAGCTCGTCCGGCTCGTACCTCTTTACGTAGTACTTTAACATGTCGCCGTCCAACGGCACTGGTTCGAACCTCTTGATGAGTTCGTAGAACTCGGCCGGGGTCACTGGTGTGGTACCCGGATTAGATCTAGCAGTCCAGAAAGATAAAGCAGAGTGGGGGGCTTGTTTGGACAGCTGTACGAGGCATTTGGACAGAACGCCTAGCAGTCCAAACGGTGAGAGAGGACGTTGGATGAACTGCGCAGTTGTACTGTAATAGTGGTTTGTCCAAGTCTCCTGCAGGGAAGGAAGGGGTGCACGCGGGGAAGAAGCTTATCACTAGAGTGTTAGAGAGGATATACCCGCTTCACGACGAGGTGGTTGCCGTAAAGTTCGTAGAACGAGGGTACTACCAGAAGGTAGCGCGCGAGTTAGAGGAAGGATCTCGCATCCTAGAAGTGGGTTGCGGCACGGGCCGGTTTATTCAAACAGTTACGGAAAAGTGCTATGGCATCGGTCTGGACATATCCGACAAGCTCTTACGTATAGCTAAGGAGAGGTTGGAAGAGCACCCGTTTGACTGCGTGTTGGGGACGGCGACCGCCTTACCGTTCCGTTCAAACTCTTTCAAAGCTGTGGTCACGTTCACTATGATGCACCACTTAACCGACCAAGAAAAGGTCACAGCCTTGAAGGAGATAGCCCGAGTCTCCCCGACCTACTTGTTCGGGGAGGTAGGCAAGAACGCTTGCTGGTCCGCGGTCCTCCTCAAAATAATAGGCTCGAAGAAGCTGATTAGAAAGGAAATAATAGAAAGGGCCGGATTGAAGGTACGCGAGTGGCACGACATGGGAGGCTTCTGTTTGATCTTCGGGAGGGCGGAGAGAACGTAAATATTGTGCGGCCCGCCCCGGGGCCGTTAGGGAAAGAGACGTGAGGCTGAAGGTAGTTGCCTCCCATCCCGGAGGCTACCCGCGGCCGCCGGAGCTGCGGAAGAGCATCGACGCCTATAACGCCGGCAAGCTCGACTTCACCTCCCTCCGGAGCGCTTGGGAGAGGAGCACCAAGAGGGTCATAATGGAACAAGTCGAAGAGGGGCTGGACCTCCTCACCACCGGCCACTTGCTTTGGGACGACGTGTTCCGTCCCTTCGTGTCCACGTGGGAAGGCTTCGAGCTCCCGGAAGTTGGCGGTTACTACAGGTTTTACGAGCTCAACTTCTATTACAAGCGAGCTAAGGTCAAGGGCCCGATCTACCCCTTAAGGCCCGTGACCTTGGGGGAGCACAGGCTGGCGTACCAAGTTAGCCCGAGGCCCCTCAAAGCTCACTTGCCCGGTCCCCTAACCTTCGCCCTTCACGTGGACAACCAGTACTACGAGAGGATGGAAGAGCTCATGTCTGATCTAACGTCCGCTTTGGCGTACGAGGCCGTGGCCTTGAGCCAGTACGTGGACTACATATACTTGGAAGAGCCCGCCCTCGTGGACCCCGAGGTCCCAGCCGAAGCGAAGCAGTTGGGGATAGAGTACATAAACGTAATCGCACAAGCGGTCGACGTCCCCGTAGTCGTGAAAACGTACTTCAAGAACCCCGAGAACGTCTACGAAATGTTGTTGGACTTATCAGTAGATGGTATCGGATTTGACATGACTTCGTGGAACTATGACGACGCTAAAGCTACCTTCTCTGAGTACGGATACCCCTACCCGATAATAGAGTTTGGCGTGACGGACGCTTTAAACGTGAAATTGGAGCACATAGAGGAAACTGCCGCAAAGACGTTGAATTTGATAGAAGAGGTCGACGCCAATGAGGTACACGTGAGTGCTAGCTATAGATATGACGTGTTGCCATATTCTTACATTAGGAAGAAAATGAGGAGACTGGCTGAGATAGCCTTTAAGTTGAGGGAACTTGTTAACGAGGGGTGAGTTCTATGAGCTATAGAGTGCCTAAAGTGCTTCCCACGACAGTTGTCGGCAGTTACCCGAAGTTCCCCATAGCTAAAGAGGCCTTAAAGAAGCACTACAAAGGCGAAATATCCAGCGAAGAGTTCGAAAAGATGATTAAGGAAGCGATAAGGCTGGCGGTCGAGGATCAAATTAAGGCCGGCGTCGACATCATCTCCGACGGGGAGCAGAGAAGGGAAGACATGGAGGTGTACTTCGCCGAGAGGATGGAAGGGTTTGTCGTAGGCAACAAACCGGAGGACTGGGTCAGAATATTTGACAACGTCCACTACAGGAAGCCCGTGGTCGTGGGTAAGATAAGGTGGAAAGGGCCAATGACTTTAACGGACTGGAAGTACGCGACCGAGTACGCTCAAGGAAGGCCGGTAAAGGCGATAATAACAGGTCCCTACACTATGGCCGACTGGGCCTTTAACGAATACTACGGGGACAAGAAGGAGCTCATAATAGACTTGGCGAAAGAGCTTCACAAGGAACTCAAGGCCCTTTACGACGCGGGCGCGAGGTACCTTCAAGTGGATGAGCCCGCGCTCTCGACGCACCCCTACAAGGAGGACATAGAGATAACTAAGGAAGCCCTCTCGATCGTGTTCCAAGGGATGGACGACGCAAAGAAGATCGTCCACATATGCCACGGCCGGGTAGAGAAGCTCTTCCCCGACCTACTGGAGTTCCCGGTAGACCAGTTCGACCTAGAATTTGTCAATAACAACTTTAAGTTACTGGAAGCGATAAAGGAGTACGATTATGCCTCGAGCGGAAAGGAGTTAGGATACGGCGTGATAGATATACACTCTAAGAAGGTGGAGAGCAAAGACTTCGTGAAGAACGCGATATACAAAGTATTAGAAATAATGCCGCCAGAGAAGGTCTACGTCAAGCCGGACTGCGGGCTAAAGATCCTCGGGGATAGAGACATAGCTTTCAACAAGCTGAAGGTTATGGTCGAAGCGACTAAGGAAGTGAGGAAAGAGCTGGGTTACGAGGAGTGACCTCACCTCTTAGTAGCTTTCATAACGAACTCGGCCATCTTACACTTCTCTGATATAGCTACGAAGGAGCCCTCAACCTCCTCCGGCCTGCTCATGTGAACGATGCTCTCCTTTACGGCAATAACCAGATCTATTTTGTCGGGACACATCTCACCCTTTATTACTCCGTCACAGCGCCCGTCTATGAGGCCTTCTGCCACCAAGCACTCCGACAAGGCGACGTCCTTGAGCATGGTTCCTACTAGGGCAAGCCCGGAGCCCTTCGCGGCAACGTGCAGTGCTGCTATCTTTAATGTTAACGTAGGCATCTCTATTACTAAGTTGACCCTCGCGTCGGGGTTGTCTTCCAAATCGATGAGGACTTTGTCGCTGTCTAGCTCTATTATTTCTACGAAGCCTTCGGCCTCCTCTTTACACGCTTCGAAGACCTCGAGGGCCTCCCTCCCTTTGAGGAGTTTCCCGCCGGCCTCGGCCTCCATTGCTACTATCTTTTCGCTTATGACTTCAATCCTCAATATGACGTTTCCCACGTTCTTGCAAGTGCCGTCGAACACGAACCTACCGATGAACCCCTTTTTCGCGAATTCCCTCAGTATACTCTCCAAAGGGGAGTACTTGTTTACCCTTCGGAAGCCGATTGTTCTGCCCCTACTTATGAAAGGCACGGCCTAGCGCCCTCCCTCCAACCTCTCTAGCTCGGCCCTAATTGTCTCATAGCCCGGGACCGTAGGCGGGAGCACGTAAATAGCGACTATTTTTGCACCCTTGGTGAAGACGAAGAATATGTGATCTTTGAACTCCTCGCGTTGGGCGTTTAATTTATCTATCAAGCTCTGGATCTCCTCTTTGTACTCCTTGAAGGTAGACGCGACCTCCCTCTCGAAGTCCTTTGAGAAGACTAAGAGGGAGCGGTGGAGGACGGTCAAAGGCTTTTCTGAGATAACTTCCTTTTCCGGGGGTTTCGTCTTGAACCCTAGGAGCTTATACCTTACCAGCTCTTTCCTTCCCTGGTCCATCACGACCGACAAGGCGTTCCCGTAGTCGGCCAGCTCTTTCTCTACTTCCTCTACTTCTCTTTTGAGCTTGTTTATTAACGAATCCGCGCCCACAGCCACAATTATCATAGCTTTACTACCCCCGTTTCAACGCCTTTGAGCCGTTCATCAAGCCTCGGGTCCAGTACGAGCGAGACCTTTGGACACAAGAACGGCTTCGCCATCGTAACTATCCACTTACCAGGGCTTTCTAGGGGAAAGACGAACGCGTCTGAGCCCTTTATGGTTTCCACGCTCTCCGGCATGTAGAGGCTCGCTCCCAATATTTTGTCGTCACATGCGAGAACGTCCAAGGTCCACCTCTCAGTGAGCGAAACAACGTTGATTGCTTTGTGTCCTCCACTTATCAGCGTTCCCAAGAATTCCTTCGGCTCTTCGACGGTAACTGAGACGCTCTCCCACGTTTCGGTATCCACGCTTACGGACGACGGATCTATTAGTTGGGCGACGGGATACACTTTCCCCTTAATTACTAACGCTTCCCTCACCACAATTTCCTTTATGAGCGAGATCAAGCTCTCTATGGAATCTAATTTAATGTAATCTTTATCTTCAAGTTCAACGAGTATCTCTTCGTCAGTTAGTTCGTATACATTTATTTCGAGCTTCTTTGGCAAAGAGAAACTGCTTAGGTCGCCTCTGTAACCCATGATGTGACCCTCGGCGAAGAGAAGGTCCAGAGGAGGCCAGACGACGCTTATCCTACAGTTGAGGCCCTTCGAGGCCACGTAATTTATTAGGCTCAGCAAGTCCGGACCGCTCTTGATCGGGTCGCCAAGGGACCAACAGAACTCAGCCAAGGCTCTCTACCCTCACCTCTTTGATGCCCAGCGGCTCCAAGTACTCAAGCGCGATCCTCCTTACGAGCTCCGGGTCATACTCCCGGGCGGCCAGCGACACGTACGCGACCTTTTTATCTACCTTTATCTTCATGTCTTCCACCTCGTACCCCAAGCTCTCGAGCTTGTGGAGTATGGCCAACACGTGTTTGCCCAAAGCGACCACGCTCACCCCGGAAAAGTAACTGGCTTCGGTCTCCTCCAACGCGACCTCGGTTGCCACTTCGAGGTCTTCGGTAAAAGTCAAGGAAGAGGGAGGTTGATAAAAGGTCAAGTGAAATTCGCTCGACGCTCGGGATACGTCCTCCAGTAGCGCGTTCCAAGCTTCGACCCCTTGGAGCCCCCTCCACGAGCCCTCTACGACCTTTCCCTTACATAGGACGAAGCTCCCCTTGGAGCCTCCACTCCTTACGCTCAGCCTCGTACAAAGGTTGTTGAGGACCTTCTTTAGCGCGTTAACTCCACATTCTCCCTTAACAATAGAATAGCCCTTTGGCAATTCTGTTGATTGCG
Source organism: Ignicoccus hospitalis KIN4/I (assembly GCF_000017945.1). Classification (NCBI taxonomy): domain Archaea; kingdom Thermoproteati; phylum Thermoproteota; class Thermoprotei; order Desulfurococcales; family Desulfurococcaceae; genus Ignicoccus; species Ignicoccus hospitalis. The sequence continues at coordinate 667,949 of NC_009776.1, read as the reverse complement.
CCAAGTACTCTAGGACCTCCGTTTGTGGAACTAGTACTAGAAAATTAAAGCTTCCGTAGGCCTCACACACGGGGCTCAACGGGGTGCCTGAGGAGAAGAATATTAAGAAAATACGACACCCAGAGGAGGTAATGATTGAGGCCAAGAAAATAAAGAGCGGGAAAGCCATACTCCTGATACTCAAGAAGGATCTAAAGTGGAACAAATTCATACTTACTGTTGAAAACAACAGGGTGGTTGCCGGCGAGCCCAAACTACCCTCGGAGGCGGACTTCAAGGACGCCATCCTAGCTTTGTTGGTCATACCCCACACTACTATGGTCGAGGGAGGCGTGGAGTCTGTCATGGAGAGCGCGGGCCTCGACGTCTCCGCGTTGCCGGAAGACGTTAAGAAGTTGGTCCAACTAATCCCCGGAATAGAGCTCTTCATACCGGACAAGGAGCTCGTGGAGGCGGGCGTGAGCGAGACAGTAATACCGCCCGACGAAATAATGAACGAGGTAGCAAACGTTATAGAAAATATAATCAGAGAGCTAGGCGTGGAAGGTGAGGCGAAGTTGAGCAACCATGAACTGATTGTCATAGTAAGCAAGAGGGTTCCCAAGCGTATCATGGAGCAGTTACAGAAGATGTTGGAGAGTAGGGTAGGTGACCTGTTCAAGGTAAAAGTAGTTCCCGGGTGATAGCCATGATACTCTTCTTCAAGAAGAAGAAGAAAGGAGAAGAAATAGTCGTTGGCATAGAAAAGGAGAACGTCTACGGCACTATGAGCCCCAAGGGAGGCGTCGGTAAGACTAGCATAACCGTAGAGATAGCGTTCTTGATAGCACAGAGGGACTACAAGGTAGCTATGATAGACTGGGACTTGTGGTCGCCCAGGCTAACGTCCAGGTTGCTGGGTTCGTCAGAAGGGCCGGGCCTCTTGGAGCTGTTGATGGGAGAAGCCAGCCCAGACGAAGTAGTCAGAAAGGTGAGCTTCACCACGGCAGAAGGAAAGGTGATAGAAGTTGATTTGGTCCCTGCATCGGACAAGGAGGCCTTGGTGAGGGGGAAGGTAAAGAGGTTAGCCGAAGAACTCGAGGACAACTACAACAAAATAAGGGAGAGGGCCGTAAGCTTGGTTAATTACTTGTCAAACACGCACGACGTCGTGTTCAACGACTACCCCGTCCCGAGCGGACCCGCGCCCGCCCCCTTCCACAGGGTGGCGGCCAGCGCTACCCACTGGCTAAACATAGTGATAGACGCCGTCCCGACTACTGCTGAGTACGCGGCCAGATACGTGGAAATGTTCTACCCTAGCCTACCCATATACATGGTGTTCGTTAACATGATAAAGCCCGTCCACCACGAGTACAGGGCGGCAGTCGCTAAGGCTCCGGAGCTCTGTAAGAAGTTCGCTGCCCGCTACGTAGTCTTCGTACCCTTCGACGGCAAGCTCTACGACGTCAAGGTCTCCGGCGCGGCCCCTCCCGCTAGCATAAACTACAAGCCCACCGAGTCGGCCGCTTTGAAGGTCTTGAGGGACGCCGCGATGAGGATCGCTAGGGGAGACAAGCCGGTAGGGTGTGTAGCTCTACACTTAAAGGTTCTCTGAGGAGGTGATTCCGAAGATGGCACAGAAGAAGTGGAAGGTACAAGAAGTGCCCGGCTACAAGGTCGACTGGTACGTGGTTTACGAGCTGAAAGGGACTAAGCTAGAGGTGGTTGACTACGAAAACATAAGGCCAGAAAAGATCAACGAGATTTATGAGATAGCGATAAATATATTCCACGACTTGAAGAGCATATCCGAAAAGGAGTTGAGGGCCTACAGTGCCGAGAAGAGACAGTTAGACGTGGTGGTTAAGGCTGAGGGGGGCTACATAAGCATGAGTTTCGTCGCCGACAGCGTCCTAGTTATGGCCGGCTTGAAGAAGGTGGAGTAGCGCTTGACGTGCTTAGGTCGTAGATACTATTACCACCCTGACGTGGGAGCCGTCCCATATAGCTTTCAGCTTGAGTTCGGTCTCCAGCTCACTCTTCGAGAAGAGCGTTTTGAAGATTGCAATGGAAGATCTCAAGGCCCTCACGTTGTTAACCACTTCTGATAATACCGGGATCACTTGGTTTTTTATCAACTCGTCGTTAGGGTCAACCAAGATCCTCATTCGCGGATATGACGCTGACCCCTCTCCACTCCCCCTCCACTGTTCCTCTAACAGAATCTTCAGTATCCCTCTAAGGCCCTCCAAGTTCAGTTCTAACTCTCTGTTCATGTCGTCTAACAACTCCTTAAACGACTTGTACTCGCTCACCCTAACCGGCACGGCCGCCTCACCCTACTGGTACTCCTTCAAGGTCGCTAACATCAGCCTGGCGCCCCAACCGGTGGGGTAGGGAGAGCACCACCAAGCGTTGGCCTCGTGGGCCATGGCTGGACCGGCTATGTCTAAGTACACCCACCTCTCCGGCGCGAACTCCTTTAGGAACAGCGCACCGATTATGCTTCCGGCTCCCCTGCCCTTCCCCACGTTGCTCAAGTCCGCACTTGGATGCTTTAATTCTTCTTTATACTTCTCGTATAGAGGCATTCTCCACACCAGCTCCTTCGTACGCTTCGAGGCCTCCTCCACCTTCTCGGCGTCCTCGTCGTGGGTGGCGTACAGCGCAGCTATGTCGTACCCGAGGGCGATTATCTGGGCGCCCGTCAAAGTCGCTAAGGTAAAAGTCACCTTGGGCGACGAGCGTTTAGCGTAAGCTAGGGCGTCGGCCAAGATAAGCCTGCCTTCCGCGTCGGTGTTGCCTATGTGGACGTACTTGCCACTGTAACTCCTTATGATATCTTCCATTTTGTAGGCCCTCCCGGATATTAGGTTCTCTGCTAACGGAATATATGACTCTAAGTTGACGTTTAAGTTCAGTTTTGCTGCGTAGAGCGTCGCAGCGGCGACTGCAGCAGCGCCGCTCATGTCGGCGTGCATGTTTTTCATGTAATTTGCCGGCTTCAAGTTATATCCGCCGGCGTCAAAGGTGACTCCCTTTCCTACCATTGCGAGCTTCTCCCCGCCTCCGTAGTACCTCATTATTAGCAACCTCGGGGGTACGTCGGAACCCTTGCCGACCGCCAAGAGTAGCTCCAGTCCTTCCTTCTTGAGGTCGTTCTCATCTAAGACTTCTACCTCTATTGGTAAGCCCTTGACCTTTTCCATTACTCTCTCCGGGAAGGTTTTGGGGTTCAGAACGTTAGGAGGCTCGGAAGCGAGATCTCTGGCGAACATCTGCGCTTCCGCGTGCCTTAACGCCTCTTGCGCCACTTCCTTGTTAGGCGTACTGAAAACTATCTCCACTTCCCTCTTCTCGGACTTGTACTTGTCAAACTCCCAGGCAGTCAGTGCTATGCCGGTTATGTAGGGGTAAGGGTCTTCGACGTTCGTTAGGTCGACTACGCTGGTCCTCAGCTGCTTTAGTACCTTTCCCAGCGATGTGGCACACTCGAAGTCGTCCTCACAGAAGGCGGCCACGTAACCTTCTCCGTCCTTCTTCACCTTTACGACGCTGTTAGGCTTAACTTCCTCTACCGTATAGAAGGGGGAGGCGAATTCTACGAAGTCATCCTTGTTCTTAAATATTTTAACCTTTACGCCTACTAACCTTTCCGGAGGAACGTCTGTTAGTTTAAGCCTCAGCAACCTCTCCGCCAAGCATACAGTGGGAGGGGAGAGTTAAGGGCGATGATGATAACTCGGCAAGCCCGAGGCTCTCGGGTGAGGAATCAGAGTTACGCTGAGTCGCATCGAGGTCAGTTGCGCCGAGCCTCCTCATGCCCCGCCGCGAGGAGGTCGGCCGGGGGTTTCACATCACTCCCGAAGGGGCCCAGTGCAGAGCAGACACTTACAGAGCCTCTCGGAGGGTGAGTACAAGGCTCCGTGACAAAACCTCGCCTCGCACGCCGAGAGGCATTCCTCTTCGCTCTCCACGTCGCTTATTAGGACCTCACTCATTTCTTCCTCAGTTCCTCCACCACTTCTGGGGGTATATAGGAGGAGGGCGACCGGATGGCTTCCCTTGCCAGCCTCCTGAGCTCGGGCCTCAGCTTCTTGAATTCCTCACTCTCTACATTAACGAACTTAACTACTTCCTTGTACTTGTTTATGTTTTTTTGTATCTCTGAAGGGGGGACGACGAAGAATGTGAGCTTGGGCTTCTGTTCTGAGGGCACTCTGCCCATGGCTACCGCTACGTATACGTTGCCCGCCAGCCCCCTTTCGGCCTCTACTACGAAGACGTCGACGTCCACCGGCTTGAACACTCCTAGCCCACCCGGAGGCGAGGGCCTCGGGCCACTTATATTTTGGTCATAGCCCCTCTCTGCCGCTTCTGAAGAACGCGTACGCTTGCTCGATTATGGGCCTGATTGTCTTCTCCGGCAACTCTACGCTCTTGTGGGCCCATATCAGGGGGAGGGGGTAGCCGACGCCCTTAGTACACAGGGGCGAGACCTCTTTAACGAAGTTCATGGCGTCTTCCAAGCCTATCTCTCTGGGTACTTCGATGTAGTACAAGTTCCCGCCCCTCTTGAACTTAGCATAAAAGAACCAGACCTCCTCTTCCCTACCTATCAAGGGTAACTTGATAGTCTTTCTCATTGGTATAGTTACGCCGGCACCGTCCATATCGCTGCTCAAGTACGTAGTTACCAAGAATAGGATGGTGAGGTCGTCCAGCTCCTCGTCTTGGAAGAGGGCGTTGGAGTGATATTTCTTTGCAACATAGAATAAGTTAGGCGACCTTCTTTCTATGACCTTTCGAAGGTTGTTTTGTTTTACTGCACACTCGAGGCATACCTTACACCTCCCGTCGAGGCCCCCGTCGTTGAGCACTTCAGATACGGACCCGTGTCTTAGCGCACAACCGCATTTGCTCCCCTCGTAAGTCCTACATTGACCTATAGTGCTCATGGCGCCGTCCGCTAGGATTAACGCGTCGTCGGAGTACCCGACCTCTTCTAGTAGTTCGTTTACAAGCTCTAGTTCCAACGCTTCCATGTACAGTATGCTCCTATCGTTAGACTTGTACGGAGGGGTCACCGTCCCGTAAAGGCTCTTGACCTTGTGTACCCCGCTCTTGCCCTTAAAGTCTATGAGGAACGAGAGGGCGCGCACGAGGAAGAGCGACAAGGACTGGAATTCTATATGAAACTTCGACCCGTCTACAGAAAATACCTTGTCGAAGCTCACTTTCGGAGAGCGCTCGGCCTCCTCGATTGTGTACCAGACTTCCTTTACGTAGTCTTTATACTCGTCGGCGGCGACAAACATTTTTCTAATTGCGTAATCCCTCATAGATATCAAGTCTGAGAGGGGGCTGCCTTCTTGGCGGCTCAAACTTTTCACCTATTTCGAAAGGGGTTCTGACGATGGTACTAATGAGCTCTCAAGAGATGGTTGAAAGTTACGGGGGAGCGATAGGCTACGTGGTTGATGAGGCGACGTCTTCTAAGGTCACGGTCAGGACAAAAGAGCCGCTCAAGGTCGGCGAATACGTGATAATAAAGCCGTTGAACTCCAATGAGGAGGTGCTCGGTTGGGTTGAAGAGAGCATAGCTAGGAACGAGCTGTTAGGGGACTTAGCCGACCTCGAGAACCCCCACTTGGCCGGCACCATATTAAGAACGCTCATGTTCGGCCAGTCTAACACTAAGTACTTTGCAATAGTTAAGGTACTCACCAAAATAAAACCGTTAATTAAGATGGGGAAACAAGAGCCGCCCCGGGTAGCCATAGACCCCGGCTCCGAAGTTTACAAGGCTAGCAAAGAAGCTCTTGTGAAGATATTCTCACGAGAAGGAGATAAGAGGTTTATCAAGTTAGGCGAGTTGGCCGCACATCCGGGCGTGGGGTTCTACGTCGACGTCACCCAAATAGTCTCGCGCCACATGGCGGTGGTAGCAGTTACCGGAGCGGGGAAGAGTAACACCGTTACCGTCCTAACGACCAGAATAGTTAAAGAAAAGAATGGATGCGTTCTCATCTTTGACATGCACGGCGAGTACTCGAGGCTCGACGCGGAGTACGTAAACGTCATAGAGCCTAAGCTCGACCCTACGAAGCTGGACGCGGACTCCTTCTCCAAGCTCATCGGCCTCAGCAAGGACGCACATAAACAAGAGCTTTACCTCCGTAACGTGTTAACCTTATGGAAAGTGATAGAGAACAGCAACGTCGTCGAGAGTAAAGAAAAGTTCTTCAGAATATTACAAAACATGTTGATTGAGCTAATGCACACCAAAGAGATGCCCGTTATCCACTACGATAACATCGCGTTGGCGGCGCAGATTCTAAGGGAGTACGGTAAGTTCAACCCCACGACGCCGTTGACGTCAATAAAGATTGCTTTAAAGAATGCGAACAAGACGAAAGTCTGTGAGAAGAACGACTGCTCTGACTTGTACACTGTAATAGACGCGAAGAGCGACGTCAACTCTGCCATACCTAACTTGTTGGTAAAGATCCAAGATGCAGAACAGAAATACAAGGAAATATTTGACTTTGACGCCTCCGACGTAGTGGAAAGGATAAAGCCGGCCTCGCTGAACGTGATGGACTTACACTCGCTGGACGAAGATATGGCCGATATAATTGTAAGTGTATCTCTAAAGAGTATATTGAACGCGAGGAAGAGGAAGGTCTTGGGGGAGGCCGGCTCTAAGGGTAAAGCAGTCCTAAAAGTTCCTATCCTCTTGGTGCTGGAAGAGGCCCACATACTCGCGCCCGCTAACAGGAGGACCTTGACCAAGTACTGGGTGTCGAGAATAACTAGGGAAGGGAGGAAGTTCGGCGTAGGCCTAGTTATGGTCTCCCAGAGGCCTAAGGGCTTGGACCAAGACGCCTTGAGTCAAGCCAACAATCTGATAGTGCTTAAGCTGGTCGAACCCGGAGACCAGAGGCACGTACAAGCCAGCAGCGAGGGCTTGAGCGAGGAGCTGGTCAAACACTTGCCTTCGCTCTCGGTGGGAGAGGCCCTAGTCCTAGGCCCTTTGGCGCCGTTGCCGGCTATAGTGAAGGTGGACCACGCCGAAATAAAGAAAGTCGGACAAGACATCGACGCGGTGGACGAGTGGGAGAAGTACCACGCCACGAGGGACGATGAAGAATGGGGGACGTGGGAAGAGTAGCGGTCGGCTTAGGCGGAATTAGCTCAACGCTCGTCGCGTTGGGATATTTGATAACCACCGAATACGACGCTTCGAAAAAGGGAGAAGGGGGCTCAGAGGAGGTCGGCGGAAAGGGTAAGGCCCGTAGAACTTTCGACGTAGTCTCGTTGAGGCCTTGTAAGAAGGGCGAAGTCGTGGACGCCAAGAGGGTATACGACTCCGCCTTTCTGTTGAACCCCTCGAGCAGGTTGAAGAAAGGGCCCCTGCCCGAGAGTCAGTTAGCCGGGAAGGGGTTTAAGACGTTTGTAATTTGTCTCAGAGACCCCTGGCCTATGGTGTTGGACAGCGTCGACAAGGTCCTCGGGGACAAGGAGTTGGTGGTAGGGGACGCGTTCTGCGCCGCTTCGCCGCAGCCCGCAGAGTGTTTTGCCTCTTTCTTGGCTATGGCGGCTTTAGGCAAGAGAAGGGGAGAAATGGTGGTCGCCTACCCGGGGAGGCCCCCCGCGGACCCGGCTTGTGTGGCAGAGAGGCTGTTGAAAGCGAAGGAGTGTTACCTGGGGAAGAGGTACGTCAGCGTCGAGGCGTGGGAACAGTTCAAGAGACTGATAGATTACGTATATGCTAAGGTCCCCTTGGGCTCGATAAAGGCGCTCTACGCGGCGGCGGAGGAGGGCGTGAGCCCGTTCTACCTCTTCTCCTACCCGTGTTTCTACTCAAAGCAAGAGGACTGTGCCGCCCTTAGGAGGAAGGGCCCTAACAAGTTTAGGAAACCCAAAAAGCCGTGCACGGGCGACATAATGGAAGTGCTTGCCGAGCTACGGTAAGATTAGGGTTCCCCACGCCTCCTCCTCGACTATAGACGGTATCCTCTCGGGCTCACCGCCGTAGATTACAGCTATAGGAATCTTACTCCTCTCTGCAATCTGCAAGGCGATGGAGTCCATTAACTCGTACCTTCCGGGCTCGTTCTTCCAGTCGAAACTCTCTAAGAGCCTTTGGAGCTCTCTGGCCTTTATTTTTTCTATTCTCTTAGCGCCAGGCTGCGAGGGGGGCTTGTCGTACACGGCGTCCACCGTGGTCGCGTTCACCACCAAGTCAGCACCCACCAGCTCCGCCACTACCAGAGCGACTGCGTTCGTGGATTGACCGGGCTGTAAGCCCCCTACTATGAGGATGTCCTCGCCGTCCCAGAGCTCGAGCACCTCCGAGGCGCTCTTGGGGATTACTTTCTTCGCCGAGGGAGTGTGCATGGAAAGCAGCAACGCGTTCAGCCTTGACACCTCTATCCCTATCAAGTCCTTGAGACCTTTGGAGGGAGGGGCCAGCTCTATGTACTTCCTAGCGACGCTTCCCCCGCCCACGACCACTGCTAGCTTGTACTTCCTCCTAAGCGCTTCTAGAGTCTTGGCATAGCCCTCCACGAGGGGCGTGTCATAAGGCGACACGAACTTGCCTGAAATCTTCAAGACCAAGGTTTTCAACGTTCAAGCACCCGCTCCCTTCAAGCCCAAGTAGAGCTTGCCGATCTCCGGGTGACTCAATATTTCCTTGGCTGGAGCCGTGTAGGCTACTCTGCCCGTCACCAACACGTAGCCCCTGTCAGCTATCTCCAACCCCTTCTTGGCGTTCTGCTCTACTAGAACTATGGTCACTCCGGTGTCCCTTATTTCTTTAACCTTCATCAACACTAGGTCTACGTACTTTGGCGAGAGGGCGGCCGTGGGCTCGTCTAGCAACAAGGCCTTGGGCCTGGCCATCAGAGCCCTGGCCATGGCTAACATTTGCCTCTCCCCTCCCGACAAGTTGGCCGCGAGCTGGTCCTTCCTAGCTCTGAGCTCCGGGAATATCTCGAACATTTCTTCCATTCTCTTCTCTACCTCATCTTTGTCCTTTATCGTGTAAGCCCCCATCTCTAAGTTCTCCCTCACCGTCAGGCTGGGAAACACGTTGTCCGTTTGGGGGACGTAGCCGATACCCATTCTAGATATTCTGTCCAACCTTTCGTTAGTTATGTCCTTCCCCTCGTAGAGTACCTTGCCCGAGATTACTTTCGCTATGCCCAGTATTGCCTTTAGTAGTGTGCTCTTGCCAGAGCCGTTGGGGCCTACCACAGTTACAATTTCGTTCCTCAAGACGTAGAAGTTAACGCCGTGGAGGATTACCATTTTGCCGTAACCCGCGACGAGGTCAATCGTCTCTATTACTTTGTCGGCCATAACTATCACCCCTTACGCCTCACCTAGGTATATATCAACTACCACTTTGTTGTTCATGATTTCTTCGGGGGTGCCCTCAGCGACTATTTTTCCCCTATGCATGACGTACACGTAATCTACGTAGTCGAAGAGGATGTCTAGGCGGTGCTCTATTATGAGCATGCTCATACCCTTTTCGGTCTTTAAGTTTACCAAGAACTTAAATATTTCGTGGGCCAGCGTTGGGTTAACGCCGGCGGCGGGCTCGTCTAGCATTAGCATCTTAGGGTCGCTCATAAGGCCCCTAGCCAGCTCTACCAACTTCATTTGGCCTCCACTAATGGCGCCTGAAGGGTTCCTCGCTACGTGGAGTATCTTCAACAACTCCAACGTGTCCACCGCTTTCTCGGCTACCTTCATTTCTACGGACTTCCACAAGCGCTTCAATAGAGACTTAGTGTACCTCTCGCCGGGGTTGTTCCTAGCAGCAGTCATGACGTTTTCGAACACGGTCATTCCTTTGAACATCCTAGGGACTTGGAACGTCCTCACCAACCCTAGGTGGTAAATTTTCTCGGGCGGTAAGCCGGTAATGTCTTTCCCGTCGAAGAACACTTTGCCCGAGTCGGGTTTGTACACGCCAGCTATGACGTTGAACAAAGTGGTCTTTCCGGAGCCGTTGGGGCCTATTAAGGCAGTCATGCTTCCTCTCTTAACGCTCATTGTAACTCCGTCGAGGGCCACTACGCCCCCGAAGCGCTTCTTCACGTTTTGTACTTCCAAGATGTTGTCGCTCACTGCTCCTCACCCCCTGGCGGCTTGGCCCTGCCCTCTTCTTCTGCCCTCTTCAACACGCTCCACGCCGGCGTCCTCACAACTTTTTCTACCACCAGACCCTGGGGCCTAAACATTAGGAACACTATTATCAGTATACCGACCATCATAGCCTGGAAGTAGTTGGGCTCTATCGGTAGGTTTATATAATCCTTAGCTATTTGGGTCAACCTATTTATCAATATCACTATCGCACTTCCGACTACGACTCCGTAGTTGTTAGCTACTCCGCCCATTATTACCATTATCCATATCATGAACGTTATTAGAGGCATAAAGACGTCGGGGTTCAAGTAGAGGAAGTAGAACGCGTAGAGCGCGCCGGCGACGCCCGCGAGGGCGCTGCCCACGAACATAGTTATCAGCTTGTAGCGATAAGTAAACTTACCAACGCTCTTAGACGCCAGTTCGTCGTCCCTTATGCTCTTTAGGACTCGGCCCAATGGCGAGTTGCCCCACTTGTCGACTAACCAATAAGTCAAAGCGAGGAGCGAGAGCGTCAGTAGCACGAAGGCCCCTTGCCTCGCGAGTGGGTCCTTTATGTACGCGAAGACGGGGTTTATCCCCCTTAGCCCAAAGACGCCGCCCCAGACGCTCTCCGTAGGAGTGTTTCGCAAGAGGATCCTTATCATCTCTCCTATGATTATTGTTGCCATGCCCAAGTAGTCCTCGCGGAGCTTGACTGTAGGCACTGCGACGAACGCCCCTAAGAGGCCTCCGGCCAACGCGGCTGCCAGTAGGCAGTAGACGAAAGGCAAGTGGAAGGCTGACGACAAGACGCCGGCCGTGTAAGCGCCTACAGCGATGAAAGCTACTTGTCCGAAGTTGTTGAGCCCTGTGTAGCCATATTCTAAGTTTAAGCTTAGCGCAGCTATCGCGTAGAACGCTATGAAGAATATTACGTCAATAGCGTAGCTCGGGCTTACCGAAAACAGAGCCGCGAGGACCCCCAAGATCAGTAACCCTAGGAGCGCGCCGACCTTATCCATACCCAACACCCCCAGTTACGCCTTCCTCCTCCGAATGCCGGCTATCCCCTCTGGCTTAACGAAAAGAACTAAGAGGAACACGGAGAAAGGTATCATAAACCTATACCCGGTCAGTTGCGGGTCGATGGACGCCAGTATGCTGACGCCCAACTGTTCCGCGAAGGCCAGCAAGTAGCTGGCCACGAAGGTCCCCCAGAAGCTGCCGAGGCCTCCCAAGACCGCTACTGCGAACGCGTTCAGGAGGACCATCCACCCCAGCTCGGGGTAGATCTGCGTCTGCATTGCCCAGAAGAGGCCGCCTATCCCGGCCAGCGCTCCCGCGACTAACCAAGCTAAGTTGATGACCGAATCTACGTCTATTCCACACGCGGCCGCCAGCACCGGGTTGTCTGCCACCGCCCTCCAAGCCTTTCCGATCTTAGTCTTCTTGAACATGGTCGTCATTGCTATGAGTATTACTAACACAGTTACCGTACTCCACACGTGGAGGTCCGTGAACGACAAGAGCGGCTGGGGGAAACTCAACAGCAAGTCGACGGAAGGCACCTTGATTATCCTTATCCCTTGAGCCCCTACGCTCAGTGCCGGCACGTAGTCGGATATGAACGAAGCCGTCGTGTTAGCCACTATCAAGCTATTGTTCATTAACCACGCTTGGAAGCTATTTAAATTTATCCCGAAGTTTTGGTACATTATCTCGGTATTGAAGTACGTCCTGCTGTACCACGCGAGCTCGTATAAGAAGTATCTTACGAAGAGGGCTACGCCTATGCTGGCCACCATTAGTTGGACTAAGGTAGCCCCCCTCCTGCTCAAGGGGCGATAGACCAACACGTGGGAGAGCACGCTGGTTAACGCGCTAACTGAGGCCGAAATAATAATCAAGTCCACCAAGTTCGCTTGTAAGAAGCACGCCCAAAGTATGGCAAGGCCGGTTAGGGCGCTGGGCACGCCTAAGGCCAGCGCGTCGCTGCTGCCCCCCATCTTCCACAGGGCTATGAGAAGGATACCTAGAAGCAAGGATATTATGCCCACGGACAACGCCATGTTGTTTATTATTCCAGCAATGATAGCGAAATTATATATCAGATAGGCGGCGTAAGCGCCGGCCGTCGCGACGTCTCCGTGAGCGAAGTTGGCGAACTTGGCTACCGTGTAGGTCAGAGTTATGCCGACAGCGATGAGGAAGTACAAGTTACCCAAGAGTATGGCGTCCACTACCACTTGAGGCAATTGTTGAGAGACGTTGCCCAAAACGGGGGCTACGTTCCAGATAACGTAGAAGGCGATGAGGAGTGCTATGAGGCTGGCTAACGCCCTCGTCCTCAATATTATTTGCCCGCCCCGACTTCGCTTAACTTTTAATATCGTTTTGCTTTATAGGTATAAGAGTTAAATCATGACGTCCTAGCGAGAGCCGGGGAAGGTTAATGACGTATGAGGTAGCGATAGTCGGAGCCTCCGGTTACACCGGAGGCGAGTTGCTAAGGGTACTCGCAGTACACCCCGACGTGAACGTGAAAGTGGTCACCTCTAGGGAATACGCCAACAAGCCCGTCTACTATGCCCACCCTCACTTGAGGGGGATATACCCAGCGTCCTTGAAGTTTAAGAGGTTAGACGACCCTGACCAGCTCAGCGACGTCGTAGGCGACGTGGACCTGGTCTTCCTCGCCCTTCCCCACAAGGTGTCCTTGCATTACGTGCCCAAGGCTTTGGAAGTAGGATATAAGGTAGTGGACTTAAGTGCCGACTATCGTCTCAAGCGGGTTGAAGATTACAAAACTTGGTACGGCTACGAACACCCTTACCCGGACTTGCTCGAAAAGGCCGTCTACGGCCTCCCGGAACTTTACGGAGACAAAATAAGGGGCGCCCAGCTCGTTGCTAACCCCGGCTGTAACGCAACTAGCTCCATCTTGGCCGTCTTGCCCCCAGCGGCTGAAAGAATAATCGACTTGGACCGGATAGTGGTTGACGTCAAGGTGGGGAGCTCCGAGGCGGGCGCCAAGCCCTACAGAGGGGGTCATCACCCGGAGAGGGAAGGCACGGCCAGGCCTTACGACGCAGAAGGTCATAGACACGTAGCGGAGCTGGAGCAGGTTATAAGGGACTATACCGGGAGAGACGTCAAGGTAGGGTTTACCCCTCACGCCGTGAGCATGATAAGGGGGTCACTCGCCTCAGCGTATTCTTGGCTTACGAAAGACTTAGCGCCGCTGGACGTCCAAAGGATTTATGCGAAGTATTACGCGGGCAAGAAGTTCGTCAAGATAGTGAGGGGGGCGCCCATGCCTTACCCGGACGTGAAGAACGTCTACGGCAGCAACTACGCCGAGGTCGGGTTCGCCTTGGACAAGAGGGTTGGGAGGCTAGCCATGTTCGCGGCGATAGACAACTTGATGAAGGGGGCGGCGGGGACGGCGGTGCAAAATATGAATTTGATGTTGGGCATGGATGAGGACGAGGGCTTGAAGAACCTCGTTCCGGTGCGGCCCTAATAACCCAACGGGTTTGTGTTGGGCGGCGTTATATCATACGTCACCAGCGAAGTCTCTATCAATAGAGCCTTTCCGGACTTATTGAGGTAGTTTATGGCGCTGTTGTAATATCTCTCTATCATGTTCAAGAGTTGGCGGTCCTCCACTATCTTCGAGTAATTCACGAGATCATTTATCTCCTTTGCCGAGAGGGGTTGATCGTGAACATCTATGTTGTTAAGCATTCTGTTCATTAATTCGTTGAACTTAGGTTCGGCCACCCTGTCCCTAACGTAGTCGTTGAGTAACCTCTCTAAGTACCTTATGTGCTTCTCTGAGAGGACGTACTCGTAGAGGCTACCCGAAACGGCTAGGGCGTAGATCACTTGGCCCTTCCCGCCCCCGTCTTTGGGGACGCTGGCGATGGCTTGGTCTATGGACTCCTTGACGGCCATCGCTTCCTTCGGCATAACGTGGGAAACGAAGATGTAAGGGTCAATGGTTCCTAAGGTAGACCAAGGGGTCAACACGAGCTCTTCCGACAAGAGGGGAAGCAGCGCTGAGAGGGAGAGCGCCGAATCGACCACTAGCGTCTTTATGATACCTATTCCAAGGCTCTTTAGCTTCTTTACCACATATTCGGCAAATTGTACCGTGGCGTTATAGGCGTTAAACAGTATAAATAACGAATTACAATCGAAGAAAGAGCTCCTCAAAGCCCTCACGATTAGTGAGGAGTCCCTTATGTGCGACAGCATGGTGGAGAACTTCTGAGCAGCTTCCATGTACGGGTTCGCTATAACCGAAATTACGCACTCTTCCCTCAATATAATTGAAATCTCGTCCAACAGTCCTTTCCTTCCTCGAGGATGGTCGTAACTCATTAGCTTCCACCTCTCCACCTCCTCACTCTCCTTGTAATAGAGTTTCTCGCGACCATGAGGTAGGCGGATGAGGAGTGCTTTTTGAGACCGCGCACCCTCCTCTTGGAGGTGCCGTGTTCCCTTACCAGAACCACGGGCACCTCGAGGGAGGAGGGGAGTAAGTCTAGGCCCCCTTCGCTCGTAACTACTCTATCTATCTCAATAGTCTTTAGAACCTCTGAAACTACCTTGACTGCTTCGTCCCTTGAACCTTCCCACTCCCACACGGGCACGGCGTCCACGACTATGACGATGCCCACGGTCTCTCCCGGGTCTATGCCCAGCTGCGTGACTTTGAGGCCGTTACAAATCTTCAACGCCTTTATTATGCAGTCCAGCTCACTCCGACAGCTCACGCGCCTCGCGCAGCTCGGGTCCACGCCGAACTCTCTAAACTTTCTAAGTAACAAGTAGAAAGCCCTGTCCTCCAAACTCCCGCGTGCAGGGGAGAGAAAGTGTTAATAAATCGAGTGACAGAGCTCGTAACCCTCTACGATCTCGTCGTCGCGGAAGAATATCGACATTTCCCGAGCTACCTTTTCGGGACTGTCGGTCGCGTGGACTACGTTCCTCGCCTTACTCAGCGCGAAGTCCCCTCTGATCGTGCCGGGGGCGGCCTTGGCTCCGTCGGTGTCTCCTATCATCCTCCTCATCACTTCGACTGCGTTGGGTCCCTCGACGACCATCGCTACCACGGGGCCGCTGGTCACGTAACTTATCAAGTCATCGAAGAAGGGCTTTCCCTTGTGTTCTTCGTACAGCCTCTCTGCCATCTCCCTGTCCAACTTGAGCATCTTCATGGCCACTATCTTGAGCCCCTTCCTTTCGATCCTCGATATTATTTCGCCGACGAGACCCCTCTTGACACCGTCCGGCTTGATCATTACAAATTCTCTCTCCACCTTTGTCACCTCCGGGCGTACTTAGCGGTCCAAGGAAGCTTCCTCGGGTCTCTCCCCATCTTGAAGCTCTTGAAGCACTTGCTGCTACAGAACCACATAATGGAGCCGTCGTTCCTTACGTACATTATTCCGGTTCCAGGCTCTATCTCCCTACCGCAGAAGCTGCAGACCCTTCTTGCCAAGCCCAAGTCCCCGCGTCCCGGCGTTTTAGAGATTTAAAAGGAAAGCTTAGATGGGAGGGCGGGGTCGAGCCGTGCCGAAGAAGGTATATGTAGGCGAGTGGATGAACGAGATTAACGTTACGGAGGAGATAGGCTTCCCGGTGGAAGTAATCCAAATCATAGGGAGGACCGGCGTAACAGGAGAGATAACGCAAGTTAGGGTGAGGGTGCTGGAAGGTAGGGACAAGGGCCGCATCTTGACGAGAAACGTCAAGGGTCCGGTTAGGTTGGGCGACATACTCATCTTGAGGGAGACCGAAAGGGAAGCGAGGAAGCTCTCAAGCAGAAGGTGAAGATATCGAAGCGACCATTTTCGCTATCTCGGGGCTGTAAAGCCCCCGCGTTGCGAAGTTGCACCACTTGGGGTCGCCCACTCCCCACAGCAAGTAAGCCATACACTCTTCCAGCGCTTCCACGGTCTTCGAATTCCAATTTATATGTTCGTAAAGCTCTCCGCTGAACGGTATGGGAATTACCTTTATCCCCTCCTCAACTATCTCTAAAATGACGCTCAAGAGAGCCCTCCTCTCGTTGGCGTCGGCCAGCACTCTCGGGTGTATTTGGTTTACCACGAGCAGCGATGGAAGTAAGTTTATTGCTTCCCTAACCAACTTCAACGTCCTCCGTATCTCGGGGGCGGAGGCTTGCGTGACTAACGTATTCTTGGCCCTCAAGGAGTCAATCATACATTTAAGTATAGGCACGTCCGCGAAACTGGTCACCGGCACGTCTACCACTACCAAGTCGAAGTCTTCTTGGATCTCCGAAACCGTCCTCGCGACGATTTTCATAACCTCCCTCACGCCCTTCTGGGCTATCATCATTGAATACTTCATGGCCGAGTCCATAGTCCCCGAGGGCACTACGTATAAGTTCGGCTCAACCCGGTGGAGGTACTTCTCTAGCCTACCTCCCTTGACCAAGACGTCATACCACCCCTCTAGGCGCCTCGCCTCCTCTCCCAAGAAGAAACGGGAGGAGCCGTCGCGGAAGTCCGTGTCTACGAGGAGCGTGACCTTGTTGACCTTCTGAGAGCTGGCCTTGGCCACGAGGGCGCTTACCGTGGACTTGCCTACCCCGCCCTTTATGCCCCATACCGCTTGCACCTTGCTCCGGGCGAGCAGAGGAGGACACTCGAGGCCCTTGCCCCGTGTCACTACATTTACCCACCAGCTCTATGTGCTGAAGAAATAAATTGGACTATGGGACGGTCGCGCGTAGCTCAGCCTCTTCACCTTTTCAGCCCACGTACAGTTCGTCATCCCGGTACTGACCGAATGCGACCGCGAGACGCGCTATTAAAGTTGCTCTACGAGAGGGGCGCAGAGAAGCTCGCCTCCCTGAAGTGTAACATGAACTTGAGGTTTAAGAGGGACCCCTTCCAAGAGACGGCAGTCCACATGTTAGTCAAGGGCAGCAAGGTGAACTTACGAAAAGGGTTGAAGTCGCGGAGGTGGTTCCGCACCGAGTTCGGGAGCCGCACTATGTGGTACATGCTTAGGGGAGGCGAGGAAGTGAGCGACGCCACCCACGAGTCGGAGGGGGAGCTGACCCGGGAACACCTGCTCCCGCTGCTGGACGAGCTGCCCTACGTAGCCGTGTACCTAGGCTTTCTCGGAATACACACCCCCAAGGAGCTCAGAAAGCTCAAGCTGCAACTTTGGGAGACCTTGAACGCCGTTAGGTACTTCCTCTGGGACTCTCACGTAGTGTTTGTGGACGCTCCCAAAGACTTTCAGTGGAAACCAAACGACTACGTGAAGGTTATGAGGTTAGAGGATTTGTGTGTATTCGACGAAGTGGTGCTCTTGGACCCGAACGCCGAGGAGAGCTTGACCTCCCACGACGTGCTGAACGCGGACGTCTTCTTGTTCGGAGGGATCGTGGACAAAGAAATACCTAGACCCGGCTTGACCTCAAAGATCCCGTGTGACTGCTGTAGGAGGAGGAGAATAGAACTCTGGGGAAGCACGGTAGGCGTGCCCTTAATGATACACAAGCTAGTCTTCGCCGTACTCATGGCCCGCTACGAGCTGAGGGGGGATATCCAAAAGGCCATCATAAAGGTTATGGGATCCCGGGAGAGGAGGTGGAGGCTCGCGTGGGAGGCCATAACCGCTTACAAAGAGGGCAAGGACCCGTTGGAGGCGGTCCTCCGAAAGGCCGAGGCGTTGGGCGCCAGCCGGGCAGAGGTAGTTAGGGCGTTAAAGATGAGCGGAATCGAGGGAGGTAAGCTTGCCGAGAGGCTTCAAGCAGAGCATAGTGGTGAGGACAGACATTAAAATGGGGAAGGGAAAGATCTGCGCACAAGTGGCTCACGCTTCCTTAGGAGCGGCCTTGGAGGCTATGAAGAAGAAGCCATCTTGGTTCGAGGAGTGGACCAAAGGGGGCCAGAAGAAGGTGGTCCTCAAGGTTGGTTCGCTGAAGGAGTTGCTAGAAATATATCAGAAGGCTAGGGACCTCGGCCTCCCCGCGTTCTTGGTTAAGGACGCGGGCCTAACCCAAGTGGAGCCTGGCACCGTAA
The DNA here is from genome assembly GCF_000017945.1 of Ignicoccus hospitalis KIN4/I. Classification (NCBI taxonomy): domain Archaea; kingdom Thermoproteati; phylum Thermoproteota; class Thermoprotei; order Desulfurococcales; family Desulfurococcaceae; genus Ignicoccus; species Ignicoccus hospitalis. The sequence continues at coordinate 649,746 of NC_009776.1, read as the reverse complement.
CGGCAGTCGCAGTAGGCCCTGCCCCCGAAGAGGAGGTCGACAAGGTTACCGGCCACTTGAAGCTGCTGTAGGGCCCTTCTGGGGGGAGGAGGGTCTTTAACGGCTCCTACGCCTCAACAGTCTTGGAGTAATCAACCTTGTCGGGAGTATCCAAGTCTGAGTGGTAGATCTCGAAGAGTTTGTCCCAATCCGAAGTAACGCCCACCGCCTTTTCCAGCAAGCCCTTGTCTTCTAGCGGTAACAGGTCTTCCAAGGACTTCTTGTCCCTCAACGCTAGGGGGGAGCTGAGCCCCACCGAGTCGAAGGTCACTATGACGTCCGCGCTCTCTAAGACGTCTTTAAACTCCTTTTCGAAGAACCTAAACCCGAAGCCCCAGTAGGGCTCCTCGTGCGACGGCTCATCTGGGGCTGTGAAAGCCAACAGCGTTTTCTTCAAGTCGAGTTCCTTTAACCTCTCCAGCGCAACGGCGACGGCGGCCCCGTTGTCCACGGAGCCCCCTTCGAAGGAGTCGTAATGGATGAACACCACGGCTTCTGGGCTTTCCAAGCTACCTACCAAGATTTCGGAGAACTCGAACTTCTCCCACGTAACTTCTATCTCGCCGCCGTCGCCCTCTTCCACCGAGTCGACGTCGGCCCCACTCACAGTTATGGACGGCTGCTGCGTGAACAAAGCTTTTGAGACAGAAGGACACCTCGAGTTAGTACAGAAAAGTAGACCCTTCGGGCTCCTCGTCCTTCTAGAACAGCTCGTAGGTATCCACTATCGTGTTCTCCACGTAGCCGCTTCGGAAGCCCGTGGGCTCGCAGCGCACGGGAGGGCCTAAGACCTCACAACGAGTGTAGACCGGTAAGAGGACGTCGCCCTCGAGCTCGTAGTGCCCAACGCCTTTCTCCTTTAAGACGGAGCCTATGAAGTTGGCCACCTCTTGTAGGCGCTCGTAGAGCCTGGGGCTTAGGCGGTAGAGGGCCTCTAGGTATTCCGAAAAGCTCAGACGCCCCACCGCCCTTCAAGGAGCGGGCGCTTATCCGTTTCCTTCAAAGGCCGCCGAGCCCCTTCGCGTCGTCCAACACCGCCTCCTTCAGTTCCTTTATTACTTCCTTCCTCGCCTTCTTCGTCTTCCTTCTCCAACCGTCCGGCCTCCCCAAGATCACCGAGGCGCTCACCCTATCGGTCACCGGTTCGTATATCGGACACTCCAGCACGCAGAGCCTACACGAGACGCACCTCTCCGGGTCCACCTTAGGCCTCTCCTCAACCTTGATGGCCCCGGTGGGGCACCAGAGCTCGCAACTCTTACACTTCATGCACTGGTACCAACGGTGGATGAGCGCGTCGACCACCAAAGCTTCCTCTAAGGGGTTCTTGCCTACGACCTCAACCTTGTTTTTGGAGAAAGTTATTTCATGACCGTTCTGCGTCTTTACATTGTTACGCTCGACCCTCTTGCCCAGTATGCTCCACTGGTCTTCCAACGCTTTCTCTATATTAGAAGAGTACTCTATGATGGCCTTCTCGTCCCCGTTCTCCGACCTAATTATCCTCGGGAAGAGCCTGCTGTTATACTCTTCTTCCCAGCTGTAGCTTATTCCAAGCTTATTCATAAAACTCTTCTTCTTCGAGCTCGGGCTGAGCCACCTCCACAGGCCGTACTCCCTCCACTCGAGTGGCAACCCCATGATTCTTCTCCACCTCTCCACCTCCTTCTCCCACTTGTTCCACAAGTCTTCGTGGACGCGTTTTGTGAACTCGAACTCGGCCAACAAGCTGGCGGGACACATGAAGCAGCCTATCCTCTCGAAGCCCTTGAAGTAGAGGGGGTTGACTAAGTCCTTTAGCCCCTTTTGGAATATGTACATCCAAACGTCGAGCTGGGTCCAATAGTGTATGGGAGCGATGTTAAGCACTTGCGGGAACCACTTGTTCCTCCACACCCTCGGGGACTTGCTCCTCTCTATGCTCTCAAAGGCCCTTTGCCCCACTACGTTCAAGGTGCCGGAGGGCCACCTCTCCTTCACCAGCTTGGCCATAGGTACGAGTTTGGTTACTTTACAGCACCACCTGAGGTCCCTCGCTGGAGGGGAGTTCCTCTTCATTGCCTCCCAGAACGAGTTGCCGGCGTCGGCGACCGCCAGCTCTAGGTCGAACGCCTCCACGACCCTCCTCACGGTCTCGACGGTCTCCGGCATTTCTATTCCAGTGTTGTTAAATACCACGATAGGTTTGCCGAACTCCAAGGTTAGGTGGAGAGCTACCAAGCTGTCCTTGCCCCCGGAGAAGGAGACCGTGAGCGGCTTCTCCACCTTGCTTACCATAGAGTATATGAACCTCTTCGATTGGGAGGTGAGCCTCCGAAGGCGGCGTTCGTTGAACTTGATCGTGTCCTCTATGGTAGTGGGGAGCGGCTTGGCGGGGAACGGCTCTTTCCCGACCACCGACTTGGGAAATGACGTTATTACCCTGACGCGCCCCTTTCTGCAGACCCCGACCCCTACGGGAACCTTCTCTCTATTAACCAGTATCACTTGTTCTCCGTCCTTACAACCCTCGTAAAATATGGAGGAGCCTTCGCTCGGGTGCTCCTCTACCTCGACCGTTTTGGCTACGCCCAGCTCGACTAGAACTGAGGCCCCCGCGTAGGAGGGCCTGAACCTCCACGTCCTCTCTATTGGTTCCCAGTAGAGCTTGCCAACTATGGCGCCTCTCGAGAAGAGCTCCCTGAAGTCGTCCAGCCCGGCGCCCTTGTTTACCAAAACAACCCCTTTGCCCCCCAAGACCTTCCACAGGAAGTCGGAGTCCCCGAACTCGCGCTCTAGGGCCTCCTTGAGCAAGCCTATATCGTGCTCGAAGGCGAATCGGGCGTCCCCCGGCAAGGTCGTGGGGAGCTCTACAGTCTCGCAGTCCCAGCAGTCCTCCTTGAACGTAGGCACGTTCTTCTCTACGTCCCACACTATTCCGGTCTTAACGTTCCACCCTTTCTTCATAGTTACGGCGTCCCCCTCTCCGGCCCTTGTAGGGTTAAACGTTAGGGGCGTCGGTGGACGTCATCACTTCGCTGCTAACGCTTTCAGTAGCCCTATCGGGCTTGAGCTACGCATTAGGAGTCTTACTGTACGCCCTTCCCTTGCCGATAAGGGGCGTGAAGAGGTGGGCCCCCATCTTGATAAGCGACGCTCAACTCGTCTTGGTGATGAGCCTTGCGTATGGCTCTATAATATATTTTTCGGACTGGGTAATCGAGGCGACGACGTCCACTTCCAGGGAGGAGCTGGTACACGAGATATATGAGATAGCCAACGGGATAGCAAGGCTGTACTTGTTCTTCAAATTGTTAAAAATCATGTTCTCTAGCGTGTTCTCGCTGAACGTGTTCGGACTGCCCTTGGGTAAAGCGTTAAACGTCTTCTACGAGGTGGTCTCAGCCCTTGACCCTTTGGGCAACTGGGCGTCTTCGTTTACCTTGGACTTGTTAATAATGGTTTTCAAGGCTGGGGCTTACTTGTGGACGTTCACTTACATCTTGGCGGTCGTGGGCGAGTTGGTCATGCCAGTTATGTTAGCTCTCGGTACTTTGGCCTTAGGGGTACCGTTCCGGCTCACGAAGTCTGTAGGGGCCGCTCTGATAGGGTTCGCTATTAGTACGTACGTTTTCGTACCTTTAGTGGTCTCGCTATTGAGACTCATAGCGAGCTACAACCCGGCCTTAAAGGTAGTGACGGAACTGATATTGAACTTGCCGGTCCGCGCCTCGACGGGCGTGGCTTACCCTTACGGGAAGGTCGAGGACGCCCGCGGAGAGCCCGTTGTACACGCGTTCATCTACTTTGAGGATAGGAACGGCCGCTTCGGCCTCTACCCGTTAGACGGCGAGGGGAGGTTCGACACCCGTATCCCCTTAGGAGGGGCGCCGTGGCCTCGTGCCTTCGTGAAGGTCGACCTTTACGGGCTCGTCGTGAATTACGGGTGGGTGAGGTTCGGTTCCATGGACAAGGGGTCTTTCGGCGAGGTTACGATTAAGATGGGCAAGGTGTGGGCCTTTTCGCCCGGCGTGGCCGTAGTGGGTGACGTCTTGGCGGAGTTCAAGCCGTCCGTGGACCCTCAAGCTGGAACGTTGTACCTCCAGTTCAAATTAACCGCGCTCCGCGACACCGAGGTTCACATAGTAGCTACCGGAGTCTTGAAGGATCGCGTTAGCTTCGTCAGCAGCCACAATTTGGCTAATTCCCGGATAAACATGGATTCGTGGGAGGGGATGCCCAGCTACATAATAAGTTTCCGAATGAGCAGCGGTGAGCGCGTGGAGATAGTCGTTTACGGCACCGTGGGCACCTTCACGCCCCCCAAGCCGCACGTCTTAGGTTACTTAGCCAGCTTGATGGGAATAAGGATGAAGAACACTATAAGCTACGTTCGACACCACGCCTCCCAGCAGTACCTCCTCGTCGTCCCATTCATAGTTTCGGCCCTCCCCGCGATCCATATCGTGTTGACTGGGTTGGTGGCTAGGGCGATAGCGTCGTTGATCTCTGAGGGGTCGAAGAGCCTCGTAGTAAGGATGTGGTGACAGCGTGTTCTTGGAGCTAGCGCTTGCAATATTGTCTTCAATTATTATGTGCAATAAGTTGAACTCTAAGAAGAAGCGACGTTATCGCGTGGGCAAGGACGTTCTAATTATAGAGGAGGGCCCTTCCGAATCTTACGTAGGCGCCCTCAAGGTAGAGAAGGTGGACCCGTTGCACTCCTACGACGTCCGGAGGATCTACGACTACGCCAGGTCGCTCTCCAAGTGTTGTAAGGGCTCGGAGCTTGAGGTAAGAGTAATTAGGAGTTCCGAGGATTCTAAGAAGTTATTAAAGAAAATAGAGAACGAAATTAGTACTTTGAGAATAATATTGAGTAAGGATAACAGCAACGTGAAGGCTGAAGAGAAGTTAAAGTACTTTGAAAGTTTGTTGGAAGCCGTGTCCAAATACCCTCCCACGTCGGTAAACACGTATTACATAATACGCGCAAATTCTAAGGAAAAATTAGAGAAGGACATAGAATATCTCAAAGGTGTGGTTGAGGGCATACTCAACGTGGAAGTGAGGCGGCTGAGCGGCCCGGAGCTCTTGAGGGTTATCAAAGGTGAGGACGGTAAGAAGATAATAGCGAATTCTAAGTCTTTCTACGTGGTGCAGCCCAAGGCGAAGACGTATAACGAGAAGGCTCTTATATATTTAGGCATCCGGGAGGACGGCGAAGCCTTCCTGATGGACGCTGAGGACTTGCTCCGTCACGTCTTAGTGCTCGGCTCCACCGGGAGCGGGAAGAGCACCCTTCTGTGCACCTTGGCGGCCCGAGCCAAGCTGGTTGGTATAGAAAACATAACTATCATGGACCCCAAAGGAGATTTAATAAATATGTGCGGTGAGGGGTACAAGGTTTACGGGCCCTTCGCGGAGGAGGAAATGAGGAGGCGGAGGAAAGTCACTGAGGCCTTCGCAAGCGACATATTGTCGAGCATACTGAAAGAGGAACTGAGCGACAGTTTGAAGAGGTTGGTAATAATTGACGAGGCTTGGTTGTTGGAGGAGGAGACCTTAGAGAGCATGATGAGGGAGGGGAGGAGTAGGGGCGTCGGAGTAATTCTAGCTACACAGTCCTTGAAAGACTTTGGTAGCGGTGTCTTGAACAACGCCCATACAAAGATTTTCATGAAGTACTTAGAAGTGCAAGAATTAAAGGAGCTGGGGTTGCAGATAGACTTACTCGAATTGAGGAAGCTGGAAGTGGGCGAAGCGCTAATTATGACGCCCGACGGAGAAGTGGTAAGGGTTAAAGTGGACCCCTTTCAGACCCTTACGCGCATGACCTTGAAGTCCTCAATGCCCAAATCCCTTAAGGACTCTTCAACCCCCTCCACTAGACCTTCGAACTCTATCATTACGAAGTTCGGCACGACCTTCGACTTCTGAACGGCCTTCACGGGGAACCTCTCTCTAAGCTTAGAGACCACCTCGTCGCAGCTCCCCCTCCAACACTGGACGAACGCCCTGGTAGCCTCTACCACGGCTTCTCTACCTCCACTTCTACCTCGTACCCCAGCTCCTTCAATGCCTCCTTTAGCAAGTCCACAGAAATTCTGCGGTCGAAAACTATTGTAGCAATCTCTTCGTTGCCTTCCTTCTTTAACGCTATCTTATCGACGACAACAATTCCCCTTATCATGTCGTCTAAGCTGTGAGGGGGCGCTATGAAGTCCTTGAACCTCTTCTGCATGTCTCGGTAAAACTCCTCGAAGTGGCGGAGGTACCTCATGGTCTCCTGGAGGTCCCTCGGGCTCTTGCCCAGCTTCCCCTCAATTATTTCGAGGAGCTTCAGCGCCTCCTCCCGCGGAAGCTCTACCCACTTATACTTGCCGCCGTCTACCACGACCTTTATCGTCTTCACGCCTTACTCCCGCCCCCGTTAACCTCAAGAAAGTTAAATAGCAAACGTCGGCGGAGGAACTCCATGGACGAACCGACCTTTAGGCTCATGTTCCCCCAAGCCAGCAAATTCAAGAAGATATTCCAGCCCCTCACCAAACTCTTCGAGGCAATGCCCCTCTACGTGACTCAAGAGGGTATAGACATAAAGAGTATGAGTAGCGATAAAAACACTATGGTAATATTCACCATGCCTTCTACGTCTTTCGAGGAGTACCAAGTCAATGAAGAAAACGTGGTGGTCAAGATAGATAGCGACGAGTTGAACAAGGTGGTAAAGAGGGGGACGAAGGACGACGCTGTGATACTAGAGTACTACAAAGGAAGCCCCTACCTACACGTTAAGTTCTTGAACAGGAAGACTAGCGTGGAAAGGGAGTTCAAGATCCAAGCTTTCGAGGTCCCGGAGGAGGAACACCTAGACGAACCTCAAGTTCAATTAACCGTTACGGCGAAGATGGACCCCGCTGACCTCCGTCATGTTGTGGCCGACGCGAAGATAGTTTCTGACGAGGTAGAGGTTTCTACCCCAGACAACGAGACTCTGACATTCGTTTCATTCGAGGCCAACAAGAGCTACGAGGCCGAGCTGAAGCTCTTCAATCCGTTAGTTAGTTTGGTAGTAGAGAAGGAGGCCAAGGCAAAGTACTCCGTCCAGCACCTCTACGACGCTACGAGGGCCTACCAAGCTGCCAAGGAATTAACGTTAGAGTTTGCAACAGATATGCCTATGAAGTTGGAGATGAGTATGGAAGCGGGCTCCGAGCTCAGGATGTGGATAGCTCCGAGACTCTGAACAGATTAACCATACAGCGCTTATCGCTCTTAACGTTAGCGAACTCAACGTTCGTTACTACCACTGGGGCGAGTCCCTTTTCGGACAGCTCCCTAACCACCTCTTTTATGGAGGAGGGGGACGCGTCTTCTGGAATAACGTATACTATGGGTTTCCCGTCGACCGTAGGGTACTCGTACTCATGGACTTCAATCTTCATTATTGTTTGGTTGAGGAAGCCCAAGATGCCCCCGAGTTCGAAATACCCCTTCAAGGGCACGTTCCTCCTTATGATCTCTGCCAACCTCCCTACGTCCTTCAAAGGCGCGCTTGCGACTCCGTCTATGTAATATTTGTCTTCGTCCGACACCACTACCCCCCAAGCCCACTCAACGCCCCCGAGCGTTAAGGACGCCAACAGGTCGCTGACCTCGTAACTCCTTAAGGAGTCCAACCTGGCGATTACGAGCACTCTGAAGCCGCCCTTCGCGGCGCTTTCCGCCACCTCGTCCGTTATGGGCTTGACTAGGGAGAAGTAACCCTCCTTAGGCGGGACCGACTTAGTAAACAAGTAGTCACCGAGTCGCTCGCCAGGGAACTCTACGTTTTCCCAAGGGTACACGGCGCAGAGCCTTTCTCCCAGCTTTGCCGCGGGGAGCTCCGAGCTGGACGCGTACCACTTCAACATCAAGATGAGGATAGTCATTTCAATTAAGTATGTCGCAATGAAAGCGACGCCCAAGGCCCTCCTTTTGAGCTCCAACAACCTAAAGGTGGCGTACAGCAGTACCAGTAGGCCGGCGACCGTTAATAGCGAACCCGACAGCTTGAAGGCCATGTCCCAGCCCGGGAGGACCACGTCGCTTATTCTAGACAGCTTAGAGAGCCAGAGGTCAAACGACGCCAAGAATAATGGCGAGAAGATCATCGGAAATATGTCCCAGAACGCTATGACGTGAGCCAACGAGTACAGTAAGAACGAGAGTGTGAAATATTTGACGAACTTCTTGTCGTTTAAAACTATTGGAAGCAGCGTTGCGGGTACCACTAAGTGCTGCAGCGCCCCCACGTACGTGAGCTGTATGTAAGTTACGTAAGCTAGGAACGCAGCCGTAGGGAGCTCGAAGAGGTAGGAGACCGCGAGCAGCATTGGGACGTAGAGCGCCGATACGGGAGTTATCACGCTGTGAAGCGTTACGGCGCTGCCGTGCATCAAGACCGCGTTCGCGAGGTTCCCGGAGTACCCCCCGAGTACGTCTGTATAGAGAGATACCTCCGGAAATCCGCCGAACCCCAGCGCGTTGGGGGGCCTGTTCGCGTGGAACACGGTAACTGCGATCAAATCCCTCAGCGAGGACGTTCCCTCGCCCGTCAAGAAGCCGTACAGTAAGATCACGGAAGCGAAGGACACGAACGCGCCGATGACGAACTTCCCTAGGCTGACGACGTCCTTCTTTTTTAAGAAGGAGAAGGCGAGGCTCGGGAGCAAGATCAAGGAGTGTTGTTTGGACGTCAACGCCAGACCGTAGCTCAACCCGCCAACGACCGTCTTGTTACTAATTACGAGTAATATACTCAGCAATACGAAGAGGGCTGTAATGCTGTCGAACATTCCGTGCAGAAATACGGCGCTCAAGGAGACCGGGTTGAAGATTACGTACTTCCAAGATCCTCTTCGAACCTTTTCCGCCACGAGGGCTGATGTTATTAATGCCAAGACGCTGGGTAGCTTAATCGCCCACAAGTAGGGCAACGACAAGGGTACGTTCAGCGCTCGTAAAGCGCAGACCGGGGGAAGCCATAGCAAGATGGGTAAAGGGGGATAGGCTATCCACATGGGACCTATTCCCGGGAGGCGGGCCCCCACCCACTCTGAGTACGAATAAGCGTCTTGACCCTCACACACCAAGATGGCGCTCTTTATGAAAACGAACGTGTCCCAAGCGTTGCCGGAAATCGCGAAGGCTATTATAGCGAGGGCCGCTAGGGCGGCGAAGGTCGGCGAGCCCTTAGCTCTCACTTTAAGCCTCCTTCACAAAGGGCGTAGAGGAGCTCAAAAGCGCGCTGTGGGTCGTAAGCGTAGAGCGGCACCAACGAGGAGTCCGGAGAAATCATTACGTCGCCTACCCAGATCCCTTTCTTCAGAGGGGCGTAGTGGAGGGTGCCTACCTTGAGTAGGTAGTTAGCGAACAGCACGCTTAAGGGCCCGTAAGGGGAGGTCACGTTGAGAAGGAATTGATAGCTCCCTTCCGCGTTATCCATGAGTATGGTCGTATTAGTACCGTCAGGGTGGGGACACGAGGGACCCCAACAATAGGCAGCTCCGTAACCCTCTAAAGCGGGGGGTTCCGGCCACCTCGGTCCCTTCTGGACCACCGCGTACACCCCGATCGAGCTGGAGGCTAACGACCTAAACAAGAGGTTCAAGTTCCTTTTGAAAGTTTTAAATTCGAAAGGAGATAAGTAAATTAAAACCTTACATCTCTCCGTGCCGTTGAAGGGTTGTACGTGTAAGAGGTAGAACTCTTCCTTTTCGGACTTTATCACCTCGATCGTTGAGAGCCTCCTCAAGTCGAAGTCTAGAGTCTTGTTGATGTAGTAAGGAGAAATCGTTGAGACGTAAGTATATGTCACCAGCAACATCAACAACGTCAGTACCAGCGACGTTATGTCGTTCACTACTCTTCCCAATCAAAAGGGCTCGCCGGGGTGTATATGAGAATGATGCTCATGATCTAGGAAAGGCAACGCCAAGATACCTCCCAGCATCAGCGGCAACAACAGTGAGGCAAACAACCCCAGACCGGCGGCGTCCAGCAGAGCAAACGCCTCTTCCTCCCTCCCTTGAACTATCAGTTCCCTTGCCTTTTGAAGCTGCGGCTTTACCCTTTCCAAGGCGGCCATGAGGGTGTTGTACCCTTCTCTGGTGAGTTTCAACTCTTTGTTTTTAAAGAACAGTATTTTCTTTTCCTCTACCTTTACGAGGCCCCTCTCGACCAGTTCCCTGATGGCCTCCTCCACGCTGTCCTTGTCGACGTTCAAAAGGCGCGCTATTTCCTCCGGAGTCTTGGCACCGTTATATATTCCTAAGAGTACGCCCAAAGAGAGGGGGTCCACGTCGTATTGTACCAATCTTACGCGCCCCGCGAGGCGTTGGGTCCACGAGGAATTAAGGCGTAACGCGTATCCAACACTCCTCGAAGCCGCCTAGCTCCTTTCTTTTGGACTCCGCCACCTTGTAGACTTCGTCCCCAAAAACGTCGATCAACGCTTTGACGACTTCCAATACGTCCGCCAGCTCTTCTACCGAGGGTTCTATTAAGAATTCCAACGCTTCCTCTACTAACTTTTTCTTCAACCATTCGAGCCTTTCGCTGCCGTCACACTTAACGTAAGCCCCGGGGGCTACCGTCGGGATTTTGTCTCTGACGAGCTTGCCCCCCAAAGGGTTGAGCCTCCGGGGGAGAGTGGAATGGGAAGAGTTAGAAGAATGTTGATAGTTGACGGTTACACGGACGAGCCAGCGGGCTTGGGAGTGCCTCCTTACCTAGACGTTTACGCCAGGGAGGCCTACGGGGCACTAAAGCTAGTAGACAGCTCCAACGAAGCCTACTACCTCACAATAGACGAAGTTAGGAAGGACTGGGTCGGCTATGCAGAGTTGACGAAGAAGGTCGACTTGGTGCTGGTGATCGCCGGCGCCCTCGTGCCGGGCAAGTACTTGGGGGGTGAGCCGTTGAGGTCTCCTCAAGAGTTCGAGCGCTTGAAGTTCTTGAGCTCGGCGCCCGTTGCGTTGGCGGGCCCCGCGGCCAGCTTCGGGCTGGGCGGTACGGGAGGGAGCGTCTCCAGCGAGGTCGAGGCAGACTACCGGATAAGGGGCAGGGTGGCCCACTGGGTCTACGAGGCAGCCCTATGGGGCCCCGAGAGCGCCAGCGACGCGCTCTGGATAGACAATTACGCTCTAGTTGACAAAGCTCTCATAAGGGGTAGCGAGGTGGTTAAACAACACCCGAACTACAAGGTAGGCAACTTAACGGTCGAGCTGGAGACCTACTCTGGCTGTGCGCGTTCGGTCGGGGGAGGGTGTAGCTTCTGTCTGGCGCCCTTGAAGGGAAGGCCGGTACAACGCGACGTCAGGAAGATAGTGGAAGAGGTGGAAGCCCTTTACAAGTTCGGAGTTAGGTCCTTCCGACTGGGGAGGCAGAGCGACATTCTGGTCTACGGCTCGCCCGACTTGGGCACGGAGGAGTGGCCCAGGCCCTCCCCGCTCGCCTTGAGGAGGCTCTTCCAAGGAATAAGGAGCGTGGCGCCTTCCCTCATCACTTTGCATATAGATAACGTCAACCCCGGTACGATCTCGCGCTGGCCCGAGGAAAGCGAGCTAGCGTTGAAGGAGATAGTGAGGTGGCACACTCCCGGAGACGTGGCAGCTATGGGAATAGAAAGTGTTGACCCTAGGGTCGTTAAAATAAATAACCTAAAGGTCTTATTAGATGACGCACTAGTAGCAATTAGGATAGTTAACAAGGTAGGGCGCAATAGGGGTTGGAACGGTTTACCTCACTTGCTCCCCGGCATAAACTTCATCGCGGGACTTCCGGGGGAAAGTAAGGAGACTTGGGAGTACAACAAGGCGTTGTTGGACAGAATCGAGGAGGAAGGGCTCTTAGTGCGGAGGGTTAACCTCCGTAAGCTGAGCTTGCTCCCGGGGACGCAAGCCTACTCCCTCACGAAGAAGGTGGTCGTCTCGAAAGGTTACGAAGGCTTCCGGAAGTACGTCATGAAGTGGCAAGAGAGGATGTTGAAGAAAGTGGTCCCGCCAGGGACCGTGCTCAGGAACTTGGTCGTGGAAAAGGTGGAGAAAGGGGTTAGTTATGCAAGACAGCCCGCCAGCTACCCCCTCACCGTCGAAATAGTCAAGCCCTTGCCCGTAGGCAGCTGGATAACGGCTGTCGTTAAGAGGGCACACTCGAGGAGCGTGTTAGCTGAACTACGATGAGCGAGGTGAAGAGACCTAGGTGTTCATTTTGTGATAGAGAAGCAATAATAACGATTAAGTACGCCCGCTTGCGACTCTGCAAACGTCACTTGGAGGAGTTTCTAATTAAAAGGTTGAAGAAGGTCGAGCTCCCCAAGAGGGTGTTACTAGGGCTCTCCGGAGGGAAGGACAGCGTCGCCCTACTGTACCTATTGAAGAAAGTAGGGACAGAGGTAGTAGCGGCAACCGTCGATACGGTGCCTAACTACACTTCGTTGGAAGCAGAGTTGGCTAAGCGCGTCGCCGAAGAGCTGGGAGTTACTCATTATACGGTGTACGCTAAAGAGTTGTACGGCTTTACAGCGCTTTCGTATAAGAAGCTTAGGAGGGCGCCCTGTTCCATATGCTCGAAACTTAGGCGTCACGCCCTAGAGCTCTTGGCCCGGAGGTTGGGCATCGAGTACATCGCGACGGGTCACAACATGGACGACATGGCCTCGTGGGCCTTGTCTTACATATTGAGGGGCGACTTCCAGAGCTTGAAGAAGGTGAGGCCGGTCGAAAGGCCCAAAGGTCCCGCCCGCGGGCGCGTGAAGCCCTTGTTTTGGATAGGCGAGAAGGAAATAATGACCTTCTTGTTATCAAAGAAGCTGCCGTGGTTGAAGGCCTCGTGTCCCTTGTACGAGCCGCGGTCCACGTTCGTGGATTACGTTAAGGAGACAATACTGAAACTGGAGGAAAGGTATGGGAACGTTAGGATCAACTTACTTAATTACGTAGTAAGGCGCGAGGGCGGAAACGAGGGGGAAGGCGAGCCCAACGCGTGTAAGTACTGTGGGGGCCCCGCGTGGGGCGAGGTCTGCTCCGTTTGTTCTCTTCGTAGAAAAGTCGGTAAACTGGACGAGAGGCCCTTGGAACCGAAGGCCGAAGTTACTGGCAATGGAAACTTGCTGATAGTAGGTCAAGGTACTTACGCGTGGGCGGAGGTGGGCGGAGCGAGGAGGGTCCGAGAAGTCTTCGAGGCCCTCGAGGTGCCAACGGAGGCCGGGGTGTTCGTACACAAAGGCAAACCAGCGCCTCCCGAGAGCGCCCTGTTGGGCGAGCTGGAGCGGGGCGAGGCAGTCTTATTCCTAGCCCCCCGCGTTAAGCCCAAGCTCAGTCGACCCTAACTGACTTAACTTCCTTGAGAACCCTTAACACATACATCGTGTAGGTCTCTTGCACCCCCTCCATCTTACCTATTAAGTCCAGCAGCCTCGCTAACTCCTCCCTATCCCTAACGACAGTCTTTACCAAGAGGGAGTACTCGCCCGTTACGTCGTAAGCTTCGTAGATGTCCTCTAATTTCACGATATCTTTGACCGTCTCCGGGTACTTGTTAGCGTCTATCTTGATTAATATAAAAGCTATAGTGTCCTTCCCTATCTTCGATGCATCGATGTCAGCGTAGAAACCTCTAAGTACGCCCATCTCGCGGAGCTTCTTTACGCGCAGGTGTATCGTGGCTTCGCTGCGGTCCAACATCTTGGCAATTTTGGAAAACGACGTTCTGGCGTCCTTTTGAAGGATCTCTATAATTTTCTTATCTATTTCGTCTAGCTCTACGGGCTTGTCGGGCACGCTGTCACCCTTAAATTAGCTTCTTGAGGAGGGACAGCGAGAACGCCTTGGGCAGTATACTTAAGAACTCTCTGATGCCTGCCTCTCCCATCCCAAACTTATAGATGGCCTCCACGTTCTTCGGGCTTAGCTCCTTTAGCGTCGGCACCTTCCCCTCCTTCCTGACCTTCTTCAGAATCTTCGCTTGGAGCTGGGTTGCTTTGTATAACTTCATGCTTCCCAATACCTCCCGATAGTCCTTTTCGCGGGCTATCGCGTGGGCCAAGACCTTGGCGGTGAGTATGCTCGGCCTTATGCCCTCTCCAGTTAATGGCATTACGGCGCCCAACGCCTCGCCCACTACGTAGGTGGGCTCTTTGGCCCATTCCAGCTTTATCCCGCCCATGTCTATGGGTGCCCCATCAATCCTAGTTATCGAGCTTGTATCGATATTAAGTTCTTTTAGGAGCATATCTAACCTCACTTTGAGTTGATTTACCGTCACGTCTAGGCCGCCGATGCCCACCTTCGCCTCCCTCTCTCCGTACGGGAAGAACCACGCGTAGCCTATCAAGTCCTTGAAGAAGTAGAATTTCATCTCGCTCGGATCATCTATCTTTATATCTTTCACGTAGTACTGTAGGGTTTGCGCCAGCATGTCGCGTTCTCGGAACCTCCACGAGTACCCTGTGGCAATTATCACCTTAGAAATGTCAACTTTTTCGTTATTAATGGTTGCATACAAGTGAGTTACCTTTGCCGACGTCTTGAGGGCGACGTCGAAGGAAGTGGAGTAGTGTTCCAAGAACTTAGTCCTATCTATCAAATAGAATATCGTTTCCTTCGCGTCCCACGTCCCTACGTGTTTCATGTTAAAGTAGAGGGTCAACGACCTTATCTTGTTCAAAATGGAGTCCGCCGGAACAGTCAGCGTCATGTTCAGCTGAGTGGGCACGCCCCCGCCGCAAGGCTTGGCCCCTAAGTGGGGCCTCTGTTCGACTAGGAGTACCTTGTACCCCTCTTGACTGAGGAAGTACGCGGCCGCGACCCCCGCGGGTCCTCCTCCGAGGACGAAATAGTCGTAAGTCGTCGTTGGCACCCCCTTAAGGATCCCTCAAGGTACGTATAAAAATGAGCCCATAGAACTTTAGCTCAGCTCGTACTTACCGTCTACCTTCTTCACTAGACCCCTATACTCCATTACTCTCAGAGTTTCCGAAAGCGGTATGGGAGGCGTTATATTGTACCACTCTTGGAACTTTATTATTATCTCTTGCAAGCTTAAGGGCGCGTGTTCCTTCAATATCTTTTTAACTAGGTTGACCATGTCCTCCACGTAATTCCACGGGTACATGTACCACGTCCAGTCCCTCACCAAGTCCACGAAGTAGTCCGGCCTTATCTGAGCCACGGGCTCTATGTATTGCATAGTTGCCAACTTCACTTGTCTCGCCTTCCAGTACTTTTCGACATAGTCCTTAGCTACCATTAAGCTCTTCCCAGTATCGCAAATGTCGTCGACTATCAAGACCTTCGCGTTGCTCAAGTCGATCCCTTGCGCGGCGTACTTGATCACCGCCTCCTCTTGGTGGCTCCCGGTCTCTACCCAGTGTTCTACCTTCAGCGACAAGATATCTATGACGTCCATGTAATCTGCCAGCAGCCTGGCGGGCGTAAGGCCGCCTCTGGCGATCGCAACTATTACGTCAGGCTTGTACCCAGATTCGAGTATTACGAAGGCCAACTCCTTGGTCCAGCGGACAACGTCCTCCCAAGTTACTACCTTCACCCTAAGCTTGACCACGCCGTCTCCCCTACACGATATGAACGCTCTCTTTATAGTCTCCTCTTCTACGGCCCTCCGTTGGTGGGAGCGTGTATCTCGTAGAATACCAAGTATTGCCGCTGGGTACTTGCAGCCCCAGCGTCTCCGACTTGGTGGCGGAGGCCGTTGACGTCATTCGAAAAAGGAACTTGGAGTTCAGAGTCACCCCCATGGGTACTGTGGTAAAGCTGCCCTCGTTGGAGGAGGCGGGGGCGCTGGCTCAAGAGATCGTGGAGAGGTTGCGCGACAAAGGGGTTAAAAGGGTGGTCATGGTGATGAGGGCCGACGTAAGGTTCGATAAAGAACTAGATATGGATAAAAAAGTTGAAGCGGTCTTGGAGAAGCTGGAGAAGTCATGAGCACCTACGGGAGGCGCTTTGAAGACTACTTGAAGGTGATTTACTCCCTTCAAACGAGCAAGGGAGACGTACGGTTGAAAGAAGTGGCAAGGGCCATGGGCCTAAAGCCCCCGACGGTCTTACAATACATAAACAAGCTCCAAGAGATGGGGCTGGCCACCTACTCGCAGGGGCGGGTGAGCCTCACCGAAGAGGGGTTGAGAAGAGCGCGCGAGCTCATGATGAAATTCAAGAAGATAAAGGAATTTTTCGTTGACGTCGTTCATATGGACGAGAAGAAGGCGGAAGAAGTGGCATGTTTGATAGAACACGTGGTTGACGAGGAGACCGTGGCTCGGATGGAAGAGGTGGTAAAGAGGCTCTCCAAATGTTAAGCGCCTTGGGGACTCACTTTTTCCGAAGGGTTACGAAGATGCACGGAGACGGGGAGCCCTCCGAACACTTGGTCTCTTGAACTTGTACGTACTCCCCTTCTACAAAGGACACTATGCCGCTGAGCAGCCCCCGGGTGAAGTGACATCTGGGCCCCTTTATTGTGACTACTTCTGCCTCCAAGCTCTTCTCTAATCTAAACGTATATTCTCCGTGTTTTAGCCTTGAGACCTTAAAGTCGAAGTTCCCTATCCCAAAGCTCTTAAGTAAATCCAATACGTCTCTGATGAGAACTTCGCCCGTATGTTTGGTTTCTTCGTGTATCTCCTTTGCCAGCGAGTACCCAACCCTCATGCCCAGTTGGTACAGTATGCTGGCCGCCAAGGCGGGTTGCTTGAAGTAAGCGTAGAACGAGTTAAATAAAGCCTTCAAGAAGTCGGAACTCAGCACCACTGCCCGGTCGTAGGTGTACAGCGGAAAGGCGTTGGGGAAGAACGTTATGTCGCCCAATTTCTCGGTCTTGCTCATTACGTCCTTTATCCCTTCCATCTTCTTTAGCTCTTGAACTAGCGCCTCTATAGTTATGCTAGCCCTCCTCATGTTGAGTACGAATATGTATGTTACAGATTTTGCCTTAACGTCGGTCGGACCTCTAATCATGTGTAACACGTCTATATCTTTAGACATCAAGAGATCTAACATCTTCTTTAGTGTTTCATCCTTCTTGTCGGCTCTCATCTTAACTACGAGGAACCTTATGTCTAGTGTTCTTTGTCTCATTATAAAGGGGTATAACACTGCGACGTCCTCGTCTCTGTCGCGCACGAACGGCGGCACTCCTCGCTACCCTCTGGGCTAACTAAATATAGGATATTTTATTGTTGTCTATGGAGGTTGGAGAATATGGCGACGCTAAGCTTCAAGGTCTGCACCGAAGACGGTCGGTGCAGGACGGAGGAGTTCGAAGTGCGCGCGGTAAAGTGGATTAGAATAAGTGGAAAGCTCTTCGTGCTCGGAAGGCCTCCGGAGCGTCTCGTTGGAGGCGACGCGTGGGGCTACGCGGTGTGGGGCGGGGAAGCGATCAACGTGTTGATAGGCAACGGGACTTACCCCGTAGTGGCCTTGAACGAAGAGCCCAGCGACGTGGTCGTACGCGAGGGGTGGAAGTCCATCGCCTTTGGGGGCAAGGCGCCCGAGCCTTGGGCTCCTATAAGCGTCACCGTGAGAGGGGTTAACGTCCCCGCCCGTAAGGGGGTTTTGGTGGCAACGCCCTAATGATGTGCATCCTTATCCCAATAGTAATTGGCATTGTGTTCCACGTTAAGGCGCCCGACGACCCAACGAAATTGTTCCTACTGGGCTGGATAACGGTCGCGCTGGTTTCTTTGTTCAAGTGTGACGTCCCTTCCGCAATTAAAAGGGAAATAGTGGAAATAGCTGACTTTGCGAGGCGCTCGGACCCCCTCTTGGCTATCGCGAGGATCTTCCAACATAATATATTGATTCTGATATTGAGCGCCCTTTTGGGGAAGGGGTACTACGGCTTCGCGGTCAGCTACACGGCCCTCGTAGGCTCCTCGCTCTCCCGAGGTTACCCCCTAAATGTAGTACTCGGCGCCCACACGCTTCTGGAACTCTATGCATACGCTTTAGCGACGACGCGGAGGAAACCGGATCTGGTTAAATCAGTACTGTACCTCTTGGTCGCTGCCGCCTTCGAGGTAACGGCAATACGTTTCTAACGCTCTAGTCGCTTTAGAGATCCAGAGATGTCGGGCTATGATCCGCGACGCCTACGGCAGAAGCCTGGCGACCTTAAGGGTGTCCGTTACGGAGAGGTGTAACTTCAATTGCATATTCTGCCACTCCGAAGGCGCGGGTAGAGGCTCGTTTGACGAGCTCTCCGTCAACGATTACGACATGATAGCGGAAGCCACCTCGAGGCTCGGATTAAAGTACGTCAAGTTCACCGGGGGCGAGCCGTTGCTCCGAAGCGACCTAGAAGAAATAATTCATTCATTTAAAGAACACGGGTTCGAGGAGATATCCATCACTACCAACGGCTTCTTGCTGCCGGAGAGGACAGAGGGCCTCAAGGAGGCCGGCGTGAGTTGGATAAACGTTAGTTTACACAGCCTCAAGAGGCAGCGATTTAGAAGGATAACGGGCGTCGACGCCCTTAACCGCGTGTTGAACGGGATAGAAAAGGCTTTAGAAAACGGCATAGAGGTCAGGGTAAATGTGGTCGTTTTGAGGGGGATAAACGAGGACGAGGTGGAAGAGATAGTGAAGTACGCCATAGGAAAGGGAGCCTCCGTTCACGTGATCGAGTTGCACCCAGTAGGCAACGGGGCCCACATATTCCGCGAGCGCCACTCAAGAGAGCCCATAGAGCGGTTGAAGAAGTGGCTCGAGGAGGTTGCTGATAAAAAGGAAGTCAGAGAACTACACAATAGGCCTAGGTATTACTTGGGCAAGAACTTCGTCGAGCTGATAGAGCCCGTCGGCAACCCTTACTTCTGCGCGGGGTGCACGCGACTGAGGTTGAGCGCGGACGGTAAGTTCTACCCTTGTATAAACGTTTACCAAACGCATTTTGACGCTTCCAGAGTGTTACGATCCGGCGAGTCTAGGGAAATTAAAATAATGAAAATAATAGAGGGCATTCTAGAACTCAACGATAAGAGGAGACCATACTACATGTGGAACTTAGACTTCGAGGCTAAAGGTTTGATGGTTAAAAAGGGGATCCAAGTAGGCAGGATCGGGCTGCCGAAGAGGGCTAAACTTCAATTCCGCTCGGCGAGGGTAAGAGAGGGAAGACCTCTTGAAGCGTAATTACGTGGTCGCCCGGTACGAGTACAAGGGCCACAAGTTCGAAATCTTGGTGGACCCCGATAAAGCTCTAGAACTCAAGTCCGGTAAGCAAATACCGATAGAAGAGGTTCTAATTGCTGATACGATATACAAGGACGTGGGCAGCGGCGACAGAGTCTCCCCAGAGACTTTAAAGAAGGTGTTTGGAACGGACGACGTGAAGAAGGTTGCTTTAGAGATAATCACTAAAGGCGAGATACAGCTCACGGCCGAACAGAGGAGGAAAATTATAGAGCAGAAGAAACGTCAAATAATTAACTACATTGCCAAGAACGCGATAGATCCCCAGACCAAACTCCCGATTCCTCCGGCGAGGATAGAGGCGGCCATGGAGAGGGCCAAGGTCGGCGTAGACCCCTACAAGAGCGTGGAAGAACAAGCTATGCAGATAGTCAGGGCCATATCTAGAATAATTCCAATCAAGATAGCGAAGGCCATTATTCAAGTTAAAATACCTCCCAAGTACTCGGGCCGCGCTTACTCTGAACTCAAGAAGCTAGGGGAGATCAAGTCGATGGATTGGAAGTCGGACGGAAGCTTGGTCGCTGAAATAGAGATACCGGCCGGTTTGCAAGGCGAGATAATGGATAAGCTCGCGAAGATGACAAAGGGGGAAGCTGAGGTTAAAGTGCTGTACACATCTTAAGAAGGGGTAGGTATGAATGATACTGGCCGTCAACGCGAAGGTATATTACCCATATTCCTTCGGCGCACGTCTACTGAGGTTAGCTAGGGCTATAGACAAGGTAGCCAAGGAATACTCGATTACTACGATAATAGCGCCCCCTCATACAGAGCTGAAGGAAGTGAAGGACATTGTTGAAGTTACTAAGGTATACGCTCAACACCTAGACCCAGTGGAGCCTGGGGCCCACACGGGTTCCGTCATATTAGAGGGCATAAAGGAGATAATAGATGGAAGCATAATTAATCACAGCGAGAAGAGGATGAGGCTTGACGAGATAGAGCTCGTGGTCTCTAAGTTAAGGCGTGCGGGAAAAGAGAGCTTGGTGTGCGCCCCCACCCCTAACACTGCGGCCGCGGTCGCCGCCCTGAGGCCTTCAATGATAGCGATGGAGCCTCCGGAACTGATAGGCACCGGGGTCTCGGTCTCGCGCGCGAGGCCGGAGACGGTGGTGGAGACGGTAAGAGCCGTTAAGGGGACCGGCTTCGCGGGCCCGGTCCTAGTGGGGGCCGGGATCTCCAGCGGCGAGGACGTCAGAAAGGCCATCGAGCTAGGTGCTGATGGAGTCTTGGTCGCTTCAGCCGTAGTGAAGGCTGACGATCCATACGTAAAACTTAAGGAGTTCGCGGAGGCAATGGTAAGATGATGCTCACAAAAGAGGAAGAGAGGGCCCTCTCGGGGGAGTATGGCGAGGCCTTGTCCCAAGCTATGAGGATACTCGTCAAGGTGGGGGAGGTCCTGGGCGCGGAGAGGTTGGTCCCCATATCCCACGCCCACGCCTCCGGGGTCAGCTACGCCACTATAGGCGAGCCCGGCGTCCACTGGCTTGAGAGCCTCGTGAAGGGCGGAGCCAAGGTTAGCGTCTATTCTACGGTCAACCCAATAGGCTTTGACCCATACTCCGACATCATAAAGGTAGACGAGAACTTCGTTAAAGGTCAAATAAGAATACTGGAAGCCTTTGAAAAGATGGGATTCGACACCTCGCTGACGTGTACGCCGTACTACTTGAGGGAGCCCAAGCCCTTTGAAAGGCTCGCTTGGGGGGAGAGCAGCGCGGTCATCTACGCTAACACCGTACTGGGCGCCTTCACTAATAGGGAGGGAGGCCCGGTCGCCGTGGCAGCGGCCATCGCCGGGAAGATATACGAGGCCGGGCTCCAAGTGCTCGAGAACAGGAGGACCGACTCCCGCATAAGGTTAGGTTTCCGACCGACGGACGCGGCGGAGTGGTCCGCGGTGGGCTACGCTATAGGCGAGAGGATAGGACAAGGCATACCGCGCCTCGAGGTCCCGCCGCCCCCGCGAGATCACCTAAAGTACATGCTCGCGGCCTCCGCGGCCTCCGGCGGCTTGGCGATGATGGTAATAGAAGGGGTGACCCCTCCCAAGACCTACCTCTTGGGCGAGGAGGAGAAGGTCGAGATCGGGCGCGAGGATGTGGAGCACATGTTCGGCAGCGTAGAGGACGCGGACCTCGTGTTCCACGGCTGCCCCCACGCCTCCTTAAAGGAATTGGTCGAGTTGGACAACTTGATAAAGGAAAAAGTGGAAAAAGAGGTTTGGGTCGCCGTGGCTCCTAGGCTTTACGAGAGGGCCAACGACGTGATCAAGAGCCTATCCAAGAAGGGAGTTAAGTTCGTCAGAGGTACGTGTTTGGTCGTTTCGCCTATAGACAAAATGGGGATAAGGAAGGTGGCGACCACCAGCGCTAAGACTTATTTCTACTTGAAGAGGAGGGGGTTGGACGTATGGTTGGTGAGGTTGAGGGACGTAGCAAGCGCCTAGCGTGCGGCCGCGCGCTAGTAGGGGGAGGAGACGTCGTAGGCGTCGTAGTAAAGGTGGAGCACCCCTTAAGCTTCTTGGGCGAGGTGGACCCTCTAAAGGGGACGCTTTACGACGGGAGGTCGATCAAAAACAAAGTGCTGGTCGTTAAGGGGGTCAGAGGGTCCACGGTAGGCTCCTACGTAATCTACGCCTTGAGGTATTACAACAACGCCCCCCTCGCGATAGTCGTTGAGGGCGAGGCGGACCCGATAGCGGTCGCCGGGTGCGTTATGGCCAAGCTCCCCTTAGTCGACAAAACCGGCCCCCTCGGGCTGCGGGACGGGGACGAGGTCCTCCTCCGGTTTACCGAAGGGAAGGGCTGTATCTTGAAGGTCGGGGGTGTTGACCTAAAAACCTCGAATAGGACTGCGGAAGGGTCATAGGGAGTGGCCGTCCCGGAGAGGGTCAACCCTAAAGGCGTTGAGCTAAAGGTAATGGAAGCTAAGCAGAAGGACGTAGGTCACGGAAGGGTTAGAATAGACAGAATGATAATGGAACTCATAGGGGTCGCCCCCGGGGACGTAGTTGAGATAGAGGGCAAGAGGGTCACTGCCGCCATAGCCTTGCCTGCGTACCCCGAAGACCAAGGATTAGACATAATCAGGATGGATGGCCTCATAAGGAAGAACGCCGGCGTAACCGTGGGCGACAAGGTCTACGTACGCAAGGCGAAAGTAAAGGAAGCTAGGGTGGTAAAGCTCGCCCCGGCGAACTTCAGCGTAAGCATAGATGAGGGCTTCATACCATATGCCAAGAAAAAGTTGATGGATAGGCCCGTAGTTGAGGGGGATACGGTAATGATACCTATACTGGGTCAAACTATACCCTTCGTCGTCGTCAACACCAAGCCCAGCGGTGTAGTAAAAATAACGAAGAACACAAATATAATGATTCTAGAGAAGTATGTCGAACATGCTAGGGTACCCAAGGTAACTTGGGAGGACATAGGCGGCCTTGAAAACGTGGTCCGAAAGTTACGAGAACTAATAGAGCTACCTATGAAGTATCCTGAAATCTTCAAGAGGTTGGGCATCGAGCCCCCGAAGGGAGTGCTCCTCTTCGGCCCTCCCGGTACCGGTAAGACCATGTTGGCCAAGGCCCTAGCCAACGAGATAGATGCCCACTTCATACCCATCAACGGGCCAGAAATAATGAGCAAGTACTACGGCGAGAGCGAGCAGAGGCTTAGGGAGATCTTCGAGGAGGCGCGCAAGAACGCTCCGAGCATAATATTCATAGACGAGATAGATGCAATTGCCCCCAAGAGGGAGGAGGTAACCGGAGAGGTCGAGAAGAGGGTCGTCGCTCAGTTGTTGACCTTGATGGACGGCCTCCAAGAGAGGGGCAGGGTTGTGGTAATAGGCGCGACCAACAGGCCGAACGCCATAGACCCCGCCCTCAGGAGGCCCGGGAGGTTAGAGGTCGAGATAGAGATACCCTTACCTGACAAGAAGGGCAGGCTTGAGATACTGCAGATCCACACTAGAAACATGCCCTTAGCTGAGGACGTGGACTTAGAGAAGCTCGCCGAAATGACCCACGGTTACACCGGAGCGGACTTGGCAGCTCTCGTGAGGAGTGCTGCCTTCTACGCGCTGAGGAGGTACCTGCCGGAGATAGACCTCGACAAGGGCGAGATACCCCCGGACCTGTTGGACAGGATGAAGGTTACTATGGAGGATTTCATAAACGCGTACAAGGACATAGTACCCTCCGGCTTAAGAGAGATATACATAGAGACCCCCGAAGTGCACTGGGAGGACGTCGGAGGCCTAAAGGAGGCGAAACAACAGCTGAGAGAGGCGGTCGAGTGGCCTCTAAAGTATCCGGAGGCCTTCCGCAGGCTCGGCATAGAGCCGCCGAAGGGGATACTCCTCTTCGGCCCTCCCGGTACCGGTAAGACCTTGCTCGCCAAGGCGGCTGCCACGGAGAGCCAAGCGAACTTCATAGCGGTCAGGGGACCGGAGATCTTGAGCAAGTGGGTAGGCGAGAGCGAGAAGGCGATAAGGGAGATCTTCCGCAAGGCCAGGCAAGCGGCCCCGACCATAGTGTTCTTCGACGAGATAGACAGCATTGCCCCCGTTAGGGGGATGGACACGAGCACCCAAGTGACGGAAAGGATAGTGAGCCAGCTGCTAACCGAGATGGACGGCATAGAGAGGTTGGGCAACGTAGTTGTAATAGCTTCTACTAACAGGCCGGATATGGTCGACCCGGCGTTGCTGAGGCCCGGGAGGTTCGACAAGCTGATCTACGTCCCGCCGCCGGACAAGGAGGCGAGGTTCCAAATACTAAAGATCCACACTAGGAACATGCCGTTGGACATGGACGTAGACTTGTGGAGGCTGGCCGAGATGACTGAGGGCTACACCGGAGCGGACCTAGAGGCCCTCTGTAGGGAGGCTGGCATGGAGGCAATGAGAGAAAACATCAATACTACTAAAGTATCAATGAGGCACTTCTTAAACGCCTTGAAGAGGGTGAAGCCGAGCATCACGCCGGAGATGTTAAAGTTCTACGAGACGTTCATGGAGAGGGCGAAGCAAAGGGTCCAAGTCGCGAAGAAGGGCGGGCCTAGCATATACACGTGAGGTGGGCTCGATGAGGAAGGGTCAGAGCGTTTGGAAATCCAGACCGCTTTACCTTTCCGTGTACAACATACTCAAGACCCTTACCATACTACAAGGGGGCGGCAAGGAGATCTACTTTACTGTTGAAGAGATCTTGGAAGCAATAAAAAGCGACATGAGTTACAAGAATACCGACGTCAGTTTGAGAGACGTGGTTAAAGCCGTAATGATTTTAGAGCTCAACGGCCTAGTCAAGACTATGAGTAATGGAGAAGACGTGAGCCGACTGAGCGTAGCCCTTATCCAGAACGAGCGATAAACCCTCTCGTCGTCGAAATCGCTTAGGGAAGTGTCTTGGGCGTTACAGCCCTAAGGGAACTCATCCCCAGCAAGTGCAAGAAGACCTTAGAGCTAAAGTCCTTGTCGAACAAGAGCGTGGCCCTCGACGCTTACAACACCTTGTATCAGTTCTTAGCTGCCATAAGGGGCGAAGACGGCAGGCCCCTCATGGACTCCAAAGGGCGCGTGACCAGCCACCTCTCCGGACTTTTCTACAGAACAATCAACATGTTGGAAAACGGAATAAAGGTAGCCTACGTCTTCGACGGCGCCCCTCCCAAGCTCAAGACGCGCGAGATAGAGAGGAGGCAGAAACTCAAGCAAGAGGCCGAGAAGAAGTACGAGGAGGCAGTTAGGAGGGGGGACGTCGAGGAAGCTAGGAAGTACGCCCAGATGAGCGCAAAGCTGACGAAGGAGATGGTAGAAGAAGCTAAGAGGTTGCTCGAGGCTATGGGGGTCCCGTGGGTACAAGCCCCCAGCGAGGGAGAGGCCCAAGCGGCCTACATGGCCGCTAAGGGAGACGTCTGGGCGTCTGCTAGTCAAGATTACGACTCCTTGCTCTTCGGCTCTCCTCGCTTGGTTAGGAACTTGGCCGTGAGTGGGCGCAGGAAGCTCCCTAACAAGAACGTGTACGTCGAAGTGAAGCCCGAGGAAATAACTTTGAAGTGTGTGCTGGAGGAGTTGGGCATAACCCGAGAGCAGCTCGTTGCAATAGCCGTCTTGATAGGGACCGACTACACGCCCGGGGTGAAGGGCGTCGGGCCGAAGACCGCCTTAAGGTACGTGAAGAGCTATGGTGACTTAGAGAGGGTGCTTACTGCCCTAGGCGTCGATGACAAGGAGTTGTACTTGGAGGCGTATAATTTCTTCTTGAACCCCCAGGTGACCGACGACTACGAGCTCGTGTGGAGGAGGCCCGACCCCCAAAAGATAATTGAAATCCTAGTGTACGAACACGACTTCAACGAGGAGCGCGTGAGAAAGGCGATAGAGCGCTTAATGAAGGCCTGGAAGGAAAAGCTCAGCACTAAGCAGAGCACGTTGGACATGTTCTTTAAAAAGCGTTGAGGCTTAGAGCCCTCGGGAGTACCGCGGGCTTATCAACCCATCTCCCCCCTAAGGCTAGGCCGGGGCTAAAGTAGTGAAGAAACCCCGAAGGGGACCGACGCTCCTAGACTTCCTCAAGCAGAAACAAGCCAACGACGGGTCTAAGGCCTTAAAGGCCCCCAAGCCAGTAGAGGAGAAGGCTCCGAAGAGGCCCCTTGAGGGCGCGGAGAAGATAGAAAACAAGATAGTCAATCTAATCGTCTCGAAGAAGGTAGATCCACAGTTCCAGAAGTTCGTCAACTCCGGAGACCGGAGGTACGCGGCGCTGGCGCAGCCTAGACGGGAGGCCGGGGACGGCGAGTACTACCTACTGCAAGTGGTCTACGACGGTAAGAGGAACAAGGCTGTCCTCTTGTTATATGACGAGGAACGCCACGAGGTCGTGGAGTGGGTAGATGCCTTCGGTCACAAGCCGTACTTCCTAACCAACTTGACCCCAGAGGAGATCAGGAAGCTGGGGCTGCACAAGCACCAGAACTTCGCGGGGATGGAGGTGGTCTACCGCTACGACTTACTCCATTTTGAGAATAGGAAGTTGACGAAGATCTACACGACAGACCCCCTGGCGGTGAGGGAACTCAGGGAGAAGGTGCCCAAGGCTTGGGAGGCCAAGATAAAGTACCACGACAACTACACTTACGACATAGGCCTAGTCCCCACCTTGAAGTACAAAATTAAGAATAACAAGCTCTTCCCCGTTCCTTACAAGGTCAGCGAGGGAGAAGTGGAGAAGGTATTAAAGGCCTTCGAGGAGGAGAGCGACGAGTTCAAGCGCCTAGCCATATCTTGGATACCCATCTTCGAGGCCCCGCCTCCGACGGTCAAAGCGATAGCAATAGACATAGAGGTGTTTACGCCCGCCATAGGCAGGATACCGGACCCCGAGACCGCTCAGTACCCGGTCATCTCGGTGGCCCTCTCCTCTAACGACGGCCTTAAGAAAGTCCTCGTACTAATTAGAGAAAACCTTAAGCTCACCGAAGATCAGCTCAAGGAGCTCGCCGAAGAGGACTACGAGGTGGAGTTCTACGACTCTGAGAAAAGTATGTTGATAGAGGTTATGAGAATTATAAGGGATTACCCGGTACTGCTCACTTACAACGGCGACAACTTCGACCTCGCCTACCTTTACAACAGGGCGCTCAAGCTCGGAATACCCAAGGAGATGATAATATTTAAGAAGGGTTCTGACAAGTTCGAGATAAAACACGGAATACACATAGACCTCTACCGCTTCTACGACATAGCGGCGATAAAGACCTACGCATTCGGGAACAAGTATAAGGAAGTTAACTTGGACGCCGTCGCGGGCGCGCTCCTCGGCGAGCACAAGGTCCAACTGACCAAGTCGATAAGCGAGCTTAACTATTACGAGCTGGCCCATTACAACTTCCGCGACGCCAACCTCACGCTGAAACTCTTCACCTTTAACGACTACTTGCCGTGGAAGTTGATGGTACTGATAGCCCGAATTTCCAAGCTCGGGATAGAAGACCTAACTAGGAAGCAAGTGTCCGCGTGGATCAAGAACTTGTTCTTCTGGGAGCACCGCAGGAGGAAGTACCTCATCCCTAACAAAGAGGATATAATTTCGATGAAAGGGACCGTGAAGAGTTCGGCGATAATAAAGGGGAAGAGCTACCAAGGAGCCTTCGTCTTCGAGCCCAGCGCCGGTATATTCTTCAATGTAGTTGTATTGGACTTCGCGTCGCTGTATCCAACCATAATTAAGCAATATAACATAAGTTACGAGACGGTGAACGCCCCGAAGTGTAAGAACTACTACGAGGTTCCGGAGGTGGGGCACAGGATATGCAAGGACGTCGAGGGCATAACCTCCCAGATAGTCGGGTTGTTAAGAGATTACAGAGTTAAAATATACAAGAAAAAAGCGAAGGACAAAAGCTTGGACGACAAGATGAAAATGTGGTACGACACCGTTCAGTCAGCAATGAAGGTATACATAAACGCGTCCTACGGCGTCTTGGGCGCGGAGAGCTTCGAGCTTTACTGCCCTCCGGCGGCCGAGAGCATCACCGCTTACGGGAGGTTCGCCATAAAGAGTACTATGGATTATGCTAAGAAAAACAAGATCGCCGTTCTATACGGAGATACCGACTCGATGTTCCTTTGGGACCCTCCGCAGAACTTGTTAGACGACATCATAGAGTGGGTCAAGAACAACTTCGGCTTAGAAATAGAAATAGATAAGACCTATAGGTTCGTAGCGTTCACAGGTCTAAAGAAGAACTACATAGGTGTGTACCCGGGAGGGGAGATAGACGTCAAGGGGTTGTTGGGGAAGAAGAGGAATACCCCGCAGTTCGTCAAAGAGGCGTTCATAAAAATGATAGAAATGATCAGGAACTCCCAGAGCCCGGAAGAGGTAGTGAAGACGCGCGAAGAAGTCAAGAACTTAGTGAAAGAGTTGTATATGAACCTCAAGAGGCAGTACTACGACTTGGACGAGTTGGCGTTCCACATGCAACTTACTAAGCCCATAGAGTCTTACACTAAGAACATGCCGCAGCACGTGAAGGCGGCGAAGATGCTAGCCAAGTTCGGCATACACGTCAACCAAGGTGACGTGGTATCCTTCGTTAAGGTGAAGGGCGCAGAAGGCGTGAAGCCCGTGCAGCTGGCCAAGCTACCGGAGGTCGACGTGGAGAAGTACTACGAAGCGATAGAGTCCACGCTAGGACAGATACTGAAGGCGTTCAGCTTGGACGCGGCTTCATTGAGCGGGACGACCAAGTTGATGGCGTTCTTGAACAAATAAGAGAAAAAAGTTTATTCTATTCCGACTTCCTCCTCGCTCTCGAGCTCGCGTAACAGCCTCCTAGCCAGCTCTTCGGCAGCCACTTCGAGGAGTCTCTCGCCTTCCTCCTTCTTGGCCCTCTTCGGATCGCCCATGTACCCCCTGGAGAACGCCCTTCGCGTTTCCGAGAGGGAGCGCAACAGCTTCCTCTCTGCCGGCGGCACGGGCTCCACGTCGCCTAAGTCAACGCATTCTTCACATATGGCCATTACCATACTCGTCTCTATCTCGCACGCGTGGGAGGGCAAGGTCCCGAACGCTTGTAGGAACGCCTCCTTAGGGACCATGTCCCACCAAGAGACGGCGCCTATCTTTATTCCCGGGCTCAGCCTGTTCAAGGCCTCTTTCACGGCGACTTCCAAGGGCTCTTTGTTGCCTCCGTGTCCGTTGATTATTAGGATCCGGGGAATCCTCGGAGAAGGCAAAGTAACCAGTATGTCTTCTACGAACTTGGCTAAGTTCTCCGCTTCCACGCTAACCGTACCGTCTAGGTGTCTCAGAGACCAAGTGTAGCCGTACCAAATGGGGGGCAAGAGGCCGACGTGGTAGCCCTTCTCCGAGAGCTTCTTCGCCACCCTGCGCGCTACCTCTTCCGCTATCAACGTGTCCGTACCCAACGGCAAGTGGTTTCCGTGGCGTTCGATAGAGCCTATAGGCAAGATTACCAAGTCTAACCTTTCTACCCTTGACATAGGGACCTTTGCTAAATCGTAGACCCTTCCCAAGGTTTTAGTCACCCTCCCAGAGTTATGTGGGGCCTTTAGACAAAAATCAGCCCTTGCAAGAGGACGCAGCCCTTTCTATGTCATATACCTTTCCGCTACAGAGGACCTCGAAGTTCACGCCCAGTTCATCTTCAATTCTTTTCAGCGTCTTCCACAACTCCTCGGTGTTGTTAAAGTATACGTTCGTGAACACGAAGTTGGCTTTAACTTTATTGCCTGTAACGTTGACCGTGAGGGAGCTGGTCACGTTATTGGTAGGCAGCAAGTAGCCCTCTAGCTCCGTAACGTTGAGGGCCTTCAGTACGGGCTCCAAGCGGCTCCGGAGCTCGTAACGGACGGTATCGTTAAGGTAGACGCCTTCTCCCCTCACTTTGGCCCTTATTTCTGTGAAGAGCTCTTTTCCGGACCTCTTAAGGGACAGTTCCAGGTTTGCTTGGGCGTTAACCTTTCTGACTACAGTATCGTTCATGTTTATTAAGTTCAACAGTTCCGATGTTGGTATCCCTAGACTGTTCAACGATTCAACTATCTTATCCCTTTCTCCTTTCAAGATTACGTACATTTTGACCTTGCTAGTGGGAGGTAGGGACTTGCCAGTAACTTCGTACTTCAACTCCACTACCTTTAGTCCCAAATCCTCGATACCAGCTTTTATCTTAGGTATCATTGTGTTTAACATCTTCTCCACTGTTACCTTAGGAGACGGGAGCTCGGCGAAGCCGTCTATCGTCAAGTTCCCTGAGTTGTCTTGCTTGTTTATAACAGAGTTAAGGACTATG
The DNA here is from genome assembly GCF_000017945.1 of Ignicoccus hospitalis KIN4/I. Taxonomy (NCBI): domain Archaea; kingdom Thermoproteati; phylum Thermoproteota; class Thermoprotei; order Desulfurococcales; family Desulfurococcaceae; genus Ignicoccus; species Ignicoccus hospitalis. Next base: position 619,640 of record NC_009776.1, on the reverse strand, counting down.
TCCATGTTGCGTATATAAAAGAACAATACTAGGACGGAACCCTTAATCCTGCTGTGTAAGCTCACAGTCGTCGGGTCGGACGTTATACTCAGCGTTATTTCGGCGCGTCCCTTCTTCAAGGGCGAAGAGCTGAGGGTGAGTGCGCTGTTGGTTGAAAAGGACTCCTTGACGCTCGAGCCCTCACCCCAGAGCTTGTCGACCGCGACCAGCTGGCTTGACACTAAACTCTCTCCGTACTGGAACGGGAACTTTTCCCGCTCAGCTTCTACGACGATCTTAGAGAGGGCGACCTTGCCGTCGTTTACTGTAAGGGTTATCGTAGCGGCGGCCAACGCCATGGCCGATAGCGCCAGCAGCGCTACTGCGCTCCTCAAGGTCTCGTCGCCCACTTAATGCCCAACAACCTTGTTAAATAAACTATGCTTTCCACACTTTCTGGAGCACCGGAATGAGGGCGGCGCTCTTGAGCATCAAGTACATGGAACCTTTGACGGAGCATTTTGACGTGAGGGGGTGGGAGGTAGTTAGGACCACCCCGGAAAGGAGTTTGTACATGTTTCTTAATAAGTACGTAGACTTGGCCGTGGTTTCTTCCGTAGCGGCTGCCTCGTTGAGCCTCGAGCCTTGTTTCAAGTGTCCGGCGATATACGGCTCCGGACCTATAGAAAACGTCAAGCTAAAGTTTCTGAGAAGGGGCAACAAGGTCAAACTTTGGGTCACACCTCAATCATATACGGGAAGGGCCTTAGCGGTTTGGTTCCTAACGAACAGAGGTATGGACTTCGCTTTCGTGGAAGACCCGAAGAACGCTGACGCGCTCGTTCTGATAGGCGACGAGGCGAGGGAACTAGGAGGGGACGTGGTGGACTTAGGAGAGGCTTGGGAAGAGGCTTTCGGGAGGCCTTTGGTTTACGCGGTCACCGTATCTCACGTGCCCTTTCAGCTCGAGGTGAGGTACTCGTGGCGCAACATAAGGCTCGCCCCGCTGGAAGAGGTCTTAGACGCTTACCTACACACAGTGAGTACTTTGAAAAACTACTGGATTCGACCCGCTGTGCCCCCCAAGGGCCTCTTAGGGCTACTGCGGTCGCTGTAGTGGACCACGTAGTCCTCCGGCTCTAACCTCTCGACGATTAGTTCGAACGCCCTCCACGGGTCGCTCCTCTCGCCGCAAGTGTACACGTCGACGGTCGCGTACTCGTAATCCGGCCAAGTATGTATAGTTATGTGGCTTTCTAGAACTAGTGCCATCACTGATACGCCCCCGTGGTACCCGGTGAACTTCCACGACCTCACCTCTACCAACTTCATGTTTGCTACCTCTGCAGCCTCCCTTACGAGTTCTTTCAACCCCTCCTCGTCCCAGAGCTTCGCCGGGTCGACGCCGTACAAGTTACCGTAGACGTGCCGCCCCACAATCCTGTCTTCAACCTTTTTCTTCGACCCGTTTGTAAGCTCTACGGTCTTCACCTCTCCTACCGGGGCCGCTGCGGGAACGGGGGATTTAAGGCTTTACTAACCGAGCTACCTAGGCCCTATGTAACCTCTCTTGACTAACTCCGCGAGCGACCTCTTTAACACCTTCCTAATCCTCCAGCGCGCGCCTATGTCACCGAAGAGTCTTATAGCGGCCTCCCTCAAGCTCCCCGTGTCTACTAGGGTCTTCAGTATCTTCCTCTCTTCCTCGCTGAGGTCCAAGTACCTGAGGGCCAACCTGGCTACTTCGGTTGGCTTCAACCCCATGTACGGATCTTTGACGTCCAATTCGGTCAACTTCTTCTTTATTTTGAATGAAATTACAGTTATTGTATCTTCGTCGCTGATGTCGCCGTAGGCGCCCCTCAACGCCTCCTTGAGTTCGGCCAAACTCTCGAAGCCGTCCGCGCGGACCTCGTTGGGCGTGAGCTCTTTCAGCTTCTTGTGCTTGACCTCCGTGATTTCGGCCACCGCGAACGGTCTCCCTCCCCCGTGCAAAATTATTTCCTTATACTTTGGAACCCAGTAACCTTTCCTTATAGTGGCGGTCTTCTTACCACTTAATATTAAATCTACGTACTTACCCTTTACCATTAGATGCCTTCCTAGGAACTTTTTTCTCTCCCCACCCAAGGCCTCCACCCGGCGATGACTGGAAACGGGCCCGGTCTAACCTCGGACCGGGCCTCCCGACTGTTTGGGGTGAAGAGGGGCCAAAGCGAGGAGCCTCAGCCCTAGCGAACTTCGTCACTCCTCGGAACCCACCGTAGTCTTCATCGGGTTTAGGGCCTTCAAGCGTTCTGCTGCCCTCATCCCTACCTCCTCCGGGCCCTTGCCTATCAGCTCCACGTCTACCCTCTCCCTCCCGCTGGGGCTTAAGACCGTAGCCCTCAGCCTAATCAAACTTCCCTCTTCGAAAGCTATGGCCCCCAACGCTACGAAACAACCCCCACCGAACTCTTTCAACACGGTCCTTTCGGCGGTTGCGAGCTTCTCGCTTTTCACGTCGCTTATGGACTTCAACAGGTCAGATATTTCGCTACCCTTTCTAGTTACAGCTACAATTATCCCTTGGCCGGGCGAGGGAGGGAAGAGCCTCCAATCGAGCCTAACGTAATCGACATTAAGTCCCAACCTAGACACCCCCGCCTCGGCCAGAACTATGGCGTCGTACTCTCCCCTCCTCAGCTTTTCCAAGCGCGTGTCCACGTTGCCCCTCAAGTCCTTTACTACGAGATCGGGTCTCAAGTTCTTGATTAAAGCCTTCCTGCGGGCCGAGGAGGTCCCCACCACGGAGCCTTTGGGGAGGTCAAATATGTCGTAGTTGCCGGCCCTGGAGATCAAGACGTCGTAAGGGGGGTCGCGGGGCAAGAAGGCCGCTATTTCTAACCTAGGGTCCAGTTCTGTGGGTAAGTCCTTGAGTGAGTGGACCGCCACGTCGGCCTTCCCCTCCAATACGGCCTTGTTAACTTCCTTCTCGAAGAGGCCGGTGAGGCCCCTTTTGGCGAGCTCCTCGAAAGGGGCGTTGGCCTTGTCCCCGGTGGTTTTGACTGTTATCACTTCGTACTCCAAGTCGGGAAAGAACTTGAGGAGGTAGGAGGTGAACATGGATACTTGCTTTAAGCTGAGTTTGCTCCCGCGCGCGGCTATCTTGATTTTCAAGATATCACCTTTAGCGCTTCGGATAAGGCCTCCAACGTCTTGTTGACCACGTCCTCCCCGTGAGCCGCGGAGGTGAACCACGCTTCGAACAAGCTCGGCGCTATGAATACTCCTCTCTTCAGAAGTTCCTCGTGCAGCCTTAACGAGATTTCCTTGTTGGCCTTCAAGGCGTCGGCGTAGTTGTTAACTTCTTCCACCCCGGGGAACCACTGGAACATGCTGGCCACTCTGTGCACTACGCCCCCGAACTTGGCCACCGCTTCTTGTTCCAACGCCTTGGCCACCTTTTCTGCCGCGCTGTTGGCGACCTCGTAGACGTACCCCCTCTCGAGTTCGTTGATAGTCGCGAGCCCCGCTGCCATAGTTACGGGGTGCGCGTTGAACGTGCCGGCGTTAAACACTGGGCCAGAGGGGGTTAGGTATTCCATGATCTCCCTCTTACCTCCGACGACGCCTACCGGGAAGCCTCCGCCAACTATCTTGCCTAAGGTAGTTAGATCCGGTACTACGCCGAACTTCGCTTGGGCGCCACCCAAGCCCAGCCTGTACCCGGTGATCACTTCGTCGAAGATCAAGAGCGCGCCGGTCTCATCGGCGATCCTCCTCAACTCCTTGAGGAAGCCCTCCTTGGGAGGGATTACGCCGGCATTCCCCATCACCGGTTCAACAATTATAGCGGCCAAGTCGTCTTGATTCTCCTTGGCCACCTTCTCTACCGCTTCAACGTCGTTGAAGGGCACCACCAAGGTTAGCTTGCTCACCTCCTCTGGGACGCCGGCGGAGCCGGGGACCCCGAAGTGCGAGACGGCCGAGCCGGCCTTGACTAAGACGGAGTCGTGTGCTCCGTGGTAGCAGCCGTCGAACTTGATTATTTTGTTCTTCTTAGTGAAACCCCTGGCCAGCCTTATGGCGGTCATCGTCGCTTCAGTCCCCGAATTCACGAACCTAACCATATCAATAGAGGGGTAATGGCTCACTATCTTCTTTGCTAGCTCTATCTCGAGTTCGTGGGGGGTACCGTACAACCAGCCTCTGTTCAGTTGCTCTTCCACCGCTTCCAAGACCTTAGGGTGCATGTGACCTAGTATTAAGGGGCCGTAACCCAGTACGTAGTCAATTAGTTCTACGCCGTCGACAGTCACTAAAGTGGCGCCGCTGGCCTTCTTTACGTAAAACGGATACGGTTTTACAGCAGCCCTTATGGGGCTGTTCACCCCTCCCGGGAACAAGTTCTTTGCAATTTGGAAGAGCTCGAGCGACCGGTCCACGCTTTTACCCACGGATCTCGAACAAAGGGACGTTAATTTTCGCTGTGTCTAAAAAAGCTGTTATATTGCGAAGAGTATGACTATCGCGATAGCTATTCCGTAGATAGCCGGCGTCTCTGCGATACCTATGAAGAGCAGGACCCTACCGAACTCTTCGGGCTTCTCGCTTATCACGGCGATGCCGGCGGCGCCGGTGGCGCCCAGGGCGTAGCCGGCGCCGATAGTGCCTCCGAGCAAGGCGAGGCCGGCGCCGACGGCCTTGAGGCCGGTCATCATGCCCGTTCCTAGGGACGTCTCGCCCATCTCGGCGGCGAGGGCTGCGCTCGCGCCTACGAGCGTTACGAAGAGTATGGACAGTAGGACGCTCCTTATCGCTCTTTTGGGCATCAATTCGGCCTTCACGCTCTGATCCCTCCGTTCGAGCAACGTACTGTTTGAACTTAAAAATACTTCTAAAGGTTAGAGAGAGACCGAACGACAGAGCTCACTTACCTTAGCAAGGTACTTCGTCTTTACCTCTTCTGCTTTCTTCTTTACTTTGTTAGTCGAGTTAGCGAACGCGCCTTCTACGGTCGCTTGGAGCTCCTTCAACAACTCCTCCTTCGAGGGGAACGCCGCGCTCATTATGCCACCCTCCTGCTCTGCAACTTACTCCTTATCAGCTTCAACCTTACGAACTCCTCTCTTTGTTGGTCGTCCAGCGACCTCTTGATGAACTTTATGTTGTTTTCTATTTCTGGCAAGATGGAATACTTGACTGCGTTTATGAGTCTCTGGGTCCTCCGTAACTCGTTCATTATTCTGTATATACTCATCTCGGAGTTTATAGCCTTGTTTAAGTACTTCATAGCCTCTTCGAACTCCTTCGCTGCTTTGTCTAAATAGGGCGAAGAGTAGAGGTTAGAGATGGCCCCGCCCTTAACTTCCGTTCTGGCGAACTCCACGACCGGTATCTTGACCCCGAAGGCCGTGCGCGCGTAGATCTTCGCGGTCAAGTCTTCCGGTACGTAGGCCACTTCTTGTTTGAGTGCTGACTCGCCGCTCTGAACCTCAGCCATAATTAAGTAGCTGTAAGCCCTCTCTAGGTGTTCGGAGTAGGCGTCGTAGTACTTCTGGTAATCGGCGACGGCCTTGCGCAAGTACATTAAGAGAATGTCCCTTTTGTCCTCTAGGAGCTTTCTGATCCTCTCTACTACCTTCTTTCTCTGCTTCAAGCGGATGAGGTTTATCTTTGTGGGTAAAACCCTCCTGCTGCCGGGGAAGCTCAAAGCTTAGCACCTCACGTTACTTCTGGGACGCGGCCTTCACTCTGTACTTGGGGTGGTACTTCTTTATGTACTCTGGCCTTATCTTGGTCAGCTCCTCCTCCGGCAGTATTGAGAGAACCTCCCACGCCAAGTCTAGGGTCTGCTCTATGGTCCTCCTCTCGTAGTAATCTTGCTTTAAGAACTTCTGCTCGAACGCCTCACCGAACCTCAAGTACTTGCGGTCGACCTCGCTCAGGCTCTCCTCGCCGACTATCGCGGCTAAGCCCCTCAGCTCTACGGCCCTCGAGTAGGCCGCGAACAGCTGGTTGGCCACGTCCGGGTGGTCTTCCCTAGTCTTACCCTTGCCTATTCCGTCCCTCATGAGCCTTGACAAGCTCATTAGTACGTTTATCGGCGGGTATATGCCCTTGTTGTGCAAGTCCCTCGAGAGGACTATCTGACCTTCGGTGATGTAGCCCGTGAGGTCCGGTATGGGGTGGGTTATGTCGTCGTTAGGCATCGTGAGTATGGGCATTTGGGTTATTGAACCCTTGCTTCCCTTAACCCTTCCAGCCCTTTCGTATATCGTCGCCAAGTCGGTGTACATGTAACCGGGGTAACCTTGCCTGCTCGGCACCTCCTCCCTGCTCGCGGAGATCTCCCTTAGGGCCTCACAGTAGTTGGTCATGTCAGTTATTATAACCAAGACGTGCATGTCCTTTTGGAAGGCCAAGTACTCGGCGAGGGTGAGCGCGGCCCTGGGCGTGACTATCTTCATCATTGCGGGCTCGTTGGCCAAGCTGACGAACATGGCAGTCCTAGATATGGCCCCGGTCTCTTCGAACGCCTTTTTGAAGAACAAGAGCTCGTCGTACTGGATGCCCACCGCAGCGAAGACCACGGCGAAGGACTCCTCCTCTCCCCTCACCGTGGCTTGCCTAGCTATCTGGGCCGCCAGCTTGTTGTGGGGGAGACCGGAGCCGGAGAATATGGGCAGCTTCTGGCCCCTTACCAGGGAGTTCATACCGTCTATTGCGCTTATTCCAGTTTCGATGAACTCGTCTGGGTACTCCCTAGCGTAAGGGTTAATGGGCTCGCCCCACACGTTCCTCTTTTCTACTGCCTTTATCGGAGCTCCTCCGTCGATGGGCTCTCCTAAGGCGTTCATTATTCGGCCCAACATGTCCTCGGAAACGCCCATCTCGAGTATCCTACCGGTGAAGCGGACCTTCGTGCCGGCGGGCGATATGCCGGTGGTCCCTTCGAAGACTTGGACCACCGCTAGCCCCTTCCCGGTCTCTAGGACTATTCCCCTCCTCTTCTCGCCGCTCGGCATCTCTATGTCTACCAGCTCGCCGTAGCCCGCGTCGCTTACGCCTTCGACCACCAACAGCTGACCTCTGATCTCGCTTACGGACTCGTACTCCTTGCCCTTAACCGACGGTACTGCCAAAGTGAGACCTCCCTTGAAGAGACGAGAAGGACTGCTTAAATTTTGAATTTTCGGCGTGCGGCGCGGTCACTTCAGAAGCTCCTCTAGTTTAGTCTTGGCTCTCTCAGAGACTTCCTTGTATAAGCTCCTTCCGTGGGAGTCCATGGCCACCACTAAGGGCCCGAACTTCTCTACCTCGAAAACCCACATGGCTTCTGGTATCCCGAGCTCCTCTAACCAGTATACCCCCCTGACAGCCTTTATCGCCTTGGCGGCCAAGAGCGCGGCGCCGCCAGGGAAGGCCAAGTAGGCCGCCCCGAACCTCTTAAAGAAGTCCAAGAGGTCTTCTTTCATACCGCCCTTACCTATTACTAGCCTGGCCCCGGTCTTTTCCAGCACTTGAGCTTGGAGGGCGTTCATCCTCGCGCTGGTAGTGGGGCCGGCCGCCACCACCTTCCACCGGCCCTCCTCCTTCGTCACGACGGGTCCACAATGGTATATGGCTAGACCTTTTAGGTCGAGCGGGGCCCCCTCCTCAATTATCTTCTTGTGAGCCTCGTCCCTCGCAGTAACCACGGTGCCCGTCAAGTAAACCACGTCTCCGGCCTTCAACTTCCTCACTTCTTCCTCTTCAACGGGTAACTTTATCTCAACGCCGTCCTCCGCCTCCAACGGCGGGGTCTTCAAGTCCTCCGGAGTTACGTTGTCGCTTACCAATTTCCAGCTCCCGTCGGCGTTAACCTCAACTACGGCCTCGCGCGCGGCCCAGCAGTTGAACCTAACCGCAACCGGGAACGAGGCCGGGTGCCGGTAAGCGTAGTCCGCCCTCACCGCGAGCGCCGTGGGCCCCCCGCCCAAGCCCATTGGACCCAAGCCCAAGGAGTTCACTTCGTCCAGCAGCTCTTTTTCGATCCTCGCAACCCTCTCCTCCTCGTGGGCCTCCGGCCTGTAGAGGGCCTCTTTTGCGAGCTTAGCGGTCTCTTCCACGGTCCCTCCGAAGGCGACGCCGACTATGCCCGGAGGACAAGGCTTGCCCCCGGCCTCGAAGACGGCCTTGAGCACACACTCCCTAACGCCTTCCAACCCCTTGGAAGGCGGTATCATGCACAAATTGGAGGGGTACTCGCTCCCCCCTCCCTTAGGCCTTACTTTTATTAGGAGCGTGTTGCCCGGGACTACCTTAATATTTGTGACTGGCACGCCCTTCCCGACGTTGTCGCCGGGGTTGTGGCCGCTTAGCGGGTCCACGCTGTTGGGCCTTATGGGGACCTCTCGCGTGGCCCTCCTCACGGCTTCCTTCAGAAGCTCCTCAATTTCGTAAGGCTTTATTGGGAACTCGTCACCAACTATAACATCAAAGGTCATCAAGCCCGTATCTTGACACATGGGCTTCTTCTCCTTGACGGCCAACTCTATGTTGTTCAAAATGGCCGCCAGCTGGGCCTTCCCCAACCCCTCTGAGCGCTCGTAAGCGTCCAGCAGCTTTTCATAAACCCACTTGGGCAGCGCGGTTTCGGCGAGCCTTATGGCCTCTACCACAGCGTTTACGACCTCATCCCTAAGCAAGCTGTGTACACCTCGAGGGGGCGCGAGAGATCGTTAATAACTTGCCAAACGTCGCGCGCCCGGTGAGGTTTGAGGTGGCTAAGCTAGAGTTCAAGGTAGTAGTGAACGACCCCGAGGCGGAGCCCCGCCCCCTCGGGGTAAAAGTGAAAGTAGTTGGTAAGGAAGATATCCCCTTCGATAAGGAGGCAGAGCTCGACCGAAGGACCCGCCTCCCGGTGGCCCGCGTTAACGCGAGGCTGCTGGAGGCGGCAAAGGCCGAGTACAAGATAATAACGATAAGGAGAAAGGTGAAGGAGGGAGATGAAGTAAAGAAGAAAACCGTCCACGTCGTCGCCGCAGTCGACGAAAACGTGCCCGAGGGAGAGGTATGGATAAACAAGGACCTAGCAGTAAACGTATTTGGCGAAGAGAGCTTTGAGGGAGAAGTTTTCAGAACTAAGGCGTTCCAGATAACTATTGAAGGGGAGAACGCGAGGAAGTTTATAGGCAAGAGGATAGGGGAGACCGTCCCAGCTTCCATCTTAGGCATAGAGACCCTCAAGGGCCTTCAGCTTGAGATAAGGGGAGGCTCCGACGAGAGCGGGTTCCCGATGAGACCCGACATACCGGGCCCCGTCAAGAAGAGGGCTCTGCTCAGCGGACCGCCGGGCTTCTGGCCGCGCGAGAAGGGAGAGAGGAGGAGGAAGACCGTGAGGGGCAACACCATAAGCGAGGACATAGTTCAGATAAACACCAAAATAGTCAAGCAGTGAAAGGTCCGAGCCCACTGAGGCACATTTAACCTTCACTCCACGTCCTCTTAGTGGTGTCACGTTGGCAAAGAGGAAAGGGACTCGAAGCGAGAAGAGTAAAGAAGTGGTGTTACCGGGCGAAGGCGAGGTACTCTGCGTAGTAGAGAGGATAGTGGGGGCGGACCACGCGCTGATACGCTGTTTGGACAACCCCGAGTTGGTCAGGGACGGCAGGATCCCGGGCAAGTTGAGGAGGAGGGTCTGGATAAGGGAAGGAGATATAGTGATTGCAACCGTTTGGGACTTCCAGCCCAAAAAGGCGGACATAGTGTACAGATATTCTCGAGACGAGCTAAAGAGGCTGATAGTAAAAGGCTTGTTGCCTAAGGAGATAGCCGAACTCGCGGGCATAACAGAAGAAGAAATAGCCTTGACTGCCCAACAAATGGCACAAGAAGAAGCGGAGGGTGAGGAGGCGTGAGCGAGGAGGAGGTTACCAAGGCTGAGAAGGTAGAGGACGTCATGAAAAAAGTAGAGGAAGAAGTCAAGGCCCCCCAAAAGGAAGAAGAGGTAGAAGAACAACTTGAAGAGGAAGAGGAACTCGAAGAGGGAGAGGAGTTAGAAGAGGAAGTAGAAGAACCCATTCCGAAAGAGGTCGTCCAGAGAAGGAAATACTTGAAGAGGTACAAGGACAAGGACTTGTTTGAGACTGTCGAAGAAGTCTTCGACATGGCCACGCAGATGGCCGTCTATGAACTCATTAGAAGAGGTGTCATAGGTGAGCTGAAGGGCGTCATATCGGCCGGCAAGGAGGCTAGGGTCTACTGCGGCAAGAGCCCGCAAGGCGACGACATAGCCGTCAAGATATACTTAACTACAACTGCGGAGTTCCGCAAGAGCATAAGGAAGTACATCATAGGGGACCCCCGCTTCGAACAGATAGCCAACAGAGGGCTTCGTCACTTGATCTACGCGTGGGCGAGGAAGGAGTTCAGAAACTTGAAGAGGCTGGAGCAAGCCGGAGTTAGGGTGCCCTCCCCCATCGCTGTGTACCGGAACGTGCTAGTTATGGAATTCATAGGCGAGAACTGCAAGAGGGCCCCCTTATTGGTGGAGCTGGCGAAGCCCGTCAACCAGCTCGACGTAGAGGAGTGGAAGAAGATATTCGAGACCGTATACGACTACATGGTTAAGATGTACCAAAAGGCTAGGCTCGTCCACGCGGACCTTAACGAGTACAACATAATGTACTGGAAGGGCGAGCCGGTAATTATAGACGTGAGTCAAGCCGTCCCCATAAACCACCCCTACGCCCACGACTTCTTGATGCACGACATACAGCAGATACGCCGGTTCTTCTCTTCCGTAGGCGTAGAGGTCCCGAGCGCCGCTGAGATGTACGCGCGAATAACGGGCTTAGAGTGAGCCCGAGTACAGTTTCTCTAACATTTATTTAAACTTCATTACCCCTTCTGCGCGAACTCCCGGAGAGCGCCTTTGCCGGCGAAGAGGATCGTAGTCAGAGGCCTCGTCCAAGGGGTTGGCTTCAGGCCCCAAGTCGCCCGCCTGGCCCGCGGCTTGAAGTTGAAGGGCTACGTGAAGAACGTGGCTGGAGGTGCAGCTGAGATATACGTAATTGGTGAGGATGAGAAAATCTCCAAGTTCATTAATTTGCTCAAGAAGTTACCTCCCCCCATTAGAGTAGAGGACCTCCAAGCGGAGGATGCCGAGGAGATGAGTTTTGATGACTTCATTATATTGAAAAGCGACAAAAGCTCCTACAAACACTCCCAGATACCTCCGGACTTGGGGATATGTGAGGACTGCTTGAGGGAAATGCTCAACCCCTTCTCGAGAAGGTACATGTACCCGTTGATCTCATGCGCCAAGTGTGGCCCGAGGTTTTCTATGATCCGTTCTCTGCCCTACGATAGAGAGAACACCTCGATGGCCGAGTTCCCGTTCTGCGCAGAGTGCGAAAGGGAGTACCGGGACCCGTGGGACCCTAGATACCACGTGCAGGGGTTCGCTTGCGCCAAGTGCGGCCCGAAAGTGAGGCTCTTGGACTCTGAGGGCCGTACGGTGTTGGTCAGAGATCCAATAAAGGAGGCTGCGAAGCTTCTGGACGAGGGTTTCATAATAGCGGTCAAGGGCATGGGCGGCTACCACTTGGCCGCCAAGGCGACGGAGGACGAAGTGGTGGCGGAGCTGCGGAGGAGGAAGGGGAGGCCTAGGAAGCCCTTCGCGCTGATGGCCCTTAATTCCGAGGTAGCGAATAGAATAGTCGTAGTTGACGACGAAGAGCTCTTCAACTCTCCGGAAGCCCCCATAGTCCTCTTCCGCAAGAGAGAGGACGGCCCCTTGAGCGAGCTGGTGGCGCCCGGCCACGCCTTAGTGGGGGTCATGAGGGCCTACACCGGCCTCCATTACTTGCTGCTCAACTACACTGCCGACAAGTTTTCCATTATGACTTCAGCAAACCCCTCGGGGAAGCCCACGTGTATAACGAAGGAGTGCGCACTAGGGATGGCAGACTACGTCTTAGAGCACGATAGGGAAATAGTCCACCGGGTGGACGACAGCGTAGTTAGGAGGAGCGCCGGCGAGAGGCTCTTCTTGAGGAGGAGCAGGGGCTATGCCCCCGCTTGGCTGGAGGCGGATGAAGAGCTGCTCAGCGGCGCCTCAGTGGGTGCGGAGCTTCAGAACGCGGGAGGAATTTCCTTTTCCAACAAAGTGGTCTTAACCCAATACATCGGCGACACCGACGAATACGATAACTTGAGATTTATGGAAGAAGAGTTGAGGTGGTTATTGAAACAATATTCCGTTACCCCGGAGTTCGTAGCGGCGGACCTCCACCCCCGCTACAGCAGCAAGCTCCTAGCGCTGAGCTTGGCGGAGGAGTTCGGAGCAGAGCTGGTAGAGGTCCAACACCACCACGCCCACGCGGCCTCGGTCATGGCGGAGGCGCGCTTGGAGGAGGCGGCCGCAATAGTGGTGGACGGCACGGGCTATGGCTTGGACGGGAACTCTTGGGGAGGGGAGGTCTTGAGGGTAAACAGGGAGGACTTCGAGAGGGTTGCCCACTTAGAGTACTTCCCCTTGCCGGGCGGAGACAGGGCGGTCAAGTACCCGGCGAGGGCTTTAATGGGCCTCTTGTATGCAGCCGGCGAGGACTTAGAGAAGTGGAAAGGCAAGCTCGCGAGGGCCCTCCCGGGAGGGGAGGGAGAGTTCGAGGTGGCTCGCAAGGTTCTCGGGAGGAGCGTGCTAACCTCCTCCTTAGGTAGGACCTTGGACGCGTTCGCGGCCCTCCTCGGGGTCGCCTACGAGAGGAGTTACGAGGGCGAGCCCGCGATGCTCTTGGAGGCGGCCTCCCTCGGGGGCAAACCATTAACAAAGCTAGACTTAATCGATGGAAACGTTATCAAGGTGACTGAGCTTCTGAGGTGGGCCGTCGAGGCCCTTGATAGCGGCAAAAAGTTAAGGGACGTAGCGTTTACAATCCAGTACAACCTGGGCTACAACATGGCCCTTAAGGCGGCGGAGCTCGGACTCCCGGTGGTGGTTTCCGGCGGCGCCGCAGTTAACGAGCCCTTCTTGTTGGGCGTCAAAGAAGTAGTGAAACCCCTCTTGCCACACAAGGTCCCCCCGGGGGACGGGGGGATAGCCTTGGGCCAGCTGATAATAGCGTCTAGGAAGCTGAAGTAGTTTCACCGTCCACTTAGTAAAGAAAGTCATTATAGCGGTAAACGGTCTCTAAGGAACGGAGTGAGGCTTTGCCCGAACGCGTGGTGTTCCTCGGCGGGGGAGTGTCGACCCTCGTCGCCCTGAGGCGGCTCCGAGAGGGGCCGCCGGAACTGCAAGACAAGCTCCAAATTACGATAATAAACAGAGACGAGTGGCACTACATGCCTCCCCTCTTCGCGGACTTCGCCTTGGGCGAAGTTAGGGAAGACCAGCTCAAGGCCCCCGTCGCTAACATCGCTAAGAGGTACGGCGCCGAGCTGATCATAGATGAGGTCGTAGACGTAGACCCCGCCAAGCAGCAGCTCAAGACTAAAGGTGGGAAGACAATAGAATACGACTACTTGTTCATAGGTTCTGGGGTCAGCTACGATCACGAAGCGGTCCCCGGCCTCAGTCGCTACGGCTACCACAACTACAGCTTGGAAGGCGCCAAGAGGATGAGAGAGGCCCTCAGCAAGTTCAAGGGCGGAAGGGTGGTGATGCTCGTCCCGGGCCTCCCCTTCCGGTGCGGGTGTTACCCGTTCGAGATGGCCGGCAAGTTGAAGTACTTCGCAATGAGGAAGGACCCCCGCTCGGAGGTCCACTTGGTTACGGTATTCGACGAGAAGCAGATGGGCCAGATGTTCAAGGACGTCTTTAGGCAGTTCCGGAGGATACACAACAAGCTGGGAATAATTTACCACCCGGGCAAGGAGGCCAAGGAGGTCAGAGAGAAAGAGATTGTGTTTACAGACGGTAGCACACTCAAGTATGACCTATTGATATACGTGCCTCCAGTTAAGGTGCCGGAGTTCGCAAAGAACAGGCCAGAGCTGGTCTGTCCGAACAACAAGAAGGTGTTGGCCACTACCTACCCGGAGTTCCGCAACCCGAAGTATAGGAACGTCTTCGTGCCGACCGACGCCGCTATGCCTTGTGTGAACTTCCCCATAGCTGGCATATTCTCCCACGCCGCTGCGGTCTCGGCGGCCGACGCGCTCATATCCGACCTAACCGGCGTAAGGGGCACCGTGCTCTTCCCCGACGAGATAGTCGCAGTGGCGGACTTCGGCCCCACCGGAATGATGGTCACCTTCGACATAGATCACAACGGACCTACTCAGAAGATGTACGTAACGGCCCAGAGCCCAATGATCAAGTTCATGAAATTAGCCTTTTACTTGGGCTGGATAGACGCCCTGAGGTGATAGGACGTGAGTGAGGAGCTGTCTAAGGTGTTGGAAAAGTTAGAGGCGGAGAAAATAGAGGAGCTGGCGAAGGCTATAGAAAGGTTGGCGGACGCGATAGCAAAGCTCCAAGAGACCGGCCTGCTGGGGATAGCAGTCGCTTTGGCCGAGAAGGGCGAGGAGGTGCTGGAGCTAGGGGCTAACGACAGAAGGATGCACCACGCGATGGCGGCCGCGGACGCCGCATTAAACGCCCTTGAAGACGTAGATCCTATAGTGTTCAAGGAGAACGTAGAAGCCATGTCGGAGTGTACAATGAAGGCCTTGAATTCTCCGGACTTCTTAAAGCACGCCAAGCCTGTGGGCCTCTTGGGCCTACTGAAGGTGATGAAAGATCCAGACATAACTGCGGGCCTCGGAGTGATGCTGTACTTAGCCAAGGTCATGGGCTCTTGCTTGAGACAGAAGATGGAGCAATCCTAACCGTTTAGTAAAAACGCGTAAATTATTTTCCGCGCGCTCGTGGGCCCGGTGCCCCACGTGGAGGTCGTAGTCGTAGGCGGCGGCGCCGCGGGCATGAGCGCTGCTTCCCGCGTGAAAAGGATACACAAGGACTGGACGGTTAGGGTTTTCGAGGCCTCAGGTTACGTCTCCTACGCCCCTTGCGGCCTCCCGTACTTCATCGTGGGCAAGGTAAAGGAACCCGACGACTTGGTTTACTATCCTGTCGAAGTGTTCAGGGAAAAGAGGGGTATAGACGTACACACGCACGCTAAGGTCGTGGACGCCGATTACCACAAGAGAACGGTAACCGTCATTGAGAACGGGGAAAAGAAGGAGTACAAGTGGGACAAGCTCATATTGGCCACCGGGGCGCGACCCAAGTCGTTGGGCGTCGAAGGCGAGGACCTCAGAGGAGTCATAAAGCTTCACACGGTAGAGAGCGGGATAGCCGCTAGGGAGGAGCTGAAGGACGCGAAGGAGGTAGTGGTGGTGGGCGCGGGGTTCACCGGCGTAGAGGTCGCTGCGGAGCTGAGGGACTCCGAGCGCGAGGTGCACTTGGTGGTCCGCTCGCGCGCCCTTCGCAAGAGCTTGGACCCGGAGATGAGCGAGCTCGTGGAGGAGCACCTTAAGAACGTAGGGATAAGGCTCCACAAGGGCGTAACTGTAACCAAGATACTCGGGAAGGACCGGGTCGAAGGCGTGGAGCTGAGCGACGGAGAGGTGATAAAGGCTCAAGCGGTAGTGGTGGCAGTGGGGGTAGAGCCCAACGCAGAGCTCGCTAAGAGGTTGGGCGTGAAGTTGGGTAAGTTCGGGGGAATCAAAGTGAACGAGTACATGGAGACCAACTTGCCCGACGTCTACGCCGCCGGGGACGTGGCGGAGAGCTGGCTCGTCCACACGGGGACCGAGGCTTGGTGTCCCTTCGCTCCCCCGGCCAACAAGATGGGGCTCGTCGCCGGCCTCAGCGCCAGCGGCAAAAGGGTCCCGTTTCCGGGAGTGGCTTGTACCGGGATCACGGTCGCCTCGGGCCTGGAGATCGGCCGGACGGGCCTGACCGAGGAGGAGGCGAAGGCCTTAGGCTTTAAGGTTAAGTCCTCGTTCGTGAAGGCTAGGACGAGGGCCCACTACTACCCCGGCTCCCAGTTCACCCACGTCAAGCTGGTGGCCGCCGAGGACGGCACCGTGTTGGGCGTTCAAGTGGTGGGCCCAGAGGGGGTCAAGGGGAGGGTGGACGCCGTTGCGACGTTGCTAACTAAGAGGGGGACCGTTAGGGACTTGTTCTTCTCTGACATAGGCTACGTCCCTCCCTTGGCCCCCGTGTGGGACCCCTTGGTCACCGCGGCGAGGCTCTTGTATTCGGAACTGCGCTAATCTCTTTATCCAATTTTTGCATACCAGAGCAACTCCCTATCTTAAAACCCGCTACCCCGCCGTTGTCATCGAGAGAGTGAGAACATGAAGATCGCGAGGAAGGGTGTCTCCCCCGTAATAGCGACCTTGCTGCTGATACTGATCGCCGTAGCCGCTGCCGTGCTCCTCTACACTTGGGTCAGCGGGCTGAGCGCCAACGTGGCTGGCACTCAAGTCACCGGCAAGAGCTTAACACTCATCCAAGCCACTTGGGCCAGGCCGGCCACTAACGTCGGTACTACCATAAGCAAGGATAGCTTCGACCGCTCTAAGGCCGTCCTGATACTCAGCTTCCAGCCGCCTGCTCAAGTGTTGCAAGGTGGCCAAGCTATTACCATAGACGCCATAGATGTGCTCTACCAAGGTAGGGTGGTCTGCCACTACGACAGCTTCCCTATGACCGCTGACGATAAGTATCACATAGGCCAAACTATAGGCGGCTTGACTGCGTTCGGTCTAGTCTTCTGGGGCTTCGTCGGTTCAACTCTTAGTGACTTCGACGCGCATAACGAGACCCTAGTACCGGGAGGCATCATACACGGTAAGAGCGACCTCGCTACGCAGCCGGCGGCGCGCGGCTACTTGGGTGGCGATAAGGGAGTTACTGGTGAAGTTCATCCGGGCGAGAAATATAAGCCCGATATACTACTATCGTTCGATGACCAGTACCCCTTCGCCACCATACTGGCCGGCACTTGGGAGGTCAACTACGTCAGCACCAACTATGTGGAGACCAACTTCAGGAACACTAGTGCCGTGATAAAGTTCGACAGGTTCGTGAATACTCATTACAGCCCTGATACCCAGAACAACAACGGAGTGCCCATCTTCGACGTCGCCAGCGCCAGCCAGAGCAACTTCGCCGTAGTGATATGGTGCCCCAACGTCAACCCCAACGTGATGCAGA
Organism: Ignicoccus hospitalis KIN4/I; assembly: GCF_000017945.1. NCBI lineage: Archaea > Thermoproteati > Thermoproteota > Thermoprotei > Desulfurococcales > Desulfurococcaceae > Ignicoccus > Ignicoccus hospitalis. The sequence continues at coordinate 602,524 of NC_009776.1, read as the reverse complement.
GCGTTGACGTCAAGATGGTCTTCAGCGACGGCAGCACCTGGGAGGCCAGCGTACCTCTCAGCATAACGTAACAACAATTGTTTTTTCTCGATCTTTCCTCTTAGACTAACCTTAAGCTCGTTAACTCCTATTTACCTCTCTTTTTGTCCCTCTCTGGGGCTTCAAGATGTTGTACATCTCAATCATAATATCAGCAGTTATGAATATAGTAGCCTTCGCGGTCCCACGTCTCGCCGCGCTCTCCCTCTCGAGCGTCCTTCCGGCGGCATTCGTCTTGTACGAAGCTTTCTCGTGCAAGCCGACGAGCTTAGCGAGCTGGTACTGGCTCAACTGCGGTCTACCGAGCTTCCACAACGTCATAACTGCGATGACTACGCCTTTCTTCACAATATCCGCGTTCGCGTTCGTGTTGGCGTTAGTAGGGTTGAAAGAGGGGGACAGGAGGTTCTTCGCGCTCTCCGCGGCCTCTCTGCTTTCCCTCTTGTTCGTTTGGTCAAACTACTTGAACTTGAACTACCCCATGGTCTCCGCCCCTCCCAAGCTTCCTCCGTTGGGCTTCTCCGTACTCAGGGGGTACTGGTTCTTCTCGCTGTACCCCCTCTTAGCCATCGCTTCTGCGCTGCTCTTGGCGTATTTTCTGACATTCAATGAGCTTTACGCGAAGCTCTCCACGTTTTTAGCTTTCCTAACGGCGTTTTCCTCAATCGCCCACGGCCACACAACTTACGGCTTGCCCATACCGCCTAACTCGTTCCACCTCTCGCTCGCCTTGCTCCCGGCGTCGCTCGCGCTGCTCTTCCATACCAACGACAAGGCGTCCAAGGTAGTCGCTTTCTTGAACGCGTACGTGGCCTTTGCGCTGCTCCGCTTTTACCCCGTCCCGGCCGGGGGCTTGCCCAACCCCTACTTCGGCATCCAAACCCCCGTGGCGGCGACGTTAACGTTAGTGTACCTTTACTCCCTCTCTAAGGCAATAAAGGAAGGGCCCCTAGCGGACAAGCGGTTCGTCCTCCACTACGCTTCAGTCATAATTTTAACCGCCGTTACGGTCCTAGATCTAATAGACAACTACACGCTCGCCAACGTCTTGACCTCGAAAGCCTTGCTCTGGGCCCTCCTCGCGTCACAAGCGCTAAGCGCTCTCAACTTCTCTTTGGTACTGTACCTCAAGGACAAGAGCAAGTTAGGGCTGCTGGGCCCGGCATCGTTGCTCAGGCCCGAGTCGACAGCCGTAGCCCCCTTCGCCCTCGCCTTGGCGGACTTCTGGAAGAACAGGAAGGCGGTCAGTTCCTTAATGGTGTTAACGTCAATGACCTTCGCCGCTTCCTTAATTTACGCCTCGTGGGTCCACGCTTATTTCTTCCAACCCCCGAGCGAAGTCAAGGTTATGGGGGCGAAGACCGTAGCGACCTACACCTACCGGGGCAACTTGACGGCCTTCGAGCAGCTCTTGCTCTTGAACGCCAGCGGGTCGCGTTACGAAGTGAAGAGCTCTATAAACGTATTTATGGGTAAGTACATACCTCCCAACGAACCGGCCTTCTTCAGCTGGTCGGTCCCCCGTTGGGAAGGCTTGCGCAGCTGCGCGGTGAGCTTGAGGCCCTCGCCTCTGCCCGCGCTCAAGTGCGCCCCCTTGGCTGGGTTCGCCTACCTCTACCCGGCGTTGGGGGCGCTCACGCTCTTAGCGACTTATATTGCCTCTAAGTTCGTTAAGCCCGGAGGACGAAGTGAAGGCACAGAGCTCAATAGTGGCCGAGCTGTTACTCATAGCGATATCGGTGGCTCTGATAGCGGTAGTGGTGGGAGTGGTTAATACCACCGTAGGGAGGGTCGCGAGCTTAGCCTTGCCGACCCAGCTGCCGACGCCCGCGGGAGTTTACGACCTAATGCCAGCCTACGATTCGACCAACGGGAAAGTTTTGGCGCTGGTCCTCCGAGTTAAGAACCCCGTAACGCTGACCGGCGTAAGGGTTTACTACGGCGAGGAGTTGGTCTGTAGCTTCGACCACTTCGTGCTCTCCTCGAGCTCTCCGGTCGCGGACCAGTACGGCTGCGAGGCCTTAGTCCCCGCGGGCTACTACGGCCAGCTCGAAGGCCAAGCAGACGACTACGACGCCCTCTGCCCCGGGGCCTTGTACTTCAAGGTGGGCTGTGACAAACCGGTCAAGGCGATAAGCGTCTTGGAGGTGGACAACGGGTGGTACTCGCCCGAGGGCGCCCCGCCCTGGGCTACGGTAGGAACCTTCGTCCCTTCCTTCATTCCGCTGGGAAGCGTTAAGTGCGAAACCCGTTTGAGCAACTCCACGGGGACTTTGGAGTTTCAAGAGAGGTTGGGCGCTCCGGAGAGGGTCCTATACAACGGTACGGACTGGCTCTACGCGGTCCCCTTCAAGTCCGTAAGGCTCTATAAGGGCACTTATACTCTCTTGCTCTGGTGCCCGTCGTTGAACGTCCCCTTAGAGGACCTCAAGATAGTGGTCAGCACCGACGTGACCGAGCTAACCGTTCGCCCGCCCCGCGGCGGGCTCATCTGAGGCCCGCTAGCGACTATTGATCTCCTATACCTTCCTCCCACGGAGCACTTCGCGTCACCCCGCGGGGGTTTAGGGTCACGGGGAGTGAGGTGCCGGCGAGCCCAGTAATAATTGAGTAGAACGAAGTTGGGTTCGTAAGACCTCCTTCCTCTGAGCCCCGGGACTGGGGGTGTCTCGTCTAGATAAAGGGGTCCCGTTTTCGGGAGCGGGTCCAAGATAGTTATACGAAACTAACTTCTCGCTCCAGAGGACAGAAGAGGGATATTGCCAAGACGCCCGTTAGAGGCGAGCCCAAATGAAGTAATATTACGAACCTAGCTCTGTCGCTGCGACGCCTTGGCGATTTAGCAGTTCCTCCCGGACCCCGGAGGTTATGGAGTATGTGAATTGAAAGAAGCCGCCCCCGGGAGCGTAACACGGGCCTCCAAGGAGGAGCCAATCGCATGGTTTACTCCAGTAAGACCGGTCATGGGGGAGTTAACTGGCCGTTAACTCCACGCCCGGTAGAGTTAACCCGAACGAAGTGAGGCGTCCGGAAGGCCTCGAGATCCGCTTCGCCACGAGGAGCGTCCGCGGGGGAGGGTGCACGCTAAACTTATATCGGTTTCTGGAGCTACGTTGTTGGGGAGCTCCGCGCCCGGGTAGCTGCCATAAGGTCCCGCGCCCGGGCGGCTGCCACCCTCAACCCAACCCGAGCGCTCTCCTCAAGAAGTGCTCCGTTAAGTCCCTCCCTTCCACGAACGACAAGGCCTCGCAGAGGGCCTCGTTTCCGTGTAGCAAGCAGTTCCTGTAAGCAGCAGCCATTATGTCGGCCAAAGCGAGAGCTGACGATTGATGGGACTTCACTTCGAACGCTTCAATCACCCGTTCGCACGGGAAGTGCTTCTTTAGGTACTCCCCCTTGGGCGCGCTCCCGGACGGCACGAACTTCTCGTCCAGAATTACTATCGCGTTCTCTCCGAGCCCATCGAGCGCCCGGCACACTTGAGCGCCGAACTCCTTGAGGACCAACGGCTTCAAGCTTTTCCTTATAACGCTAGCTAGGGAGGAAGCTATTTCGTAATCAAAAGACTTCAGCTTCCTCGCTATAGTCGCCTTGTCCACGTGGGCGGCGACGGCGAGGAAGGTCCCACAAGGCCTTACCTTGTTTATGAACTTTGCTAACATGTTGTCTATTTTCTCGTTGACTACCTTCAGCTCAGAGCGCTCCCGAGCCACGCATTCGGCAACCCTCTTAGTAATTGAATAATATTTCAACTCTTCTTCGTTCTTCAACATTTCCGGGATTAGGTTGCTGCACGCCGGCTCCTCCTCGGCCACCGCCTCCCTCAGCCTTTCCGTAAGCTCCTTGGTCACAATAGAGTAACACTTCTCGTCCAACACGACCGCCAAGGTTACGAAGTACCTAGTCCTCCTCCCCTTCCTCTCCAGCGCTACGTTAGTGTCGCCGCTCTCGTCGACGGCGACTACGATCACTTTTCAAGCCCCGGTACCCTCCTTGAAATACTATAGAAATTACTGAGGACGCCCGAACTAGGCCCCCCGCGCCCCTAGGGCCCTTCGGGGCATGAGAATGAGGCTCCGAGGAGTTAAGGTATAGTAAGCGAGCTTCACGGAAGGACTTTGGATGAACCTCCCCTTGAAGGGGAGGGGAAAAAGGCCTCGTCACTGGCGTAGCCGCTCACCGCTCGCGTGGGTCGGGCTCACAACTCATCGGCCGACGCAGTTAAGCTACTGCCTTCTCTATTTCGGGCCAGACCTTCTTCTTGTACATGTTGACGCAGCGGGAGAAAGTGGCCTTCGCCGTCCTCAGGCCGGTATAGTCCTTACCCAAGTACTGCTTCGCCCTCTCTAAAGTCTCGTTGATCTTCTGTTCTATAGTCGCTAGGTCGGCCGAGCCGCTCTCGAGCAGTTCCATCATCTCTTCCCTTCCCTTCTTGACCTCTTCGAGTGCCTTAGCTATCGCTGCCCTGAGCTTCTCGGGGTCGTCGACCTTCTGCAAGTTCTTAGCTTCTATGTCCTTTAGCTTGCTTTCCATGCGGTCATATATGGACATGACGAGCTCTTCCAGCCCCAACGCCGCCTTCCCCACTCGACGCTTCGAGTAATACCGAGGGCTTTTACGACGGCTAGACGAAGTCTTGAGAAGCTGGGCGGAAGGATGATTCTAAGTTTTAACATATTGACGGAGCTTGAGTTAGAATTCCTAACTAAAAGGCGACCAATTCTCTTAATACTGCAATAGTGTTGATCGCTGCGGGAGAGGCGTTGGAGTGCTCTGCCCACGTGCTCAGCGTGGGCACCAGCGCCCTCAGGAACTTCCAAAGGACTTGCACCGACAAGAACTTGGCCAGCGCCTTGCTCAAGTTGGAGCGCGGAGAGCTCGAGCTTTCAGACATGAAGAAGGTATTGTCGGCATCCGGACTAACGTTGGACGACCTCATCGATAAGGTAGCACAATTCATCAAAAACGACCCCGTCCAAGCCTCCGCAGAACTGAACGCGTTGGTAAAGAGGGCCGGGAGCCTCCAAGGCCTCAAAGCGATTCTCCTCTGTAGCGACACCCACGCCGGACAGCTGAGCTGTAAAGCCTTGAAGACTTACTTAGAGGGGGAGGGGGCCGAGGCGGCGGCGTACGTCATTAACAATTTGGGCAAGCGCGGGACTTTCTACGAAGGATTGGTGAACCTCATGTGTGCTTACGGAAAGATACTGGACAAGGAAGTCGGCGACTGTAAGAGCTGCGTTTGTGTTAACCCTACTGGGGGCTTCAAGCCGGAATCGGCGGTCACGTACCTCCTCGCCCTAGCGGACGCGAGGACGGCGGACGTTTACTACATACACGAAGCCTTTAGGGACGTAGTGTCCCTACCTATATTCCCCGTAGTACCTTTGAAGGCCTTACTCTCCCAGACCAAGTGGCTCGACGAGTCTCTAAAGGCCTTGAAGGACTGTTTGAAGGGGAAGTCGCTCTACCCTTGGAGGCCCTTGGAGATTTGACCCCTCTTTGAAAAGCCTTCCCGTGAGCGGAGCGAGGGGTACGGATGATAGCCTTTGAAGTGTTGAAGAGAATAGTATCCGTCTACTCGCCCAGCGGCGAGGAGGACGAGGCGGCGGAGACGTTGGCAGAGGCCTTGGAGGAGCTCAGCGGCGGCACTTTGGAGGTCTGGAGGGACGGGGCGGGCAACGTGCTGGCGGCTCCCAAGAGGAAGTCCGAGTACTCGCTGGCGCTGATCTCCCACATAGATACGGTCCCCGGGTTCTGGGAACCCAAGATCACGGAGAACTCCATAAGCGGGAGGGGGGCAGTGGACGCCAAGGGGCCTCTGTCGGCCATGAGTGAAGCGTTGATCAAGCTGGCGGAGGAGGGCAAGGACGTTCTGCTGGGGGCGATGGTCGGCGAGGAGGACGACAGCCGCGGGGCAAAGTACTTGAGGGACCACGGCCCCAAACTGAAGTACGTAATAATAGGCGAGCCCTCCAACACGCGCGACGTGGTCGTGGGCTACAGGGGGTACGCGTGGCTGGAGGTGAAGTGCAGAGCCAAGGGCGGCCACGCCTCCTCACCAGAGGTCGGGGAGAACGCGGTAGAGAAGCTGTGGGGAATTTACCAGAAGGCGAAGGAGAGGCTCAGCCCGGCCACAGTGAGCCTTACGTCCATTAAGAGTTGGAACGCGTTCAACGTCCTCCCCACCGAGGTCATAGCTCGCTTCGACGTGCGGTTCCCCGCCTCCGTAAAGTTGGAGGACATTTTGGACAGTTTCTCGGAGTGCGAGGTAACCTTGAAGGACTGGTTGGGGCCGGTGGAGGTGAAGCCCACCTCTCCGGTGCCCAGAGCTTTGAGGAGGGCGCTGCTCCAGCACGGGGTTAAGGGGAAGTTCGTTAGGAAGAGGGGAACTAGCGACATGAACGTCCTAGGTGGTTCAGTGGAGAGCATCGCTGCTTACGGGCCCGGCGCCAGCGAGCTCTCGCACACTGAGAAGGAAGTCATAACTAAGGAGGAGTTGGAGACGGCCGTGAAGACCTACGTGGCGGCCGGAAGGGAGCTCGCCGATGACCTATGAAGAGGAGCTCCGGAGGGTCTACTCGAGGAAGGACTTGCTATCCTCATACTTGTTGAAGCTGAGGGTGAGAAAGGGAGACGTCGAAAGGGTCTTGAAGAAGCCGGCTGCGTGTTACTACTTGTACAAGGGCAGCCTAGTGGACCCTTACGACACCCAAATACCCTTGCACAGGCTCTCCGGCCTCGAGCGCGCCGAAGGCTTGTGCGAGGCTTTCGACTTGGGCTGGGCTTGGGCGGTCGTGTGCGATTGTGGTGGGGGGCGGGCGGTCAGGGGGCCACGGGGTTACGACCCGGTGTTCGCCCTCAGCGGTCCGCCTTACCCCTTGGTTAGCAAAGGAGAGGTCATAGCTTGTTTGCCCGAAGGGAGGTGCTCGGGAGGGCTGGTCAAGAGGGGCCTGTGGTATTGGTATTACTGAAGAGCTCGAAGGTGGACTTAGATGTCGGCGACTTCAGACCCAAGAGTTTCATAATTTCCTTCATTTTCAAGTAAGCTGAGTTGGGGTCCGCGCCCTCTACCTCTACCTCCAGCACCCACTTGCCGTTTATCTTTTCCAAGGCGACTTCGACGTCACCGTTGCTCATTATGTAGCCCTCCTCCTTGCGGACCTCGCCGCATTTCACGAACTCCATGTCCTCGAGGAGCTTGACGCACTCCTCCAAGCTGCCCTCGTAGAGCTTGACCTTGCCTTGGGGGTACAAGCTGCGCTTGAACTCCAAGTCGCCGAACTTCAGCTTCTCCACGCGAGTAAAGAGGACCTCGCAGCGACCTCCCCAGTCCCTAGCCCTAAGCGTCTTGCCCTCTTCCCTCCAGCCCCCCGGAGGACAGTAGAAGTGGTCCACGAACTTGTACTCGTACACTACTTTGAAACCCATCCTCTCTAGCGTTTCTTTGAAGCCTTCGTGGACGAAGAACCTCGCCTCGGCCTCGTAGGGCTTCACCTTTCCGTCCCCTCGGCCGGGTTGAGGGGAACTTTATTCGCAAGGCTCCGTGCGCCCCGAGGGTGGGGTTACGAAGTTCGTCCACGACACCGGCTCCCTCTTGGCGGGCATGCCGTCTCTGATGCCCGGGGAGAACTACACCACCCCGCTCAACTTGAAAGAGGTGAAGGACAAGGACTCCAAGGACGCCTTGAAACGTTACGAAGCGAAGCTGAAGGTGATGGAGCCCGATAAAGCATACGTGATAAAGGTAAAGAAGAGGTGCGAGGAGCTGGGGGAGAGGCTGAGCGAAACGGACGTCGCGGTGGTGGCCCTCGCCCTCCAGCTGCACGCCACGCTTTTGAGCGACGACTACGGAGTACTTAACGTGGCCAAGAGCTTCGGTTTGGAAGCGAGGAGCGTGAGGACCAAGGGGATAGGCGGAGTAATCAAGTGGGTCAATTACTGCCCGTTCTGTAGGAAGGAGTACCCGCCGTGGGTTAAGGTCTGCCCGGACTGCGGCTCAGTTTTGAGGAGGCGTCCCTCGAAGCTAGCTTCCCGCGAGGGTTGAGGGAGGCGTAGTGAGGTACTTCATTACGACCTTCTCGAGTGTTATGGGTATAGGCCTAATGTTAAGCGTGATATACCAGAACCCTTTGATTTTAGGGACGTACTTGTTCGCGGCAGTGGTTGCCGGTTCTTTGGCGGAGCTCTTGGGAAAGCTCTTCGAGAAGGCCGCGGGGCCCTAAAAGCTCCCCCTCAACCCCTATCCCGGTGAAGTCCTTGAAGGTTTGCTTAATCGGCTACGGCAAGCTGGGTTCCTCGATAGCTAAGGGGTTGAGGAACGCCGGCGTTGAGGTGACCGTTTCCACGCTACCCCCCACCGACGAGTGGGCGCGCGAGGACGGCTTTTCCGTCGTGCCCATGAGGGCTTGCGCGGAGGGGGTAGACCTAATAATAGTCGCCGTCCCGCCCTCGGCCGTTCCGGCAGTCATGAAGGAGCTGAGAGGGGTCGAAGTCCCGATAACCTCCACGGCCGCCTTGGTGAAGCTGGGAGAGCTAAAGAAGTACGCAGACAAGGTTTACAGAGTCATGCCCTCCGTGACGGTAGAGGTAAACAGCTCCCCCGTGCTGGTCGCTGAAAGGGGAGGCGGAGCTGACTCGGTAGTGGAGGCCGTATGGGGGAAGCTGGGCAAGGTCTACTGGGTCAACGAGAGGGTACTGGACGCCGCCCTCCCCGTGGTGGGCTCGGGCCCGGCGGTGCACGCGGAATACTTCCGCTCGGCCGTGGAGGCCTTGGTGGCCTCCGGGGTGGAGAGGTCGCTGGCCGAGGAGTTGGCTAGGGAGTCAATAATAGGAACGATAAAGATGTTAGAGAAGTACGACCCCTACAAGTTGCGCTCTAAGGTCGAGACCCCCGGGGGCATCACCGTCGAGATGCTCTTGAAGCTCGAAGAGGAGGGGGTCTTCGGTAAAATAGCTAAAGTCTTAGGAGAGAAGGGGAGGGAGCTCAGTCGATGAGCTCTTCTTCCTCCTCTTCTAACTCTCTAACCCAGAGCTCCCTCCTCAAGAGCTCCCTAATAGCCACCCTTATGGCCTCACTCCTAGAAGTGAACCTCCCCTTCCTGACCAATTCATCTATCGCTTCCACGTAAGCTTCCGGCATCTTGACCGTTACCAGCCTCACGCCCTCACCCGGTGTCTGCGTAGTATCGGGGTGTAGCTAAAAAGGGGGTGCGGGGAACACGTCAGTATCATTTGAGGACCGCTTCGATAAATTCTTCTTCAATAGGATGGAGCTTGGGTGAGGGGAAGACGAGCAAGTGCGGGGGCCCGCCCAAGTCGGACTCGGCGAGTTCCCTTAACTTGGCTACCTTTATCGTTTCGTCGTCCCAGCACAAGCGGGCCATGGCTATCGCCCTTCGGTCGCAGAGCTCTTCGTACTCGCAGAGGAGCCTCGCCGCCTCCGGAACGGTCATGTCCCTCCCGTAGCCTGTCTCCAACAAGACTATGGTATGTAAGTTCATTGAGTCGTTATCCTTTATTACGTTATATACCGACTCGGTGAAGGAGATTCCCTCCTTAGGATACATCAAAGTGACTACCTTGCCGAAGCGGTACTGGGAGAGGCCGCTCTTGCTCCTCGCCGCTTGCAGCGCCGAGACGTTCGAGATTATCTGAACGGAGTACCCCCTCCTCCTCGCTTCCAGCAACAGGGCGGAGTGGGCAGTCGCGGCCATGGGGTCGCCGGGAACTACCAAAGTTACGCTCTTCGAGAACCTAAAGGGACCCTCTAAGACGCTTCTGTCGGCCTCTAAGGCGTCCTCCCTTACCCCCTTTACGCAGTTGAGCAGCCCCCCGGGGAAGGGGCTGGTGTAGGTGTCTACCCAGACCTCTTCCGCTTCTAATATGGCCCTCTTGACCCTTTCGTTTAAGTGTTCGCACCTCAAGCCGGCCCCGGCCAGCACGAACTTCACTCCTTCACCACCTTCAAGGACCTCTTACACAAGTACAGCCCCACCCCCACGCCTACCACGGCGGCCACCGCGACGCCTATCATTGCCGCAACGAACATGGTTACGTCAGACGAACAAATCTTTACTGCCGTAACGTTGGCGTCTTGTGCAAAGGCTATGATGCTTCCACCGAACGGCGCCTCTAAGGGGCTCGCTTTAAAGCGAGCTCACCCGGCCCCTCGCAACCTAAAAACTCGCACTTCAAACCGCTCCGGGAGAGGGCATTGAGCTCTATAGAAAAGTACTTCGGTAGGGAACGTATGATAATAACGATAGATGAGGAAGCCACCATAGGCGAGGCGGTCGAGCTCATGCACGAGAACGGCATAGGGGCGCTCTTGGTCACCAGAGAGGAGGAGGGCGGCGTCGCGGCGGCGGGCTTGCTCACGGAGCGCGACGTAATAGCGGCCCTTGCCCTGGGCGCAGATCCGAACAGGGCTAAGGTAAAATATTACATGACGCCGTGGAAAGACGTAATCACGGTAACTCCCGAGACTCCGATAAAGGAGGCCCTTAGAATAATGATAGAGAACGGCATAAGGCACTTGGTGGTCGTTAGCGGGGAGAAGGTATTAGGGATAATCAGTATGCGCGACCTCTGCGCAGCGCTGCTAGTTTAAACTTTATGCCTTGAATTAACCTCAACCTCAGCCTTACCACATTTATCATTAGGCCTGCTCCTATACCTACGAAGATAGGTTCGCTGAGCTTTATCATCGGCCCGTTGGGACATAACTTCGATACGAAGTCTAGTAGCGGAGCGGTCGCGAGGCCTACCAAGAAGCCCAGCGCCGGCGCGACTCCCCCTAGCTGGAGCAACGGGAGGTAGCCGAAGGCCAGCGAAAGCTCTGTTGGGACCTTCGCCACCACGCTAGATGGGTAGCCCCCTAGGAGGGGGCTGACCGGCGGCGCCCTGGCGGCGGCAATCAAGGCGAATGGGAGGGGAGCGAAGGAGATTGCCGGGTCCAAGTAGAGCGCGGCCAAGAAGGAGCCCAACGCTAGAGGAGGGACGTCGAGGTGGGCGCCCAAGAAGGCGAGCAAGGTCGAGGGGAGCGCGAACCAGGCGCCGAAGCGCTTCCCACAATACGCCATTAGTAACGATATTATGATGGCGATTGAGCCCGCCAACGGGTCTACTGCTAGCGCCGCTACCGTAGCCAGTCCGTACGCCGCGGGGGGACGCTCCAAGGCACGCCCCTTACTTCGCCCCTCTCCTTGAGGGCCTTTTCTGTCGCTAGGTACTCTCTCAGCACCTCCTCCCTAACCAGCTCGAGCGCGTCGAAGCCCTCGACGCTCGGGAGGCACGCGAGCGGGTTCAAGAGCAAGTACAGCTCGGCCTCCCCCTTGCCCCCCGGGGCCAAGACCGCCACGTCCGCGCGGCCGCTTACCCTCTTCATCCCGACGCCCTCCAAGTACTTAGCCAAGTTCTCTGCGAAGGCCTTCATACAAGGGTTATCCTCCCACGGCCCGATGTCCAACGTGAAGGTGGCTACTCCCTTCTTCAAGCCCACCACTTCCCTGACCTTCTTGAGCTCCTTTACCCTGAGCCCTCCCGGGCTGTACAAGGTCTTCCAGACCACCAGCCGGGGGTCGTCGCCGGGGGCGTACTCCCGAACCCCCTCCACCTCCGGGACAGCGAAGTCCCCGCCCTCCACCTCCACCGGCTCCCCCAGCCCCAGCCCCTCCAAGCTCCACGAGGAGACGACCTCGTTGAGGGACAAGAAGGCCGTACACTCGCACTGCCCCTCCTTTACCTTGAGGTACGTTCCAGGCCAAAACACGAACGGGTTCAAGTCCAAGTCTATTACGTACGTAACCCTCTCGAACCCCTCCGGGCTCCCGCTCACGGGAGGGGCGGAGGGGTAATCCTTTATGTAGGTCCCCGGGGGAGCGCTCACGGTGACGAGGGCCCTCTTCTCCTTTACTTGAACTTCCCTCCTCACGGTTATCTTCTTTTCTCTGTTGCAAGCCAAGATTTGGAAGGACGCCGCGAAGAGGGCGGCCGAGGGGAGGAGCACCGCCTCCAACCAAGGACTAAGCAACAAGGCCGAGGCAGCGCCCAAGGCGGCCGAGAGGGTGGCCCTCCTCCACTTCTCGGCGGCGTGGCAGCTCGCCCGGACCTCGTATTCCATTTTATTACTCCCCCAGCGAGCCCAGAGGGGCGTAGGATGGCTGGTAAAAAGAAGTTCAGTGTCTTGGATCACGTCCTCGTCCCTCAACACGTGAAGTTGAGCCCGGAGGAGGCCGTGGAGGAGCTCAGAAAGTGGGGCCTCAGAGTTGAGCAATTACCCCTGCTGAAGGCGAGCGACCCGGTGGCCAGGGAGCTAGACTTGAAGCCTGGAGACATAGTGAAGATAATTAGGAAGAGTGAGAACGCTGAGGAGGTAGTCGTATTTAGGTACGTAGTGGCCGGGTGATGGTCGTGTCGAGCGCGAAGGCCTTCCCCACTCCGGAAGACCGTTGGGCCATAATGCGCGCCTACTTTAAGGAGAAGGGGCTAGTGAGCCAGCAGCTGGAGTCTTACAACAAGTTCGTCACGGAAACTATGCAGAAGCTAATAGAAGAGTTAGGGGAAGTGGAACCCTTCGAGAGCGGCTATAAGTTAGAATTCATTAAGATTAGGTACGGAGAGCCCATTATAAAGGAGAAGAGCGGGGGCACGAGGCCCGTAACCCCCACCGAGTGTAGGATACGCGACTTGACCTACGCTGCTCCGATATACGTTTACATGAGGCTCAGGAACCCGAAGGGCGAGATCAAGGACGAAGGATGGGTAGAAATAGGAATGATGCCCGTCATGGTTAGGTCCATCCTCGACCCGCTCTCTAAGAAGAGCCCCGAGGAGCTTGTAGAAGCCGGCGAGGACCCGAGGGACCCGGGAGGGTACTTCATAGTCGACGGCAGCGAGAAGGTGATAGTCACTCAAGAGGACTTAGCCCTCAACAAGGTGTTGGTTGACAAAGGAGGGCCCCAGAGCACCGTAACCCACACGGCGAAGGTGCTCTCTACCACCTTAGGTTACCGCGTACAAGTCATAGTGGAGAGGCAGAAGGACGGCACCCTCCACGCGATCTTCCCGCCCCTGCCCGGTAAGATACCTCTGGTCGTCTTGATAAGGGCCTTGGGCATCGAGTCCGACAAGGACATAACCTCCTTGGTGAGCTTCGACCCCGAGGTACAACAAGAGCTCTTGCCGAGCATAGAACAAGCGGCCTCCGTGCCGACCGTCGACGACGCGCTCGACTTCATTGGCGCTAGGATAGCTATAGGCATGCCTAGGGACAAGAGGATCGAAAGAGCGAAGCAAGTCCTCGACAACAACTTGCTCCCGCACTTGGGCAAGAGGCCCGAGGACAGGATAAAGAAGGCCATATTCTTGGCCCACATGGCCCGGAAGCTCTTGGAGGTTTACTTGGAGAAGAGGGAGCCAGACGACAAGGACCACTACGCCAACAGGAGGCTCAAGCTGGCCGGCGACATGTTGGCCGCACTCTTCAGGACGCACTTGAGGGGGTTATTGAACGACGTGGGCTACCAGCTGGAGAGGTCGGTCCTCAAGGGGGAGGAGAGGCTCAAGCTTAGGATACTCATCCGTTCCAACTACCTCACCGACAAGGTACGCCAAGCGCTGGCCACGGGCAACTGGGTGGGCAACAGAACCGGCGTCTCCCAGCTGCTGGACCGCACCAACTGGTTGAGCACGCTCTCTCACTTGAGGAGGGTCGTGTCCCCGCTTGCGAGGAACCAGCCCCACTACGAGGCGAGAGAGCTCCACATGACCCAGTGGGGGAGGATCTGTCCGTTCGAGACCCCCGAGGGCCCCAACATCGGACTTGTGAAGAACTTAGCCCTGTCCGCCCACATCTCAGTGGGCGTCCCAGAAGAAGAAGTGGAGAAGGTGTTAGACGAGCTGGGCGTGATAAGGGTAGAGGAGGTTTTGGAGAAAGTTAAGAACGACGAGCCCGTCCCGGAGGAGGCCATCAGCGGCGCGAGGGTGTTCTTGAACGGGAGGCCCGTCGGCTACTACAAAGACGCTCACGAGCTGGCCCAGAAGATAAGGCAGTTGAGGAGGCAAGGGAAGCTGCACTACGAGGTCAGCGTGGGCGTCTACGAGAACGACGACGGCACGATCAAAGAGGTCTACATAAACACCGACCCCGGAAGGGTGATGAGGCCTGTCTTCGTAGTTGAGAACGGCGAACTGAAGCTCAAGCCAGAGCACGTGGAGAAGGTTAAGAAGGGCGAGTGGACGTTCAAGGACCTATTGATGAGAGGTATTGTGGAGCTCTTGGACGCTGACGAGGAGGAGAACGCGCTGATAGCCATAGAGCCGGAGGACATAACCCCGAAGCACACTCACATGGAGATATGGGTACCGGCGGTCTTCGGCGTCGTGGCCTCTACTATACCTTACCTCGAACACAACCAGAGCCCGAGGAACAGCTACCAGAGCGCCATGGCCAAACAAGCGCTCGGCTTGTACGCGGCCAACTTCATGCTTAGAACCGATACCAGGGGGTACTTGCTCCACTACCCAGAGAAGCCCTTGGCGCAGACCAAGCACCTCGAAATAATAGGTTACAACAAGAGGCCCGCCGGCCAGAACGCGGTCGCGGCGATCCTCAGCTACACCGGCTACAACATAGAGGACGCTATAATTATGAACCAGTCCAGCATAGATAGGGGGTTCATGAGAGCCACTTTCATGAGGCTCTACCAGACTGAGGAGCAGAAGTACCCCGGCGGAGCGGAGGACAAAATAGAGAAGCCCAAGCCCGACCAGAGGCTCGTGGGGATGAGGGAGCCCAAGGCTTACGAGAAGTTGGACGAGGACGGCATAGTAGAGCCGGAGACCTACGTGGTCGGGGGAGACGTACTGATAGGTAAGTCCTCGCCTCCGAGGTTCACCGAAGAGTACAAGGAGATGGGCATACTGGAGACCCGTCGGAGGGACGCTTCCGTTGCGGTTAGGCACGGCGAGGAGGGCGTGGTCGATACTGTAATCTTGACCGAAAACATAGACGGCATAAAGATGGTCAAGGTAAGGGTGAGGAGCTTAAGGATCCCGGAGATAGGCGACAAGTTCGCCTCCCGCCACGGTCAGAAGGGAGTAATAGGCATGGTCCTCCCCCATTACGACATGCCTTACAGCGAGTTCGGCTTGGTGCCCGACATAATACTGAACCCCCACGCCTTCCCGTCCAGGATGACGCTGGGGCAGCTGATAGAGAGCATAGCAGCTAAGGCGGCCGCCTTCCGCGGGAGGGAAGTGGACGCGACGCCGTTCTATAAGGAGCCTCTGGACAACTTGAGAAAGATATTGGTAGAGAGGGGCTTCCCGCCCGACGGCACGGAGGTCATGTTCGACGGGAGGACGGGAGAGATGATCGCCAGGCCCGTGTTCATAGGCGTCGTCTTCTACCAGAGGTTGTACCACATGGTTAGCGACAAGATCCACGCCAGGGCCCGCGGGCCCGTGCAGATACTGACTAGGCAGCCCACCGAGGGACGCACGAGGAAGGGCGGCCTGAGGTTCGGGGAGATGGAGAGGGACGTGTTGGTTGCCCACGGGGCATCCCAGCTGCTCGTGGAGAGGCTGCTCAAGTCGAGCGACGCTACCAAGGTCTGGGTCTGCGCCAAGTGTGGTCACATAGGCTGGTGGGACGCCAACAAGGGCAAGCCCGTCTGTCCGATACACGGCGAGAGGGGAGAGATGTACCAAGTGGAGCTCAGCTACGCGTTCAAGCTGTTGATCCAAGAGATACTCAGCATGGGCATAGCAGCTAGGCTTAGGCTGGGCGACAAGTTCAGCAGGGTGTGAGCTTGAAGAAGAACTTAGCTTTTAAACTGGGCCTCTGTCCCATAGTCCTCGCCATGGAACACGTGGACCACGAGGCCAAGCGGAGGTACGCGAAGCTCTACGACCCCATAAACGATACTTTAATAGACTTGGAACTCCCTTATAGCATATACCTCTTAAGCGACGTTAAGGGCCAGCACGAGTGCTGGGAGGACGCGCTGAAGGAGCTGGGGGTCGAGTGGAGCTGCCCCCACGCACAAGAGTGTCCGATAAAGAGGCGTCAAGCTTATCAGAGACAAGAGCAGAGCGGTTAGCGCCCGGGTGTCGGGCGCGGAGGGAGCCGCAGAGCTCTCGATGAGAGCGCCTATCCGGTCTCATCCCCCAAAACTTCCTTCAGCGTCTTCACGACCGTTACTCCTTGAGGGACCTCCTTGGGAGGCTCCCGGGTCACGCCGGTCAGCACCAAGATTCCCCTGGCCCCGTTTTCTAGCGCCATCTTCATGTCGGTTTCCATCTTATCCCCTATTACTATCACGTCCCTCTCGCCGCCGCTGGCCACCTCGAAGGCGTGTCTGCTGGGCTTCCCCACCACTACTGGCTCCTTCCCGCTGGCCACCCTTATCGCCTCCACCACGCTCCCCGCGCCCGGCATGAGCCCCCTCTCGGTGGGGTAGGTCTTGTCGGTGTTGGTGGCTACGAATAGAGCCCCCTTCCTTATCATGGATGCTGCCCTAGCGACCTTGTCATACGTCAAGAACGCGTCCAAGCCCGCCACCACCGCTTGCGCGAGGTCTTCGTCTTCGGTCAAGTGTATTCCTGCCATAACCAGCTCTTCCGCCAGTCCGGAAGGTCCCACCGCGAAGGCGGATTCCACGCCCCTCTTCTTGAGGAACTGGGAGGCTATGTAGGCAGAGGTAACTACCTCCCCTTCCAACCCTATCTCCTTTAGCCTCCTAGAAACTTCCCAGCGCGAGGTAGCCTTGTTCGTTAGGAATACTTTCTTCCCTTCCAACTTTTTTATCGCGTCCACGTTTTCCCAGATTATTTCCTTTCCCTTCCACACCACGCCGTCGAGGTCTATTATCCACCTCAAGGCGCTCCCCAAACTAAAATATTTGTTAAAGGTCTTAACTCTCGAGAGAGCCTTGATAGACCCGAACGCTCCAGTAAAGTACTTCGCCAAGATGGGCTGGATAAAGGTAGTGAAGGCGGAAGAGCCCTTGAGGAACGCGGCGAAGGTAATGGTAGAGAACGGGATAAGGCACTTGCCGGTGGTGGAGGGCGAGAACCTAGTGGGCTTCATGTCTATAAAGGACGTGATGGAAGTTATTGGAAGCTACAACGCAAAAGACCTACTTAAGAAGGAAGTGTACAACTTCATGAGTAAGAAGGTCATAGCCGCGGCGGCAGAGGACCCGCTCTGGGAGGTGTTGAAGGCTATGGCAGAGGCCGACGTGGGCGCGGTTCCCTTACTCGACAACGAGGGGAAGGTGATAGGAATATTCACCGAGAGGGACGTCGTGCTGAACGTGGCTCCGGAACTCGAGTGGGAGGGAGAGGCTATGAAGTACGCTACCAAGAACCCTAAGGTGGTCGAACGTGGAACTCCCCTCGCAGACGCGTTGGACATAATGAACGAGCTGAAGGTGAGACACTTGCCGGTAGTCGAGGACGCGAAGAACAAGGGGCCGGCCTTGGGCATACTCACCGCACTCAACGTGGTGGACTACGCCCTCCGTCACGAGAACAAGCTACCAGAGGCCTTGGAGGAGGTCTCGGCGGACGAGGTCATGAGCACCTTGAGCTACGTCGTCGAGAACGCAGAGATGAGGGAGGCCGTACAAGCCCTCGGCATGTCGCCAACAGACGCGTTGTTGCTCTTGGGCGACGACAAGGTAGTGAAGGGGATAATTACAGATAGGGACGTGATGATGGCTACGGCTCGTTACGTGGAGAGGTTGGCGATGCCCTAAAGAACTCCGTCGAGGAATTTTTCTGGGACCCCACGGAGATGA
Source organism: Ignicoccus hospitalis KIN4/I (assembly GCF_000017945.1). Taxonomy (NCBI): domain Archaea; kingdom Thermoproteati; phylum Thermoproteota; class Thermoprotei; order Desulfurococcales; family Desulfurococcaceae; genus Ignicoccus; species Ignicoccus hospitalis. Next base: position 584,678 of record NC_009776.1, on the reverse strand, counting down.
ACGACCTCCCCATGGTGGTGAAGTACCGACCCGTACCCATAAAGAAACTCCTCCGAAAGATGAAGGACGAAGTCAGTATAGCGCTCGACATGGCCTTCTACTCCTTAGTTTACGAGGACAAGGACGTGGCTCAAGAGGTGGAAAAGATAGACGTCGACGTGGATAACGACTTCAACTTGTTGGCCCTCCAGCTAATGGTAGCCGCCAGGGACCCGGAGGACGCGGAGAAGCTCTTGCCGGCCCTTAGGCTGGGGATGTCGATGGACTTGGCCACGGAGGCAGCCTCAGACATGGCCACTACTGTGCTAAAGGGGTACAAGGTGCCGAAGGTAGTTAAGGCAGCCCTCGAAATAACAGAGGAAATATACGTTAAGCTGGTAGTGGGCGAGAAGCTCGTGGGAATTAAGGTTAAGGAGCTCAAGGAGAGGTACGGGCTCATAGACGTTATCGTACTTAGGAGGGGAGGCGTGATGATAGTGAACCCGCCGGAGGAAGTGGAGTTGGAGCTGGGGGACGTAATTGTCATAAGGGGGGACAGGGAGGACGTAAAGAAACTTATGAAAGACATAGACATGGAGTTGGTAGTCCCCGAGGAGAAGTTCACCGAGAAGGAGAAGGAAGTAGCTTTTAGAATAGCGTTGCTCAAGAACATGACTGAGATAGCCTTCGACCTCGCAGTTTATTCGATGCTGTACCAAGACCCGAGGGCTGCAGAGGAGGTGCTGGAGATAGAGAGCTTTATGGACGAAGAGTCGGCGAAGTTAGAAATGGAAATAATTAAGAACACTGCCGAGAGCCAAGAGATATACACCAGCACGGTCTTGGTGAGGTCCTTAGAGAAGATGACAGACGCGGCGACCAGCATGGCCCAAATGGCTTTAGTAGAGAACGAGGTACACCCGATACTCAAGGAGGTTGCCGAAGAGGGGGAGGAGAGGATTTTGGTACTTCAAGTGGTTAAGGAATGCAACATGACGGTGGGACAACTGGAGGAGATGGCCGACGGGACCGCGCTGGCCATATACTTGGACGGCATATGGATACCCTTGCCCAACGCTTCAACCGAGCTTAAGAAGGGAATGAAGGTGTTATTGAAGGTTTTCAACGAGGAGCCCGAGTTCCCCGAATGTATACAAGTCCTCTAGGGGCCTATGTAGAAGCACTTCTTATCCCTATAATCATGAATGAAACGGTCGGCAAGCGTGTACAAGTACCGGGCGCTTCGGGACTTGTGCTTTAAAGGGCTTACCGAAACGCTGACCAAGCTCTTCAGCTCGCCTATCCCGGCCTCGTAAAGGGGGACGTCGAAGGGCAGGACCACGAAGTTGTCCGCTTCTATCCTCTCGCACACCGGGCTGAAAACGCTCTTGGCCCAGTTGACCGCGTCCATCGCCGGCCTCACCATGTTAACTACCAGTGCGCCCACGCGTAGCCCTTTTAACTTCGGGTGGATGAGGTTTGAGTTCAAGAGCTCTGCGCTCCAAGGAGAGGGGTCCACCACCATCACTAGGTTTCCGGCAGTCGCCCGGACGTGGTTTATGGATAGGGACAAAGGGCCCAGCGCGACCCAAGTTATAGCGGGGTAGTCGTTCATTATATATTCGTACTCGGTCTTAAGGGTAGCTACGAGCTCCTTGCACCTCTTGATGTACTCCTCGGGCTTTTCATACATCAAGTTAAAGTACTCGTCAACTATCCCCTTGTCTATGTCCTCGTAGCTCAAGGCCGGCAATACGTCTATTTTAGAGGTGGGGCTCAAGCTTACGGAATGCAAGGAAATGTTCTTCAAGGCCTTCTTAAAATCCTTGCTAGTTATTATTTTGACTAAGGTCTGGCCCCTCAAGGGCAAGCTCTTGAAAGCCCTTTGGGTAAGGCGGGGGTTGATCACGTCCCAGTCTATTACGGCTACCCGAGCCTCTTTGATGAACGCTATTAGGCTGGCTATCTCTATGGTCATAGTGGTCCTGCCAGCGCCGCCCTTGGTGGACCCGAAGCCTATTATCTTGTAGTCGTCCCAAGGCTCTTCCAGCCACTCTTTCTTCTTGAACAGCGGCAGCACGTCGCCGGCACCCTCTTCCCGCAGGGCTTATGTCTATGGGAAATTAAGGTTAGGTATATATTGCTCCCTAACCCCTCGGTGAAGGACCGCTTACCTCACCCTCTCAGCAGAGTAGGGGCCTCCTCATTGGAGCCCTTGAGCAACATAAGCTTCTTCTTAATTAAATAGTACTCGATGCCGTCCAGTATTGCTCTCACACTGGCTTCTATTATGTTTCTCGACACGGCGGTGGTGGTCCAGAACTCCTTGCCGTCGGTGAAAGTTATCTCAACCCTTACGTCGCTCTCCGTGTGCTTGGAGGCTTTGGGCAAGTGGACCCTGTAGTCTATGAGCTTTACGTGGGAGGCCTCTGGGGCGAGCTTGTCTAAGGCCTTTCTCAACGCCTTGTCTATGGTTTCTACCGGGCCTACTCCTTCCGCCGCCTCCATGTGGACCTCCGCGTTCGAGAGCTTCACCACGCCCCAGCTGCGGGAGCCCTCCTCGGCTCCCTCGCTCACCACCTTCCACTCTTCCAGCTTGAAGGGCCTCCCCCTCAGCCCCATCTCCTCCAGCAGTATTAGCAATGCGGACGCGAAGGCGTTGTCGAAGCTGTACCCCTTGTTTTCTAGTTCCTTTATCCTTTTCAGAGCTCTCCTCAAGGCTACATCGTTCTTGCTTATTACTATTCCTAACTCTCTCTTGGCCCAGCCTATCAGGTTGGCGGCGCCGCTGAGCTCAGATATGGCCAACTTCCTCTCGTTGCCCACGCTCTCCGGCGGGACGTGCTCGTACGCCCTCGGGTTCTTGAGCACAGCGTCCACGTGTACGCCGGCCTTGTGGGCGAAGGCGTTGTCGCCCACGTACGGCTGGTAGGGGTTTGGCGTGAGGCCTGCCAAGTCGTATACCATCTTGGACAAGTGCCTTAACATCTTGAGGCCTTCGGGGTTTTTCAAGGCCTTTACTCCCATCTTCAGCTCTAGGTCTGGCACTACAACGCACAAGTCCGCGTTGCCGGTCCTCTCCCCTATGCCGTTTACGGTGACGTGGACGTGCTGCGCCCCGGCGAGCACCCCCATAAGGGTGTTAGCCACCGCACAGCCGCTGTCGTTGTGCATGTGCACGCCCAGCGGCTTCTTGACATGCTCCCCGACCTCGCGGACTATAGCGTAAACCTCGTGGGGCAGTGACCCACCGTTGGTGTCGGCCAACACTATCCGGTCGGCGCCGGCCTCCTCAGCGGTCTTTAGGACTTGGAGCGCGTACTCCTTGTTTTCCTTGAACCCGTCGAAGAAGTGCTCTGCATCGAATATTACCATCCTGCCGTTCTCTTTAAAGAACCTTATCGTGTCGTATATCATGTCTAAGTTCTCTTCCAAGGTAGTTTTGAGCACGTCTCTGACGTGTAAGTCCCAGCTCTTCCCGAAGACGGTTATCCACTTCGTGTCGGCGTCGAGGGCCTTTTGGAGCAGCGGGTCGCTGGAGGCCTTGAAGCCCTTCCTCCTCGTAGAGGTGAACGCGACTATTTCGGAGTTCGTGAGCTCGTACTTCTTTATCTCTCTGAAGAACAGCTCGTCCTTCGGGTTGCTGCCGGGCCACCCGGCCTCTATGAAGTGTACGCCCACTCTGTCCAGCTCTAGGGCTATCCTTATCTTAGCTTGTAGGTCAAAATTTATCCCCCGCGCTTGAGCCCCGTCCCTTAAGGTGGTGTCCAAGACCTCTACTTCTTTGGGGGCTTTATTTTCGAAGAATTTTGTAACCACCCATTTCTCCTACCCAGCGGGCTTCGCTAGGGGGTAATTAAGGGCTGAGGCTATCAAATATAGAACTTGAGAGGGGCTAGAACCCGGGAGCGGACTTAATGAGCGTAATAATATGTACCAGCTTGAGCGAGTGTCTGGAGCGTCTCGACAAGGAACTGAACGACGCGGAGAGGGAGGCCGAGTTGGTCGCGGGCTTGTTGGAGAGCTTGGACGAAAAGGAAGCTACCTTTGAAGAGTTCGTCAAAAGGTTCGGCGGGGGCGGGGGCGAGGCGATCTACCACACTAAGGTAAACTCGTTTGAAATATACGTCCAACCGCACCCGTCCAAAATGAAGGAGGAGTTATCTAAAAAAGCTAAGGAGATAAGCGATTTGATAGAAAAGTTGAGGGCTTTGAGGGAACTGATCGAAAAGATTATAGAGACTTTAAGCGGGCTCGAGGCGGAGGCCGTAATACTGTTGGACAAGGACGTCGCCAAGCTTTTCATAAACATAAGGTGGGGGTGAAGCGCAGTGGACCTAGCTACAACCTCGAGAATTTTTATAGACGTCGCCAGCAGGCTCGCCCTCTTGCACCACGCCAAGAGGGTTGAGAGGGTCACGCTCACCGTCTCCGAGCTCGAGCGCTTGAGTGCCGAGAAGTCCAAGGAAGGTCTCTGCCTCATGTTTAAGCCTCATACGGTGGGTGGTTACATACTCGCTTGCGACGGCAAGGTAGTAGCCATAGCGATAAGGGAGCCGCCGAGGGTCGGTAACAAGGCCTTGGAGGCTGTAGACGACAACCCCCTCCCCGGGGACCTCTACGTCGTCTCTAAGGAAGCTTTTGTGGACGCCTTGAATAAGATGTTCGCCGGCAAGCGAGTGGTCGAGAAGGCGGCCCAAGTGTTGTCGGCACTGAACGAGATAGCTCAGAAAGTCTTGGAGGCGAGGCTGGAGAAGGAGACTAGCGTAGAGGAACTCGCGCAAGGGTTCGACGTCAAGGAGCTAGAAATATTCGACTTAATAGATACAGTTACCCTCACCGATGAGATCGCCTACTACCTGGACAAGATGGGGTACACAGTAGAGACCAGCACGCCGGAGGAGCTCGGGGGCCACTACGTAGTAGTGATCAAGGTCCACGACGACGTACCCCTAGAGAAGCTTATTAAGGACTTAATGGAGGTTGCTGAGAAGTGTGACGCTAAGTCACTGATAAAGTTGATTGACAGCAAGGGCAACGAGTATTACTTCGACCCGACCTTCTTCAAGAGCATAACTAAACTGCTCAGCAGGTTACCTATCGAATTGAGATACATGTACATTAAGGCCGTAAGTCCCGAGGAGGCCGAGTTCAACTTGGTGTTCTCCTCCGACGTAACTACCATATCAATGGGGAAGTTCATAGGTTTGTTGGAGAAATTGATTAAGAAGAGGAGGCTGCCGTGGAAGAAGGTAAAAGTAGTCATATACACCCCTACTAACATTTATAGGTCGCCCGACTAGCCTCCAAAAATCCTCTTGAGCTTGTATATGAGCAGTTTTATGAACGAGGGTTTCTGGCCGTTGTAATAGATCAAGTTACCGCAGTGCGGACACTCCTTCAGCGTTAAGTCCGCGCCGCAGTTCCAACACTTCGGCTCGGTAAACGGGAGCCTCTCCCCGCACTTAGGACACTTCACCACGTCGAAACTCAAGTCGTTCTTACAGTAGGGACACCTGACCTCTATGCCCTTTAGCAAGTTGTTCGTGAGGGCTTCTATTAACTTATCTATGGCGAAGTCGTACTTTATCGCAACTACGAAGTTATCCTTCTTAAATAACAACATATGATAATCTTCTGGGTAATAAATCTTGCTCCTCTCCTCCTTGCCTAAGTTGAGAGCCATCGTTAGCTCGTTTATTCTGTCGTAGAGCGAGGAAGCCACGGCGGCCACGTACTCAGCGTTCTCTCTTTCCGTGCCCTTTATCATGTACGGCAAGCCCTCTGAGCTCACCGCTACGTAGCTGACGTCCTTAAACGAGCCTACTTTCTCAACGAACGCCTTGAGCCTGTCGTTGCTCAAAACTGTCTACCGTGGTAGCCTTTAGGCTGAAGGTTTTAAAGAAATTAAACCGTGCGGGTGCTTGGGTCTGCTAGATGATTGACGAACTGATGAGAAAGGTTGAGGAACTGAAGAGGCGGCGCAGGGCTTTCATCATAGCGCACAACTACCAGCTCCCGGAAGTTCAAGAGGTAGCGGACTTCGTTGGGGACAGCCTAGAAATGGCTATGAAGGCCGAGGAGGTCGACGCGGACGTCATAGTAGTTGCTGGGGTCAGGTTCATGGCCGAGGTAGCGAAGCTTCTAAACCCCGACAGAGTAGTCCTGCACCCCGAGCCTCGGGCCGGGTGTCCTCTGGCGGACCACATGACGCCGGAGATAATCAAGCGGTTCAGAGAGAACTACCCGCACGCGCCGCTGGTAACTTACGTCAATTCCAGCGTAGAAGCGAAAGCCTTGAGCGACTACGTAGTCACCAGCGCGTCGGCGGTCAAAGTGGTCTCCAAGCTAGAGGACGAGGTAGTTTTGTTCGGGCCCGACAAGAACTTAGCCAAGTTCGTTGCCCACAGAACGAATAAGGACATAATAGCAGTGCCCCCTTGGGGCCACTGCCCGGTCCACGAGTTCTTGGTCTCCCCGTACTACTTGAGGAAGGCAAAGGAGAGGCACCCCCATTGCAAGCTCTTGGTCCACCCCGAGGCGCCGTGGGAGAGCCAGAAGATGGCTGACTTCGTGGGAAGCACGAGTCAGATGCTGAGAGCTATAGGGGAGCTCGGCGCTAAGTGTTACATACTGGGGACGGAAGAGGGCTTGAGTTACAGGGCGAAAAAGATGTACCCCCACGTGGAGGTATACCCTCCCGACGCCCGCACTATATGCATAGATATGAAGAAGATAACTCTAGACAAGATAGTTAGGGCGTTGGAGACGCTGAAGCCCCAAGTGGTCTTGGACGAGGAGGTTGCCAAGAGGGCTAGGGAGGCGGTGGTCAGAGGCCTCGAGCTGGCGAGGTCTTGAGCCTCTTCCTACCCTCCTCCCTAACCTTCTCTAGGTCGACCTTGTCCAAGCCTCCCTTAGCCACTACGTCCCTCTCCAAGTCCAGCTCCGTGTAGACCCCCAGCGCCCTCAACGCCTGGTTCGCCTCCTCGATATCGACACTCCCTCTCACAGCCTCGGCCATAACACTGTCTATTGAGTTAGAATCCAAGAAGAAGGTAGTAGCCGTCAGAGGGCTTAGGAACAGAGTCCTCGAACCTCTACGTATCTTCTTCTCCCCGAACTCCCCCAAGGCCGCCAGTATACCCATCTTGGAAGCCTCGGTGTGCATCTCGTTAACTACCTTCAAGCAGTCCTCTGCGTCGTCCTTGGATAAGACGAAGCCTCCCTTGTTGCCGCCCCTCCTCCAAGCTTCGGACACCCTCTCGAGGACCTTCTGGGGAGGCAGCTCGCCGTCGCACCCGGGACCGAAGACGGCGACCCAGCTCTCTATCTCAATTTCCTTAACGGCGGCCAAGCATATAGAATCGGCCAGGGGGCTCCAGACCTCTTCGTCCTCAGGGCGGGCTAGGACGTCCCCTCCGGCGTCCACGGCTATGAGCAAGTCCGCCCCCGCCAGCTCTATCGCCTCCTTTAGCCCTCGCTTAATCCCTTCAGCGCCGCCGTTCAAGTCGAACAAGTAAACTCGCTTCCCAGTAACCCTGGCTAATATGGAGGCTTGAGGGACCACCCTCACTCCCCCTCTTATCGCGTACTCGTCGCCGTCCGCCACCCACAAGTGATCCCCAACGGCCTCGGCGTTGTTCAACTCCCTCAAGGGCAAGGGGCCCGGTAGGGGGTCTCTGACCAAGCGCTCCCACACTACGCTGCCTAAGATTGCCTTCCCCCCGACGCTCTCGACCCACTTGCTGACGCAGTAGGCGGCGGCAACGTCGCCCCCGCCGCCTATCCCCACCACTAACACCTTCTTTCCGCGCAAAGGACATTCCAAGAGCGCGTCCCCCCATGCGGCCGCGCCGAACGTTATTACGACGCCCGGGGAAGTCGTCGCGCGCGTGAGCGGGCAGGGACGATCTGAGCTGGCTCCCGGCGATGATGGGTTCGGTGGAGCGAAGGCGACGCCAACTCCTCCTTAAAGTCCGCCCACCCTAGTCTCACCGGGGTAGTACTCTATGAGGAAGCTCGCGGCGCTCCTAGTGCTGACGGCGGCTTTGGTCTCCGCGGCCAAGGTGGACGTGAGGATAGTTACTAGCTCCCCCTACCCGGAGGGCTCCGAGGCCTACGTCGCGCTCCTAAGCTTCGTAAGGGCATGGCCGGAAGCGTTGAACTACTTGCCCAACCCTTCCGACTGGTCCGTGGGTACCGGCCTCACCAGCCCGCCCAACCCGAGGGCGTTCTCCGGGATACTGTTGGTTTTCGACAACGACGCTTCAACTGGGAACATAACTAGGGACAAAGAGTTAGCGAACGCTTATGTAAACAACGTGATATTGCCCGCTATAAAAGACAGGATTAGGGTCGCGCTGGTCGTCGGGCCTAAGAGCACCTTAGGGCAGCTCGTGTTGTACAAGCTCGGCTTGATAATACCTACGGTCCCCAAGAACGTGAGCGGTCGGCTGGTGGCGGCCCCCTCTTGCGCTGAGGGAGTGAGGCCCTTGAGGCCCGCCAGCGCGCACCCTATATACTCTAACGTGAGCGCCTTGCCCTCCTCTTGCTGTATGGTCCCTTTGGTGCCCGACTTGATAGCGCCCGAGAGCGTCGCCTCGGGCAACAGGTACTGTATAGTTATAAGGACTAGTAAAGTGTCCGACGAGATGATCATACTATCTTGGAACGGGATATTTAGGGACATAGCGAGCAACCCCAACGTTCAAAAGCTCATGTTTAACGTGATAAAGTACTTGGCCAAGGAGGAGCCCGCGAAGTACCCCTACGAGCCCCTAACCGTGACCGTCACTACTACTACGACCCTAACCGAGTTCAAGACCGTGACTAACAACGTGACCATAATAGTTACGTCACCAATTACCTACACTACAACCTCCACGGTTACAACTACCACTACCGTGACTTTGAAGAAAACCGTAGTAAGCAACGTTACAGTAGTGGAGACGGCGACTACGACGATATACGGTACTCTGACCTCCTTCTTGACGCTCACGACAACCGTCTTAAGGAACGTTACTACTACCTATACTACAACGACCACCGTGACTAGCGAAATCGTGAGTACCATAACGACTACCGTAAGCAAAACTCTAACCACTACTGTTACGAGCGTGAAAAAGGTGATTGATACAGCAACCTTAGGAGGTGCCTTGGTGCTCGGCATAATAGTAGGCGTCGTAGTTATGGCAGTAACACTGCGCAGGGGAGAGAGGAGGAAGGGCGGGGGAGCCCTAGAGGAGTGGTGAAGGGGCTGACACGCTTTTTAGTTCTAGCAACTCTTCCCTAAATAGGACTTGATCGCCCGTTACCACGAGCTCCGCCTCCTCGTGGCCCACCCACAACATAGCCTTGGACCCCTTCGCAAGCCTCGGCCCCTCTTTGCCCAAGAAGCTCCAGCACGAGGCGTCGTCGTGTTGGGCCCTCAGCTCCCCGCTCCAGTAATGAGACCTCATCAAGAGGGTCGCCACAGCTTCCAAGGCGTCGGGGCCCCAGCGCCCGGTGAGGGGGCTCAACACGGCTTTCCGCAGCTCCGGCGGAATCGGGCTGGAGGTTCCCAGTGCAACCATTTCCGGCATAAACGAGGCTATCTTGATCTTCTTTATTTCCCACGTGGTCACCCAAAAGGGGTTGAGTATTATGTTGTTCGACGCCTTGTCGCCCAAGTCCTCAACCGGCCACTTGCCGTACTTTAGCTTGTAGCCGTAAGAGGAGTCGGCGTCCAAGCTTCTGGCCACCACGGCCCCCCTCTCCGGCACCTCCTCCGGGGGGGCTAGGGGGTCCAAGACGAACGGCCTCTCCACTACTTCTACTAGAGCCGCCCTCGTCCCTTTGGGGGCTATCGCCGCGCCCACCCCTTTTACTAGGAGGGAGTCGACCCACTCCGGCTCCGGGACGGGGTCCTCTAGGAGCTCCTCCCACCGCTTGAAGGGCTTGAGCGCCACGGTGCACCTAAGCGTCTTGACCGGCATGCCCTTACAGTCGAACAGCTCCCCGCCCTCTCCCTCCTCTATCCTCCCCTTTCGTACGTGAACGGTCTTGGCGTTCGCGCAATTTATCAGGGTAATTTCGGTCACCGAGTTTACCCGACTTTTTTAAACAGCTGGGAGAGAAAAAGCGCGCTGATGAGGAGTGTCGCCCCCTATCATCCGAAGTGATGAAGAGGGTGTTGATTGCCGAGGCGATGAGCGAGGTGGTGTGTGGTGAGGCCGGTGAACGCAGCTAACGCGGGCGAGCCCTTCACTCGTACTCTATGGTCGCGGGCGGCTTGGGGGTCACGTCGTAGACCACTCTCTTGATCTTGGGACTAACTTTCATTACCTTCTTAGCTATCTCCTCCAGCGTTCCCCTATCCAGCTTGAGCACGTCGGCAGTCATGAAGTTGTCCGTCAAGACGGCCCTTATAGATATCGTGTACTCCCCTTCCTCGCGCTCGCCCACTTCCGCCACTACGTGCGTCACTTCGTTGTTCTTGTGAATTATCTCCTTCCAGTAGTCGTACACTCGTTCCCAGTCGAAGGCCTTGAGTAGGGCCACCGGGCCGTAGGCGCGAATGTCCCCTTTGACCCCGGTGGCCCTCACCCCCTCGAACAAGTAGGCCTCGGGGCTCTCGGACACCTTCGGCCCGAGCCGGTCCTCCCATATGGCCGCGAAGTACTGGCTGGGCTTGAACCTCTCCAGCTCTTTCTCCACCACTTCGGTAACTTCTTTGAGCAGTTCTAGCTTCTCCTCGGTAACGAGGCCTGGTATCCTCACAAGCAAGCCCGGGCCCGGGAAGGGTTGGCGGGAGGCTATCTCCTCCGGGAGCCCCAAGGCCCTAGCGACCGCCCTCACCTCGTCTTTGTAGAGCTCCACCAAAGGCTCCAGCAGCTTGAAGCCCCACTTCTCCCTGACGTTTATTCCGAGCTGTTCCAAGACGTTGTGTTGCGTTTTGATCCCCCCAGTGGTTTCTATCCAGTCTGGGGCGGTGGTCCCTTGGACTAACCAGCTCGCCCCCCACTTCTTGGCCTCCTCCGAGACTACTTGGTAAAACACCTCTCTGAATGCTTTCCTCTTTTCCTCGGCGTCACTCAAGCCCTTGACGGCGTTGAAGAAGCGCTCTTTGGCGTCCACTATTTCCACCGGCATGACGTCTCTAAGGACGTTCTTGACCCACTCGGGCTCGCCCTTACGCATGAAGCCCGTGTCAATGAATATCACTTTTATCTGCTCCGGCCCCAAGGCCTTGTAGGCGAGGGCAGCGGCCGTGGTGGAGTCCACGCCCCCGCTGACGGCCGCTAAAACCTTTTCCTTCCCGACCAGTTCCCTTATCTCTTCTATCTTCTTCTTAATAAAGTCGTTCGCATTGAACACGAACTTCCCTTCGCGGCTGCTCCGGAAGGACCTATGAGCCTTACTGCGAGCTCTCAACAAAGTGTATGAATCAGCGCGCACGAGCGCGAGGGGAGGCGCAATGATAACAAGCGTTGACGTCGTCCTACAAATAACGGAGCTGAAGAAGATTAGAGTCTGGAAGGGCGTGTTCGCGGCGAAAGTGGTTTTCGACGCATTCAAGAGCGTTGACGTGGACCCGGACTTCCCCTTCCACGTCGTGCCTCCGGAAAAGCTGAGTACGGAGGTCAAGCCGGGGACGGAGGTGTCCTTCAAAGTGAACTTTTGGGGAGAGGTCGCGAGCGCCCCCGCTAAGCTGGCGGAGGGGCTGTTGAACGTGGAATACGTCTTGCCCATAAAGGTGGACGTGAAGACCGTTGAAGTGGAAAGTCCTCCGAAGGGAGGAGATGAACCGGTCGCGGTCTTCTTCAGGGTAACTCACGGCCCCACGCTCTACCGCTTCCACGGCGCGTGGGTGCCCTTGCCCTCCGCTCCCCGCGCGGTTTACTCGCTGTTCAAGAGGATGAGCGAAGTTACGGGTACGGACCTAAAGGGGTACGCAGATTCTATCTCCTCCAAGGTAGAGGTAGTTGGCGGACGCCCCCGATTCTCTACGTTCAAAATTCACAAGGGCGACGAGCTCCCGGCCTTCTTCGGGCGCGTGAGTTATTACGGCATTATGGAGGAGGACTTGGCGCTTAAACTACTGTGGGCACTCAAGTACTCCCACTACTTCGGGTTAGGCTCGAACGTAAGCTTGGGATTCGGAGACGTTAAGGAAGTTAAGGTAGAGAAGCCCCCCTTCGAGGTCCCAGTTAAGAAGTACCTCACTTCAAGTACCTCTTCCGAAAGCTGACGACGCTGTCCATAAGCCAAGCGTCTATGAAGCCTCTGGCCATCTCGTCGCTCGGGAACCACTCGCTCTCGTAGCTGCTTATCGCTTTGTCGTAGATCGCGTTTGGACTCCTCCTCCCTACGACGCGCAAGGAGCCCTTGTATAACTTCACCTTCACGTCGCCGTTAACGTTCTCGCTCAGTTCGCTCAACATATTGTCCAAGGCCACCCTTATGGGGTCGAACCAGAGTCCGTCGTAAACTAGGTCCGCCCAGTAAGAGTCGAGCATCCTTTTAATTCTGTACTCCCTCTTGTTGAGCACGAGCTTCTCCAAGTCCTTCTTAGAATTTATTATAGTGAGGGCGGCAGGCGCCTCGTAAACTTCTCTGCTCTTAAGCCCGACTACCCTGTTCTCCATGTGGTCGACGCGTCCGTACCCGTGCTGGCCTGCTAACTTGTTGAGGGTATCTATTATCTCAATCAATTCCATCCTCTTGCCGTTTAGGGCCACCGGGACACCCTTCTCAAAGGTGATCGTTAAGTACGCGGGCTCCTCTGGCGCCTTCTCCGGAGGGACGGTCCACTCGAAGGCCTCCTCCGGCGGCTCTTGCCAAGGGTCCTCCAGCTCGCCACCCTCTATGCTTCTAGACCACAAGTTCTCGTCTATGCTATATTTCTTGGACTCAGCACTTATCGGGATACCCTTCTTCTTAGCGAACTCGTATTCTTCCTTTCTGTTCATCCCCCACATCCTTATAGGAGCTATTATCTTTATTTCTGGGGCTAAGGCCTTGAAGGCCGCTTCAAACCGCACTTGGTCGTTGCCCTTGCTCGTGGCCCCGTGAGCCACCGCGTCCGCCCCTTCCTTTCTGGCTACTTCTATTACCTTCTCCCCTATGAGGGGCCTGGCGAGCGCGGTGCCTAAGGGGTAGACTTCCTCGTAGAGTGCGTTCGCTATTATTGCTGGCTTTATGTACTTGTTTACGAACTCTTCTTTAGCATCAATTAGGTAATGCTTGGATGCGCCAGCCTTGTAAGCCCTCTCCTCTATCTCCTTGAAATCTTCCTTTTGTCCGACATCTACCGTCACAGTTATTACTTCCGCCCCGAACTTCTCCTTCAGCCACGCCACTGCAACCGACGTGTCCAGCCCTCCCGAGTAGGCTAGAACGATCTTAGACACTTCTCCCTTCACAGCCGCGCGCCCATAAAGGACCTTCTAGTGCAGATTATATAGTATGCTGAGGATTCTTTTGCTCAATTCATCAAAGAATCGGCAACGCCGGGACCACTATGACGTTGAAGCTATTTCTCTTTAATAGTAACGCCGCGGCGTTCGCGTTGTAATAGGGAGGCCCGGACCTCGTGAACAACGTGTACACTCTATTGTTGTGGGAGAGCGCAAAGCCGTCCACCGCGGTGTGGCCCCTTACTATGTACTTCGAGCCGAGCCTCTCTAGGAACTCTCTGGTCAACCCCGCGCCCCAGACGACCCCGGCGCCGCGCGGGTTGCTCCCCACGCAGAGCTTCGGGGGGTCCTCCCACGAGCAGAGCTTGCCGCCCATCAGTTCGTCCGGGTCGCTCCACAACACCTCCTCCAAGCTCTTGCGGTCCAACTCCTTAAGGCAATCCTCGCCCTCACACCCTTCCATTACCTTTGAGACAGGGGGCCCTCCGTGGAGGGCGACTACGTCGTCTATTAGCGCCAGCGCCGGCATGGAGTCGAAGAGCTGTAAGGCTACCTTATATATTTCGCTTCCCTTGCTCGGACCACACTTGGAGACCAGCACGTCCGGGAAGTCGTGGGGGGACGGCGGCAGCCACTCCGGCGGCTCGTGGTTCCCCCTTAGCACCACTACTTCTTCGGGCCTCATTGCCTTTAAAGCCAAGACCAAGGTTAAAGCCTCCAGCTGGTACTCCCCCCTGTCGACGTAGTCTCCTAAGAAGACCAGCTTGAACTTGTCCAAGACTTTTTCTATGCCTACTTGCTCCCATATCTTGTACAAGGTGTCTACGTCTCCGTGTATGTCTCCGTGGAAGAGCACGCCCCCTACGGAGTCCATAATTTCGACCTCGCGTCCGAAGTACCTCTCGGCCTCTTCGAGTAACTCCTTTATTTCTTCACAAGTCAGCGCGCTCACGAAGTTCTTCAGCTCCTCAGGGTCGTGGACCGGCACTTCCTCTAGCATCTCTATCACCAAAGCCCAGATAACTTCCGGAGCTTTCAAAAGACTTAGGGAGGTGAAAAAGGGTGCACAGAGTTCCCTTGAAGACCTTTAATTGGTTCTTAGAGGTCCAAACGCCGTGTTCCATGCACGCCCACGGCCTCTTGGAGACTTTGTACGTAGGCAAGAGCAAGTACCAAGAGATAGTCGTTGCGAGGCTCTGCAACGTCGGGAAGGCATTAATACTAGACGGGAAGATCCAGTCGAGCGAGTACGACGAGTGGATCTACCACGAGTCGCTAGTTCACCCGGTCATGTTGGCCCACCCCAACCCCACGGAGGTCCTAATACTGGGCGGTGGCGAGGGGGCCACCTTGAGGGAGGTCTTGAAGCATAAGAGCGTAAAGAAGGTGACGATGGTTGACTTAGACGAGGAAGTAATTAAAGTCAGTAAAAAGTACTTGCCGGAGTGGCACCGAGGGTCCTTCGACGACCCTCGGGCAGAGCTCGTTATAGAGGACGGCCGCAAGTTCTTGGAGGAAGCCCCGGAGAACTCTTACGACGTCGTAATAATAGACCTCGTGGACCCCACTGAGGGCGCGCCTGCAGCTAAGCTCTACACCAAGGAGTTCTACGAATTGGTGAAGAAGGTCTTGAGGGATGAAGGAATAATGGTCACTCAAGCTACCTCGACTTCCTACACATTGGACGTGTTCACGGTAGTATATAGAACCGTCAAGGAAGTGTTCGAGAAGGCGGGAGGCTACCACTCCTTCGTACAAGCGTTCGACGCGACTTGGGGCTTCGTCTGGGGCTCCACGGGCCCCGACCCGAGCTCTTTGAGCCCCGACGCAGTCGACCGCCTCATACGGGAGAGGCTTGAAGGGGAGCTCAAGTACTACGACGGGATTACGCACGTCGGGATGTTCTCGCTGCCAAAACACGTGAGGAAGGCTATGGCTGCGCAAACGACAGTCAGTACTGACGAGAGGCCCTACCTAGCCTTAGTCTAACACAAGTTTTCTTGCCCTTTCTAACAAGCTCGGGTTCGCCTCCAAAGTGCCCCTCACCGCCTCCGTAATCATTTCCACGTCCGGGTCCTCCACCCCCCTAACCGCTACGCAAGAGTGCTTCGCCCTAACTAGGACGTAAACGCCCCTCGCGCCGGCCTTCATTATCTCGTCGGCAATCATGGCCGTGAACCTCTCTTGCAACATAGGCCTCTTGGCTAACCACTTCACTATCCTCGGTATCTTGCTCAAACCGATCACCTCGTCCCTCTTGGGGTGGTACACGATGGAAGCTCTGCCCAGTATGGGCAGCAAGTGATGTTCGCACAAGGAGCTGAAAGACACGTTCTTGACTACTATTAGGTCGTTCTCCCCGAGGAGGTACTCGGTCTTGAAGGTCTTCAGCTCAGGCTTGGGGGTCTCCAAGCCTTTGAAGAGCTCTCTAAGAGCCCTCACGTACCTCTCGGGGGTTTCGCTCAAGCCCGGCCTGCTGGGGTCTTCGCCCATTTCTTCTAAGAACTTTTTGATAGCAACCTCCAAGACGTTCTCTTCCATAGCCTAACTCCCCTTCGGGTTGTCCGAGGCAGCATAAAAGCGGTCGAAGCGCGGGGCCTAAAGGGCGGACTCTTGAACAGAGAGGACTTCATAAAAGAGCCTGTTGAGGACATAAGGGTAAGCGAGAGGGACACGGTAGCGGACTTGATAGAGAAGTACTGCAAGGTCCACGGCTTTACTGCCGCCGACGTCTGTAGGGCGGTCGAGGTGTTGAGCGAGGGGTTGAGGAATAGCGATTTGAGGTTCTTGTCGTTCACGGCTAACTTGGTCGCCACGGGGCTCAGAGGGCTGTTGGCACAAATGGTGCGCTCCGGCTACTTCGACGTGGTCGTTACCACTTGCGGCACCCTAGACCACGACGTGGCCAGGTCGTTGGGGCATAAGTACTACAAAGGCTACTTCGAGGCTGACGACGTCGTGTTGGCGAAGTCCGACATTCACCGTTTGGGAAACGTGTTCATACCCGTTGAGAACTACGGACCCCCCGTCGAGAGGTTAGTGAAGGACGTGTTGAGGGAGTTGGGAAAGACTATGGTAGCGCCTTACGAACTGATATGGGAGGTAGGAAAGAGGCTCTCGGACGAGAACTCCATACTGAGGGCGGCGTGGGAGCGTAAGGTCCCGGTAATAGTGCCTGGCATCACCGACGGCGCATTCGGTACGGCAATATTTACGTACTCAGAGGAGCTCAAGCTACAAGGGAAGGACTTCTGCTTGGACGTCCTCGCGGACGAGAAGCTCCTATCGGACATGGTCTTCAGCAGCAAGAGGTCGGCCGCCCTCGTCGTGGGAGGGGGAATAAGTAAACACCATGTAATCTGGTGGAACCAGTTTAAGGGGGGCCTGGACTATGCAGTCTACTTGACGACGGCCCAAGAGTACGACGGGAGCTTGAGCGGCGCGCGCCCCCGAGAGGCCATAACTTGGGGCAAGCTGAAGCCCGAGGGGAGGAGCGCCACTGTTTACGGGGACGCCACCGTTCTTTTGCCGATAATTTGGGCCGGCGTGTTGGCCAAGGTACAAAAGGCGTAGATTTAAACGACAGTGCGCGAGGCGGACTTGGGTTTTATGACTTGATACCGGTAACTACTATGGTCGTCGGGAGGGGAACGGTCTCTACGAAGATAAAGGGCGAGTACCACCGGAAGAAGCCCTCCCGGTTCACAGACTACTTCCGCCCCCTCGTGTTCTGGAACATCACTTACCAGTGTAACTTACGTTGCCTTCACTGCTACATAAGGGCGAAGGCCCAACAAGACCCCAGCGAGCTGACTACGGAAGAGGCCAAGCGCTTGAGCGAAGAAATGGTTGAAATGAGAATACCTTTGGTTATCCTCTCCGGCGGCGAACCCTTGGTTAGGAAGGACTTTTGGGAGATCATCGAACCGATGGCTAAGGCACAATTTCCGAAACTATCCTTAAGCACCAATGGAACTCTCATAACGAAGGACGTAGCCAGAAGGTTGAAGGATTACGGCTTCTCATACGTCGGCATTTCCATAGACTCGATAGTCCCCGCTTACCACGACAAGTTTAGGGGAGTCCCCGGGGCTTTCAAGGCTACCTTAGAGGGGATAAAGAACAGCGTAGAAGCCGGTCTGGACGTGGGAATAAGGACCACCATAACTCGGTACAACGTAAAGGAAGTTCCCGACATAGTCAAGTGGAGCGCCGAGAACGGGATAAAGAGGGTGTCGTTTTACTTACTGGACACGATCGGGAGGGGCGAAGAGATAAAGGACTGGCTCCCAACTAAGGAGCAGCTCAAGTGGATGGCTGACGTGGTTATAGACCTCGCGCGCGAGTACGCGGACCAGCTTGAAATATTAATAGTTAGGGGGAACTTCATGGGAATTTACATAGCCAGGAAACTGGCCAAGGACGAGGAGGAGTTCAAGGAGTACCTCAAGATGCTTCAAGCCCAAGGCGACTGCGGCAGGAAGAGCGTCAGCATCTATCCCAACGGCGACGTCAAGCCGTGTCAGTTCATAGATTGGGTCACCTTAGGCAACGTCAGGGAGAAGAGCTTGAAGGAAATACTGAAGAGGGACAACCCCCAACTCGAACCCTTCTTAAACGTAGGGCAGTACCTCAAGGGCAAGTGCGGGCGCTGTCCTTACAAGGACATCTGCGGCGGCGGCAGCAGAGGTAGGGCTTACGCGATCTTCGGCGACCCGTGGGCCGAGGACCCCTTGTGCTTCATAGAGCCCGAAGCTCTTGCAAAAGAGTTTTTGGCCGCTTGAAGCACGCCGAGAAGGGCAAATCAGATCATGAAGAAGGCTCACAAGCTGACAATAGCGATGGCAACCACGGTCGTAATATACTTGCTCTTGCTAGCCTTGACGTGGCTCACCCCGCCGGAGCCTTTCCTAACCTTCTTGAGAGTTTACTTAACTCTGGTCAACTCCGCGATCGCGGCCTTAGTCTTGTGGGCGCTCTTCACCGTCAGCAAGAGGCCGAGGCCCGTGCCCCTCCCCGAGCTGGAGAAGAGGTACGAAGAAGAGTTGAAGCGCTTGATGAAGGAGTGGGAGAAGGTGGAGGGCAGTGAAGGCGGTAGTAATTAAGGGGTCCAAGGTTTCGGTGGAGGAAGTTCCCCCTCCCCGCGTCGGGGACAACATGGTCCTAGTCGCTACCGCGTACTCCGCCATAAGCGCCGGCACGGAGCTGGCCTCCTTAAGGGCCAAGAAGGTCAAAGAGGGCTGGTTGCTTGACAAGCTCCCCTTGCCCAAGCCTGTGAGGATGGTCCTCGAGAACCCCTACTACGCGCGCTTAGCTTTGCAGAAGATACGCGAAGGGGGCCTAAAGGAGTTACTTAAGTACTACCAGAAGGCGAAGGAAGTAGCGGTAAAGGGGAGGTTCAGCGGTTACAGCGCCAGCGGGTACGTGATAGGGAAGGGAAGCGGGGTAATTGACGTCAATAAGGGCGACGCCGTAGCGATCGCCGGCGTGGGCTTCGCCAGCCACGCGGAGCTCAACGCGACCCCGAGGAGGCTCGCGGTCAAGATCCCAGAGGGCTTGGGATTGAAGGAGGCCTCGACTGTGGCCTTAGGGGCGATAGCCCTCCAGGGGATTAGGAGGGCAGAACTCCACCAAGGGGATTCCGTCGCCATAATAGGCTTGGGCCTAATAGGAAACTTGGCCGCGCAGATAGCGAAGTCCTACAATTTGAAGGTAGTGGGCTTCGACATAAACGACAAGAGGGTGGAGCTGGCGAGGTCCAAGGGAGTCTTAGCGTTCAACAGCACCTCGGTGAACCCCGTGGAGAAGGTAATGGAATTGACCGAGGGCTTCGGGGCGGACGCGGTGATAATAGCGGCCTCCTCGGACAAGCCGGGCCTAATTGACCTAGCCCTAGACATGCTGAGGCACAGGGGTAAGGTGGTAGTGCTGGGCGCCTTCCCGATGCAGTTCGACCGGACTAGGATGTACTTGAAGGACGCCGAGATAAGGATATCTGTCTCTTACGGCCCAGGCAGGTACGACCCCGTATACGAGCTGGGAGGGGTGGACTACCCAATAGGCTACGTTCGCTGGACCGAAGAGAGGAACATGAAGGAGTACTTGAGGCTGCTCGCCGAGGGGTACGTGGACCTAGAGGGAGTGGTCGGCGCGGTGTACCCGGTAGAAGAGGCCCCCAAGGCCTACCAAGACCTCTTAGAAGGTAAGATAAACGGCTTGACCGCGCTCATCTCCTACGATTATGAAAAGTATCTAAAGGAGAGCAGCATAGTATCGCTTATCGAGATAAGCGGAGGCGCTCCGGCACAAGTCGTGAAGAAGGGCTCCAAGCCCACCGCTTCGTTCATAGGCTTCGGGAGCTTCGCGTCGAACGTGTTGTATCCGATAGTTAAGGAGGTGTTCGAACTCAACGGCGTGGCCGTTACGGACCCACTCAAAGCTAAGGACTTGCTCAAGAAGGGGTTCAAGTTCTCGACCACAAATTATAAGGACGTCTTGGAGAGGGAGGAAAACCTAATAATAATAGCTACCCGCCACAGCCAACATTACCCCATACTCAAGGACGCCCTCCTCAACTCCAAGGCCTCCGTGATATACGTCGAGAAGCCCCCGGTGCTTACCCCGGAGCAGCTGGAAGAGATAAACGAGCTCGTGAAGGAGAGTGGGAAAGAAGTGGTCGTGGGCTTCAACAGGAGGTGCTCCCCCATAACGCAGCTCATCAAGGAGGTCGTGGGCGACCGAGCGGCCACCCTTTCATACCGGGTGGCGGCCGGGAAGCTGCCCAAGGACCACTGGGTCTACTCGCCGGAGGAGGGCGGGAGGTACTTGGGCGAGGGCTGCCACTTCGTGGATTACGCTTTAGCGATTTTCGAAGGTAGAGAGGCGCTTAAGGGCTCGGCAGTCTTCGTCCCGCCGGACAACGCGAGCCTGTACGACACGGACTTGTGGTCCTCCTCCATAGCGTTCGAACGGGCGTTGGCAAATATAGTCTACACCTCTCTCAACCCAAAGGACGTTGAAAAAGAATTGATCGAAGTGTTCGTAGAGGGCAAGGTCGGAGTTAAAGTATATGATTACAAACGTGTCGAGTTTTACGGCGACTACGCTCAGTGGGTGAAGAGGTGCGAGGAGCTCTGCTCCCGCTACTCGCCGAACGCGGAGGGCAACCTCGTCACACTCGGCGAGCAAGCGAAGGGGTGGAGAGAAGAGGTGGAACAGCTCAAGGAGCTGTTGACGTCTGGAAGGGCCGGGTGCCTCGCTACTTGGGAGAAGGCCTACCGGAGCATGAAGGTCCTCTTTTCCTTCTACTACTGAGCCTCCTAACTCCGAAGGGCAAGAGCCCCAGCAAGCCCCCGAAGGGCAGCCCCACCTCTATGGTCTTGGTGGTGGACGAGCTCAAGGTCACTGTCTCGTGCACAGTCTTTGTCTCTATTATTGTAGGTACCGTTGCGCTCTGGGTCGAGTTCTGGAGCTGCTCCTCAATCTCCCTCTGAGGCCACTTTTCCGTGGAAACCAGCTCGAAGTTCAAAGACGGGAAGCCCATCAAAGTCCTCAAGGCGGAGAGCGCCTCGAATCTGCGCGGCCACTCTCCGCCGTTACGTATTATGTAAGACTCCAGCAGCCACTCGGCCACCTTCCTTGCGTACGTGGAGTTTAGGTGTCCGAAGGCAGAACAAGTTAGTGAAGCGTCGATGAGCAAGGAGGTGGCTTGGGCGTCGAAGTCCACTGGGGTCAGATTGGTATATGAGTAATACACCTTTTTGAAGTACGTCTGGTTGAGAATGCCACACACCTCGGCCCTAAGCTTCGCGCCTTGACCCATGGCCAGCAAGGATAACCAAGCGACCACGTAGTCCTTTCTGAGACGGGCGTTTATCTCCCCTCTTAGGTACTTCTTCAAGACGTTCCAGAAGTTCGGCTCTAAGGTAGAGTTAAGCTTTTGGAAGTCTAAGTTCTTGTCGACGATTTCGCTCTTCTTTGCGATGGCTAACGCTAAAAGCGTGGACATTAAGTCGTACGGCACCCAGCCGAAGTAGTTCTGGTAGTAGAGCGGGAGGCAAGTCCTCAGCCCCCTGGGCCCGAAGTTCTTGCTTATTATATTTTCTACAGCGACTACCAGGTCATCGCTTATGTTTGAGCTTAGTAAGGCTAGCGCGTTGAACAAGGGCCACCAAGTGTATATCTTGTTGTTAGGGTCCATGAGGTACCAGAGGTCGTACTCCTTCAAGAAGACATTTTTCACGAAGACCTCGGCCGCGTCGAGCGTTAGGGGGTCCTCGGGGGCGAGGTAATATGCTATGAGCGCGTCGCTACGGTAATAGTTAGGTTCACAATCAAAAAATCCCCCACAAGGCCGTTGGGCACCGACGAAGTAGTCCACGAGGTCCCGGTATCCCAACTTTATGGTGTCGTTCGTTATAGCGAGGGCCAACGTCGCGAACGCGAGCAAAGCTAACGCGCGCCTCACGTGACCTACCCGTAAAAGGTCTGCGCTGCGTATAGCGGGGGTCGCAACGATGAGAGTTACGCTGCTCTACTCGGCGAGCTCGCGCGACTCGCCGCCGGCCTTGAGGATGAGGTATTTGAGGGAGGCCTTAGAGGAGAGGGGCTTCGAGGTAAAAGAGATAAACTTACCGAAGAGTAGGTTAACCTACTTGAGGCCTAAGAAGGTTACCGACGAGGTCGTGCTATTCAGCGCGCCCCCGGCCTACGTGGCCTTCGCGGCGAGGGGGACAAAACTCGTGGGCGACTTGAGGGACCCTTGGGACGTCTATGCTAGGGAAGGTGGGCTTCTGAAGGGCTTGGCGACGGCCCCCATCGTGGCACGGTACTTGGGGAAGCTGAGGCGGAGCGACTTGTTGGTGGCGACCACCCGGAGCATCGCCGAGCACTACGAGAGGCTCACGGGCAAGGAAGTTCTTGTTATAGAGAACGGGACCGACCCCGAGGCCCTCAAGTGCGACGAGGATAGAAGGGAGCGCGGAGCCTTGCTGATAGCGGACTTCTCCAACCCTTACTTGCCCGTGAGGCCCTTCTTAGGCGTTGCGAGGGAAATGGAGCTGGACCTCGCCCTGGTGGGCCCAGGCTCGGAGAAGTACGGAGGGGTCGGACGAGTGCCTTACGAGCGCTTGAAGGAGGTGGGGTGTAAGTACTCGATAGGCGTCATACCGAGGCCTTGGAGGGGGAAGACCTACGAGATGACCATACCCCTCAAGACGTACGACTACATGGCCTTGGGGCTCTGCGTCTTCGCCTACGGGCCTCCCGCGGGGGAGCTGAAGCGGCTGGTGGAGGAGGAGGGCATAGGCGTTTACGCGAGCTCCCCTGAAGAGCTGAAGGCGAAGCTGAAGGAGTGCTTGGACGTCTGCCCGGAGGCCGGCGCTAGGGCTAGGAGGCTGGCGGAGGAGAAGTACGACCGAAGGGCCCTCAGCCGCAAGTACGCGGACTACTTGGCCTCCTCGTTGTAAAGTTCGAGCCAGAAGCGGGATATCGGGCCTTCCTTCAATTCGTAGTTGCACTCGGGGCCCTCCCTTAGGACCTCTACCATTGCCTCTCCCAAGCTGACCGGGTCGCCGCTCTTCACGAACCTTATGCAATCCCACCCGCCCTTTAAGTTGGCCTCTATGGTCTCCCTTATGCTGGGCAAGTCTGAGACGACTAAGGCTTTGTTAGCGGCTAAGGCGTCTACCACCTTGGTCGGGGACCCGAAGAACGGGACGGGGGTGCTGTCTTTATGCGGCGATATCACTGCCTTGCAGAGCGAATATGCCTTAACTAGCTCCCTAACGCCCTTGGCGACCACGCTCTTCAAGCCGCCGACGTTGACCTTACCTATTAGCAATACGTAGTCCTTTAGGTCGAACATCTTCACAGCCTTCAAGAAGACGTCCAAACCTTGGTAGCTGTAATAGTAGGAGGAGGGGAAGCACAAGTACCTCCCGGCCCCGACCCTCTCCCCCATGCCGGGTAAGGGCTGGTTGGGCACCACCCTCGCCTCGACCAGCGCGTCCCTCTTTAACAGCTTAGCCGCCATCGAACTTACCGTAACCACTCTTTTAGACCTCATTAACATAATTCTGACCAATACATCCCTAACGACCGACGCGAGGAACTTCGCCGGCCCCTTGAGCCCTACAGCGCCTTCCGCCGCGAGCCACAAGGGCATGGAGTTAACTTCAATCACGTCTATGTTATTTATGTTCCTGACGTACTTGAGGTCGCTCCTTATGTCCGAAGGGCGTAGGTACACCAACCCCTCGACCCCGTCTGCTTCCTCTACAGCTATGTCGAACCCCAGGAACTTCAAGTCCTCCTTAATGTATTTGGAGATCCCCGTGCGAGGGAAGAGCTTCACCGCGAAGCCCGCCCTCGCGGCGCCCAAGACGTTGTTCAGCAAGTGCACGTACGCCCCGCCAAAGGGCTTGGGGACGTTGTAGACCAGCGTCACCTCCAAACTCTCACCCAGTACGCAAAAGCTATGAGGAGGCCGTAGAGGAGGTCCGCGTCCGCTAAAGCAAGCGCCAGCAGCGGGTAGGGGAGGGCAACGATTAAGAAGGCCAAGAGGCGCCCCGAGCTGCCCTCGAACGGCCCGACCAACATTATTCGGGAGTAGAAGTACCACGCGACCAGGGCGCCCAAGACTGCCTCTACGTAGGGCGGCGTCAGAGTTAGTGCAAAAAGCGAGAGGACCTCCAGCGCTACCGCCTTTCCAACTTCACCGTAACGCTCCCTCTCTTCGGGTCCGGGCACCTCAACAACCCGTCCTCGAAGCCCATCTCTTCGGGATTTATCCCCTTTAACATCGCGTATACCACGTGTAGAGCGGAGGCCAACAAGTGTAAGCAGACGGGCTTAGTAAAGGAGACCAGCCTAAACCCTTCGAAGCATATTTCGTCCCCGACCTCGTAGCCGGCGGCGCACTCGCCCTCGACCTTTACCACCCGCATGCACACCTTCACGACCCGACCCTCTCCAAGACGTCCACTATCCTCTTACCAGCTTTGCCGTCCCCAAAAGGCGATGCCTCCGGGAGCGGGGCGCCCTCGTTCAAGGCCCTCTCCAAGGTAGCCAGCACAACTACCGGGTTGGTGCCCACTACGTAGGCGAACCCGCTCTTTATGGCCTCGGGCCTCTCGGTTGAGGTCCTCAGAACGATTATCCGCTTGCGTATCTTGGGGTGGGTGACTTCTTCTTGCAACCCTCCGGAGTCGGACAAGACTATCTTCGAGTTCTTCAACAGGCCTATGAATTCTAGGTAACCCAAAGGCTCAGTGATCATCAAGTGAGGTATTCTCTTTACTCTGTCCCACAAGCCGAACTCGAGCAACCTCTTCCTAGTCCTGGGGTGAACTGGGTATACCAAGGGTATGGGCGACCTCTCCAGTATCCTAACGAAGTCCTTAAGCGTTTGTGGGTTGTCGACGTTCTCGGCGCGGTGGAAGGTAACCACGCCGAACTCGTCGAAGGGTACCTTTTCTAACACCTCCTTCGACCTCTCTTCGGCCAAGCCCATGTATCTGTCTAACGCGTCGATGACTGTGTTGCCGGTTACGTAAATCTCTCCGTAAACCATCTCCTCCTCCAAGTTCCTCTTCGCGTCTTCCGTGGGGGCGAAGAGGTATTTGGACACGTGGTCTATCATCCTCCTGTTGTGCTCTTCTGGCATCCTCCAGTCGTAGCTCCGCAGCCCCGCCTCCACGTGGGCGACCTCCGCCCCGACCTTCAGCGCCGCGATCGCCGCTGCCACCATGCTGTTGGTGTCGCCTTGGACGGCGACCACCTTAGGCTTCCTCTCTTGCGAAATTTTGTCCAAGTGGATTATCATTTCGCCTATTTGCTCTCCCGGGGTGGAGCCCTTCAACTCGAAGCTGAAGTGGGGCTCCGGCAGCCCCAACTCCTCTATGAAAATCTTCGACATTTCGTAGTCGTAGTGTTGGCCGGTGTGAACGAAGGTGTAGTCTATTCCTCTGCTCTCGAGCTCGAGGACCACCGGCGCCATCTTTATTATTTCTGGCCTGGTGCCCACGACCACGGCTATCAAGTGCCCACGCCCAACGCCTTGTAGACGAACCCGAATTTCAACACTTCTTCCTTAGGTACCACGTTCCTGCCGTCCAACACTTTCTTCTCTTTAACTACCTTGGCCACCTCCCCCCAGTCTATTTCCTTGTAATCTGGGTGGTCGGTAACTACTGCTATCAAGCTCGCCCCCCTCACCGCGCTCAACAAGTCGTTGGTGAAGGGTATCGGAGCTTCCTTAACGTAGGGGTCGTGTACGGCCACCTCGTAATCGTCTTTGAGGAGGTCGTAGATCTTCAAGGTGGGGCTTTCCCTTATGTCGTCCACCCCTCCTTTGTAGGCTAGCCCTAGAAGCGCCACCTTCTCCCCGCGCTTTACCATGTTCTTGACGAGCTCCGCGAAGTGGTGAGGCATCCTCTCATTTATTTTTCTAGCCGTGATTATTAAGTTTTTAGACGTATCCTCCATGGGTTCTGCCAACATGTAGGGATCTTTCGTGAGGCACGGGCCCCCCACGCCGGGCCCCGGCAAGTGGATGTTTACCCTTGGGTGGGTGTTCGCCAGCTTTATCACCTCCCACACGTCTGCCCCGAGCTTCTCGGCGAGAAGTGCCAGCGCATTGGCGAAGGCTATGTTGAGGTCCCGGAAGGTGTTCTCTGCGAGCTTGCTCATCTCCGCGTTTATCGCGCTGGTAATTATTACACCTCCCTCAGTAAGCTTGGAATATATAGAGGCGGCCCTCTTAGCGTCTTCCTCCGTCAAGCCCCCCACGAGCTTCGGCACCTTGAAGAGCTCTTCCATCGCCTTCCCCGGCGCGAGCCTCTCCGGGGCGTGGGCCAAGTAGAACTCGCCGTGCTTCAGGCCGCTGGCCTCCTCTAGCACCCTCTTCGCTAACCCTTGGGTGGTGCCCGGGGGGATGGTGGACTCGATCACCACCAAGTAACCCTCCTTCATCCTCTTGCCTATTTCCCTCAGCGCGGACTCCAAGTAGCTTAGGTCGGCCTTCCCTCCCTTCACGGGGGTAGGGACCGCTATTATTGCAGCGTCCGTCTCACCTATAACGTCGTAGTTCGTAGTCGCCCTCAATAAGCCTTTGGAGACTACCTCTTTTAGCATCTCTGGGAGCTTGGGCTCCTCTATTGGCGCTACGCCCTTGTTTACCTTCTCCACCTTCTTCTCGTCTATATCGATCCCCACGACTTCGAAGCCCTTGGAAGCTAGGGCGGTCGCCAAGGGTAGGCCGACGTAACCGAGACCAACGACGGCTATCCTCAAGCTCAGCGGCCTCCGGTAAGGGTTAGGAGGGGGAGGTAAAGTTGTAGGAGCCCTTGGCCGCCGTGTGGCGGGCCCGCCGGGATTTGAACCCGGGACTTCCGCGGCGGGAAACGGGCCAAGCCCCGCCTCTACGGGTTAAGAGCCCGCCGCTCTACCAGGCTGAGCTACGGGCCCGCTCCGTGGGCTTGGGGACCGGTGGGGGTTAATAAAATTTTAGCACACGTCTCGCACTTTCCTCAAGGCTTGTGGAATCTGAGGGCGAGTTCCTTATCGGGCCTTGGGAGCCTTTGTGTAGCTTGCTTTTTGTAAGCTTTATTAGGACCTTGAGTTGCGTTTCCTATTACCTTTTGAGAGAATTATCTTTCCATTCTCTCTTGAGACTCCACCCATGATCAGCTTTAACTACTAGGCATTTTAGTTCACCTCCGCTTTCTATTCTCTCTTGAGACTCCACGCCACGAACGCTGGTATCGCTTCCACAAGCTTGTTCTTCTCTTTCCATTCTATCTTGAGACTCCACGGTGTTCTTTCCTTCTTGGTTGAAACGCGAACTGGACTTTCTATTCTCTCTTGAGACTCCACGATCGTGCTCTTCTAATTAGAAGAACTTGACTAGGCATCTTTCTATCCTCTTTTGAGACTTCACGGGTGTTGGAGATGGAAGAGAGGAAGGTGCGCCTCTACACCGAATGCTTTCTATCCTCTTTTGAGACTCCACCTCAAGCTGCCTATCGCCATCCACCCCTTCTTCTACAACGCCTTTCTATCCTCTCTTGAGACTCTACAGGTTAATGTAGTTGAATAGGACCAACCCGTACCACTTACTCTTCTTTCTATCCTCTCTTGAGACTCTACAGGAGGAGAAGGTAGAAGGGCTGCCGGTAGGGGAGGAGAAGGACTTTCTATCCTCTTTTGAGACTCCACCGAGACCTTCCATATAAAGCTCCAAGGTCTTTCCCTTAAAAGAATTGCGTTCTACCCCAAACTTACAATTCCCCAAGCTTTTCCCTTTATTCAAGAAATTTTTCCTCTGGCCTTCTCTCCATGATCTTCAGCGTTCCCATGAAAAGATATAAGGGGGTCTGAGAGAGTGAATAGTAATGGTGCGCTTTCGAACATAGGATGTTCCCATGTGGGTGAATGTGGAAAGAGAAATGAGTAAATACAAAAGTTTGGTGATTTGTAATGCTAAGAGGCTAAGGAATCAACGTTACTCTGTATCTGAGAGTTAGTTTTGCGCGAAGGTGGAGAGCGTCGCCCGTCGAGAGCGTTAAGTAGCGCTTCACTGGGCGAAGAGTGAGAGCTTTGTAGTAATACAGAGAAGGAAGACAAGTTGATATTGAATGCTCTTAGAGCTTGGGGTAACCACGAGCCCAATCTTAGAGCTACGTAGTCGAACTTATGAAGGAACCTATGAATCGCTGAGGCTTCACTTTCTAGAAAAAAGATCATGGTAACGCCAGTTGCATTGTGCGAGGGACCCGAGCAACTTCCGAGATCCGATTCGGCAAGGCCATGTGGACCCTCGACAGACGAGAGGCGAGGCAGAGCCTTTCGTGAAGGCGACTTGCTCGTCTGGAGCAACTAATAAACTTGGACGCAAGCGTTGAAGACCGTGCCCTCCCCCTCCCCTTCGGTGGCCTAGCCAATGATAGTAGTAAAAGCCGGTGGCAGGACGTTGTTGAACAACATGGATGAGATAGTCAAGAGCATTTCTCGGTTAGAGAAGGCGGTGTTCGTGCACGGAGGGGGAGACCTAGTGGACGAGTGGGAGAGGAAAATGGGGATGGAACCCCAGTTCAAGGTCTCCGCCTCCGGGATAAAATTTAGGTACACGGACGAGAAGGAGCTCGAAGTGTTCGTAGCGGTCCTCGGGGGTTTGTTGAATAAGAAGATAGTCGCCTCCTTCGCCTCCTACGGGAGGGGCGCGGTAGGGCTGACCGGAGCCGACGGGCCGAGCGTGATAGCGGAGAGGAAGAAGAAAGTTATCGTCCAAGAAAAGGTGGGCGAGAGGCTCGTAAAGAGGGCCATCGCCGGCGGCTATACGGGCAAGATAAAGGAGGTGAAAACGGACCTAATCAAGGCCTTAGTGGAGAGGGGCTTGGTACCGGTAGTCGCTCCCATAGCGCTGAGCCCCGAGGGCGAGCTCTTGAACGTAAACGGGGACCAGATGGCGGCTGAACTGGCTAAGGCGTTGTCCGCGGAGTACCTCGTACTCTTGACCGACGTTCCCGGAGTTCTGATGGACGGGAAGGTGGTACCCGAGATAAAGTCCTCAGAGGCGGAAGAGGTGGCCAAGAAGGTGGGCCCTGGGATGAACATCAAAATAATAATGGCGGGAAGGGTCGCCTCCGGGGGGACCAAAGTGGTCATATGCGACGGCACCGTCCCCGACCCCCTGAAGTGTTTGGAAGAGAGGAGCGGGACGTGGGTGGTGCCTTGAAGGCCTCGGGTCCCGAGGTCTGAGCGCTCACCGCTCGACGTAGCCCACGCTCCTCATCGGCGATAAAACCTCTTCTCTTTCCTATCGACGCGGGTAAGAGGAAATGAAAGTTTTAGGCTTGTTAGGGTCTCCGAGGAGGTACGGCAACTCCTTCAAGGGGCTTATGATGGCCCTCAAGGCGGCGGAGCGGTTCGGCGCGGAGACCGAGTGGCTCCACTTGTACGAGCTGGACGTGAAGCCTTGTCTCGGCTGCGCGTCGGAGGACGTGAAGGCTTGTAGGTACCCTTGCGTTATTAAGGACGACATGAAGATAATTTACGACAAGGTCTTGGAAGCGGACGGCATAATATTCGCTACGCCCGTCTATTGGTACTCCCCGAGCGCGGTGATGAAGAACGTCATAGACCGCTTAACTGCATTGGAAAATATGATACACATAGATGGGAAGAGTTGGATGGACGGAAAGGTGGTGGGCTTCGTGGCCACGGGCAACGACAGCGGCGCGATGTTTGCGGTAGCGCAGATGATGTCTATCCTAAACTCCATGGGGGCCGTGATACCTCCGTGGAGCATGGCTTACATAAACGGTCCTGGAGACGCCTTGGAGTTAAAGAACTTCGTCTTGGATGCGTTAAACGTTGGAAGGAGCGTGGTAATGATGATTAAGGCTATGAGGGGCGAGAAGGTTGAAAAGTGGTACGACCCGGACTTGCTCGAGTGGTACGAGAGGGAAGTAAAACCTTGGCTAATTCGGGTCGTAAAGGAAGAGGAGGAGAAGGCTGAGAAGCCTTGGAAGTCCTCTACTTCGTGACCTCCGGGGCCCACAGGACTATTCCCTTGGAAGAGATAGAGGCCCTGCACGAGGTCTACTCGTGTCCTTTGGAAGTCCTCTCGGTCCATTACAACTTAGTCTTGGCCAAGGCAAGCTTCGAGTGCTCTAAGAGGATTGTCGAAAGGAGCGCCTTCGTGAAAGAGGTAGGCAAGGTGTGCGCGGTCTGCGACGAGGTGGCGTGCGACTGGTTCGAGGATTGCTCCTTCGAGCGCCTAAGGTTTAGGAAGCTAGGGGGCTTAACCCCTCCGCGGACGAGGGCCTTCCCGACGGTGCCGGGCGCGGGGGAAGCTATCGCCACGGCCGTCGAGGGTTTCCTCATAATAAGTAAGGAGAGGGCGCTCAGGAGGCTCGGGAGGAGCCCAAAGGGCCCCTTCTTCTCTCCCGGTTCCATGGATCCGCTCCTCGCCAGAGCCATGGTCAACTTGAGCAGGGTTAGGCCGGGGGAGCGCTTCTTGGACCCCTTCTGCGGCACCGGCGTGATAGCCCAAGAGGCTTGGAGGGTGGGGGCGCTCAGCTTTTGCGCGGACTTGGACCCGAGCATGGTGTACGGCTCTAGGATAAACGCTCAACACGTGGGGGCGGAGGCGGAGCACGTGCTCCAAGACTCCGCCCAGATGCCTTTTAGGAGATCTTCGTTCTCGGCTATAGCCACCGACCCCCCTTACGGGAGGAGCGTGTTGAGCTTGGGGCACTCGGCGGAGGAGCTCTTGTTGGAGTTCCTACAAGAGGCGAGGAGGGTGTTGAAGGCCGGCTCATGGGTTGTCTTCGCCGCCTCGACGTCGATAAACGCCGAGGAGATGATCAAAAGAGCGTTCTTAAAGTTGAACAAGTGTCATACCATGAGGGTCCACCGCAGCTTAGCTAGGTACGTATGTACCGCTTATACGGGTCGATAAGCCCGCCCCAAGGGAAGCGAAGTGAGGAAGGCCGCCCTCCTAGTCTTCTTACTCGTAAGCACCGCCCTCTCGGCCTGCAACTTGACCGCCCCCCTCGGCTTCGACGAAGATACCTTGCTCCGCTACGACAATATGATAAAGGGGTTTATAGAGAGGATAAAGGCGGACATCATAACCTTAAGGCCGGAGAACGGCTACCAGAAAGCGCTCTACAAGCTCGCCCTCGAGAACCTCGAAAGGGCGAGCGCCCTCTACTCCGAGGCGCGATCCTTAACCTTGAGGAAGGAATACGACCTCGCGATGGCAAAATATCTCGCTACTCTGTACTTCGCTTTGGTAACCCAAGACATAATAGGGCTCGTGAAAGTCAAGACCTTCAACGAGCTCGCATCTTACTTAGATCGCCTAGGGGCTTTCGCCTCCTCCAGCACCTTCTCCCTCTACAAGTCTTCGTGTATGTCCACGGTATGTACAAACTCCACTAGGGTTGTCTATATTAAATCGTACTTGATTATGAAGAACGTAACGAACCGCATCAACTCTATAAAGGTCAACTTGCCCCCGGCTTTCACCGTCTCTTTGGCCCGCGAACTCGCCGACGTGGTTGCGGACTCCTCCAAGCTGGTCGTCCTCGCCTACACCCACTTCGCGTTGTCTTACGCGCGACACGTCCAAGACTCCGCCTTGGAAGGCTCGGCCCCTTGTGGGGTCCGAGGCTTGGGCAGCGCTTGGTGGTTGCCCAAGGCTTGTTACCACTTCTACCACTCCATGAAACCGTCCCCGTGTTCTAGCTTCTACGGCGTAGTTAGTGAATATATTGGCCTTAAAGATCTCGCAGAGAGGCTGTGTGGGGTGAAGGTGGGATGAGGGACGCGCTGGTGGTGGGCGCCGGACCAGCCGGCCTGACGGCGGCCGCCACC
Source organism: Ignicoccus hospitalis KIN4/I (assembly GCF_000017945.1). Taxonomy (NCBI): domain Archaea; kingdom Thermoproteati; phylum Thermoproteota; class Thermoprotei; order Desulfurococcales; family Desulfurococcaceae; genus Ignicoccus; species Ignicoccus hospitalis. The sequence goes on along the minus strand of NC_009776.1, from coordinate 552,918 downwards.
CTCAAGCAGTACGGCGTAGAGCCTTTGGTGATAGAGGCGGAGAGGGTAATGGCCACGGTTTACTCATACGCTTGGAAGCCCGTGGAAAACTACCCCGGGTTCGACGGGAAAAGGGCAATAGAAATTGCTAGAGCCTTCGAAGAGATGCAGAAGTTCTTCGGGGTGGAGGTAGTTGAGAAGGAGAGGGTCGTTAAGGCGTGGAAGGAGGGGGATAAGATAGTGCTGGGCACCCAGAGCGGGAACGAGTACGAAGGGAAGGTCCTCATAATAGCTATAGGCATACTGGGCAAGCCCAGGAGGCTAGGCATTCCCAACGAGGACGCGCCCAACGTTCACTATATAGTTAAGGATCCTACAGCTTTCGCGGGTTCTAAGGTAGTTGTCGTCGGCGGGGGAGACACAGCCGTCGACACGGCGACCGTGTTAGCCGAGAGCGGGGCCCAAGTAACCATAGTTCACCGCAGGGACCAGTTCAGGGCCCCCATGAGGAGCATCGAAAGGATGGTGAGGGCCGGAGTTAAGATGGTATTGAACAGCGTTCCCAAGGAGATAATAGCAAAGGATGGCAAGGCCACGGCTTTGGTGGTGACCCACAAGGAGGGGGGCGAGACGGTGCTCCCTCTGGACCACTTGGTCATATCCATAGGCTTCGAGCCCCCGGACTTGGAGTGGGTCAAGTCTCTCGGAGTTAACATGAGGGGTAAAGAAATACTAGTGGACGATAAGATGAGGACGAACGTTAAGGGGGTGTTCGCGGCAGGGGACATAACTCCGGCCCCCAAGAGGATACTGGTGGCGGCGGCCCAAGGTTACATTGCCGGGTTCACGGCTTTTAGGTACATACGCACTGGCGTGTGGTAATTATTCCCCCTCCTCCGTCTGTGGGTGGTCGTAAGCTTTGAGTGGCCCGGGGGCAACGGCAGTCGGAATTAAGGTAAAGGACGGCGTCGTGTTGGCGGCCGAGAGGAGGATGAGCTACGGAGGCTTCATAATGAGCAAAGCCGCTAGGAAGGTGTTTAAGGTAGGAGACAGGATGGGGATGGCGTGCGCCGGCCTTTACGCGGACATGCAAGCGATAGCTAGGGCTCTGGAGAACGAGATAAGGTACTACGAGATATCCAATAAGAGAAAAATGAAAGTGAGGTCCGCGGCGAGGCTGTTGGGACTCATCCTCTACTCGAACAAGCTGTTCCCGCTAATGACGGAAACGGTCTTCGGGGGCTACGACGACGAACCGAGGATATTCGTGTTGGACCCCGTCGGCTCCGTCATAGAGGAGAAGTACTCGGCCGTGGGGACCGGAGCGCCGCTAGCGATGGCCTTGTTGGACAAGGAGTATAGGGAGGACATGAGTTTGGAAGAGGCTCAAAACCTAGCCATAGAGAGCGTGAAGGTAGCGAGCGGACGCGACAGCTTGTCCGGCGACGGTATAGACGTATTGGTCATTCCGTTCGGGGGCAAGCCCAGCATAAGGACAGTAAGCTTAGAGGCCTGAGCAAGATATTAGTCGTCCTAGCGTTCTCCGCCTCTGAGGAAAAGATGTTCAGCGTGGCTACAGTTACGGAGACGAAAGCGATACTTTTGGGCTCTCAAGTGACCGTAGACGGCTTCACCCCTCGGAGAAAGGTAAGGGTGATCACCCACGCCCACGCTGACCACACGAAGGACATAGGTAAGAGCTTGAGCTATCAAGAAACTATCTTGGTTACCGAAGAGACCGCGGTATTCCTAAAACACACCTACCGCAGCTTGAGGAGCACTAGGAAGCTGGTAGTCCTCAAGCCGGGTCAAACGTACAAGGTGCCCGTCGACTCCCGGAGGGGAGGCTACGAAGTAATCAAGTTCGTGAAGGCCTCCCACATCCCCGGCTCCGTCCAAGTGGTCGTGGAAGACGAGGAGGGGCGGACGTTCGGCTACACGGGCGACTTCAAGGAGCCGGGAACGGGGACCCCGGTCCTCCAAGGGCTCGACGCCCTCGTGGTGGACGCCACCTACGGCTGCCCGCTCTGCATACGGAAGTACAAAGAGACGATGGATGAGGAGTTGGTGAGGTTGGTACTAGAGCTCTTGGGGAGGGGACCGGTCCACGTGTACGCCTACAACGGCAAGCTGCAAGAGGTCATGGAGCTGCTCAGGCTCCACGGGGTGGACGCGCCTTACTTGCTCTCCCGACGGGAGTTCTTAATAGCAAAGGACCTCGAGAAGCTAGGGTACACCTTCGGCGAGTACTTCCTAGAGGGGAGCCCGGAGGCGAAGGAAATAGAGAGGGACGGGTGGTACGTTCGCTTTTCTAAGTTCCACAACTTTAGGCAAGAGAGGGTGAGGGGCAGTAAGGTCCTACTAGACGGCTGGCAGTTCGTCCCCGTTCAAAAGGTGGGCCCTAACGCTTGGAGGGTGGGGTTCAGCGACCACGCAGACTTGGAGGACTTAGAGTACTACGTCCTCGAGTCCAAGGCTGGGGAAATCATAATAGACGCCTCCCGAGCCAGCGCCGCCCAGTGGTTCGCCTCCAGGCTCGAGCTCTACGGCTTGAGGAAAGTCTCCTATAGGCCTATTTAAGGATTGAACAGCAAGCGGTACGTTAAGAGCACTACGTTAGTGGAGAGCAAGTCGCCCAAGCTTGAGAGTATCGGAATAGTTATCAAGTCGGGGTCCCAGCCCCTCAAGTAACTCCACGAGGCCAATACAATAGTAATTAAAGGCATAACAGCCCTCAACAACAGCGTGCTAACGAGGGCCACCTCCAAGGCCCTTATGCCGTGGGGGCCCAGCGCGAAGAGGGCCGAGGAGGAGACGAGGGCCACCAGCACCTCGGCCGTCACCCGGAGGTTTGTGGCCAGCACCTTTTTCGAGAAGGGCCTCGAGGCCTCCACCTCGCCCAAGGCAAGGGCCGTCCCCAGCCACGAGGCGAAGTTCATCGAGGCTGAGCCGTTGAGGGCCATTATCAACGGCGCCACTGCCAGCAAGAGGGGGACCTCTGTCGCCCCTCCTTCGGCTAAGGTCAAGCCCGCTAAGGTCGATATCGTGGAGGCTATCAGCGACGAGGCCAAGTACTCCTTCTTGTAACCCAGCGCCCTTCGAAGGCCAGCGGTCGCTAAGGATTTGTAAGTTATCGCTATAGTAACTGCTATGAAGACGAGCGATACCTCACTGAACACTATAAATAGCGATATAGCGCTTAACAAGTCCGCTATTACAGTAATTAGGGAAACTACAGTCAAGTCTATGTCGAGGCCCTTAAGGAAGGCCGCGTAGCACAAGTAGGCGGTAAGCGGGACTAGGGTCAAGAGTATCAAACCTCTGGAGACTAGGAAGTAGATGAGCGGGGCGAGGGGCTCAGCCACCGTCGAGACTAGCAGTATTACATAAAGCCCCCCTATCACCCCTACAACTATCGCCGAGTAAGTTACCTTGGACTTCAACAACTCTTTCGCGTTGCTGGCCTCGCCTAGGTACAACATAGTAGAGTACTTCGCGGCGAGCGAGCCGTAGACCGCCCCCCTGTCCTCCGCCAACCCGGGCATAGCTATCAGTATTCCGGGGTGCTCCTTGAGTATTGGGGACGCCAAGGACCACAAGTGCCCCACTACGGCTTCCAATATCGCTTGTACCACCAGCGAGGCGGTCTCCGCTAAGAACTTCCTCACTGCGGCCCCCGGCGCCCCCTATAAGAAGGGTTAACCTACCCTTCCCCGGAGGCTCACGCGACCGTGCCCTCCTCCTTCTTGGGCTGTACGGCGAACTCCTCCCTTAGCACGAACGCTGGGCACGCCCTGGACTCCGGGTGTATGGTGACGGCGTGGAACCTACAGTACGTCAGCTCCAAGTGCTTACAGTACTTACACTTCCTCAAGTAGGCCGGGACTGCACGCTCCTTGGGCCTCCTCGCCTTCTTCTCCTTGGTCGCCAGCTGTTCCAGCATTGTTCTTATCTTAGAGAAGTCGAGCTTCATGGTTCCCCCTACAGCTCGGCACTCAGTAGCTTCTTGAATAAATCTGTAAGGGTGTCCAAAATGCTAGAATAGTACTTCCCTCCCTCCTCCCACGCGGTCTTCTTTTCTATACCCTTAGCTAAGTTCGAGTCAATTAGGTCTAGGGTTACGCACTCCACGCTTCCCTTACAGACCTCATAGACCAGCCCGGAGTTCTTATCGATAACGTCGAATCCCTTCTTCTTGAGGAGGTCTGTCATTGCTACGTCTTGAGGCGGCAAGCGGGAAGTGAACGCTATTACTTCCCTCTCGGGCTCCAAGAGCTCCACTACAGCGTTGAGCAGTTGCATGCTGGGTACCAACGGTACGTAGAATTCCTCTTTCACCGGCGTGCTGGTGGCGTAAACGGGGTACGCTTGGGACACCTTTAAGCCGGGTTTGAGTGCGGTGGCCACGTCTAAGAAGACGATCTTCCTCATTCCGAGGACCTTGAGCTCCAAGATGGCTTCTGCTAGGTACTGCGAGTCTGCAAACGTCAACAAGGCTACGTCGTTACTCCAAGATTTCGTAAAGATCACGTCTGGGAAGGTAGTTTCCGAGACCTCGCCTATCTGTCCCTCCCTCATGATGTTTTCTATCGCATCCTTAAGAAAGGGGTCCACAACGAGTACGGCGTGGTTCGCCGCTCGTCGTTGGGCGTCCGAGCTCATCTCCTTTGAGCCCGGCCGTAGAGGGGGGTTTCAGATATAAGGTCTCCCCAATAGCTCCCTTCCCGAAAGGGGACGGGCCATGATGGCGAGTAGAGAGGCACTGAACCTAACGGACAAAGGCGCTAAGGTGAAAGTCTACGGAAAGCACTACTACGGCAACCTCTACGGCTGCAACGTAGAGAAGCTGAAGGACGAAGAGTACTTGAGGGATTTGGTAGTAGAAGCGGCTAAGGTAGGCAACATGACTTTGTTGGACGTTAAGTCTTGGAAGATGGGGGAGGGCGTCAGCGTTGTGGCCATAGTCCTCGAGAGTCACATAACCATTCACACTTGGCCCGAGTTCGCCTTCGCCACGGTGGACGTCTACTCTTGTGGGAGCCACACTGACCCCCGTAAGGCCTTCGAGTTCATCGTTCGCAACTTAGAGGCCAAGAAGGTCGTCGGAGGTAACGCGGACCGCTCCTTGGTCGAAGGGGACGGGGTATAGGTTTCCACACCTTTTTTGTCACAAGGCTTGGGGCGCCACTACGTATTCCGCCTCTCCTCCCGCCAGTATGTTAAACTTCAAGTACAACGGCATGTCGGTTCCAAACCTCACCTCGACGTTGTCCGATACTTTCGTGATTCCCACTATGTGCTTGAGGTACGTTAGGTCGTAAGCGGCCTTTGAAGGCTCCTCCACCTCGAGCTCTAGGAGCGCCGAGGAAGCTCTGGAAACTCTGGTAACGGCCTCTGCTACGCCGGCTCCCTTCAAGTAGAGGTTGTCCGCGTCCGGCGCCTCAACTATCATTACGTCGCTTACCGCCTCTATGTCCTTGATAGCCTCCTTTATCACTGAGGCCAACAACAAAGCTTTGACTTTAAAATCGAGGTTGCTCAAGTCGGGCAGTTCCTCCGACACCACCTCTAAGTTCGGTATAACGTATTTCTTTATCAGAGCGCCCTCCAACACTATCCTTATTTTAGACCCTTCAGCCTCGCTCCCCAGCTCAAGTTTGTAGCCCTTCTTTGCTCTCTTGAAGAACTTGAGGATGTCACCTATGTTGAATCCCAAGCTCTCCTCCTCTTCGACCTCGTACTCGCTAAAGGCGTCGGCGGGAATGTATATTCTTATCATAACTACTTGGGCTGGGTCTATCGCCTTCATTTCTACCCCTTCGGGCTTCGCGACCAACGCGACTTCGTCTACTATCTTTCCGATAGCGTCCACAAGGCTTTGAAAGATTTTTGCCTCAGGGTATACGATCTTCAAGCTTACCTTCCACGTCCTTTGGCGCCGGAGAGTTATTTGAAGCCCTTCTGCGCCCTCCTTCAAGATCTTTATAAAAAGGCTTCACCGTGAAGGGATAGGGAGAAGTGACGTGTGCCTAAAGGCTGCGCTGTTTCCCGATAGAATGTTCAAAGTGAGGGTAGTCGTGCCCAAGGACAGCGCGGACAAACTAGTAGAGAAAATAGTAAACTTGGGGAGCTACGAGCCGGCCGAGGCTAAGGTAGAGTTCGGCGCGCCCATAGAGTGGGCCCGCAGAGACTTACTCGTCATAATGGACCACATCAACAAGCTGGAGCAGTATTTCGAGTTCTTCGAGCTCAGCGTGGAGCCGGAGATGGGCGAACCCGTGAAGGTTAAGAGCTGGGAAGAGGCGGCCAAGGTCGCAGCGGAAAGGGCGAAGAAGATCGAAGATGAGTTCGAGAAGTACACGAGCAGGATTAAGGAGATAGAGGCAAAGATGTTCGACGTAAGTACCTTAATATCTAAACCCGCCGAGCTGCCCAAGGACGTCGTCGAAAAGTTGAAAGAAACCTTCAACTTGATAATATCCCGCGAGATACCCGCCGAGCTCAGGAAGGATCTGGCGGTCGTCGACTTGGCAGCCAAAGAAGCCTTAAAGATAAGCACTGAGATCGTGAGAAAGGTGGCATTAGAACTCCTAAGGTTGCTGGAGGAAGAAAAGAAGTTCTTGATTGAGGAGGCCAAGGCTTGGGCCAGCGATTACGAAATAGAGATAAGCAACACCTATGCGCTCTTGTTGAGCGTTAAGAACGCCTTGGAAGTGCTCTCCAAGGGGAGGGAGAGCGATTACTTCGTCTACTTGGAAGGTTACGTACCCGAGAGCTTCTTCAAGAACACCCTGAAGGCCTTGAAGGATTACGTGGCCAGCGTGGGCTTCGCGTTAGTCCATATGGTGGACTACGACTCCGAGAAGCCGCCCACGTACGTCAAGGTAGAGAGTCAGAGCGCCAAGACCGCCTACGACGTGGAGAACATCTACGGCCCTCCCGACCCCAGAGAGTTCGTACCGGCGGCGATAATGGCCTTCACGCTGCCGTTCATCTACATGTTCATGTTCCCGGACTGGGGCCACGCATTGGTATTGGTCTTGTTCGGCTGGGGGCTGGTCAACCGTAAAGGCTGGGCCCTGGCCGTCTTCAGACCTTTCGGGCTTAGGAGGTTCACTAGGGGAACGGAGTTCCTAGGACGGATTATGATGCTGGTAGGCACAGCGTCCATCATAACTGGCTGGCTCTCCGCCGAGTTCTTCGGCCCACTCATAGGCGAGAGCGCGGTCGACCCCGCTATGTGGCTGTGGGGCGCCCTGGGCATGGCGCCGCCGCTGAGCTTCGGCCTCGAGCACCTAGGCGACACCGTGATAAAGTACGTGCTGCTGAGCATAACGATAGGCTACTTCCACTTGCTGATAGGGTTCTTAATAGGAATACTCAACGAGCTCCGCTTCGGACGGCCTTGGAAGGCGCTGCACTACGTGTTCCCGTTCATGTTGATGTACGCCACCGCCGGCGCCCCCTTCGCGGCGGGCTTCATAGCCAGTGGCTTCGGTAGCGACATAGAGCAGATGATGTACTTGACAGGGCTCTACTTCAACGAGTGGATGTTCAACTTGAAGACCGGCCACATAGGCCCGCTGTTCGTACTGTTCGTCATAGCGCTCCTTTGGAGGGGCTACGGCATCAAGTTGGAGCTGGAGCACGAGCACGGCCGCGCGCAAGCGAGCATAGTGGGCATGGAAATGTTCGACAACTTCTTGCTGGTTATCAGCAACATAATATCGTACGTGAGGATCATGGCGCTGGCCTTGGCGCACTGGGGCCTGGTGTTCGCCTTCCAAGTGATAGGCGAAATAGGCGGGCCCGTACTGTTAGCGATACTCTACGTGTTAGCAAACATAATGGTAATAATGCTAGAGGGCCTAGTGAGCTTCATCCACAACTTAAGGCTTCACTTCTACGAGTGGTTCACTAAGTTCTACATCGACCGCGGAAAGCTCTTCGAGCCTGCGGTCCAGTACACCAAGATAATCATAGAGTGACGAAGTAACGCCATTTTTAAATAAACGCGGTCACCCTCTCCCCGAAGGTGGCGGTAAGTGAGGTATGAAGACCTCTTGAAGGTTTTGTTGTACGTTTACGTGTTAAGCGCGCTCGTGATCGTCCTCTACGCGTACGGTAACTACGTGCTTTCCCTTCTCAAGTGAGTTCCCTTCTCAGAGAGAAGTGAACAATAAAAAGAACGTCCGTTACGGGAACTTCGTTACTCTTCCAAGCCCATGAGCTTTCTGAGCTCCTTACCCACCTTCTCAGCTTGGTGCTCCTTAACCTTCTCCATCAACTCCTTCAAAGTGGGCATGCCCTTCTTGTACTCCTCCACCCACTCCTTTGCGAACTCGCCGCTTATTACCCTCTCTGACGCCTTCTTCATGTTCTCTTTCACGTGTTCGTCAATGACCTTAGGCCCCACTGTAAGGCCGCCGTACTTGGCAGTGTCGCTAACCCTCAAGAGCATGCCGTAGAAGCCGTACTGCCAGATGAGGTCCATTATCAGCTTTGCTTCGTTTATGGCCTCGAAGTAAGCCACTTCAGGCTGGTAGCCGAGCTCTACTAAGTTCTCGAAGCCCTTCTTCAACAGCTCCATCAAGCCGCCCACGAGTACGGTCTGTTCGCCTATGAGGTCGCTCTCGGTCTCCTCCTTGAAGGTGGTCTTTATCACGCCGGCTCTGGTGCACCCTAACGCCTTGGCTAAAGCTAGCACCAAGTCCCAAGCCTTCCCGGTGTAATCTTGGTGTACGGCCACTAAGGCCGGAACGCCCCTTCCGGAGAGGAAGGCCTCTCTGACCTTAGGCCCCGGACTCTTGGGGGCAACCATTATGACGTCTACGTTCTTGGGAGGCTTTATGAGTCCGTAGTGAATGTTGAAGCCGTGGGCGAACACCAGTGCGTTGCCCTCGTGGAGGTTGGGCTCCACGTACTTCTCGTATATCTCTGGTTGGGCCATGTCGGGGATGAGCATAGCTATGACGTCGCCCTCCTTAGCCGCCTCCGGGATAGGCTTGGGTTCGAAGCCGTCTTTGGTAGCTAGCTCCCAACTCTTGCCTCCGGGCCTCAGCCCGACCACTACGTCCACTCCGCTGTCCCTTATGTTCAGCGCCCACGCCCTGCCTTGGGAGCCGTAGCCTATGATGGCTACCTTCCTACCCTTTAGCGGTTCCAGGGAGACGTCGCTGTCCTTCCATATCTGGGCCACGGTCACACCTACGCGTCGCAAGGCGCCAGCGTTTAACCCCATTTCTCCGCGGGCTTCCCAAATTTAGAAGCCCTAGGTGAGCCGGTCTCACGGGCGACGTTTTGAGACTCGTGGAAATAGGACTTAAGGAGCTGGATAATCAAATAATGAAGATGGCCGAACTCAGCAAGAGGGCCTTCGAGCTCTCCACTAATGCAATAGAAGAGAGGAGGGCCAGCGAGCTCAGGGACGAGGTTAAGGAGATGGTTGGAAAGCTGGGGCAGTTGAGGGAGGAGGTAAACGAGCTGGCCCTAGAAATAATAGCCCGTTACCAACCGGTCGCCAAAGACTTGAGGAAAGTCAAGGCATCTCTCGAGCTGAGCTACGCCTTCTTCCGCTTTGCCCGCTACGCCTACGACGCACTCTCCGCCTTCGCGCGCTTAGAGAGCTTGGGAGTCAAGTGCGAGCCCAAGCACTTCGCGAGCTTGGCGCCTATAGTGAAATCTATGATAGAAGGCAGTATAGACGCGCTAAAGAATATGGACGTTTTGAAGGCTATGAAAATAATAACGAAGGACGATGAGGTCGACGAGACCTACCACAGCATGCTAATGGATATAATCAAGAATTACGAAAACGTACCTTGTGCGGTGGTGGAGGCGCTCTCGATAAAGTTCCTAGAGAGGGCGGCCGACCACAGCGTGCAAGTGGCCAGCCAAGTGGTCTTTGTGGTGGAGGGGAGGTATCCGGAGTAACCGGGCCTCGGCCCTGCGCGGGCTCTTCACCGCTCGAGCCTTGAAAGCCTCCTCACGGGCCCATGCATAAAAGGCGAGCGTCAAGAGCCCTTAAAGGGCTTCGTCATGATAATCTCGCTGGACGAGCTCACCCACGAGGACGGCGAGTTTCTAGTGAGGCTGGCCAGAAAGACCATAGAGAGTTACTTGACCGCGGGGGAGTTGCCCAGAGTGGAGGTGCCGGAGAAGCTGAAGAAGCTGGGAGCGGCGTTCGTCACCATCTTGACCTATCCCGAGAGGGAGCTCAGGGGGTGCATAGGCTACGTAGAGCCCGTGAAGCCCTTGGCCCAGACGGTCATGGAGGTCGCGGTGGCGGCCGCTACCCAAGACCCTAGGTTTCCCCCTATGAGCCCCGGGGAGCTCGACCACGTGGTAGTGGAAGTCAGCGTCCTCGGCGACCACACCCCCTTCAGGCCGGCTAGGAGGGCTCTGCCTTACATAAGGATAGGTGAGACCGGAATAATAATAAGGCGCGGCCCCTTCTCCGGGGTCCTCTTACCGGAGGTCCCGGTGGAGTACTGCTGGGACCCGGAGACCTTCATAGCGGAGACGTGCGTAAAGGCTGGCATGCCCCCGGACTGTTGGCTGGACGAGGACACGGAAGCTGTGCTCTACCGGGGTAGGACTTGGACTGAGGTGGAGCCGAGGGGGGAGGTGGTGGAGAGGGACTTGAAGAGGGAGTACGCGGAGAGGTGCGGCAGAAGCGTTTAACTGGGGACCCGACCCATAGCGCCGGGGTGAAGCGGGCTTGCCGGTACTGCTCAAGAACTTCGACGAGCTTAAGTCCAGGGTGTTGGTGAAAGCGAAGGACGCAGTGAGGAAGGTAAAGGTAACCAAAGCCCCAGACTTCAGCAAGGTGAAGGTCTTAACCAACAGGAGGATGTACGTTATAGTAGTACCTTCCGATAGGCTGGACGAAACGCTTGAGAACGTAAAAAAAGAAGTGGGTAAGGAAGACCTAGAAGTCGAGGTACACGAAGTTAAGAAGCCGCTGTATAAAAAGTAGCTATACTTCGACCTTCAGCGTCTCCATTGGTTTCGGAACTATCACGTCGAGGCCCGTCTCCTCCCTCACCCTCTGCGCGAAGTGGAGGGCCGTGCTCTCTTCTGAGTGAACTATTATAACCTTCTTCAATTTGTTGACCGACTTTATTATCTCCAAGAGTTCGCTGGCCCCCGCGTGGCTGGAGAAGTCGAACCACTGGGTCCTCGCCTCCACCCGGGGTCCGCCCTCCTCGATGACTCCTTCCTCCACTAACCTGCGCCCGGGGGTCCCGGGTGCTTGGAAGGACACCAAGAAGATAGCGTCCTTCGGGATCCCTTGGATCTTCCTCGCGTAATATAGAGATGGGCCGCCTCTGAGCATGCCGGCAGAAGCTATTATTACGCCGTTCCTCTTCCACACCCTCCTCCTATCTTGCCAGCCCCTCACCACCTTGGCCTCCTCGTAGGCTTTCTCTAGCATGTCCGGATTTTTCAAGAACTTTTTGTTTTCGCCTTGAATCAAGAGCTCGGTTACGTTCCTCACCATGCCGTCTAGGTAAACGTCTCCCTCCACCTCGTGGTCCGCGAGCACCGCGAGTATCTCTTGACCCCTTCCTACGCCGAAGGCCGGGACGAGTACCGTCCCGCCGCCCTGCAAAACCTCCCTCACGTCGCTGACGAACAGCGCCTCCACGTTCTCCCTGGGGGGATGGTCGGACTTCCCGTACGTGGCTTCTATTATTAACACGTCCGCTTCCAAGCCGCTGACGTCCGCCCCTCCCAGCAGCTGGGTCTCGCTCAACCTGACGTCGCCGGTGTAGAGCAGCTTCAAGCCGCTGGGGAGCTCTAACTTCACCATTGCGCTGCCCGGTATGTGGCCGGCGTCGTAGAAGGTCAAGAGGGTCCCGCCGGCCTCCGGTATCTCCACGGTCCTCCTGTAGTCTACGGTCCTCACGGATTCTAAGAACTCCTTGACTTCGGTCTCTCCGTAGGTCGCGTAGTATCCCGAAAGTTTCAAGAAGTCGTTTATCAGTATCGCGGTGAGCTCTTTGGTCAGCTTTGTCATGTAGGCAGGCCTGCGGATGGCGGAGTAAAGCATCGGCAGCGCGCCGGAGTGGTCCAAGTGGGCGTGGCTGAGCACCACCGCGCCCACGTCCTTGGGAGACACGTACTCCGGGAACACCGGCCTATCCTCTTCGTCGAAGCTGACCCCGTAGTCGAGGAGGAGACTCGCCTTGCCGTCCTTGACCCAATAAGCGGCTCTGCCCACCTCCCTAGCGCCGCCCAAGAAAGTTATCTCTGCGCCCATTCCCCATCACCGCTTATCTAAACCCTTTTGGACCGGTTCACGAAGGCAATTTAAGGGAGGTGGTAACGCGGTGCTCCCGTTCGGCTTCAACATGAAGGCCCTAGAGAAGATGTTGAAGAAGGCGGGGTTAAAGGTCTACGAGCTAGAGGGGGTTGAACGCGTGATAATAGAGGGGGTGGACGAAAAGATAATATTGGTCGAGCCCAAGGTATTGGAGCTGGAGCTGCCCGGCCAAGCTAAGGCGTACCAAATACTCAACCCTAAGGAGGTGGTCAAAGAAAAGGGGGTCGAGGAAGGGCAGGAAGTCCAAGAGGTCTCCGAGGACGACGTGAAGGTCGTGGTCGAGCAGACCGGGTGCTCGCCGGAGAAGGCTAAGCAAGCGCTTATCGAGACGAAGGGGGACATCGCCGAGGCGATAGTCAAGCTTCAAGAGGAGGGCTGTTGAACGTCCAAGAGCCTCAACCGGTCCATGAGCTCGCCCGGCTCGGAGCACAGGGAGACTATTAGCGCTATCCCCTCTTTTTCGGCTATCCTCACCGCCAGCCGGTCCAAGTTGACCGGCTTGTGGAGTATGACCACGACCGGCTTTATCTGGGATATCCTAACCGCCACCATCGGCGGCCTCCCGGTGCCCACCTTAGTGAAGACCAAAGCCTTCTTGTACGACATAGACATGAGCAGTAAGAAGTCCTTAGAGTCGAGTTCTTCTATGCTTCTGAGGCTATCCAATATGATAAAGCCGTAGACCACCTCGTTCGGGTCGAATCGGGAGTTAACTATGTAGCCCTTGGAGGCGTTGACCAATTCCTCCAAGCGCACGCTCCTTTTATACTCATAAATGTCCAACGCCTTGCTCTTTATGCCTAACATCTTTTGGGCCAAGGAATTTATTACCTTCCAGTCCCTTTCTGCGTCTATCTCCATTAAGGCCCTCACGAACTTCTTGATGTACTTGCTTCCGGGCGCCCTCTTGTTCTTCTCGTAGTCGCTTATGACGCTCGGCGAAACGTTCATCTTTCTCGCCAGCTCCCTTATGCCCACTTCGAAGATCTCCCTCCACTTCTTCAAGGTCGAACCCGGATCGTCGGAGAGCGCTATCTCCCCGGCGATGCTTTTCGCTATCTCATCTAGAACAAACTTGGGCGGTCTCAATACTTGTGGGCCCAGACCGAGAGGAGTTCGCGTAGGAGTTTTGAGTGGTGGGCCCGCCGGGATTTGAACCCGGGGCCACGGGGACCCGAGTCGGGCGCCGGACCCGTCGCGGGGCTCGCCGGCGTACCCCGCATCCTAGTCCAGGCTAGACGACGGGCCCTCTCGCCGTCCTACGGCAACCCTCAAGGGATTATTAAGTTTTTGAGGGCCACACGATATTACTTCTCCCGCGAACTCCCTATGAGCGCAAATGGTAGAAGTGATCAAGTTAAGCGACAGACCGAGCGCCTTCGACAAGTACCCCGTCGTGAAGGACGACGTACGCAACGCCTTGAAGAGGGGGGGCGTGGTAGCGGTCGGGGACCCGGAGGGTCTGACGGAGCTCGCGAAGGAAGCGAAGGACTCCTTCTGGTACCGGCTTTTCTTGTGCCACGACGGCTGTCCCGAAGAGGTAGTGGAGACCCTCGCCAAGCTCGCGGACCACTGGGAGGTGCACTACTCCGTAAGCTTCCAGTACCCGAGGGGGAAGGTCGACCGCAGGGGCGCAATCCAGAAGCTAGTAAAGGAAGGGCTCAAGGCTAGGATTGTCGCAGTACCGGAGAACACCTTCGCTTGCGCGTCCCCTTCATGTAGGATGTGTAAGTCGGTTTGCCCTTCTAATGCGATAAGGCTCAAGGAGGGTAGGGTATCGATAGACCCGGACAAGTGTACCTCTTGCGGCCTGTGCGTGGCCGCTTGCCCACTTTACTCCCTCGACATGCCCGGCCTCGCGCCCAACGAGCTCTTCGCGGCCGTCCCTCCGGCCAAGGCCGGCGCGGCCGAAAGGGTGGTCTGGAGGACCCCCGACACGCTCTCCCCGTCGGACTTTAAGGAAAGGACGTTGGTCGTGTTAGGAATACCATTACGCGTCAGGATAATTGTAGAATACTTCACCAAGGTCTTGGGCTGGGAGTACTGTGACGACGAGGGCTGCGTGAGGCCCTCCAAAGCGGAGCCCCGGCGTTGCGACCACTCCCTCCCCGAGGACGTCTCCCCCTTGGTCTCGATAAAGATGGCCTACTCTTTGGAGGACTTCTACGAAGTCGTGGTAAACCCGAAGCTCTGCGACGCGTGTACAGCTTGCAGCGAGGCTTGTCCCACGCGCTCGCTGGTCCTCAGAACGCCCACCCCGGCTATGGTGATCTTAACTCACCTGCCGGCCGCGTGCGTGGGCTGCCATGCATGCGTGAGGGCTTGTCCGGTGCAGAAGAAGCTGGACGCGCTGGGTTTGAACATAAAGATGATTAGAGTCGTAGAGGGTGAGGGCGAGTGCGTTTGGAAGAACTTGGTAGTTAAGAGGATATTCAGGCCCAAGTGCGCGGTCTGCGACAAGTTCTTAGACGTGGACGTCGACGAATATATAAATGCTGTTGAAAGGTTTGTCGAGAGGGTTTCTCGAGGGGAGTTCGAGAACGTATTCGACATATCCAGTTTCTTAAACAAGTCCGAGGACTTGCTCAAGGTACTGCTTTGCAAGGAGTGTTACTCAAAGTATAAGCAAGGCGTCTTGCCCCCTCAGACGGTCGCGAAGCTCGTACTGCTCACGGTGGGCTGCGTATACGAACAAGAGGGGGTGAGGAGGGGCTGGGCGGACCCGGTGAAGGCGTTGTGGCACGTCGCCTCCCAGCTCGAGGTAGGTGGGATAAGCTATTGCAGCGAGCTGAACGCCTACAAGGCCTTGTTCGGCGGGGTCGAATTTAACCTAAGGGGAGGACCGCGACAGCGGTAGTGAAGGTTGGCCGGAATAGCGGGCGCTCTGGCCTTCGACCCGGTATGGAACGTAGCTAGGTTCGTGTACTACTCCTTGCTCTCGCTCCAACACAGGGGACAAGAGGAGGCGTGCCTCTACGTCGCCGACGGTGAAAAGATAGAGTGGGTCTGTGGCAAGGGCTTCGTCGACGAGGTCTTGCCTCCAGCCACCAACTTGGCCGGCTGGGCGGCCATAGGAGGGGTGTGGAGCGAACACCCGGGTTACCGGGCCTACTCAGAAGAGCCCGCGGAGGCGGCTGTAGTCTTGGACGGCAGGCTGTTCAACGCCACTCCCTACGACGTCGCCAAGAAGCTCTCGGAGCTGAAGGCCAGCGGCTACGAGGGGGAGGACCTACTCAAAGAGCTCGTGAAGGACTTAAAGGGAGCCTTTAGCATGCTCGCCTTAACTGCCTCCGGCGAGCTCTTGGCCTACCGCTCCCCTCCGGGGCTGAGGCCCCTCCAGCTGGGAGGCTTGGGCTTCGACATGGTCACCTTCGCCTCCGAGAGCTGTGCGTTCGACGTCATAGGCGCCGACTTGAAGAAGGACCTCGACCCCGGGACGGGCTTCTACGCCTCTCAGCTGTACTTCAACGAGGTTTCGGTGAAGCCCAGCGAGAAGGTGGTCTGTGCCTTCGAGTACATCTACAACGCGAGGCCGGACTCGGTCATAGACGGCGTAGAGGTCTACGAAGTGAGGGAGAGGATAGGCAAGAGGCTCGCCCAGCTCTACCCGAGGGACGTGGACGTGGTCGTGGGCGTCCCGGAGACTGCGATACCATTTGCGATAGGGTACTCTAAGGAGGCCAAGAAAGACTACCGCTTGGGCTTTATCGCTACCGGGAGGAAGGCGAGGACTGCCATAAAGCCAGACTTGAGCGAGAGGTTGATAGGAGTACAATTGAAGCTGAACCCGATAAGGAGCACCTTCAGAAAGAAGAGGGCCCTTATTATTGATGATAGCGTGGTCAGAGGCCTGACCTTGAAGACGGTGATACAAACCCTAAAGAGCAAGGTGGGAGCTGTGAGCGTCGACGTACTCATAGGGAGCCCGAAGATAATAAGCCATTGCCCTTACGGCGTGGAGGTGCCCCCCGCGGACCAGCTGATCGCCGCTAAGATGGACAACGAAAAGATAGCCGAGTATATAGGGGCTAAGAGCATCGAGTGGCTCCCGCCGGAGGAGTTAGAAAAACTAATACCGATCAAGGCTTGTATGGGCTGCTTTACCGGACGTTACCCGTTGAGGGAGGAACGATCTTAACCAGCCTCATCTCAGTGGTCATGGTCCCTAGGGCCCTCTTCCCGTGCAAGCTCGCCATTTTCAACACGCTGTGACTTTCAACCATAACCATGTACTTCAAGTCGAACTTGGAAGTGGCGTTCAGTACTACCTTAGCTCCCGTGTTCAACGCTTGCTCAGTGGAGACGTTCAAGGTACAGTACCCGTCCTCGCAACGCATTTGCCCCCTTAGCCCTTCCAACGTCTTGTTAGTTAAGAATATCAGCGACGCGTCGTCTCTAAACTTCATTATCGTCGAACTCTTAAACACCTTTATCTTTCCATTGGGAAGGGTTACGTTAGCGTTGACGGTCATATTAACGTATATAGTGTTGCCGGTGGTGTTTAAGTAGACGTAAGTTATGGTGCCGTTGACTTCCTTTCCCCTGAGGGACAACAATCCGGAGGCCTTCACGTGGTACGAATATACCAAGGTGAACCCTGGCACCGCCCATGGCTCCGCAGTTACGAGCAACGCCAAGGCCAGCAAGGCCGGGAGCGCCCTAATCAAGGTCCGGACACCTCCGAGGGGGCTTCCTCGAAGGTAAATAACGACGTCCTTCCTCTAACACCCAATAACCTTCGCGTTTCGACCTCCACAGGGAAGCGCGGTGCGTCGTAGGAGGAAGATCCCACTCACGGTCGACGACATCATGACCACGCCTCCCCTAGTGGTCAGCCCTGACGAGAGCGTAGTGGACGTCGCTAAGAAGATGCTGGAGCACGGCTACGGTTCGGCGTTGGTAATAGAGGACGACAAGCTCATAGGCATCGTAACTGAGAGGGACTTGTTGTACGCCCTCAGCGAAGGGGAGGAAGGGGTCAAGCTTAAGGCAAGTGACGTGATGACTGAAGACCCTATAAGTGTCAAGGCCAAAACGGATATAATGGAAGCTATAAAGATAATGAAGGACGCTAACGTGAGGCACTTGCCCGTGGTGGACGACAAGGGGAGGCCCGTAGGAGTGGTCGCCTTCAGAGACATACTGGAGAGCTTGCTCTTGCTCCTCCACCTCTTCTACTGCTAATAATACCCCTAGGAGGACGTTTTTGTGTGCGAACCTTGATAAAGCTTGGGAAGGTAAGGGCGCTGTTGTTACCTATAGACGCTCCCACCTTGATCTACGACAAGGTCAGCAAGAGGGGCGACGAGATACTCGCCACCTTGGTCCTCTACGAGTTCGGCTGGGAGGTTGGTTCGCGGGTGGCCTCTTCGGCCTTCAAGAAACACTTCGAACCCCCAGAGGCGTTAGAGAAGGTACCGGAGCTGGTGAAGTGGATAGGGCTGGAAGCTGAGAAGGAGGGAGAAGAGGTCGTAATCAGAGACGCGCCGGGGTTCAGCTACGGCTGTCCCTTCGAGAGGGGCTTGGTTGCGGGGATAATGAGCGGGCTCTGTAGGGCCCCTTGGGACGCGTCCGCCAGGGTGGAGGGGACTGATTGCATTATCAAGCCCCGCGTGAGGGGGGTTAGCGCGGAAGAGGTAAAAGACGTTGGCGAAGGAGTGCGCAGTAGGCTACAAGGGGAAGATATTTTATAAAGGAGAGGTGGTCGAGGCGACCCTCATCTCAGAAGGGGAGCGCTTGGCGGTGCGCGGCCCCTCGGCCGCTTGTGACTGTGAGACTTGCCTCGAGATGAGGGGTACGATCGCCCTGCCCGGCATGGTCGACGCGCACGTGCACACGAGGGGCCTCATGTTGTCACACAAGGAAGACCCCTTGACGGCCTCCCGGGCAGCGCTCAAGGGAGGGGTAGTTGCCATAGCCGACATGCCGAACACCTTACCCAAGATAAACAATCTAGAAATATTGAAGAAAAGGTTGGAAGAGTTCAAGCGAACGTGTTTGGTCGACTGCTACCAGTACGCCGGGGTCCCGGAAAGCCCGGAGGAGCTGAGGGCGATGTCTAAACACGTCGTCGGAGTGAAGGTGTATCCAGAGGACTACCCTAACCTACACGTCTTGAGGAACTATGACGGTTTGATAGTGGTTCACCCCGAGCACCCCGCGTTCGTCAAGGAGAGCCCCGACCCCGGCGAGAGGGGGCTCTCGAGGTCGCCCTTCGCTGAGCCGGCGGCTATGGAGCTGTTTAGGGGCTTCTCTAAAGTTCACTTCACCCACGTAAGCACCCCGGAAGGGGCGAGAAAAGCCGAGGAAATGGGCTTTACGTTCGACGTAACGCCCCATCACATATTGTTAAACAACGAAGTAGAAAAGCTAAAAGGATGCGTCGCAAAGGTGAACCCTCCACTGCGGGACGAGCCGAGGAGGGGGATGATGTTCGACATTTTCGTCAACAAGGACGTAATGATGGTAACCGACCACGCCCCTCACGCCGTGTGGGAGAAGGAGCTTCCATTCTACGACTGTCCCCCGGGCTTCCCCGGGCTGGAGACCGCGCTGCCCTTGCTCTTAACTTTGTACAAGAGGGGCATAATTTCCCTCAACAAGGTAGTGAGGAGCTACTCCGAGCTCCCCGCCAAGCTACTGGGCCTCTGGCCGGACTTGGGGAGGCTGGAGACCGGTTCCTTGGCCTCCTTCACAGTGGTGGACGTAAACGAGAGGAGGAGGGTGGAGCCTTGGGAGTTCGAGAGCAAAGCTAAGTACAGCCCCTTCGAGGGCATGAACCTCTGGGGAGAGGTAGTGGCAACCGTAGTGAGGGGAAAAATTAGGTACTTTAGTGGAAACTTCTATTACTGAGGCTGCTTTTAGGTTTGCTCTTTCTGCTTCTTCCTCTCCGGCTTCTCCTCCGGGTTTATGCCGGCCAAGGAAAGGGCGACATCCTCCATTTCCTCCAACGGGTAGAACCTCCTCATCCATATCCTCTGGGCCTCTGGGCTCCCCGCTCCGTGTACGCTCTCTATTAGGAACTCCACGCTCAAAGTTATGTTCTCCAGCAAGCGGAGCACGCGGTGCCTCCACTCCGCCGGGTAGTCGGGCAAGCACTGGAGGTACTGCTGTAAGTACTTCCCTATCTTCTCGTGCATCAAGTCCTTGTAAGACGGCAAAGTGCCTATCAGGCCGCCGGCTATGTCGTGGGCCAACCTGGCTATTTCGTAGGGGAACCTGGTGACCATCTGTTTGGTTACGTTGGCCTTCATCTGGTCGACGTAGTAAGTGCCGGAGGCGGCCTTCTTGCCTTCCCAAGCGGCGGCGAGCCCGCCGGCGTGCATGGCTTCCGTGAGGAATATCATCTCGGTGAGCTTCTCCCGTATGTGGCACTTGTTGGCTATGCCCATCTGCTTCGCCAAGTGGTAAGCGCCGCCTATTATCACGTCCGCTAAGCCCGGCTTGCAGCCGCCGTAGGCTTGCCTGTGGTAGCTCGAGAATATCTCGACCAATTCGGCGGCGAACTGGTACTCCCTAAACATGAACACCCTCTCCCACGGGACGAACACGTCGTCGAAGATGACTATGGCCTCAGCCGGAAAGACTCCGGGCAGCGCGTCCACGTTGGGCTCCTCGAACCTCCTAGTGTCGTTCGTGTACCTGCCGACTACCAAGGTGACCCCTTCGGCGTCTATCGGCGCCGCGAAGGCTATGGCAAAGTCCTTGTCCTTCTCCGTCATGGCCCTGGTAGGCATTACAATCATCTCTTCGCTGGCTACGACACCAGTTATGTTGGCCTTAGCTCCCCTCACTATTATGCCTTCGTCGGCTACCTCCTTCACGTGCACGTAAACGTCCTTGTTTGGCTGTTCGTGGGGCCTCAAGGACCTCACTCCCTTGGCGTCGGTCATGACTCCGGCGAGCGCGATGTCCTCCTTTTGTACGTACTTGAGGAACTTGAGGAACCTCTCGTAGTAAGTGCCGAAGTGCTCGAAGTGCTCCGGCTTCTCGCCCTTCTGTTCGTACCATTTGTCTATGTCATAGGAGATGATGCTTATCGTGTTTATGGCGTCCCAGCCTACGCACCTCTGGAAGCACGAGCCGGCCTTGTGGGAGAGCTTCCTGAAGTACTTGACCTTAATGGCTAAGTCTTGAGGGCTCTGGTGGATGTGGTTGAAGCGGTTTATCTCTTCGTTTATGAACGGCGAGTAGGCCTTAGCTAGGTGGACGCCCATCTCTTTGTCGTAGAAGTAGGGGTCCCACGGGGCCTTGTAGGTCCACTCGAAGGCCTTGACGGCCGGCAGGGTGAAGGGGTGTTTCGTGACGTCCTCTACCCTCTCCCCGAGGACGTATATTTCGGCCCTCTTGCTCTTCTCTCTGAGAGCGCTTATGTACTCCTCGGGCTTACGGAGCCCCATTGCTGTCGCCGCGACGCGTTAGAGACTCGGCGGTAAAAGGGGTTTGGCTCGGAAAGGCCAATCCTCCTCACCGGTCGGCCTGACGTGCAAACCTCATCGCCTTGAGGCGTATGCGACAACGGGCAAGAGCCTCCAAGGTTCGTCTATCTTCCCTACGAATATTTCTTCGCCGTTGTCCACGAGGAACTTCGAGCCCCCGCACTTGGCCAGCAGCTCCCCTTCGGCTTCGCCGCCCTCGCATCGGCCCTCGAGCGCCCTCGCCGCAGGGTGCCACGGCTTGACTACCTCGACCTCCCCCTCTTCCCCTTCGATTCCATTCAAACGCCTCCCCTTGCCCTTCCTAAAGCCGGCTTTCCTCGCGACCTCGTCTACCCACTCGGGCCAGTCCTCCACTTCCCATCCCAGCTCCCACCCTTCAAACCAGAAGTACTCGAGGGCCACGCAAGCCCCCAAGTCCAAGAGTCCCTCCTCATAAGCTATGAGGCTGCCCGGGGGGACGCTCAACAAGAGCCTCTCTGCCCTACAGTAGGCCTTGACTACGAAGGGGGAGGAGACCAAGTACGCCTCCTCGCCCGCTACGCTTGAATAGAAGTCCTCTTTGAGTTCGAAAAAGTAATTGAATGGCAGTATTAACGCGCTGGGGGCACCCTTCACTTCCCTTTACCCATTATTCTGTAGACGCAAGCTTCTTCAGTACACTTAATGCTCGCCCTCACTGCACACGGACACGTCAAGTAGATGGTGACGTAGTCCTTCACCCTCTTGCTCTCTTTGGGTTTACATCCGACTTTCTCCAACGCGTCGAGTATCTCGCCCACGCGGACCTTGGGTTTTAGTGGGATCACCTTACTCAAGACGCCTACGTCCGGAAGGCAGAGCTCGCCGACAAGCGTGTTCTCGTCCGGCCGAGTGTACATGAAGTAGCCCTTCGGCTTGCACGGGGGCGAGCGCGGGTCCTCCACTGGGACTTTGTACTTGAGGCAGTACTTGAGGAGCTTGGAGTAGTATATACATTCTTCGCATGTAGAAGCTTCGCTGGGGAACTTTAATGTCGCCACTTTAAATCCCCATAAGCTTCCCTTCAGCCCAGCTCTAACAAGGCCTTCGCGCCTAAGCTTTTAGGAACTTCTTCAGCCTCTCCTCAGGCCTCCCCCTTAGCAGTTCCCCCCTTACTTCAACCTTCCTCCCGCTAGGTAGCACCAACACGAAGGTACCGAGCTTCTGCACTTTCACCAACTCCCCATTGTCCTTCTCTATGGTTAGGAAGGACTTGCTCTCGTCTATTATCCTACCCTTCAAGCCCTTCATTGAGGGGTCCGGGTGAGCTAACACTTCTACCCGGAGGCCCACCAAGTTGTGGTAAATAACGTTCTTCGGCGTGTGTTTCATTGTTTGCCCCTTCTCAAGCCCAGCTCTTCTTCTCTGTTTATCGTGAGTATCCGAGCTATAGTCCTTTTGATGTTCCTAATTTTAGCCGGGTTGTCTATGTGTCCCATCTTGGCTTGGTACCTCAGCGTTATCAGCTCGCTTTTGAGCTCCTTTAACTTCTGTTCCCTCTCTTCCCTGCTCATCTTCCTTATTTCGTCCGGCTTCAAGTTAGTCATTGCGTCTCACCCCCGCTCTGTTCGACCGTTTCCTCCAACGTAGGGGCTTCCGGTTGGGTCTGTTGCATTTCTTCCCTTATCTTTTGCACTATTTCATTGACCTCCTCGGGGCTCTTTATCCTAACCTCGTCGTCCGGCCTCTCTTCTTCGCTCTTCTTCGATATGATTACTTCTACACCCTCTACGCCCACTTTGAGTAAGACGTGCGCTATCGCCCTGTCGGTCAACCTGACCACTTGGTTGCCGCTCTTGTAGACCTTGCCGGCTATGTACTTCTCGAAGCGCGCCCTCTCGCCCCTAAGCTTGCCGGAGACCTTCACTTGGGCCCCTATAGCCCCCGCCCCCATTATCCTCCTGAGGGTCGTGTAGGCGGCCCTCCTGAAGTGGAACCCCCTCTGGAGGGCGTTCGCCAGCCTGAAGGCCATGACTCTAGCGTCTAGCTCGGGCTCCTCAACCTTTACTACGGTCACTTGAGGGTTGGGTATGCCGAACCACTCTTCCAACACCTTCGTTATTTGTTTAATGGTCTGGCCCCTCCTCCCTATTATCGCTCCCGACCTCTCCGCGTATATTATGACCCTCGTACCCATGGGCGTTTTCTGCAGCTCTACCTTGCTGTAGCCCACGCTGTGAAACTTGTACGCTAGGTACTCGTCAACCTTGACTTGCGTTAAGGCTTGTTCCAAGAAGTACTTCTTTATGTTCTTTTTAGCCACGCTCAACTTACTCCACCTCCTCCACGATCACCTCTAGGTGAGTCCTCCTCTCGAACTCGGGCGTGGCCCTCCCGAAGGCGCGGGGCATCCACCTTTTAATCGTCATCCCCTTGTGAGAGGCAATATGTACTATCTTTAGCTTTTCTACCTCGAGCCCCTTGAACTCCGCGTTAGCCTCGACGTTCTTTAATAATTTCAGGAAGTACTTGGCGGCCTTTACCGGGTACCTCCCCATGGGGATCCCGTGCTTGTCCGCCAGCCCCCTCTTGTGGGCTACCTTTCCGTGGTACCTCCTATAAGGCACGGGCTCCTCCATCTTTATTACTCTCTCAAGGTAAGCCTTGGCCTCAGTTAGTTTCATACCCCTTATCACCCTCGCAAGCTCCGTGGCTTCCTTGGGCGATATCGGCGCGTCCCACATCATCGCTTTGGCGGTCTTCTCCGGGTTCTTCTCAGCTATATCAGTGGAGTAATGCCACGTGGGCACGGTTCACACCTCACTTGGCCGCTACGAACAAGCTGCTCCTGGTCGCCTTCAGGCCGGGCTCACCGTGCTTGACCACGGCGGTGGTGTGGCTGAACTCTCCCAAGTAGTGCCCTATCATCTCCGGCACTATTTTGACCGGCACGAACTCCTTGCCGTTGTAAACCTCTATAGTCAGCCCTACCATTATCGGGAGTATGACCATGTCCCTCACGTGGGTCCTTATCTTCACTTTCTTGCCTTTCTCCATTTCCTTTCGGGCCTTTAACACCTTCTCCAAGAGCCTCCTCTGAGCGTCGTTGAAGCCCCTCTTCAAACTCCTCCTCTGCCTAGCCGGCAACAACTCTATGAAGTCGTCTAGGGGCATCTCCAACAGCTCTTCCAACGTCTTCCCGCGGTACCTAAACTTCTTCCACGCGGCCGGCACTTCCAAATTTCGATACCCCGCCGCCCTCCGGGAAGTTTCTAATAAAGCTCGATTCTCTCCTTTGAAATCGTAACCGGGACGCTCTATGATAACTAGTTAACACCTACCGCCCAACCTCAAAATTTCCTTATGCCGCTACTCAGAAGACGGGAAGTTGAATGGTAGCGTTTGATATTGATAGAAAATTTGGGGGAGAGGAAAGCGACGACGTGGAGGACGTCGAACTCCTCAAGAGAAAAATAAACAGGCTGACTAAGGAGGTAAAGAGACTCAAGTCCGAGCTGGAGTACTGGAAGGGGGAGGTCAACAAGCTGACCAACCCGCCCCTCATAGAGGCGACCTTGCTCGACGTCTTGCCTGACGGGAGGGCGGTGGTGAAGTCCAGCGCCGGCCCGGTCCTAGTGGTCGAGGTAAGCTCCCGCGTCCCCAAGGAACTGCTCAAGCCCGGCATAAGCGTGGCGGTTAACCAGAGGGGTTCAACTGTAGTGGACGTGTTGAAAGGTTTGGAGGATCCTTACGTAAAAGCTATGGAGGTTGTCGAACGCCCCAAGACAAGGTATAGCGACGTAGGAGGGTTGAAACAGCAGTTGGAGGAGGTTAGAGAGGTTGTGGAACTTCCCTTGAAGAATCCCGAAATGTTCAAGGAGATAGGAATTGAGCCCTTGAAAGGAGTCCTACTCTACGGCCCTCCCGGCTGCGGGAAGACCTTGATCGCGAGGGCGGTGGCGGGCGAGGTAGGGGCTACCTTCATAAGGGTCGTGGGGAGCGAGCTAGTTAACAAGTTCATAGGCGAGGGGGCGAGGATAGTCAGAGAGGTCTTTAACATGGCTAGGAAGAAGGCGCCCAGCATAATATTCATAGACGAGATAGACGCCATAGCCGCCAAGAGAATAGAGATGGGTACCTCCGGCGAGAGGGAGGTGCAGAGAACGTTGATGCAGCTCTTGGCGGAGCTCGACGGCTTCGACCCTCTGAGCGGGGTAGCGGTCATAGCCGCCACGAACAGGCTGGACATACTCGACCCCGCGATCTTGAGGCCGGGACGGTTTGACAGAATAATCTACATCCCGCCGCCGGACAAGAAGGGTAGGCTAGAGATATTGCAGATCCACACTAGAAACATGAGGATGGCGGACGACGTAGACTTGGAGAAGATAGCGGAGATGACGGAGGGGGCTACCGGAGCGGACTTGAAGGCGATAGTGACCGAGGCCGGCTATAATGCCCTCAGAAACAAGCGCAAGTACGTAACTATGGAAGACTTCTTAGCGGCCGTCGATAAGGTTATGAGAAAGAGGGCCGGCGCAAGCTACCGCCTCAGCCCCAGAGAGGGCGCGCCGATACAAATACACACCATGTAGCAAACTTATTAACCCCAATGGGGGAAGTCCCCAACGGCGGGGAGACCTAGCGGGGTAGGGCAGCCTGGTAGCCCGCGGGGCTCATAACCCCGAGGTCGGTGGTTCAAATCCACCCCCCGCTACCACGCGGGGCCCCGCCACCACCCTACACCTCGTCCTACTCTTCCCGCTCCACGAAGTCCAACTGCTTGCCCCCGAAGTCAGGTTCGGGCCTCTCATCCCTACTTAATTTTAATCCCAACTAACCCGCTGAACGGGAGTTAATGCTTGCAAACCAGAGCCGCGCTAGCGAACAGGGGCTGGAGGACAATATCCTTCTTGATGAAGCCAATATACGAGATATATGAAAAGAAGCTGGAAGCGGAGATAAGCAAGGACCATTTGCCCAAACACGTAGCAATAATTCCCGACGGCAACAGGAGGTGGGCGCGGATGAGGGGGCTCCAAGAGTGGTTGGGTCATAGAGAAGGCTACAAGAAGATGAGGGAAGTGTTAATGTGGTTGTTGGAGTTAGGGATAGAGGTGGTCACAGTCTTCGCTATGTCGACGGAGAACTGCACTAGGAGGAGCCCGGAGGAGAGGGAAAAGCTTTACGAGCTCATAGCCGGGGGCTTGAGGGAGCTCGCCAAGGACGAGATAGTTCACAGAAACGAAGTAAAGGTCATGGTAATAGGGAGAAGGAACTTGTGGCCCAAGGAACTCCTCGAGGCCGCTAAGGAGGTAGAGGAGGCTACGAAGGGTTACAACAAGAGGGTGATAAACGTCGCCGTGTGTTACGGGGGCCGACAAGAAATAGTTGACGCGGTGAGGAAGATAGCTTGGAAGGTGAAGAGGGGGGAGCTGGAGCCGGACCAGATAGACGAGAACGTGATCACCCAACACTTATACACGGAGAACTTACCCGACCCCGACTTGATAATAAGGACGAGCGGGGAGGAGAGGATAAGCAACTTCTTGCTCTGGCAGTCGGCGTACAGCGAGCTCTACTTCGCCAACATCTACTGGCCAGAAATAAGGAGGATAGACATACTGAGGGCCCTCCGGGACTACCAGAGGAGGCAGAGGAGGTTCGGGCGCTGAGCGAGGTCGGCTAGGGGGGCCCTCTCCGCTCACCCCTCGCGACCCGGACCAACTCCTCATCCGTAGAGCCGAAACCCCCCGACCTGCCGTCGTTTGGGGGCAACTCCTCGACCTCGACCGGCTCCAAGTAAGCTACCGGGACTATAACTAGCTGTGCGAACCTCTCCCCTTTCCTAATGGTTATTTTATCACTGCCTAAGTTCGTAACAACAACCTTAACTTCCCCCCGGTAACCGGGGTCTATTACCCCGGCCAGCGCGTGTAGACCCTTCAGCGCTCGAGAGGAGCGATCCTTGATCAGCCCCACGAACCCCCTGGGTATAGCTATCGCTATTCCCGTGCGGACGACCTTCACTTCCCCGGGCTCTACTACCACTTCCTCCAGCGCGTGGAGGTCCAAACCCGCGTCCCAAGGGTTAGCCCTCTTCGGCATTACGGCGTCCTTCTCCAACCTCTTTACGGGCAGCAAGCCTCCTCATCCTCCAACCGGCTATTCCTAACAGAGCTAAGGGCGGGGGGATAAGCAGCTTCTTGACGTCCACCTCCACGACCCGCTCCGAGTACACGTACGCCCCCTCGCCGCTGATTATGGACTCTACCGTCGCCAGCAAGGGAGGGGAGCGGTACAAGGGCTCCTCGCCAACCGCCAGAGGGGGGTAGCCCCCTTCCGCGGAGTACCACGCCATGTTCCCCACGAACTTGTTTCTAACTGCTATCATGATCCCGTCGAATACGTAGACCTTCCCCTTAGTCTTGAGTTGCGAAATTATTATTACGTTACCCCTCTCGCGAAGCTCGTTAAGGGCGAGCGCGTCCTCCTTCCGCACCAGCATGGGCGCGGCGGCCAGGCCGTCCTTCCACACATAGAACTTAGGAAAGTACGTAGCTGCCAACCTTTCGTCCCTCGTAAATACTTCCAAGTTCACTATTACCCCTTCGCTGGTTACCTTGTCCAAGGTGGGCGGCGACACCAAGCCCATGACTAGGGGCCTCTTCAGACGTACGTATGCGTCCGTGAGGCTCGCGAGCAAGTTTAACCCCCTAGGGGGACTGAGAGGGGCTTATTCGGTGCTCTACCATGAGAGTGGCCGTGGTGGGGGCCGGGTTCTCGGGCCTAGTCTCCAGCATCTACTTGAGCAGAGTCGCAAACGTAACTTTGTTCGAAGAGCACGGGGAGGTCGGAGTTCCGGAGCACTGCACCGGCGTGGTCTCCGGCGCCGTGTGGGAAGCGCTGTCCTCCTTCGTCAGTTCTGAAGTAAACGAAGGAGCCTTGGAGGAGTTCTTCTTGGGCCTCCCGGAAGGCGTGGGAGTGACCCTCAAGGGCCCCAAGGGCTTCGCGGCGAAGCTCGACAGGAGGAGGTTAGAAGAGGAATTGTTGGAGACCGCACTGGCCGAGGGAGTTAAGTTCGTCAAAAAGTTAGTCATCAGAGTGACTCCGAAGGGGTACGTGGACAACGAAAAGTACGACAGAGCGGTAATAGCCGAGGGGTGGAGGGCGGAGCTCTCGGAGAGGCTAGGCGTCGCGGCCAAGCCCCGCAGGGTTTACGGCCTCAACCTCGAGGTCGTCGGGAGGGCCGCCTACCCCGGGAGGGCGGAGGTCTGGTTCGACAAAAGCTTGGCCCCGGGCTTCTTCTCTTGGGTAGTAATGCTCGACGGGAAGGCCGTAGTCGGCACGGCGGCCACGAAGGGTTACGACGTGAGGGCCCTAGCTAGGAAGGCGTTGGAAGTGGCGGAGAGGAGGGGGTTGGTAGAGGGGGAGGTGAAGAAGGAATACGGCGGCGTAATTCAGACCGGGCCACCCTCGTTAACTCCTTGCGCCTCGAAGGTCTGTGCCACAGGCGACGCGGCGGGCTTGAACAAGCCCGTCACCGGGGGAGGGCTTTATCCCTCGCTCTACGTAGCTTCCCGCTACCCTTCGAACGTGGACAACCTGGTCAAGGCTTACAGAGTAATAGTGCCCAGGCTCCTCGCGGAGACGCCGGTGGCTAGGGCCCTCCACGGCGCCCCCCAAAGGGCTTACGTCAAGCTCTTCACAGCCTTGGACGGGGAGGTGTTGAGGGTAACCGAGTACGACAACCACTTGAAGACTTTGGCGGAGTTGGTCCAAAGTAAGAAAGCCTTCAAGTTGCTCAAGGCTTTGTTGAAGGCCTTCTACCCTTTGTAATGTATTTCTATCACGTCCCCGTCCTCCACTTGATGGTCCAGCCCCACCCTCTCTCCGGGGTACTTGGCGGAGGGCCCCCAGACCTTCGCGAACTTGAAGCCCTCCACCATCCTCGAGTGTATGGAACGCGCCACGTCCTCCACCGTGGCCCCCCTCTTCAAGATTAGGGGCTTCTCCGCCTTCGGGCCGTTGGGCTTCTTTGTGTAGACCCTAATGATGTCTAAAACCTTAAATATCGTGGATCCCAGCTCCTCCAGCCCCTTGCCCTCCTTGGCGGACACCACCAGAACCGGTGCCTCTCCGTCGTAAGCCTCTAAGAACTCCTTCACCTTTTCCTCGGCGCCGGGGACGTCGGCCTTGTTAAGTATTATTATAGAAGGCTTGTATTGGTTCGTACCCAATATGGCCTTTTCGACGTCGTCTAAGCTGACCTTCCCCACGAGCTTCACAGTAGCGCTGTGTATCCCGTAAGCCCTCAGCAACCTCTTGACGTCCTCCACGTCGCCGTCTACCAACTCGCCCATGATCGCTACCTTTATTCCGCCGGCCCTCTCCTTGACTATCTCGACCCTCCCCTCCGGCTTCTTCAAACTGATTCCGCTCTCTTCGAGGAGATTTTTCAAGTAGTTGTACTGCTTAATTGGATTCAAACTCAAATCCAATACTATGGCAACGAGGTCGGCGTTCCTCACCAGCCCTATGCTCCTATGCACCCAGCCGACTCCGGGCGCTACCCCCGGCGCCTCGACGAGCTGGAACTGGACGTCCTCGAAAGGTAACATGCCCACTGCCGGCACCAAGGTCGTGTAGGGCCTGGGCGAGACCTCTACCTTAGCCCTGGTGGTGGCCGCTATTATGCTGCTCTTGCCGGAGTTGGGGATCCCGAAGAGCACCACTTGGGCCGCGCCCTCCTTCTCTACGACGAAGGGGTTCCTCCCGCCCTTCCTCTTCTTCTTCTCGGTCTCCAGCTGTTCCTTGAGCTCGGCCAGTCTCCTCCTAGCCCAGTACAGTAGGTTCTCTGCGCCCTTGTGCTTGGGGGCAACCTTCAAGAACTCTTCTAAAGCTCTTATCTTGGCTTCTACGGTCTTCGCCTCTGAGTACTCTGCGAGCTTCGCTTGGGCCTCGGGCGTTAAGTTGGCCGGCATGGGCTTCCTCCTCCCCTCTGCGCGGCGTGATAATAAATCGAAGACCGGACCTTTTTTAGTTCGTTTAAGAACTTTTACCCTCACAATTTTCACCAAAGAATATTAGAACGGTGGGATCGAGGTGGAATCGGTGATATGTATGATGAGCACCCATTTAGACAGACCGGTAAGAGAAGCGCCTTCTGCCACGAGCGACATGTTCGCGTTGATATACGAGGAGATGAAGAAGGTAATGAACACGAGCAACGCTTTCCTATACAACTTGGCAAAGGCCTCAGCTAAGAGGCTGGCCAGCGAGTTAAGGCTTGACGGGGAGGACCCCCTACGCTTTGCGACCAACTACTTGGTGAAGAGCGGGCTCGCGAGGGAAGTTGAGGTAGACGAGGAACGGATGGTCGTGAGGGGCAAGGGGCTCCTCTTCGGCTCCCGAATTAGGAGCTCCGAGCCGGCGGACGCGGTGGTGGCGGGAATACTGGCGGGCCTCTTAGAGAGCGCTACCGGAAGGAGGGTCGACGTGAAGGAAGTCGCTTGCGAGGCCAAGGGAGACCCCCACTGCGAGTTCAAGATCTTCGTGAGGTGAGCCTCTCCAAATACCTAATGGCGCCGTCCGGCGCGACTGTGGCCACCCTCAAGCCCTCCCTTTCCAGCTCCAGTGCGGCGCGGACGTTTGCGCCGGCGCTCAAGCCTGCCAAGAGGCCCTCCTTCGAGGCCAACTCCCTAGCGGTCTTCACGGCCTCTTCGTCGTCCACTTCGATTATTTCGTCTATTACGTGTTTGTACTTCTTGATTAGCTCGCTGACGGGCATCGCCGTCAAGCCTTCTATGGCGTGGCTCAGCCGCTCTCCCTCGGAGCCGAAGAAGCCCGCTATTTTAGTTCCCTTGGGAACTACTGCCACTACCTTGACGCCCTTGACCCTCTCCTTCAAGAACTTTCCAACGCCTATGACGGTGCCTCCGGTGCCCACCCCGGCCACGAAGGCGTCCAACCCTCCCATGAGCTCCCTCGCTTGCTTGAGTACCTCCGGCCCGGTGGTCTCGTAATGGGCCCTCACGTTCGCCTCGTTCTTGTATTGATCCAGCATCACCCACCCGTTCTCCTCAGCCAACCTCTTCGCCAAGGTGTAGTGATGTTCAGGGTGGCCCAAGGGTACGCCCGCTTTGGAGAAAATTACCTTGGCCCCCAACAACTCCATCATTTTCACCTTCTGTTCGCTCGTAGTTTCCGGGACCACCGCGACCATCTTGTAGCCCTTGGCGGCTGCGAGCATGGCCAAGGAGAGGGCTGTGTTTCCGGAAGAGGGTTCGACTATGGTCGATCCCGGTTTCAGGAGGCCCCTCTCCTCCGCCTCTTTGATCATGTAGAGAGCTGGCCTGTCCTTTATGCTGCCACTGGGATTCATAAATTCCAGCTTTACCATTACGTTGCCCTTACCGCTGGTGAGCCTCCTCAGCAGCACGGCTGGGGTGTTCCCTACGGCCTCCCCCACCCACACAATAGGCATCAGCCGTCCCACTGCGACGAGGGGAGATTATAAGGAGAACCTTGAAGCGCCCGAAGAGGCGGAGCCCTTGTACGGCGCCGACGTCTTGGGCTGCAAAGCCAGCCCCGAAGAAGTGGTCAATTTGATGAAGAAATACTTAGAGTTCGTGGATTATTTGGAAGGAGGGGGAGTGAAGGCGATCCAGTCCATGGACGAGGAGGGCCCGATAGCGGAGGTCCGCTGCACGGAAAAGGTCACCGAGATATACTTAACTACCAAGGCCCCGGAGGGGCTGTGGTCGGAGTTCTTCGGAGAGGGGGCCCTCCAGCTCCGGAAGTGCATAGGCAACGGCTACTTGAGCGTCGCCAAGTCCCACGTCTCTCCCAAGCTGTTCGTAACCGCTGAGGGAGACGCGGGGAGCTTCGAGGCCCTCGTCACCCCCGAGGGGGTTAAGGCTAAGGGTACTTGCCCGTTCCCCGGCGTGACGGAGATCGCGTTAAGGAGCGGTCTCAAGCTACCTCTTTGACCATCACGATCGCGTCCTTACCCCACGGATAGTACTTCCTTATCCTTCCGACTTCGACGAATCCCATCTTTTTATACAACCTCATCGCTCTGTAGTTGTCCTCTTCTACCTCTAAGTATATACTCTTTAATCCCTTCTTCTTTGCCAGTTTCTCGAGCGACTCCAAGAGGGCAGAGCCTATCCCCAAGCCTCTGTACTGCGGATCGACTGCGAAATTAAGCAAGTGTAATTTTTTGTCAACTTCTTTGGCCGCTATGGCGTAGCCTACCACCTTTCCGTTGACCTCGGCGACCAAGCTGGTGTCTCCGTGCAAAATAACTTGGGAAAGTATAACTAGGAAAGAGAAGGGGTGATCGAAGGAGCTTACCTCTATCTCGTATATCCTCTTGGCGTCGCTAGGAGTGGGGTTCCGCAGCCTCACCTTCATGGACGCTCATCCCCTAAAATCCTTCTAACACGAGCGGGGAGGGGGGTACAGAAGTGCCGTTCGTCAAGAACGGTGACGTGGTGGCGCCGGGGGACCCTCTCTGCGTAATAGAGGAGTACGCCCCTGGCCCGGGGACCTACGAGGACGACGGGATAGTCAGGGCGAGCATTCCGGGGACCGTGAGGATAGACACGGTCAACTACGTAATTGAGGTGAGGGGGCCGAGCGCCGAGAAGAAGGTGTTGTCTCCGAAAGAAGTGGTTTACGGAGAGGTGGTGAGCATGAGGAATGAGCTCGCCCAGCTGAAGGTTGCCAGAAGCTTCGACGAGGTATTTAGAGCCAGAGCCTTCAGCGCGGTCCTCCATATAAGCCAAGCGGGAAAGCCCGTGGATAGCTTGTACGACGTCGTGAGGCCCGGCGACGTGGTCAAGGCCAAGGTTCTCTCTTCCCCGCCCTACCAGCTGAGCCTCAAGGGCCCGAGGCTAGGGGTAATACTGGCTTACTGCAGCAACTGCGGTCATCCCTTGTACAAGGTGGGCAACCAGCTCCAGTGCCCTTACTGCGGGAGGGTGGAGGACCGATTGATCTCCCCAGACTACATACTTAAAGCTAAGCACCAGCCCAAGAAGTAAGGAAAGATAATGAAGGTTAGACGCTTCGTCATTAAGTGTATTAACGAGGAGGTTTGTTACGAACTGCTCCACAAGATAAGCGAAGAAGTGAGCGCGAGGTGGATCAAGGGCGAAGTCGACGGCAACAAGCTTCTCATAGAAGCCTTGGGGTTCCCTTACGAATTGAAGGAATTGAGGTACGAAATAGAAGAACTCAAAAAAGAGATAGAGTCGGCAATGCTGCCCTACACGAGGGTGAGCGTGGACGAACTGCCCAAGCTGACCAAGGCCGCGGTCCCCATAGACGCCTTAGTGGAGGCACTCAAGCTGTTGGGCTACTCTGCCAAAGTAGAGGGGAGGACGCTCGTATCTGACGCCCCCTTCGAGGAGGTGGCGGCCCTCGCCAGAAAGATGAAAGAAATAATAGATTCGGAGATAGTGCGCTTTAGGCTACCACACAGCATGAAGAAGGCGGTGGCCGTGTTGAGCACAGTCTACGGGGTTAACCCGGAGGAAGTGGTGAACGTCATGCTGCGGGAGGGCCTCTTGGAGGAGGGCGACTTCAAGTACGAACAGAGGGAGGAGTGGAGGAAAGTAATAAAGCGGGTCTCAGAGCGGCTCAGCGAAGAGTGGTGAGGGCCGTGGCTCAAGTGATAGCCGAGCCCGAGGTCGTAGTTAGGAACGACAAAGAGGTGCGAATAAGGATACCAAACGAGAGCCACACCCTAGGGAACCTAATAACCAAGTTAGCTTCTAGGAAGAAGGGAGTTACGGCGCTCTACATGGTAGAGCACCCCCTAAGGCAAGTGTTGTGGATAACCATAAGGACCGACGGCTCCGTGGATCCCTACGAGGTCTTACTGGAAACCATAGACGAAGCGATAAACTACCTAAATCAGTTCGTGAGGGAACTTGAAGAGGGGAAGTAGCGTAGCGGTCTGCTGCGGCCGAGACCCCCTGGTGGTCCTCTCCGTCAAGGCGGGCTTGGTGGAACACGCATTCGTGGTTAACGACCCCCGGGAGCTCAAAGAGGACAAGAGGTTCTGGGAAGTGATGTATCAAGACGCCGCTTGTCCCGACTTAGGGTTACCGAAGGTCGAAGTACGGGGGAGCGTTAGGAGGTTAGCTTGTCTCTACTGGCTGTCGCTTAAGGCCCTCAGCGCCTTGTAAGGTTCTCGCCTTAATCGCCCTCTTCCTCCAAGAGCGGTAGAACGCTTCGAAGATCAACGCTCCCACAGCGGTCCCGACTGAGGCTTGGAAGGCCAGCGGGTTGGTGAGGAACTCGTGACTCAATATGATTATAGCGTTAAAGACTAGCACGACCAACGCCGTTAACACGACGGCGGCGTTGCCTCCCACGACCCTCCTCAGCTTCCAATGCGAGAGGACAACAGAAATGTACGTGAGTATTAATGATATGGTAGTTACTTCGGCCACCCCTTCGAGGTTCAGAGATAGTGAGAAGGCCAGCGCCAGCGCGGCAGTGACATAAAGGCCCTCCGGCTCGCCGAACCACACCCTCCGGTCGAAGGACTCCGGCAGCTCCCCTTTCTTAGCTAGCGAGTAGGCCACGTTGGCGCCTCCGTACAAGGCCGAGTTCAGCGCGGTCGACGCCGAAACTATTGCCCCTAGCGTCAATAACGCCGGCCCCCAGGAGCCAATAGCGCTCTTCGCTACTACTGCCAGCGCGTATTCCTCCGCCTCGAGCACCTTAGCGCGCTCGGTCGTGCCCACGGTCACTATCGAGACGCCGAGGTAGACAACAGCTGACAAGGCCAAGCTTAGGTATATAGCTCGGGGGACGTTCTTCTCGGGGTCCCTTATGTTTTCTGAAGCGTTCGTTATCACTCCGAAGCCGGCGTAGCTGAGCAAGAATAAGCTGGAAGCGGTTAAGGCGTTTAATATGCCTTGCGGGCTGGCGTCGGGCTTCAAGAGTTCAGGGTTGATTACCCTCAGACCTAGCACTATTAAGGTCAGTAGCACAGCCAACTTAAATATTACTAAAATCAGCTCGGTGTCGGCTACTGCCTTTGATCCCTTAAAGTTTAAGGCCACAAATATGGAAATAATTAAGGCTTGGGATATTGAAAACAAGAAGGCGTCATCTGCAAGGCCTAGGGCGCCCAGCGCGTAACCGGCTATAGTGTATGTGAACAAAGATATAGAAAATACGAAGTTCAACCAGTATATCAAGGCTAAAGTTCCCACGAGCAAGTTATCTCCGAATGCCCGGACGACGTACTCCACGGGCCCGGCGTTGGAGATGAACTTCCTACTGAGCTTAGCGTAGGAGTAGGCTATCAAGAACGCGTACGCTGCTGAGAGGGCGAAGGCCTCGGGTAAGTTCGGGCCCGCTAGCTTGACCCCAACTCCGGCCAACGAAAATATGCTAGCACCTATTATTATCCCGACGCCCAGGGCGACGGCCTCGGCGAGCCCGAGCTCTCTCATACCGAACGCTCCGTCCACATGGGCTTCGACGACTTATTGACTCTGGGCTTGCTCTTCGTATAACTTGTCCAGCGTCTCGAGGACTTGCTTCCAGAGCTCGTAGGCCTCCCGCCACCGCTCCTCGTCCACCTTAGCTATCGCCGCGCCCGCGTGGACTATCACCTTGTCTCCGGGCTTGACGTCCGGCACTAAGGTCAAGTCCACTATCGCCTCGTTGCCGAAGACGTCCACCGCCGCGGTGCCGTCCTCGTACACCTCTTTCACGGTCGCGGGTATGCCTAGGCACATCGCTCTAAGACCCTCGGCCCGCCTTCTGGTGGAGCGTTAATTGGTTTTGCTTGCTGGGGCGACCGGGGCTAGCTTGCTCGAGGACTTGAGGGATTACTTAAACTTACTCGATGAGAAAGGTCTACTGCACAAGGTCAACGTCGAGGTAGACCCCGTCGAGGAGGTCCCCGAGGTTCTCAGGAGGCTCATGTGGAGGAGGTTCGACAAGGCGGTCCTCTTCGAGAAGCTCA
Organism: Ignicoccus hospitalis KIN4/I; assembly: GCF_000017945.1. NCBI lineage: Archaea > Thermoproteati > Thermoproteota > Thermoprotei > Desulfurococcales > Desulfurococcaceae > Ignicoccus > Ignicoccus hospitalis. Next base: position 517,217 of record NC_009776.1, on the reverse strand, counting down.
AGGGCTACCCCGACTGGAAGGTGGCCGGTAACTTGTTCGGTTCCACGAATTTGATAAAGCTGGCCTTGGGAACTGAGGAGCTCGAGGAGCTCGGGGAGAGGTTCCTCGCACCCTTCAAAGCTTCCGGAGCGCGCAGCTTCGGTGAAAAGGTCAAGACCTTAATGGAGTTCATAAACATGGGAAAGTACCTACCCAAGAAAGTTCGCAAGGGCCCCGTTTTAGAGAACGAAAAGGAGCCGGACTTCCTCTCGTTGCCGGCCTTTAAGACGTGGCCTAAGGACGCTTCGAGGTACTTGACTTACGCTTTGACCGTTACGAAGGACCCGGAGAGCGGTACTTACAACTTCGGCATCTACCGGATAATGATATACTCTCCCAAGAGGGCCGTCATACATTGGCAAGTGCATAAGAGGGGGGCTTCTCACTACGCTAAATACAAAGAGCTAGGCTTCGAGAAGATGCCAGTGGCCATTGTGATAGGCGGGGACCCCGCCACTTTGCTTACCGGAGCCCTTCCCGTCCCGGAGGGGATAGACAAGTACGCCTTCGCCGGGGTCTTGAGGGGCTCGCCGGTCAAGGTGGTAGAGGTAGGCGACCTCTTGGTCCCAGCCTACGCGGAGGCTGTGATTACTGGTTACGTGAAGGTAGGCGAGCTCGCTTGGGAGGGCCCCTTCGGCGACCACACCGGCTATTACACCCCTAGGGACTTGTACCCCGTCTTCCACGCAGAGAAGTTCTTCGTGAGGACGGACCCAATTTACTACGGGACGGTTGTGGGGAGGCCACCTATGGAGGACGCTTACATAGGCAAGGCGACGGAAAGGATATTCTTGCCTTTGATCAAGTGGCTCGTCCCCGAGGTAATCGATATGAATTTGCCCCCCGAAGGGCTGTTCCACGGGATCGCCATAGTGTCCATAAGGAAGAAGTACCCCGGCCACGCGCGGAAGGTAGCTCACGCCTTGTTGGGCCTAGGCCAAATGAGCTTCACGAAAATCGTGATAGTGGTAGACCAAGACGTGAACGTGCACGACTGGGGCGAGGTGGCTTACGCGATAGCTTCCACCGTAGACCCCGAGAGGGACGTAGAGATCATTAGAAACGACGTGACAGACGTGCTGGACCACACCTCGCCCAGCCCTCCAGCTGGGAGCAAGATGATAATAGACGCGACGAGGAAGTTCAAGGAAGAGTGCGGCTACGAGTGGCCGGAGCGGAGCGCGCCTGACCCCAAGGTCTCGGAATTGGTGGAGAGGAGGTGGCGCGAGTACGGCTTTTAGGTCAAAAGTCGCGCGTCGCGGGCCCTTAGCCGGAGCGTGCCGGCGAAAGGTGAAGGGGCTTGTGCGGGATCGTAGCGGTGAGCTGCGCTAGGCCGTGCGTGGAGGAGCGCCGACTCGTCTCTGCTCTGGACGCAATAGAACACAGGGGGCCGGACGGGAGGGGGTATTGGATATCTGAGGACCGCAAGACCGCGCTGGGCAACGTCAGGCTAGCCATAATAGACCCTAAGGACGAGGGCCTCCAACCCATGTTCAACGAGGACGGTTCCGTGGGAGTAGTGTTGAACGGTGAGATATACAATTATAAAGAAATCCGCCAGAACTTGAAGGACGAACACGAGTTCTTGTCCAACACGGACACCGAGGTCTTGTTGCACGCGTACGAGGAGATGGGAGTGGACGTGGTTCACTCCTTAAGGGGGATGTTCGCGTTCGCGATATACGACGAAAGGAAGGGCACAATATTCGTTGCCAGGGACCACGTGGGCAAGAAGCCTTTATTCTATTACCAAGGTGAGGACTTCGTCGTTCTCGCCTCAGAGCCTTCAGCGATTAAGGCGTTCGTGAAGAACTTGAGCAAGAACCCCTTGGGAGCCTTCTACCTCTTCGCGCACTTCTCCCCCCTCCCGGAACAGCACTTCTTCGAAAACGTCAAGTTGCTTAGGAACGGAGAATATATGATAATAAAAGACGGGAAGGTTATAGAAAAGAAGAAGTACTACACCTTGAAGTTCGATAAAAGGGTGAGTGATATAACGAGCTACGTGAAGGAGCTCCATCGAGAGCTGATAAGGGCGGTGGAGTATAGGTTAATAGCGGACGTGCCGGTCTCCTTGGCCTTGAGCTCCGGCGTGGACTCTACGTTGCTAGCCTCAATAATAACGAAGGAACTCAACAGGAACGACGTTAGCACCTTCACCGTGACTGTTAAGGGCGCCGGGGAGTTCGACGAAGTGGAGTTGGCCTCTAAAGTTGCTGAGGAGCTAAACCTCGACCACGCAGTGGTCGAATTCGACTTTGAGGATTACATAAAGCTCACTTACGAGCTGACCAAAAAGGTCGGGCTGCCCATAACTGACCCCAGCTTGGTGATGGGGTACGGGATGGCTAAGGCGGCGAGGGAAAGGGGCTACAAGGTAATCATCGTCGGGGAGGGAGGGGACGAGCTCTTCTTCGGCTACCCCGTGTATAAACAAATATACGAGCTCACCTTAACCCTCTCCTCCCTCCCCTTGCTCGAGCTCCCCTTCTGGGTCGTGAAGGAAGTTAGAAGTTACTACAACAAGGCCTTGTGTTACGCCACCCTACACAAGCTCGTGACCGCCAGGGGGCTCTCCTTGAGGTCCCAGTGCTGCGAGGCCTTCCCCCCGGAGCTCTGCGACCTCTTAGTGTTAAGCTACCGGGTTCTGGAGTCCCTCTCCGCCCCTAGGAACCTCGCCGAGAGGCTCCTCTCGTACGAGTACAACCAGAGGATACCCAACCACTTGAACTTGAAGGTAGACTTCTACTCTATGGCTGCGAGCGTGGAAGCCAGGGCGCCGCTATTGGACTACAAGTTAATAGAAAAAGCTATGAGCTTAGACCCAGCTTGGAAGAGATACATAATGATGAAAGAGCCAAAGCTCATTGGGAAGTTGATATTAAAGAAATACTTGAGTGAGGAGACTTGGAGAAAGGTCACATCTAGGAAGGTCGGCTTCGGACAGCAAGCTAAGGACGTCCTAATGAGGATAGCCGAGGAGGAGGCACCCTCAAGGCTCAAGAGCAGCGAGATATTAAAAAAGGTCATAGACCCGAACATATTTGAGAGGTACGATACGAAGAGGTTGTCATTCGTAGCGTGGCAAGTGTTCTCCTACAGCGTTTGGGAGGAGGTGATCGCTACTTGGTAAAAGTCAGCGTGGTTTACGGCCACCCGGAGGTCCGGGTAGCGGGCGGTTCTTATTCTCATGTAGTTAACTTAGCAACCTCAATAGCTCAAGTTTTGAAGGAGAAGGGTGTAGACTACGAGGTGGACTTGGTCTTTGCGGGAAGAGTGTTCGTAGAGAAGCCCAAATTCGACAGCTCATTGAACATAAAGGTAATCGAAGCAGATATGTACAACCCGCTCTACTATAATCTTAAAAACTTAAACGCAACCATCCAAAGGTTGACCAGAGGACTCTTTAGCTATTTTCCTCCCCTAGTACTGTCAAGGGATGGAGTTAGACGGCTTAGGGAGGCGTTAAAATTAAGTAGCTTAATAATTAGTAGACCCCCAGCGACCACCTCCCTCTCATTGGCCTATTGGCTGGCCCTCCGCCTCTCTTCTCCTCGAGACGCGATTTTGGTTGACGAAAACTTCAACGAAAACTTGTGGGGCTTGATAGAGCTGGGCGTGGACGCCTTTCCCTCAAAAATTAAGGCTATAGCTGCACAAGCCTCCCAAGTGTGGCTCACGAGGATCTTGTCTTGTTTGCTTCACGACTTCGTGTTTACCATATCTGAAGGAGGGGCCGAGGTCATACTCGAAGAGGTGCCTTGGCCTCTAAAGAAGTTGTGTAAGGGTAAGATGATAGCCTTGTACCCGCCTTTGTACTCCAAGACAAAGTACCCCAGCTCCAAGGAGGGAGGGCCCTTCACGTTTTGTACTTCCGGCAGCTTCTACCCCCATCAAGGCTGGAAGGAGCTGGCGAAGTTGATATATGCTATGAACGAGGCCTTTGATATGCATGACAAAATAAAGTTCAAGATATTCGGGGCTCCAATAAACCTATATCGGTTCTTCAAGAACTTGGTAGGCGCCTTTAGCAACGTAGAATTCGACTACATAACCGTTAAGGAGGAGCTTTACAAAGCGTACGCGCGAGAGTGCGACGCCTTCTTAGCCCTCTACGACCCCTTCAGAGCTTATAAGTTCTACGGCGCCCCTGCTAAGTTAGCTGACTACGTTTTGTTTAATAAGCCCATCATAATTTGGAATAACGAAGAATACTTGAAAACACTCGAGGCCTTGACTAAGAAGTGTGACTGCGCGATAGTTGTGAACAACTTCGAGGAGCTCCTAGAGGTCGCCCTCAAGTTGGTGAAAGCGGGTCCGGGGGAGTGCGAGTGCGAGCTGAGGGAGAGGACCCGGAGCGAGGAGGCGATAGAGGAAATCATAGAGAGCGTTCTAAGTAGGCGACGTAAGCTAGGTTGACGATTAGGTATATGAAGAAGGCTACCCCTAGTAGCATGAAGAACGTTTCCTTAAATACGAACGGAAGCGCCAACAAGGCCGTCAGAGCCAAGAACGGGGCGAGCTTCAGCGCAACGCTCAACAAAGGGCCGTAGTAACGCTTCTTCACTCGTCCGGTCCCCGAGGTGAATATATGCTCCGCTTAAACCCCCTTCGGGGACGCGGAATTGCAAGACAAGGCCTCGAAGGTGGCCGACCTAGCCCAGAGGAGGGGCTTCTACTGGCCCTCTTGGGAGATCTACGGCGGCGTGGCCGGCTTCTACGACCTGGGTCCTTTGGGCAAGGAACTGAAGAACAAGATTGTTGAGTTGTGGAAGGAGAAGCTGGTAAGGCCCCTTCAAAGGATGGTAGTAGAAATGGAGACCCCAATAATCACGCCCTACAAGGTGTTGGAGGCGTCCGGGCACGTCGAGAACTTCACCGACCCGGTGGTGGAGTGTAAGTCGTGCGGGAGGAAGTTCCGCGCCGACCACTTGATAGAGGAAAAGCTGGGGATAAAGGTAGAAGGCCTCAGCCCCGAGGACTTAACCAAACTCATTAGAGAGAATAACATAAGGTGTCCGGTGTGCGGCGGCGAGTTGGGGGAGGTCCGCCCGTTCTTGCTGCTCTTCCAGACCCAGATAGGCCCTTACGAAGGCGACAAGGGCTTCATAAGGCCGGAGACCGCCCAAGGCGCCTTCGTCAACTTCAAGCGCGTATACCAATACATGAGGGAGAGGCTCCCCTTCGGGATAGCGCAGATAGGCAGAGTAGGGAGGAACGAGATATCTCCCCGTCAAGGGTTGTTGAGGCTTAGGGAGTTCACAATAGCTGAGATAGAGTTCTTCATCGACCCCTTGGACCCCGGCGAACCTCCGTTGGACTACGACGCCAAGCTGAGGCTCCTGCCTTGGGAGCTAGCTAAGGAGGGGAGGAAAGAGCCCGTGGAGGTGACGGTCAGAGAAGCCTTGGAGAAGGGATGGATAATAAACAAGTGGATGGCTTATTGGATGTTGAAGGCCAAGGAGCTGTTAAACGAGTTGGGCGTACCCGACGAGAACCAGTACTTCGAGGAGAAAGGGCCGGAGGAGAGGGCCCACTACTCCTCCCAGACGTACGACCAGTTGGTGAAGACTGAACGCTACGGCTGGATGGAGGTCAGCGGCCACGCCTACCGGGGCGACTACGACTTAAGTAGGCACATAAAGTTCAGCGGCAAGGATCTGTACGCCTTCAGGAAGTACAAGGAGCCTAAGGTCGTTAAGGTAAAGGTAGTGAAGTGGAACGCAAAAGAAATAGGTATAAGGTTGAAGGCCAAGGCGAAGCAAGTGATAGAGGAGCTGAAGAGGATGAACCCCGAAGAGGTGGAGAAGAGCTTGGAGGAGAAGGGCTACGTCGAGGTGGCGGGCGAGAGGTTGGAAAGGGGCTTGGTGTGGGTAGAGGAGGCGGAGGAGAAGGTGACCGGAGAGCGCTTCGTGCCCCACGTCGTGGAGCCCTCCTTCGGCGTGGAGAGGTTGTTGTACGTCACCTTAGAGTACGCCTTGAAGGAGAGGGAGGGGAGGCTAGTGCTGAGCTTGCCCCGGAGGCTAGCTCCAATAGAAGCGGTGGTGCTGCCGCTCTTAGAAGAGAAGCCGTTGGTCGAGAAGGCCAAGGAGGTCTGGAAGCTCTTGGCCGACGCGGGCTTCCGCGTGGAGTACGACGAGAAGGGTTCGATAGGGCGGAGGTACGCGAGGTACGACGAGGTGGGCGTGCCGGCGGCCATAACGGTGGACTTCCAGACCCTTGAGGACAACACCGTAACGCTGAGGGACAGGGACACGTGGAAGCAAGTACGCGTAAGGGTCGAGGAGCTCCCGGGGAAGCTGAGGGCCTTCTTGAACGGCTTCCCTATAGAGGAGCTCGGGGAGCCCGTCTCGGCCGGGCCCCAATGAAGGTCGCGGTTTTGCTCGTAGCCGGGAGACCCAACCTCGAGGCCGCCTTTTCCTCGGTTAGGGTCTTGGAGGAGCTGGGCGCGGAGGAGGTAACAATAGTTTACACTAGCTCGGAAGGAGCTAGGATGAACGCTAAGACCTTCAAGGAGTTCCTAGAGAAGGCGGGGTTTAAAGTCGAGATGAAGGAGGTCCCCAGCGACTCTGATTCAGATTTGGAGGAGAGAGTTAAAAAGTTGAAGGAGGTCAAGGCGGACGTCGTGGCGGTCTCCCCCGGGGGCGCTTCCCTCGCCGCGGCCGCTTCGAAGGCCTTCAATACTATAGCACACGTGAGCTTCCCCTTCTCTTTATGGAGAGGTCTGTACTTCCCCTACGTGCCCCGAACCTTCCAGAAGGTCTACTTTTTGCCTTCGAGTGACTTCAACACGAAGTTCACTAATTATGCCGACAAGATAAAGGTCGAGCTGAACCATTTGGGACCTATAAGGAAAAGGGTGGCCGAGCTGACCAAGAGGATAAACGAGGCTACTGATAGGAAGTGTCCAGAAATCGAGGTAAAGGTAGACGCGATGATGGGCGGCTTCAACATTATGAGCGTCAAATTTAAGCTGTGCGGCAATGAGGAAGAGGAAACCAAGAAGGTCTTCAGCACGTCTTTGAGAGCCATGAAAGAGTTCATCAAGGCGAGCAGAAGCTCGAGGAGTTGGATGGGCTTCGACAGCTCGCTCTACCTCTCCGGCCTCCTCCCCATCAAGGTGGGGGGTGAGGGGGCCTCAACGGAGTACATCTTGGACACTTCAAGCATCTTGATAGGGGCGTTGAACTTACACAACGCCGGCCTCCTCCGGGCCAGAGTGCCTAGGTGCGCGCTCTACGAACTCTTGCACAAGTACGAGGAAAGTTTGAAGAGGTCCAACCCCAATTATTACGGCCTCCTCGCCAAGTACGTAATGGAGGAGGCGAAAGCCCTAGTCTTTCCGAGCCCGACCGACTTGTGCGACAAGGCCTTCTTCCAGATAGACCCCCTCCTCTTGGACGGCAAGGTTATATTAACCGAGGACAACGGCATCAAGGAGATGTGGAAGGAGACTCCGTTGTCAAAGTTAGCTCGCGTTGAGAGCCCCAGGAGGGTGGACAAGTGGGAGGAAGCGAAGAAACTGGGCTACTACAACCTCCCCTATGTCACGTTTGCGTTGCTGCAATTTTACGTTATCATGAAGTTGTTGGCAGAAGAAGTGGAAAAGAACAAAATCAGCGGTGAGCCCGTGACGGGCTCCTTGAAGGTCGACAACAAGACTGTAGACGAGTTCTAGCTTCGCGAAGAGCCCGAATTAAATAGGACGTTTCGAGGAAGGGCACCCGGCCCGAGGCCGCTGGCGGCCACGGGGCCTCCAAGGCCCTGAGGAAGCTCCACCCTCCCCGCGGCGCCGGGGTCCCGCGAGGGACCGGGTTGAGAGCCCGGGCAACGGCACAGAAACGAGACCCCCCTCGGGGAGTCGTGAAGGGGAGGGCCCCCGGCGACGGGCGGCCCTACCCGGAGCGGTGAGCCGACGGGCGGGCTGAAACGGCCGCCCCCCGGGGAGCAAGGCCGTTGGGACCCGAGGAGGGCCGCGCGAGGGTCCCGGAGGGCCGCTCAGCCAAATGCCGCCGCAGTACAGAAGGTGGGCTATAGCGGCCTCGGGCCGCCAGCAACCTTTAATTCAATTTACGCCTCAGCCTTTGGGTTCCCGGCCACCGTTTTTAGCCAGACCCACTGCTCCTCATCGGCTCTCGGGGGCCGTACGGGTTGATAGTGATAAAGTTAGGGGGCAGCGTAATAAGCAACAAGAAGGTGCCCTACAGCTTGAACAAAGAACTGATAGGGAAGATCGGCAACTCCTTGAGGGAGTACGCCGGCGAGCTGGTGGTGGTCCACGGAGGGGGGAGCTTCGGCCACCCAAAGGTTAAGGAAATAATAGAGAGCGGGCACACCCTCGCGGACAAAGGCTTTGAGGTAATAAGGGTAATGAACTTAATGACCAATTTGGTAGTCGAAGCCTTGGGCCAACCATTCGCGCCCTACTCCACCCCCTCCCTTTGGGACGGGAGGCTGAACGTTCGCCCCCTCGCGCTGGCCGCGAAGGCCGGTTGGGTCCCGGTGGTCCAGGGTAACGTAGTCCCCCCCGGAAGGGTCCTTTCGGGCGACGAGATAGTGGTCGAGCTCGTGAAGGAGTTAGGCGCCGAGAGGGCCGGCGTCGCGACAGACGTCGACGGGGTTTACGAGACGTGGCCCCCGAAAGGGGGCCCTTTGAAGGAGGCGAGCCCTTGTGACGTAGAGGCCAAGGGAAGCGAGGGCATAGACGTGACCGGAGGAATGAGAAAGAAGCTAGAAGTACTGGAAGAGGCGGCGCGCTACGCTGAGGTGTGCATCTTCAACGGCCTAAAGGTCGTCAACTTCGAGAAGTTCTTGAAGGGGGAGTGCCCGGGCACGCGGGTAGTACCTTGTCGACAAGGATGAAACGTTAAAGATTTCTAGATCTACTAGCTCTCGAAGGAAAGAGAGGAGGAAGAGGTGACCGACCTGTGGTAAACTTGCTGAAGTTACTGAGGCTCATATTCATGCGTAAAAAGGTCAGTACCAACATTGATCTAGAGGCTGTCAAGAAGGAGAGGGTAACTGTACCTAACGCGATAGGCAACTCGTCCCCTAAGGGAGGCATCGGTAAGACCACTATACAGCTGGAGAGCGGCGTTCAGCTCGTGCTAAGGGGCAGAGAGGTGGTCTTCATCGACTGGGACATCATGAGCCCGCGACTCTCCTTGAGGTTGTTGAAGGAACTAAAGGAGGGCCCGAGCTTGGTGAAAGTACTAATAGGTATGATGGATATAACCGAGGCAGTTAGGGATACCGTAATCAGCGGTAGGAGGGGGTCGGTGACCGTACACTTGGTCCCTGCGGTGACCGAAGACGACGTTCCAGATAACATAAACAGATTGTTAGAGGAAATGAACGAGACGTCGAAGGTAATTAAGATAGTTAACAAGATGAAAGGCTCGGTAGAGAAGCTCGCAAAGGAGTATGACGTAGTGTTCAACGACTACCCGGTCCCCTCGTGGGCTACCTATTACACGTATCAGCACTTGCTCTCCACTACTAGCTCTTGGATAAACTTGCTTTCCGACAGCAACCCTAACATGGTGCAGCTGATAGCTCAGCTGCACCAGAGGTACACTAAGAACATCCCGGTCCTCGGTACCATAATAAACATGGTCCGGCCGACCCCGGAGGAGTTTAACAAGGCGAAGGAGTACGCCTTGGAGCTCTGCAAGGAGGTGAACGGGCGGGTAGCGATGGCCATACCCTTCGACGGCAAGCTTTACGACGTCTTCGCGGAGAGCCTAGCCTCTCCGGCCTCTTTGAACTACCCCCAGAGTCCAGCCCCGCGCTCTCCATAATTAAGAAGTTCGTGGACGTCCTCGAAAACGTAGTTGAAGGTAACCCCCCGAAGACCCAGTGTGAAATGCTCTCCACTCTCTACTAGGCCCCGGGAGGAGGAGGGAGGTGATCAGGCTATTGGTGGCCGGACCCAGACGCTTCCGACCGGGAACCGCGCTCGACGAAGTGATGGTGTTGGTGCTCGCAACGCTATCCTTACTCTTAAGCGTCCTCGGACTCCTCTATATATTGAAGAAGCCGCTCGGCTGACCCCAATCCAAAAACCTCTCGTGAGGTATTTAGTAGCGGGAGGAGGAGTTTGAAGAAGGCGCTCGTCGCCGTCGATGGCTCCGAGTACAGCAAGTACGCCGTAGAGTACGTCTCCGACTTGTTGAACAAGGACTCGTGGGAGGTAGTGGTACTTCACGTCATCCCCAGCATGGAGGAGTTCGGCATAGAGAGCGTCGCGCCGCCCTCGCTGGTCGCACAGCTCCTCGAGGAACTTAAGGAGAACGCCAAGAAGATAGTGGAGGAGTCGGCGAAGGTGTTCCAAGACAAGGGCTTCAAGGTCTCGACCCTAATCAAGGAGGGCCACGTGGGCAAGACCATAGTGGAGACCGCGAAGGAGTTGGACGCAGACCTAATAGCCCTCGGCACTAGGGGCCTTAGCGGAATCAAGGCAATAATTTTGGGCAGCGTAGCCCGCTACGTAGCCAACCACGCCCACTGTCCGGTCCTCGTGGTCCGGAAGAAGGGGGCTTGAAAGCATGGAAGACCTCGCTAAGAAGTGGTTGGGAAAGCCTTGGGTTAGGGAGGCCGACCCCGACCTAACCAAGGACTTGGGAAACGGTTGGGTGGAGTGCGACCTCTGTTGGAGGAGGTGCAAGCTCCCCCCGAACACCTACGGGGTCTGTGGGGTTAGGGCCAACATAAACGGAAAACTGTATACGCTCGTGTACGGCTACGTAACCGCCGCCAACTTGGATCCTATAGAGAAAAAGCCATTGATGCACTTCCACCCGGGAGCTAAGGTATTCAGCATTTCAACGGCCGGATGTAACTTCTTCTGCAAGTTCTGTCAGAACTGGGAGATAAGCCAAAGTAGGAGGGAACAGATCTACGGAAAGTACTTGGAGCCCGAGAGGGTGGTCCAGCTCGCCTTGGACTTGGGAGCGGACGGCATAAGCTACACCTACAACGAGCCTACCATATTCTTCGAGTTCATGTATGACGTCGCAAAAATAGCGAAGAAACATGGCCTCTTCAACACGATGGTAACCAACGGCTACATCACTCCGGAAGCGATAAGGAAACTCGGGAACTACATGGACGCCGTCACCGTAGACTTCAAGGGCAACGCGAACAAGGAGTTCTACAGGAGGTTCATGGGAGTCCCGGACCCAGAGCCCATATTCGAAAGCTTGAAGGTTATGAAGGAGGTCGGCTGGTTCATCGAAATTACTGATTTGGTCGTCCCGAAGTACGGAGATAAGCTGGAGGACGCTGAGAGGCTAATAAAGAGGGTAAAGGAGCTGTTGGGCCCAGAGACTCCAATGCACTTCCTGCGCTTCCACCCAGACTACTTAATGAGGGACGTGCCGCCGACTCCCGTCGAGACCCTAGAGAAGCACGTAGAGCTGGCCAAGAAGCTAGGGATGCACTACGCTTACATAGGCAACGTCCCCGGCCACCCTTACGAACACACGTACTGCCCCAAGTGCGGGGAGCTCGTGGTGGAGAGGTACGGCTTCTATATAGTAGCTTGGAAGCTCACGGACGACTTCCGCTGCCCCAAGTGTGGCTTCAAGCTAAACTTCAAGGGCAAGTTCCACGGCCTAACGGCCGAGTGGTACCCTTGATCACCCCGGTAGCGGTGTTCGTCGCGTCCTTAGTTTTGAGTTACATTTTATTTAAGAACAACTGCAAGTTAGCGCAGTTCGTTGCTCCAGTGACCTTGGCGGCCTTCCTAGCCTTGTTAGTTTATTCGATGGGCTACTCGTAGCTGGGCTCTTCTACTTTCACTCCCCCCTCTTCTACTTTGTAGTGAAAGCACGAGCGGTAGCCCTCGTGGCAAGCTATGAGCGAGGCTTGCCTCACCACCAGCAACACGGAGTCGGCGTCGCAGTCGTAGTAGAACTTCTCTAGGACTTGTACGTGACCGCTGGTGGCCCCCTTCACCCACAGTTCCTTTCTGCTCTTGCTCCAGTAGTGGACTATTCCCGTGGTGAGGGTCTTTATTACCGCCTCTTTGTTCATGGAGGCAACCATCAATACCTTCCCGCTCTTGTACTCTTGAGCCACCGCCACCACCGTCCGGTCGGGCCACCTGTAGTTCAGCCTCTCCGCTATCCTCTTCGCCTCCTCTTCGCTAACCCTCATCAACTATCTCCACCTCCACCTCCCCGTCGTGTTGGGAGAATATGTACAAGAAGTCGCCGTCTATCACCTTAACCCAGTAGGTCTCACCATTAACTTTGACCTTTTTAGGTCTTCCGAGAAGCGCGTAGAACAACTTGGACATTTCTATGAAATCTATGTTCTCTGGCTTTGAGAAGCTGGCCGCCTTGAACCTCTTGAGGGTTGGAAGGATGTACGGCACACAGCTCATCGTCTTGAAAACTTCGACCTTGTTCTTGCTGGCCACTGCCAAGGAGGGGCCCCTCCAAGACAAGTCGTCCACGGGCCCGGGTTTCACAGATAGCGTCATGTTACCTTCAGTATCGAAGATCACCAAGTCAGACCCTCTGCTGCCGGCCGCCAAGTAGGAACACGCGTCGTCGAAGTCCAGCCCCCAGACGTTAGAGCCCAACCTCCCCTCCCAGAGCTTAGAGGGGCTCTGCGGGTCGGAGGCGTCGTAAGTTACCACCAACCCTTCCCAAGTAGACGCCGCCAGGTAGTTGCCACACCACTTTGCCTTGTTGACCGGGGCTCCCAAGTCGTCCTTCCAGACCTCCTTGGGCTTGGTGAGTACGTACAAGTGGCCGTCGTGGCTCGCCACGGCCACGTACCTTTCGTCCGGAGACCAGCTCAGCCCCCACACGTTGTCCTCGGCCAAGTATTCCCACAAGGGCTCGAACGAGGAGTCCCTCACCGATACCTTCCCGCCCTCCGTCCCGAGGGCCACGAACGAGCCCGAGGGGGAGAAGGCGCACGAGTAAATCGCGGCGTCCAAGTCAACCTTCTTGATCATTTCACCATCAGTCTTGAAAACGTATAAGGAACCGTCGTCGTTGCCGAAGATCACTACGTCGCTGTCGGGCTTGAAGGCGGCGCAGTTAAACCCCTTCTGCGAGTCAAACCTCCAGCTCATTATCACTTTACCCTTCTTCGTGACCACGTACGCGTGGCCCCCCTCCTCGTCGTTCCTCTCACCTCTGGGAGAAGCCTTGGATACCGCGATAGCCAGCAAGTTGTCTTTTGTGTCTATCGATAAGGAGCCTCCTTCAGTGAAGAACGTGAAATCTTTTTCTAGATTTAGCGAAAGCTTTTGCAACCCCGCTCTACCGTTTTCGGCGTCAAAGCCGAGCTTATTTTGTGGGAGGAGATTCGCTGCGGGTAACCATGATATAGTCAGTCCCAGAGGCTTAGGGTAGGGCCCAGACATGCTAGACGAGGGAATAATAACTACGACCATTCTCAAGAAGAGTACCGAGGAGTTAATGAGCTATGCCCAGAGCAGCGACGTCATAGTAGTGGGGGCCGGCCCCGCCGGGCTCACGGCCGCCTATTACCTAGCTAAGGAAGGCTTCAAGACCTTAGTTCTGGAGCGCAGGATATCCTATGGCGGAGGCATAAACGGCGGCGGAACCCTCTTCCACAAGGTGGTAGTAGAGGACTTAGAGGTGGACGGCTACTCAACCTCCGACGTAGTAAGGGAGTTAGGGCTAACGCTGGAGGAGACGGAGTACGACGGGGTTAAGTTGGTGGACGCCGTAGCTTTGACGGCCACCCTCGCTTTCAAGGCTGTTGAGGCCGGAGCCAAGGTGCTGTTGGGGTGGCACGTGGAGGATTTGATATACAGAGAAGTCGACGGGAAGGTGAAAGTGACGGGCGTGGTGGCCCTCTGGTCTCCCATTGAAATAGCCGGTTTGCATGTAGATCCCATATTCTTCAAGTCAAAAGCCGTCGTGGACGCCACCGGCCACGGGGCGGAGGTCTTGAAGGTCGCTGAGAGGAAGTTGAACTTACCTTTGGGCGTGGCCACCGAGAAGGGCGCTTGGGCGGAGAGGGCGGAGGAGCTCGTAGTCAAAGAGACCGGGAAGGTGGTGGACGGCCTCTACGCGGCCGGGATGTCGGTCGCGAGCTGGAAGAGACTCCCCAGGATGGGGCCGGCAATATCCGGCATGTTGTTGTCTGGCAAGAAGGTGGCCGACCAGATCAAGGGTGACTTAAGGTCTTGACCGAGCTTTGGAGGTCTTCCATCCTCATAATTGGTAACGAAGTGTTGATCGGGAGGGTCGTCGACACCAATTCCGCTAAGGTCGCGAGGACGCTTACCATGTTAGGTTACGAAATTATAGAAATAAGGAAGGTTAGAGACAACATAACGGAGATAGCGGAGAACGCCAAGGACCTTCTACATATATCCAACGTCTTGATAACTACCGGAGGCTTGGGCCCCACCTACGACGACGTCACCGCCGAGGCGCTCTCCCTCGCGCTGGTGCTTCCCTTGGGGCTGAACGAGAGGGCCAAGGAAATGGTAGAAGAGAAGATAAAGAAGATGGGTTTGGATATGACAAAGGAGAGGTTGAAGATGGCTATAATGCCCTTGACGGCCAAACCGATACCGAACCCCGTAGGGGTCGCGCCCGGTATATACATCAAGGTCGGCCAGAAGAGGGTCTTCGCCCTCCCCGGGGTGCCCGCGGAGGTGGAGGCGATGTTAGACTACGTCGTAGAAGAGTTGGAGGACTTGTCCCTCTTCCGCAAGGGGGAGGCGTGCGAGGTGTTGGAGGGAGTCAGAGAGGCTGACATAGCCCCCTTGATAGAGGAAATGGCGAAGACCTACCCCGATATATATATAAAGACGCATCCGGGGATGAAGGACGGAACTCCTTACGTGAAGGTCTGCGCACTGGCAACGGCCGACGACGAGGAGACGGCTAAGAGGAAGGCTTCAAAGGTAGTTAAGGCCATAAAGGGTAGGTTGGGAGCTTGAGGGAGCTAGTGCCCCGAAGGCTGGCGGAGGAGCTGAGGGCGAGGGGCTTCTACGTCTCGAGGCACGCGAACTGGCTGATAGTGATGAAGGACGAAAGGATCGCGGCGCTGGTCTACGTGTACCCGCTCTACTCGGAGGCCGAAGTAGTCGACCTGGGGAGCGGGGAGGAGGTCGAAAGGGCTCTACTCAAAGTGGCGCCGGAGTTCAAGGTTAGGAGGAGGAGGGCGTTGCACCTAAAGGAGGGCGAGGAGGGTGCGCTCAGGTAACGTCAAAGTCCTAACCCACTGGGACGCGGACGGCATAGTCTCGGCGGCCAAGGCGCTTAGGAAGCTGGGGGAGGTCGAGGTCTACGTCCCCCGTATCGGGAGGTGGTCCTTCGAGGCCGTGCCCCCAGAGGCCCTCGGGGGAAAGCTGTACGTAATGGATTATTCCATGCCGTACGAGGACTGGCAGAGGCTCTGCGAGGGCGTCGAGGGGTTGGTAGTCCTAGACCACCACGCCGCGCCCAAGCCCCCTTGCGGGGAGGTCTACAACCCCGCTTTAGAGGGGAACTACGTCCCGAGCGCCTCCTTGGTGGTCTCCGACTACTTCGGGCTGCCGTACGACTGGCGGGACGCGGTGGCTATAGCCGGGGACCTCCACGACCCGTGGGGCAACGAGGTCTGGGAGGCCATATTGAGGAAGGAGAAAGTGCGTGGGGAGGACGTCGTAGAAGCGGCGGCCCTCCTGAACTCTTGCTACAAGCTACTGGACTACGACTGCATATACTACTCAATAAAGAAGGTCTCTAAGGCTAACAGCTTGAGCGAAATCTTGGAGGACCGGAGGTTGCGAGCTAAGAGGGAGGAAGCGCTCAAGCTGGTGGAGGAGCTGGAGCGGAGGGCGGAGTGCTGGGACGAGGGGTACAGGAGGGTTTGCGTAGTAAGGGACGAGAGGGCGGCGCTGGTAGCCTCCTCCCTCTGGAAGAGGTTGAACAGGGGTAAGGAGACGATCATAGTGATCGCTTGGGACGCCGGCGCTAGGGTGTACTGCAGGGGCGGGAAGAAGGACTATACCGTCCTAATAGAGGCGCTCAGGAGCGCCGGGATAAAGGAAGTGGGTGGGAAGGACGTCGTCTGTTCGGCGAACTTGAGGAGCCACGAGTTGGAAAAGGTCCTCAAGATCTTAGACTTACACCTCGAGCTTCCTTCGTCCGTAGGGGGCGAGAAGGGTCCTTAAAAATTTAAAAAGATCTGTACGGGGAGGGTCCCGGAGCCGGGTCGTCTAGCGGCCAAGGATGCGGGGCTCTGGCCCCCGTGACCGGGGTTCGAATCCCCGCCCGGCTACCACAAGCTCCCAACTCCTAAACGCTCCACAAAGTTTGAAATAATAAAAATTCTTAATAGATTTACTTGGGCATTAGGAAGAACACGACTGCCGCGAGGAGTAACGCGGTGACGGCCATTTGTATTAGAGAGGGCACGCCCAGCAACCCGGGACCGCCTCCCCTCTCCACGGGCACCAGCTTCACGCCGGACTCTCCCACCGCGCCGTCGGGCATGAAGAAGACCTTCCCGCCCCCTTGAAGCTCTATTTCGTACTCAGAGAACCCCTTGGTCGCCATTATGGGCACCGTCTTGCCGGCACCGACCCACCACCCGACCGCACCCTTCTTCTGTATCAAGACGTACGCTTGTTCCCCTTGTTGGAGGCATACCACTAAGGTGCCGGAGGGGTATCGAAATTCGCCCTCGACGACGGCCTCCGTAACGTTCCACGCCCCAACCACGGTCCTCAAGTCGGCGGGCTTCATCACCAGCCTGCCGACGGGGGTGGGCTCGCTCTCGTTGATCAACGTGATGTAAAGCCTCGCCCTCTCTATCTTCTTACCCCCTTCGATCTGGACCAGCTTGTACACCTTCTGCCAGCTGTGGGGCGAGAAGTAATAGTAATAATACCCCGTCTCGTTGCTTACTTTGATACCAACCATTATGTCTTCGCAACTTATCGCGTACGCGGCCGCGGCGAACAGCGCTAGGACCGCTAAGGCTCGAACGACCACCCCACGCCACCGGACGTTCTCCCTAATGTGGAACTATAATAAGGTTCAAGCGGCCAACTGGCCTAACAAGGCCCCTCTCCCGGCGCGCTGGGGCCAGCGATGAAGGGGCTCTTGGTAGCTACTTTCTTGGGGGTCTTGAGCGGAGTTACGTTGAGGACCGGGAGCGCGTTCAAGGAGTTGGACGAAGGGCTGAGCTTCATGGCCGGCCTCGCGGTGGCCTTCAGCTTGGGCAGGGCGTTAGTTTCCTTCCTTTCGAGCGAGGCAGTTAACAAGTACGGCGGGAAGGTCACCGCCTCCGGCTTCGCCGCGCTGTCCGCGATAGGACTGGGCTACTACCTAGCCCCGCCCTCCGCCTACCCGGCCCTAAGGCTCCTCCACGGGCTCGCCTCGGGCCTCACTTGGCCCTCCATGCAAGCCTTAGTGATGATGAGCACTAAGGACCACGAGAGGGCTAGGGTATCCTCGTTGTACTTCTTCGTAGGCAACGCCGGGGCGAGCTTGGCCTACTTGATAGGCGCCCTCGCCCCGTCGGAGGCCTTGTTGACCTCTTCCTTAACGTTGCTAACGCTCTCCATCTACTTGTTTAAAGAATCTGACAAGATAAAGTTTGTAAGGCGTACCAAGAGGGGGCTGTTCGCGCCCCCTCCGCTTCCGCTCCTAATGATGGCCATTTCGATAGGGATGTTGAATGTGCTCGTAAATTCGGAAATAATAATGTACCTGATGGGCTCGGCGTTCGGTCGGTGGCTTTCCGGGGCTCTGCTCTCGGCGGCCTCGGCCGCGGGGAGCGCGGCGAGTTACTTCGCCGGCAGGGCGCTCTTGGACGTCCGACAGTCTCCGGCCTCGCTGTTCTTGCCGGCCGCCGGCTCCTTGGTTTCCTCTTCGTTCTTGCTACACGGGGACCCTAAGACCGGCGCGGCCTCGGTGCTGTTCGCCCAAGGCTTCCTAGCTTGGTGGCGGAGCGCCTTAACGGCGGCCGCTAGGGCGGGCGACGTGGGGAAGAGAATAGGCTTGATAAACTTGGGAAGGGACTTGGGTAACGTAATAGGCGGGATAACGGTCTCGTTCTTCGGAACCTTCGGGATCTTGATGAATATCGCTATTTGTTACGTTTTGACAGCGACTAGCGCGCCTTTAACGCTCTCTGAGGGGGCCCGGAAGGGCGACGGGGGTGGTGGCCCCGCCGGGATTTGAACCCGGGACTACCGGCTTAGAAGGCCGGCGCCCTATCCTGGCTAGGCGACGGGGCCCTCCGGGTCCGGGAGTCGGCCTCCGAAGGGCTATTTAAGGTTGATCGGAGCGCAGCAGCTCCTTAACCTCGTCCAGTATCGCCCTGGCCACCAAGAGCTTGGGCACCTTTGCGACGTGTTTCACCCTCCCGTCCTTGTGCAATATGAATACTTCGTTCATATCAGACGCAAACCCTATGTCTTTCCTGTCCACTCTGTTAGCAACTATCATGTCAAATCCATACTTCTCCAGCTTGTTCTCCGCTTGACCCAGCACGTCCTCGCCCACTATCGCCGTGAAGCCCACCTTGACCCTCGCCCTTACCCTCTTGGCCACCTTCGGCGTCGGCACGAGCTTGAGCTCCACCCCTTCCGCCGAGTCCAGCTTGCCCTCGAAGCGCCTCTCCGGCTTGTAATCGGCCGGCGCGGCCGCCAAGAAAGCGACGTCGTACTCCTCCTCGCTTACGGCCTCGGCCATCTCTTCCGTTGTCTCTACGGGAACCCTCTTGACCCACGGGGGGTAGACCGCTTGAGAGGGCCCGTGGACTACCGTCACCTCCGCCCCCCTGGCGAACAGCTCCCAAGCGAGGGAGGAGCCCATCTTGCCGGTGCTCGGGTTGGATATGAGTCGTATGCGGTCTATGTACTCCCTCGTGGGCCCGGAGGTGACCAAAGCCTTGATTCCCCGATAATCCCTCCCCCTGAGGGTTACGCTCTCGACCAAGTTGGCCACCCACTCGGGCTCGGGGAACCTTACCCTCCCCCCTTCGACCGTAGGTTCCACCACGACGTAGCCCATCTCCTCCAGCGTCGCTTTGGCCCGCTCGTACTGGGGGCTCTTCAACATGCTCAAGTGCATCGAAGGGAATATCAACACGGGCTTCCCGTATTCCTTTACGTTTAGCGCAGTTAGGACCACCGGGTCGTCTGTGACGCCGTAAGCGAGCTTACTCATAACGTTCAACGTCGCCGGGGCTATAGCCATAGAGCTGACCTCCTTGGCCAGAGAGACGTGCTCGGTCTCTCCAGTGAGCTCCACCACCGGCTCCTCGCCGGTGGCCCAGTGAAACACCTCCGGCGAGATGACCCTAGAGGCTTCCCTCGTCATTATCACTTTCACGCGCCCGTCCCGCTTGAGGAGCTCCCTGGCGACGTCGATGGACTTGTACAAGGCCACGCTGTAGCTGACCCCCAAAGCTATTATTTTCCCGGAGAGCGACCGCCACTTGAGGCCCCGGATCTCTTCCGCTGGGTGCACCCCTCCCACTGCCGGAGGTGGACGCGCGTGACGGCAATTAAGGCTAGGGAGGTCGAGGTCAGGGAAGCAAAATACGAGGACTTGCCGACCGTGGTTATGATAAACAGGGCGGTGTTGCCCGAGAACTACCCCTTCAGCTTCTTCGAATTCATACACAAGATCAGTCCCCGCTACTTCCTCGTCGCCCTCGTGGACGGGAAGGTGGTCGGCTACCTAATGTCCATAATAGAGAGGAGGGGGAGCCTAATGATACCGGACGTCAGTTTGGCACAGAGGGTGAAGGCCGGCGAGAGGGCCTCTCACCTCCTTTCCTTGGGAGTCTTGAAGGAGTACTGGGGGATGGGGGTTGGTAGCGCTTTGATGAGAGAGTACTTGAGACGCTTGGAGGAGGACGGCGTGGACTTCTCGTTCCTCGAGGTGAGGGTCAGCAACCAGAGGGCCATCCGGCTCTACTCGAAGTTCGGCTACACCGTCTACAAGGTGATACGTGCATACTATTTGGACGGCGAGGACGCCTACTTAATGGTGAAGGAGCTACGAGGGTAGCGGTCCTCGCCGGCGGGAGGAGCAAGCGCTTCGGCAAGGACAAGCTGTTAGCTCTGGTCGACGGGAGGAGGGTAATAGACGCGGTCTTGTTAAACTTGAGGCCGGACGTGGGGCTTACGACTAGTGAGGAGAGGTGTAAGCTTTACGGCTTCGCCAAGTGTATGTACGACGAGGGGAGGGGGCCGGCCCACGCGGTGAGGGCCTTGGGCGAGGGGACGTGGGCGGTGGCCCCCGGGGACCACCCTTGGCTTAAGAGGGGTACGTTGGAGGCCTTGAACGCCTTCAGAGAAGCCTTCGACGCCGAGGTGGCGGTCCCCTTGCACAGCGAAGGCGTGGAGGCCACGGTGCTCAGCGTGGTCAACCCCGGCTCCTTCACTGTGTTCAGCGGCAAGATGACGGACTTCCTCAGGCAGGCGGAGAGGGCGGTCCTGGTGGGGAGCGCCTTGTTGACCAGAGACCCCCTCGAGTTCGCTCACGTAAACACCGAGGAGAGCTTGAAGCTGAGGGAGCCCAAGGGCAGGCCGAGTTACGACCTAATAGTAATAGACAAAGTCTACGAGAAGGACTCAGTTGAATTCTACGAGTCCTTGGGCCTCGGGACGCTCGCCAGACACGCAAAAGTCCCCCTGCCCCGAGGGGTTAGGGGGCGAAGGTGAGGCTCTCCGAGCTGGCGGAGGCTTTGGGCGCGGAGAGGATAGGCGAGGTCCCGCGGGAGAGGGTAAAGGAGGTCTTAGAAAAGTACGAGAGGCTCGGAAAGCCAGTAATCTATAAGGTGGAGGGTTGGGAGCCGGAGGTAGTCTCGGCCCTCTACTCCTCAAGGGAGGCCGTCTGGAAGGCCTTGAACGCGGGGAGCGACGAGGAGGCCTATGAGAAGCTCTTGCACTATAAAAAGGGTACGATGGAGATAGTTCCGTTCTCGTACAGAAAGGTGGATAGCTTGGATTACTTGCCTTGGGTCAAGTTCTACCCAGAGGACGGGGGAGCTTACCACACGGCGAGCGTCTACGTCGCTTGTTTGGACGACGTCTGCAACGCCTCTTACCACAGAACGATGTACTTGGGGCCCCGCAAGGCCGCCTTAAGGATGGTACCCCGTCACTTGTACAAGATGTACAAAGAAGCCCTCGAGAGAGGGGAAGAACTCAAGGTAGCGGTAGTGATAGGCGCCCCCAGCGAGGTGGAGTTCGCCGCGGCCCTCTCCCTCCCCTTCGGGGAGTTCGAGCTGGAGGTCGCTGCAAGCCTCGCCGGCTCCTTGGAGGTGAGCAAGACGCCCTTGTACTCCCTCCCCGTTCCCGCCCGCGCGGGGGCCGTCATAGAGGGCCGCATAACCGCCGAGAGGGTAGACGAGGGCCCGTTCGTAGACTTGCTCCACACTTACGACTCCGTGAGGAAGGAGCCCGTGCTGGAGGTCGACGCCGTTTACGTCGGCGAGGAGCCCCTCCACATAATTCTGCCCGGGGGTGTGGAGCACCAGTTCCTAATGGGGTACCCGAAGGAGGCTAGCATATGGGACTCCGTGAGGAAGGTCGTACCCAAGGTTCACAAGGTGAGGCTGACGAGGGGAGGGGGAATGTGGCTTCACGCCGTCGTGAGCGTTGAGAAGAACGTCGACGGAGACGCGAAGAACGCCATAATGGCCGCGTTCGCCGGCCACCCCTCTTTGAAGCACGTAGTGGTTGTAGACCCGGACGTGGACCCCGACGACCCTTACCAAGTGGAGTGGGCCATAGCGACGCGGTTCCAAGCCCACGAGGACTTAATAGTGATAAAGAACGCCCGGGGCTCCTCCTTGGACCCGAGCTCACAAGACGGCTTGACTAGCAAGATGGGGCTCGACGCCACCGCCCCCCTCAAGTCCAAAGATAAGTTTAAGAGGGTAGGAAACATCTAACGCACCCCTCCAAACAGTCCTTTGAGATTACCTCTTCTACCAATACCCCTTCCCTCAGCGTGAAGACGCGGTCGCAGAAGCCCAAGGCCACGGGGTCGTGGGTCACCACGAAGGAAACCTTAGTCCTCTTCTTTATAGTGTCCATAAGTTTTGCGGAGTTCTGCGGGTCGAGTTGGGAGGTGGGCTCGTCGGCGAGCAGAGAGCAGCACCCCCTGGCCAGCTGCAAGGCTACTGCGACCCTCTGTCTCTCCCCCGAGCTGAGCTCCCAAACGCCCTTGTGGAGGTACTCCGGGCCTAGGTTGAGCTCTCCCATCAATTCAACGAAGTTCTTGAGGTACGTACGGGGGCTCGCGCAGTGGTTCAGGGAAGCTAAGTGGGCCGCCAGCTCCGCGACCCTCCCGGGAGGGAACTTCAGCTCTTGAGGCACGTAAGGCCAAGAAAGCTCCTTTAGGAGTTGTTTGAGGAAGGTGCTCTTCCCCAGCCCGGAGGGGCCAACCAAACAGCTCACGCCCCTCTCAATTAGCACTTCTTGCTCTTCGACCACGACCCTCTTCCCGAACCTCACTTCCTTAACTTTAACACGACTAGGTAGGCGTTTATCGAGTTGTTCACAACTACTAAGGCCTTCAGAACCGTGACTATTAAGAGGCCGACGAGGGCCTCCCCGGGGTCCACTAGGTAGAAGGCCGCGGAGAGCGCCCCAGATGCCAGCTGCGCCCACAGCGCCGGCTCCCCGGCCGCCACGAGCGGGGCCATTATCGGGTTGACCTCCCTCCCCTCCCCGCTTTCGACCACGGCCAAGGTAGTGAAGTAGTCGGCCAGTCCAAGGAACAAGTAGACCGTTAGGAGGGCTAAGAAGAGGGGAAAGGTCTCCACACTCGCTCCCTAATAAACCTTCTCTGAGAGCTAATACGCGAAGCGGGAACGCAATGAAGGAGCCGCCCCTCAAGCCGTCGCCGGACGAGCCCCTCTCGTCTGCGATAGAGGAATACCTAGAATTCATGGAGGTTTCGGGCGCAAACAAGAAAACCTTGAAGAGCTATAGATCCGCGCTCAAGGACTTCTTGAGCGTGGTGGGCGACAAGAGGGTCGGCGAGGTCAAGTACGAGGACTACGTCAAGTGGGTGAGGAAGAGGATGAAGGAGGGTTTCCCGCGGAGCGTCAAGAAGGACAAGAGGGCACAACAGACTACCTTGCACTACTACAGCTTGTTCGTCAGGAACTTCCTCAAGTGGTTGGGCTTGGAGGGCTTGCCGGCGGTCCCCAAGCCTAGGAAGGACAGCGTAGAGGCCTTGAAGCCCGAAGAGGTGGCGGCGTTGCTCCAAGCGGCCTACGAAGACCCTATAGACTTCCTAATAGTCAGCTTGCTCCTTGAGACAGGCTTACGGGCCTCCGAGGCCCTTAACGTAACTTTGGACAAGGTGGACTTCCGCCGGAGGCAGATAGCGGTTAGGGGTAAGTACGGCAAGGAGCGCGTGGTGTTCTACGGCCCTCTGACGGAGGAGGCCCTCCGGAGGGCTTGGAGCTATATTGCTCCCTCGGGAAGGCTAGTTCCGCTCAGCTATCAAGCGCTGTACAAGAGGCTCAAGAGGTTAGCTAAGAAGGCGGGCTTGCCGGAGCACAAGCTCCACCCCCACGCGCTGAGGCACACCTTCGCCACGGAGGCGCTTAGGAGGGGGATGAGCTTGCCCGCCGTGCAAAGGCTCTTAGGCCACAGCGACATAAAAACTACTCAAATCTACTTGCACTTGTTAGTGGACGACGTGAGGAACCAGTACTTCCAAGCGTTCTCAGGCGGCCAGCATGGCGTAGACTTGGGAGGCCACTATCACGCCGACTATAGGGGGTATCAGGTTGACGGCGGTGTGTATTATGAACTTGCCGGCGGTCTGCAAGGCGGTGTAGGTCACGACCCAAGCGGTTATGAATACTATAATAGCCAGTATCAGTTTCAAATCCATCACGATCACCCCCTTAGTGAGAGAGCACGAGTAAGTAAGTTACCACCAGGGCCACCAACATCGATACCGTCGACGAGAGGCCAGACGTCAGCGCGTCAACCGACATATCTATCACAGGGCGCAACAGCTGGAGCACGGCAGCGGTCACCAACATCGCCAGCAGGCCGGCCACCAGCGCTGCCAGCGCTGCCACCACGTTCACCAAGTCCCGCTTCCCGAAGCCCACCTCCGCCCATGCCTTATAAAAACGAGGGCGTCGGCGCAGTAGGTACTGCGGTTGCTGGCGGCCCTATACTACGTCCTCAAGGGAGACCCCTACAAGGCCTTGAAGGAGGACTTGGAATCCCTGAAGAAGGCGAAGTTGCTTACAGAGGATTTGAGGATTACGGAGAAGGGAATGGAGCTTATTCAACAACTGATTTCCAAGCCCATATCTTTGAAAGGCAAGGTGGTGAGCGGGGACGGGGAGGGGAGGTACTACCTATCCCTAGAGGGCTACCGGAGGCAAGTGAGGGAGAAGCTGGGCTTCGACCCCTTCCCCGGTACCCTCAACGTGCTGTTGGACCCAACATCCACGGAGAAGAAGTCTACCCTTATGTTCAAAAGACCGATAATATTGAAGGGATTTACGGAGAACGGGAAGAGGTATGGGGAGGTCTTGGCGTTCCCGGCGAGGGTCAGTGGGGTGGAGGCGGCTTTGGTTATACCCCTGAAGACCCACCACCCGCCGGAGATAATAGAGTTAATTTCGCCCGTGGAGTTGAGGAAGGCGTTGAAACTTAAGGACGGGGACGAGGTAGAGGTCCTCGTTTACTAGGCCGCTACGAGGCCCGGAAGATGAGTTTTATCAACGCCTTTCTTCCCTCTCAATTCGGTGTCTAAATAATGGAAGGCGCGTCTCACCAAGTCCCGCCGAGCTTAGCGTTGGTCGCGCCAGTTCCCATAGCTTTGCCGTTAGTGATCTCAATAATTGTGCTGCTCAGTCCATTGTACAAGAAGAAGATTAAGTTCAAGCCTTTGTGGGCCGGCGACAGGGAGGACTGGTGGGAGTGGTCCTTAGCGGTCGCGACGGCGGGGGTAGTGGTCTTAGCTACCGCTTACTTGCTTGCGGAGGGCTACGGCAAGAGCTACGAGATTAAGTACTACTCGTGGTACCCCCTGCCCTCACATCCCAACGACTTCTCCCTCCTCATTGACACTATTTCAGGAATAATGGCAATAGTAGTAGCTACGATAACCTTCTTGGACTTGGTGTACAGCTGGGAATACATGGCCGGCGCCCGCGGCCCCAACCGGTACTACAGCGAAATGATGCTGTTCTTGGCTTCGATGGAAGGTATAGTGCTCTCTGGAAACTTGGTCTTGATAATGTTGTTCTGGGAACTGGTGGGAGCTGCCAGCTTCCTGCTGATCTCCTACTACTGGTACGACCCAATTATAGGTCCTAACGCGGTGAGGGCGGGGAGGAAGGCAATACTGGTCACCAGGGTGGCGGACTTATTCTTCTTGGCAGGCTTGGGCGCGCTCATAGCCTTGGCGGGCACGGGTAACGTCTTGGAGCTTCAGCACTACGAGACCTTAGCGTTCCAGAAGTGGCTGGGGGCGGCGGCGCTGACCGCAATACTGGTAGGGATAACCATAGGGGCCTTCGGCAAGAGCGCCCAAGTGCCCTTCTGGCCGTGGCTCTCCGACGCCATGGAGGGACCCACGACCGTCTCCGCCGTGCTCCACTCCGCCACCATGGTGGCGGCCGGCGCTTACCTAATAGCCCGGCTCTTCCCCTTGTACGAGGAGTTCATAGCTTTCAACCTGGCACTGATGGACTTCATAGCGATAGTCGGAGCGGTGACCGCGCTGGTCGCGGGCTTGTTCGGCGCGGCGGCGAGAGACATAAAGAAGGTGATAGCTTTCTCCACCATGAGCCAGCTGGGCTACATGTTCGCCGCTCTGGGATTGGGGAGCTTGGTCGCCGGGGCGGCGCACTTGTACATACACGCCTTCTTCAAGGCCCTCCTGTTCTTGGGCGCGGGCGCGGTCATACACTCCTTAGAGCACGTCTTGCATCACCCCTACAAGGCTAGGGACATGTTCAACATGGGCGGGCTGTGGAGGTACATGAAAGTTACCTTCGTGGTGACGTTAATAGCGCTCTTGAGCTTGATAGGCCTGCCGCCCTTCTCAGGCTGGTGGTCTAAGGAGCTAATAATAGAGAGCGCGCTCCACAGCCCGGTCCCCCACGCCTTAGCTGTAGGGGTGACGCTCACCTTAGCGGCCGGCTTGACCGGCTTCTACAGCGGAAGGCTGCTGTACCTCACCTTCTTCGGCAAGCCGCGCTGGAAGGCACACGGGGAGCACCTCCACGACGCCGGCCCCGCGATGAAGTTCGCATTGGTTACCCTAGCGCTGATAGTCCTAGTCTCCGGCCCTACGATAACGTTCGCGCTGAAGAAGGCGCTCCGGGCCCACGAGGGCTTGCCTAGGTACGAGCTCCCTCTGGGCAACGCGGCCCTAACCTTGGCCATAATAGGCTTCCTAACGCCCATCACCTACTACGTGCTAATGGGCGTCGCCGAGAGGGGCGGGATAATAAGGAAGGTCTGGTACCCGCTCTACAAGGAGTTCTGGTTCCACGAGTTCTTCCACTCCGTGGCCAACTTCTGGGCTTACGCGCTGTCGAAGGCGGTGGACGCCGTCGAGAGGGCTTATACAGCCTTCTTGGTCGGGATGGCCTTCTTCATAGGCCGCGCCTACGCGTGGGGCTGGGCTGTAAGCGTTAGGCTGGCGGACGAGGACTACTGGGACGTCAAGGTGATCGACGGACTTGCGAGGTCTGTAGTCAAGCTGGGCAAGAAGGCTCTCGAGCTACAGAACGGCGATATAAACCTCTACGTAGCGCTCTCAGCGGCAGGGCTGACGTTATTGATGTTTGTAACGCTGATATTGTTGTTCGGTGTGGGGTGGTAAGCCGTGTGTGAGGTGTTAGTATCCATAATAATAGCGGCCTTAGCGTCGGTAGGAGTGTTGCTAATAGGTGAAAGGAAGGCCAAGGCTTTTGCGGCCGTCATAACGGTAATTATCGCCTTACTGCTGGCGAAGCCCATAGTAGTCGGGGCCTCCGGGGGGATCTATTCGGAGAGCTACGTCATACCGGGCCTCCACGCCATAGGGGCTGACTTGACCTTCAGAGTGGACGCGCTCAGCTCGCTTTTCTTAGCGATAACCGCGCTCATCTTCATCGCCGTAGCTTGGGCGGCCAGCTGGGAGATTGAGGAAAGGCCCAGGCTGTACTTGGCACTAATGCTGGCCTCAGAGGCAGCCCTCATAGGGGTCTTCGCGACGTGGAACCTCTTCTGGTTCTACCTCTTCTGGGAGTTCACGCTGTTGCCAATGTTCATCCACATACTTTACTGGGGCGGCGAGAGGAAGGTGTACGCGGCCTACAAGTTCTTCGTGTACACCCAAGTGGGAGGGTTAATGTTGTTGGTTGCCATAGCGCTGGGCTGGCTCTACGGGGCCAACACCTTCGACTTCACGGAGTTCGCCGCCTCTTTGGCGGTGGCGCCGGACTGGGTTAAGGTAGCCTTCGCTTGGCTAACCTTGCTGTCGTTCTTCATCAAGATGCCGGTCCCGCCGTTCCACACGTGGCTCCCCGCCGCCCACGTGGAGGCGCCCAGTCCGAGCTCCGTCATACTGGCGTCGCTGATGCTAAAGATGGGCGGCTACGCGTTCATAAGGATAACCTTGGGAATGGCACCCTACGTCCTAATGGGTGCCCTACCCTTCATAGCGGTCTGGGCGGCTCTGGCGGCGGTATACGCCTCCACCGTGGCCATAGCTCAAGAGGACTTCAAGAGGGTAGTTGCATATACCAGCATCACTCACATGAGCATGAGCACCATAGGGGCCGCCGTATGGGCCTTGGGCCTCAAGGAAGCTTCGTTGCTAGGCTTCATAGGTTCAGTATTCGAAATGATATCCCACAGCTTCGTGGTAGGGGCGCTGTTCTTGCTCAGCGGGGTCATAAAGCACTACTGCCACACTAGGAAGATACCCGCCATAAGGGGGCTGGCCTTCGTGGCGCCGATACTCAGCACCGTAATAATGGTTGCTATCTTCGCCGGCTTCGGGCTGCCGGGCACCAGCGGCTACCCGGCGGAGCTCAGCTTGGTGGCCTCGGCAGCTGGCATGGCAAAGTACAACCCCGCAGGCTCCTTGGTGTTGGCACTACTGTTAATAGCCATAGCGACCGTCACGGGCTACTTGATATGGGACGCTCAGAGGATGCTCTTCACCCGCCCGCCTCTGGAGGTAAAGGACGTTCGGTTCTACCACATAGGCCCCATACTGTACTTGCTCGCGATAAGCGTCATAATAGGCGTCGTGCCAGCCCTCGTAATGGACCCGCTAATTAAGGCTGTTCACCAGATGCCAGTACTGCTCGCGGGGGTGATAGGATGATCGAGCCCGGCGCCGTCGCCTTCACCGTAGTGGCTGTCGCCATGGTCGTCGGCGGCCTCGTAGAGGGCGCCTCGCTTCTCATAAACAAGCTTCTGGAGGACAAGACTCCCCCTCACCCCGACAAGTTCGAGAGCTACGAGTGCGGAGAACTCACCATAGGCGACCCCCAGAGCGTCAACTACACCGTCAACTTCTACCCCTACTTGGTGGCCTTCTTCGTGGCTGAGGTAGCTAGCATACTCGCCCTCGCCGCCTCCGGGAGTCCCAAGCCCAACACGTTGATAGGCATAGGATTGTTGTACTTCAGCTTGGTTGTTGGGCTGGTCTGGTTAAGGAAAATAGGGATAATGAGGTGGACGCGATGAGGTTCAAGAAGGTCTCTCGCGAATTGATAAAGAAGAGCGCCCCCGTGAAGGAGGCGCTCAAGTGGAGCCGCAGGAACAGCTTGTGGTTGCTGCACCTAGGCATAATGTGTTGTGCAATAGAGATGATGCAAGCGGCCTTCGCCTTCCACGACTTCGAGAGGCTCGGCGTGCTCGCTAGGGCGACCCCGAGGCAAGTGGACGTGATACTGATCAACGGCCCGGTGAACAGAAAACTCGCCGAGAGGCTCCGAAGGCTCTTCATGCAAACCCCGGGCCCGCGCTTCGTCATAGTTATGGGGGAGTGCGCCATCAACGGCGGCCCGTGGTGGCAGAGCGACTACGTCTTGGACGGCATTCACGAGGTAATAGAGAGCTTGCCGGAGGAGTACCGGAAGGACGTCCACGTGGTCAACTTGGCCGGCTGCCCGCCCAGGCCGGAGGGGTTGTTGAGGGCGATACTGAAGATGGAGGAGTTGATAAACGAAGGGGACCTCGCGAGGGCGCCCCTCACGCGTTATCGCCTACACGACGAGGAGGGCTCGGACAAGAAGGTCGTGGACCCCATGCTCCGTTATGCCTACAACAACAGAAAGGCGGGTGAGAAGAGATGAACTTCGTGGGTGAGGTCGAGAGGAAGGAGTGGAGCAACGCCCTATACGTCGAGGTAGAGCCCCAGTACTGGTACGAGAACGCGGCGAGGCTGAAGGACCAAGGCTACTTGTTCCCCTCTATGTTAACGGCCGTGGACTGGCCCGCCGAGAAGAAGGTGCAAGTGTTCTTCTTAGTTCACAGAATAAGGGACGCCAGCTCGGTAGTCCTCAGCACAAAGGTGGACAGGGAGAACAGGGAGCTGCCCAGCCTGAGCTCCTTGTACCCTGGCGTGGAGTGGCACGAGAACGAGACGTACGAGATGTTCGGGATAAACTTCACCGGCCACCCCGACTACGAGAGGTGGGGAAGGATAAGGAAGCTGTTGCTCAGCGAGGACCCGAGGCTCTTCCCGAAGGACCGCTTCCCGTTGCTGAAGGACTCCGGGGGCTACAAGGACTTGCCGAAGGTCAACTGGGCCGAGATAGAGGGCACTGACCAAGAGAGGGAGGGGCTGAGGGAGGACCTAACGTACGTCTACGTGGGCCCCCAGCACCCGGCCACCCACGGGCCCGTGGGCTTCTTGTTAGGCTTGAAGGGAGAGATAGTAGAGGACGTCATACCTCGCTTGGGCTACGTCCACAGGGGCGTGGAGTGGATCTACGAGCAGAAGGAGTACTTAAAGGTAATACCGCTGTTGGACAGGCAATGCTACATAGACGGCATAGGCTGGGAGTGGCCCTACGTAATGGCCTTGGAAGAGATAATGGACGTTAAGGTCGATAGGAGGGCACAGCTGTTGAGGATTCTGGCGGCCGAGCTGAGCAGGATACAGTCCCACTTGCTCTACATAGGTTCCTTCGCCGAGAACGTGAACCACCTAACTGCTTTCGCTTGGACCGTTAGGGACAGGGAAGTCTTCATCAACTTGCTAGAAATGTTGACTGGCCAGAGGATGACCTTCAACTACTTGAGGCCCGGCGGGGTCGCCTTTGACCTCCCCCAAGGGTTTAAGGACGTGTACGAGAAGGTCGTTGCCAGGTTCCACAAGCATTTCGAGAAGTTAATTGAAACAACCTTAGACAACCCCACGGTAGCCATGAGGGCCGAGGGGGTAGCGCAAGTGAGCGCCGAGGACGCCATAAAGTACGGCTGGAGCGGGCCTAACCTAAGGGCCTCCGGGGTAGCTTGGGACTTGAGGATAAACAAGCCCTACGGAGGCTACGACGACGGGATAGACTTCGAGGGGGCGGTCGGGAGCGTAGGGGACAACTTGGACAGAATGCTGGTCAGGTTCGAGGAGATACGCCAGAGCTTGAAGATAATTAGGCAAGTCCTAAGGGAGCTGACTGAGAGGGGGCAGAACGAGCTCGGCACGCACTTGAAGAGGGTCCCGCCGTTCCCGCGCAAGCCCGGAATAGCTTACGGCTACCACGACAGCCCCAGGGGAGAGAACGGGATCTTGTTGGTGGCCAACCCCTCCGACCCCAAGTGGAGGACCAGGCCGTGGAGGGTACACATGAGGTCCCCGGTCTTCGTACACACGATGAGCTTGAAGTACCTAGGGAAGGGACTTCTCTTACAAGACTTCCTAGCGTTCTACATATCTCTCGACACGTGTGTCGCGGAGATGGACCGCTAGAGGCCGCTCTCAATCAACGCTTTTATCGCTTCTTTTTCTTCTTTCACTTCCTTCAACTTCGCCTCGAGCTTCTGCACCTCCTCCGAGCTCGGCAACAAGTAGTACCTCTCTAAGCACCTCTTCAACAGCTGTACGCCCTTCTTGACCCTCTCCGCCACCTCCCCGCCCTCCGCTAGCTCGGCCAGCGCGGCGGTGAACTCCTTTGGACTCTTCATCTTCAGTATTTCTATTAGCTTTTCCGGCGGGGGACAGCTCTCAACCTCTCCGATCCTCTCCTTTACCTCGTTTATCACGTTTAAGGTATCTTCCAACAACCTCTCCGCCTCTTCGTAGTTCGCGTAGACTTGCTTCCAGTCCGAGGAGGCGACGGATGTTAGTTTCTCAACCCTCGCTATTACGGAAGCTATGAGGTCGCCCGCGTTCTTGGCTCCTTCCATGGTCTCCGTGATGTTCTCTATTTCTTCAAGTATCTCCTTCGCTAAGGGAGTACCCATGTAAGAGCCCTCCGCTACGCTTTTGATCTCACCCAGCCCCGGGAGGGTCTCCTTGACCTCTTCCTTCGCTTCCTCTACCTCTTTTACCTCTGCCTCTTCCGCCCTTTCCTCTTCGGTTTCCGTGGGGAGCTGGTAGACCTTCACCTTCCCGTCGAAGAAGCCCACGGCCAAGTACTTGCCCCTGGCGTCCAGCGCCGTTGGCCTCCCCTCGAGCTCTATGTTCAACGCCTCGGCGCCGTTTATGTCGTAAGCCCTTAGGCTCTGGGAGCCCATATTTGAAGCAAATATAATGTCACCTACTACCCTCACTAGCGTTACGTGCGTCCCAACTTCCCTTTCCCACACCTTTTCTCTACCCCTAAACACTATCAACGACTTCGTGGTCCCGACGGCCGTGAGGTCGCCCTCTCGGTCCACGCTGTAGACCTTCTCCTTGCACGAGCAGAACTCCTCCCCCTTCCCGCTTATCGCGTCTACTTCGTGCACCTTTCTCCATATGTGGTCGGGGACGTAGATCGTGTTGTTCTCCACGTCGACGTTCTTACCTACGCCCCCTATGTCGTAGTGCCACCCCCTCTCTCCGTCGAAATTGAACTTCACGCACGCGTCGGAACAAGCCACCACGCTTTTGTCGTTTATTATGGCTATTGCCTCGTTGTACCTTCCCACCTTTATCTCGGCCTTTATACTCCCATCGGGGGTCAATATCTTGAGGACGCCGTTCTTGTAGGCGACCGCAAATAAGCCGTCCTTGTAGTGGGTCGCAGCGGAGGAGCCCCTCTCGCACTCCTTCTTGAGTACTCTTCCGTTCTCTATCAGGTAGGCGCAGCCGTCGTCACACGCCGCCAGCACCTTGCCGTCCTCGGAGACCGAGAGCGAGTTGACCCTCTTCCGCAAGTCGACGTTCCACAGCTCGTTCAAGCTGAGCGACATTCCGAAGTCCCGCCAAAAGCGCCGGGACCTAGCTATTTAACTGAACGTTTTATATGTGCTGGAGAGCGAGTTGCCGTTCGCCTACGCCGGCGGGAGCGCGCTTAACGCCGTGGCCTCGTGGAAAGGAGCTGCCTTCGCGATATCGCTGAAAGTGGAGGTTAAGGTAGTTGAAGGGAAGAGAATTGATAACAAGCTGTTAAGGAGTGTTTACGAAGTATTCAAAGAGCAAGTCTGTGACCCCGGGGAGGTAACCTTCGTGGTTAAAAGCGAGGTCCCCCCTGCGGGAGGCCTTAAGTCTTCCTCAGCGGTCGCCAACGCCGCAACGCTAGCCCTCTTCGAGCGTTGCGGCATGAGGCCCTCTCCCTACTACGCCCTCAAGCTCTCCGTCGAGGCGGCTAAGAGGGCCGGCGTCACCGTTACCGGGGCCTTCGACGACGCGGCGGCTAGCATGTTAGGGGGGTTGGTAATTACCGACAACAAGGAAATGGTCGTGGAGGAGAGGAGACCTCTCGAGGGCTTGAGGGCGATAGTACTACCAAGGGGAGGGAGGGGGTTGAGCTACGGGGAGGTAGCCGAGAGGCTAAGGCTGCTCAAGAGGGAGTTCTTGAAGGTTTATGAGATGTTGAAGGCAGGTGATTTGTACGGCGCGATGACTTTAAACGGCTTCTTGGTGGCCGGCGCTCTGGGCTACCCTCAAGGGCCGGTGCTGGACGCCTTGAGGGCCGGCGCCCTCGCGGCCTCCGTCAGCGGCAACGGGCCCTCCTACGTGGCTCTTGCCGACCGGGACAAGGTCGAGGACGTCTACGAGGCCCTCTCCAAGCACGGCCGCCCGGTGGTGGCGGAGGTAGTTAACTCCCCCGCGTACTTGCCCTAGCGATGAGGTGAGTCGTGCTCGCCGAAGGGGTGAGGGCAAGCGCTCCGGGGTAGCCGAGCTCCTCGAAAAGCCCCTTTAATACGAGCCCCCTTACGCGACCTACGGGGTACTAGTTGAACAGAAACTTATTGATCTTGATAGTAGCCGTAACGGCAACCTTCGTAATATCCTTCGTCGCCTTCAGCACGCTGAAGGTAGAACCCGAGGGCCCTCTGAAGGACGTCGTCGAGAAAATACTCGTAAACTTTAAGATGAAACATTGCGAGTGGATAAACGTAATAAGGGAGCACGGGTTCGACTATCACAAAGCCTTAGAGGAGTGTGAGGTCGACCTAAACTCCACCGTGGTTGCCTTCAGCGAGGCGCTGGCCACGGCGTCATTCGTAGCCGCGATACTCGGGACGCTGATGTTCTGGAACAAGAGGCTCAGCTTCGTGATGATCGGAGTCGCGCTCTTGTTGTTCCTGGGGACCGCCCCCTTCGAGATGATACTGGAACACATGGAGCTGGGATTGATACTGTTCTTGATATCAATGATGATCATAGTAGAGTACTTAAACGAGAGCGGGGTCTTGGGGTGGATAACCGTCAAGCTGGTGAAGGCCAGCAAGTTCCAACCGCTCCGCTTCGTGGCGATACTCGGGTTCTTGAGCTGGATAATGGCGGCCTTAGTGGACGAAGTGACGAGCATAGTGTTCGTAACTAGGGTAGTTATATCCATAGCCTCCATGCTCGAGCTGAACCCCATCCCACTCGTGATATACTCGGTTATGGCAACCAACATAGGCTCTTCGGCCACCATGATAGGGAACCCCATAGGCATTTACATAGCCCTCCAGTCCGGCAAGAGCTTCGAGGACTTCTTGGAGTGGGCCACCCCCGGGAGCCTCTTAGCGTTGCTCACGCTCCTTCCAATAGCCTTAGTCTGGCTCTCCAAGACTGGTCTCTTCAAGAAGCTGAGGGAGAAAGGGTCCATGATAAGCTTGGATGAGTGGAGCGCCTTGGGCATAAGCTCAGAGCTCTACGAGGCCTACAAGTCCGGCAAGCTGACGGGTAAGGAGGCGGAAGAAGTGGAGGCCGCGCTCAAGAGGTTCAAGAGGGGTTGGGCCTTCTTCATAGCCGTGCTCCTCCTAATCGCCTTCCACACCCCCTTGTCGGGGGCCTTGAACCAGTTCTTAGCTTACTTGTACGCAGCCATGAGCGTCGGGTCGGAGGTCAGCATCCACGCGGAGGTGCCCCCGGACGCCTTGCTCGTCTTCAGCCCGGTCGTGGTGGCGGCGATCTTGATGTTCACCCACGAGGAGCCGAGGAGGTTGGTAGAGAAGGGCGTGGAGTGGTGGACCTTACTCTTCTTCATGTTCTTGTTCGCCATAGCTTCGGCGCTCAGCTACACGGGCGTCACCGACAAGATGGCCTACTCATTGGTGCAGATGGTGGGAGGGCTTACCTTCGAGTCCACAGTTACCTTAGCCATAACCATAGCGGTCGTTTCGGCGGTGGTGTCTGCCTTCTTGGACAACATGCCGGTGGTAGTTGCGTTAAGCCCCGTGGTAAAGACCTTGATAGAGGTGGGCCTCCCAGGAGGCGAGGTGCTCTGGTGGGCGCTGCTCTACGGCTCTACCATGGGAGGCAACATGACTTTGATAGGGAGTACCGCCAACATAGTGGCCCTAGGCATACTCGAGAGGCACGGGAGGACGGTGAAGTTCTGGGACTGGTTCAAGGTAGGGGTGGTAGTGGTGGCCCTCACGCTCGGGGTAGCTCTGGCCTCCCTTCTGTTCCACGCCTCCCTAGTATACCACCAATAACGCCAAGGCCCTGGCCCCCCAGAGGGAAGCCCTCTTTATCACGTCCCTAGGCAAGTCCCTTGCGCCCTTGTCCGCCCTAACCATCAACGTCCTAGGAGCCTTGGTCTCGCTCTTCCTGATTACGAAAGAACAACCCACTTGGGCGGGCGCGCAAGTCCCCTCCACCCAGAAGCCGCCAAAGCGGGTGAGCACCACGAACGCCGCCCTCCTCCCCTCCGGACAAGACCGGGCCAGCTCCGAGGGGTCGTGGGTGGAGGAGGTGAGCACCACGCAGTCCCCTCTGGGAGTTAAGCGCTCCTCGCAAGTGACCTCTATCGTGCCCTTGTGGAGGGCTTGAACGTTCGCGTGGAACTTGGCCGTGAACGAGTATATCATTCTCCCAAGGCCTCTAAATAGCGGGAGTAAAGCACCTCCACCACTAAGGGGTGGTCCCCCAAAGGCTTGGCGAAGACTACCTTCTTCCCGTTCGAGACCTTCATAACCCTCTCCCGGACGTCCCGCACCACGTGGCTGCTCTCAGATATGAAGAACGGTACCACAACTACTAGGTCGCCCGGGGCCTCCTTGACCGCCTCCTCCACGCTGGGCTCTCCCATTAGGTAGCCTACGTAGACCTTCTTCCCGACCTTCTCCTCTAGCATCCTTGCTACGTTGTTTACCATCCTATAGAAGTTCTTGTTCTTGCTGCCGTGGGCTATCAAAACTATAGACGCTTCCACAGCCCTTAGCCTAGGCCTTAAACGACCTAAGCTCTATAAGCCTTCTATAAAAGTTCTCCCTCCTAAACCGCGCGAACCTAACCTTAGGCCCCGTGAGCGAAATTACGAACTCCTCCCCCGTCAACTCGACTATACCGTCCAACAGCGTTACTACTTCTTTAGTGTTGTAAACAATTTTCACCTTTATTTCAGAGTCCTTGGGAAGGACTACTGCCCTCGCGTCGAGCTGGATGGGGTTGACCGGCACCAGCAGCAGGACCTCCGCCCTCGGGTCCACTATGGGTCCCCCCGCGCTCAGGGCGTAGGCGGAGGAGCCCAAGGTGGTGGAAACTATTATTCCGTCTCCCTCCAGCCCCTCGTAGACAGAATATCCAGACACTTCGACGTTCAACTTAGTGACCCTCCTCCACTTGCTGAGGACCGCGAACTCGTTGAGCGCGAAGTGTCCGTCGACCTCCAGCCTCTTGTGTTCTTCTAGCTGGTACTCCCCCCTTACGAACTTTCTGACCGCCTCCTCCACCTCCCTTGGCTCCACGTCCAGCAAGAAGGCCCTCCTCCCGGCCCTAACGGTCATCACTGGTGGAGTCTCACAAGGGGCCTTGGAGAGGGTGTAGAGCAGCGTGCCGTCGCCTCCGACCACCACCAAGCCGTCTGCCGCACAAGGGTCTGCCTCCGGGAACCACCTCACCTTGACCCCCGCTCCCTCCAGCCCCCTCGCTACCCTCTCCGCCAACTCCCTGGCCCTCTCGTCGGGCTTGAAGGAGACTACGACCTCCACTTACTACCCCTAAGGCTCAACGACTTGTAGTAATAGAGCGTTAGGACCCCCGCCAAGGTGGGGAAGAGGAACGGCCATATCACTGAGGGGGTTACGCTGGTAACTATTAGGTTCAACACGCCGGTAGGGTCGTAGGAGAAGTAGCTCAAGGCGACCTCAGCGCTCAGCCAGTGGTAGGCCAAGTAGAAGGCGGTGGGCCTCACTAAGTTCACGTGGAGCAATATTAACAAGCTCAAGAGGCCGTAAGTCCTCTTGTCCCCGGAGAGCAACACTAAAGTCGCAAAAGTCAAGTAGTGCTGCGGTGAGACCAGGCGGTTGAAGAGCAAGTAGGGGACTAGTACTGTTGCCGCAGCGACCTCCGGAGACGGTCTGAGCTTCCACACCAAGTAATACGTCAGGAGGGTCAGCACCACCTCCGCCGCGCTGCCGACCTTGCCCCACCACAACAAGTCGACGGGGTTCCCCATGAAGCTGGGGTAATAGTTAACGTCCCCCATGTTCCTGTTCGTGTGGAAGAGCAAGGTACACGATAAGAAGGTTTTTGGCTCGGTCAGTAAGAAGTACAGGGAGGGCGAAATCGCTATTATGAAGCCTAACAGCCAAAGGACCTTCCTCCTAGAATTGAGAATCAAGGCCGGTGCGGCCAGCGCGGCGTAAATCTTGGAGGAGACCATCCCCCAAGCGAGGCCCGAGAGGAGTTGGTGAACGTTACCTTCCTCCCTCAACAAGATAAGCGACGCCACTAAGAAGGGAATTAAGAATGCCTCGAACATCCCCCACTCCACTATGATTACTATGGGAAGGAATGAGTATACGCTCAATAAGAATCTGTCCTTACCGTAGAACTTGTAAATCAAGAATGCTCCAATCAAGTAAAACAGCATGAAATACCCGTGGACTAGGACGTAATAGATAAAGGTGAGAGCGCCGAAGAGTAGCGCCCGGACTTCGGCCAGATCAACGGTTCCCGGAACCAATTGGTAGTAGTAGGGCTTGTCGAAGATAGACTCGTAGGCTAAGTAGATGGGGACGAAGAAGGGCGCCAGCTGGGGCAAGTACGCGTAACCCGGATAGAATATCTGAGGGTTAGGGAGACGATCCCTCATCAAGAGGGTGTTGTTATAAGTCCACTGGTATAGGTCCTTCCCGCTGACGACCATCTCGCCGAACTTCAAGGCCATTAATAAGTCCCAGTGGTGGCCGCTGAGCCCGGACAGCAAGATCAGGATGCTTATAAAGACTAATACCCCCTTGAAGTCTTCCAAGTTCTTAGACAGCCACTTGTACCACAGTACCACCCCTATCAAAACTACGATCAGAGGTAAGGAGTAGGTCCAATAGTTTATCATTAATAGAATCAACTTTCCCACCAGAGGGTCTTCGACGTTTTCCGCGATTACCTCTAGCTTCGAGCTTTCGTTGCATCTAAGCGACACCTGTACCAAGTACTTGCTTCCCATGATGTCCTTGAACGGCGTCGAGCGCAACACCTCCGGCTTACAGCCCGTAAACTTCATAACGACATCGAACTTCATCATGAAGGGGCCTTTAACGCCCAAGAGCCTCACTGAACCGTTGCCCTCCGCCACGCCCTCGAGCGCGGGCACCGAAAGGCCCAAGACTCCTTCGGTGAAGTTCAGCAACTCTACGTACACTGTGTCCTTGTAAACGTATGTCACCTTCTTGAACTTTGTATAGTCAATTATTATTTTGGAATCGTTAGCAACTCTGATCTTCGGGTAGCCCAAGTGGGAGATGGGAGTGCCGTTGAAGTAGCTGACCACGTCGTTGAAGGACATCAACCACGCAGAGGAGGTCTTGTGGGGGGTGAAGAACACTACTGTGGGGCGGTTGTAGGGGCTGGGGGTGGCCATGATGCCGTAGCTGCACCCGGAGACGAGGACTGCCCCACTCCACTCCACTCTGATGGGCTTTATGGAGGTGGTTAGCATAATGAGTAGTGAAGACACTGACGCGAGGGCTATAGCTATGGCGAATGTGGCCTTCGCCACCGATCTCGGGTCCTCGAGCTTT
This sequence comes from Ignicoccus hospitalis KIN4/I, assembly GCF_000017945.1. Taxonomy (NCBI): domain Archaea; kingdom Thermoproteati; phylum Thermoproteota; class Thermoprotei; order Desulfurococcales; family Desulfurococcaceae; genus Ignicoccus; species Ignicoccus hospitalis. The sequence goes on along the minus strand of NC_009776.1, from coordinate 478,618 downwards.
TCTGCCAGCTTCTTTAGGGCCTTCAACCTAGCTTGCCCGCCTCTGGGGCCTCCGGGCTAACACTTAATCGTTGCGCACACGAGCTCCACGACCTTCCAAGATATTGCTAACAAGGCAGTAACGATCAAAGTGTTGAAGGTGGCCATCCAGAGCGAGGCGACCGGGCCGAGGCCGTTCGCGACGTAGTACGCGGTCCAAGTGGCTAGGGAAGAGATCGCGAAGGCCTCGCCCAGCTTCTCCGGCTCCACGGCGAAGGCCGATGAACTTATCATCATAATTGTCAAGAGCGTAGCTCCCCTCTTGCGCTTCGCTAGGAGCAACGCGGGCAAGCCGGCGAAGGGTATTCCGGGCAAGGAGAGCCCTTGGCCCTCCACCGGCACGGCCACCGGCACCCCCCAGCCGGCCTCGGGCGACCACCCGGGGCCGAAGGGGTGCAATGAGTTCTGTTTTAACACCTCTCTCACCTCAGAGGTCCCTTTGACCCCCGTCCTCTGGATCCACAGCGCGGCGGTACCCGAGACCAGCGGGGCGGCGAAAGAGGTTCCGTCCAGCCTCAAGAACAGGGCCCTTCCGACCTCCTCGGCGCACGGGTCCTTCACCGCTTCGGCTATGTAAGAGTACTTGGGGACCGGCAAGTAGAGCCCGACCCCTACGCTGGAAAAGTCTACCCCGGGCCCCCCGTCGCTGAAGCTCGCCACCTCAAACTCGCCGTCCTTGTAAGCTAAGGCCGAGACGCCTATGACGTGCTCCGAGAGCGCGGGGAAGGAGGGGACCTTGAGGCCCTCGTTGCCCGCAGCCGCCACGAAGGCTGTTTCTGAGCTCTTAGAGTAGATAACGTCCCACAGCCCCCTGAGGGCTAAGGCGGTCGGGACGTCCGGCAAGGGGCCGGTGACGGGAGTTACCGAGCCCAAGCTCAAGTTCACTACGTCCGTCCCGTTAACTGCCCTTTCCAATGCGAGCTTCAAGGCTTCTGGGTCTATGAATGGGATTGCGTAAGTCACGGAGCCGTTCTCGTCGAGGAGTAGGACGTAGCAAGCCACCTTAGCAACGTGCAAGTCTACGTCGGGGGCCACCGACAGCAGGGCGGCCGCGACGGCGGTCCCGTGGCCGGCCAAGTCGGTGGTTTCGTTCACGGGGGCGGCCAAGTAAGCGCTCCTCCCCCCTACCTCCGTCAAGCCGTACACGCACATGGTGACGTTCTTGTAGTCTACGTACTTAAAGCACTCGTCCTTGTGAGCCTCGTAGGCCGCGTTGAAGTACCGGTCAACAGTCCTATTGAATACAGATTTAATTACCTCGGCGTCGACTCCGGTGTCTATAACTAAGGCCACCACGCCCTTTCCGGTGACCCCTTCCGAGTGGGCGTCAGGGGCCCGCAAGAGGTCCTTCCACCACCCGAAGGCGCAGTCCCCGGAGTCCGCGAGCATTGACGAGACGACGAGTAATAATATTATTAAGGCTCGCAAACCCCTCACCACCCCAACTCCTCCACAATGAACAGAGAAATGGAGAAGGTCACCAAGAAGAAGGCCCCCAAGATGAAGTTCGTGAGGGCGTAGTAGGCCCCCAACAAGGTATAGTTGAAGAGAGTCGACAAGAACAAGTACACTGAAAGCGCGAAGACCAAGTGCCTAAATTTCACGCACCCCAAAGCCCGCGCCCAGCTTCAAAAGCCTCCGAGGAGTTTTTCTCTTAGGGCTTCAAACCATGGACATTATAGGTCTGTTGTTTTGGCTACTCTTGTTGACGATGATAACAGAGCCAGTTCTGGAATACCAGCGTATAAAGAACGCTAGAATGAACGTTCTGAGGAGGATAGAAGAGAAGTACGGCTACCGTATCATCACGTTGATACACCGCCAAGAGAGGGTGGGCTTCTTCGGCATACCGTTCTACCGCTTCATAGACGTTGAGGACAGCGAAGCGGTCATCAGGGCTATCCACAACACTCCCAAGGACGTACCCATAATGATGATACTCCACACGCCAGGCGGAATGGTGCTGGCAGCATCCCAGATAGCTAAGGCGCTCCACGACCACCCCGCCAAGAAGGTCGCAGTGGTGCCACACTACGCCATGAGCGGTGGTACGCTGATAGCCTTAGCGGCCGACGAGATATGGATGGGCCCCGCGGCCGCCTTAGGACCGCTGGACCCCCAAGTGCCGGTGGCCACCCCGGCCGGCCCGATGCACGTGCCCTCGCCGAGCGTGGTCAAGGTAGCTGAGGAGAAGGGCAAGGAAGCTAATGAATACTTCTTGGTTCACGCGGACGTTGCCAAGAAAGCGCTGAACGAGATGTTAGAGTTCGTAACATACATACTCAAGGACAAGGTCGGCGAGGAGAAGGCGAGGGAGATAGCGGAGGAGCTGGTAACCGGCAAGTACACCCACGACCACCCCTTGTTCTACGAGGACTTGGTGAAGCTAGGGTTACCGGTGAAGAAGGAGGTGCCCGAGGAGGTCTGGGCCCTCATGGAGCTCTACCCGCAAGCCCAGCCCCAGAGGCCGGGCGTGGAATACTTGCCCGTCCCGGCGGTCCCCCAAAAGAGGGGGCTCGGCGATAAAGCCTAACCCTCACACGACTTTTTAGGAGCGACGACATGATCGAGATAGACGGCTCCTTCGGCGAGGGAGGTGGCCAAATACTTAGGACCTCCGTGGCACTCTCTGCCGTGACTTTGAAACCGGTTAGAATATTCAACATCAGGGCTAAGAGGAAGAACCCGGGCTTGAGGAGGCAACACATGGTGGCCGTCAAGGCCTTGGCCGAGATGACCGACGCGGAGGTCCGCGGCTTGGAGCTGGGCTCCACCGAAATAGTGTTCATACCGAAGACTTTGAAGGCCGGGACGTTTAGGTTCGACATAGGCACCGCGGGCAGCGTCAGCTTGGTCTTGCAAGCAGTAACTCCCGCGGCTCTCTTCGCCCCCGGAGAGGTCAGGGTTCAGCTGAGAGGGGGTACGGACGTGCCGATGAGCCCTCCGGTGGACTACTTGAGGTTCGTCTTCTATCCCCTCCTGGAGAGGTTCGGCGCCAAGACGGAGTTGGTCCTCAAGCGGCGAGGCCACTACCCCAAGGGAGGGGGAGAGGTCGAGTTCGCCTCCCGCCCTGTGGACTCACTGACCCAGTGGGGGGAGGTGGAGCGGGGCGAGGTGCTGAAGGTCCGCGGGCTCTCTCACTGCGTCAAGCTCCCTAAGCACGTCGCGGAGAGGCAAGCGAAGGCCGCCGAAGAGGTCCTCAAGAAGAGCGGCCTAAAGAACGTAGACATCGACTTGGAGTGGTACCCTCCGGAGAGGGACCCCCACTTGGGGCCCGGGAGCGGGATAGTGCTTTGGGCCATAACGGAGAGGAGCTTGTTGGGCGCGGACTCGTTGGGAGCTAGGGGGAAGAGGGCCGAGAGGGTGGGCGAGGAGGCGGCGCGGAAGCTCTTGGAGGACTTGAGCACGGGCAAGGCTTTGGACAGGCACATGAGCGACATGATAGTTCCTTACGTCTCCTTAGCTTGCGGAAGGACCGAGGTGGGAGGCGCGGCCCTTACCATGCACGCTTGGACCCACGTGCACGTGGTTAAGAAGTTCCTCCCGGAGCTCGAGGTGGAAATATCGGGTGAGCTGAACAAGCCATTCGTTATGAGGGTAAAGGGCGTGTGTTGGCAGCGCTAGGGCACCCTATCCGCGTAGAGCTCCCAGACCCTCTGGCAGTGGGGGCCCCACTCGACCCTCACCGGGTTCAAGAGGCCGGCCCTGATCGCGTGATCCACCAAGACTATGGCGAACATCGACTCGACCACCGAAACGGCCCTCAGAACTATGGCCGGGTCGTGCCTCCCGGGCACCTCCACCTCAGTCTCCTCCAGCGTGTGTATGTTCACCGTCTTTTCCGGGATCATTATGGAGCTCGTGGGCTTGAACGCGACCCTAATCCTTATCGGCGCCCCGACGCTTATTCCGCCCAGCATTCCGCCGGCCTTGTCCCCCTCCACAGTCGCCTCGCCGGCCGAGCTCACTATCTTGTCCCTCGCCTCGCTCCCCCTGAGCCGGGCCAGCTTGAAGCCCCAACCTACCTCGAAGCCCACGCTGGCGGGTATGCTCATCATGGCCTTCGCGAGGTCCGCCTTGAGCTTGTCGAACACCGGCTCGCCCAAGCCCGCCGGCGCGTTCCACGCGACCGCTTCCACCACCCCGCCCACGCTGTCCCTCCTCTCGAGCGCCTCTTTCAAGACCTCCTCGGCCTTCTCCTCACAACACAAGACCCGGAAGGGCGAGAGGCGGGACCTCAAGGACTCCTCCGCGTCCTCGGCTGACGGGAACTCTACCCCGCCCAGCTCCACCACGTAGCCGGAGACCACCACTCCTAAGCAGCCGAGCAGCTTCTTGGCCACCGCCCCCGCCGCCACTCTAGCAGCGGTCTCCCTCCCAGAGGCCCTCCCGCCTCCCCTGTAGTCCCAGTGCTCGTAGCCGTACTTCTTTATGTACGCTAAGTCCGCGTGACCTGGCCTGGGAGTTTCCTTGATCTTCTCGTAGTAGCTCGAGATAACGTCCCTATTTCTTATTATTATTGAAATAGGCATGCCGGTGGTCTTTCCGTTGAACACCCCGCTCAGTATCTCTGGGACGTCCGGCTCCCTCCTCGGGGTGGTGAACCTCCTCCCCGGCCTGCGGAGCGAGAGCTCGACCAAGAGGTCCTCCTCGCTGAGGGGCAAGCCGGCCGGGCAGCCGTCTATCACCGCGCCTATCGCCTTGCCGTGGCTCTCCCCCCAAGTAGTTACGCTGAACATCTTACCTATTGTGTTTCCGCCCAAAGCATGTGGTCCCCTTTTGAGGAGGGGACGAGGGGAAAACCGCTTTGCGGCCGGTCCGGCCAAGTTTCAATAAAAAGGGAGAATGGCGCCCCAAAGGTTGGGTAGTGAGGTCATGAAGAGGCTCGCCGCTTTCCTACCGTTACTCGCCGCCGTAGCCTTAGCTTACACTCCGGCCTACCCGTGTACCTACTGCCACACGCCTTGGCTGAAGCTGGACGGCAACGTTAAGGCGGTGGAGTTCCACAAGATCAACTTGTTGCACGGCGCCCACTCTGGCCTCTACTGTTCCAACTGCCACGACCCCCAAGACCCCATTAAGCTCGTCAACGGGGCTACTGTAGTACCCAAGGAGCTCGCCTCCCCGGAGCAGATGCACCAGTACGACACCTTGTGTGCACAGTGCCACCCGAGGGTCTACGCGGACTACTTGGTCGGGGCCCACGCCAACAGCACCTTCGTATGTGAGGGAGGCTCCTCCCACTTCGTCTACGGTTACAAGGGCTCCCCGTACTGGTACCACGAGTGCCCTAAGTACACCAACTTGAAGACCGTGCCGGGGAAGTCTTGTGTGTTCTGCCACGACCCCCACGACCCCATTAAGCCTCCCTCCAACATAATGCCCCCTCCAAGCGACAGGCCTGAGCCCTACCCACAAGACGCGGTCCTCAATTCGCTCTTCTTCTTGATGGGCGTAGCCGCGTTTCTTTCCATTATAGCATATGTTAAGAAGTAACGCGAAGTGGGGGTGGTGGGACCATGGCTAACCAGACCCGTAGGAATTTGCTCAAGGGGATAGCCGCGGCCGGCGCGGTAGGCTTGATGACCGTCAGCAGAGACGAAGTAGGTAAGGTCCTACACAAGCTCAGCGACGAAGAGCTGCTGGGCTACGTGTACGAGGAGGGGGAGTACGTAATAAGCGAGTACAGCCCCTATAAGACCCCAGAAGAGATCAAAGAGCTAGCGAAGAAGAAGGAGGAGATGGCTAAGAAGAAGTGCATGGAGAGCGCCAACTCCATATGCCAGAGGCTGGGCGAGAACAGCCCGGAGTGTAGGCTGGCGAGGAAGCACTGCGAGGAGATCAAGGTAAAGTGGACCTTGGCTAAGAAGGGAGTCCGCTGGGCCATGGCACTGGACTTGAACAAGTGTATAGGCTGTAGGAGGTGCGCCTACGCTTGTGTACAAGAGAACAACGTGGACCGCACCCAAGGCATAGAGTGGATAAAGGTAGTCAACGTGAACAGGGAGGAGCTCGAGCTGCTCGGAGTAGACCTAGACTACAAGGAGGCCCCTTACAAGGATAGGGTCTACATACCGGTCGCGTGCAACCAGTGCGAGTACCCGCCGTGCACTATGGTTTGTCCGGTTAGGGCCACTTGGCAAGAGGCCGACGGGATAGTCGTCGTGGACAGCTACCGGTGCATAGGCTGTAGGTACTGCATAACCGCTTGTCCTTACGGAGCTAGGCACATGAACTGGAAGCCAGTCACCGTGGACGCGCTGACGCTCAACCCCAACATGCACGTGTTCGGGAACGTCCCCAGGGAGGTGCATACCGTAGAGAAGTGTACTTGGTGTATACAGAGGACCAGGGACGGGGGGACCACGGCTTGTGTGGAGATATGTCCGGTGGGCTCGAGGGCCTTCGGCAACCTCCACGACGAGGAAGGGCCCATACAGAGAATAATAAAGGAGTACGGGGTGTTCGTCCTCAAGCCCTACGCCGGCACTAAGCCGAGGTTCTTCTACTACTTCGGCCCCGCTAGGACCCCTCCGCTGGACTCCGAGAACCCCAAGTCCGGCAACTGGCTGGGCACCCCGAAGCACGGCGAAGGGACTCACCACGGAAGTAGAGAAAAAGCAGAGGAGAGGGGTCACGACTGAGGAGCGACGGAGGAGGTGAGGGGCAGTGAGCAACCCAGTGGTAGAGTTTCTTGTGACCATATGGTACATAATAAAGCACATGTTCAAGGGCGACTGGAGGGGCTGGACGTGGATATTCGCCATGGCCGGTCTGACCGCCTTCGGCTTGGGTCTCTGGGCCGGCGTACAAGCGGGCCCAGCGATATACACCCAGCTGGTCTACCACCTAGGCATGGACCCCAAGCTGTTGGAACAGCTCGGCATTAGCGAGCATAGGGGAGGCATGGTCTACACCGCGTTGGACGACTGGGTCGCGTGGGGCCTCTACATCTCGTTCTTCGTCTTCTGGGTCGGAGTAGCAGCTGCGGGAGTGCTGTTCGGAGTTGCAGCGTACGTCTTCAGGGACAAAGGGTTCATGAGGCTTGCCCCCTTAGCGGAGGTCCAAGCGGTCGCGGCGCTTATAGTGGCGCTACTACTCGTGCTGGTTGACGTCGGCCGGCCCATAAGGACCATACAGCTGCTGGCGCTACCAATAGTAGCCCAGCTCCAGTTCCCCAACCCGCAGTCGATATTCGACTACGACTTCACGGTGCTCAATGGGTACCTCGTGGTCAACTTGATAGGGATACTGATAGCGGTTCACTGGTACCGCAGGGGGCCCAAGTACGCCCCGCCTAAGTGGCTCATGTACCTATTCATGCTTATCGCGGCGCCGCTGGCCATAGGTATACACACGGTAACGGGATTCATAAGCCAGCCCCTGACGGCGAGGCCTATATGGAACGCCCCTCTGCTGGCCCCGCGCTACGTGGCGACTGCCTTAGCGGCCGGTCCGGCAATGTTATTAATAGTATCTGTGATAGCCGAGAAGTTCTACAAGAAGTTCAAGGTTCCCAACTACGTATACGAAAAGACTTTGATAGCGGCCACCGCCGCCATGATCGTCGGCCTCTACTTCACCTTGTCGGAGGCCCAAGAGCTGTTCTGGTACACTACTGAGCCCCACAAGAGGGCCCAAGCGATAGGAATATTCAACTTCGCCGTCATGCCGTTCTGCGCGCTAATGAAGCCGATACTCAAGGACTTCGCGGTGTTCTTCAGCGGCACCAACTTCAACGGCTGCAGCTGGGGCTACCCCGGCATGGAGTACTTGGCCCTAATGAACTTCTTCTGGATAGTCGTCGGCTCGCTGGCCGTAATACTAACCATATTCGTGCCGAGGCTGAGGAAGACGCGCAAGGGCGTAGTCTTCTTGAGCGCCTTGATAATACTGGCGGTGGTAGGTGAGAAGACTCTGCCGATAGTCATACCGGGCTACACCCCGGACGTGCTGGGCAAGCTGGCGATCTACTACCCGACCCCCATGGAGTGGGCCTTGACCGTTGCGGCCCACGCGGCGGGCATGATGGTTTACATGCTGTTGGCGAGACCGGTCATAAGAGCTGTTATCGCTCATTACGGCGAAGAGGAACACTAACCAACACTCCCCTTTTCGCCCTCAAAGCCTTTTTGATCTTCACGATCGCCCTCCCCGTGCAAAAGGCTTCAAAGCCCTCCTCCACTTCCTCTAGGCATTGTTTCTTCAACGCCTTACACTTCTCGCACAACTCGTCGCCAAAGTATATCCAGTTTATATATGCAGATACCTTGCCTTCCAAGCACTTAGCGGCCTCCTCGGGTCCTAAGGAGGTGGTACCCAATGCCAGCCCCTTAGCGGTCGGAACCGCCAAGGCCCCCTCGTCGCAATAAAGCAACAAGTCCATAACCTCCTCCGCAGCGCGCAACTCCTTCCCGGGCTTACAAGTTACGACGAACAAGGTCTTCAACAACCTTCTTCCAGACAAACTCTCACTGCCTCCTCTAGGGCCCTCGAGGGGTCTATGGGGAGCCACTCCCTAACCCTCTCGTGGGGGAACTCCCCCCTCAAGACGGCCCTCTCTATCTCGTCCAGCATACCCTCCACAGCCTTTGCCTTGGAGTATACCTCATTGTCCAACATCCTGGCCGCGTCGTCCAACGCGTTCATCAGTATTATCTTGGCCAGCCCTTCCCACCCGAGCTTCAAGAGGTCTACCAAGCGCTTGTACTTAACTGACTTCACCTTCGCCATCAAGGGCCTCTGGCTTCCCACTTCGAACCACAACACCAAGCCCTCCCCGAAGCCTTCTGCCTTCCTCTTCGCGTCTTCCAAGTCTTCCACCTCGACCCTAGTGGGACCTTCCAACGGATACAACTTCAAGGTCTTCATGTCCCTATACGCCAAGGGGACCAAGGACCACTCGCCGGCCCTCAAGAGCTCTTGGGTGCCCCCGACCCAGGGGCTCCCGGACCCCGGGCCCAGCAGCTCGAACACCCTGGTCTCGTCCCCCAGCTCGCCCTCGAAGAGCTCCAACGCCTTTTTGGCGAAGGGAGAATCCACGTCCAGCTTTTTCCTCGTCGCGGCCCTGACCTCCCCGTCGTAGAGGAACAAGGAGACCATGGTGCCGTCCAGCTTTTCGTACGCTAGGAGCGGCCTCTCCGGGAACTCCGCCTCGCCCAAGTTAAAGAACTTGTGAAAGGGGTAGGCCACCAGCTCCGGGCCGTCCTTGCTCCACTCTATCACCGTGCCCCGCGCGTCCAGCAAGAGCGGCACCGGATCCTTGGGAGGCCTCTTGTAGGAGTAGACGCACAGCCTCTTGTCGCCTTGAGGGTAGCACTTTACCCACAAGCCAGAGAGCAGCTCCCTCACTTCCCGCTCGTCCCCCTCCCTCCCCAAGACCTCCTCGTACGGGGGCTCCTCGCCCAGCCAGAGCGACCTCAGCGCGAGCAGTAGGGCGTTCGCCATGGCTGGGCCGGGAGGGGCCGGAGAGGGATTTTAGTAACGCACCTCTCCCAAGGAGGCGACGGGCTCGCCGTCCAAGTCTATGACCGCGTAGAGCAAGGCGCCGTGCTCCGCTTCAGAGCCGGGGTTTACTGCCAGCGTCTTGCCCAGCCTGGCGGTCCCCCGGGACTCGTGGACGTGGCCGTGTAAGCTTAAGGTCGGTTGATACTTTTCGATCCATTCCCTCACCGCCTCAGAGCCCACGTGGCCCCCCTCGCGGTAGTTGCTGTAGTCCAAGAAGCCCTTCGGGGGGCTGTGGGAAACTAAGACATCGCACCTCTCCTTTGGCAACATCTCCCTTATCCTCTCCTCCGACGTCTCCCTGTAGGTCCCGAAGGGCGTGTAGGGCACGTATGAGAGCCCACAGAACTTGAGCCCGAAGAACGTGGCCTCGTCACCCTCCAAGACCTCGTCCATGTACGGGTGGTCCACGTTGCCCGCTATGACGAAGTACTTCACTCCCGAATCCTTTAGCCCTTCCAGCCACTCCTTAACCCTCCTCGCGGCCGCCCTCGCCAAGAGTCCCGGGGCGTTCCTCTCCACCTCCGTATCCGAAGCTTCTACGAAGTAACCTCCGGAGGCCAAGAACAGTTCCCTGCCCATCCTCTGCGGGTCCTTAAACCTCCCCCACACGCACTTGGTTACCTTGCCGTTGGAAACGCACTTCCCCGTCAAGTCACCGGAAACCACTAGTAAGTCCGCCCCGAGCTTGAAGTATAGCTCCTTAGTCAGCTCGAACGCTTTCACGGAGCCGTGGAGGTCGCTTACGTGGAGAATCCTCAAGCCTTCGCCCCGAGGCCCTCGCGGAAAACTCTAAAACCTCTTTTAGGGCCCCACGCCCGGGCCCGTAGCTCAGCCAGGAAGAGCGCCGGGCTTTTAACCCGGTGGTCCCGGGTTCAAATCCCGGCGGGCCCGCCACACGCGGAAGCCCCGCAGACGGGGCGGGCCCCTGGGCTCCCACCTTCGTGCCCTTGGCCCTCGCGGGCTTGGGCTACCTCTCAAAACCAGTTCCTCTCGGGATCTCAGAGCTCGAGCCCCGCCGGTCACCGCTGGTTGCGTTCTTCTATCCTCCACACGCAGTTCCCGGGCTCCCCCTCCTTCTTTATCACCACCGCCGCGTCGGGAGGGCCCCACCTCTTGCCGAAGGCCTCAACGGCGGCGCTCCCGTAGGCCCTCTCCAGCACCCCTGCCACCAAGCCCAGACAGGCCGCGCAAGAGCCCCTTCCCCTTACCTTCCTCCTCTGGGGACAGTTCCTTATCTCTACGACCAACGGCTTCGTGCTCTTGATTTCGTACGTGTAAGCCTTTCCTATTATCTCGAACAGGTTGAAGTACGCCTTCACGAGCTTCTCCGGAGGGACGTTGCCCACCACCTCCAAGACTTTATCAGCCAAGGCCTCTGAAGAGAATGCCTTCGCCAGCTCGAAGGCCTTGTCCTCGTCCACCCTCTCCGGGAGGACGTTTAGTATGAAGTCCTCACAAGCGTCTGCCACTAGCTTCAGAGCCTCCGAACGGACGCTCATTTCCTCCTTACCCCCCGTGGGGCTCCGGGCAAGCTAATTGGTTCTGGCGGCCGGCGTGGACTTGGCGGTTAAGAGGCCCTCTGCCTTAGCTATCTTTGACGGATCCAACTTCTGGACTAAGTTCTTGGACAACGAGGCGCTCGCGCCGACGCTCGGAGCCCTCCGGCCGGAGCTCGTCGCGGTGGACGCGCCCTTAGAGGTCCCAGAGGGGACTTGGAGGGAGGTGGACTTGGTCGCCCGCAAGGCGGGGCTCAAGGTGTTGCCACCCGGCTGGAGGGGCATGAGGGCCTTGGCGGAGGAGGGCAAGAGGTTGAGGGAAGAACTAGTTGGGAGGGGAATAAAGGTAATAGAAACTTTCCCGGCCCCCTTGAGGAAGCTCGTGGGCCTCCCCTTCGAGGGGGACCTCTTGGACGCAGCGCTCTGTGCGTTGACGGCCTACAAGTGTCTGAGGAAGGAGTGCTACTACGTGAGGGCGTCGGACGGGGAGATGGCCTTACCCGTGGAGGCGGCTCTCGGAAAGTCCGTAATATTTTAAAATTACGCATCCTGCAGGGAGAGCGTTTTAAGCTTCTCAAAATGCGAAGAACTGGGGACAAAATGATAGCGAGCGGGAGGGTAATATTGCGGAGGAGGGACGGGGTGGTCGTGGAGGCCAACGGGAAGAAGTTCTTGATGGGTTACGGGGCCTACTTAGTGTGGCAGAGCTTCCTAGAGGGCTCCACGCCGGAGGAGGTGATAGCCCAAGCGGTGGCCCTCAGCGGGATGAGGAGAGAAGAGGTAGAGAGCTTAATATTGCCCTTGATCGACGAGATGTTGAGCAAAGGTTTGTTGAGGCATTAATAACCTTCGGGCGCCCCCGCACAAGGTGTTCTCTTTGTCCCCCCAAGAGGTCTTGGACCTCCTCTCCCAACTCATCTCCTTCGACACCGTCTCCCCCGAAGGCAAGCAGTACGAGGACTTGGTCCACTTCCTCAAGGGCTGGCTGGAGGAGAGGGGAGTCAGCGCTAAGGTTGAGTACGTGGACGACGAGTATAGGAGCTCCCACTGCCCCCAAGGCCCCAAGCCCTTGCTCTTCGCTTGGGTGGGCGAGGGGGAGCCCTTACTCGAGTTCAACGGCCATTACGACGTGGTCCCTCCCGGCGACGGGTGGGAGGGGAACCCCTTCGAGCCCAAGGTGGTGGGCGAGTACTTGGTGGGACGGGGGGCCACGGACATGAAGGGGGGTGTGGCGGCAGTTGCTGCTTCCCTCGCGGAGCTCTCGAACTGGAAGGGTAACAAGGTGCAAGCGGTCTTCGTGCCGGACGAGGAAGTTGGGGGGAGGTGCGGGACCGGGTACAGGGTGAGCAAACTGAAGGAGAAGTACCCAATAGGTAGGCACGTAGTAATAGCGGAGCCTAGCAGCAAGAGCGTGTGGATAGGCCACAAAGGCGCGGTCTGGCTGGAGGTCAAAGTCAAGGGGTCCCAAGCTCACGCCTCCACCCCTTGGATGGGGGAAAACGCCTTCTTGAAGGCCTCTAACGTGGCAACGGCCCTTTACTACGCGCTCGTGGAGAGGTTCTCCAAGAGGTACAGCAAGTACGAGTACACCTCCGAGCACCCCTTGGCCAAGTTCAATACTGTGAGCGTCGGAGGAGTTGCCTACTCCACCTCGAACAAAGTCAACGTCATCCCGGGGTCGTTTGTATTTAGCGTGGACATAAGGGTGATACCGGAGGAGAGCGCGGAGCGCGTGGCCGAGGAAGTTTACTCCCTCTTGCCGGAATACGCCGAGGCCAAGGCTTTGGAAATGATGGAGCCTTTCATAAACGAGGGGAGCGAGGTGGCCGAAGTGATAAGGGAGGCTTGGGGGCACCCTCCCAAGGTCTGTGAAGGGGGGTTGGACTTAAGGTACTACAAGGGTTACGACGCCGTCGCGTGGGGGCCGGGAGAGATATCGGAGGCTCACAAGCCCAACGAGAAGGTAAGGATTAGCGACGTGTTGGAGTTCGCGAGGATGTACTCCCAACTGCCCCTTCTCTTAAAAAGGAGATAATCCGACTTGGTGATACCAAAGCTTATTGGTTTACCCGAGGTCGCTTTAACGGAGAGAGCATGGTCTCGAGAAAGGGGCAAGCGGAGCTGCTCGGCTTGGCGGGAATAGCCTTGCTCGCCTTAGCGGTATTAGCGTACTTCATGTTCTTCGGCGCACCTTCGGTTGCTCCCAAACTGAACGTGGAGCTCGAGGGTAACACGACGTTAAAGGCTTGTGTGAACAGCGTCGCCAAGCTGAAGTTAAGGGCCTTCAACCCCGCCACCAACCCGCCGGCGACAGTAACGATCGACGTGAAAGTCAGCAACGCCACGGTGGCTGCTGTGGTGGACGGCAAGCCCGCCACCTTGCCGCTGGTGACTACGCTGGCGCCCGGACAAAGCTTGGAGGTCAACCTCTACTTCTCGCCCTCCGCCCCCGGGGCCCACCAAGCGGTAGTGAGGGTGGCCTACACGCTGAACGGTATGGTTCACGAGAAAACCTTCGAGCTTACGGTCGTCGGCGAGAGGTGCGGTTAGCCTTCCAATAGCTTTTTCAAGCTCACGTAGAACGGCGGGTAAGCGATCCCCCTTTCCGTTATTATGGCAGTTACCAGCTCCGGCGGGGTGACGTCGAAGGCCGGGTTGTAAACCTCTACGTCCCTCACGGTTACGTACACCTTCTCGAAGGGGTAGGGGCAGCGCCTAACTTCGTCTGGGTCCCTCTCTTCTATGACGAGCTCGTCTAAGGTTATCTTGGGGTCCACTGTGGACGTCGGGGCCACCACGTAGAAGGGGACCCCGTGGTGTTTGGCCAAGACCGCTATTTGGTACGTGCCTATCTTGTTGGCGAAGTGGCCGCTGAGGAGTATCCTGTCGGCCCCCAAGAACACTTTGTCTACCTTACCTTTGCTCATTAAGTATCCTACCATAGTGTCTGCTATGAGCTTCACTGGGATTCCGTCCCTCTTGAGCTCCCACACCGTCAGCCTCGCCCCTTGGTCCAGCGGCCTGGTTTCGGTGGCTATCACTTCTATCCTCTTCCCCTCCTCCCACGCGGCCCTTATCACGCCCAAGGCGGTCCCGTAGCCCGCGGTCGCTAAACTCCCGGTGTTGCAGTGGGTCAGCACCACGTCCCCGTCCTCTATCAGCTTGGCCCCGATCTTGCCCATCTTCACGTTGGACTCTATGTCCTCTTGTTGGATCTTTCTGGCCTCCTCGACCACGGCCTCTCTCACCGCCTCCGCCGAGCCGGACCTCGTGGCCTCTTCGGCCCTCTTCATGACCCTTTCTAGGGCCCAGAACAAGTTCACCGCGGTCGGCCTGGTGTTCGCGAGGACTTCCTTAGCCTCCCTCAAACGCCTCAACAGGCCCTCCACGTCCTCCCCTTCGTAGTGCAAGGCCGCCAGCGCCATCCCGAAGGCAGCCGCTACCCCTATCGCCGGGGCCCCCCTAACCTCCATGTCCTTTATGGCCCTGGCCACCTCCTTGTAATCGGTAGTCTCCTTCCAGACCTCCTTCCAAGGTATGTACCTCGTGTCCAGCCACACTACCTTATCGCCCACTAGGTCGACCGGCTTTAAGACCTCCAAGGCCCTTCCCCCACTCCCCCTTCGAAGAGCTTAATCAAGAGGCCTAGGGCGCGGGAGGGGTCACAGCCCCTCTCCGCCGCGGAGTGCAAGAGCTCCACGACCGCCTTGCGGGCCAAGTGGGGGTGGGGCTCGGCCTCGAGCTCCTCCAAGTACTCGCACTCCTCCAGCTCCCGGTAGCACGGGTCCTCGCAGAGCTCCTTGAGCAACTCCAACGCTCCCAACTTAAGTTTCCGACTCGTGGGGGCGTTAGGAGCAAGTGAAATGCTCAAGCCTTGCGACAGCGGAGAGCTGCTGAGGTCAATGGGCTACGACTTCGAGTCTTACCGAGAGCCCCCGAGCGAGCCCGAGCTCAGCGGCGTCAGGTTCGACGAGCTGGTGCCGGGGCTGAAGAGGCTCGAGGGGGTGTACGCTTACAAGCACCAAGTGGAGACCGTGGAGGCCCTCGAGAAGGGCAAGAACGTAATCTTGGTGGCGGGCACGGGCTCCGGCAAGACCGAGGCTTGGGCGCTCGCCGCGGTGCGCGGGGGTATGAGGGCCTTAGCGGTCTACCCTACCCTGGCGCTCTCCTCCGACCAGCTGAGGAGGCTCAAGGAGTACTTCGAGGACTTGGGAGTGCCGGAGGCGGTAGTGAAGGTCGACTCTACCACGGTCAAGAGGCTGGGCGACTTGAGCTCCGCCAAGATAGTCGCTACCAACCCGGCCTTCTTAATGCAAGACTTGAAGAGGATTGCGGAGGGAAGGGGGTACTTAAGGGAGTTCTTGTTCAAAGTTGACCTACTGGTCTTCGACGAGCTCGACTTCTATGGCTCCCACGGGACCTCGGCGATATTGGGCATGATAGAGGTAATCTCCTCCTACGCCGAGAAGCCCCCACAAGTGGTCTTGTTAACTGCCACCTTGGGCAACGCGGAGCAAGTGGCGAAGCTCTTGGAGGACGTTACGGGGAGGGAGAGCGTGGTAGTCACCGGGAAGCCGTTCAAGGTTGAGAACAGAGGGTACCTAGTCATATCGAAGGACTTGAAGAAGCTGTGGGAGAGGATAAAGGCGAGGAGGGAGGAGGTAATCTCCAAGGTCCCGCAGCTTGCGGAGGCCTTGACCGATTACGACGTATTCAAGGAAAACGTGTTTACTATAGTAGAAGTGTTGAGGAGTAAGGGAGTAAGGGTCCCCTCCCCTTCGATGGACTTCGCCGAGATAATTTCTTCCTACGTCACGTGTGAGGGGGAAGGGTTAACCTTAGTGTTCGTGCCCAGCATAAGGCAAGCGGAGAAGCTCGCGAGCGAGGTCAAGCACAGGCTCCCCCCGAACCTACAAGACAAAGTGGCTACCCACCACTACATGGTCTCTAAAGAAAGGAGGAGCAAGATAGAGGAAATGGCCAGAGAGGGCAAGTTGAAGGTAATAATATCCCCTAAGACCCTAGCCCAAGGAATAGACATAGGCCACGTAGTTAGGGTAGTTCACGTGGGCTTGCCCGACACCGTAAGGGAGTTCAAACAGAGGGAGGGTAGGAAGGGGAGACGTGGCGACATAGCCTTCACGGAGACCGTAATTCTGCCCTTCCGCCAGTGGGACAAGAAGATGTTGAAGTACGGGACCTCCACGCTGTTGGAATGGGCAAAGATGGATTTGGAGAAGCTCTACGTAGATACCACCAACGAGTGGGTGAAGATGTTCACCGGCCTGTGGAAGGCGGTCGCCGGACAAATAATGAGGGAGGACGAGGAGAGGGTGTTGAAGTCCTTAGGCCTCTACGAAGGAGGGAGGCTGACCCCCGAGGGCAAGAGGGTCTGGAGGAACTTGGGCTTCTACGAGTACGGCCCCCCGTACGGGGTGCCGAGGAGGGTTCTGAGGGGAGGCTCGGAGGAGAGGCTCGAGCCGGTGGGGAGGAGGGACTTGGTGGAGAGGTTCCAGCCGGGCTCGTTCGACTACTCCTCCGACGCCGTGGTCGTGGAGGTGGACGAAAAGGGGATATTGGAAATGCCCTTGGGCGACGCCGTCAAGCGCTACCGCTGGGCCTTCGAGGCCGTCCAACAGTACCACACGATAAAGTCCAAGTGGGGTGAGACGTGGACCACGCCGGAAAAGGACTACAAGTTCGGCAAGCTGACCTCTAAGGTTGAGCTGTTGGTGAGGCCCCCGGAGGGGGGCTTCGGCAAGCTGACAGAGGAGCCCTTGCACGTGAAGTGGATAATAGAGTCGGTCAAAGCGGACTTGAAGAAGGTGGGCAAGGGCTACGTCCCGGTTTACGAGCGGGAAGAGGTGGCGCTGGACGTGCGGGTCTACGGGGAGTACGAGGACTACACTTACGGCTACGCCTACCCGATAAGCGACAACTGGGAGGAAGTGGAAGTTTACGCGGCCTTGGCCTATGCCCTCGCCGTCTTGAGGGTGAGAGAATCAATAGACATCACAGAAATAGCATACAGCTTGAAGAAAGGCCGCTTTAAGGAGGTGGTGGTGTGGGAGAGGGAGGCCTCGGGCCTCTTGAAGTCTTTGGACTGGAACGCCGTGAGCGAGGAGGTGAGGTCCCACAAACACGACAAGCTCACAGAAGTGGTGGCCTTAATGGTGGACCCCTACTCGGTAAGCGAGTTCTTGAAGAAGGAGGGGTGGAACGAGCTCAAGGAGCTGGCTTCCTTCTTAACTTCCGAGATGGGAGGGAAGGCGTTCGAGGGCTTGGAGGCAATCAAGGAGATGGAGGCTAAACCTAAGGAGGCCAACTACTTCTTGATATTTGACGACGTTATAATGGTAAAGAAAGGAAATAACGTAGTGAAGAAGAAGTTTACAAACCCGAAGGACTTGTTAGTTTTGGTGGACGTGTTCACGAGCGGGAGGGCGGTAACTTACATGCCGGAGAGGAAGCTCGAGGCGACGCTCAAGGACCACCCGCTGGTCTACAAGAGCTACTTGGCCGCCGCGACCAGGGGGCTGGTAACGAACTTATACACGCTGGTGAGGAGGAAGTTGAACAGCGAGTCCTCGCTGAAGCTGATGGCGGACAAGCTCGGAATCAAACTGGAGGAGGACGAAGACTACTTGAAGGTGTTGGAAGAGGTCTACCGGAGGCTGGGCTGAGCGCCCTTGTCGCTTAGGAAAGGAATAACCTTGGTCTCCTCTATGATATCCTTGAGTACGTTAATATACATCTTCTCGTCCTTCTTCTCCGCTATCTCGTCCATGACCTTCTCCAACCTCCTAGTGGCCTCTTCTTCCACCAGCTTTTGGAAGTACTTAGACTTGCCCTCGGGATTTATGATGACCTCCAGCGCCTTCCTAACCCAGCCGGCGCCCACTACCTTCCCGGTGAGGTACGAGTACACAGCGTAGCCCCTAACCGTGGGGACGAGTTTCTTGCCCACCTTGCTCAGAGTTACGTACCTCCTCTCGAGCAAGGTACTAACTATCTTCGCGTAGGTGCTCGGCCTGCCGAGCCCCCTCTCCTTCATGAGCCTTATGAGGTCGGCTTGGGTGTACAAGGGCACCGTGTGGCGGGAGACGGCCCTAACCTCCTTAACCTCGTACTCCCCCTCGGGGAGGCTCTCTATCTTGACTATAGGGTATACTAAGAGGAAGCCGTCGAACACCCTTTCTACGTATTTCTCCAAAACCTTCTTGCCTACTACCGCACCTCCCTCCTCAACCGTTATTTCGTACACCGCTTTCTTAACCTTCGCCTCCTTCATCTGGCTTGCCATAAACCTCCTAAATATCATGTCGTACAACATGAAGTGTTGCTTGCTGAGCTCCCTAGGGGGCGTTATCATGCCCTCCTCTATTAACCTCTTGAGGTCCTCCGCGCTCAGCGGCCTCGTGGGCCTTATCGCCTCGTGGGCCCCTCCCTCCCCCCACCTCCTGGGCGCGAACAAGCCCTCGAACTTGGAGGTTATCCACTCCCTCGCCACCGCTATGCCCGCGTCCGACACCCTGGTGGAGTCCGTCCTGTGGTAAGTTATGAACCCCATCTCGAACAAGTCTTGGGCTACCCTCATAGCTCTCGAGGGGTCCAGCCCCAGCTTGGAGGCGTCCTCGAGCATGGTGTCTGTGGTGTAGGGGGGCAAGGGCTTGAGCTCCTCTACCTCCTCCTCTACCTTGAGTATTTTGACCTTCCCGTCTATTGCGAGCTTTTTGGAGAAGCCTCTCAACTCGTCCTCGGAGAACTCGAGCTCGCGTCCGTCGAACCTTATTATGTAGAACTTCTTCTTGGACTTGGCGTATTCCTCGTACCTCTGTATTACCCACCCGAGGACGGGGGTCTGGACCCTTCCGGCGGACAAGTTCCTAGTGAGCGGACACCCGAGCAGCTTCTTCTTCATTTCTTTGGAGACCTCGCACAGCTGCGGCCACAGTTCGAACCAGAGCTTCGGGCTCAAGGTGAAGCCTGTCAGCCTGTCCTCGGCCCTCCGGACCATCTGGGACCAAACGTACCCCATGTCGAAGTCCCTTGGGTTCTCCAACGCTTTCAATATTGCCTTCTTCGTTATTTCGTGGAACTCGGCCCTCCTTATCTTCTTCGCGAACGGGGATATTAGGTTCTTCAAGTCCCAGCCTATCTTCTCCCCCTCCGTGTCGGGGTCCGTGCCGATTAGGACCTCGTCCACTTCTTGGGCGAGCTCCCTTAACCCGTCCACCACGTCCTTGGCGTCCTTTATGAAGGGCGAGCCGCACCTCGGGCACTCCTTCACGTCCCCCGAGAACTGGTGGCCGCACACGGCGCACCGCTTTATGGAGCTCAGCACCTCCTCCGGCACGTCCTTTACCCTTATGCCGAAGAGCATGCAAGGCTCCTCGTTACAAGGGTCGGCCTCTTCGACTAGGTCGTACACGTGGCCTCCGCTGGCGGCCACGTACAAGAGCTTGTCCCCCAAGGTGACCTCGTAAACCTTCACGCCCTTCACTTGTCTCACGCTGGGGCGCCCGAAGAAGCTCGTTATCGTCCTAGCTTTGTTGGGCGACTCAACTATCATTAGTACGGTCTTCATGAGGTCTCGAACTTCTTCAACCTTTAGCTCCCCCCTGATGACCTTTAAGACCTTCTTCCTATCCTCGTCTATCTCCTTGAGCAGCTCACTCAAGTTCAAGGACTCGAACTCCTTCCACTCCTCCACCACCCACGCCAACCTCTTCTTGAGGCCTCTGAAGAGGGGCTCCGAGTCCACCAGTACTACGGACAAGCCCTTGGTGACGCCTCCCGCGTAAAGCCTGGACGTCCTCCCGGAGGCTTGTAAGTAGGTGGCGGCGTCGGGAATCAAGACGTACAGAGAGTCCTCCGCTACCACGTCCACTTCGCCGGACTCCTTGAGTTTTTCAATGAAATCCGTTTTTTCTATTATCTCTTTCAGTTTGGTATAAGCTTCCATGAAGTCCTTAGAGGCCGGGGTGGAGGCGCTTCCCTCCTTCAAGGCCTCCTCTACGCTTTGAAGCCCCGCGGGCCCCAGCCTCTGGACCCACTTGCGCAGCTTGGCGTAGAGGGAGGCACACTCCTCGAAGAACCTGGCCGCCAACGAGCAGAGCCTATAAATGGTCATGGGCGAGGGCTCTTCCAGCTTCAGCTTGAACTTGAACCGGGGCACGCCTACGAAGACGGCGTAGCGCACCACGTGGGGCAAGTCTATGCCCCTCACCAACACCCCGTAGTGGGTGGCCACGCCCACCAAGACTTCAACCCTCCCTTCCTCAAAGTCCTTAATGACGCCGATCCTCTCCGAGGTCGCGACCTCAGCTGCAACCCCGGCGGCCCTCAAGGCCTCCGCGACTTCCTCGGCTCCCTTGGCTCCCAAGTCGGCGGGGACGAAGACCAGCCCTCCCTTGCCCAGCTTCTTGACCACTTCCACGACGTCCGAGGAGCGGGAGTAGGAGTCGACCACGTTCCTTACCCCTTCTCCGACGCCGCCCGGGGTGAAGCCCAACAAGCGCGTGAAGAGCCTTACCCTATTCCCTTTCGCTCTCCCCGTAGCAGAGCTTACTATCAAGTTCCCCTTAACTTTCCTCTTCAAATCTTCCAATTCTTCCTCTAGCTCTCTCATCTCCTTTAAGAGTTGGTATCTCTTCTGCAAATCTTGAAGCTTCGTTAACACTTGTGCTTTCCTAGAGAGCTCCTTGTCTACCTCCTCCAGCCTTTTGACGTCTGACTCTTGGAGGCCTAACACCATTAATATCCTGTCCACGTTTTTGGGACTCTTCAAGACTGAATCGACGTCGTCGACGAAGACGAATCCGAACTCGTAATTCTTCAGTAAGTCTAAATTATTTATTAGAAATCTGGAGGTAGTAATGAGTACGTCGAAGTCCCCAGAGAGGAGCCTCTCCTTCATTTCCTTCCTCTGAGAGGGCGACATCTTGGAGTGGAAGTAAACCGCCCGGACGCCGAAGGCCTCCGCGAAGGCGGAGACCTTTCTGAACATCATATCTACGAGCGGCGTGGTGGGGACTATAATGTAGCTCTTCTTCTTCTTTTTGTGGCTCAGATACACAGAAAGGAGCGCACCCAAGGTGCTCTTGCCCATGCCCGTCGGGGCCACTATGGAGAAGCTCTCCCCCCTCAGGGCCCTCAGGGCCCAAGCCCTCTGGGCGCTCCACATGGGGGCTCCCAAGACTTCTTGGAACACCTTCTCCAAGGACTCCAGCTCCTCTTCGAGCTTCAAGCTTTCCCCTAAGGGCCCCCCTAGTTCTATCAGCCTCCTCCGGACGGAGGGCGAGTCCTTCTTAGAAGGGTCTAACTTCAAGCTCTCTAAGCCCACAACCCTCAAGCACTTGTCGCAAGGCAAGCCCAAGGACAAGTTGACGTCCTCTATTTCCCCTCCGCACGAGGGGCACGAGCGTCGGTAGGAAGCGTACAAGCCTTCGGCCCCGCGGCGGCGTAGCCGGCTTAAGGGTTTTTCAAAAGGACGCAGCGTCGTTCAAGGGCAACTGAAGGGTGTAGGGAGCATAAAGGTAGGTAGCGGGGCTGCGCGTAGTTATTTATATCCCCCTTTCCCCTTAGGAACGCTCGGGGAGGAGGAAGATGTTAGTAATACCGTTAAGCCCCGAACTCTGGACGCCCAAAAGGTTCAAAGAAGTGATTGCTGCCGCTCAAGGGAAGCTTAGCAACATCAGGGGCTTCCTCGAGTTCTACCGAGACCTCCTAGTGAACGCGGACGAGCCCTACGGCAAGGGGGTAAGGCTCTCCGACATGCTCGGCGGGATGACGCACGTGGACAAGCTGGGCGACAAGTACCCCAGCCTCAAGAACTTCGGCATGACCGACCTGCTGTATTACTTGAGGGTTCTTGAAGCCTTCAACGTGCTGGAGGTGGTCTCCTACGACGAGGTGCCCAGCAGGCTGACCAGCTTGGCGGTGAGGAGGACCCCGGTGAGCCAGTTCGTCTACGACGTCCTCAAGGACGACCCGTCCGCGGCGTTGATGTTCAGCTTCTACGTGAACTTGATGGTGACCACGCCGGCCAGACACACCATGTTCGGCGTGACCCAAGTGAGCAGCCTGAGCCAGCTGGCCTTGTTGGAGAAGTTCAAGCAAGCCAGCCCTTACAACTTGTTGCTCGCCAGGCAAGTTCTGAACAGAACCCCGGCTATTGAGGGCGTGGAGGGGAGGCCGTGGTACGAGCCCGTCAGCGACCTGAGCTTGATAATGACCTTCCTCGGAATACTTCAAGTTATAAAGATAAGGCCCAGCCCCAACAAGCTCGCCGGCATAAGGAACTTGAGCAAGATAAAGAGGCAAATAATAAACATGCTCGAGGGCTTCGGGGACTACATAATACCCAGGGGCACTCTGTTGCTGGAGTTCGAGTACTTGATAACTGGAAGAACTAAGGATGAGTACTGGAACTACGACTTCAGCGATCAAGTGGGCAACGCCAAGGACATAACTTGGTTCAAGAGCAAGCTGTCCAGCAGGGCTTACACCGCTTTGGAGAAGCTCTACTACGCCATAAAGGACAAGCTGGACGAGCTGGACAACGAGACCAAGATGTTCTTCAAGGAGTTGGGCTACCCGCCCAGAGAGCTCATGGAGAAGGAGCTCCAGCCCGCGGAGGCCTCCGCGGAGTGAGCGCCTTTCCACCTCGTCCAACCTTGTAGATTTTTTCGTCCCCGCTCTCCTCACCCGTAGGGAAAAGTGGTGTACGGCGCGTTCTTCCTCATAGGGTTGATAAGCTCCCTAGCAGCTAACGGGAACTTAGTAGCGGCTTCCCAAGGCCCCCTGCTGTACTTGCTGAACGCCACCAGCGGCCTCACGGTCGCCCAGTTCGACCTGGGCGAGAACGTCACCTGTGTGACTTCAATACCCGGAGGCTTCCTAGTAAGCACCTCCGCCGAGAACCTCACGCACCTAGTGCTAGTGACCAACAACACCTACTACCCGATAGAGGACATAGTGTTGGGCAACGAGAGCTACCCCTCCGTGACTGGCACCTCTTTGGACTGCGCCTACTACAACGGCACCGCAGTGGTCACCGTGCGCGACGAGGAGGGTCTCAAGGCCTACTTCTTCAAGCTGAACGGCACCACCGCGACGCTGGTCAAGGAGGTGAACGCCCCGGCGCCCGAGGTGGAGGGCGGCGAGGCGCTGCTGTTCTTCGGCGACGAGGGCCTCTACTTGTACGAGGGCAACGCTGTCAGGATGATAACCAACGTCACCGTTAGGGACGCTGACTACACCGGAGGCATAGTGTTCTACGTTCACAACGGTACCTTGAACGCCTTCAGCGTCACCGGCAACGTCACGGTGTTCGTTTGGACGCCTGAGAAGGGTAGGGCTTGCGCGGTCCTAGCCCTCTCCCCCGACAAGGCGATCGTAGGGCTGCGCGGCACCAACATGGGCCTGGTGCTGGTCGAGAACGGGGCTACTAAGGTGGCGGTCGGCGTTCCCGAGGTGTACGACGTAGCTAGGGGAGAGGGTTACGTGGCCGCCGCCACCGCCGGCGGCTTGGGCGAGGGAGTAGCTACTGTGCCCTTGGAGTGGTTCCTCAAGTAGAGCCTTTTTTGAGCAACAAGCTCCCGTCCTCCAACGCCTTGGCGCTCCACCCCGGAGGCACTAGGGTCACCGAGTCGTAGTCCACTATTATGGCCGGCCCCTCCACTTCCCCCTTCCCGAACCTCGCGTAGGCCCTCGCCTCCTCCCAGCCCCGCTTGAGGAACCACGCTTCCCCCTCCCAGAGGAGCTCCGGGCCCGTCGGAGGGGCCTTTACCCTAACTTTCGGTGACTTGTGAATCGTATAAACCCTCGCCGTCTCCACGATTACTTCGGAGTCCAACGTGAAGCCGTACCTCCTCTCGTGCTCCTCCTCGAAGGCCCTCTTCACCGCTTGGGGCGAGTAGGGTCTCGGCACAGGAACCTCCACCGTCCACCCTTGACCTTCGTAGCGCGCCTCGGCAGTCCTCAACACCTCGTCGGGTTCCATGGAAGCTGCCTTCATCCTCGAAACTGCTACCCCCTCCAGCTCGGCGTAGGTGGGCTCCAAGTCCTCGTCCGCGGGGGCGTTAACGGTCTTTGATGTGCTATACATAGCGTCGGCGAACAGCATGCCTACGGCTGTGAAGACCCCCGCCCCGGGGGGCACGAGGACTTCCTTCATTCCCAAGAACTCCGCCAGCTCGGGGCCGTGGAGGGGCCCCATGCCCCCGTAGGCTATCATGACCAAGTCTGAGGGGTCCAAGCCCCTCTCGACCGTCACTACCCTCACCACTCTGGCCATCTCCTCAGTTATCGCCTCTATTACTGCTGCCGCCACCTCCAAGGGCTCCGCGGAGAGCCTCCGGGCGAGCTCGGAGTAGGCCTCGAGGGCTAGGTCCCTCCTAAGCTTCAACCCGGTGGGGAGCTCCTCGGGGAGGCGCCCCAAGAGGAGGTCCGCGTCCGTCACGGTGGGCTGCTTCCCTCCCCTGCCGTAACACGCCGGCCCCGGGTCGGCCCCCGCGGACTTGGGCCCCACGCGGAGCGCCCCTCCTTCCTCCCACGCTACGGTCCCCCCTCCCGCGGAGACCTCGGCCACGTCCACGAAGGGGTATCTAACCGGGTAGCCGGAGCCCTTCACCACCCTGCCGGCGTGGACCTTCCCGCCGACCTCGTACTCGTGTACCAGCGCCGGCCTGCCCTTAACCACCACGCTCGCCTTAGCGGTGGTGCCGCCCATGTCGAAGGCCAAGGCCTCCTCAACCCCCAACTCGGCCGCGTAGGCGGCCGCGCCCACCGCCCCTCCTGCCGGCCCGCTCTCTATCAGCTGGCCGGGCCTCGCCTTGGCCTCCTCCTCGTCCACCAGCCCCCCGGAGCTGGCGACCACCATGAGCGGAGCCCTTATCCCGAGCTCGTCCAACCCCTTGCGGAACTTGAGGAGGTACGAGCTGACCACGGGCCTCAAGGCGGCGTTTATTATGGTCGTGCTGAACCTCTCGTACTCCCTCATCTCCATAACCGACTCGTGGGAGGCGACTACCTCGAAGCCCAAGTTCCGTAACACGTCCTTGGCCTTGGCCTCGTTGTGGGGGTTGGAGTAGCTGTGTAAGAAGCACACGGCGACCGTGCCCCGAAGCTTGGGGGCGAGGGAGGCCAGCTCGCCCTCGTCTACCTCTTTCAGAACCCTCCCGTCCCAAGAGGTCCTCTCCTCCACCCCGAAGCGCAGCTCCGGGGGCACCAGGGGCTTGGGCCGCCTCCCGGAGAAGTCGTACAGCGCGGGCCTCGATTGTCTAGCAATTTCTATTATATCTTCGAACCCCTTGGTGGTCACCAAGCTTACCTCTCCCAGCTCCAGCCCCTCTTGTCCCAACAGCGCGTTGGTGGCTATCGTGGTAGCGTGAACCACTATGCCCACGTCCTCCGGCTCGACTTGGGTCTTGCGGAGGAACTCCCTTATCGCCTCTAGGGCCCCCCTCTCGGGGGCCTTAGGGGGTGGAGAGCACCTTGACCCTTTCGTAACCTCTGGGACCCACGGCGAAGAGGTCCGTGAACGTGCCGCCTACGTCTACCGCGACCCTCCACAAAGGGCGTGCCCGCGGGGCGACGGAGGCGGAGGTTAAAGCTCGAGCTTCCGTTTGAGCTCTTGTTCCACGCCGTTGTAATCGTATATTATTTCTATGTTGTTCAAGGACTCTTTCAAGTCGAAGACTTCCGCCACTATCCTCAAGGTGGTTAGGTCCCCCTTCCCGGCAGCTTCCCTCACCTTCAAGATGACGTCCTTTAGAACCTTCTTGACTAGGGACGACGTCATCTTGTCCAACACCTCTGCGTACTCTTGGGGTACTTTGGCCATCGCCTTGGAGAGCTCGTTTATTCTAATCTGTTCTACCTTCTCCATCAACTCCCTTAAGATCTTGTCCGCTAACACCCTCTGGGCGAAGTTAACGAACTTGTTCAGCTCCGCCTCTATTATGTCTTCGGCCCTCTTTATTTCTGACTTCCTCTTCTCCAGTCCCCTGTTCGCCACTTCCGCCACCGCTAACATGTCTTTGTATATCACGTAGGGGTTTAAGGAAACTCCAGGGTCTACGGCCGGAGGTTCGGAAATGTCCACTATCACCAGCTTCTTGTTTACTTCTGCCACCGCGTCCCTAGTTATTACCTTGCTCCCCCCTCCCACGGCGACCACCACCGCGTCCGCCTCCCTTAGGAGCCGGGGGAGCTCCTCCAAGGGGTAGGCCTCCCCGCCGACCTCCTCGGCCAGCTCTTTCGCCTTGCTTAAAGTTCTGTTAACGATTATCACTTTGGCTCCCCTCTTCGCTGCGTTGACTGCCACCACCCTCCCGGCCATCCCGGCGCCCACCACGAGCAGCTTCTTCCCCTCGAGCCCTATCAGCTCCTCCAAGAGCTTGACCGAGGCAGAGGGGATGCCTATGCTGCCCTTCCCCAGCGCAGTCTCCGTCCTCACCCTCTTCCCCACTCTTACTGCGTTCTCGAACGTCAGCTTCAACGCTTTACCTATGTACCCCTCTTTGGCAGCGAACTCCGCCGCCTCCCTAACTTGCCTCAATATGTCCGGCTCTCCGAGCACCATGGATTCCAAACCAGCTGCCACGCGGAACAAGTGCCTCACGGCGTCCGTGCCGTAGTAAATGACGAACTTTTCCTCCGGTATGGGCTCCCCCGCCCTAGCTTCCAACAAGCTCTTGATGGACTCTACAGTGGCCTTTTTGTTAGTCGTTATTGCGTAAACTTCTACCCTATTGCAAGTCTGGAGTAGGACCACTTCCCTCACTGCCGGTATCCTGCTGATCGCCGAGTAGGCCGCCAGAGGGTCGGGGAACTGGGCCTTCTCGACCAGCTCCTTCCCGGACGTCTTGTAGTTTACCCCTACCATCACCAAATCGTCAACGAAGAGGGGCACTCTGGCGGCGGCGGGCACTGATTGATCGCCGTCTGAAGCCCCGTGACCTAATTAATAGGGTTTTCTGTAAAATAGATAGACCTCATGTCTCGGAAGCGAAACTTAAACCACCCCTCCTCCACCGGGTGGAGCTCGTACAGCTCCCTCCTCTTGGCCTCCAAGAGCCTCTCCTCGACCCCCAAGACGTCCGAGTAGGCCCTCACGGGCCCCAAGGCCTCCCTCCAAGAGGCCACCCGGGCCGGGTGGTGGTCCACCACCGCGAAGGGGAAGGAGCGCAAGAACTCCTTGAAGCCCTCCACGTCGAACTCCTTCTTTAAGTACAGCGGAGGGCCGTCGGCGATCAACACTTCGGCCCCTTGGGACTTGGCCCACTCCCTAGCGGCCTCGTCCCCTCCCTCTATGTCCGAGGTAAACAAGACCTTCCCGACTTTGACGGCTATTACATAACCCAACTTCGGTTCTCCGTGCACTAATGGAGGGGAGAAGGAGAGGTCGAACTCCTCGAACTCCCTCCCGTCGGCCACCACGACCCGAACGTTCACCTTCATCTTCTCCAGAGCCTTCAAGAACTTGTGCGCCCTTATCTTCTGGCTGACGTTGATGTTGTTCTTGGGATCCTTAATGAATAGGGTCTTTCCGTCGTAAACGGAATAGTCGTAGAGCCAGCCGGGGTTGTAGTGGTCGCGGTGGTAGTGGGTTATGACGACGGCCTCGCTCCTCTCCACGGCCCTCACTATCCTCTCGGCCGCCTCCTTCAGCGCCCCCCACTCCAAGGGGTGAGGGGGCAAGCCGAACCGCTTGGGGGCCAGGGAGGCGGAGGGGTCTATGACTACCCTTCCCACCGCGAGGGCCATGCTCCTAACTCCCAAGGTCTCCGAAGCTAGGGGCTCCCAGCTCACTCCTCCACCTCCAAGGAGGGCAAGTCGAGCGGGACCTTAGATTTGAGCTTGGACGCCACCTTGAGGGAGAGCTTCAGAACCCTCAAAGCCTCCAAGAGTTCGGGGTCCTCGTAGCCCTCCTCCACTACCTCCTGCGCGAGCTTCGCTACCAAGGGTAGCGTTTCGAACGCGAAGTTCCGGAACCACTTCTTGTCCGAGGCGCTCAGCCTCTTCTTGGAGAGGAGGAGCTTGAGCTTCCCCTTAATTTCTTCCAGCCCCAACGCGGCCGCTTGGACCTTCAGCATCACCAACTTGGGGTCCTCTACTTCGTCCTCCTCTTCCAAGGCCTCCCTTACGGCGTCCTCCTCTACGAACCTCCACCAGTGCTGGTTTCCCGACTTGTAGGTGGTCTCAATTATTCCGTACTCTTTCTCTAACTTCGATAGGAGCAAGGAGGGCTTGTACTCCACCCCCATCAGTTTCAGAGTTTGGGTAAGCCCCTTGTAGTCGAAGTCCCCCAGCGCGTTCTTGCCCTCCGCCCTGTACTTGTCAGTAACTTGGAGGGCAGCCTTGAGCACGAGGGCCGCCCTCTCCCCGTACTCTTCCAAGAACTCCCTTACGCGCGCTAGGGCTAAGCTCATCGGGCGGCCCCTAAGGGTCAGTCGCCCTCATACCTAATATAGGGGAGTACTCGCGTCGGTTATACCAAAAAGCGCTAGTAGCTCATCCTGTGGACCGTTTCTATTTCTACCTCACTGACCCCTTCGACCCCCTTCAACACCTCTTCGAGCTTCTCCGTGCCGCCTTCGGTCTCCTCGGGCATGGCTACGTATACCTTCAACAAGTTGAGGCCGAAGGCCACCGGGACCTTCTGGTACTGGAGGAGCTCGTACCCCTCCGGCAAGCTCTTCTTTATGTTTTCTACCATCTCTTCCAAGTTCCTCTCCACGCTGTCCGGGTAGACCTTAGCTACGACTAATACTTTCACCATCGCGACCACCTCTTAAGGTCCTTCGAAGCCGCAGCGGGGGCACCTATAGGGTTTGCTCTGCTTCCTACACTTGGGACAGCGCCAGATGATCACTTCCCCGCAGTTGGGGCACCGGAAGTGGACCCCTACTTCCTTCTCGAGGGGGACCACCAACCTCCCGCAGCTGCTACACACGGGCGGCCTGGCCACAGAGCTCTCAGAGGCCACTCCTCTCTCACCCCCTCCGCGCGCAAAGGGCTAAATTATAAAGGATGAAGGTGGGGCGGCGGTAGGCTTGGAGCTCGAGGTCAAGCTCCGCGTTAGGGACCCCGAAAGGGCCAGAGAGGTGATCAAGGGCCTCGCCCAGTTCGCGGGCGAGGCGGAAGAGGAGGACGTCTACTTCAACTTCGACTGCGTTGGGGGGTGTTGTAGGAACTTCGCCGAGACGGACGAGGCGGTCAGGCTTAGGAGGAGGGGCGACCGTTGCTTCTTGACCTACAAGGGCCCCAAGAAGGTCGTCGAGGGCGTTAAGGGGAGGGAGGAGATAGAGACCGAAGTGGGCAGCTGCGAGAAACTAAAGGCCTTCTTAGAAAAGCTCTGCTTGAAGCCCGTCGCAGTGGTCAGGAAAAAGAGGGAGTACTGGAAGGCGAAGGGCGCCACAATAACTCTGGACTACGTGGAGGGCCTCGGCTACTTCGTAGAGATAGAGTCGGAGGGGGCCGGGCCGGAGGAGCTCAAGGAGCTTGCGTCCCTATTCCCGGACGCCGAGGTCGTCGAGAAGACCTACTTGGAGATGCTCCTCGAGTCTGGGCACTGAGGCCCCCACCTCCTCTGCCAGCTCGCAGACCTTGCAGACCCTCCGGTTCGGGGAGGTCGGGAAGCCGCAGCGCTCGCAGAGCTTGAAGCGCCTCTTCGGCTCCCCGAGCCCCTCGAACCTCTCCCTCCACTTGAAGAGCGTCCCCGGCCTCTCCCTCTCGTACTCGAAGAGCTCCTCCCTCAGCCTCCCCCTCAGGGAGGGCCTCCTAACTATGTACGGACACTCCTCGCTCTGGAAGGGGAACTTCTTTATGTACGCGTATATAGACACCTCCCTCTCGTAGACCTTTCTTAGCGGTTTTATCCTGCTCTTGGCGTTCAGCCTCAAGAGGTCGTCCCAAGAGCCCCTCAACAAATTCAAGAGGGCCGTGTGGGCCTCGTCGTCCAAGGTGTGGCCGGTCGCCACCACGGCGCCCAACCTCCTAGCGAGGACCTCCAGCGCCCTCCTGCGGAAGACGCCGCAGTAAGTGCAAGGACTGAGCTTCCCTTTGGCAACCATCTCCTCTAAGCTCTTCCCGAACAGCTCCTTAAACGTAATTGTAATGTGTTTTATTCCGAGCTTTTCTGCGAACCTTTTGGCGACTTGAGCTTCCTTAACTCTGTACCCTCCTGGGGCCCCTTCCACCACGGTGGCCGCCACCAAGTCCTTCGGGTCCCGCAGCTGGGCGACCACGTCCATGAGTACTAACGAGTCCTTCCCGCCGGAGACCGCGAGCAAAATCTTAGAGTTTACCCCCTCCAGCTCCTTCTCTGCCCTCTCCACCACGCTCTGTAAGAAGTGTTCCTCGCAGAGCGGCCTCCCGGAGTAGTCCTTGGCCACGACCCTCTTTCCGCAGACTGCACACCTCATGGCTCGGCCTCGGCCTCGTCTATCGAGTGGATCACCACCCCTAACCTCTCGAGGACGTCTACTACCTTGTCGAAGTCTATGTCGTTACCCTCTATAGTTATGGTCATAGTTATGCTTCCCACGTCCACCTCGTCCACCCTTATGATGACCTTCCCCACTCCCCCGGCGTCGGCTAATTCTTTGGAGACGTCCACTATACTGGGTCCCTTTATCGGTTTCACCGCGTCCAAAACGACCTTCGTCAAACGGCCCAAGACGCCTCGACAGAGGACTTCTCACACGTCCTAATTAGGTCGAGCCGAAGCCCCTCCAAGTCGAACTGGGGGAAGCCTTCCTTCTGTAACAGTTTGTTAACGAGTTCGGCCGCCTTCAGGGCCCTCTCCAAGCTGGCCTCGGAGGGCTTACACATAAAGCACAAGCTCTCGGGCTTGAAGGCGACGAAGTAAGCCTTCCCTTGAAATAGGCCGGACTTCTTAGCTAGGACCGCCAGCGCAACGGGCCCGGCCTTGTGGCTGTCTTGGACCATCTCCCTCGCTTCCTCCAACTCCGCCTTTTCCGCCTCTATGAGGAAGGCCTCCACGTCCTCTACGTCCGGAGATGCGTCCACGAATATTACCAAATCGTAGCCCTCGAGGAAGCCCAAGAGGCCCAAGCCCATGTCGTCCCCGTCCTTCACTTCCACCCCCTCCGGGGCCCTCGCCGCCAAGGCTTCGGCTAGGCAGCTGCCCACGGCGTCGTCCCCGAGGTTCCGGTTCCCCAGCCCTAGGACCAGCGCGCGCCTCATTCCAACACCTCCTCCAAAGCCCTCTCCCAGTCCCCGCAAGGGGGCTCGCACTCGAGCACCCTTATCCTACTTACGTACTCGGGGGCGAACACCCGGAGGCCGTCTATCAGCGCGTCCACGTCGAGCCAGCCCGTCAGGGTGGCTTGGGCGAGCTTGGAGAGGGCGTAAGTGTCCTCGACCTTCAGCTCCTCCGGCCTCCACAAGTAAAATCCCGGCGCCCTCCCCCTCTTCTTAACTCCTACGAGCAAGACCT
Source organism: Ignicoccus hospitalis KIN4/I (assembly GCF_000017945.1). Classification (NCBI taxonomy): domain Archaea; kingdom Thermoproteati; phylum Thermoproteota; class Thermoprotei; order Desulfurococcales; family Desulfurococcaceae; genus Ignicoccus; species Ignicoccus hospitalis. The sequence goes on along the minus strand of NC_009776.1, from coordinate 447,107 downwards.
CTTCTGGTTCCTTGCTCCTGAGCACGTCCGCGAAGGCCATGGCGTCTATTGAGGCGTCCACTACTTCGACGCCCTTCTTCGCGAGCTTCTCCTTCAGCGGGCCTTCAAATATTATGTGCAACTTCAATGAGTCCTCGCAAGCGGTCGAGGAGACGTAGCCCAAGAGCCTCTTCAACGCCCTTTTCCGCTGAGAGCCCTCTTTATAGCGTTAATCAAGTCTTCCTCGTCGTCCACGCCGAGGGCCTTAGCGATCGCCAAGGCTTTGGAGTCTAAGTCTTGAGCATCCTTAAAAGAGTAGATCTTTTCCAACTCCCCCAAGGGGAGCACGGCTTCCTTTATGGTGGCCTCAATCTCCTTCTTTATGAAGGAGAAGAAGAAACTCATGCTCCCGTCCAGAAAAAGACCACTATGTAACCAGTTAAAACCTTACCCGTTGTAGAGAGGGCTGTACTTTATCAGCTGCTCCAGCTGGGCCCTCAGCGCTTGTACTTGAACCTTCATCGCGTCCAAGTTCTTGCTTAGGACTTCCACTTGCTTCTCCATCTGATTCATGTGGGCGTTCATTGCTCCTATCATTATCATGGACAACATGAAGGTAGCGGTCGCCACCGCGAACGCTATTATAGCTAGGTCCGTCATTCCTCTCCTCACCGCTGGACCACCCGATGCGTTGTAGGGCCCCCTCGGGACTAATAAAGGGGCGTGGGAGCCACCAGCTCCGCCCACAAGCGGTGGACCGGGGACTCGGACTTAAGCACCTCCTCGAAGAAGCTAAAATTGCCTAGGTAAACCAGCGCGGCGCTCTTGGAGCCGGGCCGGTTGCCCCCGTAAGCTTCCGCCACCCGAGCGACTTCGAAGACCGCCTTGAGTACGTCGTTAGAGCTCGTGGAGCAAGAGGAGGTCAAGACCTTTGCGTTCGCGAGGCCGTTGCCTATGCAATAAAGCTCCAACTCCCCCAACCTCCTCTTGACGAAACCCTTGGCCGGCAAGGTACCTACCCCGGTGAAGCTCTGCACCTCACCTTCCCGGGGCACCACTATCGCTTGGCGGTAGCCCGCCAGGGGGTCGTTAAGCACGACCTCCAACGCCTCCTCGGGGTCGTCTATCCTCTCGTAGGCGGCCTTCGCGAGCTCCCTTGAGGAGTAGCCTTGGACCACTACCACCCCCTTGGGGCCCCACCAGACGGCCCTCCTCCCCACTCCGGGGGAGGGGGAAACCGTTAGGGAGGCCAACTCCGCCCCCTTGCGCGCCACTACGGTATAGGTCACTTCTGCCCCCTCTTCACCTTAGGTCCGGGGCGAGGAATGAGCGCGAGGAGGGAAGTGAAACTGGGGTGTGAGCGAGAAAAGACCGGGGTGTTCCTCAAGCGCGGACCACTTGCTTCTTCGCCTTTATGGCCTCCTTGAGCTTCCTCTCAACCTCTAGGGCGGTCTTCTGTATTATGTCTTGGTGCCTCACGGCTATGTGGGGTTCGGCGTGGTTAGTGTGGATCACGGAGTTGCAAGCCTTGCAGTAGTTGTTCTCAACTAAGGGCTCTATCTCCATTATGTAGGGCCAAGCGAGCTTCATGAGCTTGACCACCAGAGCGGGCCTCCCCTTGCTCATCAGCTGGTAGGCGGTGCTCTTTAGTTGGGTCTTGTTTATCCCGTACTTCTTAGCGGCCTCGCTGGGGGAGGTGTTGAGGACCAAGTACTCGTACAGCGCTTGGAGGACGTTCTTCTTGTTCGCCAGCGCCTTCAGCGCTAGGTACTCCAGCACCGCTCGGCGCTCCTTCGCGAGCCTAGCTCTCTGATCGGCGGCGTTCAAACCGGCCACCGTGTGACTATAGTCTCCCGCTCTTTAAAAGCTTTTTGATTATAAGTTGTGGTCTCCCGGGCTCTATTAGGGCAACTGTCGCTTTTCCCCCCTTAAAATGAACTTTCCAAGACCCCATTGCCCTTACCCTATTGAACCCCCTGCACTCGTTCCTAACTTCTTCTATTCCTTCAAGGGGGAGGTTTGTGCCGGGGTTCCAAACAGCTATGGGCACTGCTACCTTAAACTTCGACATCCTCAAGGTTTTACAGAAGCCCTTGGCGTCCATGTACCAACCCCCTCCGGCGGGGGCCAAGATCACGTCGGCTTCGACCGAAAAGGGCTCCTTCGCTCCCCCCGCGTATACTACTCTAGTCCCCCCTACTAGCACCTCGTAGCCGGTAACCCTTCCCCTAAGGCCTTCGAACTCCAGCGGCCTCCACGAGAAGGGCCCGCGGGAGCCGGCCCCGGAGGGCTTGAGGAAGCGGGGAGGGGAGCCCGTGAACAGCCCCTCCCCGCCCTCCGGCTCGAAGGCGAGGACCTCGCCCTTGAAGATTATGTAGGCCTCCAGCCCCCTTCCCAGCGCCACGATCATAGCTTGGACAGCACCTCTAAGGCGCCCCTCACCATGTTCTTTTCAGTAACTATCGAGTCCGGCTCCTTCCTCCCGACCAAGAGCGCCTCCTTGTTCTTGGATACCATTATGGCGGCGGCGAGCGAGATGGGCGCCTCAGGGGGTAGGACTTCCGTCCTCTTGACCGCGTCGTCCGCCGGGGCCGAAAGGCCGTCTTCCAGCGCCTTCTTCACTAAGTCTAGCATGGATATCACGCCAACCACCTTGCCCTCCCTACTCATAACTAAGTGCTTGGACCATAGCTCCATCATCAGTTCTAACACTTCCCTCACCGACGACCCAGCCAAAACGTAGGTGCTTATCGGCGAGGCCACGTTCGCTACTGCCTCTATGGAGGGTACCACGGAGAGGAACTTGACCACGTCCTTCTCGCTCAATATCCCCTTTATTACGTCCATATCGTCCGTAATTACTATGGAGCCTACCCCGGTCTCCAACATCAACTCCACTGCCTTGTGCAACGAGACGTCCTCGCTCACCTTCACGGGCTGGTCGTTCATCCAGTCGACGACCTTCTCCTCCTCCAGCCTCTCTCTCCCCTTCTTGAGCAAGGCGTCCGCGACGTCCCTTATGCCTATTAGCCCTATCACCCTGCCCTCTGTGTCGGTAACGGGCAAGTGCCTTATTTTGAACCTTATCATGAGGTTGGCCGCGTCGAGCAAGCTGTCGGCGGGAAGCACCTTAATAACCGACTTAGAGGCGTAGTCGGTTACCTTGATGTAGTGTCTCGGGCGCCACTCCAAAACGCCTACCCGAGGGCCCATCGGACTAAAGCCTCAAAAGCTCTAGGAAGCGCTCGAGCAAGTCCGGCCTGCCGGGGGCCATCAAGTGTACCCCGGGGAGCTCCGACGAGTAGGCCTCCTCGTACATCTCTAGGGATTTCTTGAGCACGAGCTCGTCAGCCTTGCCTTCCCTCTTAGCCTTCACCAGCTCCTCGTAGAACTCCTTCGCGTCCACTCCCCTCTCCATTAATGCCCTCACCACTTTCCTAGAGGTGGTGAGCAAGAGGCTGGGCACGGTGGGGAGGGGGTATTTCTTTATCTTGTACAACAGTTCCTTCTTGAACACCGGTTGTGTCTGGGCGAACTGGGCCCCGGCGTGGGCCTTCCTCAAGAGCCTCTTCTCTTCGTAACTGAAGTACGGGTTGGAGGCCACCCCCACCGAAAGCCTTACCCTCCTAGTCTTTCTCCCCTCCCAGTCGACCCCTTTCCTCAAGGCTTGTACCAAGCAGACGAGCCTCACCGCGTCTAGGTCGAAGGCCGCGTTGGGGGCCCAGTCGCCCGTCAAGGCTAAAACGTTGTTGACCCCAGAGGCATCAAGCGCGAGCAAGGAGGAAGCGAGCGCCTCCCTCGTCCTCCCCCTACAAGTCAGCTGGGCTATGACCTCCTTTCCCTTGGAGGCCAGCGCGGCCGATGCCCAGACCGAGTCCAAGTGGGGCAAGCCCAGGGGGTTGTCGGTGACGTTCAGCGCGTCCACCCTCCACTTCGAGGCCCTCTCCAGCTCCTCCGGCCCCCAAGGTTCGACCTCCGCCGAGACCGCGAAGTCCTCGAGCTTCTTGACGTACGGGGAGGGCTCCACCTCTACGACTTCGCAGCCCACCTTGAACCCGGGGTCCAACAAGGGCTTTAGGTACTCGGAGCTCCTTAAGTTCCTAAACGCCTCGACGAAGGGGCACTTGAAGTCGTCGACCTCGCAGAGCTCTCCCCTCACGCCTCCGCAAGGGCCGTTGAGCATCTTCTTAGGGCAGATCACTCGCACCTCAACCCCCTCAACACTTGGTTAAGAGTCAACAACCTGATGAACTCCACGCCCCTCTTTTCTATCTCCTCTACGCTGCCCTCCTCTCTGTCCAACAAGGCGGCCGCCAAGACAGGCTCTGCCCCGAAGTCCCTCAAGGCGTCTATGGTCTTCGCCAAGCTGCCGCCGGTGGTGGTCACGTCGTCCACTACAACTACCTTCTGGCCGGGCTCTACGCCCTCTACCAGCCTCATTTGACCGTGTTCCTTCCTCTTCGGCCTCGCGTAGCCCATGGGCCAACCCAAGGTTACGGACAAGTGGGCCGCGAGGGGTATCCCGCCGGTGGCCACTCCGACTATCGTCGCATACTCCACCTTAGACCTTATTAGGGCGGACATGAGCAGTGCTGCTAACCTAGCGAGCTTGGGAAAGCTCCAAAGCTTCCTCATGTCTACGTAAACGTCGCTTCGCTTCCCGGAGGAGAGTATGAAGGTGCCCCTCTTTACCAGCCCGCACTCTTGAATCCTCCTCGCCAGGTAGGACTTTATGTAGCACCTTCCGAAGTTCAGCACGGCCATCGGGTCTTGGGCCGCTTCCAGCAAGGCCTCAGCGTCGAGCGTGGAGCCGGTCCACGGCAGCTCCGCGAAGGACGCTATAGTGAACGCCTCCATATAATTCTTCAGTCTCACGAGGCTCTCCCGAGGACCGGAGCTGAAGGGGATTATGAGGGGCCATAAGGATTTGGACGAGCTGGACTATAAGATCCTCTCCTTACTGATGGAGAACGCCCGCAAGGGGGTTAGGGAGATAGCGAGAGAGCTCAACGTGTCCCCCGCGACGGTCCACAACCGCTTGAAGAAGATGCTCTCAAAAGGGATAATAAAGGGGTTCGTGCCGCTGATGGACTTCTCCGTCCTAGGGTACCAAGTGACCGCAATAATAATGTTGAGCGTCGAAGGCTCAAAATTGAAGGAATTGGAGGAGGAGCTGAAAAACATAAAAAACGTAATTGCTATATATGACATAACCGGAGATTACGATGTACTGTTGATTGCTAAGTTTAAGGACGTGAAGGCTTTAGACTTCTTCGTTAAGGATTTGCTAGAGAGGAAGGAGATCAAGAAGAGCGTCACCCACATAGCTTTCAACGTGGTCAAGGAGGACTTCAGGGTTCCCCTTTAGGGCGCTCCTCTTCGCGGTCCTCCAAGTAAATGTTCCACACCACCCTCATCCCTCCGCACTTAGGGCAAGGCCCCTCAACCATGCCTACGAAGTCCCCCTCCCTCCACTCCCTCTTCTCCTCGTAACCGCAGTTGGGACACTTGACCACAGTTACGTACTTCTTTTCCTCCTCTTTCTTCTTGTTCAAAATGAAAGTGGCGGCCAGCGCCGTGAGCACCCCGGCCAACGTGGCGGCGGTCATGAGGGCGAGGAGGTATAGGTCGTCGTTCAAGTCGTTCCCCCCAGCCGGGGCCCACCGAAATTAATAACCTTGCGAGCACGGCTGGGCTCGGCCGTGGACGTAGAGAAAATCTTGGCGAAGATAGACGGAAGGGGATACAAGGCTTACAAGGAGCTCAAGGGGGTTCGGTTCTCCGTAGGGCGCCTCGCCTTCGAGGTCGCGAGGGTGCAAGGGGACCCCTTCGCGCCCCCCAGCGTGGTTAGGGCCGAGGCCCCGGCCCGGTGCGACCTCCCCTTGCCCGCGGAGGACTACTTCCTAAGGAAATTATACGCCTCCTTGAGGGCGTACAGCTCCAAAATGGGGGAGGGGAAGAGCGGCCTCTTGGCAGTTCCCAAGCCTTCGAACGCTATCCTAAGGAGGAGTTCAGTTAAATGCTTCGGCAATAAGATAGCCTTCAGAATTTGGGTCGGCTTGCCCTCCAGGGGAAGGAGGGTCTTGGCCGACCGCGCCTCGGAGCTGCTCTTGAGGAAGCTCCCCAAAGCCGTTGAGGAGGCGCTTTCAAGGGACGAGGACTTGGAGCGGTGGAACAAGGTCTGGAAGGTACAACAAGAGATAAGGAAGAAGATGGCCGAAAAAGGGTTGATAGCCTTCGTGGCGGACGGCAGCGTCTTGCCGCGGAGGTGCGGGGACTGCGAGGAGCCCTTGGAGGGGGCGGTGCCCTTCGAGAGCCCTCCCAGCCTGAGGGTGGAGATAGAGACCAACGAGGGGCCTATAAGCGGCATGGGGGTCCGGAAGGGGATAACCTCCGTCACCGGCCCGGCCTTCCACGGCAAGACCACCTTAATAGAGGCGTTGGCAAAGGGGGTTTGGGACCACATACCGGGGGACGGCAGGGAGTTCGTACTGAGCGACAAGAACATGTTCTACGTTAGGTCAGAAGACGGGAGGCGGGTGGCGGGAGTGGACGTCTCCACTTTCATAAAGCTGGAGGGCTCGGAAAGGTTCTCCACGGACGACGCCTCCGGGGCCACCAGCGCGGCGGCCTCGTTTCAAGAGGCGGTAGAGGCGGGCTCGAGGGCCTTGATAATAGACGAGGACTACACCGCCACTAACTTCTTACACTTCGACGAGAGGTTGAACGAAATATACGATATAAAGACTGTCGAAACGTTGTCGGAGAAGTTGGAGAGCTTGAAGGAGTTCGGCTTGAGCTTGGTGCTGGTCTCCGGAGGCTCCGCACCCGTGGTGGCGCGTTCTGACACGGTAATTTACATGAAGAACTACAAGCCTCACGACGTCACCGAGAGGGCTAAGAGGATAGAAGTAAGGGCGCCCCCGAGCGAGTACTCCCCTCCTAGGGCGAGGGAGCTCCGCCGTCCGGGGGCGGAGAAGGTCAAGGTAAGGGGGCCTTGGCTGGAGAGCAAGTCTTGGAAGTCCCCGGTGAAGACGGAGGCGAACGTACACTTGGAGGAGGAGGGCCAGCTGAACTTCCTCGCCAAACTCTTGGAGAGGCCCTTCTCCGGCAAGCTGAGGGACCTCCGCGTCCCTGACCCTTGGGACGCTTGCGCGGGCCCGGAGTGCTCGGAGGTGAGGGCGCTGGACCTCGCGTTCGTCATTAACAGGGCGCCGGACCTTGAGGCGGTCTCTTGGGAGGCGATGACGACACTTGGCCGGCAGAGAGCTCCCCGCGAGTGATGACAGGTTACGGGCGCCGAGCCCCCGTTCCCCGGGAACGGGGTTTGGGGGCGCTCTGCTCTCTAATCTTAGTAGTCCACAACGTAACATTGAACGGCCTGGCCCTCCAGTACTTGGGCTACTGGAACGACACGTTGGAGCTCCCCTTGACGCTCCCGAACTTCTGTTACCGGGCCCGCGCGGACGGCGCCCTCGTGGAGGTGTGGCGGGAGGGGGAGGCCTGCGCCCAGTCGCTCCGCTCCGTAAGGCTATTCATAAAAATTAAGAACGAGACGACGTTGGTCTTGAGGTACGATAACTCTTCAATTACGTTCGGGAAAACTTACCTCTTCTGTTCCAACAACACTGCGAGGCTAGTCGAGCTCGTGAAGGACCCGGAGGAGTTTTCTAACAAGACTTTGAAGCTGAAGCTGCTCTGCCTGGGGCACTCGAGGCCCGTCAACTTGCCCGGCCCTCCCGGGGGCCCGCTCTCCAAGTGCGATAGCGTAGTTACGGACGGGACCGCTTGGGTTTACGCAGCTGGCCTCTGGTGCCCCGAGCCGGAGGAGGTCGTAGCGATAGCGAAGGCGGTGGCGCGGGGGTCGGCGCCGTACTTGGAGGTGAAGGAAGTCCTCCGGAAGGAGCCTAGGTAGTTCAACAAATCCTAGGCACCAGCTCCCCGCTGGGCTTCTCCAAGAGCCTCAGCCCGCCGACGGGGGTGCGCGATATCACGTAGCCGGGCTTGCCCTTCCTCAGCTCCCCTATTATCGCGGCCTCCTCGAAGCCCGCCTTCCTCAAGACCTCCAGCGCCTCCTCCGCTCTGTCCCCCTTAACTACGAAGACCGCTTGCCCCTCGCTGGCCAAGGCCAGGGGCTCCACCCCCAGCATCTCCGCGTACTCCTTGACGGCCTCCCTTATCGGCACCCTAGCCTCCTCGACGTATACTGTGGTCTTGCTCCTCTCCGCGAGCTCGTTGAGAGCCATAGCCAAGCCCCCTCTGGTGGGGTCCTTAGCGGCCTTCAAGTCCTCGCCCAACGCTTCCCTCAACGCCTTAACTGCTGGCCACACCGGCCTGACGTCGCTCTTCAGCGTCTTCACTTGTAGGCCGAACTGGAGGGCGAGGATGGTGGCGCCGTGGTCGCCCACCGGCCCGGTGACTAGGACCTTGTCCCCCGGCTCCCCCCGGTCTAAGGTCAGCAAGGGTCCTTCTGCTATCCCTATACCGACGGTCGAGATGACTATTTTATCTACGCTGCCCTTTGGCATGACCTTAGTGTCCCCTCCGAGCAGCGCCACGTTTAGGGAGTTCGTAACTTCGGACATAGATTTCAATATCGTCTTTAAGTCGCTTAACTTGAACCCCTCCTCAACTATTATGGCGTCCATAAGCGCTTTGGGCTCTGCGCCCATTACTGCGACGTCGTTGAGGGAGCCCGTAGCGGCGAGCTTGCCTATGTCGCCCCCAGGGAAGAACGGGGGGCTGACAGTATAGCTGTCCACGGAGACCACTAAGTACTTGTTGTCCCCTATGGGGACCGCGGCCCCGTCCTCCAAGTCGTCCAGGCCCACGCTCCCCAAGCTCCTTATCTTGAACAAGGGAAGTATGAAGTTCTTGATGAACTCTTCGGTTTCCCTCCCTCCTCCCCCGACCGCTAGGGTAACGCTCAAGGCTTGGGTCCCAGCGGTCGGCTACGACAAAACGTTATATTGTACTCGCCAGCCCCCCGGCGGGCGCGGTGAGTGAAGGCGGCTGTGTTCCACGGCTACGGCTCCTCGCCCACCAGGATAAAGTGGCTTGTGAAGGCTTTCAAGGAAGTCGCCGATGAAGTGATAGTTCCGACGCTCCCCAGCGTCCTAGCGAAGGCTTGGGAGGCCACCAAGGAGTTGGAGGCGGACGTTTACGGGGGCCACAGCATGGGGGGCGCCTTGGCCCTCTTGCACTCCGCCTCCAAGGGGAGGCCCGCGGTCGCGGTCGCCCCTCCGACGAACTTGAGGAAGCAGCTCGCTCACTTGAAAGAGAAGTTTCCGAAGATATACGAAGACATAACCAGCCAAGTTGACGAGGAGGTTATGATAGAGCTGAGCCCCATAAACATGGAGTTCAAAGCTCCAATCCTCGTAATACACGGGACAGAGGACAAGGTGGTGCCCTTAGAGCAGAGCTTGGAGTTCTGCGAAAAGGTCAAGGAGTGTCACTTGGTAGTGGTGGACGGGATGGGTCACAAGCCGGTTACGGAGGCCGAGAAGGAGCTGGTCAGGAGGCACGTGGTCGAGTTCTTGCGCTCCCTCAGCTGACGGGCCTCCACACTATCCCCAGCTCGTCGGCCCTCTTGCGGGCGGCCTCTACCTCCTCCGCGCTCACCGGCCTCGCTATGTCTGGCCAACGCTGGGGGAACTTGAGCACCAAGTACTCCGGGCGGTACTGCTCCATTATGTTGACTAATACTTTATCCTTAACGTTCTCGGCTATCCACTCGAGTATCGGGAACGTATCGCACTCTAAGTGATTGGGCATAACCAAGTGCCTTATTATCATGTCGCCCTTCTGGGCGGCCTTGTATATGTTCCTGGTCACCACTTCCCTATACCTCCTCACGCCGCTCAGCCTCCACGCGCAGCGGTCGTCCCAGTACTTGAAGTCCGGGAGCCAGATGTCTATTATATCTAACAACAGCTCTAACAGCTCCTCCGTCATGTACATGTTGCTGTTCCAAAGTTGGGGAACGTTGACCTTCAAGTACTTTAAGCTCTCAATTATGATGTGGGCACTCGGGATGGGGTCTCCCCCGACGTGGTTCACGTTCCTCGCCCCCTCGCGCCGGAGCCTCTCTTGGACCCTCGCCAGCTCCTCCGGGCCCAGCGCCGGGGCCTCGGTAGGCCTCTCTTGGCTTATGTCCCAGTTCTGGCAGAACACGCACTTGAACGGACAGCCGCCGTAGAAGATCGTGCCGGAGGGGACTAAGGGGGCCTCCTCTCCTAAGTGGAGGAAGGCCGAGTGGACGTAGGCCTTGTGGTCCACCAAGCAAGCTCCCCTGGCCTTCCTCCGGTCCACCGGGCAGCGCCTCTCGCACAGCCTACAAGGGGGCCCCAAGAGCCTCTTAGCGAGCTCCACCTTGACGTCTAAGAAATTGTTCTTCACCTCTTTAAACCACTTCCCCCTCTTGGCCTCTTCCCACCTCCTCTCGAACTCTTCCCTCAGCGTCGAGTGAAGCTCCCAGAGCTCCCTCTCGCTCAGCTCCTCCGGCCTCGCCTCGGCGGCTATAGACTTCGCTATCAAGAACTTAGCTTGGGCGCGGTTCAACATTACGTCTTTATACCAGCTCAGCCTCTCGTTCACCGCCGGGTCCTTCCACACCGCCACCGAGTCGGGCCTCAGCAGGAGCCAAGACATGCCTTCGACACTCTCGTCCTACGCCTCCGGCGTCCAAGGGTTTTGAGTGTCGGCTGTCTCGTTAGAAAACCTTATCCCACTTACTTATTTAGAGTTCTTGGATTTAGAGAGCGGTGGTTCAATGACTTCCGGAATGGGAGCGTTCCTTGCCGGCCTCAGAGCGACCTTCAACAACCCGCTGACTAGGACCTTGTTGCGCAAGGCCTCCAAGAGGGTCACGTGCGAGATAGGCGGAAGGACGGTCACCGAGAGGGTGTCTTTCTTCGCAATGGCGGAGTACGCCGGGGAGAAGGTGAGCTGTCCTTCGGCCATCTTAACGAAAAGCTTCATAAAGTTTACGATATCCACAATTGCTAAGCTGTTCAAGGTAAAGGAAGAGGAGGTCAAGGCAGCTCTGTCCGACCCGGCCGTGAGGAGGGGGCTGGCACTGGTCCTAGAGGGCTTGGCCCTCTACGGCGTCTCGGTGCCCCAGAAGTTCCCCGCGCCCTTCTTGGTGGTCTGGAACTTCACCAACATGTGTAACTTGCGCTGCAAGCACTGCTACCAGAGGGCCGACAAGCCCCTACCCAACGAGTTAACCTTGGAGGAGAAGTTGAACGTAGTAGAGCAGTTGGACCGCGCGGGGGTGGCGGCCGTAGCCTTGAGCGGCGGCGAGCCCACCATACACCCTCACTTCTGGAGGGTAGTCAAGGAGCTGAGCGACCGCTTCATATACGTCGCGGTGGCCACCAACGGCTGGCTCCTCGCGGACAAGAGGATGGCCGAGAAGGCGAAGAGGGCCGGGGTTAGGTACGTGGAAGTCTCCGTGGACTCGGCGGACCCGAAGAAGCACGACGAGTTCAGGGGGATCCCCGGGAGCTGGAAGAGGGCCGTTAAGGCGCTGAAGAATGCGGCCGAGCTGGGGATGAACGCGGCAATGGCAACTACTGTAACTAGGCTGAACGTGGACGAGGTAGACGATATATTGGACTTGGCGGAAGAGATAGGAATAAAGAGGGTGGTCTTCTTCAACTTCGTACCAACTGGAAGAGGTAAGGAGATAATCGATTTGGACTTGAGTCCCGAAGAGAGGGAGGAGTTCTTGAAAAAGATAGCCCTAGAGATGAAGAGGAGGAACTTGGAGATAGTGAGCACCGCCCCCCAGTTCGGGAGGGTCTGCTTACAAGCGGGCCTAGGGATAGTGGCCCCCACCCACATGTACGTCGGCAAGCCTGAGGAACTGGACATGGATAAGGTGATAAGCGCCTTGGCGGAGTTCGTGGGAGGCTGCGGCGCGGGGAGGATCTACGCGGCCTTGGAGCCGGAGGGCACCGTAACCCCGTGCGTGTTCCTCCCGGTCCCCATGGGCAACGTAAGGGAGAAGGACTTCAGGGAGATATGGGAGACCAGCGAGCTGTTCCAGAAGCTGAGGGACAGGAACAACTTGTGGGGCTTCTGTAGGACTTGTCCCTACCGCGAGATATGTGGTGGTTGTAGGGCTAGGGCCTACGGGTACTTCAACGACCCCTTGGCCCCGGACCCGGGGTGCATATACAACAAGAAGTACTACGAGCAGCTCAAGTCTAAGGCGCTCGTCGCGACCAGCGGGCGCTAAAACTTAAAATCTAAGTTTAGGAGAAGGCTAGAAGGGTCACGAACCTCATGAAGGGCAACGTCCTATATTGTGAGATGTGCGGGAGGCCCATCTACGGCAAGGCGTACCGGGTCTACATAGAGGGCGCGGAAATGGTGCTCTGCGAGTCTTGCTTCCGCTCCGTCAAGGCCAAGGTCGCTCCTCTCCCCAAGAAGGAGCGGAAGGCCGCTCCGAAACCCAAGACCAAGAAGGTCGTTGAGTACGTAGTGGTGGAGGACTACGCCGAGAGGGTTCGGAAGGCTAGGGAGCGCTTGGGGCTGAGCAGGAGGGAGCTGGGCATGAAGGTCGGGGAGCACGAGACCGTGATCAAGAGGATAGAACTAGGGCGCTTGGAGCCGGACTTGGAGCTCGCGAGGAAGCTGGAGAGGGTGCTGGGGGTGGAGCTGGTGAAGAAGGTAGAGTACGAGGAGAGCGAGGCCCCCAAGTTCCAAGGCCCCGCGGAGCTCACCTTGGGCGACGTGGCGGTGCTCAGGAAGGAGTGAGGCCCAAGCGCCTCAACACCCCTTCCCCCCGGAACTCCTTGAGTACCCTCCTAGTTACGGTGACCTCCTCCCCCGTCAGCGGGTGTAGCCTTTCTTCAGCACCTCGACCCTCTCCAAGAGGGTGCCGAAGGCCTCCGGGGGCAAGCGGACCTCCTTCAAGGCTTGGGAACAAGGCTTCCTCGCGACGGAGGAGGCGTAGTTGCACACGGTCACCTTAAGCCTCCACATAACGTAGGCCTTCCAGTCGCCCGCCAAGACCACGCGGCCGTCGAACCACCCCGGCGGGAGGGGACTCACCTTCACGGAGAAGTGGGAACCCAAGAAGGAGGAGAACACGGAGACCAGCTTCTCCACCCTCCCCCCGAAGGGAGGGAGCTTGCAGTAGACGCTCACCTCGTCGCTGGAGACGTAAGCGGAGTCGCAAGAGTAGTACTCCACCAACTCCTTGGCGGACGAGACCAAGGCGTTGTGAAGCCTTTCGTCTCTATGCTTGCCCAACAGCTTGGAGTACTTCCCGAAGCTAACGCCGTCCATCCTAACTATTACGGGCCCCTCAACCCTCAAGTTTGAGAAGGGTTCCCTGTCCTTCAGCCAGTCGTAGGGGAGGCGCTCAAGCCTCTCCCACCACGCACTCGGGCGGGACGTAGCTGCACACCCTTACGTGCTTCCCTGCCTTGTAGATTTTTATTCCTCTCTTCCTCAAGCACTCCCCGTCCACAATCAAGACCTTTATGCACTTACCCTTCCTCCTCGCGTTCTCTATAGCCTCCTCTAAGCTGGTGGTGAGGTGGACGAAGTTCCTCTTCATAGGTTTTATGCCCTCCTTGAGTATGGCCCTCGCGGCCTCGCAAGAGGTTCCGTGGTAGAGTAGTGTTTCGTAGGACTCCTCCAAGGTCGGCCTGACGTACTTCACCGTGTGTCCGTACCTCGCCCTCACCTTGTCGCCCCTCAGCTCGTATCGCCCCTTGTCGTCCTTGGAAATGACCTCTAGCACGTGTTCCTTCGAGACCCACGGGAAAAACTTCCTCAACTCGCGTACGAGGGAGTCCAGGCTGGCCCACCCCTCCGGGTCCACGAAGCCCTCCTTGTGCCTCAAGAGGTAGGTCATCTTCTTGCTGAGCTTAACCCTCGTCTTGTCGTCCAACAAACTCTCTGACCCTCGGGGACGACTTCACCTATAGCTCAAGGCCGCCTCCGCGAGGTAGAGCTCGAGCTCCTCCTCGGAGGGCTTGGGCTTGGGGAGTTGAACTGCGGTCTGCACGTTAGACCCCGAGCGTTAATTCGAGCCGCCCCTTAAAGGTCGGTGTCTAACGCTCTGTTCGGCAATAGCCCGGATACATCAGAGGAACACGTTAAATTTGCGCGCGAGGCCAGAGGCTATTGATGAAAGGATGCGCGTGCCGCTGTACGTCGAGGCCTCGAAGCTCACTGTAGTCGTGTTCGGAGGGGGCAAGGTGGGCACCAGGAGGGCGCAGAAGTTTGCCAACGCGGGAGCGCGGGTGAGGGTCGTCGCTAAGGAGTTCAGTGAGGACCTTTATTATTTGAACGTAGAACTGGTTAAGTCCGACCTAGAGAGGGAAGATGAAATAAGGAAGCTCATTGAGGACGCCGACATAGTTGTAATAGCGACAAACAATAAAGAGGTGAACGACAAGATATTTAGAATTGCTAAGGAGATGGGGAAACTGGTCAACGACGCCACCGAGGCCTCCCGCAGCGACGTCCACGTGCCCTTCGAGGCGGAGGTGGACGGGATAAGGATAGCGGTGACCAGCGAGGGGGCCTCCGGCGTCGCCGCTCACGTGGCGCTCGCACTAATTGAGAGGTGCTTGAAGAGCAACGAATTCTTCAAGAGGATAAACGAGTTTGCCAGGAGGTTCAAGCGAGAGCTCAAGGAACTCATAGACGACCCCAAGAGGAGGTTCGGGCTCTACTGGTACGTGATGTTGCAGAGGGACATAATCGAGATGGTGAGGGAGGGCAAGATAGACGAAGCCTTAGAGAAGGCCTTAGCTATAGCTAAGAGCTACGAAGGCGAGGGGATGACGGACGTCAAGTACGCTCTCGGGAAGTTTCTCGAAGAATGGGGCGACGAGCTACTAAGAGCGTGGCCTTGACCCCGGGCGGGTCGAAGAATGTTATCTCCAGCTTGTTCCCCCTCGCCACGTACAAGTTATACGTAGAAGGGCTCCACCAGACGGAGGTTGCGTTGCTTACTTTCCTAACTGTAGCTATCTCCTTGCTCAAGTTTGAATATATCCAACACGCCTCCTTGGAGCACAGCGCGGCGAAGTCGGAGTAGGGCGACCAAGAGATCAGCTCCACCCCCTTTAGCTTGAACTCCTTTAACTTCTCCCCGCTGTTTAAGTCTATTAACTTCACGCCCTCTCCCGTGGACAAGAGCAACAGCTCCGCGTTCGGGGACAAGGAGGCGGCCCTCCACCCCTCTACGGCTATGTTTATTATCTCCTCCCGGAGGGTGACGAGCGATATGTGGTCCTCGTAGTAAATTGCTAGAGCGGGAGTTGAGTCAACCAAGCACCACTCCGCACTCTTGGCAGCTCCTTCGACCCTCTTCAAAATGGTCCACGTTCCCTTCCTCTTAGAGATCACGTCTACTTTGTCCTTCCTTATTATAGAAGTCAAGTAACCGTAGGGAAACGAAACCACGTCCATCAAGTCCCTCACGACGGCTATTCTTTCCTTGACGTCCGGGCCCACCAAGTAGAGGCTCCCGTCGGGGAAGTAAGCGTAGAAGGAGCGGCGCGGGGCGGACAAGGGTTCCACTAAGAGAGCCTTGAAGTTGGACAAAGGGTCAAAGGTGCGTACGTCTATCGCTACGGCGGAGCCCAAGTTCTGGAGGCCCAGCACCCCTCCTCTCTCCCTCACCTTGGTCGCCTTTATATTAAACGTAAACACGTTTTTCATATTGGTAACGATATCTACGTCAGTAACGAATGGGGTTACTGGAACGCCCGTGAGGGCCCACGCCTTAACGACGAAGGAACATTCCTTTTCACAGAGGAACTTCAAGTACCCGTCCTCGTACGTCACCTTCTTCGGGGCGTTCTTTATTTTCTTGATAACCTGAATTTTGTAGGTCTTCGCCCTGCTCACGACGTCCCTCAAGATCTTGGGGGCCCGGACCTCAGAACACTGCCCCTTGGCGCCAACTAGCGCGTACACCGAGGTCCCTCCCACGTCCGGCTCCACGTGGGTCACGAGCGTTCGGCATGTCAACCTTTCACCCCCTTCAAGAGCTTCCACAACAGACACGAGAGCCTCGCCGCGGCGAGCACGGCCTCCGAGCCGCCCGCTCTGCCCATTCTCTTTAATAATTTCCTTAACTCCTCCTTACCCAACGCTTTTTCTGCCTCCTCCAAGCTTCCCGCTTCCGCTATGACGCACGCGCGTTCGTCCGGGTACAAGGAGTTTATGAACCTCACTAAAACCTCTGTGACCGCCCCCTTGACTACGTCGTAGAGCTCTTCCTTGCTAGCTACCATCACGTCCTCGAACATGAGGTACTTGACGCCCAACTTGTCTGCCAATAGCTTGGCTTCTTCGTTGGCCCACCCCGAGCCCATGACCATAGGCTCCGCCCCTATGGCCTTCGCGTTGGCGTACGCTTGTCTGACGGCGCTCACGTCCACTTTTCCGGACTTGACCTCTACCGCGAGGGGCCCGGGAGGGGGCTTGACCAACAAGTCCACCTCCGCCACCTCTTTGTCCCCGACCTTTACCGGCGCGTTGACGCTCACCACCTCGAAGCCCATGGATCGGAGCACCTCCTCCGCCAACCTCTCGCTCCTCGCCCTCCTCAAGGCCCTACACTCTGCGGCGAACGCTCTAATTCCCCTCTATGACTCTGTCCCGGGCCTTATGCCTTGAAGAGGGCTCTGGCTATCTTGGTGACGTTGGCGCTTGTGTGGGCGGCCGAACAGAAGCCGCTGCCGCCCTCGCCGGTCTACTTGGTCCCCGAACGGGCGAACTTGACCCTCGGCCACTTAGGATCCGTGAGGCTCAAGGTCTGCAACCCCTCCGTCACCTTGATCTCTTATGCAACGTTCCAGCTCGCCACGGAGGACGCCGCAGTCACCCCCTCGACCTTCTCCGTAGGAGACTTGAGACCGAGGCAGTGCAAGGAGGTCATACTGAACGTCCTCCCGTTGAAAGAAGTAATTAGGTTAAGCTTCGTTGCCAGCGCGGCCTACGCGTTGGGGAACTCCAAGGCCCTCGGAGCGACCTCGGGCTCCTTAACGCTCTTCGTCCGCTCCCCCCAGCTAGTCATGGAACCCGTGGAGGTGTCGGAAGTAGGCGGCAACGTGACCCTGAAGTTCAGGAACGTCGGAGAGGCGCCCTTTAAGGGCAATATAGTAATCACCAAGCCCTTCTTCGCGACGCTCCCCTTGGAGGTCCCCCCGGGAGGGGAGGGAGCAGCGAAGGCCGAGGTCCCGCCCACCTCTCCGGGGAAGTACGAGGTCGAGTACAAGGCCCGCTACGGGAAGGCGGAGCTCGAAGGGAAGGGCTTGATGATAGTTAACCCGGACCCCCGCGTAACGTTCAAGTTAGGAAAGGTAATAGAAGTATGCTTCCCTAGGAAACAACAATTCGTAATTAGGTTGTTCTCCCGTAATGCCGCCCCCGAGCCGGACTCCTTCAAGCTGGAGCTGAAGGGGTGCACGACGCTCAACTACACAGTTACGCCCTCCTCCCTGCCCTTTACGTTGAGCGCAGTAGCCAAGGCCGGTAACCTAGTTCTGAATGACAGCGTCGCTATGAGCTACTGTGACGTAAGCTTCAACGCGACGGAGCTGTGGGCCGGAGTGGACAACGCGGTGGAGGTTAAGGTCAACTGCCCCCTCCCGGTGAAGGGCGCTGTAACGCTCGAGCCCAGCCCCGGGGCCGTTGACCCCCCGACCTTGCCCTTGCCCGGAGGCGCCTTCGTGTGGTCCCTCCCCACCTCAGCAAAAGAAGCTATCTTGAAAGTAAAGATGTTTGGGAAGACGTTTGCATATAATTTCAACGTTAAACCGTTCAACCCGGAGTTTACGGTAACCTTCGAGCCCCGGAGCGTCGTGGAGGGGAGCGTGGTCCGGGAGAGGATGTGCGTGGAGAACGCGTGGAACAAGGCAGTAAAGGACGTGATCGTGAAAGTCGAAGTCAGCAACTGGTCGAGCGTAGCTACCTTCGACGAGGTCGCCCCCTCGCAGAGGGTTTGCCTGGAAGGCTTGGTCGCGGTCCCTTGGGAGGTGGAATCACTCAAGGCCAAGGTGAAGATAGTTGCGGGCTCCTACAGCTTGGAGAGGGAGGAAGAGCTAGAGGTCAAGCCCAACCCGGAGGTGGCGGTCCCGGCCATCGAGCTGGAAACCAAGAGCTTGGGCGTTGGAAAGGACGTAGTTACGATAAGGGTCAAGAACGTCGGGAGGGGCTACGCGAAGGGGGCGGGGCTCAGCCTCTCCTCGCCCTACTTGCTCTACCCCAGTTACGTGTACTTAGGCGATATGCCTCCAGACTCTAGCAAGGTTATAAACGCTACGTTCTTCGTACCCAAGGACGCCAAGTCTGTTAAGTTGAACGCGGCCTTGAGCTACTGCTCCGGCCCCTTGGGAGGCACTTGCCTACCGTCCCAATTGAAGAAGGAGTTCGAGGTGCCGGTTAGGAACTACGTCCCCCCGAACTTAGTAATAGCCGTAAAGGGCGAGAAGCTAAGGGGCGGGAAGTCCAACGCGGTCTACGTGGAGCTCGCCAACTCCGGGGGCGACGAGGCGAGGTCCGTCACCCTCTCGGCCTCCTCAGGGGACTCGGACGTAACGCCGAGCTACTTCATGCTGGGAGATATACCGCCGGGCAAGAAGGTTACCTTAAAGCTCTTTGTAACCCCACCGGAGAGGGCTGAGGAGGCGGAACTGAAGCTGGAGGCCCGCTACACGGACCCTTGGGGGAGCTCCTACTCAGCCTCCTTTACCAAGAAGTTCAAGGTGGTTCCCAAGCCTTCCCCGCACGTAGCGGTAAACATGCTAACTACCATACTCAAGACAGGAAAGTCCGTTCTAAGGTTCGAGGTATTTAACGACGGCGAGGTCCCGGCGAAGGGGGTGGAGCTCTACGTCTACTCCTCCGGCTTACCCCTCTCCAAGAGTTCCTTCTTCATCAAGGAGCTAGCCCCGGGCCAGAGGGCCTTGGTGGAGGTGCCTTGTTCCCCCAACTACCCCGGGACGTACTCAATAACTGTGAGGGTGAGGTACGGAAACGTCAGCGACACGTTTAACTACAAGATAAGCGTGGCGACCGGCCCCGTGCTCAAAGTTCACGACGCCGCCACCTTCCCGGAGGAGCTCTCCCCAGGCTCCTCCGGAATACTGGGCTTCTCGCTGGCCAACGTGGGAGACCAGAGCGCGGCCGACGTCAAGATATCTGTGGAGGCGAAGGGGATAAGGTTCACCAAGAAGACCCTCTTCCTCCCGAGGCTCTCCCCCGGGGCGGACGTGCCCGCGGTGTTCCCCTTCGAGGTCCCCGCGGAGGCGGAGCCCGGGACGGTGCCGGTTACCCTGAAGGTCTCCTACCTCTTCCAAGGCGAGAAGTACGAGAAGGTGTTCTCAGCCAGCGTGATAGTTAAGCCGAGAGTCAAGCTATCTGCCGAGAGCTTGGGGCCGGAGGCGATGGCCCTCGCCTTGGTGGTGCCAATAATTTTGCTCCTCTTAATTAAAAGGAGGAGGTCCAAAACGGTGGTGATAGAATGAAGTACGCGGAGCTCTTCCTTATGAGCTTAAAGGACATGAAGAGCGGCGGCTTGAGGTCCCTCTTAGTGGTCATGAGCGTTGCGGTGGGCGCCGCGGCCTTGATAGCCTTCGTCTCCCAAGCGGAGGGCTTGAGGGTCAACGTGGAGAGGCAGTTCAGGGGGCTGGCGGCGAACGTCATAATCTTGAGCGCGCGAGAGAGACCCTTTTCCTTGGAAGACGCCTTGGCCTTCAAGGCCGTTGAGGGGGTCACGGACGTGTTCGGGGTTTCGGTGTTCAGAGCTAAGGTATCGGCCTCCGGGAAAGTCTGGATACTGACCTTCGTGGGGCTGAACGAAAAGGCGTTCTTCTCCCTTTTCCCCTCCGCGAAGCCGCGCCTAGGGCGCTTCTCCCTAGCCCCCGGCACGGCGGTGGAGGGCTGGCAAGTGGCTAAGGAGGTCTTACTCCCCCCTGGCACAGTGAAGTTCCAAGTGGGTAAGGAGGAGTACTACGTAACCGTCGTGGGAGCTTTGGAGAGCCTCGGCTCGAGCCTCTTCGGCTTCAACCCGGACAAGTCGATAATGGTCTCTGAGGAGCTAGGGACGAGGGTGGTCGGGGGTTACAATGTCCTCTACTTGGTCGCCGAGAGCCCCTCCAAGACGAAGGAAGTGTTGAAGAGGGTGAGGCCCTTGGCAGAGCTCATGGACGCCGAAGCCACCGCGCCCTTAAGTTTAATAAACATGTACTCGTCCGCGGCGGAGTTCGCTGAGAGGTTCTTGTTCATGATGTCTATGATAGCTTTCGTTGCGTCTGGCTTCGGAATAGCTAACACCATGATGATAACTGTCCTCGAGAGGAGGTCTGAAATAGCAGTTATGAAGGCAATAGGCTACTCCCCGAGGGACATATTGCTTTACTACCTATTCTTGGCCTCATCCTTCGGGGTGGTAGGAGGAGCCATAGGCTCTGTAATAGGCTACTTCTTGGCGGACGCTGTGAACAAGTACGTTAATGTAATAGGGGCCCAGCTGAAGAGCTACATACAAGCGGAGTTCTTGAAGACCGCCAAGGCTTACGTGAGCCCCCAGCTGGTCGCTGAGGCGGCGCTCTTCTCCGTGTTAACCGCCGTGGTCGCCGGCCTCTACCCGGCCTACAAGGCCTCCAAGCTTGACCCCGTGGAGGCCCTCAGGGGGGAGTAAGAGCGCCACGGCCTCTTCGGAGGCCAACGAGAGCTCCGCGAACGAGACGAGGGAAACGGCCTTCGCCTCCCCTCCCTCCCAGAGGACGAGGACCTCATGGTTGGGCCTCAACAAGCAGTTAACTTCCTTTAAGTCCTTCTTCCTTATCGCCCTCCCCTTGGGAGGGGAGTTGAGGGTCACCGAGCAGAGCTCCCTCAGCGCGCGGGGCGAGAAGCTGGCCCTAGGGGGCCTTAAGGCCTCCAAGGGTTCTTCGGAACTCAGCCCCTTCCCGTAGGCCCTCTTGGCGATGACGTTGAACAGCTCCCTCGTCCCGTAAGTCCCCTCCCCCACCGGGTCCCTCTCCGGGCTGGAGTCGCAGAGCTCGCACCCCTCCGGGACCGGCGACTTGGGGAGGGCGTTCCTCTCCCTCTCGAAGTAGCCCCTCCACTTGCCCAAGGCCTCTGCAAAGGCCTCGTACAGCCTCGGGTGGCTGTGGGCGAAGGCTATCGCCCACTTGTGGAAGGTGCCGTAAACTATCCTCTCCCTTATTTCCTTCACCATTTTAATTGCTGCGTAAAGGTTGTGAAGGGCTAAGAACTTGGTCCTCTCCTCCTCGCTCATGGACAGCAAGTCGCGCGGGGAGAGGGAGGAGCAAGCGGGGCAGTCGCAGGGGAACTCCCTCATCATTACTAATTCTTCGAGCCTAAAGGTACCAAACGGCGTTAAGTACCTACCCTCCCTCGCCGCTATAGCGTACATGGCCGAGTCGAAGAGGTCCACGCCTAGGAAGGCCAAGAGGGGGAAGGCGAGCGGGTGGCCGGCCCCGAAGGCGTGCACCGCGGCCTCCGGCGGCCTGGAGGCGAGGACCGGGAGCACCGCGTTAACCAACTCCTTGAACTTGTACTCTTCCATCAAGGGAACTATACCCCCCACGGCCAAGAGCCTGGCCCCGGCCTCGGAGTACCTCCTCGCGACGGCCGCCCTCACGTCCGGGTAGAGGCCCCCTTGTACCGGGGCGCTCACCTCCTCCTTCAGCTCCCTCGCCCTCAGCCACCTCCGGAAGCTCACCTCCGCCTTCTTCGCCGCTACCTCCTTGCTGTCCGTGGGCAAGCTGAAGAGGTCCACGGGCGTTATTATGTCGGAGCCGGCGCTTATCTGGTACCTCACCGACTCCTCCGGGTCCACCCTCACCCCCCTGCTGTACGCTTGAAAGGTCCCCGAGTCGGTGTATAGGAGGCCCTCCCACCCCAAGCGCTCCTTCAAGTTCGTTGGGCCTACCTTCTTCTTAGCTATGAAGGCTGAGGTCATTATTACTTGGACCCCGGCCCTCCTCATCTCGTCCAAGGGGACGAGTTGCTTCTTCGGGTCCGGGTCCACCACCGCCAAAAGGGCGGGGGTCTCGACCTCGTAGGCGCCTACCTTGAGCTTCCCGGCCCTCGCCGGCCCGTCCCTGGCCTCCGGCTCCCAGATCAAGCTCTTCCCGGGCCCGGGCAGTCTCAGAGTTTCCTCTTGTCTATAACCCCGGGCCCCTCTCCCGAGGGGCTACCGGGAGAAAGGCTCGTAAGTCAACACGTAGGACTTCATCAGCCCCTCGTCCACCACGCCTACCAAGAGCTTCTCGCCCCAGTGGGCTTGGACCCCGTAGCACTCGTCGCTGTTCCCCTCCAAGCTCTGGGAGAAGACCAAGTTCCCGCGCAAGTCGAAGACAGAGACCCCGCAAGAGGGGACCGCCACGTAGAGGCAGTCGGGGGATATCCAAGGGGTGCCCGTCACCCCCTTCACCTCGCCCACGGGCTCTGGGTCGCCCAAGTCCTTCACCGCCAACAAGGCCAGCGCCGAGGCCTCCTCGTCGTTCACTAACAAGAGCGTGGAGCCGCAAGAGGAAGTTACCCTCCAGCTGCCGTTGCCCAGCTCCACCTCCTTCACGACCTTCCCATCTTCGTGGGAGAGGGCTAGAGCTCCGAAGGGGGTGCCGACGTATATAAGGCCCTTCGCCCTCGCCGCCCCCCTCGCGGGGCCGTAAAGGCCCCTCCAGAGCCTCTTGCCCTCCAAGCTGTAGGCCACCACGCCCTCCTCGTAAGTCAAGTACACTACTTTGTCGTCCAACAAGACCCAGTTGGGGGCCACGCCTACTTCGAACTCCCTCAAGGGGGTTCCGTAAGAGGTTATCAAGATCTTAGTGCCGTAGTAAGTAGCGCACACGCTCTCCTCGCAGCTCACGAGCTCGGCCGGCTCCTCCAAGCTGAGCTCGTTCTTCACGTTCTCGTCGAAGAAAGTCGCGAAGCCTCCGCCCTCGTACTTGGCCCCCACCGCCGCGCCCCACGAGAGCGCGGCCAGCTCCTTGCCCTCCAGCTCGAGCCTCAACCCTTCCCCCTCCCGAGCCTCTCGTGGGCCCTCGCGAGCTGCCTTGCCGCGAGGGCCGCGAGCAGGTTTAGTTCGCCGGCTAAGACGCTTGCCCCCACGATCTCGGCGAACTTGAGGGCGTTGGTGCCAGGGGGGTCGCCGCCGCCGGCCACGCCGAGTATCTCCAAGGCCTCCCTCTGGGTCTGCAGCCTAGTCCCCCCGCCCACAGTGCCTACCTCCAAGCTGGGGAGGGTGACGGAGATGTACAAGTCCTCGCCCCTCACTTCCGTCCAAGTGAAGCCCATGGAGGACTCCACTATTTGCGCGGCGTCCTGCCCGGTAGCTAAGAATATCGCGGCTATTATGTTGGCGAAGTGGGCGTTGTAGGAGAAGGAGCCCGCGAAGGCGCTCCCGGCCCAGTTCTTCCTCTCGTTTACCTCGTGCACCGACCTCGCGTCGGTCTTAAGCACCCCCTCCAGTACCTCCTTCTTTATCAAGGCCTCGGCCACCACGTACTTCCCTCTCCCCAAGAGGACGTTCAAGTGGGCAGGCTTCTTGTCGACGCACATGTTGCCGGAGAGGGCCACGCACTGGGCCCTCCCGAAGTTCTCTTCAATGTATTCGCACGCCTTCTCGGTCGCTATCGTTGCCATGTTCATTCCCATAGCATCGCCGGTAAAGTAGACGAAGCGCAGCCACACGTTGTTCCCCATGACGAACGGCTGTATTTCCTTCAGCTTCCCGTGGCGCGTGGTGCTTTCAGCAACCTCCTTTATCTCGTTAAAGTGCTCCTTAACCCACTCCACGAGCTCTTGCGCGGTCGCCACGTCTGGGACCCTGAACACCGGGGCTCTAGCCATCCCATCTTTCAACACCTTTACGTTTGCGCCGCCGGACAAGGTAACGGCCTTCATCCCCCTGTTGACGGAGGCGACCAGGGCCCCCTCGTGGGTGGCCAAGGGGACGTAGAACTCCCCCTTGGCGTAGTCCCCGTTGACCTTGATGGGTCCGGCTATGCCCAAGGGAATTTGAACCGCCCCTATCGGGTTCTCTATGTTCCTTCCCACGAGCTCTTCGAAGTCGAGTATGGTTGAGGCTATGCCGGGGAGGAGCTTGCCTATCCTCTTTTCTAAGAACCTCCTCCTGACCAGGGCGGCCAAGTTAGGGTTTAGGACCTTGTCCAGCTTGCTTAAGCTCAGCTCGCCCTTCTCCAACATCTCTACGTACTTTTCCAGCTCGTCCAAGGCCGGCTGCCCGGAGGGGGTGAGGGGAGTAAGGTCATAAACGTCTGAGAGTGGAAAAAGCTTACTTCTTCCTCTCGTCCAAGAACACTTGCAGCTTGTAGCCCTTCCAGACGCTCTCGCCGGGCCTTATCCACTCTATCTCCACGTCCTCCGGGCTCAGGCCGAGCTCCCTCGCTATGATCTCCCTTGCCTCCTTGTCGTACTCCGGAGGGGGCGGTATGGGCTTCCTGGTCTCCACCTTTATCTTCAGCTTGTCCATGTTGTCGTCGTAAACTACTATGTTGTAGGCGCCGGTGGTGTCCGGTATCTGGCTCACCGCGTTCTCGACCACTATGGGGAAGAGCAGCTTGCCCTTTACCTTGAACATCCACTCCACTCTGCCCGGTATGAGCTCGGCGAACCTACAGTGGGTTATGCCCAGCTCCGGGGTGGGGTCGCATATGAACTCGTTCTTCACGTAGTCGCCCAGGCTGTACCTTATCAAGGGCATGGTGTAGTGGGTCAGCAAGGTGGCTATGAGCTCTCCCCTCTCGCCCTGGCCCGCCGGCTCGCCCTCGGGCCTCTCCTCGTAGCTGCCGGGCACCACTATGTCGAAGATCTGGGTGTCCTCCCAGAACACCAAGGTCCCGGGCGCGTCGGGGGGCTCGATTGCCATGTGACCGTCCGTAGTGCCCCAGACGCTTATGACCTTCTCGACGTTGGGGTGGACCTCCATCAGCTTCTCCTTGGTCTTCTCGGCCGCTGCCCCTCCGTGGAGCAAGAGCACCTTGAACGGGGTCACCCAGCCCTCCAGCTTGGCTTGCTCGCCTATCCAGCGGTGGAGCCACGGGGTGGTGGCGAAGACGTCAACCTTCCACAGCTTCATTATTAGCATGTGCCTGTCCTTCCAAGTGAAGAAGGTCTCGCCCCCGCCGGCGATGGCGGTGGCGCCGCACCTCCACATGGCGGTCTCCACGAGGGGCGGGCCCCAGCTGTAGAAGCCGCTCATGTTGAGGTAGTTCGCATAGACTACGCCGGGCTTGACGCCGGCGAAGGTCCACAAGTACCTAGCTTGCTGTTCCTCGAAGTAGTCCAGCTCCACCCTGCCCCAGCCTTGGAAGGTGGGCATCCCGGTGCTGCCGGAGGTGGCGCCCACGAAGTGTATGTACTTGGCCAGTTCCGGAACCATTATGGTGCCGTAAGGCGGGTTCTTCTGCAAGTCCGCTCTCAAGTCCTTCTTGGTGAGGACCGGTATCTTGACCACGTCCTCGTGAGTCTTTATCATGTCCGGGTGGAAGCCCTTGCTCTTCCAGAACTTGCGGTAGAACTCGCTGTGCTCCCACGCCCACTTAACTATGGCCTTGAGCCTCTGGGTCTTTATCTTCTCCAGCTCTTCCCTGGGCATCCTCATAATTTTGGGGTTCCAGAGGACCTCGTCCCTCTTAGGGGGGTAGTCCGTCCTTATGAAGCCCTCTTCCCTGAACCTCCGCCCTTCCTCCAAGTACGCCCCGAGGGGGGTGGCCCTCGAGTAGCGCTCGAACACGACTGCTCTACCGCTAAGCACGGAGGGCCGGGGCGGTTTATAGGCATGTATTGACCGGCATATACTCGGATTATTTGAGCGTTACGCTTGAAACTTTCCCTTCGGAAACCGTCTGACTGAAATTTTCGAGGTCAAGGGAGAGTACTCAAAATTTAAGTATATTTCCTTGGTTCGGGTCACAAAAGCGTGGGGGAGCGGGGTGAAAGTGGCTCTGCTGCTCGCGCTCTCCGCCCTCGCGGCCCTCGCCATGACTTGCGTCTCGGAAGACCCGGACTTG
Source organism: Ignicoccus hospitalis KIN4/I (assembly GCF_000017945.1). Lineage (NCBI taxonomy): Archaea > Thermoproteati > Thermoproteota > Thermoprotei > Desulfurococcales > Desulfurococcaceae > Ignicoccus > Ignicoccus hospitalis. The sequence continues at coordinate 421,077 of NC_009776.1, read as the reverse complement.
AGGAAGGCGTGCGAGGAGGTGGCCCCCAAGGTGGAGGCCTTGTGGGGCAAAGCGAGGGCTAGGGTGGAGCTGCGCCTCGGGGAAGCTAACTACGCCTCGGGAGTCCCCGGGTTGCACGAGTACGCGGTCTCCCTAAGGGAGCTGAACTACTGCACGCTGGCTCACGAGCTAACGCACGTGATAGAAATGGAGAGGGGCGCCTACTGGCCGTTGTGGTTCGCGGAGGGGCTGGCGGAGTTGAGCTGCTACTTGCTCTACCCCGAGCTCTACAAGAGGAGCGGCTACGCGGAGTGGGTGACGAGAGGGTTCGGAGACCTCTCCCCCTACTTCTTCGGCCTCACGGTGCTTTACTACTTGTACGTCAACGGCGAGGACGTGTGGAGCGCGAGGAAGATGAGCCTCTACGAGGCAGCAAAGGTCTTCGCGGAGGCCGTTAGCTCAGGCGTCACCCCCTACGGTGTAGTCCCGGTGCCCCCTCCCTTCGGCGAGGTGGAGCTCGAGGAGGGCTGGGCTTACGGGGGCTCCCCGTCCGGCGAGTACTGGAAGTTCGGCAAGGTCGAGGTCTTCTACGGCCCCGGGAAGGTGAGCTACTTGCCGTTTTTAGCGCTCGTGCTGCCCCCGAGCTGGCTGAGGAAGTGTGGACGCGTTGTAGGGCGGTCGGCGAGGAGAAGGGAGTAGTTTACGTCGAGTGCTCCTACCTCAGGGCGCCTTGGGAGTCCGCTGAGGTGGAGGTGCGAGGGGAGGTCCCCGGGCTGGACGGCAACAAGCTCAAGCTGGGCCTCAAGGGAAAGGTATTATTGAAGGGGAAGGAGGGGGAGAGGGGCAAGTTCGGCGACAAGGAGTTCGTGTTCCAAGTGCCGGAGGTGGGGGCGCTGGGCAAAGTAAACGGGGTAGTGATAATATACATCTTGGGGAAGGGCGAGTACCGCGGCAAGGTCTACGGCCAGAGGGTGGAGGGGCGCAGCGAGGGGGAGGCCACCTTCCCGGTGTTCCCGGTCGGGGGTGCGAAGGCCTCGCTGGAGGTGGGCGGCATATACCTAGAGAAGGAGCTCCCCCATCCCGACGAGCTGAGCGAGCTGGACTTGGACTTCCCATACTCCGTGGTGGAAGTCGGAGAGGCGTTGAAAGTAAAGTTCGAGGCCCCCTTCTACGCCTTGGACGGGGAGAGGCTCGAGGGGGAGAGGGAACTCCCATACGGGACGGTGGCGCTCTACCAAGGGGTCCCGGAGCCCCTTAGGAGGTTCAAGTCGGAGAAGGTCGGCGAGATTTGGTTGGGGAGCGTGGAGAGGGCCTTCAAGGTTAGGGGCGGGGCGGTGGTGCATACCTCTAGGACGACCGTTATAATAAAGGACGGCCGAGTTAGGGACTTAGGTATAAAGACCTCGTGTTACTACGACGACAACTTATACTCTATAGGGGATAAGGCGTTTGTCGACGGGAGGCGCTTGGAGCTCCCGTCCGAGCCCTTCTCGTGCGTCAGGTTCGCGAACAAGGCCATCTTCTCGATCCCCTCCAGGCCGGTGACCAGCACCCTTACCCTGCTCAGCCCGACGGTAATAGTGGCCATAGGCCCCTCCAGCGTCCCTTGGAAGGTCCCGTGGAGCGCCTTCGAGAAGGCCAAGCTCTACGTGGCGGAGGAGGACTACGAGGTGGAGCTGTCCCAAGGGGCATACGCGCTGTACGCCGGCGAGAGGCTCTACGCCTATAACCTCTTCGGGGAGGCGCTAGCGTTCGACCGCGAGCTGAGGAAGGTCTGGAGGAGAGACTCAAACGGAGTTAGGGACTTGGACGAGCTCGGGGACAAGGTAGCGATCAAGACCTTCGCGCCCCCGAGGGTGAGGCTGTACGAGGGGCGCAAGGAGGTCTTGAAGGTCCACACCTCCCGGACGTCGAGCGCTTGCCTGAGCGACCGGGCCCTCTTCGTCTTGGACGGGAACAAGTTGAGGCTCTTCTTGCTCGACAAGGGGTTCTACGAGCTGGTCTCCAAGGTCGAGCCCGGAGAGCTGTGCGCTGCCTCCGGGGACTTGATTGCAGTGATATCTAAAGAGAAAGTAAGCTTCTGGAAGCCCTTAATAAGGTTCGCGTGAGCGCCCGCGAGGGCAGAGCTTGGACAAGAGGGCGCTGCTCGCGCTCGTAGCCGCTTTGGCGGTCGCCGTAGCCGTTTGGGTATTATACCCCAAGCCCCACAACTCGTTGAAGGTCTCCACTACTACCAGCTTGTACGACAGCGGCTTGCTGGGCGCGCTCTCTTCCTACTTTAAGAAGGAAAGCGGGACCGAGCTCCAGTTCTTGGTGGTGGGCAGCGGCCAAGCGCTCAGGCTGGCCAAGGACGGCGCCGTATGTTTAACCTTGGTCCACGCCCCATCATTGGAGAAGAAGTACTCTGACTACCTTACGGACCACATAATATTTGCCTACAACTACTTCGTAATAGTGGGTCCGAAGGACGACCCGGCCGGGATTAGGAATTCGACCGACGCCGTTGAGGCCTTTAAGAAGATATACGAGGCCGGCGAGCGCGGCGAAGCAACATTCGTCAGCAGGGGGGACATGTCGGGCACGAACGTGAAGGAGCTGAGCTTGTGGAAGCTTGCCGGCTTGGACCCCAAGGGCAAGGAGTGGTACAAGTCCACGGGCTCTGGCATGGCCAAGACCCTCATAGTGGCCAACGATTTGAAGGCCTACACCCTCAGCGACATATCGACATTCTTGAAGCTTAAGAAGGAAGGCAAGTTGGACAACTTGGAAATACTCTACAGCAACTCGACGGAGCTGATAAACGTCTACAGCGCCTACCGCGTGAAGGGCTGCAACGACCCCAAGGCGCTCGAGTTCTTAAAGTTCTTGAAGGGAGAGGGCCAAGAGATCATAGCCAGCTACGGGAAGGAAGAGTTCGGCGTCCCCTTGTTCTACCCGGCGGAGGGGAAGGAGGCGTGGCTTTCCCAGATATGGGAGGAGCTGGCGAAGTAGCCGAGCTGGTGGCCCGCTCCCTCTGGATATCCGGCACTGCAGTGGCGCTGGCGTCTTCTTGGTCCATCCCCCTCACCTTTTTGATAGTTAGGTACAAGGCGCTGAGGCCCCTCCTCTCCTTCTTCGAGGGCTTAGTCGGCGTCCCCACGGTGCTGGTGGGCCTCTTCTTGTACGACCTCATATGCCCCAAGTGCCCCCTGGGCTCCTTGGGCTTGCTCTACACCCCCTACGCGGTGGTCCTCGGGGAGGCCCTCCTAGTGACCCCTCTGATAGTGGCGACCTCCCACTCGGCCCTCAACTGGGCCTACCAGAACTACGGGGAGCTGGCCAGGACGTTCGGGGCGGACGAGGTCAAGGCGCTCTTGGCCTCGGCGGCGGAGGTGGTGGAGGAGCTGGCGGGCTCAATTGCTATGGCCTTCTCGCGGGCGGTGGGCGAGCTGGGGGTGGCGCTGATAGTGGGGGGCAACATCGAGGGCTACACTAGGACCTTGAGCACGGCCATAGCTTTGTACGCGCAGATGGGCGAGTACGAGAAGGCCACCGAGCTGGGTTTGATACTGACCTTCTTAAGCGTGGGAACGTCGTTCGTCGTCAAACGGCTCTCTCGAGGAAGGCCCTCCCGCCCTTAACCCTGATCCGGGGCAAGTTCAAGGGCTCGTGGGAGGCGATGACCACCACTTCGGCCTCGTCGAGCGCCTTCAGCGCTACCTCCTTGTTCTCCTCGTCCAAATAGCTCAGTATCTCGTCGACCATTAGGGCCCTAGGCCTCACCGCCAGCGCCCTGCCCAGCGTTACCAGAGCCGCTTGGCCGCTTGAGAGGGAACTAACGTCCTCGTGGAGCAAGTCCTCGATGCCCAACTTCTTGGCCGCCCACAGCGGGTCGCCGGACCCCCTTATCCTCACCCCGAACTCCAAGTTCCTCAAGACCGTTCCCTTCAAGAGCACCGGGGAGGGTGGAACGTAGACCACCTCCCCCCTAGCGTCCTCCTTCCCGAAGGCCACCACCCTCCCCTTAACGGGCTTTATCAAGAAGGACAGAGTCTTCAAGAGGGTGGTCTTCCCGGAGGCGTTGGGCCCGGAGAGCCAGTACTTGCCAGGCCCCAAGACCAAGTTGACGTCCTTCAATACCACCTTGTTTCCGTAGGCAACGGTCACCCCTTCCGCGATCACGCTCACCGCGCGGGCACCCACTCCATGAGCTCCTCCAAGCTCTTAGCCCTCACCACGTAAGCTTTACAGAGCACAGCGTAGAAGACCAGGGGGAGCACGTGGCCGAGGGGCGCGAAGCCGCTCCCGGAGGTCCTTTCGGGATCGGCCGTGACGTCCGCGCACTCCACGACCACTGCGTACTTCCCCTTGGTGCCGGCTAAGTACCTAGCGCTGAAGTCCTCCTCGTCGCACCAGCCAAAGCGCTCGCCCCTCAAGTTCAAGGCGGTCCTCCAGAACTGCGCGTACTTGAGGGCGGTGGAGCACACGTCCTCCGGGTCGTCCGGGGAAAACACGGTAACCTCCTTCTTGATCATGTACTTCTTCGCGTCCCCCATGGAAAGCGTGAGGGCCACGCCGTCTATCGGCTTGAGCAGCAAGGTCTCGTCCAGCAGCTCTGTCTTCACGACGAAGTCCCGTAATACTTGCGGAGGACCCAGAGATATAATGGATCAGGGTTCGCCGAAAGTTGTGGTCGCTTGAGGGTCGCCGAGGGGGTCTTCTTGCTCGCCGGCCCCCCTATAAACGACGAGGGGCAAGCGTTCTTAGTGAAGGCGGAGTGTCCTTTCTTGGTGGACTCCGGGGCCTTCGGTGAGATGGCGCTTCAGAACTTGCTTATGTACGAGGTTAGGCCTGAGGAGCTGGAAGCGTTAATCAACACCCACGCCCACGCGGACCGCGCCGGAGGGGACTGGCTCTTCCACTCCTTAGGGGTGACCGTCGCTGCGGGGGAGAGGGACGCCTACGCGATCCAAAAGGGAGACCCGATATACACGGCCTCGAAGGTTATAGGAGTAGAGTTCAAGCCTTGTCCAGTGGGCTGGGTGCTGAGGGGGGACGCGGAGGTCTGCGGGGCAGAGGTGCTCTGGCTCCCCGGCCACACTGCGGGGAGCCTCGGCGTCTACTACGAGGGCGTCTTGCTCGCCGGCGACCTCCTCGGCCCCTTGAGCAAGGACTGGGGGAGCGACGAGGGGGCCTGGAGGAGGAGCTTGGAGAGGGCCCTCAGCTTGGAGCCCGAGGTGATGTGCGCGAACAACGTATGTTTCTACGGAAGGGAAAAGGTTAAGGCCGTGCTCGAGAAGAGCCTCGAGCTGGGACCCCCTTGGCTCTCTTGACGTAGGGCAGCCTCGGGAACCACCCGTCCCACCCGTCTCCCAAGGCGTCGCACAAGTCCTTGTAGGGGCACTTGCTGCACCACTTGCTCCTCTTGGGAGGGGGCAAGTAGCCCTCGGCCACGAGCTTGAACAGCTCCAAGACCCTTTCGAGCTCCTCCAAGTCCACTTCGAAGGTCCTCTCGCCGTTTCTATACTTTATTATTACTTTCTTGCGCCCTAACAAGGCGGCGTAAATGGAGGCTTGCAAGTAGTCCCCGTACCAAGCGCCGTCCGACGGCCCGTCTCCGCTCTTTATCTCCACCACGGCGTCCTCCTTCACCACGTCAGCCTTCCCGACCACCTCCGTGCCCGCCAGCTCGCCCCTCACCTCCACCTCCGCCTCCTCCTCGAGGGCCTCCAACAAGGCGTGCCAGATCCTCCCCAAGAACATCCTTATCCTCTGGTATAACGTAGTCTCTTTACCTAAGTGCCTCTCGAAGAAGTACAACCTAGGGCAGAAGGCGAAGGTCCTCACGTCGGAGGGCCTCGTGGCGCACCACCTCAGAACAGCGAGAGGGGCTTGGAGAGGGCCAAGAAGTTCCTAATTATCTTCTGGCCGGCGGGCAAGGTGCCTATGCTCTCCGGGTGGAACTGGAGGCCGAAGAGCGGCAGCTCCTCGTGCCTCACCGCCATCACCTCCCCGTCGCTCAGCGAGAGGGCCTCCACCACCAGCCCCTCCCCCAGCTCGTCCACCACCAAGCTGTGGTAGCGCGTGGCGGGGAACCTCTCCGGGAGGCCGAAGAACAGGGGACCTCTGTCCTTCACTACTATTTCGTCCACCACCCCGTGGTAGACCCTCTTTGCCTTCCTCAAGGTACCGCCCAAGGCCACGTTTATTATTTGCATCCCCAAGCATATGCCGAGGATAGGCACTTTGCCTTTGAACTTGTTCACGATCCTTATGCTGGTCTCGAACTTGTCCTTCTGCGCGTAGGGGTTGCCGGGACCGGGGGAGAGGACTATCGCGGAGGGCCTCAACCTCTCAGCCGCCGAGGGCGAGAGCTCCTCCTGGCGCAAGGTGGCCACGGCGAAACCCTCTTCCATTATTATCTGTTCTACGTTGTGCACGAAGCTGTCCCTGTGGTCTACCAAGAGGACTGGCCTCAACGCGCGTTTCCTCCCGGACGGCTTCGGGGGCCCTTAACTCTGGCGCGACCGTTCTTGGCGGTTCAACAGAAGTATTATACAATTGTGAGCTCGAACTAAATAATCAAGGCTCTTTCCACCTTCACCCACATGGGAACATCCTATATTCGAAAGCGCACCATTACTATTCACTCTCTCAAACCCCCTTATATCTTTTCATGGGAACGCTGATGATCATGGAGGGAAGGGCAGAGGAAAAATTTCTCGAATAAAGGGAAAAATCAGAGGAATTGTGAACTCGGGGTAGAACGCAATTCTTTTAAGGGAAAGACCTTGGGGCTTTATATGGAAGGCTTCGGTGAAGTCTCAAGAGAGAATGGAAAGTAACACCAGAAATCCCATGTCGGTCTCAGTATTATCTTTCCATGTGAAGTCTCAAGAGAGAATGGAAAGAGTACGATATCAAGAGTTCAGCTAACCCGAGAACCCCCTTCAGTGAAGTCTCAAGAGAGAATGGAAAGTGTCATCAAAGGGAATGGAAGTTTAACATCGAAGGCGTGAAGTCTCAAGAGAGAATGGAAAGTTACCATCTTCGCTTCTTATGACCACTCCTCCTCCGCATGCGGTGGAGTCTCAAGAGAGAATGGAAAGTACGCGCGATACTGAACTTCGTCAACGTCGAGAAGCTGTGGAGTCTCAAGAGAGAATGGAAAGTGCACTAGCGAGAACGCCTCCTGCGGTATGATGAAGTGGAGTCTCAAAAGAGAATAGAAAGCTCAGCAGCTCCTCAAGTTCCTCAGGAGAGTAGACCCTGCCGTGGAGTCTCAAAAGAGAATAGAAAGAGAACTTCTTGTAAGGCTCTTTTTATTTGTTCTAGGGTTTGTGGAGTCTCAAAAGAGGATAGAAAGGTCATATCGTCGCAGTGGAATATGTATATTTTTGTACATCTGTGGAGTCTCAAAAGAAGATAGAAAGTAGATTCCATTCACTTCGGCCGGGAGGATCGCTGGCCCCTCTATGTGGGGTCTCAAAAGAGGATAGAAAGCTGCCATCGCCGTCACGTTACGTACTCTTTTTTCACCCGTGGAGTCTCAAAAGAGGATAGGAAGAAAAGGAGAGACGACAAGGGCTTCAAGCTCTCCCTCTGAAGTTCCTCCCGGTGCGCGCTGTGGAGTGGTTGAACAAGATCGTCGACGAGATAATAAAGAAAAGGGGCGGTAGGGCCTTCGTAGTGGCGTCGGGGCTCACCACCTCCGGACCGGCCCACTTGGGGACCTTGAGCGAGTTCATCTACCCCTACTCCATAGTCCAAGAGCTCCGCCGGAGGGGCTACGACGCCGAGTTCGTCTTCGTGGCGGACATAATGGACGCTTTCGACGACATCCCCCAAACTCTGAAGGACAAGGAAGAGGAGCTGAAAAAGCACTTGGGCAAGCCCTTGGCGGAGGTGCCGGACCCCTACGGGTGTCACGAGAGCTACGGCGAGCACTTCCTCGCGGAGTTCTTGGAACTCATGGACAAGTTCGGCATAAAGCCGGACGAGGTGTTGAGGGCGAGCGAGCTCTATGCCCAAGGCTGGTACGACGACTACTTGAGGCTCTTCGTGGAGCAGCGCGACAAAGTGAAGAAAATTATGGAGGAGACGGCGATGAGGAAGCTGCCGGACGACTGGTGGGGCTTCGTCAAGCCTATTTGTGAGAAGTGCGGTAGGATAGACAAAACCGTAGTGAAGAAGGTAGAGGGCGACAAGATATATTACAAGTGCGAGGCCTGCGGCCACGAGGGGGCTGTAGAAGTCTCCTCTCACCGCTGGAAGCTCGCTTGGAGGCTCGACTGGCCCTCTAGGCAAGACTTCTTGGGGGTGGACGCGGAGGGCGGAGGGGTAGACCACTTCACCAAGGGAGGCTCGTGGGATACGGCGAAGAGGATCCACAAGGAGGTCTTCGGGAAGGAGCCGCCGGTGGGCTTCCGCTACGGCTTCGTGTTGATGAACGGAAAAAAGATGAGCAAGAGCAAGGGCATAGGCGCCTTACACGAGATAATGGCCCTCCTCCACCCTTCAGTGATAATGTACTTTATACTTAAGCACGATATAAAGGAAAACAAAAACTTCAAGATGGACCCGAGGTTCCTCATGCAGCTCTACGAGGAGTACCGGAGGGTGGCCTTGGGCGAGGACGAGGACCCCAAGAGGAGGAGGGCTTGGGAGCTGAGCGGGGGAAGGGTCTGGAGGGCCGGCTTCGCGGACTTGCTGGTCTACTACCAGATATACCGGGACTGGAAGAAGGTCGGGGAGCTCACCGGAGATCCCCAAGCAGTGAAGGACTTGGCCCCTTACGTGGAGGAGTGGGTCAAGAGGGGCTTCGTGCCCGAGGAGTACGAGGTTACGGTCAAGCAAGGCAAGGTCAGCGACCCTAAGGGCTGCGAGTTCTTGAGGGCGCTCGCGGAGGAGTTAAGGGAAGACATGGACGCGGTGGAAATACACAACAAGGTGTATGAGGTCGCCAAGAAAGTAGGCCTAAGCCCCAAGGATGCCTTCAAGTTCGTCTATAAGGCCTTGCTAGATAAGGAGCGCGGGCCCAGGGCGGGGAGACTCATAAAAGCGATAGGCGTTAGGAAGGCTAAGGAGATGTTCGAGAAAGCTTGCTCCCCTACATAGGCAAGGGGAGGACGCTCCCGAAGCCCAGCTCCGCGAGCTCCCCCACCCCGCGCCAGTAGAGCTCCTCGGGTGAGACCTCTAGCGTCCCCACGACCGCGGAGCCCGGTTTGATTGCGGGGGCGAAGGGCCTCGGGCAGTTCCTCTTCATGTCCCACCCCAGGGGGTGGAGTTCCACCTCGTAACGGGAGAAGAGCCGGACGGGCGCGGCGTCCCTTAATGCTCCCTTCCAGTGGGAGCGCGGGTCGTGGGGGTCCTTGAAGCCCAGTATTATCGGGCTGACCGCCACCACAGTTGCCTTGGCCCCGGGCTCGCCCCACCGCTCTCCCCAGAGCTCCTTCAGCGCCCCCTCCACCGGGTTGGAGGGCTTTCGCCTCACCCTCGCCAAGCCGCCGTCCGAGCCCAGGGCGTAAACGCCCTCCCTAACGCCCCCGCAGCCCTCCTCCTCGAAGAAGAACTCCACGCCACTCATTATTAACCTCTCCCTGACGAAGACGAATGCACTCCTCTTCGTCCTTCTATCCAGCTTGTTTGAGATTATGCTTACCCTCTCAAAGTCAGGGCTCTTCGCGTAATAGTCCATCAAGCCCTCTCCGTCCTCCAGAACCTTCCTCCCCTCTGCCAGGCCCTCCACCTCCTCCTTGAGGCCCTTCTCCCACAGCTCCAGCAAGGCGCTCAAGTTGAAGGGCCTCTCCTCTCCGAAGTAGAGCTGGCTCCTCACCGAGGCGTAAGGGCCCCTGAGGGGCCTGCACGGGAGGCAAGAGGCCAAGGCGGAGAAGCCCAAGGGGAGCTCCTCGGGGGCCTCCGCGCAGCTCGGGTCCTCCGAGTACTTGGTATACGCCAACAGTCCCAGCAGCGTTGTAGTCTTCATGAAGTACGTGGAGCTGACCGACAGCGGGCCCCTCTGGGTCAAGCCGAAGGGGCCGGGCTTCCTGAAGGTTATTCCGGTCAAGGGCTCTACGGATATCACCCTCACTCACCTCGCGGCCTTGTGCCAGTGGAAGCCGAACTCGAGGAGGTGTTCGAGGCCCTCGGCCCCGGCGCCCAAGGCCCTCTTGAGGCGCCCGAGGGCTTCTTTCGCCGCCCCCTCCCCTCCGCTAACTACGTTCCTCTTGAGCACGTACTCTATTAAGGCCTCTAAGGCCTCCGAGCTCCCTCCCGCGGAAGCGTACTTGCCTACGAAGGAGATTAGGTCGTAGTAGTAGTTGTTGCTCAACCCTTTGTAGTTTAGGAACGCCAAGCTCGCTGTAGTGGGTCCGAGGCCCCGCTCCGCTACCTCCTCCTTCCTCGAGGCTCCCAGAGAGTTGGGCGAGGCCACGCCCTCGGCGCCCAGCCGGCCGTAGCTGACGCCCGTCCAGTCCCCCGTCGACCTCAGGGGGGCCTCCAGCCCCTCGGCCTCTTCGTAGACCTTCGCTAAGGGGTCCTTGAAGTGCCTAATGGCTATTCCGTACCTCCTCCCGTAGGCTAGGAGCGCCGGGGCGAAGAAGAGCTCGCTCCGCCGGAAGCCCTTGGGCTCGCCCAAGAGGCCCCAGTGGTTCAAGCGGGTGAGCCACCAGGCCCAGAGCGCGGGGGAGTAGTAATCCTCCTTGACCCTCTTCAAGAGGGTCTCGTCCTTTAGCAGCTTCCCCAGCTCCTCCGGCAGCCCCTTAGGCCCACACCTAGTCCGGGCGGGGACCAAGGCGACCAGCTCTCCCCCGGAGGCGAGCGCGGGCAAGCCGAAGTTCAGCTCTATTAACTTCGCGTCGACCAAGGCTTGGGTCATTAAGGAGTAGGAGAGCTGGGAGAGGTAGGTCGGGGTCACCAGCACCGTCTGCCCAGCTTCCCCTCCGCCCGCCCTCTGCGGCGCCAGCCCTCGGGCGAAGTCCACCACAATTTTTATTATATCGATCGCCAGCTCCAAGTCCTTCCCGCCCTCGGAGCCGGTGCCCTTCTTCACCGCCTCTCTGAAGTATTCCTCCGTCCCGTAGGGGAGCCTCCCCTTCTTGAGGTCGTCCAAGCGGTCCACGGTGGATTTAATAACAGCTAAGTACTTGTTCATCGAATTTATGGCCCGGAGGTCCTCCTTCGTTATTCTGATCACAAAGCCCTCGAGCCCCGCTACCAGCTCCCCCTTCTCCTCCAGCTCCTCCGGCAGCGCCTCCAAGTTGAGCCGGGTCGCCCCCGGAGGTGGCTCGAGCAGCGCCCTCGCTAAGGTCCACACGAGCTCCCTCCCGCGGGCGCCCTTGGCCGAGGCCTTCCCCTTCTCTATTAACCAGCACGCGAGCTCCGGCGCGGCCGCCAAGGTGGAGGTGAGCGCCCTGGGCGCCCTCAACCCCTCGGCCAAGGGGACGTGCTGGGCCAACCTCAAGGCCAAACAGTAGGGGCAGAGGGCCTCGTGGGCCCTAACGAACTTGGTGTCCTTGTCGGTGGGGTTGTGCACGGCGGCCGGCCTGCCGCAAGCGCACAGCGGCCTGTTGCGGACACAGCTCTCGTAAGTCCTCTTCCCCTCCTCCAAGCTCCACCCGTCCACCAGCCTCGGGTCCACGCCGACGTCCTCTGCCCCCTTGACGGCCTCGTGCTTGCTGGTCACGAGCCAGTGGAAGAAGAGCTTCCTCTCCAAGTCCCTCTCCAAGTCGTTCTCGTTTCTTGTATACGGCAACACTTTGTCACTGACCTTTCCTTTAATTACCTTCACCAAGTCCTCCCCCGGCCCTACTCTGACGCGGTACTTCTTGGCCAGCAGCTCCCTCAGCTCGTCCTTTACGCCGCGAATTAGGGACCTCTCCTTTAAGACCTTGTTGAATTCCGTTAAAGCCTTCCGCAAGTCTATTACGGTTACCCTCACCTCGAAGGGGGGCTTGTCCTCAACCCTCTCCAAGACGGCGCCCAGCTCCCCCTCCGCGCCGAACGTCCGGAGCCCCTCCAGCCCGGCCTCCCCCACGGAGTTGAGGCCCTCTAAGAGCTTCTTCACGAAGTCCTCCCACGCCTCCCTTAACCTGGTTTCGAAGTACATCTTTATTATCTTTGTAGAATCAAGCTTCAGATCTTTGGGGTGCTTGTCCTCGAGGTAACTCTTCATGAGCTCTATGGCGCAGCGGGGGAGGAAGAGGGAAACCGCCGGGGGCACTACGGGGTTCTTCACGGAGCCCAAGGGCTTCAAGTACCTCTCGTACTCTTCCTTCAGTTCTGGAATCTTCTCCTGGATCAAGGAGTAATAGAAGGGGTTGTAGCGGGCCGTGGGGAATAGCAATATGTCCGGCCCCACCTCCCAGACCAGCTCCTCCACCAAGCGCCAAGTGATGTTGGACAGCAGCCAGCCCCTGGCCCACCAGTCTCCTGGCCCCCTGCCGCCCTTCAAGAAGCTCCGGGCCTCCGGGATCTCCACCTCAACGAAGAAGCCGTCGAAGTTCTTCTTCGGGTCGTAAATGTTGACCATCATAGCCGTGGCGTAGACGTGGTCGAAGATGGTGTGGGTGGGGAACCTCGAGTCCGCGGGGAGGGGTTGGCCCACCTCAACGTACCACGCGGGCTCCATGAAGGCGTAGAGGGCGTGGTATTTCTTCCTCGTCACCCCCTTTGAGGAATCTTCTACCTTCTCCAAGATACTCTTCAGCGTTATACGGTACCTAGCTATCGCGTCGTCCTTAATCTTCGGCATTTTGACCTTATAACTGAACTCCGGGTCGAAGGGGTTAACCAAGCTCACCTCGTTGAGCCTTCCACGGACCTCCGTTCCCACGGCGGTCCACCGGTCAACGGTGGATGCTAAGCGGTCGTGCTCCTTCACCTCATCCAACGTTTTCACAAATCCCTCTCCGAAGAACTCCTTGGCGGCGTCCTTCGCGCGCTTCTCGTGGCTCTCGTGCTTGTAGAAGCTGGCCCAGACCTTCTCCGGAGGGTCGTGGAGGAGGGCCGCAGCCTTCCTAGCGAAGAGCTCCTCACAAGACAAGGGTCCCTACCCTCTCGAGGACCTAAGCCCCACCACGTCGAACCAGTACACCACGTCGGAAGTGAGGTCCTTGTCCAACGGCTCGAAGACGTTGAAGCCCTTCTGCGACCTGGCCGCTATGCCCCTCCTCATAACGTAAGCTGTAATTAGGACTAGAGCCTTCAAGGGCAGGTTAGGGTCCTCCGCGCCGGAGGAGAGGACCTTCTCCAATATTCCCTTGATGATCTTGCAGCCCCCCTCATCCTTCAAGGAGTCCTTCAGCTTTTGAACGTCCTTTATAACCCCTTCGTCCCTCCTCACCGCTATTATTAGCCTGAAGACCGTGTTCCTAGATATCCCGGCGTATACCACCGGGACGGGCTTGGCCTTCAGCTCGTTATCTACGACCTTTCCGCCTTCGAAGTAGTGGGGAGTGGTGACCAGGGGGTAGAATATGGAGCACTTCCCCGCGCACCCCACCGGGTAGGCGTCCGCGAATATCACCTTAGAGGCTTGCCCTCCCTCTGCGACGCTCTTGCCTAACAAGGGCTCCACCGCCTCTGAAGGGGCGCAGCCCTCCAAGAACGCCCTGACCGCCCCCTTGATGCCGGAGCCGGGGTAGTAGGGCAAGCCCAATATCGGGTCCACGTTGAGCCCGACCTCGAACACGGCCTTGAGGGCCCCGAAGCCTATGCCCACGAGCCCCTCGGTCTTAAGTGCCAAGTCCAAGCGGCCCACTGAGTAGTTCGCCTTCTCGAAGCCCCTTTCCACTGCCTCAGCCAGCTCCTTCGCGAGATTCAAGGCCTCCTCGTAATACTCCTTATCTATTTTGAGGAGCTCGTCCAGCACGGCCCTCTTCAAGACCTTCATGTTCTCCTGCGTGACTCCTTTCAGTACCTCGTCCACGTATTTTTTAATTGCCTTTAGGTCAGCCCTCACCCTTAGCACCCCAGACGGCTCCCGCGTAAGCCGCAGCCAAGTTCTTCAACTCCGAAGAGTATTCTAACAAAAGCCTCTCTAAGACGAGGGCCTCCTTCCGGCCTTCTTGAAGGCCCCTCAGGAAGGTCGCCACCTCGTGTACGAATCGTTCCTCGTCCGACAGTTGCACCTTTATTCCCACGGCTTCGGAGAACGCGAAGAGCGCTGCCAGCAAGGCCCCGGTGAACCACAAGTAGCCCTCTGACTCCTTCTTTCCCGCGTCCTCCTTCAAAGCGTTGAGCGCTTCCGCCTCGCTCCTCATTTTATTCATTATCTCCTTCGCCTTGTCCTCGTCCTCAGCCGTCAAGTATTCCACGAGGAGCCTCAGGGCCTCGTCCGGGTTGTCCTTGTCTATGATTTTGGAGAGGAAGAACGTTACGGAGGGCACCAGCCCTGAGGCGGCCAATAGGGAGGGGTACTGCCTAGCTCTCCGGACGAACCCCTCTAGGTTCTTCTCCTTCATCTCCTCTGAAGCTACGATGGCCCTCCACAGTTCGTTTATCTTTATGATGTGGTCCAACGCCAAGTGCACGGGTGAGAGGCGCTCAGCCCGGCTCATCCCTATCACCTCAAGCCAACGTTATCCTTACCAGCCCCTTGCCGACGGTCTCCTTCCCGCCCAAGACTAACGACTTGGGACCTTCCAAGCCCAAGAGACGTTTCCAGTTACCAACTCCTCCGGAGCGGCAGTACTCGTTCTCCCAGCCCCTATAGGCGAAGGCCCCCGACAAGACGGTCCCGTGGGGCAAGTACTCCTCCGTCCAGAGCCTCCCGCTCGCGGCGGTCTTAGTCTTCCTATCTAGGCTCACTCTGGTGAGCCTGATGAGGGACTTTTCCAGCATCAGCGGCAAGTTCTCCTCGTCCACCAAGTAGGCCTCCCCGCCCCTCTTCTTTAAGAACGGGTGGAGGGAGAGGACCGCCTCGCCCTCAAATTTCACCTTCTTCAAGACGTACGGCTCGGTCCCCACGAATACCCTCTCCTCACCGAGTTCCCTTACCTTCAACGCCTCCTCGGTTAAGCCCACGCTCTCCGCGCGCCCCAACAACAATTCCGAAGTTATGTAAATGAAGCCCTTGTCCAAGGAGGGGAGCGGGACGAGGAGGGGGTAGAAGTCGGCGACCACTATCCTAGAGGCCCCCTTCTCCCCGTCGTCCGGGCCTAAGAGACAGCAGAGCCTCTCGCACTCCTCGTCGTCCTCCCCCGGCTTGGGGCACTCCGCGCAGCCCCTCGAGAGCAAGGCCTCGCTCTTGAGCGCGCCCTTGACAGAGGAGCCGGGGATGAAGGGTATTCCCATAGGGTCCTTAATTATTGGTTGGTCCACCGTCCCCGGGCTCCTCCCGGCGCCTACGTGGACGTGGGTCAAGGCGCTCATGAGGGCTGGGACAAGCTCCTCCGCCACAATGAGTTCCCACCAGTTCTCGTTTTAGTGAGCTATAATTGCCTTCCGACCCCTCAGCAACCGGTGCACTCCTCACCGAAGGGGACCTTCGGTGAGGGGATAAGGGGCTTCATCGAGGAGCGCGCTTGAACGAACGGGATAGGAGGGAAACGATAAACGTGAGAAAAAACGGGAGTTACTTGCAGAGCTCCTTGGCGGGCCTCTCGAGGAACTTCTTGGCCTCCTCCACGTCCTCCGCGGGGGCCTTCTCGTGGCAGAACCACCAGTCGAAGCACTCGTACTTCTGCAACCTCTCCTTCGCCTCCTGCTCGGTGGATGCGGGCGGAACTATCACGTGGTCCTTGACTATCTCGTTGCACGGCCAGTTGGCCGGGGTGGCCCTTCCGAGCTTGTCGGTCACTTGTAGCGCCTTCAGCAGCCTCAGTATCTCGTCTATGTTCCTGCCGACGTTCAGCGGGTAGTAGAGTATCGCCCTAACCTTCCCTTCGGGGTCAACTATGAACACCGCCCTTACAGTCACTACGCCGCCCTCGGGGTGGAGCATCCCTAGCTTGGTGGCCACTTGGCCCAGCGGGTCGGCGATTATCGGGAACGGTATCTCGACGTTGAGCTTCTCCTTTATCCACTCCTTCCACTTGATGTGGCTGAAGCTGTTGTCCACGCTGAGGCCCAGCAGCTCGGTGTTGAGCTTCTTGAAGTCCTCGTACCTCTTCGCGAACGCTACGAACTCGGTGGTACATACCGGCGTGAAGTCGGCGGGGTGGCTGAAGATCACCAGCCACTTACCCTTGTAGTCGTCGGGGAGCTTCTTGGGGCCGTGGTCGGTGTGAACCACCATCTCCGGAAGCTTCTCGCCTATCAGGGGGATCTGTCCCGGCATGGCTCTCTTCCGTGAGGTTCTGGGAACGGTTGCATAAAAAGTCAGGATGTTCGGCTTACGACGCCCTAAGGCCCCCGACCTCAAAAGGCCCGGAGAGGCGTTCGACGACAGTTCAGTTCGGAATTCCTAACTCACTCTATCCAGCGCTTCACCTTTACCTTGTACTCGGGGAACTGGGAGGCCCAGAAGCGCTCCTCCTCCTCGTCCATCCTCCCGGGGTAGCAGTGCTCCTTGCACCACCCCTCGTCGCGGGGCTCGGTCAGCGGGGGACCGACCAAGGGGTTGACCACCACCCTCGCCTTCTCTGGGTCAAACTTGTAAACTATTCTTTTTACGACGTCAACGTGTTTACTCGTCAAGCCCTTGGCTACCGGAACCCTTATTTCGACCGGCTTGCCGCTCTTGGCCAGCTCGTCAGTACACCTCTCGAAGGTCTCCCAGACGGCCCCGGCCTTCCCGTCGAGGCCGGAGAGGGCGGGGAAGGGTACCTTCACGTCGAACGCCACGTGGTCGGCCAAGCGTATCAGTTCCAAGGCTTGCTTGGTGGTGCAGTTGGTGTTGAGAGAGAATGGGACGCCATTAGACTTACTCAAGCTAGATATCTTCTTCACCAGCTCGGGCTGTAAGGTGGGCTCGCCGCCGGTCAAGTGGACGTAGTCGACGAACTCTCTGCTCTCCATTAGGTCGTTCAAGAACCTCTCCTCGAGGAACGGGGCACAGTCCATCCACTCCGCTTGCCTCCAGTTGTGGCAGAACGGGCACTTCAAGTTACAGCCGCAAGCCCACACTGTGAACGTAATTGCTCCTTGGACGTCCACCAGCGAGAAGGGCTTCCACCCCCCTACGAGCAACTCCATACCTTCGTACCCGGAGGGAAGATTAGGACGCGAACCCCCAATATCTCAGTGGGCGTGTTATAACAGTTTCACGGGAGGGGGAGGAGCTTGAGCAACGGCGCTCCTCCCACCGCTAGTCCCACCAATATGTTGACGTCGAGGCTCCTCCTAGCCGCCCCTACGACGTCCTTCCTCGCCTCCCCGAAGAGCTCGAAGAGCAATGCCAAGCCCGCGGCGGTGAGGGCTGCGGAGGCCGCGTTCAGTGAGTAGAGCTTCACCGACCATATAGCCAGCCAAGCGAAGGCGAGGGCGCAAGCCTTCGACACGCGCAAGGCCCTCTCCACTCCGAAGTCCGCCGGGAGGCTGTGGAGCCCCTCTTTCCTGTCGAACTCCACGTCCAAGACCGCGTACAAGACGTCGAAGGAGGCAACCCAACAAGCGACCGCCGCTACGTAAGCCCAAGGGACGGAGAGGAGGGCGTGGAGCAAGCTGGGCGCGTCGCCAGAAACGGCTATCGCTCCCCCGACCACCGCGCCCCCCAGGACGCTCCCGAGCCAGAAGTGAGCTATCGGGTACTTTCTCTTTATGTAAGGGTAAACGTAGGCCATTATGGGGAATATCGGGCTGAGGAGGAGGGCGTACACGTTCAACAAGTACGCGGAAACGAAGTATATAAATAAGGAGACGAGGGCGAGGGCCCACGCCTCCCTAACGCTCACCCTCCCGCTGGGCAAGGGTCTCTTCGCGGTCCTCGGGTTCTTCGCGTCTATCTCCATGTCCACTATATTGTTAACCGCCAGGGCGAAGCTCCTTATCCCGAAGAGGGCCGTGAATACGAGCACCGCCTCCTTTAAGGTCGGCGGCCTCACGAGTACCGCTCCGGAGTAGGCGAAGGGGAGGCTGAAGAGAGTATGTTCTATTCTGATGAGCTCCGCGAAGGCCTTAAGCTTCTCCTTAACCTTTGACCACCAAGACGGGCCTGTCGCTGAGCCTTATCACCTTGTCAGAAACGCTACCTATTAAGAGCTTCTTTATTCCGCTGTACCCGTGGGCCCCCATTATTATATATTTCACGTTTTTAGACTTTGCCACCTCTACGATCTTCTCCGCGACGCTCCCGGCCTCCACAAGCCCCTCCGCCTCTACCCCCTCCTTCCTCAGCGCCTCCACCGCCTCGTTTACCACTTCCTTAGCCTTGTTCAATGCTATTTCAGCGACCTCGCCGGTGTAATCGGGGAAGACCTCGGTGAGGGCGTTGGTGTCTACGACGTAGAGGACGTAGACCTTGCCCTTTAGCTCTTTAGCCAGCCACGCCGCCTCCTCCAGAGCCTTCTTCGCCGGGGACGAGCCGTCGTAGGCCAACAAGAAGTCTACCAAGCCCGCTTACCCGCAATCCTTACAACACTAGAGAATTTAAGTGTAGGAGAGAAAGTACAGCTTGCGAGGAGAGTGAGGGATGAGTAGGAGGGCCTTGATACTGAAGTTGTTGGCGCCGTACTTAGTAGTGTACTTCGGCATGGCATTGCTCTTCGGAGCCTTCAAGGGACTCGCCGGCGCCCCGCTCTTCGGAGGCCTCTCGGTGGGCTTGGCCTACGCGCTCCTAATGTTCCCGATAACTTGGGGCGTGGTAGCGTATTACGCGCTCAAGGCCGGGGGCGAGGAGTGATGTTCTCCGTAGTAGCTCTCATAATGGTTATAATCGTTGCCATAGTTACCATGGGCATCGCGTGGTGGAGCTACCGGAGGGTTAGGAGCGTCCAAGACTTCTACGCCGCCGGACGCTCCGTGCCTTGGATACTCATAGCGTGGGCCTTGACCTCTAACTACTTGAGCGCGGCCTCCTTCTTGGGCGTCGCCGGGGGGATAAGCAACTTCGGGCTGGATAGGGTCTGGGACCCCATAGGATACTTCGCCGGGTGGGTCTTGGTCTTACTCGTGGCAGCGGAATACATTAGGAAGGTAGGAAAGTTCACAGTCGCTGACATCTTGACCGAGAGGTTCTCCGGCGCCCCGGAGCTCAGGGCGCTAGCGATGATAGCCACGGTGATCATCTCGGTATTCTACATGATTCCCCAAATGATAGGCGCCGGCTCCCTCATGAGCTTGTTGCTAGACTGGCCCTACCACGTAGCAGTAGTCGTGGTGGGTGCTATAGTAGTCCTCGTGGTGATGTTGGGAGGTATAAGGTCCACCTTGTACAGCCAAGTGTTCCAAGCGCTGGTGTTGTGGTTCTCCATGTTGCTAATATTCGCGGCCTACATGGTCGCCTTCGGTGGCCCTTCGAACTTGCTGGAGAGCTCTTGGAAGGTCCCCCCGCCGGCCTTAGCTAAGAAGTACTTCGAGCCCAAAGAGATAGACGTAAACCAGATCACCTTTAGGACCGCCCTCCAAGAGAGCTTGAAGGCCGCGGAGGAAGTCTTGCAAAAGAACCCCGAACTGCCGAGGCTCCCCCAGCCGGGCGCGTTCGCGAGGGACGTGTGGAACCAGTTCAGCCTCGCCTTGGGAATAATAATGGGCACCGTGGGCCTGCCGCACGTGCTGGTCTACTTCTACACCGTCCCCAAGCCCTCCGACGCCCGGAAGGGTACGGTAGGGGCGATATTCAACATAGGCCTCTTCTACTTGTTCTCTATATTCGTGGGCTTCGCCGCCGGCACGGCGCTCTTCTACGTAATCACTAACTGGCTGGTTACCGGTTACGTGCCGTGGGCGAAGAACATGCCTGTGGTCATGAGCGGAAAGCTACTGGGCGGGGAGCTCTTGATGGGACTGGCGGCGGCCGGCGCCTTCGCTGCGATACTCTCCACCGTGGGCGGGCTAATGGTTGCCGCCACGAACAGCGTCGCCTACGACTTGTACGCTAACATAGTGAGGAAGGGGAAGGCCAGCGAGGAGGAGCAGCTGTTCGTCGCGAGGTTGGTGGCCTTGGGAGTGGGGGCGGTAGCGATAGTGGGCGGCCTCCTCCTGAAGGGCTTCGACGTCTCCTACCTAGTGGTGTTGGCCTTCGGAATAGCTGCCAGCTCGTTCGCGACCACGCTCATAATGAACTTGTGGTGGGACAAGTTCACTAGGAGCGGCGCGGTGGCGTCGATGCTGGTTGGCCTCTTGACGTCGGTCCTCTTCGTGCTGCTGAGGCTTTCGGGCACCAAGGCCTTAGGCCCTATACCGGTGCTCGTACAACCCGCGCTGTACAGCGTGCCGGCGTCCTTCATAGCCGGCATCGTAGTGAGCAAGTTAACTTCCGACACGGGCAGCGAGGAGTTCTTGAAGAAGCTGCACTCGTGATAATTTATACTCGTTCCCCCGCGTCCCGTTTTTGGGTAACGAGCGTTGGCGTTCGGCCTGGCCTCCCAGTTAGGTTACGACAGAGCGATAACCGTGTTCTCGCCCGAGGGCAAGCTCTACCAAGTGGAGTACGCCTTCGAGGCCGTCAAGAGGGGCTGGAGCACCATAGGCGCTAAGTGTAAGGAGGGCGTCGTCGTAGCTGCCTCCAAGAAGAAGGTGCAGACTCTGGTGGACTTCGACAAGCTTGAGAAGATACACTTCATCGACGATCACATAGTTACCAGCTTCGCCGGCTTGGCCGCCGACGGGAGGGTGTTGGTGGACGTGGCCAGGAGGGCGGCCCTCAACTACCGCTTCCTCTACGACGAGCCCGCCCCGGTGGAGTACGTCACCAAGGCAGTCAGCGACCTGAAGCAAGTGTACACCCAGCACGGGGGAGTGAGGCCCTTCGGGGTTTCCTTGATAATAGCCGGCGTGGACGACGAGCCCCAAGTGTTTATGACGGAGCCCTCGGGACAGTACATGAGCTACAAGGCGGTGGCCATAGGCCAGAACCACCACATCCTCATGGAATTCTTGGAAGCTAACTATAAGTACGATCTGAGCTTGGACGAGTTGGTAAAACTGGTGCTCAAGGCGTTCCTACAAGTGTCGGAGAGCGAGAAGGACCCGGAGCTTTACGAAGTTGCAGTGGTCCCGGTGGACACCAAGACCGCGAGGAAGCTCACCGTGGAGGAGGTAGCAAAACACCTAGAGGAGCTCTGAAGTCTTAGCATCCAGCCACTTCTTTATCCATTTGACCACCTCCCTCAAGTTCCTCGCGTTGTCGAACCTCTCCAAAGCCTCCTCCGCCTCCCTCTCGCTCATAGCCTTTACGAACTTCGTTATGTTCGGTATTGCCCTAATCACGTTGTCAACTATAGTTATGTCGGCAGTTAGGGAGGTCCTCGAGAAAGGGTTCAAGTCTATTGCAATTACCTTCTTCCCGTTCCTCTTCAACGCTTCCGTGCGGTCCCCGTCCTCCAAGCTCACCAACACCACGTCAGCAGAGGCTATGCCCTTGGAGCTCACCCTCCTCCTCTCGGAGCTAAGCCCCGGCAGCTCTTGGTCGGGCCTCCACAAGACCTCCTCCGCCCCGTGGGCCTTGAGGAGCTCAGCTATCCTCTTGGCCCTCTCCTCGGACCTATAGAACAAGTTGACCTCGAGGGGGGCGTTTAGGGCCTTGCTGAGCTCCACCAACTCCCCGGGGACCAAGGCGGCCGCGTTCCCGTTGACGCTTATGACCGGCTTGCGCGCCAGCTTGAGCAGCGCCGCTGCTGCCTTTTCGGCCTCCAAGGCCGGGGGGATGGTCTGCTCGCCCAGTATGTAATCGAAGGCCTCTCCCCTCCCGTGCGCTATCAAGCCTTGCGCGACCACTACCCCTTCCTTGAACTTCTCGACCAGCCTCTCCCTATACATTAGGGAAAGGAACCTGGGGTGGTCGGGGGGCACGAAGCTCAAGGCGACACCCAGCGTACACAAAAAGCGGGGTTTTAGCCGAAGAGGGCTCCCAGGCCGGCGGAGAGCTCCTCCTCGCTGACGGCCTCCTTCTTCTCCTCCTCTTCTTCCTCTTCCTTCTTCTCCTCCTTGGCCTCTCCGCCGGCGGCGGCGGGCGCGGCCGCGGGGGCGGCGGCTACGGGGAAGGCAGCGCTCTTGATCGCCTCCTCTATGTTCACCTCGCTGAGCGCGGCGACCAACGCCTTTACCCTCGTCTCGTCCACTTCGACGCCCGCCGCCTCCAGCACCTTCTTCACGGCGTCCTCGGTTATCTCCTTACCAGCTGCGTGCAGCAAGAGCGCCGCGTAGATGTACTCCATACGCTCACCGGGAGCGCAAGGGGCTTCCAGTTTATAATGCTATTTTGAGGCGTAACCCAAGGCCTTCTTGACCGCCGCCTCGTTGGTCCTCACGAACTCCTCCCACTTGGTGGCGACGTTCAAGAACTCCGCGTCGCCGGTCTTCTCGTAGAGCCTCCTCGCGTCTTCTGCCAAGAGCCTGGCGGCCTCCACCAAGCTCAAGACCGCGTTGGCCTTCAAACACTTCTCCTTCTCCTCCAGATCTTCCAACTTCTTGTAAACGGCCCTTATCCCCCGGAGGAGGGCTTCGCAGCTCCCGGAAGAGCTCCAAGCTAGGTAAGAGAACGCGAAGGCCAAGGAAGAGAGGAGCGCGCACAACAGCTCCAACAACTCCGGTACCCGGCGGGCCCCTACTAAAGGGACCCTTTGTGCGGGCTCCCGGGGTATCTCGGGCTTGAGCGAGTTCAACGTCACCGTGGCGTGCTGGAGGGGCCGGGAGCACAAGGCGGAGGCCGAGCTGAGGAGCTACTGGGGGAAGGACTTCTACGTAGTGAGGAAGCAGCCCAGCTACTTAATAATAAAGTACAAGGGAGACCCCTTCGAGGCCGTGGAGAGGCTGAAGGAGCTGGTGGACCCCCGCTACACCGTCCTGCTGAAGGCCGTCCCCTACGACTTCTCCGTGCCCGCCGACATAGAGGACGTGGTTAAGGCAGTGAGCAAGGCGGCTCAGAAGATCCCGGAGGGGGAAACTTTCCGGGTGACTTTGGAGGGCCCGCTTTTCGAGCTCCGCGGGGACCAGTGGGAGGAGCTGGATAGGGAAGAAGCGATAAGGAGGATAGCCTCCGTAGTGAAGAGGCCGGTAAAACTGGAGGGCTACGACTGGGTCGTTTACGTAAAGAGCTTGCCCTTGAGGGGTTCCCAGTTCGCCGGCGTGAGTGTCCATAGGCCCTCTCAAGTGTTTAAGGTCAAGCCGTACAAGTGAGAGAGGCGGCAGAGTTGCGCAGGATAGGGGGCGAGGCGGTCTCGGACATAGGTCTGGGGTCTTGGGCGGTTAGGGACCCCAAGTCCTTCGTAGAAACCTTGGTTAAGGCATTCGAAATGGGAATAAACTTGGTGGACACGGCGGAGATGTATAGGACCGAGCCCCTCGTGAGGGAAGCTATGGAAATTTACGGTAGCAAGGAAATATTCGTGACCACCAAGCTCTACCCGTGGAACGTGAGGCACGACTGCGAGAGGGCCCTCAGGAGGCAAGTGGAGAGGCTCGGGAAGGTGCCCGACCTAACCTTGGTCCACTGGCCGGAGGACATAGCCACCGAGGTGAGGGAGCTGGAGAAGATGGTTGACAAGGGGCTCACGAGGATGATAGGCGTCTCCAACGTTACGAAGGAACAGCTGGAGGTGGCCCTCCACGCGACCAAGAAGCACGAAATAGTTGCGGTCCAGAACAAGTACAGCCCCACCTTCACCGCCACGGAGGAGCTCTTCCCCACGTTGGAGGAGAAGGGCATAGCGTTGCAAGCCCACACCCCTTTGGACAGGGGGAGGGCGCTGGAGCTGGACTGGGTGAGGAGGAAGGCGGAGGAGCTGGGCGCGCCCCCGGCGGCAATAGTAATAGCTTGGCTCCTCTCGCGCTCCCCGGTGGTCATACCGATCCCTAAGACGGAAAGGGTGGAGCACTTGATGGAGCTCTTGGAGGGGACGAAGATAAAGCTCTAGCCTAACGCTTGGACCTCCATCCTCCCCGTCAGCCCGAAGCCCTCCCACGAGACCATGAAGGCCTCCCCCTCTATGCCGTCGTGGTAAAGCAAGTAGAACACTGACTTGGCGGAGACCTTCAGTATGACCTCTATCCCCCCTTGGGGGAGCGGGGCCACGGCCAAGGCGCTCACCGACCCTTGCTTCGGAAATACCGTTATTCTTTTAGCATCCTTTAACATGAAGGATATTATGTTCCCCCACGGGGGGCAGTCGGTGCAGATCTTGTATACCTTTCCGGTGGAAATTACCGCCTCCCGGACGGGGATGCCCGGGTAAACCACGAAATCCTTAAACTCTAAGTGAAGTTCCTTAGCCACGCTCTCCTTAATCCCGCCCACCAACGGGTGGGGCAACCTCCCCCTGCCGACCTTGGGAAAGTCCTTCGCAAACACATAATATCTAGTGGTCTCGTCGAAGAAGTAGGGGGTCGTGAAGGAGAGCGGCGCGAACCCCCTTATCCAATCCCCGCTGTACTCGTAAGAATTCGTTATGACCAAATTCACCAATTAAGCATCCCTCAACGGAAGGTTGTGTATTTATGGGTAAATTAGTCTCTGCCCAGAGGGGCCCGTGGAGGTTTCGAAGGGGGCTTACTTGTTGGTAGTGGAGCTCGAGGAGGGGCTGGAGAGGTGGGGCCTGGGGCCGGGGCTTTACGCTTACGTGGGCTCCGCCTGGGGCCCGGGAGGCTTGTTCGCGAGGGTAAGGAGGCACTTGACCAAGGGCTTCTCCAAACCGAGGTGGCACGTGGACTACCTAACTATGAAGGGCAAGCCCTTGATAGCCTTCTTGTTCCCCGGGCTGACCGAGGAGGAGCTGTACTCCGTAGTAGCGAAGGTCCTAAGGCCCGCCGTAAAGGGGTTCGGCTCGACCGACACTAAGCACTTAACTCACTTGTTCGTTGCGGAGCCACGTAGGCTGCCGGAACTGTTGTCACGGATTCGCAGCCTACGCAAGACAGATCGAACATAGCGTCCCTCAAGTACATCATTGAGACCAAGTCCTCCAACAAGAACTCCGGAATGCCCAACTCCTTCATGACCGGCTCCAGCTCCGCCACGTCCTCCGGGAGGGGCTGGGAGTCCGTAACCACCCCCACGAACAAGTTGCCCTTGCTGACCATAGCGGCCTTATTGCAGAGGTACACTGCCCCGTTGGTGTGACACTTGTTCAAGTACTTCCTCCAGAGGTCCAAGTTCACGGACCTAACTTCCCCGTTCTCCTTCACTACGACCACTTCGTTCCTCTCGGGGTAAACGCGAGCTACGAACTTCATCTTCCGCCCGTCGGAGGGGTAGGCCGATGAAAGAGATATAAGGGGAGTTTGCGGGTCTTACCTAGACCCGCGCCTTTAAAAGCCCACTCACGGCCGCGCGGAAGGCCTCCACTGCCCGGCGGTCCGCCTCCCCGGGCTTGGGCTTGTAGGGCCTCCTCTTCCATCCCCCTCTGGCCAGCCTCGGCAAGGCGTCCGCGACCGCCTCGGTCAGGCCGGTGGAGGTGAAGATCTCCACCTCGTCCGCCCTCCCGTACTTCGCTATGCTCGCTATGGTAGCGATCACGTGCTTTACCGCTTTCTCCGCGTACTCGCTCCTCGGCGACTTGACGTCGTCGTTCCTCATGCGTTTGAACCTAAGCCCGTGCTTCAAGTTCTTTGGACACGAAGTCCCGCAGTTCTTGCACGCCACACACATCCACAAGCTCTTCTCGTTGAGGTACACCCTCTCCCTCCCGAGGGCGTCCCTGGGGTCGTAGGCGAAGCGGTACACCTTGACCAGCGCGTGGGGCCCGGCGAACTCCTCGTTGACCTTGGCTACCGGGCAGACGCTGTAGCACACCCCGCACCAGACGCACTGGGCGGAGCTCCACAAGTCCATCTGCACCGCCGGGAGCATGGGGTACCACTTGTCGGACTTGAGGACCTCCTCCTTAGGAACTAGGTAGGGCTTGACGGAGAACATCCTCCTCTCGAAGTCCGACCTGTCTACTATTAGGTCCCTCACGACCGGCATGTTGTCCAAGGGCTCGACCACTATAGTCCCGTTCCCCTCTTCTGCGGCCTCCAGGGCGTTGGTCAAGCAAGCCAGCGCGGGCCTCCCGTTTATCTTGACCGCGCAGTTCCCGCAGACGCCCATCTTGCACAGCGGCCTGTAAGCTAGGGTGGGGTCCTTCTCCTCCCTAACCCTTTGCAAGGCGACCGCTACGGAGGTGTACTTGTCCACCTCCACCTCGTACTCTTGCCACCAAGATGCCTTAGTGGCGGGGTCGTACCGGGCTACCTTGAACTTTACTTTGGGCAAGCCCCTCCCTAGGGAGGGTCTGAGCCCTTCCCTTTAGTCTCTCCCCTTCAAAAAGGGGACCGGCGAGCCGCCCCGCGGGAACGCGTCTTGAAGGTAGCTGAGGTCGCCCGGGAGGCCCCTTGGGTCACGCCGGCCACTAAGGTCTACGAGGCGGCGAGGCTCATGGAGGAGTCAGAGGTGCCTTGTGTAATGGTGAAGACCGTGGACGGGGAGTTCGTGGGGATATTCTGTAGGAGGGAGCTCGTCTCCGCGGCGTCTGAGAACAACTGTCACGACGTCATTGAAGATTATGTCAACACCGAGCCCTCCTTCGTCAGCTACGACGCAGACGTCATCGACGCCATAAAGCTGTTCAACAAGTACAAGGAGGAGGAGCTGGTGGTCTTGAACGAAAACGAGGAGCCGTACGCTGTAATAACCACCATAGACGTGGTCAGGATAGCGGGTAAAATACTGGAGTCCATTTACGGCGACTGAAGCAAGTAGCTCAAGCTCATTATCGCGGTAGTTACCGCGTTTCCCGCGAAGAGCGCCAGCACCACGTCCCTCCTTTTCAGCCCCAAGAGGTAGCCCGCGAGGGCCCCGGTCCACACCCCGGTCCCCGGCACGGGGAGCGCTACGAACGCGGCCAACCCCAACGTACCCATCTCCTCTACCTTCTTGCTCGCCTTCTTTTTGGTCCTCTCCACGACCTTCTCCAATAGTTTGGCCCCGAGCTCCCACCTCCCCTTCAAGAACTCCTCCACCAACGGGAACAGCTTCTCCAACAATAGATAAACGAGGGCCCCGGTGGAGGAGCTGAGCAAGTAGCTCAAGGCCGCGTAGTGGGCCCCGCAGCCGGCGAGCGCCAAGCAAGGGACGGAGCCGCGAACCTCCACGGCCGGCAAGGCCGACAAGGCGACGCAAGCGAGGCAGTCCAAGGCTCCCTTCCTACCCCCGAGCCCCGGGCCTCCCCCAAAAGGCCTCGGTGGGGTAACCGCTTCCTCATCGGAGCCCCTCGGGCACCCCGAAAACACCTCATCTCAACACTTCCTCCAGCCTCCCGGAGTCCCTCGCCTTCCTTATCTCCCGCGCCACCCTCCTCCCGGCGCTCATGGGCTCGTCCCAGTACAAGTAGGAGTAGGGGCTGCCGTTCACGTACAAGTTCGTGCCGGCCACTATCCTCCCGGAGAACTCGAACACCACCACCTCGCCCTCCTCAGTTATTATCGATTCGAGGCAGAAGGGGCCCACCAGCTCCTCCCCCAAGAGCTCCTCGGTCGTCCTCACGAAACTCTTCCCGTACTTGTACACGTCAATTAGCAAGCTCTCCCTCAGAACCACGGGTATGTTGCCCACTACGGTGAAGGACGGCCTTATGCCGGAGGCCAGCTCCGGCGGGAGCCTGCGCAGCCCGTCGACGTTGCTCTCGTACCTTATGTCCATCCCGGTTATCTCCAGCCTGTTATAAATGGGGGAGTAGAAGAAGTGGTAGTAAGCCGGCACCCCTATCACGTACTCTTGAATTATGTAGTTGCTGGGGTTGCCCAAGGCCTCCAAGCCCCTCCTAACTTCCTCCGGCGTCTTGGCCAAGAAGTAGCCCTTGCCTCCCTTGGCCCCTCCGAGCTTGACTATGACCAGCCCGTCGACCTCGTCGGGGCTTCGGTACTCCCTCGGCACCTTTATCCCGGCCCTCCTCAACAGCTCCATCTTCTTCTTCTGGTCCGACTCCCAGAGGAGTATTTTCCTCGAGCCGAAGATCGGCACCGGGTAGTCCAAGAGGCCTTGGGCCCCGACGTACTCCACGAAGCTCCCGTGGGGCACCAACACTGCGTTGGACGCCAACAACTCGTTTACCACGTCCTCGTTCAACACCTCCTTCCAGCTCTCAACTATTATGAAGGAATCAACCAAGTGTGAGAAGCTGGAGTAGAACTCGTACCTATCCTTCTTAACTATCAAAAGCGTCCTCAAGCCCTCCTTCTTGGCGCCGTGGACTATCTGCAAGGCCGAGTGGCTTGCGACGGTGGCTACGGTGAGCTTAGATAGGTCGTATTCCTTCAAGACATCGGTTACTCTCAAAGCGTCTCACTCTGTTTTAAGTGATAAACCGCCCCGCTTTAGAAGCGCTCGGCTGAGCGAGTTGGCTCTCACCATCGATGAGTTGGAAGGCGCCATACAGCGGGGCGTGACGTGGCTTAAGACCAGACAGCTGGAGTGCGGCGGCTGGGGGGCTTGCGACTCCTCCCAGACCGGCTTGACCGGGTTGGTAATAGTGGCCTTGAGGGAGGCCGGGCTGAGCTCGGACGACGTGAGCATAAGGCAAGCGGTGAAGTTCATAATAGAGAGGCAGAGGAAGGACGGCTTCTTGCAGTGGACCTCCCCCACCGAGCCGGGCTCCTTCTACGGCACCGCCAGGGCGCTGTTGGGCTTCTTGGTCGGCTCGGACGACGAGACGTTGAAGTACTACGAGAAGTCCGTGGCCTCGGCCGTTCACGCGCTGGCCATGGGGGAGATGCCTTGTGGGGGCTGGGAGGCCAACCCCGGAGGTGGGCTGAGCGAGTGGGCCTCGGCGGAAGTGTTATATTCCATGTTCTACGCGGGGAGGAAGTACGTGGACGAGATATTTAGGTCCCCCATGCACTACTACGTAAGGATGAGGAGGTGGTTTGAGAAGAGGCAAAGCTTGAACGGCTCTTGGGACAACAACTGCTTGGACTGTACCGCCAGGGTGGCCCTATTCTTGAGCCTCTACGGCTACAGGGGGATAGAAGTTCAGAACGCCGTCAGCTTCTTGTTAGCGCACTTCAAGGACGACAAGATAGGCGAGAGCCCTTGGGCCACCGGCTGGGGGGTTCTGGGCCTCCTGGCGGCCGCGGGCCTCAAGAACCCGATAGTTAGGGAGGCCGTGGAGAAGTCCGTCCTAACTCTGTTGGAGGCCCAGCTGAGCGACGGGGGGTGGCCGGTGTTCTACGACTCTAACTTGGCCTACGAGAGCGTTACGGCCGTGGTCGTGTGGGCCTTGTCGCTGTACAGGAACTTAAGGCACGGCCTCTTCTCGGTGCTCGGATGACCGGGGTTGGTGGACGTCTCGGTAATTGTGCCGACGTACAACGAGAGGGAGAACTTGCCAGTATTGGCGAAGAGGTTGGACAAGGCCATGGGTAAGGCCGGGATAAGCTATGAGCTCGTCGTGGTTGACGACAACTCTCCGGACGGCACGGCCGAGGTCGCTAGGAACTTGAAGCTGGAGCACGGAAAGGTAAAGGTTGTCGTTAGGAAGGACGAGAGGGGGCTGGCGAGCGCGGTAATGAAGGGCTTCGAGGTGGCGGAGGGGAAGTACTTCGTAGTCATGGACGCGGACCTACAGCACCCCCCGGAGGTGGTGCCCGAGCTCGTGAAGAGGCTGAAGGAGGACTGCGACTTAGTGATAGCCTCTAGGTACTCGAAGGAGGGCAGGATAGAGGAGTGGAACTTCGTTAGGAAGGTCATAAGTAAGGGCGCTACCATCTTGGCGAAGCTGTTAGTGCCGGCCACTAAGTACACCACCGACCCCATGAGTGGGTTCTTCGCGCTCAAGAGGGAAGTTGTGGAGAGGGCCAAGCTCCCCCTCAACCCCCTCGGGTACAAGATACTCCTAGAGCTGCTCGCGAAGGGGAGCTTCGAGAAGGTCTGCGAGGTCCCCTACGTCTTCGGCAAGAGGTTGGCAGGCGAGTCCAAGCTCGGGGGGAGGGTTATGCTCGAATACTTGATACACTTGATGAAGCTGGCGAAGGAGACCGGCGAGCTCAATAGGATGCTAACGTTCGCCGCCGTGGGCGCGAGCGGGATAGTGGTGAACGAGGGCGCGCTCTACGCGGTCTACGAGCTCTTGGGCGCCAAGTCCCTGGGCGCCTTAGGCTTGGCCGCTGCGGGCCTCGCGGGCTTCGAGGCCTCCGTGGTTTACAACTTCTTGTTGCACGAGAGGGTGACGTTCAAGGACAGGAGGAAGGGATCCGTCGTGAAGAGGTTCCTCCACTACGAGGCGGCCAGCGTCTTGGGCGCAGCGGCGCAGCTCGCCTTCCTCCTAGGCTTGACCTACGCGGGGGTGCACTACTTGATCTCGAACTTGATAGGCATAGTGGTCGGGCTCGGAATTAGGTACTCCTACTCCGCCACCAAGGCTTGGCCAGCTTGAGCAAGCACTCCACCCCCTCCGAGACCTCCTCCAAGTAGCCCGGTAAGACGAGCTCTTGAACCACCATGATTAGGGTAGCTATTAGCACGGAGGCCAAGGGGCTCACTAACAAGTGGGCCAAGAAGGGGTCAGCCCCCAAGGCCTCGCCGGCCACCACTATGGCCGCCACCCTCAGGGCGTTGAAGGGGTAGCTCAGTAAGTAGCCCAGAGCCGCGGCCAAGAGCCTCCTCCCCAAGCTCCCCCTGGCCGCTAGGGGCATGAGCGCCAAGAAGGCGCCGGAGCGGAGGGAGGAGCACCCCACCGCGTACACGGCGTAGGGCCTCTGGTCGTAGAATATCACAATTTCCCCGTTAGTAACCTTCATTTCGACGCCCAAAGGCCTTAGGACGTAGTTATTGAAGATCACGTCTGTTATCGCGAGCTTCAAGAACGCGTCGTAAGGGATCAGCCTCGGCAAGAAGTAGCCGCTGAAGCCAGCGAACACCACCAACAGCGCCCTCTTGTCGCACGGGGCCCGGAGGAGTACGGGCGCCCACAAGGCCTCCAGCGCGACCACCTCTAAGGGCTCCACCTCCCCCGCGGACGCGTGGACCCACAGCGCGTGGGCGGTGAGGAGCAGCAAGGCGATAGCCGAGAGCCTCTCTATCAAGCCGCGCTCCCCCTCCAAAAACCTCCGGCCCCTTAAGCCCCCGGGGACTTGCGTTGAGGCTCAAGGTGGGCTCTTGCGAGGTGGTGTTGACCGAAGGGGACATAACGGAGTTCGAGGGGAACGCGATAGTTAACGCGGCCAACAGCTTGATGATCATGGGAGGGGGAGTGGCGGGCGCGATAAAGAGGAAGGGCGGAGAAGAGATAGAGAGGGAAGCCGTCGAGAAGGCCCCGGTGCCGGTGGGGGAGGCGATCGCCACCTCGGCGGGCAAGCTCAAGGTGAAGTACGTCATCCACGCCCCGACTATGGAGAGGCCCGCGATGAGGGTGCCCCCGGAGAACGCTTACTTAGCTACCAAGGCCGCCCTGAAGGTCGCGAAGGAGCTGGGCCTGAAGAAGGTGGCATTCCCAATGATGGGCGCCGGGGTGGGAGGGCTGAGCGTGGGGACGGCCGCTAAGGAGATGTTGAAGGCAATAAAGGAGAGCTGCGAGGGCATGGAAGTGTGGCTCTACGCCTACGGCGAAAAGGCGTACGAGGAGCTCTTGAGGGCGGCCCGGGAGTTCGCGGAGGGCGGCTCATAAACCCCCTTTTGTCGCCTCTCAGGGCCGCCGTAGCTCAGCTGGCAGAGCGCCGGCCTTGTATCCGGTACCTCTGGGAGTACCGGCCGGAGAGCCGGTGGTCGCGGGTTCAAATCCCGCCGGCGGCTCCACCCCTCGTCGTTCCTTCCGAGCTGGAGAGCGCTGTGGGCTGTTGAGGTTTTGATCGCGATTGCCCCGTCCACACTTTCCCTTTCGTTAGCCTTGGCCACCCTTCCGGAGCGCCCCTTCGGGCCGAGGCTTCCTTGGGTTGCTTTTTCTTTGATACCTAAGTATTACAAATCACCAAACCTTTGTATTTACTCATTTCCTTTTCATCTTTGCCCACATGGGAACATCCTATATTCGAAAGCGCACCATTACTATTCACTCTCTCAAACCCCTTATATCTTTTCATGGGAACGCTGAAGATCGTGGAGGGAAGGGCAGAGGAAAAATTTCTCAAATAAAGGGAAAAATCAGAGGAATTGTAAATTCACAGCAGAACGCAATTCTTTTAAGGGAAAGACCTTGGGGCTTTATATGGAAGGGCTCGGTGGAGTCTCAAAAGAGGATAGAAAGATGATCTTAAGCGAATTGTCGATTAAGCATTTCTCGTGTTCAGTGGAGTCTCAAAAGAGGATAGAAAGGTTATTGTTATCTCTTTCCCCTTTAAAGCTAGTTTCAGCAAGTGGAGTCTCAGGAGAGGGCGGAAAGCTGAAGAACTCCGCCGTCCCGATGGGGTTACTATTTGAATGCAAGTGCCGACTGTGACAGACCGGAGAGAATTGAACTTATTTATAACAATTGCGGACAAAGCTAGGAGGGTAAGGGCCGTGTCCCTTCCCGATCAACTGCTGGACTTGGCCTTCCAGTACGCTTCCCAGAAGTTCGCAGAAATACTCGACAAGCTCAGGGCGGGCAAGCCAATTACGGATTCCGAAGCGAACTTCATCCTGCTCTTCATGGTCCTGAACCAAACCAAGGTGAGCTACGAGGTACTGTCCAAACAAATAGAGCTCAACAGAGTGGAGTTGAGGGAAGTTGAGAAGAGGCTGGACAAGAGAATAGATGAGGTAGAGAAGAGGTTGAACAGTAGGATAGACGAAACTAACAAAAGGATCGACGAGGTTAAGGAGGAGCTCAATAGGAAGATCGAGGACGTCAGGAACGAGTTGAACAATAGGATCGATGAGACCAATAGGAAGATCGACCAGTTGTGGGAAGAGATGAAGCTCATGGAAGGGAGGTTGAACAAAAGGATAGATGAACTGAAAGAAGAGCTCAGCAAGAGGATGGACGACATAGAGCAGTCGATGGACGAACTGAAGGCGGGGATGGCGGGGCTGAACTCCCAGATGAAGTTGGTGGCTGACATGCTGGGCAAGGTGGTGGAGGCGCTGGCTAAGAGGTGAGGCTAGGACTTCCAAGGCGCTTCGGCCGTTAAGCCCGTTGAGGGCCGCCGACCTTACTGTGGCGCGCTGAGCGTAGAAGCCTTTCACCCCTCGCCTCCCCCGAGCTTCTCCAAGAGGGCCTTGAACTCCTCCACCAGCTCCCCTACGCTCGCCCTCTCGGAGGGCCTAACCTTGAGCCCCCTCTTCAATACCTCCCCCAGCTCCCCTAGCCCTCCCAAGGCCTCCTCCAAGTCCGCGTTCCCCGAGGCCAGCTCTTCCCCGTCCACGCTCTCCCTCTTGAGCAAGTAAAGCACCAAGTTGGCTAGCTGGTAGGAGTCTACCTTCTCCTCCTCCCCCGGCTCCCTCAAGTCCAAGAAGTACTGCTCCGGGGCGGCGAAGCCCGGGGTGAAGTAGAGCTTCCCCGTGGTCCTCGCCATCGCCTTCTTCAAGCTCTGCAAGTCCCCAAGCTTAACTATTCCCTTCGTGAAGGCGAACACGTTTGAGGGCTTTACGTCCCCGTGCACGAAGCCGCGGGAGTGGAGGTACTCCAGCGCCTCCCCGACCCTTATTCCAACCGCCAAGGCCTCCTCCGGCAATGGCTCCCACCCCCGGGCGAGCTGGTACTCCAGGCTCCCCCCGTCCGCGAACTCGTAGGCCACCAAGGGGTACTCCTCAGAGTAGCCCTTCACCTCCAGCAAGTAAGGGTGCTTGAGGAGCGCTTGCCTCGACACCTCCTTTAAGAAGCTCGAGAACTGCGAGGGCGTTACGGTTGGCGCCTCCCCCACGAGGACCTCCACGAAGCCCTTCGCAACCCTCAAGGCTATGGTTTCCTCGTCCCTCCAGCACTTGTAAATGACCGCTTGGTCCCCTCGCCCACCTTGGAGCAGCTCCACCTCCCGGAGAGGGGCTCCGGCACCAGCTTCAGTTCGGCCTCAAAGACCTTCCCTTTGACCTCCATTGGGAAGAATTTCAAGACCGGGAGATCGACGGACCTCTCCTTCACTACCTTCACCGTCGGCTTGTAGCCCTCGAGCTCGTAAGCGGCCAACCTCCCGTCCTCGAACCCTATTATCAGTTCGTCCCTCCACCAAGCGACCGAGGAGGCCCGGGGCAAGGGGGCCTCGCACAAGACTTCGCCGTTCAAGTCCAAGAGGCGAAGTCTCCCCCCGCCCAAGACCGCGAGCCGCTTGCAGTCCGGGGAGAACGCGAGCGAGGGCGTTCCCAGCTCGAGCCTCGCTTGCGAGAGGGCCCTCTGCCTCCTCCTGTCGCCCACGTCGTACAAGAAGAGTTTGTTTGAAGTCGCCACTGCCAAGTACTTGCCGCACGAGGCTATTGCTAAGGGCTCTCGGAGGTACTTCCTCTCCCTAACTGCCCTCCCGGAGTCCAAGTCAACTACCAAGAGCCTCTTGTTCTCCTTATCCAAGACGAAGGCGAAGTCCTTGTTTACGACCACCCCGGCCGCCTCCCCGCCCAGTTCAAAGCTCCACAAGCCGTTCCCGTCTAAGTCGAACTTCCCGCACAGCTCGCCGCAAGAGATCAAGCCTTCATTCAAGAGGGCCAAGGCCTTGGAGTACTCCTCCCCGACATCCAACCTCTTCCACACGCTGTCGTCGTAGAGGAGGTAGACCTTCCCTCCCCGTCCAAGAAGGCGAAGAGCCCGTTCGCTTGGCTAACGTCCATCATCTCGTTTCCGCAATCCACGCCTTGGAAGACCCCACTCTCGTCCACTACGTAGCCGCAGCTGCCGGACGCGAAGCCTATCGAGCCCCCGGGGGAGGCGATTGCTTTCCTCACCCTTCCTTCTGCCTCCTCGAAGGCCCAGAGGGGCTTGAGCTCGAGCTCCCGCAGGGTATGGCCTCGGTGAGGTTCGGAAGGGGCTCCGAGGCGCTCGAAGGTTCGGGGGGAGGTTCGTAACCAATTATTTTGTACATCTCGACCTCACCGTCATAGATTAGTCCATCGTAGAGCACGTACCCAACCGCCAACCTGTCCTTCCACCAAGCTACGTTCCAAATTCCGTACATCTCCTTAGAGTAGACTAAATTTCCGTTTATGTCGAATATCTTGAGCATGTTATTTCCATCCGGTTCGTCGTCCCAATAGTTGTCTGCAACTGCTATGTACTTGCAGTCCGGAGAGAAGGCCGGGGTGTGCTTCCCATGAACGTCCAGTCCATTGCTCTTCCACAGAAGCTTCGGACTTGTCGGATCCGAAATGTCGTAAACGTAAAGCTCCCCGGCGATTACTGCTAGGTAATTTCCACAAGCGTTGACGCTGTCGGAACAGTAGTCGTCAGAATAGTAATCATAGCTTATCTCATTGATTGTTCTGCCAGTATTCAAGTCCAGTATTTGGAGCTTGTTGCTCCACCAGTTAGCCGCGTAAACGTAGCCCTTGTGAACTACAACGTCTGCAACACCGTCAACCTCAGTGTCCCATAGCTTGTTCCCGTTGAAGTCGTACTTGGCGCAATAGTCATCACAAGCCACGAAGCCGTTATCGAAGAGGGCAATTGCTAAATCGTGACTGTCTCCAACCTCTATCTTCTTCCAGAAGGTCCCGTCCTCGTAGAAGAGGTAGACGTAGTCATCGGTATTAACGAAGCCGAACACTCTGTTGGAGTAGCCGGCCCCAGCCATAATGCCTCCTCCGCACTCCTTCCCCAACAAGTTCCCGTTGGGATCGAGGATGTAGGCGCAGCGGTCTTTGGAGGCTATTCCCAAGTTGCCGTTGGGCGAGAAGGCCATGTCTTTAATACCATTGCTAGGCTGATCGAATGTCCACAACAGCTCGAGCTTCAACCCTCCTCGGCCCTCCTTAACCTCTCGAACAAGTCCTCGTACCGCCCTTCGGGCCCCTCAGCGCCGTAGGGGCTGAGGGCTTCCAAGGCGAGCTCCTTCTTCTTTTTCCCGAAGGGCCACGAGGCCAAGACATTCCCTCAAATTCGAACGTCTCACTAGAAAATTAAGCTTTTCTCAGGCCCTAAGTAAGGCCCTCGAGTACCCTGCGCCCAACCTCCTAGCCCTCCACCTCTCCTCCAGCTCCACCACCGCCTCATTCAGCTCTTGCAAAGACCTCACGAACTCCTCATTTGTATTTTTCAGTACTTCGAGCTTCCTCGAGATCTCAGCGAAACTCTTGGAAGTTAGGTCGACCCTCTCTTTCAGCTCCCTCGGCTTCGGGCCCTCAAGGCCCTCACGAGCTCGAAGATCAACAAGTCCCAACCTTCTTGGATGGCGTACTTCGCCAAGATGTGGTCGAGCTTCCCCCGTATCGTAGTTAAGATCAAGGTATCCGTCTCCGGGTCGCTCCACAGCCCGTCGTCGGTCAGCAAGTGGTTCAAGTACGGATAGTACTCTACCACTATCCCGTATATTTTCGATTCCTTCCTCTTTATTTTCTCAATTATCTCCCTTTCGCTCAACCTATCTATCGCTTTCAGCTTGTGGTATATCTCGAGCAAGTCGTAGTACTTCTGGGGGTACTGCTTTACGATCTCCTTGGCCTCCGACTTTTCAGAGTTCCTCAAGCTGTATGCGAGGGCCAACAAGTTCCACTCGAAGGACCGGACCACGTCGTTCCTCACGCCGCTGAAAGTGGTGTTTGACAAGTACTCCAAGTACTTATCCCTCAATTCCTTAAACATTTTTATTCTCTCTTCCTCCGTGTACCGGGATAAGAGCTCTACGTCCAGAAGCTCCGGGAGGCCGCCAACACGAGCTCGTTCCCGAGCGAGTTTTCAACTAACAGCTAAATCGCTTTTGGACGCTCAGCAAGGGCATTAACCGGGGAAGGGGAAGAGCTCTACGAGGGGGCAGTCCATGGTATATATCATTAGGAAGATAGACGTTTTCGACGAGAGCAAAATAACCATGGTCCCTCAGTACCCTCCCTTGAAGAGGTTCACAGAGCTGGTGGAGTGGTCCCGGACCGGCCCCTACAGCGGTTACGTGCGGAGGAGGGACCCGGCCACCGGGGAAGAAATAATAGTCTACATAAAGCCTTGAGCGTTTTTTCGTTTCCGGAAGTGAGGACTCCGGCAGGAGCCGAGGGGGTGAGGAAACGCCGATAGTCCGACTCCTCGGGTCGCCCTAGGCGAAGGGGAGTTGTTGAAGGTGGACCCCTCCAAGAGGCCTTGGCTGGTGGCCTACCTAACCTTGAACTACCCCGACGAACGGACCTTCCTCAAGGCCTTGGAGTACTTGAAGGATAAGGCGGAGCTCGTGGAGATAGGCATACCCCCGAAGTTCGCCAAGTACGACGGGCCCACAATAAGGAGGAGCTACAAGGCGGTCTCCTCCAAGGGCTTGGGCTTACACAACTTCGAGGGGGAGCTGCGCAAGGCTTGTCGCGCCTTCCCGGAAGAAAGAATAATTGTGATGACATATTATGACGACGTTAAGGAGAACTACGAAGAGTTCTTGGATAAGGCGTGCGGAGGGGGAGTGCTCTTCGCGGACGCCGTCATAGACTTCGCGGACCGCTTGGAGGAGATCGCGAGTAAGGCGAAGGAGCGCGGCAAGAGCGCGGTGTTCTTCGTCTCCCCCACCACCCCCGACCACGTGATAAGGAAGGCCGCGGAGCTGAGCGACCCGGTGGTTTACCTAGGCGTCAGGCCGGCCACCGGGATCCCCCTGCCCGTAGGGATACCGAACTTGCTGAGGAGGGTGAAGTCTTTGACCAACAAGTACGTGGTAGTGGGCTTCGGCTTGAAGGAAGAGGAGGTCCCCCAAGCGGTGGGAGCGGGGGCGGACGGGGTAGTGGTGGGGAGCGCTTTGGTTAAGGCCTTAGGGGAGGGCTTCGATAACTTCAAAAAGGTGGTGGATAGGTACTTGGCCCTCCTCAGCCTCCCCAAGAGATGACCAGCCCGCCGGGCCCGGAGGAGGTGGTCAAGCTGAAAGTTATTTCCGAGGTGACCGCGCTCGCCGCCCCTCCGGCTATCGCGCAGTAGGGCGCGCTGGGGGGATCTAACAACAAGCACACCCCCCACGAGATCAGCCCGCCCACGCCCCCAGCTAATGTGCCGGCGCCGGCGGCTTGGAGGACCCTCTTCGGGGAGAGGAAGAACGCTATCCCGCTGATTAGTATGAGCGTCATTATAACTACCATGGTCATCACTGTAACGTTCATCTTCCTCGACCGGGGGGCTGGCGGAGGCCCTTCCAAAAAGCTTGTGGGGCTCGGGCGAGGTCGGCCTCCTCACCGCTCCGTTCCGCGGAGCTCCTCCTCATCGCCCTCAAATCCCCCGGACCCCGGGGGCCTAAGGGTCGGAAGCTTGCGCTTGCCCGCGGGGGCGCTGGGGAGGGTGAGGCTCTCTGAGCTGCCGAACTACCTCTTGTTGCTCTTAAAGAAGCCCAGCGAGTGGGAGCGGGCGGCCCTCCCGGACGTCCGCGAGGTCGCTCCCCTCCTATCCCGGAGGCTGAACTTCAAGCTGTTGAAGCCCGCGGGCGGCCGAGAGGGGGAGGCGAGGCTCCTCTCGGAGGGCGCTTGGAGGGCCGCCGGCAAGTGGGTCAAGGGCTGCTCTTGCTCCCCCGACCTCGGGTACCCTTGTTACGAGCGGTGGGCGGAGCTCTTCGACGTCCGCTCTTGCTTCTCCTTCTCCCCCAAGGTTCATTACCTAACCGTCCCCGTGGCCCCCACTAAGGGGGCGGACGTCAAGTACCCTTGGTTCTTCACTAGGGCCTATCACTTCGCCAGGGGGGCGGTCTTAGGGGTCTCCCCGCCGAGGGAGTTCTTCCGGCTGGTCAAGCCCTACTCCGGCCCCGGCTGGGCGAACGCAATGGAGGCGGGCTTGAGGGCGCTGAACTTGACCTACTCCTTCGGGAACAACCAGTACTCCGTTGAAATAGTGGAGCAGCTGCTCGCCGCGCTCCTCTACATATTGGTGAACGTGGAGGTGGGGGTGTATACCAGCAACCACACCATGTGCGACCTCTACGGCCTCACGGTCTCCTCCTTAGCCTTGGGGAGGGCTTGGAGGCCCCTCGCGAGGGCCGCTTGGGAGGTGAGGGAGAGCTTGGTCTACGAGCTTAGGAAGCAGCTGGACGGCTGGGACTACGAGGGCTCCACCGCCTACCACTTGCTGGTCCTCGAAGGGGCGCTGGCGACCCTTTACGCAGCTAAGGAACTGGACGAGAGCTACTTCGAGAGGGTCTGGCCTGAGGTCAAGGGCCCCCTCTCGGAGGCCTCGGAGCTGCTCGCGAGCGTGACCTTGCCGGACTCCTCCTTCCCCTTGATAGGGGACAACGGCAGCGACAGGGCGCTGGTCTTGGAAAGCTTGGAGTTCGACTACACCTCGACCATAACTGCCCTCGCCCTCGCGAGGAAGCTTGGCCTCTTGAAGTCCTTCCCCAAGCTCGAGGGGCCCGCAAAGGAGGAAGCGGCGAGGGCCTTGAGCTCTTTGGGGGGAACTTACCCGGAAGAGAGGGCCCTCCGGACCTCCGACAAGCCTTGGCTCCACTCCTACAACGACGGGGAGCTGCTGGTCACCTTGGCTTGCGCTCCCACCTCCAAGGGCGCCCCTCCCGGGCACCACCACGACGACAAGGGGAGCTTCACCGTTTGGAGGAAGGGCTGGGTGGTCTTGGACCCCGGCACCTTCACCTACACCGGAATGAAGGAGGTTAAAGACTTAATGAGGTCCAGCTACTTCCACGACGTTCTGAGGGGCTGTTGCACCTTTCCCGACACCTTCGACGCTTCTTGCAACTGTACTTGCAAGTTCTACGGCTACATGAAGGTCGAG
Organism: Ignicoccus hospitalis KIN4/I; assembly: GCF_000017945.1. NCBI lineage: Archaea > Thermoproteati > Thermoproteota > Thermoprotei > Desulfurococcales > Desulfurococcaceae > Ignicoccus > Ignicoccus hospitalis. Next base: position 381,310 of record NC_009776.1, on the reverse strand, counting down.
GTGTTCCCCGGGTGGAGGAGGGAGGTCTACGTTAAGAAGGACAGAGTAGTAATTAAGGACGTGGTAGACTTCAAGGGGAGCATGAGCTTGGTCTTGCCCTCGAGGCCCGAACAAGAGGGGGATTACCTCGAGCTCCCCAACGCTAGGATCAAGGTCCCCGGGGCCTACGAAGTGACCGAGGCCTTCTACTCCCCTTCCTACGGAGTTATTAAAAAAGGGTACTTGGTGAGGGTACGCGACGTGGGTCCGGGGGAGGCGACCACGGAGGTGGTGTTTTGAAGTCCTTAGCCGTTCTGGTAACGCTCTTGCTCCTAGCGCTCGCCTTCCGAGAGGGCTTCTTCCTAGCCCTCGGGGTCGTAGCTTACTTGTACTTGCTCTTCGTCGTCTATCAGTTCGTGAAGTACTACGGGAAGGCGCTGGAGGCCGGCAGGAGCGCGGAGCACTACTCCAAAGAGGTGGTGGACGAGCTAAAAGCGCTGGTTAAAGCGATACACTTGGTCAAGTCTAAGAGGTGCTAGACCTCTATCTTCTTCACTACTGTGTGGAAGGTGTTCCTCCTGCAGACCCTACAGTAGTGGTAGATCCTCCCGTTCCCCACGCTCTCCAAGTCGTAGCTCCCCAAGAAGAGCCACATCTGCCCGCAGTTCTCGCACCTCAAGTACCAGCTCGTCAAGCCCGCTCGCCGGAAAAGCGGGGGAGGGGGAGTAATTTAGGCGGGAGCTTGAGCGGGAAGGAGGCGGTCGCCAGGAGGGCGGCGGAGCTGGTCGCCTCGGAGGCCCCGGAGGTGTTGGGCGTAGGCTCCGGGACTACCGTGAGGCTGTTCATAAAGTACCTCAAGGAGTTCGGCTTCTCCGGCTTGACGGTCCCGACCAGCTACGACACGGCCTTGGAGCTCAAGAAGCACGGGCTTAAGGTTTTGGACTTAATGAGCGTGGATGAGGTGGAGCTCAGCGTCGACGGGGCGGACGAGGTCTTCACAATGAACGGCTCTCTGTACGCCGTGAAGGGCGGCGGGGCGGCGATGCTCAGGGAGAAGGTCCTCGCTTACATCTCTAGGAAGAGGATCTACATCGTGGACGAGGGGAAGGTGTCGGGCTCCCCGTGCTCCCGAGGGGTCCCGGTCCCGGCGGAGGTGGTGCCCAGCTCCTTGCCGGCGGTGGCGAGGGGGCTGAAGCTCTTGGGCGTGGGGTGGAAGTTGAGGGAGGCGAAGGGGAAGCTCGGCCCGGTGGTCACGGACAACGGCAACTTAGTTATAGACATGGACTGCAAGAGCTCAATTAACGTGATAGAAAAGGTGGAGGCCTTGCCGGGGGTGGCGGTCACCGGGCTTTTCGGCCCTGACCTCATCGACAAGGTCGTGGTCGGCGAGAGGGGGGAGCTCCCTTGAGGCCGAGGGCTTCAAATCTGAAGTCCCTCTGTCCTAAGGAGAAGACCAAGGTAGGGATACCGGTGATCAAGGTGGTCAACCGCGACCTCCCCGAGGTAACGGTCTACCGGGGGGAGTCGGGGGACTACTTGGTGGCGGACGACTTCTGCACCTGCCCCTCCTTCTTGAGGAACTTGGACTTGGGAAAGCTGGAGCCTTGCAAGCACGTCTGCGCGGAGAAGAGGGTTACTAAGAGCACCACCTTGGTTCTCGAGGACGAGGACTTCGATACCTTGTTGATCTCTTTGCTGACGCACGAGAGGAGCGCAACTTTAAACCTTCTCTTGGCGACGTACGAGGGTGAGCTAGGTGGGGAGGAGGAGAAGGAGGAAGAAGATCGTAGTTAGGAGGCCGACGTTGCCCACGGTGTTTCAGTGTCCCAACTGCGGGGCCCACGCCCTAATAATAGACATAATTCAGAACAAGAAGACTAAGGAGATGAAGGCGATAATAAGGTGCGCTGAGTGTGGGCTGGTGCACGAGGAGCCCGTGGAGAGCCCCATAATCGATAGGGCCGTCATATACGGCCGCTTCATAGACAAGTTCTACGCAGGTGAGATAAAGGTCCCCGAGGGCGGCGAGGAAGAGGAGTGAGGATGGGGGCGTACGACGAGCTGATGAAGAGAAGGGGGAGGGCGCTCCTCCCGCTGCTGGACCCCGACAAGGTGATCTCCGAGGAGGACTATTACGAAAGGGCCGTTAAGGCCTTGTGCGAGTACGCCGCCACCTTCTTGGTGGGCGGGAGCACCGGAGTGGGCCAGATAGAGACCGAGAAGACGGTCGCGCTCGTGAAGAAGAACTGCGACAAGCCCGTCACGGTCTTCCCCGGGAGCCCTTGCCAAGTCGCCCCTTCGGCGGACGCCATACTTTTCATGAGCCTGCTCAACAGCACCAACCGGAAGTACTTGATAGACTACCAGTTGGAGGGCTCTTTGTTGGTGTATAGGTACGGCTTGGAGGCCATACCTACGGCCTACATAATCGTAGGCGAGGGCGGCACCGCGGGCTGGGTGGGGGAGGCAAAGGCAATACCCCCAGAGAAGCCGGAACTTTTGAGCATGTACGTGCTAGCTGCGAAGTACTTGGGCTTCAAGGTAGTTTACCTAGAGGCGGGGAGCGGGGTCAAGAGGAGCGTGCCCCCCGAGGCGGTGAGGCTGGCCAAGAAGCTGTTGGGGGAGGAGGTGATATTGATAGTAGGCGGGGGCATAAAGGACGAGGAGGTGGCGGCCGAGATCCTCCGCGCCGGGGCCGACGGGGTGGTGGTGGGCACCGTGGTGGAAAGGGACCTAAGCGCGGCCGAGAGGATAGCCCGAAGGGTGGCGGGTTGGACCTAGAGGACGCGATCAAGTTCTTATTAGAGAAAGGCTTGAACAAGGACCAGATAATCAGCTTGGTCCTCCCCTTCCTCACCGTTAGGAAGGGCCTAAGCTTGGAGAGGGCCCTAAAGCTCGCCGAGGGCCTCTACGAGGACGCGGTCCAAGTCCTCTCCAACTCCGGCCCCTACGCCCCCTCCCCCTTGGGGGTGAGGGCCGGGGAAGGAGGGGTCGGGAGCAGGGGGCTGGGGGACTGGGCGGTCCACGAGGCATTGACCTCCCTCTCCGGCGGGGGCGACGCGGCCCGGGTGGGGGACCTAGTGCTCGCCGTGGACGGCTTCCACTCGCGCTTGAGCTCCGTCCCCCTGCTCATGGGCTTCCACGCGGTGAGGGCTGCGGTCAGGGACGTAATGGTCTCGGGCGGGGCGCCGGTTGCCAGCTTGATAGACGTGCACGTCGCCGACGACACGGACGTGGCCTACTTGCTGGACGTAACCGCGGGGGCATACGTGGCCGGCGAGCTCACCGGCGCCCCCTTGGTTGGCGGGAGCACCTTGAGGATAGGGGGAGACGCCGTCATAGGCAATAGGGTCACCGGCGGCGCCTTCGCGGTGGGGAGGAAGGTTAGGGACTGGTCCCGCTTCAACGCCTCCCCCGGGGACGAGCTCTACGCAACCGTAGGCAAGGGCGGGGGCACAGTAACTGCTTACGCCCTCACCCACGGCAGGCCGGAGCTCGTGAAGTTAACCTTAAACGTCGACTTCGTTTACGACATTAAAAGGGCAATGGAGGTGGAGTGCGTAAAGGGGGCCTTCGACTGGACGAACGGCGGCATAGCGCTCGACGCCTTCGAGATCTCGAGGAAGCTCGGAGTAAAGGTGGTGTTGTGGAAGAGCGTCTATGAGGCCGTCCACCCGGAGCTACTGAAGGCTTTCGAGGAGGACGGGATAGACCCCTTGAGGACCAGCGTGGACTCAGTAGTGTTCGTGGCGGAGAGGGGCTGCGAGCTCCCCTTCGTCAAGGTCGGGGAGGTGGAGGCCGGGGAGGGAGTGTACTTGGAGGGCGAGGAGCTGGAGCCGGCCTTCAGAGAGGCCCCCTACACGCACTCGAAGAGGGCCGTGGAGGGCCTCGAGAGGGGGGCGGACCCCGAAGAGTTAAAGGAGTACCTAACAAAGAGGATAGAAGAGCTGAGGGGGGCGGTCCTTGGAGTACGACGGGGCCCGCTGGGAGCTCTTGAGGAGGAAGAGGGAGAAGGCGATTAGAGTTATGGAGAGGTTGGCCCCCTTCTCCCCCGTGGTCCACGGCTCCGTCGCGAGGGGGGACGTGAACGAGGACAGCGACGTGGACGTGGCCATACTCTTCCCCGTGGAGCCGTACAAGGTGGAGGCGGCCTTGGGCTTCTCCAAGTCCCACGGATACATAATTATGGCAACCCCCCGGAGCACCCCGAAGGTCTACTTGGCCTTGGACGAGAAAGAGGAGGTGGTCGTTTCTTTCCCCTTGGGGAAGTTGACCACTAAGGAGAGGGAGTTCTACGCCTTCGGGGGCGAGCTGGACTTGAAGGGGCTCAAGGAGGGCAAGAGGGTGCCGGGGGTGAACAAGGACCTCCTCCTCATCGTCCCCACCCCCTACGGCCACGAGGAGGAGCCAGTCATAGGTAGGGAAGAACACGTCGCTAAGGTCTTGGGCATAAGCGCGGAGACTGTGAAGGAGAGGGTCAGGCTGCTCACCAAGAGGAGGGAAAAGGGGCGCACGGGGGTCTTCCTGGAGTTCAAGTTCTGGGGCCCGGCGGAGGAGGCCATTCACGAGCTGGCCAAGACGAACAAGGCCTTTAGGAGGAGGGTCGTCGAGGAGGGCCTTCTATAATTCGAGAGGTATTAACGGGATCTGCCCCTAATAAGTTTTGCGTATCCTACACCACACCGGGTGCGCCGATGGATCTGGACAGGTTAGCGGATATAGCCATAAGAATTGCAAGTAGGATGAGGATAAGGGAAGAGTTGTTGGAAGGGGTCTCCCAAGAGGAGCTGGAGGCCGCCAAGAGGGTGGCCGAGATGGTGAGGGAGGAGAGGAAGGGCTTGGTTTACTGCGCCATATGCGCCAAGGGGAGCTTCACCAAGAGGGGGTTCTACTTACACTTGATGAGGGTACATAAGGACGACATTAAGGTGCTCCTTGAAAGGGAGCTCAGCGCGCCCCTCGCGGGTCAGTAGGGGCGAAAGGCTCTCACCGCTCAACATTGGAGTCACTCCTCATCCCCAGAAAGGCCAACACCTCTTCCCCCTTAATGAGAGGTATCCCCAAGGACCTCGAGAGCTCCTCCGCCCTCCTCAAGCTCATCGACCTCCCGTAGTCCAACATCTCCGCGAAGGCCGCCGCGGGCGTCAGCCTTAAGGCCTCCAGCAGCCTCACGCTCAGCTCCGTGTGGCCCCTCCTCTCCTCCAGCTTGGAGGCCAAGAGGACCGGCACGTGGCCGGGGGCGTAGAACTCCTCCTCGAACCTCCTCTTGGCCTCCTCCGGGTCGCTCAAGGCCAGCTCCGCCACCTCCGCGAGCTTCCTTATCGTTAAAGCCCTGTCCTCGTCGCTTATTCCGGTTCTGACGTCCACGTGGTTCACCCACACGGAGAACGCCGGGTAGTCGCCGTACTTGGGCTTCTTGACTAGCTTGGAGTAGCCTTGCTTGGACAGAGTCTTCCAAGCCTTCTCCAGCCCTAAGGCGGAGCCCACCTCCTCAGTTGTGGCGAAGCAGATCAGCCCGCCGGCCAAGGTCCTTAAGTTGTAAACGCTGGCCGCGGTTACGGCCGGAGCGTAATAGACCAAGTCCACCTCCTCCTCCCTCCCGGGGAAGTCGAAGAGCATGAACGGCGCCCCCGAGAGCAGCCTCTCCCTTAGCTCCCGCATCCACGAGACCGTCGGAACAACAAAGGAATTTAATATTAAACTTGCCGTCGCGTGAAGGGAAGGCCTTGCTTTGCCACTATCCCGGCTGTAGCACTAGGGGTATAGGCGAAGACATGGAAATTGCTACCAGAAACGTGTTGAAGGCGTTGGGGGTGGAGTACAAGGAGATAGAGGGCTGGGTGTGCTGCGGCACCGGGGTCGTGGAGGACGCCTCCCCGTTGGGGACCGCCGTGCTGGTGGCCTCTAACTTGAGCCTCGCGAAGGAGCAAGGTTGCAGCAGCGTCTTCACCGCTTGCGGGATATGCGCGGCCCAGCTGATGTTCTGGAAGGGGAGGATGATGAAGGAAGAACCCTTGAGAGAGGAGGTAAAGGACTTGTTAGAAAGCAAACACTTGAAGTTCAACATAGACGTGAAGCTGCTCCACATACTCGACTTGCTGTTGGAGAACTTCAAGGAGGAGCACGTGAAGAGGCCCTTGTACAACCTTAGGGTCTCCTTGTACCCCGGCTGCGGCGCGAAGAAGTTCTACAACTTCTACCAGGGTAAGGACGTTTTCAAAATGATGGAAGAGGTGGTCAAGAGGACAGGGGCGGAGGTGGCGAGGAGGGTGGACACTTGCTGCGGCTTCCCCTTAATGACTTACGACAAGAAGGTGGCGACGGACTTGGCTAGGAAGGTTGTCAGCGAGAGCGCGGGGGCGGACGTGATAGTTACCTTGTGCCCCTTCTGCCAGTACCAGCTGGACACCTCCCAGAAGGGGGTGCCGGTCTGGCACCTCCACCAGCTCGTGGGCTACGCGATGGGGCTTTCGGAGAAGGAGCTCGGCTTGGACAAGCACGTCAACAAGCTCTAGCGTGTCCCCCCGCGACCGCCCCGCCGTCACCGCCCGCCCGAGCGGCCTCCGGCGGGTGTGAGGGCGGGGGTTCCGTCACTCGTATTAACTAGTTTTAAAAGGTAACACCGCGAGAGTGATGAGCGTTAAGAGGCTGAAAGTTCGCTTGTTAACGCCGCCTGAGGACGTCAGCTGGGGGCCGAAGTACATAGCGACCGCCTTGGGGAGCAAGGGATTTCAAATAGTGGAGCCCCACGAGGGCAAAATAGTGCTGGACAAGCCCGAGCCTCCCGTGCACTCGGTCCTCTGGTCTTCCCAAGGAACTTTATACTTGGGCACGGAAGATAAAATAATTGTTTTGGACAGGAACTTGGAGAAGAAGTACTCCTTCGAAGTCCCCTCACAAGTGGAGCACATGGTGGAGACCAAGGACAAGAAGGTGCTCGCCGTAGGGGAGGGCTGGTTGGCCAAGATAGAGGGTAAAGGAATTGAAATATTCAACGTGGGGTACTCCGTTTGGAGGGTGGCCGGCAAGGGCGAGTTCGTCGCCTTGGGGAGCAAGGATGGGAGGCTGTTAATTTTTGATTTGAACAAGGGCAAAGTGATCTGGAGCGCAGACTTCCAGTCCATAATTACTGGCCTCTCCTGGGGCCCCTTCTTGTTGGCCTCCGACGCCAGCGGTCACATCTATTCTATAAATACTAAGGATGAGACATTCGAGTTCAAGGTGTTAGCGAAGTACAAGAACGTCTCTGACTTGATGTGGAACCCCAAGGGGGACGAGATAGTAGTGTCAATAAGCTCGGAGAAGCGACTCGCCTTCTTGAACCAGTTGGGCTCCGAGGTAAGCTCGGTAGACCTCGAGGGCACCCCTACCTCGCTGGACTACTCGCCCACCTCCATCGAGGTGGTGGTAGTACTGGAAAACGGGGAGCTGGAGACCGTGGCGACCCCCAAGGCCGGCAAGGTCGTCGAGGAGCTTGTGAAGGCGAGCAAGTGCATCAAGGAAGGTAAGGTGGTTTGCGAGGCCTTGGAGAAGGCCTTGTGGCGCACCATAGGGATGTTGGCTCCAGACGTGAACGTGGATGAGTTCTACGCGCTGAAACAGTTAGGGGAGAAGATGCCGGAGTTATTGGTTTGTCTGCAGAAGAGGATAACAGACTTGAGGAAGGTAATTAGGAACATAATTACCTTAGAGGACGTGGTGGAGGTCCTAAAGGGCGGCTGCGAGAGGTTCGAAAGGTGGCTGGACACAATAGTTAACAACGCCACGTGCATCGTTAAGCTCTCTGAAGAGCTGGAGAAGCTGTTCGACATAGCTAGCGCCGACTTACTCGCCGCCCAAGTGCCGACCTCCGTCCACTTGGCCGAGCAGATGGGCTGCGAAAGGGCACTGGAACTCGTCAAGTGTGCCATCAAAACGTACAAGAAGATGAAGGACGTGTGGGACGCGGAGGAGGAGCTGGGGATAAGCTTGCCGCCCCCGGGGGAGGTGGTAGTTTACTTGTTCCTCGTCGGCGACTGCGAGGAGGTCTACCAGAAGGTCTCCCGGCTCTCAGAGCTCAAGGAGCTCGCCCGCCAGAAGGCGGCGGAGGGGGACGTGGAGAGCGTCATAAAGATAGTGAGGGAGGCTAACGCCATAGCGGAGGAGCTCCGGGAGAAGGTGGAAACGGCCTTGCCGGAGGGCATTTTGGAGTAATACCCGGCCTCCCGGCCAAAAGCTAGCCCCTCGAGCGCTACAAATGCGCCGGGCTACGAATGATAGAGGCCGTCTACCAGCGCTCTTGCCCTTCGTGCGGAGGGGACGTGGAGAGGGAGAGGCTCCTAGCGGGCCTCCCTTGTTCCAAGTGTTCCGAGCCCCGGGGGCTGCTCGCTTGGAAGGAAGTCTTGGAGGAGGAGTACGAGGCCTTTGCTAACTTCTTCAAGAAGGCTTACGGGTTCGAGCTGTGGGGGCCCCAGAGGGCTTGGGCCAAGCTGGCCCTGAGCGGCTCCGACGCGGTCCTCCTAGCCCCCACCGGCACCGGGAAGAGCACCTTCCTCGCCGCCCTCTCCTCGTTCTTAAAGAGGAAAGGGAAGAGGGTGCTCTACGTAGTCCCCTCCAAGAGCTTGGAGGAGCAAGTTAAGGAGAGGCTGGCGGAGGAGGTGGACGTAATAACCATGAGGAGGCTCGTGCGCGACCCGAGGGCCTACCGGGGCTACGACGTTTACATATTCGACGACGTGGACTCCGTAATGAAGTCGCCCAAAAGCGCGACTGCCCTTATAATCGCCTTGGGTTTGGAGGAGGCTGTACCGATAGTTAACGAGATGGTTGATATAATAAAGAAGGGTTTATCGGACGAGGGCCGGAGGGGGCGCTACGAGGAGCTGAAAGGAGAGCTTGAGAGGCTAAAGGACAAGAAGGGCTCGCAAGTAATAATGGCCTCCGCCACCGCCGGCGGGGGCAGCTTAACGGCCAAACTCATCCTCTCTCTGCTCGGCCTCTCCCCGGCCAGCGCCCCGCCGGCGATTAGGTACGTGGACGACGTCAAGATGTTCCACGAGGACCCCGTCGAGGGGGCGGCGGAGGTGGTCCGGTACTTCACCTCCGAGGGGCTCAAGGGGATAGTGTTCGTGCACGAGGGGTTTCCGATAGAGGAGGTGGAGAGGGCTCTGAGGGAGAGGGGCGTAGCGGCGGAGGTGGTCAAGTCCGGGAAGCTGAAAGCCTTGAAGAAGTTGGAGAAGGGGGAGCTGGACGCGGTGGTGGCGTACTCCTCTAGGTACGGCGTGGCGGCGAGGGGCATAGACATGCCAGACGTGATAAGGTTCGCCGTCTTCGTCAGGCCCCCCTTCAAAAAGTTCGACTTGGAGAGGGGCTTGAACAACCCGCTCACCTTGTTAAGGGTAATGAAGAAGTTGGAAATGAAGGAGGATACGGTCAAACTGTTCAAGATGTTGTCCAAGCTGAGCGAGGTGGAGCTAGCCCTCCTCAGGAGGGCCATGGAAGAGGGGGGAGAGCTGGAGGGGTTCTTGGGAGACGCGCTCTCTGCCTTAAAGGAGATGAAGGGCAAGGTCTTGGAAAGGTTGAAGGGAGAGAAGGTAGTGGACAAGGGGTTCGTGGTGAAGGACGGGAAGGTATTCTTGCTGGACCCCAAGACCTACCTCCAAGCCTCCGGGAGGACCTCCCGCCTCACCCCCAAGGGGATGACCCACGGGGTCAGCGTGGTGGTCTACGACGACGAGGACTTGATGAAAGCTTTTGAAGAAAGCTTGAAAGACCGGGTGGAGTTCAAGGAAGAGCTAGTTACGCCGAAGGGGCCAAAGCCTGTGAAAGCTAAAAACGTGCTAATCGTCGTAGAGTCGCCAACTAAGGCTAAGACCTTTGCTAGGATAATGGGCGGAGGGGGGAAGGTAGAGGTCGGAGGGGTGGCCGCCCACTTAGCAGTGCACGAGTTCGGAGGGGAGGCGCTCTTCGCCTTCATAGTGGCTACCAAGGGCCACTTGTTCGACGTCACCTTGGACGAGGTAGGCACTTACGGCGTAGAGCTGGGGGAGCCGGTGAGGGTCTACTACGCCCCGATAAACCGATGTAGGAGGTGCAACCTCGCTTGGGCCTCCTCCGACCCTAGGTGCCCCAAGTGCGGCCTCCCGGCGGAGAGCTCCTCTAAGGTGGTGGAGGCCTTGAGGAGGCTCGCGACGGTTGTGGACGAGGTCTACTTGGCCACCGACCCGGACGAGGAGGGGGAGAAGATAGCTTGGGACGTCATGGCTATGATATACCCCTTCAACAGCAACATAAAAAGGATGAAATACTACGAGGTCACCTTGAGGGGCCTCCACGAGGCCCTCTCCTTCCTAACTACCGTTGACGAAGGAACGGTTAGGTCGCAAATCGTTAGGAGGTTGGACGACAGGCTGGTGGGCTTCGCGGTGAGCGAGAGGTTGAAGGCCGCCTTCGGCGACCCCAACCACGGGCTCGGGAGGGTCCAAGGCCCCGTGCTCAAGTTCGTGGTAGAGAGGGCCAAGGCCAGGAAGGCCTCCGCGGGCTACTCGGTGACCCTTCACTTGTCCAACGGGGACACCTTGAGGCTGTTCGTGAAGACTAAGGAAGAAGCTTTAAAGTTGGCCTCCGTCGAAGAGGTCAAAATACTCAAGGTAGAGGAGGAGGTAGAGGAGCTCAAGCCCTTGCCCCCCTACACCACAGACACCATGCTCGAGGACGCCTCCAAGCTGGGGCTGGACCCCTCGAGAGCTATGAGGGTAGCCCAAGACTTGTTCGAGATGGGGTTCATAACTTACCACAGGACGGACTCCACCAGGGTGTCGGACGCGGGCATAGCGGTGGCGAGGGAGTGGATAACCTCCAAGTTCGAGGGCTTGTTCGCGCCCAGGAGGTGGGGGGAGGGAGGGGCCCACGAGGCGATAAGGCCCACGAGGCCGCTGAGCGCGGAGGACCTCAAGCTCGACTTCGCCCTCAACGGGATGAGTTTCGAGGCGCTCAGGCTCTACGACATGATATTTAGGAGGTTTATGGCAAGCCAGATGAAGGAGGCGAAGGTCAGGAAGGTCAAGGTAGTGTACGAGGTGGCGGGGAAGAGGGTCGAGAGCGCGTGGGTCGCGGAGATCTTGGAGCCGGGCTGGACCTCGGTCTGGAACATCAAGACTAAGGATATTAAGTTGGAAAAGGTGGCTAAGGTGGTATCTTCCGAGGTGAGGAGGGCCTCGCTGGTGCAGCTGCCCAAGGTGTTCGAAGTGATAAGGTGGATGAAGGAGCGCGGGGTGGGCAGGCCGAGCACCTACGCGAAGACTGTCGAAAACTTGAGGAGGCACGGTTATGTGGTGATAACGCCCAACAACTACGTGGTCAGCACCAAGAAGGGGGTCGCGGTCGCGGAGTACGTGGAGCGGAACTTCCCGGAGCTGGCGGAAGCAGAATACACGCGGAGGCTGGAGGAGGCTATGGAGCTGGCCAAGTCGGACTTCTGGGGGGCCTTCAACAACACCTTGAGGGCCTTCAGAGCCCTTGCGTCACTCGAATCTTGATGTAGGCCACCGGCCTCCCCCGCCTGCTCTCCTCGCTCCCTATCTCCACGTTAACAACCTTCAACGTCTCTTCCAACCTCTCCCTCAGCCTGTTGAACACGACCACGGCCTTCGATATGTAGCGCCCCCTGCCCACTATTTCCACTTCCTCCGCGCCGCTGTTAAATGCGACCACCGCGTTCAAGACGTACTCACTTACGGGTTTGTCCCTAACAACGATGACCTCCTTAGTCAACCCTCTTCTCCCCCCGCGTGAAGCACGTGAGGATAAAAAACGGGTTGAACCAGCCTGTCGACCAAGATGCCTATTAGTCCCAAAAACATCGCCACCTTCATCGCCCTCCGGGGCTTGGCGGCGCACCTCACCGGGTCCTCAGAGCGCAAGCACGCGGCCACGGAGGCGAGGGAGAGGAGTCCGCCGAGCGTCACGAAGGCCAAGAACGCGTAGCCCAAGGAGAGCAAGGGGGCCGCGAGGTAGGCCAGCGCGAGGGAGGCGCAAGCGAGCGCGAGGGCCGCGCGGAGCGCAAAGTCCGGCCCCTTGACGACAGCTAAGGTCTTCACTCCGCCCTCCTTGTCGCCAACGTAGTCCTCAACCCCTTTCACTACCTCCCTCGCCAACGTCATTAAGAACACCATGAGTATTATAGGAATAGTCCTCAGAACCCGCGCCACCTCCCCGGCCCACTCGGCCGTAGCTAGGGAGCCGTACAGCAGGGTGGAGGCGGTGGAGAAGGAGACCGCCAAGTTCCCCGGCAGGCCGGTCTTCTTGAGAGACTTGGAGTAGTAGTACATCAAGACCGCGTTGAGGGCGGCGTAGGCGCCGGTGAGGGGGCCCACGGCGAGGCCTAGGAGCGGGCCCAAGGCCAACAAAGCCAAGGCCAGCTTCCTAGCCTCTTCGGCCCCCACCCTCCCGCTGGGTATGGGCCTCTCCGGCTTGTTTACTTTGTCTATCTCCACGTCGAAGTAGTCGTTTATCGCGTACCCCCCGGCCGCCACGGCGGCGGCGCTCGCGGAGGCTATCGCGGCCGCGACGTTCACCTCGCCGAGGAGCGCCGCGCCGGCTATGACGCCCAATACCGTGCCCAAGAGGTTGTGGGCCCTAACCAGTTCCAAGTAAGCTCTGAGCTTCCCCGAAGCCTCCACCCGGGGGCCCGGAGTTAAGGCGCTTAAGACGTGGACTTGAAGACGCGGGGGCAAAGGCCTTGAACGTCCTCGCGGACGATTTTATGATCACTCAACTGGGCATGAGGAAAGCTCAAGTAAGGAGGGTAAAAGACCTCAACGGGGTGACCCTCTCCCCCGTGGAGGGGGAGGAAGTAGTTTACAAGGTGTTTAGGGACGTGGAGCCCGTTCACCAGTACGACTTGAGGGCGGACGTGACCGTGCTCTACCCCGGCGCCCTCCCGGACGGCGAGTTCTACCGCACCCACGGCCACTTCCACCCGGAGGGCCCTTGGGGGAAACCTTGGCCGGAGGTCTACTGCGTCCTCCGGGGGAGGGGGAAGTTCTTGTTACACGATCTCGAGAGGGTCTACGTGGTCGAACTGAAGGAGGGCGACGTGGTTAAGGTGCCGGAGGGGATGGCCCACGTCTTGGTGAACGACTCCGACGAGCCCTTGCTCACTTGCAACTACGTCAGCAAGTCCGTGACGCCGGACTACGGGCGGGTAAAGGCCTTGGGCGGGCCGGCGGCGTTCCTTACTAAGGACGGAATAGTACTGAATAGGAACTACGACGTCAAGGAGATAAAAGTATGCAAGCCCTTGCCGTTGAACTTGGACTCGCTGGTCGCTACCCACGCGGTCAAGCCCTCTGTGGAGGAGTGGCTGACGTGCTTTCCTTATAAAGGATGAACTTGTGGGAAGTCGGACGGGCGCGGGAATGGGAAGAATGGGAAGGAGGCGTAGGAGGTTCTGCGTCAAGTGCGGGGCGCTGGAGGCCCCCGACAACCCGATAGTGGACGGCTTGTGCTTGAAGTGTCTAACGGAGGAAAGACCCCTCTTCGAGGTTAAGAGCAAGAGGAAGTTGGTGGTGTGCCCCGTGTGCTCCTCCTACCTAGTGGACAACTCTTGGGTCAAGGGCACGGGGGACGTGGAGGAGACCATTAGGATGTTAGCCCACAGGATGGTGGAGGAGGGCCTGAGGCCCGTCCCCCCGGCGGAGGGGGCGGAGCTCCTCTCCGTAGAGGTGGTTAGGAGGAGGGGCGGGAAGTATTTCGCCGAAGTCACTGCGGAGGTAATCGTCAAGGGGGCTAAGACTGTTCAGACCTTGACCGTCCCGCTGGATGTAGAGAAGAAGCCGTGTCCCAAGTGCTTGATGAAGAGCGGGAAGGACTACGACGCGGTCTTGCAGATACGCTCCGAGTCCGGCAGGGTTACGCTAGAAGAGCTGAGGACCGCCGGGGAGCTCTTCGCTAAGGCTGGGAGCGGGGAGGACGTGGTGGAGTTAGTGGACCAGAAGAACGGCTTGGACGTGTTATTGGTGAGTAAAGAGGTCGCCAAGAGAGCCGCGCAGCTGATGAGGTTCAACATGGGGGCCAAGATAATAGAGAGCTATAGTGTCGTGGGAATGAGGAAGGACGGGAAGGTGAGGACGAGGCTGACGATAAGCGTAAGGCTCCCCAAGCTGAAGGGCGGCGAGGGCTTGCTCTTCTTCGGCGAACCGGCCATATTCGAGGGGTTCAACAAGGGGAAGTTCTCCTTGTATTTGCTCCACAGCGACAAGGAGCTCAAGCTTCCCACGGACGAGTGGTGGCAACTGAGGAAGAGCGGGAAGATAAAGTACTTGGACGAGGTGTACTTGAAGGTGGGCACGGTTGAGAGCGAGAACCCCTTGAAGGTGAACGTCGGGGGCGAGGTGGTGGAGGCGGAGGGCCCGCCGGACTTGGAGCTGGGGGAGGAGGTTTACGTAATAGAGTACAAGGGGAAGGTTTATGCCTTGCCCAAGGAGCCCCGATGAAGACCAGTTCCGCGCCCGAGAGGTGAGGAGCGAAAGGCCAGTCGGAGGGCCTCTCACTCTATCCCGGCCAGCCTCGCCAGCTCCTCCACCAGCCCTCCTCCGCCGAACCTAGCCCATATGGAGCAAGTCCCCTCGTCGCTCACCATGCAAGGCCCTATGGGGGTGGTGGGCGTACAGCGGGTCTTGAAGTACGGACAGTCCGTGGGCTTCGCTATGCCCAAGTTTATCTCCGCGCACTTGCAGCCCGGGGGCAGCTCCCTCTCAGTCGGCTTGATCTCTATCCCGTATTCCGCTGCAGCGTCGTAGTCCTTGTACTTCTCCTTGAAGGCCAGCCCGCTCTCCGGCAACACCCCTATCCCCCTCCAATACGCGTCCACCACGTCGAATACTTCCATCACCTTCCTCCAAGCAGTAACGTTGCCTTCCGGCCTCACCACCCTAGAGTACTCGTTCACTAGCTTGGCCTCTCCCCTAACTATTTGCCTAAGTATCTCCGCTACGGCGAGCAAGTAGTCGTACGCCTCGAACCCGGCCACCACGGTCGGGAAGCCGAACTCCTCCGGCAAGTACTTCCAAGCGTTCGCGCCTATTACGCTGGACACGTGGCCGGGGGCTATTATGCCGTCCAGCGGTATCCCGGTGGCCTCGTGGGCCTCTATAGCCCTCTTGAGCCCGGGGGCGGTGAGCAAGTAGGCGGAGAGCACCTTCAAGTTCTTCGGCACCCTGCCGTCGTATATCGGCCCGGCCACGGTGACTACCGTGGTCTCGAACCCTACTCCGAAGAACACCGCCTCCTTCCCGTACTGCTTGGCGTCCCTTATAGCGTCCAAGAAGCCGTAAACGACCTTGACGTCCCCTCCCCTCGCCTTGGCCACCGCCAGAGAGCCCTTTGTCCCCGGGAGCTTGTAGACGTCCCCGTAGGCGTAGACCCTAACCCCGCTCAAGGAGAGGTCTATGAGCGCGTCCACCGCCGCAGCGGGGGTCACGCAGACCGGGCACCCGGGGCCGGCTATGAGCTCCACCTCTGGGGGCATTAAGGACCTCAAGCCGTTGTGGGTTACCGTGTGTTCGTGGGTCCCGCACACGTGCATAATTTTTATAACTTCTTTGTTCTTCTTCTTGACTGCCTCCTTAGCTAAACCCCTTATCGCCTCGACTGTCTTCTGGACGAGCTCTTGGGGGATCGTCATGAGGGACACTCGGGAGCAGAGCGTCGACGAGGGAATTTTATTGTTTTCCGGCGGCCTCGACAGCTTTTACCTCTTGCAAGTTCTGAGGCCCAAAAGAGTTGCCCATTTTATAGTAAACTTCCGACAGACCTTGCTCGCACTGAGAGCCTTGAGCGCGCTCGACCCGGAGGTGGTGCTGTACGACCACAGGCCGTTCTTGAAGGCGGTGAGCGCCGAGCTGGCCAAGCACCAAATGGGCGAGTACCTCTGTCTGGCTTGCAAGAGGGGCATGGTTTTGAGGGCCTCCCAGCACGGGGTCCCGATAATGGGGGACTCTCTGGGGCAAGTGGCCTCCCAGACCCTCCAGAACGCCGCCTTCGTCTCCCGAGGCGTTAAGGTCCTCCGGCCCTTGTTCGGGTCGGACAAGGAGGACTTGGGGGTGGAGGACCCCTTGGCCCAAGCGGGGAGCGCGGTCCAGTGCCCCTTCAAGCCGGAGCCCGTGGCCACCAAGCCCCCGCGGGGGGCCAAGGCCCGCGCGCTAGAGTTCATAATTAGGAAAAACCTCCACCTCTCAAGGAGGGTCGCAGTGAGGAGGGCTTCCGAGCTAACCGCGCTGGGATGAAGAGACACGAGCGTGCCGAGGGTGATCGCCTTGAAACACGTGTTCGGAGTGGTTAGGGGGTCGGAGCTCCTAGGCTTGGTGGAGCTCGCGGAGGAGGTCCGAATAATCCCCTTGGAGGAGGACGAGCCCGTCATGATTATAGTTAACAAGGAGAATATCGAGAACGTCGACGAAAACGCGTTGTACTTAGTCTTGATAAAGGCAGACAAGCTTTCCCAAATCCTCTCGCTCAAGCTGCCGAAAGCGGAGGAGGTCCAGCGGGAAGAGGAGAAGTCTACCAAGAGGGACCTAATAGAGGAAATATACGAGAAGATAAAGTGGAACTTGGCAGAAATTTCCAACAACGCGCCGTTCGATATAATAGACTTCGTCAAGGAGAAGGACGAAGACACGGGACTCTGGGTATTCAAGTTTAGGTTGGAGAAGAAAAAGACCATCTCAATATCCATACACGGAGCCGCCAAGATGTTGTGGCAGTACGTAATGAAGGTCCTGAAGGAGGAGAGGTATCCCCAGCCCGTGATCCTCGCCGTCAGCATGGAAGGGAAGGTGATATTTATGATAGCCGACGTGGTGCTCGACGAGATGATAAGGGCAGTGGCCACTTCCGTCGGACTGGTCTTGAAGGATTATATAGTGCTCCTCGATATGGCCAACGAGATGGTGGACGTCATAGTCCTCGCCGAGAAGTCGCCGGACGCGAAGGTGGGTCTCTTCAGCGGGTATAAGGTTTCTGAAGAGATAGCGAAGGTCGTCAAGGAAAGAATGATGAGAAAGTTGAAAGTGAGGGTGAAGTTGAAGGTGGGGCTCTTCGACTACGTCAAGATACTTTGAGCACGTACCTATATATTCCGTCTATACTCATCCTCACCGAGTTCTTCAACAAGCTGCTCCTCTCCAGCTCGTCCTCGAGGGCTTCCAACAAGGGGTCGGCGACCTTCAAGTGCCTCAAGTAGCACCACACGTCTTCCTTGCACTCGTCCTTCCTAATCATTATCGTTTGCAACCACGTCCTGAGCTGCTCCACCTCGCCGGCCATCTGCAACAAGATGTTGTCCTTCCCCACAACAAACCCCCTGTGGGTATAGGCAGCGGCCCAAGGCTCCAGTTCCATCAGTTTGTTTATCGAATCTATCATCATACTCACTATGGTTCTATGAGGAGTGGTGGGGGTGTAGGCGCCCTTCCAAGTGGTCACCTCCCCCAAGGCGTCCCCGGGGAACAGCAGGCCGTTGACTAGGAACGCTTGGTGGTGGGGGGCGTGGCCGGGCGTGTGGACCACCCGCACCTCCACCTCCCCCACCTTCAGCGCTCCCTCCTCTGTCGCCACGAGCTTGCTCTCCTCCACGGGGGTGGCGGGCCCGTAGGCCTCGAAGATCTCCTTCCCCAAGGTTCTAGCGGCGGCCTCGTTGAGCTTGCTCGGGTCCACCAAGTGCCTCAAGCCCTTGGGGTGGACGTAGGCCTTGCAGTTACACTCCTTCAACACCTCCCCCAAGCCCCCCGCGTGGTCCAAGTGGATGTGGGTGAGGAGCACGGCGTCCAGCTCCCTCAAGGAGAACCCTTTAGATTCCAAGGAATCCTTGAGCACTTCGAAGGCGTTTCTGGGACCGGTCTCTACGAGTACTCTAGCCTCGGGCCCGACTATCAAGTAGGACTTTATGTAGTTCTCCCTCTTGCTGACGGGGTCGGCGTCCAACTTCAGTACCTCCAGCCCTCCGGCCCTCACCTTCTCAGCGTCGGTGTTGGGGAGCGCGTACATCTCGGGAACCCCGGCTGGGGGCTGCGAGGCGTTGAAAGATTTGGTGCGTCGCGTCGGAAAGGGGCGCGCGGTGATAGAGATATACAGCGTCGCCTTGTTGGAGGGAAAGGAGGTAACCCACTGCGACTTAGTTTACGACAACGGAACCATCAGGTTGGAGAGGCTCGCCTCTAGGGGGCTGGGGAGGTCGCGAAGGGGGCTCTCGAGGTCCCTCGACCTCTTCTTGTACAAGATTGAAAAGGAGAGGACGAAGAGGGAGGGCTTGAAGAAAACAATATTGGAGGTGAGCGTCGAGGACCTCAAGTGTTGGAGGGTGGAGGAACACACCGGAAAGGGCGTCGGCAAGGAGTACGAGAACAGCGTCCTCTTCATACTGAAGCTTAAGGACGGGAGGACCTTAAGAATGTTGATATCCAAGAAGGCTTACAACGTGTTGGAGCAGTTAGTGAAGAAGTTGAAGAGGGCCGAGGTCGAGAGGTGTAAGAGGGTTTGAGGAAGAGGCTCCTCCTCTTGGGCATAGCCCTGCTCTCCTTGGGCTACGGCTATTACACGACGGCCGCCAGAGTGAGCGGCGACGTGAGCGAGGCCGGCGCGGTGGCGGTGGCGGAGCTGGCCTCGGCGGCGTCTGCGACGTTCTTCGGGTGGCTGGCGGACAAGAAGGGCATGAGGAAGGCGAGCTTAGCCGCCCCCTTGGCCGGACCCTTGAGCGCCTTGGGCCTCGACCCCCTTTCCGTCTTCCTCACCCTGAGCTTCTTCTACTCCGCCTTCGTGGTGGCCTTGTTGGCGGCCAACGAGGCGGGCCCGGAGGAGCTGGGCGCCTCCGTGGGGGCGCTCTCCTTGGGCTGGGGGGCGGGGGTGGCGCTGGTCCCCTACTTCCGAGGCCCCCAAGTGCCCGCGGCCTCCTTCTTCGCGGGCTCCTTGGCGGTGGTCGCGGCTGTCCCGGACGTCCCCGGAAGGGCGAACTTCTTGGCCGCCGTCCCGAAGCTGAAGAGGCTCGTCCCCCCTCTGGCGGCCTTCATGGGGGCGGAGTACCTCTCCTACGCCTTAACCGCGTGGAGGTTCTACGAGCTCGCGGACCCCACAACGTTCGTGCTCTCCTACGCGGTGGGTCCGGGGGTAACGGCGTTCTTGGGAGGGCTGGTGGCCGGGAGGGCGCTGGAGAGGTTCGGCCCGGAGAGGGTCCTCCTCGGCTCCCTCCTAGCATATCCCTTCGTGGTGGCCTTGGCCTTGCTCGCTCCCCCGCCGGCGTGCTTCTTCGCTTGGAGCGTGCCCGTCTACCCCTTCTACGAGGCCGGCCTGGTGGCTACGGTGACCAAGTTCGTCCCGGAGGCTAAGGGAGCCTCTTTGGGACTGACCTACACCACTATGGCTTTGTCGTCGTTTCTAATGGCCCCCTTGACGAGGTTTAAGGACGTGAAGGTTATCGCTACCATATCCATAACATTGATGCTGATTTCAACCATAATAATAAAGAGGATTATATGTCCTCCCTCAAGAGCTCGGAGGCGGGCCTCTCCACGCCCATGAGCTTCACGCCGGTCAGCAGAGAGGCCTCGAACGTCAGTGCCCTCAAGTCCTCCTTCTCCAAGTTAGATAGCTTGCTCTTGCCCGCCAGCTGGGCGAACATACACATCTCCTCTATGAAGGCTCTTAAGTAGTTCTCTATCCTCTTCGCGGCGAGCTCCACGTTGATCCTCCTCCGGAGCTCTGGCCTCTGAGTGGCTATGCCGTAGGGGCACTTGCCGTTGTGACACGTGCCGCAGTAGGTACAACCTATGGGCACTAAGGTGGAGGAGGCTATCATGACCGCGTCGGCCCCGAGGGCGAGCACCTTCGCGGCGTCAGCGCCGGTCTTTATGCCCCCGCCGACCACCAAGCTGACCTCGTCCCTCATCCCTATCTCCTTCAACGCCCTGTGGGCCTCCACGGTGGCCGCCATGGTCGCGTAGCCGGTGTGCTCGGTCACTATGTAAGGCGTGGCCCCGGTGCCGGAGGGCTTCCCGTCTATCACTATTATGTCCGCCCCCGCCTTAGCAGCTATCTTCACGTCGTCCGCCACCCTGCCGGCCGCGTACTTAACTATGATGGGTACCTTCCAGTCCGTTATCTCCCTGAGCTGCTCTATCTTCATCTTCAAGTCCTCAGGACCTACTATGTCCAAGTGCCTAGCGGGGCTTATGGCGTCCGCCCCGACCGGTATGCCCCTCATCTTCGCGATGTCCTCAGTAACCTTCTCGCCCAATAAGAGCCCTCCCATGCCGGGCTTGGCGCCTTGGCCTATCTTGATCTCCACCGCGTCCCCGGCCCTCAAGTAGCTCGCGGAGACCCCGAACCTCCCGGAGGCGTACTGGACTATGAGGACGGAGGCGTACTTCCTCTCTTCCGGAAGCATCCCGCCCTCCCCGGTGTTGGCGGCGATCCCCAGCCTACCGGCGGCCTTGGCGAGCGCCACCTTTACCTCCTTGCTCACCGAGCCGAAGCTCATCGCGCCTATCAGTATCGGGGCCTTCAGCTTCAAGGGCCTCTCCGCGAAGCGGTCCCCCAAGACGACCTCGGTGTCACAAGGCTCGCGGTAGCTGTCTATGGGCGGCCTGGAGGTCTGGCCGGGGATGAAGGTGAGCTGGTCCAACGAGGGGAAGTACTTGTTCTCCGCCCCCATCCCCACCACAGGGGGGTGGCCCAAGGAGGCCATCTTCCTTATGTAATTGAAGGTGCTCGCGTCTATCCTGGCCCTATTGGTGAGGCTCTCTGCCACCCTCTCCACTTTAACCGCGTCGGTGGGGCAGTAGTTCACGCACGCGTAGCAGCCTATGCAGTCAGCCTCCCTAGCTGCAACGGGCTTGTAGCCCTTCATCTTAATCACGTTCTCCGGACAAACCATAGCACAAGTGCCACAACCTATACAGATGTCGTACTTGAACTCTACCCTATACTTGGGCATCAAGTTCTTCATGGCGGGGACTCCGCCGGAGGCCTTGTAAACGGGCCTCAAGCTCTTGGGGGTGATCACGTAGAAGCTGTCCTTCGTGGGGAGGCCGTACTTCCTCAAGAGCTCGTTTACCCTCTCGACCTCCTCCTGGGGAGCCTCCTCTATCTTGGCGTTCTTGCCCAAGCTCTTCGGGGAGCCCCCCACGAAGATCTTGCCCCTTATTATCATCTCCCCCGCGTAGTCGTTTATGTCCCCCAAGACGACCATCTCGCCGCCCATCATGTAGAGGCCTGTCATCAGGCCGGCGTCGCCGGCCACCAAGACCCTCCCTCCCTTCATCAGAGCCCCGGAGCGGTCGCCCACGTCGCCCTTGACCACCACCGTGCCCCCGTACATGTACTGCCCGGCCCCGTTGCCCGCGTGCCCCTCGATCACCACCTCTCCCATGGTCATGTTGTCCCCGGCGTACCAGCCGGCGTTGCCCAAGAGCAACAGCTTGGGCCCGTGTATCATAGTGCCCAAGAAGTAGCCCGCGCTCCCCTCCACCACCACTTCCACGTCCGCGGTCAGGCCGGCGGCTATGTAATGCTTGGCGTTGGGGTTTCTAATTATGATCCTCTTGTACTGCTTGGCGTACTCCCTCAGCTTCTTGTTTATTTCCCTCGGGGTCAGCGCGGAGGCGTCTATTATTGCCTCATCCATACTCTCACCTCTCCGGGCCTCATGTAGTATATCTTGGACTCGGGTAAGATCTTCCTAATGGCCACCTCCTCCGAGGCGGCCGCGAGCACCCCGTCGCCCTCAGCGACCACTAAAGGCCTTAACCCCAGCCTGTCCCTCGCCATGCCTATGCCCTCCGGCATGGAGAGCAAGAAGGCGAACGGGCCGTCCAGGTCGTTTACGGCAGACTTGAGAGCTTCTTCCAGCTCGTACCCCTTCCTCAACTTATTCACTATGTAGTGTATAATGAGCTCCGAGTCGTTGTCAGTCTGGAACACGTGGCCCTCCAGCTCCAACAGCTCCCTCATCTTCCAGTAGTTGGTTATCTGGCCGTTGTGGACTATCGCGATGTCCGGGAACTCCGGAGTCTGGAAGGGGTGGGCGTGAATCGCGTCCACCGCGCTCTCCGTGGAGAACCTCACGTGCCCTATGCCGTGGGTGCCCAGCTGCTCCTTGAAGCCGTAAACCCTGTTCACGTCGTCCACCAAACCCACGTCCTTAGAGATGACTGAGTATCTGCCCAACGAAAGTATGGGATACTTCAACTTCCTTATCACTTCCCTAATTTCCTCCAATTTGACCGACCGGGGGACGGTGAACTCGATCAAGTAGGTCCCGTCGTTCAGCTTCTTGGGCTTCTCGTACTTGCTGACGTTTAGCCTATACTTTATCTTGCTCAACGCCTCCTCGCCGTCCTCCGCCACCACGCGCACGAGCCAGTCGCCGGGCTTGTCGTCGTAAACGATGACGCCGGCCGAGTCCATCCCCCTGTGCTGCAAGCTCTTGAGCATCTCGTAAAGTTGCTCGCCTACCTCCTTCTTGCCGTCACTAAACATTATACCGGCGATGCCGCACAAGGGCCGCTCCCGCCTTCTGACAACCGAGCCTCTTTAACCTCTCCTATTTAACTCCCGAGGACTTCCTTAATCGTCTCTAGGCCGACCCTTAACTCCTCCAAAGGGGCGGAGAAGCTCAGCCTCAAGCTCCGTTTGCCGAAGGCCTCCGAGAACACCGTCCCCGGGACAGCTATCACCCCCCTCTTGGCGAGCTCCAAGGCGAGCTCATCGGCGTCCTTCGGGAACTCCGGGAAGGCGTAGAAGGTACCCTCCCCCACCCCCGGGAAGGAAGCGACCTCCTTGAGCTCCTTCAAGAGGAACTCCCTCCTCCTCGAATAGTCCTCAACCATGTTCTTTATATGGTTCTCAAGGTCGTTCTTGTAATTCTTTAAGTACTCGGCCAAGGCTATCTGCTCCCACTTGCAAGCGCAGCCGTAGACGTTCGACGCGGCGGCCGCGAGCTTTTCGATCACCTCTTCCCTAGCCACCACCGCCCCGAGCCTCCACCCGGGGACGCACAACACCTTGCTGAAGCTGTAAATGAAGATGGCTGCGTCCCTCCACCTCTCGTGCTCCAGCACGCTGACGTGCCTCCTCCCGTAGACGAAGACGTCGTAGACCTCGTCCGAAACTATCAAGGCCCCCGTGCGGAGCGCCTCGTCCACGTACTCCAAGGTCCTCGCCCCCAACACCGCGCCGGTGGGGTTGGAGGGCGAGTTGAGGACCACTATTTCCTTCCCGAGCTCCACTTCCGGGAAGACGTAAGAGTTCTCGTCCCTCAACATTTTAACTTTCTTCACCTTAACTCCGAACGCCCTTAACACCGGCTCATAGCTGTAGTAAGTTGGGTCGAAGAGCAAGGAGGAAGAGTAGCGAGTGGAGGCGTAGCCCAAAGCCAAGAACAAGGCGGCCTTCCCCGAGGGAGTTATCATGACCTCCTTGGGGGAGATATCAAGGCCGTAGCGCCCCGAGAGCCACTCCGCCACAGCCTCCCGGGCCTCCGGGAGGCCGACCGGAGGGGAGTAGGTGGGCTTGACGCGGGAGGCCTCTTGGAGGAGCTCGACCAGCTTCCGGGGAGGCCTCTTGTCGGGCTCCCCCAGCCCCAAGTTGGCCCTTATCTCTCTGGCCATTGACTTAGCTTTCGAGACGAACTTCAATGTCGACTCAGCCGTGAGGTCTTCGAACGACAACTCGCTGCCCGAGCCGCTTTTAGCGGGGAGGACTTAACTTTTCGGGAACCGCGCACCATGAAGGCACGCAAGAGGCTCTACGAGGTCGGCGAGGTGGAGGTGGACGGCGTCAAGCTGCCCGTGTTGATATTGAAAAAGAGCGAAACTGTAGAAGTTAACGTGAAAAAGAAGGACTCGGCGGACGCGCTCAGCACTGCTTTAATGAAGGACTTGATAGAACTGGAGGAGAAGGGGGTTGAAGGCGTTTACGTCGAATACGTGGCGACCAGCGGGAAGCTGGAGATAAGGGTCGGCGGGGGGAGGGGGCTCAAGGGGGAGCTCAGCAAGTGGCCCACCAAGCTCAAGAGGGTCGCCGTGATGAGGGAGAGCCCTAAGGAGGTGGACTTGAACTCCCTCAAGTGGCACGAGGTCTCCGGGGAGGTTTACGTCTACGAGGGGAAGCCCAAGGGCCAGTTCAAGGCCCTCTTGTTGGACACGGAGGACGGTGCCTACTTGATCTTATCCGACGAAGCACTGGAGGAAGAGGTAAAGGAGTGGGAGTTCGAGGACGAAGGAGCCGAGGAGGGGGAAGAGGATTAGGGGCTCGGCGAGGTGCGCCCCCGAGGCCAAGGCTAGGGCAGCGGTAGAGTTGAACACCGCTATAGTTAGGGTGAGGGCCGCCACAACGAACGCGCAAGGGCTCTTGTAATTCATCCCGTACACTAAGTTGTATATGAGGGAGGTCACCCCCCTGTACCAGAACGCTTGGGCAGTTAGGTAAGCAGAAAAGACCAGGAGCCAGTCCGGGATTAGGAGTACCGCCAAGCCCTCACACCAGCGGGCTCACTATCCTGGTGACTATGTATAGGAACAAGGCGAGTATGAACATCGCTATTACCACGTACATTATCGTGGCGGGGACTATGTACTCCGGCGTGTAGTTCGCTATGGTGTTCTGTATTAGGTTTTGGAGAGGGGTGAGTATGCCTTGGGTGGCCAGCGTCTGGTACGGGTTTATCACGTCGCCCGGGTTAGTCACGATTATATAGTCTTGGAAGTGGGCGTTCAGCACCTCGGGCCCCGTCGGTCACCCGCGCATCAAGTATATTAGGTCTTCTCTCACTTCGTCAACGCTTATACCCAACTTAACTCCAATGATCTTTATGTACTCCATTAACTGCTCCCCCTTCAAGGTGCTGAGGCCGTGCGCCAAGGCTAACCAAGCGTTGTAAGTGCTTCCGGAGCCGGCCAACAGGGCGCCCAAGTTCTTGGGCCTCTCCGACACCTCCTCCCTATACCTCGAGAGGCACAAGGGCTTCCCCGAGAACTCCTCCACCAAGACCTTCCAGCGCCCGTAGCTGGCCCACCAAGCCACGGGGGCCTTGGAGAAGCACAAGTCCTCCGGGAGCTTCGCTTCCGGCTCCTCGCCTACGTATAACCTGTAGTTTTCTAAGGCCATCTCCATTATTGCCTTCCACCTGCGGGGCAAGAGCAAGTTCCTCGCACCCTCCGGGAGGCCCAAGGCGAGGCCGAAGGTCACCCCCTCCCCTCTCAAGGACTCCGCGTCGGGCACCACGGGTTTCTTGATCAGTTCCTTCAACTCCTTCGTAGTCAGCTTCCCCCGGACGTACTTTTCGAAGACCTTTCCCCCGCGCTTCTTTACCTCTAGGTACTCTCTGAAGGTCTTGACCATGGGGTGCTTGGAGACGAAGGCTACGTCCTCCCTCTTGGCCAACTCTTGCCAGTAGTACAAGGCCTCCAACGTCTTGGGTAAGGCGACTATTTCGGAGAGCTTCGCCGTCCCCCTGGCTACCCTCACCACTCTGGCGACCCACTTAACAAGCTCCGTGTACGCGGAGCCGTCAACGAAGGTCGTACGGGGGGAGCGGGAGGCTAGCTTGAGCTCCATTGAGCTCCTCATCGCCTCCAGCGCCGCGGAGCTGTCCCACTGGAGGGCCTCCACTTCTAGGTCCTTGTCCAAGTAACCCTCCCCCACGGCCACCGCCCTGGCTACGAGGAAGTTCAGCCCTCCCAGCCTCGCCCCTCCGCCTCCCCCGTCCACCCCCACGACCTCCCCATCTTCCGGCTCCGGGAGCTCGGAGAGCGGCAAGGGCTCCGGCGGGTCGCCCCTCGGCGGCTTGAGCCCTTCTACCTTTTTGAAGAATATATCTACGAATATGTCCGTCATGGTCTCGGGGCCTTGACGAACTTCTTGTCTCCTTGTTCCTCCTTCCTCGGCACGAGGTACATCCAAGAGTCGCCCAAGGTCTCCCCGGGCTCGTCCGGCCTGGCGGCGTTGAGGGCCTCTGAAGGTGTATACATCGGTTCTACGTCTTCCAAATCTAAGTCCAATAACACGGAGAGCATCTCGGCCATCTCGTCTAAGTCCTTCTGGAGCCTCTGGAGCTCCTCCTCCGATAGTTTGACCTTAGCCAGCTCGGCCCCCTTGCGGGCGTCGAACCTCAGCCGCAAACCTCCTCAGCCCACTTCAAGTACTCCGGGAGGACGTAATTAGCCTCGAAGGCAATTATCTCCGGCACCTCGTAGGGGTGAAGCTCCCTCAGCCTCTTTACTGCCTTCTCAAACGTCTTCTTAGGAGCCTTCAATACTACTACCACCTCCTCGTCCTCCTCCAGCTTGCCCTTCCACACGTAGAAGCTCCTCACCTTTTGGGTAACCCAAGCGCAAGCGACGAGCCCCTCCTCTACCAAGGTCCTTGCCACTTTCTTGGCGTCTTCTTCGTTCCCGAAAGTGGTCAAGATGACTATCAACGCCCCTTCCCCTAGACCCTCGCCCTTCGCCTTCATTACTCCATCGCCGCCCCCTCCCCGGCGGTCGCCTTGCACGTCTGCCCGTTCCAGTGGAGGTACGGCAGCGAAGAGATGAGGAAGATAATGTCCCAAGAGGAGCGCTTGAAGAAGATGGCGTTGGTAGAGTATGCGTTGCTGAAGGCGTTGAAGGAGGTCGGGGAGGTCCCGGAGGAGGTGGACCCGGAGGAGGTCTTGAGGGCCGCGGAGGAGGTGACGGTCGAGGAGGTAGAGGAGCTGGAGAGGGAGTTAGGCCACGACGTAATGGCCTTCTTAGAGGCCCTCAGGAGGAGGACCAAGACCGCTGGTAAGTACTTGCACTTGGGGGCCACGAGCTACGACGTGGTGGACACCGCTTGGGCCTTGATAATAAGGGACGCCCTAGCTAAGGTGTATAAAGACTTAAAGGAGATAATCAAGAAGTTCCTCGAAATAAGCGAGGAGTACGCGGACTTGCCCATGGTAGGTAGGACCCACGGCCAGTGGGCCGTCCCCATAACCTTGGGCTTCAAGTTCGCAAACTACGCCTACGAGCTGGCTAGGAGCTACGAGAGGCTGAAGGAGGCCGAGAGGAGGGTGGTGAGGCTGAAGATGAGCGGCGCCGTGGGGACCATGGCCGCTTGGGGCGAGAAGGCCTTCGAGGTGGAGAGGCTCGTCTCCGAGGAGCTCAAGCTCCCTCCGCACCCCATAACGACCCAAGTGGCCCCCAGGGACGGCTTCGCCGAGCTCTTGGCGGACTTGGCTATACTCTCGTCCGTACTGGACAGGTTTGCCTTGGAGGTGAGGGAGCTCAGCAGGCCGGAGATAAGGGAGCTGGTGGAGGGGGTGAGGAGGGGACAAGTTGGCTCCAGCACCATGCCCCACAAGGCCAACCCCGTGACCTCCGAGAAGATATCTGGGCTCGCGAAGGTGATGAGGTCCTTGGTCTTGGGGGAGCTCGAGAACGTGCCCTTGTGGCACGAGAGGGACTTAACGAACTCGGCCTCCGAAAGGGTGCTCATCCCCCACGCCTTCTTGACCGTGGACGAACAGCTCAAGTCTACCAAATCTCTATTAAACAAGCTTATAATTAACGAAGAGGCAATAAGGAAGCACTTAGAGGAGGCCGGCTGCGAGGTGTTGGCAGAAAGGGTAATGATCTACCTAACGAAAGAGAAGGGGCTCGCGAGGAACGACGCCCACAAGGTAGTGATGGACGCCATTAGGGTTCACGGGAGCTTAAGGAGGGCCTTGGAGGAGGGGCACGAGCTGTCCAAGTACTTGACCTCTGAGGAGCTCGAGGCGCTGTGCGACCCCAGCAGTTACTTGGGAAAGGCTAGAGAGTTGATAGCTAGGACAGCGAAGTACGTCGAGGAGGTAGTAGGCCTTTGAGGGCCGTGGTGCTCGCAGGGGGGAACAGGGTAAAGAGGTTCAAGACGTACTTCTTAGGGAAGATGGTCGTCGAATACCCCCTAAAAGCCTTGGAAAAGGTCTACGACGTAGCCTTGCTCACCTCCGGCTGGACCTTGGACGGTTACGAAACTGTGGTCCAGAGGACCCCCGGGGTCTTGGGGGCGATAAGGGACGCGGCGGAGGAGCTGGGCTTGCCCTTGCTCGTCTCCTACGGCGACGTGGTGGCGGAGGAGGGCTTCTACACCTCTTTGGACTCCCCATGCAGCGTGGCCGCAGTCGCTTCCGTGCCCTCCTCTCGACACGGGAAGATAGGGGGGCCGCAGAGCAGCTACGTCTTCGGGGGGCTCTTGAGCTTAGATGAGGAATGCTTTGAGAAAATAATGGAAATCGGCGACCTCGCCGGAGCTTTGAACGAGCTGATTAATAGCGGAATAATGAGCGTAAAGAGGTTCGACGGCGTGTGGCACGACGTGGACGAGCCTTCGGACGTGTTGAAAATGTTTGAAGACTTCTTCAGGTACTTAAGTTCCGGCTACAGTAAGGTCGCAATCGACCTCGAGGGGGTCCACCTCAAGGGGCCGGTAATAGTGGAGCCCGGGGCAACTGTGGAGCCCGGGGCGACCTTGATAGGGCCCGCCTTCGTAGGCTCCGGGGCGTTCGTGGAGTCCCAAGCGGTGGTCAAGAGGTCTTCGGTGGAGCCCGGGGCAACCGTGGAGAGCTTCGCCTACGTAAGGGGGAGCAGCGTCCAGCCCGGGGCGGTGGCCGAGAGCTACAAGAAGTACGTGGGCGCGGTGGTTGAGAAAAACTTATAAACTGTTTTAGGATCCCTCCCTCGGAGCCGGGCGCGAGGTGGGCCGGTAGCTCAGCCTGGAAGAGCGCCCGGTTGGCAACCGGGAGGTCCCGGGTTCAAGTCCCGGCCGGTCCACCACCCTTACAAAAAATGAGGACCCTTCACCTACGCACCTCCAAGACCTCCCCTTCCGCCACCACCAGCTCCGGCGCGCTGCCCAACACATAAGGCTCCCCGTTCCACGCGACCAAGGACACCAACTTCCCTACCTTCACCTCCCCCGCGTTCAAGCCTACGACCTTCGCAGCGTTGCCCGTTACGAGCTTTATTGCCTCTTCGAAGGGCATTCCGTACATCATAAAGTACCTCAGCTGCAGCATTAGGTTCCTCTGGAGCACCACTGGGTGGTCGCTCATCAGGGCGGTGACTTCCGGCATGTACTTTATTAGGAGCTTTATGTTCTTGTAGCTCTCGTGTTTGAGCTCCACCTTGTAGGGGTGGGAGTCCACGGGGCCGTAGACCAAGGAGGCCCCGCTCTCCTTTATCATCTTGAAGCCCTCCTCCGTGTGTACGTCGCACGCGTGGTCGATCGTGTACTTGAAGCCGTACGTCTTAGCAAGTGAGATAAGTACCGCTATGTCGTCCTCCTTGTGGACGTGCACCCTTAGGGGCAACCTCCCCTCGAGCACGGGGACCAGCGCCTTGCTGGTGGGCTCTAGGTCCTTCCACTCCTTCTTCCCCTTCCTTAAGTCCTCCAAGTCGGCCGCGGCCTTGTCGAAGGCCTTCTTGAAGAGGGCTATGACCCCCATCCTGGTCGAGGGCCTAGTGCCCCTCCACGAGGTGGTGGACCTAGGGTTGTAGCCCAGCGCCGCCTTCACGCCCACGTGCTTTATGAAGGCGTCCCTCACGTTCTTCTTCCAGTTCCTCAAGAGAGCGACCTTGCCGCCGATTATGTTTCCGGACCCGTGGGTCACCGCGGAGTAGAGCACTCCCCACTCCACGCTCTCCTCGAAGGCCTTGTCGTCCATGTAGACGCTGTTCTGAGCCTCTAGGTAGGGCAGCAAGGAGTCCATAGTTTCGTTGGCCTCCTCCTCGTAATAGGGCTCGCCCGCCCTGTCCATGCCTATGTGGGAGTGCGGGTCCACCAGCGCCGGGGTGCCCACGGGGAACTCCCCTAGGAGCTCGCCCTCGGGCCTCTCTCCCCCGACGTAAGTTATCTCTTCCCCTTCGAAACCCACGTACACGTCCTTCAAGACCGAACCGTCGCCGACATAGAGCTTGGAAAACTTGAGGACCTTCAAGGCAGTCCCGGGCCTCAGACGTTGGTGAAGCTTTTCGCCCTTCCGAAGGGCCTGAGGGCCTCCTCGACCACCTGGGGGTCTAAGGACTCCAGCACCTCCGGGAGCTTGCAAGCCGGGTCGTGGCCGAAGGGGTCCTTGAAGTAAGAGTACGCCCTCGCCCTCGACCCCCCACACATGAAGTTGAACTTGCAAGTCCCGCACGGGGGCCTGAAGTTGCTCGGGTCCCTTATCATCTTAAGGGCCTTGCTGTTCTGATAGATCTCCTTTAAGCTCGCCTCCCTCACGTTCCCAACTTTGTACGGGAGGAAGCCGGAGGGGTAGACGTCCCCGTTGTAGGCCACGAAGATTATCCCGTAGCCGTCCCTAGTGTAGGCCGAGGGGGCCCTCTTCTGCTTGGGCGGCCCGTGGGGCACCGGACCCATTAGCTCTTCCAGCCTCTCCCTAAGCTTGTAGTATAACTCCCCCACCCCCAGCTCCTCGGGCCCCTTGCCCATCTCGTCCAAGACGGTCCTAAGCCGGTACACGACCCGGAAGAAGGGGCCCTCGGTGGTCCTTATGGTGGTCTTCCCGTACTTGGAGGCGTCGTACAAGAAGTTGGAGACGTCCCAATATTCATCCTTAGTGAGGTCCAAATCCTTGGAGGCCCTTCCCGTCAGTATTAGGTAGAAGACCTCCCAAGCGTCCACTCCGGCGTCCGTTATGAGCTTGAAAACCTCCGGGAGCTCCTCTACGTTGTCCCTCATTACCGCCGTGTTTATCTGGAGGAACATGCCCACATCCTTCTTGACGAAGTTCATTAGCTCTACAGTCCTTTCGAATATGCCGTTTATCCCCCTAATGGAGTCGTGCGTCTCCGCCCTCGCGCCGTCCAAGGAGAGGCTCATCCCGATTATCCCGATTTCCTTCATCTTCTTTATCTTCTCTTCCGTTAAGAGAGGGGTGACGCTCGGGGCCACCAAGGTCCTTATGCCTTTTGAGATGGAGTACCTCGCCAGGTCCCAAAAGTCCTTCCTCATTAAGACGTCTCCGCCGGTCATTATCAAGTGAGGGTAAGGCCGGCCGAACTCCGTTATCTGGTCTATTAGAGCCAAGGACTCCTCGTGGGTGAGCTCGTCCGGCAAGGGCTCCTCTATCGCCTCCGCCCTGCAGTGCTTGCAGACCAGCTTACACGCCTTGGTGGTCTCCCAGAACACCAACAGCGGCTTCTCCTCGAAGTTCCAGCCGCCTCTGACGGCTCATCCCCAGGAGGGGCGGAGCGACGAGGTTATTCTCAGTAAGCATTTGGAGTCTAAACCTCCCGGCCCCCTTTCTGGAGGGGAAGGCCTTTGAAGGCTTTATTTATACACGCGAAGAAGTTCTGCTTCAAACCCACTAAAAAGGCCTTGAAGAGTGCGGAAGAGTTGAGCTCCAAGGAGGAGGTGTGCAGAGAGAACCCCTTAGTGATCTTCTTGACCGTGGAAAAGGGTGATACAGAAGAGCTCTTGGAGAAGTTGCTAGAGGACGTTAGGGTACAGTTCCAGAGGGTCAAGCCGTCGGGCTTAGTGCTCTACCCCTACGCGCACTTGTCCAACGAGCTCGCCCCTCCGGGGGAGGCGAGGGAGCTGCTCCGGAGGGCTTGCGAGAGGCTCGGCGAGGAGTTCGAGGTGGTCTGCGCGCCCTTCGGCTGGTACAAGGAGTTCTTGCTCCACGCCCACGGCCACCCTCTGGCGGAGCTCAGCCGGAGGTACCCTTGATCGCCTTCAGAACCTTGTCGAAGTTCTTTATTAGGTGGTCGAACTCCCTCCAAGTCTTCACGCTCACCACGTTGCCGTCTATAACTAAGGGCTCGTCCACGGGCTCCGCGCCGGCGTTCCTCAAGTCGTCCCATATGCCCTTGCTCCCCGTCACCTTCTTCCCCTTAGCGACGCCGGCGCTTATGAGCACCCAGCCCCCGTGGCATATGCTCAAGACCAACTTACCCTTCTCGTACATCTCCCTCACGAACCTCTTAACGTTCTCGTCCCTCCTCACCTTGTCCGGGGCGTAGCCGCCGGCTATTATCACGGCGTCGTACTCGTCCGCCTTTAACTCGGAGAAGCTCTTGTTGGGGACCAGCTCCAGCTTGACGCCCCTCTTCCCCACCACCTCCTCTCCCGCCTTGAAGGAGGCTATGTCCACCTCGAAGCCGTACGCCTTGAAGAGGGAGTAGGGGACGACTACCTCGTACTCGTCAACCATGGGGCCCACGAGTATTACGGCCCTCAAGCCACCACCGGAGGCCTTCGCGCGGGGGCCCTATTCAGTTGGGACCTCTAAGTTCGCGTTTTTTGTGCGCTCCAACGCCCTCGGCCGGAGCCCGGTGACCAGAGAGAATGGAGGCAGAAGTGATAATTTCGATGATAGGCTTAACGTTGCTCTTAGCGAAGGCCGCGGAAGAGCTCACCTTGAAGCTGGGCCTCCCCTCGCTCCTCGGGCCCCTGTCCCTAGGCCTCTTGGGCTCGCAACTGACCCAACTGAAGGAGGAGTACCGCTACGCCCCGTTGCTCTTCGTGGTGGGCTTGAACTTCACCGCCTTCCTCTTGGGAAGCGAAGAGTTGGGCAAGCTGATAAGAGAGGTGAAGGGGAGACACGTGATCAAGGGGACGATATTCTTTTTAGTGCCCTTCGCCATTTCCTTCGCCTTGTTACAGACCTCATTGGACTTCAAGAGCTCAATCTTGTTGGCCACGATATTCTCCATGCCGAGCACTCTTAGGGCGTACACCCTCTTGAAGCACGTGGAGCTGGAGAACTTCGAAGAGGTCTTAACAATATTAAGCGTCAGTGAGATAACAGCAGTAACTATAATTTTCTTATTATCTTTGAAGAACGTACTCATGTTGATCATTGTCTCAATAGGTTTAATAATAACAATAAGGTACGGGACGGTTGTATTTAGGAAGGTACTGGAAGCGGAGGAGCAGTTCCTAGCCAAGGAGCTTCCTTTAACCTTGATCATTTCGATGGTTTTGACCTTGGGGTACGCTTCTGAGAGCTTCGGCCTAAACAGCGCGGTGGTCTCGCTGCTCTTGGGGGTGCTCGCCAGCGAGTACTTGGCAGAGCGCCCGTGGCTTACATCGAAACTGAAAACCATTAACCACAGTCTATTCGAGCCCCTCTTCTTCGTGGGCTCCGGAGCCTTGGTGAACTTCGCTACAGTAACGTACCCGACGTTGTTGCTTCTGATAACTACGAACTTTATTGTGGCACTTGTAAAAACTATGATGATTAAGTGGTGGAGCGGGTGGAGGTGGAGGTACTCCGCCTTGACCAGCGTGAAGGGAGGGATAGACACCGCCTTGCTGGCGAGCCAGTACAAGGTCAACGGAATTAGTTTGGACTTGTACTCATCTAGCATAACGGTCGTCACGTTGAACACGCTGACCTTCGGCTCTCTGGCGGTCACTAGGAAGAGGGGGCGCAAGGTAGCCTTGAGGTTCTGCGACTTGAAGTTGGTGAGGGCAGCTGTGGAGCTCAGC
Source organism: Ignicoccus hospitalis KIN4/I (assembly GCF_000017945.1). Lineage (NCBI taxonomy): Archaea > Thermoproteati > Thermoproteota > Thermoprotei > Desulfurococcales > Desulfurococcaceae > Ignicoccus > Ignicoccus hospitalis. The sequence continues at coordinate 347,866 of NC_009776.1, read as the reverse complement.
GAGCCTCTGACCAGCGCCTTAAAGATGTTCGAGGAAGGGATAGAGGCTGTCGTCGTGGTGGACGCCGCCAACTGGCCCGTGGGCTACCTGAGCGCGGCAGACGTCTTGCACCTGAAGGACAAAGCCGACAAGGTGAGGGTTTACGAGGTCTACCGGGAGGGGGTCCCGGTGTTCGACTGCGAGGACAGGCTAACGAAAGCGATGGTATTGGAAGAAGAAATAGACGAGTACCCGGTGATAGCGGTCGTGAAGGGGAGCTTCGGGTACTTCGGCTCCGTCCAGACGAGGGCGGTCTTAAAGAAGTTGGCCGAGGCCGTCAGCCCTTGACCACTCCTATGGGCCTCAGCCTCGCCACGAGCTTGCTTATGCCGACCTCGTGGACTACCCTGACCACTCTGTCCACGTCCTTGTAGGCCCCGGGGGCCTCCTCGGCCACCACCCTAGCTTGGGCGGCCTTCAGCACCACGCCTTGACGGCTGAGCTGCTCTATCACCTCCCTCGGCCTGTACTGCCTCACCGCCGCCGCCCTGCTGAGCCACCTCCCGGCGCCGTGGCAAGTGCTGTACCACACCCTCGCGCCCGTGGGGACTCCGACCAATACGTAGCTCGCCGTGCCCATGGAGCCCGGTATGAGCACCGGTTGGCCTATGCTCTGGTAGTCTTGAGGTATCTCCGGGTGTCCGGGAGGGAAGGCCCTCGTGGCGCCCTTCCGGTGGACCACCAGCTTCTTCCTCTTACCGTCCACGTCGTGCTCCTCTATCTTAGCTATGTTGTGGGCGACGTCGTAGACTATGTGCATGTCCAAGTTCTCGGGGTCGGTCTTGAACACTTCCTTGAAGCTCTCCCTGGTCCAGTGAGTTATCAGCTGGCGGTTGGTCCAAGCGTAGTTGGCGGCCGCGCTCATTGCCTTGAAGTAGTCTTGGGCCTCGGGGCTGTTGAAGGGCACGGAGGCGAGCTCTCTGTCGGGGACCACAATTCCGTACTTCTTCATCGCCCTTTCCATCTTTATCAAGTAGTCGCTCGCCACTTGGTGGCCCAACCCCCTGGAGCCGGTGTGAACCATTACCATTACTTGGCCCTCGTGGGTTATGCCCATCGCCTTAGCAGCCCTTTCGTCGTAGATCTTGTCCACCACTTGGACCTCTAGGAAGTGGTTGCCGCTGCCCAAGGTGCCCAGCTGAGGGGCTCCCCTCTGCTTGGCCCTCATGCTTACCTTGCTGGCGTCGGCGTACTTCATCCTGCCGTGCTCCTCTATGTGCTCTGGGTCATCGCTCCACCCGTAGCCCCTCTCCACCGCCCAGTAGACGCCCTCCTCGAGCACCTTGTCCAGCTCGCTGACGCTCAGCCTGACCTTCCCGGTGCTGCCCAGCCCGGAGGGCACGTTGCGGAAGAGCGTGTAGACCAAGTCCTTCAGTTTGGGCCTTACGTCCTTTTCGTCTAAGTTAGTCCTTATGAGCCTGACCCCACAGTTTATGTCGTACCCTACCCCTCCGGGGGATATCACGCCCCCCTCTTCCGGGTCTGTGGCGGCCACCCCGCCTATGGGGAAGCCGTAGCCTTGGTGGCCGTCGGGCATGACGTAGGAGGCCCTCTGTATGCCGGGCAGGCAAGCGACGTTGGCCGCTTGGTCCAAGGTCCTATCGCTCTTCATCTTCTCTAACAAGTACTCGTCGGCGAATATTATTGCCGGCACCTTCATACACGGCTTGACGCCCTTCTCTATCATCCATTCGTAGGTGCCGACCCTCTTCAGAGGTATGTTGGCAGACATAATCCGTGACCGGTAGCCCTCCCCCTAAGGGGAGTTATCAAGTGGAGGCTTAGGAAACTACCAGTAGTACCCCTCCCCCGGGAACTCTCCCGACCTGACCTCCTCGGCGAACTTCTTCACAGCTTCCACTATGGCCTTGCCGCAGTCGAAGTACTTCTTAGCGAAGGGAGGGCTGAAGGGGGCCAAGCCCAATATGTCGTGAATTACCAACACTTGGCCCGAACACCAAGGACCGGCGCCTATGCATATCGTAGGCACGCCGACCTCTTCGGTGATCTTCTTAGCCACCTCGGCCTTGACGAATTCAAGGACTATGGAGAAGACCCCCGCCTCCTCCAACGCCTTCGCGTCTTCCAGCAGCTCCCTCGCTTCCTCTTCCGTCTTGCCCCTCAAGCGGTAGCCGCCCAAGGCGTGCCTCTTCTGCGGCGTCAAGCCCAAGTGACCCATCACCGGTATCCCGGCCTTCACTATGGCCTCAACCTTGTCCGCCACCTCCTTTCCCCCTTCTAACTTCACCGCTTCAGCCCCGGCCCTCACCAGCTCCACCGCGTTTCTCACCGCCTCTTCCTCGGAAACCTCGTAGCTCCCGAAGGGCATGTCCCCAACTATCATCGCTTTGGGGTTCGCCCTCGCGACCGCCGCCACGTGGTGGAGCATGTCCTTCATGGTGACTTGGTTGGTAGAGGGGTAGCCGAGGACTACCATGCCCAAGGAGTCCCCAACCAGGATCATGTCCACGCCGGCCTCGTCCACGAGCTTGGCGAACGGGTAATCGTAAGCGGTAACCATGACGATCTTTTCGCCATTTTTGTACTTTTTCATAATATCTCTTATGGTAACCTTCTTCACTTCCTTAGCCCAGAGGGCTTACATCCAGCGGTTATTTCTGTTCACACAATAAGGGCCCCGGGCGGCCGGGCCTAGGTAAGGGGGCTTGTGGACGAAGCTGGTCGCCCTTTCTGCGATAATCTCGATAACGTTTTCGGCCTCTAACGTGGCTTTACCGTACTTCTTGATGTACTTGAAAGGAGAACTAAAAACGCTGAACGCAGAGCTGCTCAACGCTAGCAAGGTCGCTTTGGAGTTCGGAGCGCTCACGTCAACCTTCATGGGTACCAGGGTTGTCATTGCATTCCTCTCCGGCTACATAGCGGAAAGGATAGGAATGAAGAGGTCAGTGGTAGTAGGCTTGATATTGTACCTTGTCAGCGGAATATGGTTAATAGTTACGGAGAACTACTGGGAAGTTTTGGTATCCAGAGCCCTACAAGGGGTGGCTTCGGCGATGGTGTGGCCGGTGGCGGAGTCCATGATAGTGGAGTTCGCCGGCGGGAAGAAGACGAGGGCTTTGATGCTCTACGTCATGGCGTTTAACGTCGGCATGATCTTGGGGCCCGCGGTAGGGGGAGCGGCGCTCCAAGCGTCTTCCTCGCTGCCCCTCCCCGTGGCGGTAAGGGTCCCCTTCGCGCTCCTCCCCTTGGGCGCGCTGGCGGGCTTGCTCTTAATCTTCAAGCTGCCGGACGTGAGGTATAAAACTAAAATGAAGGTGAGGGAGCTCCACGCCAAGATAAAGTCGGCGCTTTACGTTTTCTTCTTCAACGCCTTTGCCAACGGCTTTTCTGCCGGAATATTTATGAGCGTATTGATAATATACATAATGCAGTACGTAACCTCCGTGCCAATAAAGCTGTCCTCGCTGGTGGCGCTCAGCGGCCTTTTGGGGATGGCCCTCGCCTCTCCCTTGATGAAGAGGCTCGATGAATTTGACTTTACGAATAAGTTGAAAGTAGCTATAGGTTTAGGGCTGTTGCACAAGCTCGCGTTAGCTGCGGTGGGCCTCACGAAAAGTTACTTTATCCTCCTAGCTATACTGACTGTACAAAACTTCGCGATAACTGTAGTAATACCCCTCATAAGGAGTTTGGTAAGCGACTTGGTCCCTAGGGAGTTGACCGCTAAGGTGTTCGGCATGCAGCAAGCTTACTTCAACTTGGGCATGATAGTAGGCCCCTTGGTCGGGGCCGCGCTCTACAAGTGGTTGGAGGCCTCCGGCGTCGGAGGGGGGTTGGCCTTCCCCGTGGCGGCGGCGCTGGGCGCGGCGGGGGTCCTCACGTTATTACGCGTGGACGGGCGCGAGGTGGAGGGGATGAAGGGGGAGCCCGTTAAAGCTGAGGGGTGACGAGGAGAACCCCCGTCAGACCCCTTCCGGCCACGAGGCCCACTCCGGCAACCTCTTGCCCATGGCCGCCCTCACGTAGGCTTCCCTCAGCTCCGCCCACCCGACCTCTGGGGGCTCGGCCCTCGCCAACTTCAACAAGTCCTCCACCGCCTCCTCCAGCCTCTCTTGGGGCAAGTAAGGCAGCAGCCTCACTTCCACCATAACCTTCTCCAAGCTGTCTAAGAAGGGCTTGGGGTTCCCTTCCAGCGCCCCCTTGAGGGCCTCGGGGCGGGGGGAGGGCTTGGGCCTCCACCTAGCTATCGCCGGCCTGAAGGTCCACCTCTGCATCCCCTTCAGAACCCCTTGGGGGGTTGCGTAAGCGAGGCCCATGTCGGCCCTCCTCGCCAAGACCTTCCCCTTCGCGAAGGCCTCTGCCAGCTCCTCCCAGGCGTTGAGGCTTAGGTCCAGACAAGGCTCCGCCTCTTGAGGGGCGCCGGAGGTTAGGTCTTCCAACACGTCGGCCCAGCCGGAGAAGGGCTTGGGGGCCCAAGGGTAGGGCGCGCTCGCCCACGAACGCTCGGAGAAGAGCTGCCAAGCCCTAACCCGGTACTCCTTCCACCCCGCGAACGGGGAGTTGGAATACTTCTTCAACAGCCACGGGGACGCCTTGTTTATAGCGTCTAAGACCCTCGGGAGCTCTTCCTTGCTGACGTCCAACCACACTTGGCTGGAGGCCATGGTAGCTATCTCCCAGTGTGAGTAGCCGTACCAGTGGAGCAGCCTGTAGTGCCCCCTCGGGGTGGCATTCTTGAGGTACCACCGGCGCCCCGGGGGCGGGTAGTAAGCCCGCGCGTAGGGCCTCACCCCTAAGAGCTCTAGAGCTTGGAAGGCCTTGCTTATTGCCTTAGGTCCCGGCTCTACGCTTATCTCTATTATAGCGCTAGTGGTGTCAGTCTTTACTACGAACTCATTCGTTCTCTTACCAATTACTTGGCCCGTGCAAGGGTCCTTCAGCTCCTCTCCGTCCACCTCCCCCAAGAGCTTAAGCCACCGTTCTCTGTCCATGGGCTCGGGCTCTACCGCTAGGGCTTCCAGCTCTAAGCCCACCACGGCGCGCCCCCTCGTTATAACCTTCGCCTCCCCGGCCGCGGGGGAGCGATATAATGTTCGTAGGAGGCGAGCCTCACAAGCTCGCTCTCAGGGAGCTCGAGGACGCGCTCAAGCTCAAGGACCCCGGCGCTTGCCTAATGGCCTTGGTGACCTCGCCCTCCAACAGCGCCTCTCTGGACACCGTTTACGTCCCCACTAAGCTCACCAAAGCGGTCTTAGAGCTCAAGAACGAGGGGTGTAACAACTTATACGTCTTGATATACGCCTTCGGGGGAAGCATATACTTCCCGGAGATATTCGAAAAGGTCGTAAGGGGCATAGGTATAGATGAGATAGCCTTCATTGTTCCCACCCGTTCGGGGGCCAATGCCTCCCTCCTCATCCTCAGCAACTATAACAAGCTTTACGTTAACTCATGGACAATAATGGACCCGTTCAACATAACCATCTCCGTTCCCCCCGCCGCCCCCAAGGACATATCCCTCTTCTTGGGCATTTCTGAATATTTGATGAGTTTAGTTAAAGGCGAGAAGAAGGACTTGGCCTCCCAGATAAGCGGCCAAGCGCTGAGCATAATGGCGAGTCACGGGATACTGTACGAGTACATAGAGGCCGAGAGGCTTCTGAACTATTTAGACACCATAATAGAGAACAAAATTAAGCCGAAGTTGAAGGTATCCCTACAAGAGTTCAAGGACAGCTTCGTGGGGACCGAGGAGAGGCCCCCGGTGAGCCTCTCCGGCTTGGAGGTGGCGGAGATGTTCAAGGACGTCGTAGTCATGGACAGGGAGGAGGCCGAGATAGGGAGGCTCTCCAACAACTTGGAGAACTTGCTAATGGAGATGGTGGAGAGCAGGGGGGCCGGAGGGGTCTTGCTCACCAGGAAGAGGGAAGTACTAATCGGGGGCGTGCCGGTCATCCAGCTCCCCAGCTAAGTAGCGCCCGTAGAGCTCGTTTTCTACGCCCAAAGCGTCCAACACCTTGCCGACCACGAACCTAACGGCGTCCCTCAAGCTCTTGGGCCTGTTGTAGAAAGCCAACACGGGGAGCACCACTGCCGCCCCGGCCTCCGCGACCCTCCTCATGGCCTCAAGCTCTATCGCCCCAACGGGGGTCTCACGGGGGACCACGACCACCTTCCTCCGGAGCCTCAACATGTTCAGCAACAGCCTCGAGGCCAACGTGTCCCCTATCCCGTAGGCCACTGAAGCGACCGTCTTCATGGAGCACGGCGCGCAGACCGCCGCGTCCGGGGCGCGGGAGCTGGAGGCCAAGGGGGACCTCATGTTGGTGTGTATCCTAACCCTCCTCTTTGCAAGTTCCTTTATCAAGTCGCAACCTTCGTCCTCCAAGGTGCAAGGTTCTAGCTTGGCCACCTCGAGGGCCCCGGGGGTCACTACCACGTCCACCTCGAAGCCCTTCAAGGAGTCGAGGAGCTCGAACGCTATGGGGAGCCCCGAGGCCCCCGTTATAGCCAGCGCGAGCCTCAACGGATCACCGAGGCCCAGAGCGACCAGTAGAGGTAAAGGAGGCTTATGACGCCTATTACCCACAACATTAAGACCGCGAAGAAGAGCTTCCTCCTCATTCCCCGCCCTTCTGGGACAACCACTTCTTCAAGGCTTCCACGTTCCACTCGTGTACGGTCTTCCTCCTCTTGTCTATAGGTATCCCCATCTTGAGGGCCTTCTTGAAGTCCAGCCCCACTGCTTCGAGCTCGCCCTTGCTGAAGCCCCTTCCCCTCCTCATCTTGGGCTTCTTACCGGCGTCCTTCCTCAATACGGGCGTCAAAACGTAGGCCACCGGCCTCTCCTCCACTTCCCTTCCCCTCAGGGCCCCTCCAAGGGAGGTTAAAATAACTGAAACGGCCTCCAAGGAAGAGGTCGGGGAAGGAGCGCTTGGACTTCCTCTTCAAGCCCTCTTCTGTGGCGGTGGTGGGGGCCACGCCAAAGGTCCCCAAGCCCGGGTACGTGATACTGAGCAACATGAAGAGGTCTTACAAGGGAAAGCTCTACGCGGTCAACCCCAAGTACAAGGAAGTGCTGGGCGTCCCTTGCTACCCGTCCTTGCGGGAGGTCCCGGACGAGGTGGAGCTCGCGGTGGTCGCTGTACCAACGAGCGCCGTGGAGGCGGTGGTGGACGACGCAATAGAAAAGGACGTGAGGGCCCTAATAATAATAACTTCCGGGTTCTCGGAAGTGGGCAACGAGGAGCTCGAAAATAGGATAAAGGAGAAGGCTCTGTCCCACGGCATAAGGGTGGTGGGGCCCAACTGCTTGGGTATTTACTATTACCCCTCCGGGCTGGACACGTTCTTCTTCCGCGAGGCCGGGACCCCGAGGCCGCGGCCTTCCGGGCTGGCGCTGGTCAGCCAGAGCGGGGCGCTGGCGGCGAGCCTCATGGACTGGGCCGCCTCTAGGGGGTGCGGCGTAGGAGCTGCAGTTAGCTTGGGCAACAAAGTAGACGTCGGAGAAAGCGAGGTCCTCAACTACTTGTTCGGGGAGGGCTTCAACCACTTCTTGATGTACATAGAGGGGCTCAGGGAGGGCGAGGGCAAGGCCTTCTTAGAAACGGTGTTAAAGTTGAGGCTAGGAGGCGCTAGGATAGGCTTTTACAAGGGCGGGCGGAAGAGGGAGAGCGCCGCCGCGGTGGCCTCCCACACCGCCTCGGTGGCCGGCGACTACAAGGCGTACAGGGACTTGTTGTTCGAGTTCGGGGCCACGCCCTTGTACGACTTCGCCGAGGTAAAGGCCTTCGTATCGGCCCTCCAGTACTCCCCCGAGCTGAGGGGGGACAAGCTGTTAATAGTGACCGACGCCGGTGGCATCGGCATAATGCTGACGGACTTGATAGAAGGCTACAAGATGCCCAGGCCGGTGGACGGGGAGCTCGAGAGGGAGCTGCCCAGCTACTTGAGGTTGAACAACCCGCTCGACGTGGGCGGGGACGCCGACGACGAGAGGTACCGGAAGGCCTTGGAGAGGCTGGCCCCCAAGTACGACCTCATAATAGTGGCAGCGCTCATGGAGTCCCCCGCCACAAGCCTCTACCTCGCCGACATAGTCAAAGAAAGCATGGAAAGGACCGGGAAACCTCACTTGCTCTTGGGGTTCGGCGGAACCATGGCGGAAGCCTTAGAAAGGAGGGCTAGGGAGCTGGAAATACCCTTCGCCTTCGGCGTGGACGAAGCCGTCGCGTACGCGCGGGTACTGTTAAGGGACAAGTTCGCAAGGGAGCTCGCGGAGGCGAGGAAGTCTTGCTGTTAAGGCCCTCCGAGTCTTTAAGGCTCGCGGAGGAGCTGGGCCTGCCGGTCCCCCCGTGGGGGGAGGGGGTGGAGCCCCCGGCCTACGTGAAGGCCGACGTCCCCTTGCCCCACAAGACCGAGGCCAAGGCGGTAATTTACGTAGAGACGAAGGAGGAGCTCGAGAGGGCGAGGGAGGAGCTGGAGGAGAGGTTCGGCTCGGCGATCGTTCAGAAGGCCGTTAGGGGGGACTTGGAGCTCTTAGTCTCTTCTAAGAGAGACCCCGTGTTCGGCAAGGTCTTGGTGGTGGCGGCCGGAGGGGTGCTCGCCAGCTTGCTCAAGGAGTCCTTGGTCACGCTCTGTCCCTTGTGCGTCGTCGTCTTCGAGAAGAAGCTCAACCGGTCTAAGCTGGGCGAGGCCTTGAAGTCCCGGAAGAAGCTGGACCTCAACTGCGTGGAAAACGTATTGGTCAAGCTCTGTGCTTCGGAATACAAGGTGTTTGAAGTAAACCCCTTAATAGTTTCCGAGAGGGGCTGCTGGGCGGTGGACGTCAAGGTCTGGGTCTAAAGGTCATAACAGCCTTTGAAGGGGCCCGCGAGGGCCTCCGGGAGGGGTTCCTTGCTGAAGTTCGTCCCGCCGGAGGAAGTGAAGAACGTGAGGGGGTCCTTGGACCTTTGGGAATACGTGGAGAAGGTGATGCCCGTAGTTAAGGAAGTTAAGGCCAGAGGGCTGGAGGCCGTAAAGAAGTACAACAAGGCGTTCGATAACTACGAAGGTTGCGTCTCCCTCTCGCAGGAGGACTTCGCCTCCTACTCGAAGGAGAGCTTGGTAAGCTTGTTCGAGGAGGTTTTGGAGCAACTTTCCGCGTTCCACAAGCAAACCGCCCCCAAGGACAGCGCCTTCTCGTCCAAGGGGGTTAGGGCAGTAACCTTGTGGAGGCCCGTGGAGCGCTTGGGGGCTTACGTACCCGGGGGCCTTTACCCCTACCCCTCCACGGCCTTGATGACCGCCGGAGTTGCGAAGGCCTTAGGGGTGAAGGAGGTAACTGTCGCCACCCCGCCCAAGTTCGCCACGAGCGAAGTCATGGCTTCAGCGTTCCTCGCCTCCAAGGTGGACTCCGTCTTGGCCGCCGGCGGGGCCCACGGGGTCTCGGCCCTAGCCTACGTGGCCGGGGCTCACAAGGTCGTGGGCCCCGGGGGGCCCTACGTTCAAGCCGCCAAGCTCTTAGTTTCCGTCGACGTCCCCATCGACATGATAGCCGGTCCTACGGAGCTCGCCGTGATAGCTGACTCCTCCGCGGACCCGGAGGAGGTAGCTTACGACATGTTGGCCCAAGCGGAGCACGGCCCCACCAGCTTCGCCTTGCTGGTCTCCACGGACGAGGGCCTGGTGCTTGAAGTAGAGAAGAGGGTAAAGGGGGAGGAAGTGGAAGGGGGGCTCTACGCCACGGTCGTGAGGGACCTAGAGGAGGCGAAGAGGTTGGTGAGCGAGCTGGCGCCGGAGCACGTCTCCGTTTACGCGGAAACCTACGAGCCCCCGGTCGCGGGGGCGGCCTCCTTCAAGGCCCCGAGCCCGTTCTTGGACTACTCCGCCGGCCCCAACCACGTGCTCCCCACCTCCGGGTGGGCCAAGGCGAGGGGCCCGCTGGGGCCCGTAGACTTCATGAGGTGGACCACGCTGGTGGAGGTCTTCCCGGAGGCTGCCGACCTACTGAAGTTGGCAGCGGAGCTGGCGAGGTTGGAGGGAATGAAGTACCACGCTAAGGCAATAGAGTACAAGCTCTCTAAGATCCTTTAAGCCCCTTTTTGCGGGGGGTCAGCGGCGTCCCCAGATGTATAGGGCTCTCGTAACGGACAAGGTGCACCCCGCGGGCCTCGAGCTCTTGAGGGAAAAGGGAATAGAAGTAGTGGAGGACTTGGAGGCCTACAAGCCGGAGGTCCTCAAGGAGAGGATAAAGGGGTTTGACGTGTTGATAGTAAGGAGCAGGACTAAGGTTAGGAGAGAAGTTATAGAGGCGGCGGACAAGCTCAAGGTAATCGCCAGAGCGGGGAGCGGGCTGGACAACATAGACCTAGAGGCCGCGAAGGAAAAAGGAATAAAGGTCGTGAACGCGCCCGACGCTTTGAAGAACGCGGTGGCAGAGCTGGTAATAGGAATGATGGTTGTTCTAGCCCGCAGGGCGCACTACAGCTACCGTAAGCTCTTGGAGGGCGAGTGGGAGAAGGTGATGGGCTTTGAGCTCGCCGGCAAGACCTTGGGCGTGGTCGGCTTCGGCAGGATAGGCCGGGAGGTTGCGAAGAAGGCCAAGGCGTTGGGAATGAACGTAATCGCCTACGACGTTGTAGACTTGAGCGAGACCGCGAAGGAGATGGGCGTAGAGTTCACCCAAGACTTGGAGGAGCTCTTGAGGAAGTCCGACGTGGTCAGCTTACACGTCCCCTTAACGGAGCAGACCAGAAACATGATAAATAGGGACCGGATCAAGATAATGAAGGACGGGGCCATATTGATCAACGCGGCCAGGGGGGAAGTGGCAGACTACTCCGCGTTGCTCGAGGCCTTGGAGAGCGGCAAGCTGTGGGGGGTAGGGCTGGACGTCTACCCGGAGGAGCCCCCGAAGAGCGAGGAGCTACTCAAGCTGATTAGACACCCGAGGACGTTCGCTACCGCCCACATAGGAGCCCAGACGGAGGAGGCCCAGAGGAGGACCTCCTTGGAGGTCGCCCAGAGGATCTTAGAGGCCTTAGGGCTCCAGTGAGGTGGACGCCTTGGAGGAGAGGCTGTTCTGGGTAAAGGTCCACGAAGTGGAGGGCCACGTCATCGTTGCGGTGGTTGACGAGGAGCTGATGGGCAAGGAGTTCAAGGAGGGAGAGAAAGTGCTAAAGGTTGACGAGTACTTCTTCAAGGGAGAGCTGGTCGACGAGGACGTCGCCCTAGCTAGGATGTCCGCCGCCACCTCGCTTTACGTAATAGGCGAGAGGTCGGTGAGGCTGGCCGTGGAGGGAGGCTTCGTCCACCCGAAGGCGGTGGGCAAGGTGGCCGGGGTCCCTTACGCCCAGATGATACTCGTGACCGCTTAATAGCAAGCGCCCCCCGCCCCTCGCGGATAGAGCATGATAGAGGCGCTGGTGCCCTTAATACCGCAGTTCTTGTGGGCAACCAACTTCGTGGTCTCGAAGGTCGTCATATCTAAGGGCCTCCACGCGATGACCTTGACCGCCCTCCGCTGGGCGATAGCCGGGGCATTGCTCTACGCCTACTCGAGGCTCAAGGGCTTGCGAGTGGTCTTGAGCAAGGAGCTCTTGTTGCCTTCCTTGACGGGCATAACCGGCTTCAGCGCCCTCACCTACTTAGGCCTCACCTACGCAAAGGCCTCCGTGGTCGGGCTTACGATGGCTCTAATCCCTATATTCACTTCAGTGTTGGCCGCGGCGTTCCTAAAGGAGAGGCTCACCCCGTTGCTGATCGCCTCGGTGGCCGCGGGCTCTACGGGCGTAACGCTGCTAACACTGGACAGCTCCGGGCTCTCTTGGCTGGGCGCGCTGCTGGGCTCTCTGGCGGCTCTGGACTGGGCAGTTTACACGGTAGCCTCCAAGAAGGCCATGCGGGAGCTCTCGCCGATAGAGTCCCTCACGAGCAACGCGCTGATGGCCCAACCCTTCAACTTCCTCTTGGCCCTCCCGTTCTTCTCCCTCGCCCCCATGGCGGACCCCGAGGTGCTCGCTGGGCTGCTCTACGTCTCCCTCGTGCCGGGGTTCTTGGCCTACTTCCTCTGGCTCTACTCGGTCAACCTCGTGGGGGCGGCGAGGGCCGGGGTCTACATAAACGCCTTGCCATTGCTCACCTTGGCCTTGGCCTCCGCCTCCCTCGGGGAGGCCTTGAGCGGCCCCCAGCTGGCCGGGGCGGCCTTGATCTTGCTCGCCCTGGCCCTGGTGACCCTCGACTACCTCAAGAGGCTGTCAACTTCTTAGCTCGAGGTCGGAGGGCTCGAAGGGTCAAGGGCTTTGGAGAGGGTCGAGCTGGGACAGAAGGCGGTGGAGGAGTTAACGGAGGCTCTGAAGGGCAAAAAGGTGTTCCTCGCGTTCATAGACGGGGAGACCTTCCGGAACGTAGTTCCCCTCTACTTGGGGGAGGTGGGCGAGGTTAAGGAAGGGGAGGGCTCTTTGGAGGTGGAGGGCAGCGAGGGCAAGTTCAAGGCCTTCGGGGTGGGGAACAAAACCCTGATAGTCGTTAAGGGTAAAGAGGCCAACGAGATAGCTATAGTTGACGTCCCCATAGACGAGCTGAAGTCGTTTTTGACAGAAGAGGAGGGCTACGAGGCGGACGAGTCCTTGTTGGAGGGCGCGGAGGAGGAGGGAGAAGAGGAGTGGGAGCCGGAGTAAATATTTCCTTCCTTCTCTAGCCGAGGGCGGTGGCCCCGGTGTACCACGACCCCGGCAAGCCCGTCCATAAGATAATAGAAGAGAGGGCGCGGGAGAGCCCGGACAAGGTAGCTCTGGTATACGAGGACGGGACCGAACTGACCTACAAAGACTTGATATCGAAGGCTAAGGCCGTCGCTAACTTGCTGTACGAAAACAAGGTAAGGAAGTGCGACACCGTCTTCCTAATAATGTTCAACAGGCCGGAGTTCGTCACCTCGCTGTTGGGGGCCCTCTACGCGGGGGCGAGGGTCGTCATAGTGGACGCCTTGACCCAGAAGGAAGACCTAGCCTTCCAGCTCAACGACAGCGCCCCGAAGGTCGTGCTGGCGGACGAGGAGGTCCTCCAGAGGGAGAGCGAGACCTTGAAGGGCTACGCGGTCCTCACAGAGAAGGACCTCTCCTCCGCCTCCGGGGAGCACGAGGTCGTCGTGGGCTACGAGGACGACGCGAGGGTCTTCTACTACGCCGGCATCGCGGGGAGGACCATGCAAGTGATCCACTCCCACCGCTCCTTCACCGGGGCTATAATGCCCCTCGTACAGGCTGAAGGGATAAATGCTAACGACGTGAGCTTGGTTACGGTTCCCCTAACCCACGTGTTGGGCTTGGACGCGGCCCTCCTCAGCGCGCTGGTCTCCGGAGCCACTGCCTTGTTGCTCAAGAAGTTCAACATGGATAAAATAAAGGAAATGGTAGCCAGGAGGAGCCCCACCTACTTGGTGGCGGTCCCCTTGGTGTTCCAAACCCTCATGAAGGAGGACGAGGAGTTCGTCAAGTCCCTAGGTCAGAGCTTGAGGTGGGCGATGAGCGGCGGCGCCTACTTGCCTCCCGACGACCAGAGGAGGTGGGAGGAGCTCACCGGCAAGCCGCTGCTGCAAGTCTACGGCATGACTGAGGCCCCTCAGATATTCGCGACCACCCCGGAGAAGCACAAGATCGGCAGCTTGGGCTTCCCCTTGCCCGGCGTGGAGGCCTTGCTGGTGAACCCGGAGACCCTAGAGCCCGTGGAGGACCAAGGGGAGCTCCTAGTGAGAGGTCCCCAAGTGATGAAGTGTTACCCCGACCCGGAGGAGAACTCCAAGGCCTTCGTTGAGGTTAACGGAAAGGTCTGGATGAGGACGGGCGACATACTCGCCAAGGACGAGGAGGGCTTCTATTACTTCAGAGGGGTAAGGAAGAGGATGTTGAAGTACAAGGGTTATCCGATATTCCCCAAGGACTTAGAGCTGATACTGCTCAAGCACCCGTGCGTAGCCGAAGCGGAGGTCGTGGGCGAGCCGGCGGGCGAAGTGGGCCAGATACCCGTAGCGAAGGTAAAGCTCAAGGAGGGCTGCAAGGCCACCCCGGAGGAAATAATGGACTTCGTGAACAAGAGGGTAGCGGCCTACAAAAAGGTGAGGAAAGTGATCATTTTGGAATAACCCTAAAGAAGAGCGCGTACTCTATCAAGCCCGTCTCCCCGTCGGCTCTAACCTTTCTGAGCACCGCTTGGACCTCCGAGCCCTCCTTCGGCTCTTCCATTACGTCCGTCAGCCTAGCCACCACCCTCTCCCCGTTCTCCAGTTCCACCAGCCCCACGTACAAGGGGGCTTGGTCCTCGAACCCCTCCGGCACTTGGCAGATCTTGGTCCAAGCCAGCAGCTTGCCCCTCCAAGGGAGCCTCTCCCTAACGGTCTCGACGCCGCACCTCGGGCAGTGGGTCACCTCCTCTCTGAACACCCTCTTGCAGCTGGGGCACCTCCTCACCTCTAGCCTATACCTATAGGGCTTCTCCCTCCAAACAGCAGCCGGACTTATCTCCACGGCTTACACCTCCCTCATGTACGTTAAGTACGTAGTAGCCCCCATCAAGTTGGAACTGTGGGCCAAGAAACTGCTGACCTTGCCCAGCTTGCCCAGGCCGGAGGTTATCGCGAGGAAGCCCTCGGCCACTTGGTAAACCCCCGTGGCCCCCACCGGGTGACCCCTCGCCTTCAACCCCCCAGAGGGGTTGACCGAGTGGGCGTTCTCTAACAAGTACTTAATGCCCTTCCCCCTAGGGGCGAGGCCTAAGGACTCGAGCGCTATGACGCCGGCCACGCTGAAGGGGTCGTGGACCTCCACCGCCTCCGGCTCCGGGTTCCCCAAGGCCTCCATCGCCGCCTTGGCGCTTTCCATGAAAGTTAAGTCCCTCTCTGCCAAAGTCAGTTTGGACGAAGCTGCCGCGACTTCCAAGGCTACTGGCGAGGTCTCGGAAGTAAGCATGACCGCCGCGGCCCCGTCGCTGAACGGGTGAGAGTCCAAGAGCTTCAAGGGCTCCGCTACGGAGTTGGAGTTCAAGACCTTCTCGACCGTCACCGGGAACCTCAGCTGTGCGTGGGGCACGGCGGTGGCGTTGTCGTGCATGACCACCGCCCAGTGGGCGAGCTCCTCCCTACTGACGTTGAACTCCTTCATGTACAAGGAGGCAGCGAGCGCGTGGGCGCCGGCGTAGGTCAGGCCGTAGAAGGACTCGTAAGGACTTAAGAGGGTTTGTAAGTGTTTCACGGCCTTCTTTGACTGGAAGTCGTTAGTCTTGTCCACCCCCACTACCAGTACCCTCTTGAGGCCCGACCTAACGAGCTTGTATGCGAGAGCCACCGCCGCGCCCCCCGAGGCCTCCCCGGCGGAGACCTCGTACACCTCCCCCTTGAAGCCCAAGTACTCGGCCAAGAGCGCTCCCAAGTTGCCGAAGGACTCTTGGTAGCGGGACAAGTAAGTGCTAACTACCAGCGCGTCGGGCTCGCCGCACGCCTCCACCACCGGCGCGAGGGCCTCCACGGCCAAGGCAGAAGAGCTCTTGTCGTAGTGCCTATCGACCTTCACCACGTTGGCCGAGCAGACGTACAACGGCCTCACCTCGCCAACTTCTTTATCTTGTTCCTGAACCGCAAGTAGGTCGCGTAGTCTATAACCTTCCTCCTCTCTATGTAGCTCTGCGTGGTGGGCGCCAAGGCCTTGGCCTCCTCCACCCTGTCCGTAACCTCGAAGAGGTAA
Organism: Ignicoccus hospitalis KIN4/I; assembly: GCF_000017945.1. Classification (NCBI taxonomy): domain Archaea; kingdom Thermoproteati; phylum Thermoproteota; class Thermoprotei; order Desulfurococcales; family Desulfurococcaceae; genus Ignicoccus; species Ignicoccus hospitalis. Next base: position 332,147 of record NC_009776.1, on the reverse strand, counting down.
GCGTCCGCCCCCGCCCCCGAGCCGAACGGCGCCATCAGCACCAAGTCGCCCGGCGACGCGTTGTCGAGTACCCTCGTCATCCCTAGGAAGGCAGAGGCGTTGTAGGTGTTCCCTATGTCAGCTGTGGTCAAGCCTATCATTAGCTGTTCCCTCTTGAAGCCCAACATCTTCGCCAGCTTCATGGGGAACCTCACGTTGGGCTGGTGGGGGACGAAGTAGGCCACGTCCGAGGGCTTTAACGAGTTCCTCTCCATCAGCTCTTTTATGGCGTTGTACAAGTGGTAGAAGTAGGCCGGCTCCCCGGTGAAGCCCTCCCCGTGGGCGGGGAACTGGCTCCCGTCGCGCCTCCAGAAGTCCGGGGTATCGGTAACGAAGGTGTAGGCGTCGAGGAAGTTGGCGACGACGTTTTCGTTGGAGACCACGAAGGCCGCCCCGCCGGAGGCGGCCGTGTACTCCAAGACGTCCCCGGGCGCCCCTTGGGCGGTGTCGGTCCCTATTATCAACGCGTGCCTCACCGCCCCCTCGCTCACCAAGACCAGCGCGTGGCGCAAGCCCTCGCTTGCTGCCCTGCAAGCGAACTCCGCGTCCACTGCCATGGTCTCTGGAGCTATCCCTAGGGCGTCGGCAATTATCGTGGAGGAGGGCTTGACCGCGTAGGGCTTGGACTCGGAGCCTATGAAGACCATCCCTACGTCTTTAGGGTCCACTTGGGCCCTCGTCAAGGCGTTTACCGCGGCCTCCCACGCTATGGTTACCGAGTCCTCGTCAGGCCCCGCGACGGACTTCTCCTTCACGCCCAAGGATAAGGGGACCTTAGGGTCGGAGCCCCAGTGAAGCGCTATCTCTTCTGTGGAGACTCTGTAGAGGGGCACGTAGGCCCCCCAGCCCGCTATGCCGACCAAGGTTTCACCGCTCCGCGCCCTCTAAGGGGAGGCGGAGTTAAGACGCTGGTCTGATATTATGTTCGACTACCGCCAAACCTCGTTAAACGCCTTTGAAAACGCCATTATGACGGCCATCTTACAGAAGTCCTTCCTCGTCACCACGCCCTTCGTGAGGACCCCCACCAACCCTTTCCCCTTCCCCAACTCCCTCCCCCCGTACGCCTCCATCATCTTGTAGAATTCCGACGTGTCCTTCAGTACCTTAGGGGCCCACGACTCCGGCAGCTCGAAGCCTGGGGACAGGCCGAAGTGGAGTCCCTCTGCCTTCACGGCTGCCACCGATATCATGAACAACTTCCCATTCAAGAGGAAGAGTCCAGACTCCAAGCCCACTCCTACGTCGCCGCGCTCGGCGGCGGCCGAGGCCCTGTTCTCCGCCCCCCGGAAGACCTCCTCCCCCACTGGGAGCGGGGGCACCCCGCTGGGGACTTCTAAGGCCTCCACCTCCGCCTCTATCCCCAGCTCTTCCAAGGCCTCCTTTACGGCTCTCACCTTGACGAGGTTGGCGCTCCCCACAACTACCTTCAACGCCCGCCCCCCGAGGGGCCGGACGAGAGCTTTTGAGGCGCCCGCGGGGATGAGGTAGCTCGTAAGGGGTGAGGCGGTGAACGGAGAGCCTCGACCGACCCGCAAGCCTAAATCTAGCTAGCCCCCAAGGGGCTGGGACACGGAAGCGTTGAAGTCATTGATAAAGAAGCTGAAGTCCCCCTTCGAGTGCAACGTTGAAGAGGCGGAGAGGGTAGAAGACATCACCTACCACTTGGAGGAGTTGTTAAAGACTATAAGGAGGTCCATAGTCGCCTTCTTCTTAGCCTTACTCTTAGTGGCCCTCTTCCCCATAAACTGGGTCACGTGTCCCCTCATGCACTTGTACTGCAGCCCCGAGGACGTGGGCAACGCCGTAGGGGCCCAGTACATAGCGGAGCTGATAAAGTGGATAGGCTACGTACCGGCGATGGTTGCGCTCCTCAGAATAATAACGTTGGCAATTATGCACATGGGGGTTAAGCCCGTAATATGTCACGCTGAGAGCTTGTTCAACGCCTACGTCATGGTTATAATTTGGGGCGCCCTGGTGATTTCTGCCCCCTATATAATATACCAGTTCTTGTGCTACTTGTGGCCCGCGCTCCACGAGCACGAGAGGAGGATGCTCCGCAACGGGGTCCTAGCCACCTTCGGGCTGTTCTTGCTCGGCGAGCTGTTCGCCTTCACCGTCGTGGTCCCCTTCGGCTTCGAGCTCGTGGTGTTCTTCGGCCAAGCCGCCGGCGCCCAGAGCATCTGGTGCCTCTCCGACATAATAGAGTTCGCCGTCATGACGGCTATAATAACCGGCCTCTCTTTCTTGCTGCCTATAGTGGTTTACTACTTGGTCTTGTTGGGGCTCTTGAGGCCGGAACAGCTCAAGGGGAGGAACTTGAGAATCGCGTTCCTCGCGATAATGTTCTTGGCCGCTGTAATAACCCCCGGAGGGACCGGGATAAGCATGCTGGCGATAGGCATACCCATGTTCGTGCTCTATTACTTGGCAATAATTATGGCTGAGAGGGCTCTGAGGGAGAGGCAACAAAAAACCCCTTCGTTCGAGTTCAACTACAAGGGAGGGAGTTGAGGGTCCTCAGGCCTAGGAGCGAGGAGGATGTTCGGAGGGCCTTAATCGAGGCGAAGGAAGTTTTGGAGTCCGGGGGGCTCGTAATCATCCCTACTGAGACCGTCTACGGCATAGCGTCTAAGCTGGAGTTCGCGGAGAAGATATACGAGGCCAAGAGGAGGCCGAGGGACAAGCCCTTACCCGTGCAGACGCCCTTGGGGAGGCACCGGGAGGTCGGCGAGTTCGACGAGGCGGCGGAGGCTCTGGCCAAGGCCTTCTGGCCCGGGCCTCTGACCATAGTGGTGAAGGCCAAGCCTTGGCTCCCCGAGGCCGTCACCGCGGGGACGGGCAAGGTCGGGGTGAGGGTGCCCGCCCACCCGTTCGCGCTCAAGCTCTTGGAGCTCGTGGGCCCCTTGGCGGTCACTTCTGCCAACCTGAGCGGGGGCAAGAGTCCCAAGAGCGCGGAAGAGGTGACCGTGGAGGCCGACTTGTTAATAGACATGGGCCCCGTCGAGGGCACGCCGTCAACTGTGGTCGAGGTAGAGGGTAAGAAGGTAAAGGTCTTGAGGAGGGGGCCCATAAGCGAGGAGGAGATACAAAAAGTCCTCAGCGCACTGCGCAGCTGACGCACACCTCAGAGGCCCCGAGGAGCTCCACCACTGAGCTCGGGTAGTACTTGTCGCGATAGACGCACAACAAGTACCTCCCGGGGGAGAGCGCCACCCTCTTCTGAGCGACGAATAGGGTTTGTCCGGTCTCCAAGCTGCTGAGCTTCACCCCCTTCACCTCCCCGGGGCTCATCACGCGTATTAGGACTGCGTAAGCGTAGGTCGCGCCGGAGTTTCCAATTTCGATGATCTTCTTTGACGATAGGAGGCCCTCGGCGTAGAGCGCGGACGCCAGCTCCGAGCACTGCTGAGACGCGCTCACCGTCTGACCCGCCGAGTCCTTCTGAGGCCCTAGGGCCACTGCCGCTTCCACCTCTACGAGCGCTGGCGTTTGCGGCTCCGCCGGCGGGCGCAAGAGCGCGGAGCCCAACAGCGCCGCCGCGACCACGGTCACCGCACTCAGTATCGCCACTTCCAGAGCGCCTAGGCCCCTACGCATGAGGACACACCCCACAAGTACTCGCCGTTGACCAAAGTTATGTTAGTGAAGCAAGAAACCACCTTCTCGCTTGAGTCGGGAAAGACTATGTGTAAAGTCGCGAAAGGCATGAAGTTTATCTTGTCGCAGGCCACTTGAGGCACTACGGCGCTGGACGATGAGGGCTTAAAGGTGTACAAAGTCACGTTGTCTACTGGATTCCTCGAGAAAGTGCCGAAGATGAAGTAGGCGCTGGGCTCCCCGTTGCAATAGAAGGGCAGGACGAAGTAGGCCTTGTAGGAGCTAGCTCCCAGTTCCGCGTAACAGTAGCGTAAGTTGTTATACTCTGTGGACTCGGCGTCAATGACGGAAGGGACCGTAGGGTCTAGGAAGACGAGGTAGTTCCCGCTGCAGTCTATCCTTATAGAGAGCTTGGCGGAACGGACGGTCACTTCGTTTACCCTCTTGATCAAGTTCCCGACCCCTTTCTCCCACTGGGCCACCAACCAAGTGAGGGCCCCCAGCACTATGGCTGCTAGCAGCATCGCCGCCAGCAGCTCGCTCTGAGCCCTCTTCAAGCGCGAGCTCCCCCTCCGCCGCCTTTAACCGAGCTTTAGGAGTGCCAGCAAGTGTTTCCGTACGAAAACGGCAATTCCTCCATTAAAACTCTCGTCGGCACAGCGGTCCTACGGTGGCTTTACAGTGACGGAAGTAAAGAAGGGCGGGGTAGCGGGGCTAATAGCGCTCATAGTGATAGTTAGCATACTGCTGGCGGCTGTAGTTCTAATGGTAAACGTGCTCAGCAAACAAGTAGCGATAAGCGAGAAGACCGTTCAAGCGGTCCAGAGGCAGCAGCTGGCCACGAGCGTGGCTCAGAGCTTGTCCGCGTGTTACGTGTTCATTAAGAAGGACCCCTGGGCCGAGGGCCCAGTCCTAGTGATAAAGACCAACGACATACCGGCCTTCTGCCAATACGTGAAGGCCATTCAAGTCTACATGAGCTCGGGGACGTCGAACGTCTCGAAGATTTACACTAAGGACAAGTGGATTTCTAGCAACACTAAAGTAACTAGCGCTTGCCAGCACAACTACGAGCCGATATACAAAGAGTTTGGTACGCTCAAGATACCAGCAGCCTTGGTTATCAACTTGGGAGAGGGAGATAAGGTCTACTCGGTCAGGATGTTGATAGAAGGCGTGGGGTGGAAAGAGGTGGACGACTGCTTAAAGACCACGGGCGGCGTCCTCCAGCAGACCACGATCCAGCAAACTACCACGGTGTTCTCAATAGGCCCGATAACGGTGCTGGCCGGGGGGAACGTTAACCCGCTGCAGTACATATGCCCTCCGCCCAAGACCGTGGTAGGCGACAACTACGCCTACCAAATTGCGCTAATACTGAACCCAGAGTTCAGCGGGACTAGGAACTACGTGCCCACCAGCGTAGTCATAGACCTCAAAGATATAGTGGAGAAGGCCGCCCCGGCGAGCAGCCCCTTGAGGTACTACTTGGACTACGTGTACCTGAGGAACATAACGGTAATGAGGATAACTTCCACGCCGCAAGTATACCAAGTGAGCTGGAGCGCCGGCTCCTACTTGCCTTGGAGCTACACCTTCACTAACTTAACCGCCGAGAAGCCCTTGTGGAGGAGCTCCGGAGTCCTAACGTTCAACTTCACCGCCCCCGCGCCAATGAGGCCGGACTCCTTGGTCCAGTACAGCGCGGTGGTCTGCCTTTACCTAGGCATAGCCGGGCAGTACCCCAAGGGCTCCGACGGGACCCCGTTCGACGGCAAGATCTTAGAGCACGAGGTAAAGTTCCCCGGGCTGGCCTACCCGTGCGCGAGCTTCAGCGGCTACGACGTCTGTTACGCCCCCGCCGCCAACCTAACTACCACCTACGCGGTCAATGTTACCACGGCCTCCGGGCTGAAGTTCTTGGGCCTCCAGTATCCGGTGGACAGCACCGTTAGGAGCTATAAGATAACCATAGAGAACCCCAACTCCGAGGCGCTGTTCGACCAAGTGATTAGGGTCAAGTTACCGGCACAGCTGAACGCCACCCCCATAACCATCATAGACGAGCTGGGCGCGCCCGTGAAGTTCTGCTACGAGACCGTCGTGGGCAACTGCACCAGCGTCCCCGTACAAAGGAATGGGCCCGCGAGGAGCGACGGCTACGTCTGGGTCAAGGTGCCCTACTTGCCGGCCGGCGGAAAGGTGACGCTCACCGTACTGGTAGGGGAGAACGGCGCCTCCGACCCGAGGGAGGTGTTCCCGGTCTACGTTGACTTCTACGGAGCGAGGGTGGAGCTAGATAGCTACTCTTGGACTTGGAACTTCCCCGGCTACGCCTTCACCATGACCGGAGTTGTGTTCGATGACCCGCAGAACAAGCTTAACTTCGTCGCGAACAGGAACTCCTTCAGCGTGGTGGCCGTAGTGAGGTGGGACGGGGCCTTCAACTTCGCCGACGAGGACCAGCTGAACTACTACATAGACCCCACTTGGCGTGACGACAGCTTCTTCATCAGAGCGCCTTACGTCGGCTACTGGCTGTTCCCCATAGCTTACCAAACGGACCCAACTACTGGCACTGGCTGGATGCTGGCGATTTACAGAGGCGCGCCGGCGCTGTTCCAGATAACTAATTACGGCTATAGGATAATACCCAAGGCTGTGGCACCCACCACGCTGGTCCCCGGGAAGAAGTACATGATAGTCGCCACCTTCAACAACGCCACCGATAAGTGGGAGGTATACGTCAAGTCCTTGGAAACGCTCGAGGGCTCGTTGCCGCCCTCCCCGGTCTTGGGCGACGTTCTGAGTGAGATAAACCAAGTTAGCAGTGGAGGGGGCCTAGCTTCCTTAATGTACGAGTTGTTTAACGGTAATACTCCGGCCTTCGTGATATCGGACGCAAGCAGGTACTACGACTACAACATAGACGAAGAGACCATGGCAGCGTTCTCCGGAGTGATATACAACGTAACCGTGTACGGAGACAGCTTCGACAGCTTGCAGACGGCGTTCCAGTGCTTCGAGGCCTACGACGCGGCTCAGTGCCCTCCGGTTTACGCTTACACGCTCGAGCCCGACGCGCACGGGCTCTACGCATACGTAGCCGGGGCTGGCAAAGAGAAGGCGAAGGTGTACATGCTGTACTGGTACCCCTACCGCTTGGGCAGACCGAGGATCAGCTTCCCGCAGCTCTACGACTACTCCAATAGCGACGGCTGCTTGCCGCTGGTGGGCCAAATAAATGCAACCATAGTCAAGGGCTTACAAGTGGTCAAGTCGACCATCTACGGCGCGCCGCTGAACGGGGAGCCCGGCGTGGTGACTTGTACGCCGCTCTGGAAGGCGGCTGAGACCGTAAGGGCCGGCATAATCAACGCCCAGAGGAACGGCATAGTACTAAACAGCACTTGGCTCAGTCAAAGGGTGGTATGGAACTTCTGGCTGTGGCCGGAAGTGCCGAGGGGGAGCTTCTACGAAGTTAGGGTGGGCATGAACGGCGGCAGCTACGGCGACTACTTCGGCGGTTGGAACATAATCTACCCCTACGTCCCCGGGGCGGTGAGCGACGGCAAGAGCTGGTTGAAGTGGATGCTCTACGAGGACGTGGACGACTGGCACCGCTTCGTGACCTCGAGGAACGGCTTCTGGTCCAACGCTTGGAGGTCCTACTTGGTAGAGTACGCCAGCGAGCCGGCATACAAGCTCAGCTCCCCGGACAAGGTATACTACAACGTGGTGAAGTATGACCTCAGCACGCCGGCTGTGTACTTCAACATACACGAGAACGGTCCCCTGGGCGAGCTGTTCTACTACGGCACGCTCGACCTTTCGGCATACAAGCTGAAAGTCGAGTATAGCCAGCTGTTGCCTGACCAAGTGAAGTACATAGGCTTCAGCTACGCTGACAGGAACAACGCTACAACCGTAAGCAAGCTTGGCACGGACGACAGGGTTTACTACTACATGTTCGTGAGGACTTTACCGAAGATACCGCTGGACGACTACGTAACCGTGGAAGTGCCAGACGTGTACTCTCCGAAGGTGGACGCGCCAATCGTATACGTCAAGAGCAAGGGATACGCGGTAATCAATGTCACCGGGCCCTACAACGCCACCCTCCAAGTGGACGTGCTGGGCAACTTGACGTCATTGCAGCTGAACGAGTACGGCTCCTACGCCACCACCAAGAATCCGTTCTACAACTACACTGACTTCATGACCAACGTAACGGTGGCGGCTTTCTGGAACGGCGAACTAGCTTGGCACAACTCCACCTCCGGCTTGCCGACAGTCTTCGCGGCCAAGCTCAACTTGCCGGTCAGCAGCGCGGACAAGTGGAACGCGGTAGCGTTCAACAAGACCGCAGAGCTCTTATCAACGAACGTCACTAACTACTATAACAACTTGACGCTGGCCGTCTCGCTGACTGACGACTACTTGATTACGTTCAACAACATGACGACGAAGGTTGACGACGTGAAGTCCTTCGTGATAGGGCTGAGCAACGACGACTACGGCGCGGTACCTCCGCTGATAGTGATCATGAGGAGCTACGCAAACAACACCTCTAAGAACGTTGATGCTATACTGACTTGGAGCTCTTTGACCAAGCCCAGCGAACTGAACGGCACGAGCATAATAATGATAAACAAGGCGAACTGGCACGTGCTGGTCAACGGGCCTTACTGCGTCAAGTGTAGCTAAAAGGGCTTTTTTACAACCTTGTCGCTGTAGTCCTCTTCGAGCTTGACCCTCCCGAATATAACGTAAAGGGGCTCTTCCTCCATACAAGTCTTTACTTTCATAACTTTCTTCAAGTGGTCTATCTTCACCACGACGCCCAGCCGCTCGTTGCCGGAGCCGTCCCCCAAGCCTACCAACAGCCCCCTCTCCTCGCCCTCCTCCAGCACCTCGACGTTCGGTACTTTCTTGTACTTCAAGCCCCTCTTTATTACGGCGACTACCTTGTTGCCCCAAGGCACCACCAATAACGGCTTGACCCCTATGAGCTCCTTCACGCCCTCCTTAAGGACCTCGTCGCCCCACGGGTTGTTGAATATAACGGACATGAGTGCGTTAACCTTAGTTAGGTCTATGTCCTTAGTCTTGCACCCCTCTAGGGCCTTCCTGTACTTATTTTTCCTTATGCTCCTCCTGTCGTTCCTACTCCTCTCCTTGCCCGTGGAGGGGGGAAGCTCCACCAGCTCCCAAGGGCCCTTGGCCCACCAGGGGGCCTTACCCATGTAAACAACGACCTCCGGCGAGACCGCCCGGAGGAGCTCGTGCTTGTAGCAGCCGGCCTCGAAGCCGTCCACCCACCCGTCGGTGTCAACTATTACCCTCCCCTTGGAGAGGGAAGAGACGGAGGAGATTATCCGGCTCTTCTCCACCGCCGGGGTTATGGTGCCGGTAAAGCGTTGCTCCTCGGCCTCCAAGTCGCTCAACGTGAAGACGTAACCCTTGACCTTCGCCTTGCACACCATAGTGGGGAAGCACAAGTTGCTCTGGCCAACGTCGCTGTCCACCACGCTGACCTCGTAGCCCTCGTTCAAATTCATGTTAACTAAGGTTGCAGTCGCGCTGCTCTTCCCGGAGTCCGTGGGGCCCAGTATCACAACCCTCTTCGCTCCCACGATCTTCGAGAGCCCCTTTACCCACTCGTCCATAACGTTCTTGTCCTTAATTTCTACCTTCGTCGTCGATGTAATTGAAACGTCCAGCTCGGAGTCCTTTATAGCCTTGAACGCGTAAGTCCTCCACTGGGGAACCACTATGACGTCGTTCTCCTCTAACGTCTTCCCCATTAGGACCGCGCTGCCCCTTACTAACCTCACCGCTGCCGGCCCGGTGACCTCCAAGTACTTGCCTCCCTCCACCTTGAGCCTCTTGTGGTCCAGCAGCAGCCCTCAGCCCCTCGCTGGAAGGCCGGGGGAGGAAATGAGTGCCCTCCTCTTGGGGAGGATCACCCCCTTCCTACGGAGCTCCACTATCTTCCAAGAGACCTCCTCTTGCTTTAACCACTGCCCCCAGCCCTTGCCCTCGCCCACGAGCTTGGCGACCTCCTTCCGCACCCTCTCCGGGAGCGGGGTCGGGTCGGCGTACGCGAGGGGGGTCCCGGGGAGGGGCATGAAGTAGTGCAAGTGTGCCCTAGCGCCCATGGAAGCTAACTTCCTCATCCCCCTCAAGGTCTCCATCATGTCCTCCTCGCTCTCCCCCGGAAGCCCGAGTATGAAGTCCACCTCCGGGACGAAGCCGTGTTTGACGCTCACCTCCACCGCGTTTACCACGTCCTCCCAAGCGTGCCCCCTGTGGATCCTCTTGAGGACCGCGTCGGAGGCGCTCTGGGCACCTATGACCAGCCTCTTGTTGCTGACGTACTTCTTCAAGATCTTTATGCTCTCCTCGTTTACGAACTCCGGCCTCACCTCGCTCGGGAAGGAGCCGAAGAAGGTCCTCACGCCCAGCTTCTTTAGCCTCGCTAAGAGCTCCTCCACCGCCTCCAAGTTAGGCCTCCTGCCGTCCCCTCCGTAGGAGAGAGCGTTAGGCGTTATGAACCTCATGTCCTTCAGTCCCATATCCCTCATTATTGAGGCATACTTGATTACGTTTTCTATAGATCGATGCCTTACAAAAGCTTTGAACATAAAGGTAGTTTGACAATAGGAACAAGCGAAGGGACAGCCCCTAGTTATCTCTATCGGCCCGACCAGCCCCCTCCAGTGAGGCCACGGGGGGTAGCGGTCTAGGTCCGCCAACCCCCTGGGGCCGGAGAAGCCCTCGTCGCTGTATACCCCTTTAACCCTCCTCCAGTCCGAGCCCTCCTCGAGGGCCCTCAGCAGCTCCGGTAAGGTCTCCTCCGCCTCCCCGTGGACGGCCGCGTCGAAGCCCAAGTTCAAGGTGCCCCAAGGGTCCCCAGTCGCGTGGGGCCCCCCGGCCACCAAGAAGGCCTTCCCCTTCAGCGCCTTGATCCACCTTAAGAGGTTCTCGTCGAGGAGGTCGGTGGTCATGAGAGAAACCCCGAAGACCACTGGCCTCTTCTTAGCTAGCTCCAGCGCTTGGGCCGGGTCCTTGACCAAGGTAGCCTCAAAGCCGGAGCTCTCCACTATCGCCACTACCGAATACGCGCTGTACTTAGTGTCCTTCCTCAACAAGTGTACGTATAGGGGCTTCAAGGCCTCTTGGTCTCCTTTAGGACCTCATAAGGGCTCCCTTTTAGTGCGCCGGCCGCCCTCTTGGCCCTCCAATAGCCCACCTTACCCAGCCACTCCGCCGGCCCGCCCTTAGTTAAGGAGTCCAGAGCCTTGTTAACTTCGTAATACAGCTTGCCGAGCCTCCTCGCCAGCGCGGCCGCGTGCTCGGGGGGCAAGGCCCCGATAGCTATGAGGAGGACCAATAGTATTTCGAAGTGGCCGCTCTCCAGGAACATTACGGTAAGTATGAAGGCTAACAACGCGGCGAGGGGGTTCATCTCTAGCTCCCCTAACCCCTTCGGGGAGGAAGCAAAAACTCACTCCCCGCCGAAGTTCTCCAGGAAGATGTCTCTGTAGTAGTCTTGCAGCATCTCTTTCTCTTCTTCCGTCAGGGTCCTCCTCTCCTCGGCCTTCACTACTTTGGAAGTTGTTATTATGTGCTTGTCCTTTTCCACGGCCCTCACTATCCTGGCGGGCTTCTTCACCTCCACCTCGTAGCCGCACCTAGGACACTTGAGTACCACCTTACCGTCCTTTCTGACCACTTGCATCAGTGCCTTACACTTGGGACAAAACGTGACGCTCAATCCAGCACCACCCAGCTGAGGGGAGGTAGGGATCCAAGGGGTAATAAGTCTTGAGAACTAACCGTAAATATATCTTAAGAGCAACGCACCTCGGGGCCCGATTTTGAGCGCCCAGATATTCACGCGCCGAGTGGGCTTCGTGAAGAAGGACGGCACCGGCTGCACCGGAGCGAGGGACATGTGGAGGACCATAAACCTCCTGGGGATGGACGTGAGCGCCGCGATATACGTCAAGAACTTGTCTGACTTTACCATAGCCATATTCTTGGACGTGGAGAGCCCGGACTACATGGGCGTGGTCGAGGTCCAGACCAAGCTCCCCACCCCCAAGCCCTTGAGGGGGCCCTCCTACTTGTCCGCGATAGCTGCGGAGGCTGCTAAGATGGCGATAAACGCGTACGAAAACGCCGAGGTCGAGAGCGGGGGCGAGCCGAAAATAACTTTAGAGGGGAAGACTGTAGACCTCATTAACATGTGCGACGTAAGGGACTTCCAGAAGGTCCCCGACGCCATAGAGCTGAAAACTATAGTTAACGGCGTAGAGGGGGTCTGCTCCTCGCCCATCTACGTTAACTTGGAAGATGTGCTCAACGACCTCCCCGCCTTCGCCGCTGCGGCTGCCAGGGGGAGCTCCAATGCGTTGAAGCCCATGTGCTTTACGGACCCGTTCTTGGTGGCGGTGGCGAGCAGCAGCATAGGTTTAACCGTTATCACCTCCGGCGCCGAGGAGGCCAGCTTCCAAGCGGAGTTCGGGTTCTGAGGTGATGGTAGTGGACGTGCTCCGGATATTGATGGAAGACGCCGGCTGTGAGAGGTTCGACGTAAACTGCATAAACAACATATTGGAATTGGTTTCCGAGAACAAGTACCCAAAGTTGGACGAGGAAGAGAAGGCTGCCTTGGACCAGAGCTTGGCCGAGCAGATAAGCAAACAGAGGTTGAAGTCCCAAGAGCTGGCCGAGAAGGCGGAGAGAGTGGGCTTGAACAAGACGGCCGACGCCCTGAGGGGTATGGGAGGGGAGGAGGAAGAGGAGGCCAAGCCGTTCGTAGAGGAGACCCTAGAGAAGGCCCCTCCTTCTCCTCCTCCCCCTCCGGAGCCGGAGGCCCCTCCGGGAACTCCAGAGCAGGGACCCCTCGGGACGGTTGCCGAAGCCCCTAAGGCACCGATCCGCGAGGTCAAGGTAGTTACCAAGACCAGTAAGGCACCAATCGTTTTATCTATAATATCCCTCGCGCTCTCCGCTTTAGCGCTAGGAACGCTAGTTGGACTAGTACAAGGAATACCTATAAACCTAAAGTTGAAAGACGTCGAGCTCTTGAAGAATGAGAGCAGCACAATAATGAATAGGTTGGACGAGCTGGAACGCGCCTTCGAGGCCCAGATAAAAGGCTTGAGGAATCAGCTAACGCAAATTATGAAGGAATATAAGTCATTAAATGAAAACTTGAACAAACTCAAAGACCAGTTCAATACGAAGATTATAGCCCTTAACATAGAACTTAACAAGACGAAGACGGACCTAATGAAGACTAAGGGAGAGATGGCGTCCTTGAGTTCCGCCGTAATAGAAATGCAAAGGACCTTGGACCAGCTCAAGACCTCGTTAGAAGCGCTCAACCAGACCTTCGCGAAGCGCGCCTCAGAGTTGGAGTTGAAGCTGACCTCGTTCGTGCCTAAGGTAGAGACCTTAGAGAAGAGCTTGAACGAACTTTACAAGGAAGTGAAGGACTTAGAGGTAGCCCAAGCGACATTCGCAACCAAAGAGGACTTGAAGATCCTTATATCCAACGTAACCAACTTAGCGTTGGAGCTTGGGACCGCGAGGGAAGAGCTGAACGCAGTGAAGAAGGAGTTAGAAAGCTTAAAGAAAGTGTCCAGCTACCTGGAAGAACTCAGGGCGAAGTTGTCGGAAATAAAGAAGGTAGAGGAGGAAATAGCTAATTTGAAGTCTGGGTACGCTAGGCTCAACGCTACGTTAGCCCAAGTAATCTCGAATCAAACTTCCATCTCCAAGGAATTAACCGAAATCAAGAACAATATAGAGAAACTGAGGCTGGAGAGTTTAAAGACCAGGGAAATCCTCAACACGACCGTCTCGAGGTTGAACTCGTTGGAGGACAAGTTCGAAGCGTTTAAGTCCAACTTAACTTTGATAATGGTAGAGCTGTTGAACAGGCCGGAGATACTGGAAGCCTTGTACAACAACTTGATAGAGAAGTACAAGATCGATAAGATGGTGGCCGAGCGCCTGCTCTCCAACTACTCAGTGCTGGTGATGTTGATAAGAAACGTGGTAGCGGAGGAGTTAGCCAAGGCCGCCGCGCCCGGGGGCTATGTCAAGCTGGGCTGACTCGGCGACCGTGGGACTCCTCACCGCTCAGAGCCCTATCGGTTCCTCATCGTCCCTAAAACCAGAAAAACCTCTTTTGGTAACCGGCCTCGGTGCCCCTAGTGGCCCAGAAGACGACCATAAGCGTGATTAAAGCCGATATCGGCTCCTTGGCTGGCCACCACACCGTCCACCCGGACTGCATGGCGGCGGCTTCCAGAGTCCTCGCCGAAGCGAAGAAGAACGGCGTCATAAACGACTTCTACGTAACCCACGTGGGCGACGACCTCATCCTAATAATGACCCACACCAAAGGCGTGGACCACCCGGACGTACACGGTTTGGCTTGGGAGGCCTTCAAGAAGGCCGCGGAAGTGGCTAAGGAGCTCGGCCTCTACGCGGCCGGGCAAGACTTGCTCAGCGACGCGTTCTCCGGCAACGTGAGGGGCCTGGGCCCCGCGGCGGCCGAGATGGAGATAGAGGAGAGGCCGAGCGAACCCATAGTGATATTCGCCGCAGACAAGACCGAGCCTGGGGCCTTCAACCTACCCTTGTACAAGATCTTCGCAGACCCCTTCAACACCGCCGGCCTGGTCATTGACCCGAGGCTCCACGACGGCTTCGTGTTCGAGGTAGTGGACGTCTTCGAGGACAAGGGAGTCCACTTGAACACCCCCGAAGAGCTTTACGACTTGCTGGCCCTCATAGGCACCCCCTCGAGGTACGTGATAAGGAGGGTGTTCCGCAAGGACGGCAAGATAGCGGCAGTGGTCAGCGTCGAGAGGCTGAACTTGATAGCCGGCAAGTACGTGGGCAAGGACGACCCGGTAATGATAGTTAGGGCCCAGAGCGGCTTCCCCGCCGTGGGCGAGGTGCTGGAGCCCTTCACCTTCCCCCACTTGGTGGCGGGCTGGATGAGGGGCTCCCACAACGGCCCCTTGATGCCCGTCCCCGTGAGGGACGCCAGGCCCACCAGGTTCGACGGGCCCCCGAGAGTGATAGCGCTGGGCTTCCAAGTGAAGAACGCCAAGCTCGTAGGCCCCAGCGACCTCTTCGACGACCCCGCCTTCGACGAGGCGAGGAGGACCGCGAACAAGGTGGCGGACTACATAAGGAGGCACGGCCCGTTCATGCCGCACAGGCTGGACCCCAGCGAGATGGAGTACACCACCTTGCCTCAAGTGCTAGAGAGGCTCAAGGACAGGTTCAAGCCCGTCAAGGACTTGCCCGTCCCGAAGGTAAAGCACTCCGAAATGTTGAGTGGGGCCGAAGAAGCGCACGACTAATAGGTTTTTGCTACCCTTATCCACCACTTCGCCTCCCTCCCGCAGACCGCGCACCTCTCGCCCTTCGCCTCCGCATCCTCGTCCAGCGGCACCCCTAACACCCTCCCCACCTCCTCGTCCACCCTCAGCCCACACTCCTTGGAGCCGCACCACGGCAACTCCACCACGTACCTCTTCTCCACTAACTCCTTCGCCTCCTCCAAGCTCCTCACCCTCTTTATCCTACTCTTCATGAAGCTCCACGCCCTCTCCCTCATGTTGTTGAGCATGTCGTCGCTCATTTCCTTTAACCTCTGGTGGATCTCACCTTTCTTCACTTTCACCCTCTTCTTCAAGTCCCTGCGCGCCACAGTGAGCTCGTCCCCCTCAACCTCCTTCTTACCTATCTCTATCCTAAATGGGACTCCCTTGAGTTCCCACTCGTAGTACTTCGCTCCGGGAGTCAGCTCGTCCCTGTCGTCGAGCACCGTCCTCCAGCCCCGAGCCTTGAGCTCCTCCTCCACCCTCTTGGCTTCCTCCAAGACCTTCCTCTGTTGTTCCTCCTCCTTCTGAGGTATGGGAACTATCACCACTTGTACGGGGGCGACCTCCGGAGGGAGGACCAAGCCCCTCTCGTCCCCGTGCACGGCCACCAACGACGCTATCACTCTGTCCGACAGCCCGTAGGAGGTCTGCCAGACGTAGTCCTTGTCCCCGTCCTCCGTGTGGAACCTGACCTCGAAGGGCACGGAGAAGTTTTGGCCTAAGTGGTGGACCGTGCCTATCTGGAGCACCCTCCCGTCGGGCATAACGGTGTCGAAGGCCACCGTGTAGAGGGCCCCCGCGAACTTGTCCCAAGGGGGCCTCTGGCTTATCATATACGGTATTCCCAGCCTATCGAAGACCTTCTTGTAGATCTCTATCGCCTCGGCGCACTGAGAGTCAGCCCCCTCGAAGCTCTCGTGAGCTGTGTGGGCCTCCTTGAAGGTGCTCACCTCCCTCAGCCTTATCAGCGGCCTCGTAGCCTTGGTCTCGTACCTATACACCGGGACTATTTGGTAAAGCTTCATGGGGAGTTGCTTGTAGCTGCTTATCCAGAAGGACTCCATGTAGCTTATAGCGGTCTCGCTCGTGGGCCTCAGAGCTAAGGGGACGTCCAAGTCCTCGTGTCCTCCCTTGGTCACCCAGAAGACCTCGCCCTCGAAGCCCCTTATGTGTTCGCTCTCTTTCTCCAATAACGTCTTGGGAATTAGGACCGGGAACAACACTTCCTCGTGACCGGTGGAGTCCAAGAGATCCCTTATTATGTTTAGGACCAACTTCCTGAGCTTGAAGCCGAAGGGGGGCCACACCCCCATGCCCTTAACCGGGTAACGGCCGTAGTCGTAGAGCCCGCTCTCCCTTAGGACCGTATCGAACCACTCGCTGAAGTTCTCCTCCTTGTTAAGCTTCACGCGCCCCTCCCAGCCCGAGGTAGTGCTAAAAATTTTATTGGTTGTCGGGACACCAGAAGAGCTCCTCCCTAGGGCTGTACCTCCCCCTGGAGACCTTTACTACTATTCCCTTCTTCTCCAGCTCGTTCAAGTAGCTCCAAGCGAGCTTCAGCGACTTCTGGGACTTGGTCAACCCTATCCTCTCGCCGATCTCTTCGACCACGTCCTTGGGCGAGGCTTCTCCCCTAGCCACCACGTAGAGGGCCACAGTCCTCAACGGCTCGTTCAACTGCATTATGGTCCAGAGGCCCTTCAGGTTGAAGCGCTGCCCCTCCAGCAATACGCACGCTTCGTCCCTCCTCAGCATGGAGGCCGCGAAGAGCACTATGGAGGTCGGGCCCCCGCCTAAGCAGAGAGCTTCGCACGGCTCGTCGAAGTAAACTTTCAACGCAGCCCTCCAGAAGCCTTCTTTCAACTCCTTCCGCAGGTCGTAGACTTTCAACTCTCCTTCTAAGCAAGGGGCCTCTCGGCTCTCCAAAGAGGCGCACGCTCTCACCAGCTAGCCCCTCTCGTACGCTCGACGCTACGAAGCCTATTATCTGCTGAAGCATTTCAAGGTAAGGAGAACTATGTCAAACACCAAATTCCAAAAGGAGAAGATTAGGGAATTGATCTGGAACACGTTAAAGCCTTACGCCCTCCCCCCGTTCCCGATAAGGGGGAGGATACCCAACTTCAAGGGCGCGAGGGAGGCCGCGGAGAGGTTGAGGGGGCTCCGGGAGCGGGCCTCCGCGGAGGTCGTCAAGGCGAACCCGGACAGCCCCCAGAGGTGGGCGAGGCTGGCGGCTTTGGAGGAGGGAAAGGTCCTAATCATGGCCACGCCGCGGCTGAGGGAGGGCTTCTTGCTGATAGACCCCAACGAGGTGCCGAGGGAAAAGTTCAAGGAGGCCTCCACAATAAGGGGCGCCTTCAAGTGGGGGAGGAAGTTGAAGACCGTGGACGACTTGCTTAATAACGTGAAAAGGGTTGACTTCGTGGTCGAGGGCTCTGTGGCGGTCGACTTGGAGGGGAGGAGGGTCGGGAAGGGGGCCGGGTACGGGGACTTGGAGTTCGGCATACTCACCGAGCTAGGCCTCATGGACGTGAATGTGCCGATAGCTACTACCGTCCACGACGTCCAAGTCTTAGAGGGCCCCTTACCCCAAGACCCGTGGGACGTCCCCTTAACCTTCGCCTCCACCCCCACGAGGCTGTTGAAGTTCAAGCCCTTGCCCCGCCCAAGGGGGGTGCTGTGGGAGGCCTTGGACGAGAGGAAGCTCGAGGAGATACCGCTCCTGAAGGAGCTCAAGGGTTTGAGGGGTGGTGGGGCCGCCGGGATTTGAACCCGGGACCACCAGCGATCCGGGGGACGCGGGGATTTCCCTCCCCAGGCTGGCATCCTACCAAGCTAGACGACGGCCCCGGACCCGGGCTCCCCTCCCCAGTATCCCTTAAAAGTTTTACTTTATGTACTCGGGGGGCAGACCCTCGTCGGCCTTCCGGACTATCACCGCGTCCACTATTTCCAATATCTCCTTCAAATCCTCCGTCATCCTGGCAGAAACCGCGCTGGCCAAACTGGCGTTGAACATGAAGGGCTGTGGCATCCTCAAGGCTATGAATTCCAACAGTAGGATGCAATCAGAACCCTTCTTGAACGCTATGCCGGGGACGCCGTTGACCAAGAGGTAGGTGGAGGCTAGGAACTTGAGGCACCTAAAGGCCCTCGTCTCCTCCGGCACCCCGCCCTTGTTGACGGTGAAGCTGCTGGAGATCCAGCACAAGTCCGAGTGGTCCGCGACGGCAACGGAGAGGGAAAGGGGGAGTAGGCGCAAGTCGCAAGAGTCGGGGACCCTATGGGGGAACACGAACGAGAGCAATTCTGGCTCGTCCTTCTCCCGGGAGCTCTCTAGCTCCAAGTTGTTGAGGAGCATGTTGATCCCGTGTATTAGGTACCTCTTGACGTTTACGAAGCCGCGCAAGTAAAGAGCCAATATGTCGGCCCGCTCCACCCCCTCGAATTCCTTGTTCAAGGCCTTGTCAATGAACTTTATCAACTCGTCCTTGAGGAACACCTCGCCCTCCAAGTACTCCTTCAGTGTTTCTTTCCAATCGAAGGTCGCGACCCCCTCTTCGCTCAAGGAGGCAACCCCTCGTCCTCCACAGGCTCTACTCTTGACCATAACTCTTCCACAGCCTTCTCCAAGGCCTCTTCCGGTTCTAAGCCTTGGAGTATATACTTCATTATTATTTCATAGTGTTCCTTCACCTCCTTGTAATACCTCTCGAGACTCTCCTTAGGTACTCCCTTCTCCGGCCCCTCCCAGAGGCCCGGGCACTTCAAGTCGAGGTAGACCTCCTCGGAGCCTATAGCCTTGGGGATTATCGGGTAGAGCTTACACCGGTAAGGCCTGACGGGGTAGATCTCGCACTCGTAGCCCTCCTCCCCCTTCCTCAAGAACACGCACTCCCCCCTCACCCCCCTTAAGGCCAAGAACGGCACGAAGTCCGCTACTATCACTTTGACGTAAGTCGGTATTAACTCCCTCCAGTCCTTCTTCAGGAACTTCGCTATCCTTATGAGGTCGTGTACCGTCAAGGACACGTTCGGGCCGCCCCTACAGCAGAAGGCCCTCCTCGTACACTTGAAGCGGAACTTGGAGTCCACTTTTATGGTCTTGTACCTCTCCAAGCTCCCACGCTTCGCGACTTAACTAGGCCGGCCCTTTAGGCTCTCCGGGCGCTGCCGTTGGCGGAGTTCAAAGAGCTAGTGAAGGTCGCCTTGCACTTGCTAGGGAGGGAGGCTAACCCCACAAGTGCTCTTCCGGCTGGTGACCAGCGCGGAGCGCGAGGACTCGCTCTTGGAGGCCTTACACGACTTGGAGAAGGAAGGGTTGTTAAAAATAAACGACGAGTTGAAAATAACTAACCTAGGGGTGGTCGAGTTTAACAAAACGTTTGCGAGGCTGTTGGACGAGGAGCCGGAGGCCGCTCTCTCCCTCTTAAGGAACTTGTACCTCCTCCGGAGGGGCAGCGCTTGAGGCCGGTCTACGCCCAAGGCTACTACTTCCTAATCCCCTTGAAGAACTCGTGGAGGGTCCACGAGGTCGTCAACTATTACTACTACGACGAGGAGGGCGAGATGAGCGAGCTGTTGCACAAGCCCTCCGAGTATGAGGAGGAGGTGTATAGGGCTTGGGAGGTCATGCAAGAGGAGTTGGAGAAGGAAGAGGTCATGATAAACGGTGTAAAGACCGTCCCTAAGGTAAACTGGGCCTCCTTGAACTTCCTCGCCTTCGCCGAACTTCCTTACTACACCTTCTTGATAGAGTTCGAGGGCCCTTCTAGGGAGGGGACCAACTGCTTCGAGAACCGCTTCGAGGACTGGGTGGCGGAGTACGACTACGAGGCCTTCTGGTACTTGCCCCCGGGCTACCGGTTCTCGGAGGTACAAACCTCTTGCGAGTACGAGGTCTCGGAGGACGGGAGGGCCTTGGGGATTTGGTGCCGCAAGGGAGAGGAAGTTAGGGGTTACGAGAGGATCTGTTGGAGGAGCACTTGAGTTCTTCTATCAGCTCCTTCAGCTCTTCCAATAAGCTCAAGGTTTCCCTTATCTTGTCCTCGCCGCTCTTACCCCAGATCAAGCGCCCCTCCGGGAGACGCCGGCGCCCAGTTATTTAGTTTGACGTACGTTACACACAATAATCCCTAATCCGTGCACAAGGCGGGTAAGCGCAGTGCCCCGCCTGGTCACCATAAAGGTGGACGTCAACCAGAAGTACTTGGACAAAGCGGCCGAGCTGAGGAGGCTGTACGACAAATACGGCGTCAAGGTGTTCGAGTTCTTGGGTAGCCCGGGCTCCGGGAAGACCGCGCTCATAGAGGCGCTGGTCGACAGGTTGAAGGACAAGTACGAGATCTTGTACTTGGGGGGCGACGTGGCCTCAACCCTAGACGCCGAGAGGGTCTCGAGGCACGGGGTGGAGGGCGTCGAGATAAACACGGGTGGTATTTGCCACTTGGAGCCAGACCACATCTTTGAGGCTCTCAAGGACGTCGACCTCAGCAAGTACGATATCATGTTTATAGAGAACGTGGGCAACTTGATATGTCCTTTCAACTTCCCCTTGGGCGCTCATAAGAGGGTCATGGTAGTCTCCGTAGCGGAGGGGGAGGACAAGTTCGTGAAGCACCCGATGAGCACGAAGAGGTCAGACGTAATAGTGATATCTAAGGTCGACATGGCTGGTCCCTTGGGAGTGGACGTGGAGAAGATGGTGAACGACGCCAAGTCGCTCAACCCCCGCGCGCCGGTAGTGTTGGTCTCGGTCAAGACCGGCGAGGGCTTAGAGGAGCTCCAGAGGGCCTTGGGCCTTTGATCGTCCCGGAGAGGCCCTTGCTCAAGCTCGAGGCCTTCCACTGCACCGTAAAGGAAAAGGTAAACAGGTTTGTGGTGAGGGCCTCCGTGGGGGAGGAGGAGCTCTTAGTACACAACACCAACACCGGCCGCTTGGAGGACTTGATCTGGGAGGGCAACGAGGCCTACTGCTCACCTAAGGGAGGCGGGAAGTTGAAGTACAAGCTAGTGGCGGCCAAAACCCCCTTCGGCTTCGCGGTAACTGATACGAACTTGCAAGAGAGGGCCTTGGAGAGGGCCTTCGAGCTCGGCTACTTGAGCTGGGCGAGGGGGTGCGAGGTCAAGCGGAGGCCCCGTTACGGCAGCTCGACCTTCGACTTCGAGCTCCGGTGCCCGGAGGGGAGGGCGTTGGTGGAGGCGAAGAGCGCGGACTTGGCATCTTGGAGGGGCTTCGGCATGTGGCCGGACTGCCCTACGGACAGGGGGGTTAGGCACTTGGAGGAGCTCGGCGCCTTCGAGGGGAGGAAGGTGGTTGTCTTCGTGGTGGGCTTCCCGAAGGCCTCGGGCTTCGTGCCCTACTGCAAGGGCGACCCCCGGGTCTGCGAGCTTTTGGCGAAGTTGGACTTGGAGCTGCGCGCGGTGGGGATGTACTTCGAACCCCTCACCTCTTCCGTCGTGCTCTACGCGGAGCTGCCGGCCTTGCTCCTAGAGGGCCGCGAGGAGCCTTTGCCTAAAGTTGTGGCGTGAAGGCCTTTTACCTTTGCCCCCCAGAGCGGCCGGGGTAAAGGGCGGTGGACGTCTGGAAGGCCTTGGAGGACGCTAAGGCATCCGTGAACGCCAAGGTGGAGGCCCTGGAGAGGGTGAGGGAGAGGATACCCTTCGAGGGGGCCAAGGCTGTAAACTTGGCTAACGTTTACACGTACATGATCGACGTCCTAGAGAGGATAAGCTCTATCTTGGAGTGCTTGGGCAACGCTAAAGAGACCAACGCGGTGAGCGTGGGCAAGAACTACTTGAGGGTGAGGGACTCCAAGTGGTTCGTGGAGGTCGCCGACGGAGGGGTGGTCCTCAAGAGGCTCAACCCCGCCTTGACCATAACCGTAACTCCCGAGAGCGTGAGGATAGCCACCAGAACCAAGGAAGACAAGGAGATAAAGAGGGAAGCTGTGCTCACCAATTCGGAGTTCGAGATCAGGAGGGACAAGTTAGAGGTCAAGGGGAGGTACGCGGACTACGACCAAGTATATGAGAACTCGTACTACATAAGGAAGGCCTTCAGGGAGCTCGCGAGGGAAGTGATGAAGAAGGGAGAGCCCTTGATACAGCACATGAAGTTCATGAACGTGAGCTGCTGAGCGTCACCACGGGGCCCTCTAGGAAAGCCAAGTCCACTTCTTCGATAAACCCCTTAAACGATTTTATGGGAACTATCAGAGCCCCTTCCCTTATCGGGGTCCCCCTTAGGGTTACCACCACCGGCAGCGCCCTCTTTCCGAGCTTGGCCAACCAGTAAGCGGCCCTCTCGACTTTCGCCTTGTGTTCCTCCGCGACCTTCAAGAGGGCAGACCTCCGGAAGGCGCTCCACCTCTTACACTCCACCACTATCACCTTGTCCCCGTCGTAGCCTATAACGTCGAACTCCGCCAGCTTGTCGCCCGCCCTGACCCTCACGTTCTTCAGCGTCTCGAAGCCCGCCTCCTCGAGCGCCCTAGCTACGTAAGATTCGAAGGCCTTCCAGTTGAGGTAGCTCGCGGCCTCGTGCTCGCCCATTACTCCCCTGATAACTGCCCAGAGGGCCACTTCCTCGGGGGAGGGACAACACACCTTCCCCCCGTCCTCGTAACAGTCCAAGAGCTTGAGCTCCGCCGCCCACGCCGCGGGGAGCTCCGAGCACCCCTCGCTCAAAAGCTTCTTAATCGAGAGGTAAACCTTGAAGTTCAAGAGGTGAGCGCCTCCAGCACCGCCCTCGCGGCCTTGTCCATGGCGTCCGCGAGCTCCTCGTGGTGGAGGAGGTCCTTCTTGTTGGGGTCTACTAAGCTGTCGGCTATTACTACTAAGGCCCCGGTCCTTAAACCCCTCATCCAGCCCAAGGCGAAGAGCGTGGCACACTCCATCTCCACCGCCACCACCCCCCTCTTAGTCCAGAACTCCACGAAGTCCGGGCTTTCAGCGTAGAAGGCGTCGTTGCTTACCACGGGGCCATAGTGGACCCTCAGCCCGACCTCTTTAGCCTTCTCGTACAGCTTCACGGTAAGCCACGGGTCCGGGGAGTTGGGCAAGCACACGTTTGGCGCGTAGACGCCCAAGGTGCCCCCGCAGTAGTGCGCCGCCCCGGTGACCACGACCGCGTCCTTCACGTCTATTTCCTTCTTCATGCTCCCGGCCGTCCCCAACCTAACCACTTCCTTAGCCCCAAGCATGGCGAGCTCCTCAATCACTATCGCGGCAGAAGGTGCACCTATGCCGTGGACCGCCACGCTCACCCTACTCCCCTTGTAGGTGCCGGTGAAGACCAGCAACTCTCTGTTCTCGCTCACCAGTTTGACATCCTCCAAGAACTTGTTAGCCACGTCCCTGGCCCTCGCGGGGTCGCCGACCACGACTACCTTCTCGGCCACCTCTCCCGGCTTGGCGGTCAAGTGTTGGGGCTTCAAGTCCTAGGCCCGGGAAGGCCTTACGGGAGGGGTTAAAGGTAGGCTCAGCCCACGCGGGAAAACCTAGGAGCTTCACGTCCGTTACGTTGTACCTTTGAGTACCTTCGAAGCATAACAAGTAGAGCCCTTGGCTTAAGGGCCTCTTCTCCACTTGCACTACCTTGGGGCTCCCCTTGGACCTCTAAGGATAGGCCCTTGAGCTCTCCGGGGACTAGGACCCTCACGAAGAGCGCCAGCTTCACGTCCACGTCGTTGAACTTGACTACCCCAACCTCGCTGTAGACTCGTTCTAAGGCCTTTAGGGGGCCCTCGCAGTCGTCCAAGATTAGTATTGTGTCGGCCGCCCCCTCCTTCGGGGTCGACGTAGCCTACGACGTCCTCCAGCACGGAGGCCTCTTGGCCGCAAGCCGCCCCAGGGGCGCTTACGTGCTTTACGGCCACCCCGTTAACGGTCGTAATCCTTTCCTTAGGTATGTACAACACGAACTCCTTCTTCTCCCCGGTGGTCGTGTAGAGGACCTCGAGCTTGACCTCCACCGCCCTTATCTTCCTTCCCTCTTCCGGCGGGGCGCAGTGGAACACTAGGTAGGGCTTGGACTGTTGGAAAGTGAGGTCTCCTATAGAACACGCGTAGACCACGTCCGCACACATCTCCGCGGCCGAGCCCCCTAGCTCGGTCTTCACGACGAGCTTCTTGACCCCCTTAAGTATTTCCAACTACACGCTTGTTATTTTGACGAACAAGAACAGCGCCATTAGTATTATTAGAGTTATGAACACGATGGAGGTTATGCTGCCTAAGCCCCCTCGTCTTAACGCCACTCTGGGATCGTTTCTCAACGCCGTTCGGTACGTATTACTACTTTCGCTTTTAAGCATATACGGAAAGGAACTTGGGCAGTAGGACAGACCCGTACTCCAAGTTGTTCTGCGTTACAAAAGTAGCCCTAAGCTTTTAGCCTCCTCTAATAGTTGGAGGACTTCCTCTTCGTCCAGGTCGTACCAGACCTCGTAGGCTTCCGCCACCGCGAAGTAGGGCCCGCTCCTCAAGTTGGGAACTATCACCAAGTCCGCCTTCCGGGCCACCCTCTCGGCGCCGTCCACGCTGGCTGTGGGCGCTGCTGCCCACACCTCCCTCGCCCCCATCTTCCTCACCGCCTCCACCGCAGCCAACATGGTGTAGCCCGCGGCTATGCCGTCGTCCACCACCGCGACCGTCAAGCCGGTGAGGTCCGGGTAGGGCTTCCCCTTCCTCAACAGCCTCTCCCTCTCCTCCACCTTCTTCAAGGCCTCAGCCAGCTGAAGCTTAACCTCCTCCTCGCTGAGGGGGCTGGGGCCCAAGACCACGGTCCCCAAGGGGCCCACCGCGCCGAAGCCCGCCTCCGTAGTCCAAGGGTACAAGACCTTCTTCACTATAATAATGTCCATCTTAACTCCCAATACCTTCGCGACCTCTAAGGCCACGGGGACGCCGCCGGCCGGTATGGCCATTATTAGGTCTGGGATTAGGGAGTGAGACTTCATGAAGGAGCCAAGGACCCTCCCGGCGTGCCTCCTGTCCTTGTAAACCTTAACCCTCTCGCTCAAGGAGGGGTCGTAAATTATCTTGCCCACTGAGCCCCCCGGAGGAGAGGTCACAAAAGGACGTTATCGGTTAGGAGCCTTCCTCCTTCTTCTCCCCGGTGAGGCCCTCCTTCTTGGCCACTTCGAGGATCTCCTTCTTTAATTCCTCAGCGCTCTTCCCTTCGGTGCTTATGCCGAGCTTCTTAGCTAGGGCCTTGAGCTCCTCGTCGCTCACGCCCTCGGAGGAGGTCCCCTTCTTAACTTCCACCTCTTCGCTGTACTCGCCCTCCGCGGCCTTCTTGAACTCCCTGACCGCCACGCCTATGCTGCGCGCGAGCTCAGGTATCTTAGAGGGACCGAAGATCAAGAGGATGGCAAATATTAACAGTATCAGCATCTCGTTGGGCCCTAGGCTGAAGAGGGCTACGGGCAACACTCGCTTGCCACCGGCCACCGAGCGACCTTGGAGGTTATAAGCGCTCTAACCCATGAGCTCGTCGATATTAAATTTCGCTTCGCGCGCGCTCAGGGTAAGGCGAGGTGGACGAGAAGATAAGACTCATCATGAGGGAACCCACCGAGGAAGTGCTCACCCCCGAGCTCCTGAAGGAGTACATAGAACAAGGGGTCCCCCTGAAGCACTACATAGGCTTCGAGATCTCCGGCTTCGTACACTTAGGAACCGGAATAGTTACCATGAGGAAGGTGGCCGACTTACAAAGGGCCGGAGTTAAGACGACCTTGTTTTTGGCAGACTATCACTCGTGGATAAACAAGAAGCTTGGCGGGGACTTGGACACCATAAAGAGGGTCGCGTTGGGCTACTTCAAGGAGGCCTTGCTCCAGTCCCTAAAGGCCGTAGGAGGGGACCCGGAGTCCGTGGAGGTAATACTCGCCTCGGAGTTCTTCGAGAAGCTCGGGATTAAGTACTTTGAAAACTTCTTGAGAGTTTCCAACAGGCTAACGCTAGCTAGGGTAAAGAGGAGCATAACAATAATGGGGAGGAAGGAGGGCGAGTCGGTGAACTTCGGACAGCTGGTTTACGTGCCAATGCAAGTGGCCGACATATTCTCCCTCGGGGTTAACTTGGCCCACGGCGGAATGGACCAGAGGAAGGCGCACGTAATAGCAATAGAGGTGGGGCCCAAGGAGTTCGGCTACAAGCCCGTGGCGCTCCACCACCACTTGCTACTGGGCCTTCACATAGATGAAGAGACGAGGGAGAAGCTGTTGAAGGCTAAGAGGGAAGGCGATAGAGAGGCCTTCGAGGAAGGGATAGTTGAAATAAAAATGTCCAAGTCTGTGCCCCAGAGCGCCATATTCGTACACGACTCCCCCGAGGAGATCAAGAGGAAACTGAAGAGGGCCTACTGTCCTATTGGAGAGGTCGAAATGAACCCGGTGTTGGAAATAGTGAAGTACGTGGTGTTCCCTTGGTTGGAGGACTTGGGGAGGAGCTTCGAAGTAGTAAACAAGAAGACGGGAGAGAGGAAGGAGTACAAGAGTTATCAAGAGGTGGAAAGGGACTTCGCCGCCAAGGCCTTACACCCGCTGGACCTCAAGTTGGCCGTGGCGGAGTACTTGGTTGAGATGCTGAAGCCCGTTAGGGAGTACTTCGTAGAGGGGCCGGGCAAGAAATACCTCGAGGAAATGAAGGAGATACAGATAACTAGGTGAAGTTTTATATCCTGGACGCGCGAGCGCGCCCACAAGGGTACTTGGGTGCCAGTTAGGCTCGTGGTAGGCGCGCTCTTCGGGGACGAGGGTAAGGGCAAAGTAGCGGCTTACCTATCCTTCGTCGAGAGGCCCGAGTTCCTAGTGAGGACCGGGGCGATAAACGCTGGCCACACGGTAGTACACATGGGTAAGGAGTACAAGCTTAGGGCCTTGCCCTCAGGGACGGTGACGTGTGACGTCTGCAAGGCCGCCGTCGCCCCGGGAGCTTTGATAAGCGTAGGGGTTCTGGCGAACGAAGTGAAGGAGCTCGGAATTTCGAAAGAGAGGGTATTCGTTGACGAAAATACCGGAATTATTGAGGAAGAGCACGTCAGGAGGGAGAGGGAGGACGCCCACTTGAGGTCGAGGATAGGCTCGACCCTCACGGGAGTCGGGGCAGCGATGAGCGACAGAGTAATGAGGAGGCTCAAGCTAGCCAGAGACTTCAAAGAAGAAATTGAAAAGTACGCAACGGTTACGGACGTGCCCTCATTGCTCTACGACGCGGTGGATTCTTATAAAGTGGTCCACGTGGAGGGCACACAAGGCTTCGGGTTGAGCTTGTTCCACGGCACGTACCCGTACGTGACCTCTAGGGACGTCACCGCCGGGGCCCTCCTAAGCGAGACCGGGCTGGCCCCTTCGGACGTGGAGGACGTCATATTGGTCACTAAGTCTTTCGTAACGAGGGTCGGGGAGGGACCCCTCAAGGGAGAGCTGAGCTTGGAGGAGCTCCAGAGGAGGGGCATGGTAGAGAGGGGCACTGTAACCGGCAGGCCGAGGAGGGCGGCCCCTCTGGAGGAGAACTTGGACTTACTCAAGAGGGCGGCGAGGGCCAACGGCGCGACCAAAATTGCAATAACGAAGATAGACGTACTGTTCCCCAAGGCGAAGGGGGTCACCTCGTGGAGCGACTTGCCGCCCGAGGCGAGGCTCTGGATCAGCGATATAGAGAAAGAGGTGGGCGTCCCGGTCTGTTACGTGGGAACCGGCCCGGAAGCTCTGGAGACCGTGGGGGTGTGTTGAGGTGAAGGAGTACGACGTCCTAATAGTGGGGGCTGGCCCCGCGGGGATGTTCGCGGCCCACGAGCTGGCCACCTTAGGGGAGGGCAAGCTGAGGGTAGGGATAATAGAGAAGGGCTACTTCGCCCACCAGAGGAAGTGCCCGCTCCAAGAGCCCAAGGTCGGGAAGTGTACCTACTGCGAGCCGTGCCACATAATCTACGGCGTGGGGGGCGCCGGCACGCTCTCCTCCGGCCTGATAAACTTGAGGCCCGACGTGGGCGGCGACCTCCACGAGCTCGTGGGGAGCTGGGAGAAGGCTTGGGAGCTGATAGAGTACGTGGACCAAGTGTTCTTGAAGTTTGGCGCCCCTCCCGACACCTTACACGAGCCCGACCCGGAGGCCACCAAGGAGATAGAGAAGAGGGCCGCCAAGGTAGGGGCCAAGTTCGTGCCCATAAGGCAGAGGCACATAGGTACGGACAACTCAGTAAAAGTGATAGATAACATGACTAAGTTCTTGCAAGAGCGTGGGGTGGACTTCATTGTGGGCACCACAGCAATAGACGTGGACAAGATCAACAGCCGGTTCGTTGTTAAGACTAACAAGGGAGAGTTCACCTCCAAGCTGCTCTTGCTGGCCCCCGGCAGAGGGGGAGCGGACTGGTTCGTGAAGGTGTCGCGGAAGCTCGGGGTGGAGCTGGAGCCCGGGCCCTTGGACGTGGGGGTAAGGGTCGAGGTCCCGGCGGCGGTCATGGAGGACGTCATAAAAGTCGAAGTAGACCCTAAGATAATCATATACACGAAGACGTTCGACGACAAGGTGAGGACCTTCTGTACGAACCACAGGGGGTTCGTGGTCAAGGAGCTCTACGACGACGGGACCGTGGGCGTAAACGGCCACGCGTACTTGAGCAAGAAGAGCGACAACACCAACTTCGCCTTCTTGGTAACTATAAACTTAACCGACCCCATGGAAGACACCATAGAATACGGGAAGAACATAGCCAAGCTCGCCACGAGGCTGGGAGGGGGGAACCCGCTGGTCCAGAGGCTAATTGACTTGGAGAGCGGAAGGAGGAGCACTTGGGAGAGGATCAAGAGGGGCATAGTGAGGCCCACCTTGAGGGAGGTGACGCCCGGCGACATAAGCATGGCCTACCCGTACAGGGTGATAACCAACATACTGGAGGGCCTGAAGAGCTTAGACTACATAATACCCGGAGTCTTCTCGCCACACACCTTGCTCTACGCCCCGGAGATAAAGTACTACAGCATGAAGGCGAGGGTGGACCGCAACATGGAGACCGTGGTCGACGGGCTTTACGCCGCCGGCGACGGGGCCGGGCTCTCGAGGGGCATAAACGTGGCCGCTGCCACTGGCGTGATAGCCGGGAGGGCTATGGCCGAAAGGCTACTTTGATTTTCCTCCCCATACGCCCTCGGACGGGGAGCCTTGATATCGAGGGACGCGTACTCGAAGGAGAAGGGGGCCTACCTCTACTTCGCCGTCGTGAAGGGCGTGGAGGTCAAGGAGGCCGACGACGAGGTCGAGGCCTTATTGAGGGAAGCTGAGGAGGGGGCCCGCGCGAGGCTCACCTTAGAGTCCCTAAAGGAGGACCCGAAGGTAAGGGCGTA
This sequence comes from Ignicoccus hospitalis KIN4/I, assembly GCF_000017945.1. Taxonomy (NCBI): domain Archaea; kingdom Thermoproteati; phylum Thermoproteota; class Thermoprotei; order Desulfurococcales; family Desulfurococcaceae; genus Ignicoccus; species Ignicoccus hospitalis. The sequence continues at coordinate 302,728 of NC_009776.1, read as the reverse complement.
TAGGAAGTTCATGTGGGACATGGGGATAGACCCCACCAAGGTGAGGCCCTCCTCCGAGGCCCTCGCGAGGAGGGCCCTGAGGGGGAGGCTGCCGAGGATAAACTCGCTCGTGGACTTGGGCAACGCGATAAGCTTGAAATACCTAGTACCTATAGGAATTTACGACTTAGACAACGTAGTTGGTAATATGACGCTGAGGAGGGCTGAAAGGGGCGAACCCTTCGAGCCCATAGGCTCCGACCCCTTCGAGCTGAAAGGGATAGAAATAGTCTTGGCCGACGAGAAGGGGCCCATGCACCTCTTTCCATATAGGGACTCGAGGAGGACCATGGTTACCTTGAACACTAAGAACGCGCTGGTAGCGGGCGCCGGGGTCCCCGGGGTTCCGGAGGAGGACGTCGAGAAGGCGGTTGAGGAAATAGTGAAGTTCTTAGAGCGCAGAGGGGCGGAGGTGGGAGAGGTTGGAAGGACCCCGTAAGCTCGCCTTAAAGGTAGCCGAAAGGGCTAGGGACTTCTTGAGGTCTAAGTTCTTAGACGAAAGTTACTTGAAGGTCGTAGAAGAGCACAAGAGCGACGTGAGCAGGAAAATAGACTTAGAAGTGGAGGACTTAATAATAAAAACGTTGAGAGAAGAAGGCTTCAAAGGGGGTATAGTTACCGAAGAGAAGGGGGTGGTGGGCGAGGGGCCTCCCTACGCTGTGGTGGACCCCTTGGACGGGAGCTTGAACTACGCCGTGGGCTCCCCCCACTGGGCGGTGAGCGTGGCCATAGCCGAGGGGGAGGACTTCTCAACCTTGGTGGCCTCGGCCGTCTGCCCGGGCTTCGGGCACCCTTGCTACTCCGCCTCCGACAAGGCCTACTCCGGGGAGGGCGAGGTTATTCCCGGGGCCCCGGAGAAGGTGTTGGTATTCTACGGCGAGCCCGAGGACGAGAGGCAGAGCAAGTACTTAGTAGAGCTGAGGAAGCTCTTGGGAAGGCCCAAGGTAAGGGTGCCAGGGGCCATAGCGCTCGACATGGTAAACGTCGCGAGGGGGAAGCTGTTGGCGCTCGTGGACGTTAGGAACAAGATAAGGAACGTGGACGTCGCCGGGGCCTACTTGATTATCAAGAGGGCCGGCGTCCCCGTGCCGGAGGTTTACGAGTCCTTCCCCACGGACGAGGTGAGCGTGGTGGGCAACCTGTTCTTCGGGAGGGACGAAAGGGTGCTATCCGCGCTCCTCTCCTCCGCCTCGAAGCTCGGCCTGTGGCAAGGAGACCCAGACAACGTCCAAGCTCGCGCAGGTCGCTTCCTTCCCTAAGAAGGAGCTGAAGGAGGGTTCGGTCCTCCCCTCGTCCCCGCTCACCAGCTCCTTTATGTAGAGGCCCCCTTGGGCCTTTATGAGGGCCTCGAAGGACTTGTCGTTGAGCTTCCTTGCCTTGACCCAGTACACCTTCCTCTCCCTCACCACGTCCGCCCTCCTGTGGAGCACCCTCTTGGGCGTCCTCTGCTTTATCGTCACGTCCTCGAAGAACTCCTCTAGGGCCCTCAAGTCCCCCTCGTCCACGCCTTCGGGCACGTAAACCAAGGCCAAGTAGACCTTCTCCTTCTTGGACTCGTCGCCCTTCACCCTCTGTACCCAGTCGCGGTTCACGTAGCGCTCGAACCTGAGCCACACCAGCTCGTCCTCGTACTCCGAGCCCTCTACCGGGAGCCTCCTCCTCTTAGGCCTCTTCACCTCCGCCACGAAGGGTCTGCCCGTCCCCAAGGCCCTCACGTCCACGTCCTCCCTCCCGGAGGCGTGGAGGACCACCTCCCCTCCGAAGGGGGATAGGGCCTTCCTAACCGCCCTCTCCACCGAATACGGGTACTTCCACTCGCTCTGGGAGACGTTCCTCGCCTTCTTCTTGTATATGCCGTATATAAACACGGGCTTTATTTGTAAGTCTACCTTGTCCTCCCTCAAGTTCATTATTGCGACCACGTGCGGGTCCTCGAAGTCCGGCTCCTTTCCGAGGAGCTCCTTGACCCTCTTGCCCACTTCCCTCTTCAGCGAGTTCTTCACGCTCTCGGCGTACGGGAGCCTAAAGGCGCTTATTATCTCCCTCTGCCTCTCGACCATTCCCCCGCAGTCCGAACAGCCCACCAAGAACGTGTCGAACTCGTACTCCTTCAAGGCGTCTACTACCTTCTTACTCCACTCCTCCACCAGCTCCCTCCACTTGCCCCCGCAGACGTAACAGCTCCTCCTCCGGACGGAGTAGCCCATGTTCTTAGCCAGCTCCTCCACCTCGTCAGAATCGAAGTTACTCATTATCTTTTCTGCCTCCTCCTTTTTTATTTCCCCTTCTCTGACCATTCTATCCAACTCCATGATAATTACTCTTCTTATGGCTTCTCCCCTGTGCTCGTTCCCCAAGCCCTTGCCCAGCCTGGCGAACAAGGAGCCCAAGCAGTGGTCGCATAGGGGGTAGTGTTTCACCACCTCCAAGGCCTCTTCCGTTATCCTCAAGCGCTCCCCCTCGCCCTCCGTCGGAGCGGTTATAGCCGCTGAAGCAGTGGATATATACCCACATTTACACAAGGCCCGCTAGAGGTAGGGACGGTGAAGGTTCCCAAGCTGATGGCCACCCAGCACCCAGACAGCACAGTAGTCCTCATGCCGCAAGACGAGGTGGAGGAAGCAATCCAAGACGTCCTCCCGCTGGACCAAGGCGGGAGGGGCTGCGACGAGAAGATGGTGGACTACGAGGGCAAGGCGACACCCTACAACCAGATGAGGGACATAATAGAGGAAGTGAGGAAGTACGACGTGGTTCCGGGAGAGGACTTCTTGATAACTCCTAGAGTGCCCAACCCCAAATTAGAGGACAAGGACCGCCACCTGTTGGCCATAACCGCCGCCGTGACCGCTAACATGTATTCCCAGATGTACTTCAACACAGACGCGATAAAGTACATCATACTCCCAATGTCCACCTCAACCCTCGAGCTGGCCGAGGTGCAGAGGAGGATACTGAAGGTGGAAAGGCTGGTCTCCGAAGAGTTCTCGTTACGTATAGAGGAATGGATCAAGCTGATCCCGCTCTTCGAGACGGCCGAATCCCACATGCATATAGACGAGATAGTGGAAGGCTTGAGGATAGCTTTCATCAAGGAGATAGGTATGTTTGAGAATGAGTTCAGAATTTTCATGGGCAAGAGCGACTCTGGAATACACTCCGGCCACATAGCCAGCTCTATAGGGGTTAGGATGGGCTTGCTGAAGCTCTGGAACTGGCAAAAGGACACTATGTTCAAGGTCTACCCGATAATCGGTATGGGCAAGCCCCCGTTGAGGGGACACATGGCGGAGTGGGTGATAGAGGACTGGGTAGAGGCTTGGAGGGGCTATTATACTGCCACCGTGCAGTCGGCCCTCCGTTTCAACACGGACAGGAAGGACTACGTACATACAATTACCGTAGTGACCAAGAACTCTGGCAAACAGCCTCCCCTAGAGCTGCTGGGGTACGCCAAAGAGATGGTGAACGTGGCGTGGAGGGCCAGCGAGGTCTACTTGTCTAGGCTGGAGAGGCTGGCTGACATGATATCATTCATGGCGAAGTTCGTGACTCGGACGAGGGCGAGGCTCGACAGCTACAAGAGGAGGGCTAAGACCGGTAAGGAAATGCCCAGGGCGATAAGGTTCTGCGCCTCGCTGTACTCCATGGGCCTCGGGCCGACGCTCATAGGGGCCGGAGTGATAGAGGAGCTCGCCTCCGGCACGGCTGAGAAGCTGGAACACTTGTTAAAGTTCGTGCCCTTGCTCCCCAAAGACTTCGCCTTCGACTACGCCTTCACAGACTTGGAAGTATTCAAGAGGTACGTGGACGAGAAAACTTTCGAAATAATAAAGAAGGATGTGGACGTAGTCAAGGAGTACTTCGCTAACGTGGAGCCCCCCAAGTCCCCGCCGGAGGGGTACTTCGAGAAGCTGAGGGAGCTTAGGGGCGCTCTGGACGAGGCGGAAGTGAGCAGAGCAAAGGCAATAGTAATGGAGCTCGCCGAGATGAGGGGTTTCTTGGGCTGAGCCCTAACTTTCTGGTCAATCACAGTTATCTAAACCGACCGGACGGGAAAGAGTCGATGGTAGCGTTGTGGAGAGCCTTCAGCGCTCTCGCGGAGCTCTCGAGGAGGTGGAGCGAGGCTTGGTTGAGGAAGCTCCTATCCTCCCCCGGGACCCCCATGAGGCCGGAAGGGAGGGTTTCCCTATACTTACACGTGCCGTTTTGTAGGTCCCTCTGCAAGTTCTGCCACTTCGTCCGGTTTCCCTACTCCGAGGACTTGGCTTCTAAGTACTTCAAGAAGTTGATTAAGGACGTGGAGGAGGCTCACTCCAGCGGAGTTGAGGCGGTGGAGGTCTACGTCGGCGGGGGGTCGCCATCCTCCAAGCCGGAAGCCTTAGGGGAGCTGGTGGATCTGGTATGGTCCCTCTGGAGGCCCCAGATCTCCGTAGAGGTCCACCCAGTGGACGTGGCCTTCTTGGGGGCCGCAGAACACTTGGACCCGAAGAAGGTAACGAGGGTGAGCATGGGGGTTCAGAGCTTCTCCCCGGAAGGGTTGAAAAAGCTCGGGAGGCCAGTCTCCCCCGAAACTAACGAGCTCGCAATAGAAATTTTAAAATCTAAGAAGTTCAAGACCTTTAACGTGGACGTGGTGTGGGGCTTGGAGGACCCCACCCCCGACGCGGTTAAGGCCTTGGAGTGCGGAGCCGACCAAGTGACCTTCTACCCGCTCATGCCCTTCCCCAAGAGAGGGCCGGAGGGAGAGAGGCTGTGCTTCCAGAACTACCAGAGGATAGTGAGGGAGGCCTCCAAGAGGGGGTTCGTTAGGCAGAACGCTTGGACCTTCTCTAAGACAGAGGCCATGGTCGACGAGTACGTAGCTCGCGCGGAGGAATTCTTGGGCTTGGGAGTGAGCTCTTTCAGTTTGGTAGGAGGAGCAGCTCACTTGAACGTATTCGACTTGGAGGAGTACTTTAAGAGGGGTTGGTCGGAGCCTTGGCACTCGGTCAAGCTCAACCCCCTGGAGGGGTTGGCGTTTAAGGTAGCTATGGCGCTTCACTCGTCCCCTCCGCTGAGGGCCGAGGCGCTCTGGTACTCCGGGCTCGTGGCCTTGAGGGAGCTCTACGGCGTCTTGGGGGAGTTCAGGCTTTCTGTGGTGAGCAAGCTCTGGGAGAAGTACGCGCCGAAACCCTCGAGAGGAAGCGCCTCATTGCCCGCTCGAGGTCAGAGAGCGTGAAGAAGCCCTCTATCCTCTTGACTTCCTTGTCGTCGTGATAGAAGACCACGGTGGGGACCCAGCTTACCCCCAAGCTCTTGAAGAGCTTCGCGGTCTCCGGGCTCTTCTTTATCCTGATGAACGTTCCCTCCCCCCTGTGGAGCTCCACGAACTCCTCCCAGTGGGGCCTCACGTCGTCGCAAGTGGGGCAGTAGTCGCTGTAGAAGAACGCGACGAGGAAGTCCACGGCCTTCCCCGGGTAGGGGTTCCTGCAGGTAAGTAATATCTCTGTGTACCGCCCGGCGACCAACTCCTTATTTCCATCGCCCCAGCCCCTCGGAGGGTAGGCTTCAGTGAACGAAATACAGCGAGCGCTCGAAAAGTGGAGAAATATAATTGACAAAGAGTTAGAGGAACTTATCAAAAATACTTACGAGGAGAGGGTGATAAACGTAGCGAAGTACATAGTGAACGGGGGGAAGAGGCTCAGGGGAGCGCTGGTCATGCTGGTCAACGAGGCCTTAGGGGGGAACCCGGAGGACGCCTTGCCGGCCGCCCTGGCGCTGGAGCTGGTCCACGCGAGCTCCCTCTCAATAGACGACATAATAGACTTGGACTTCGTTAGGCGCGGGAGGCCCAGCGCTTGGGTAGCCAAGGGGGTCGCCAATACCGTAATGGTGAGTAACTTGTTAATTCCCCACGCTATAATGTTGGTTAAGAGGTACGGGAAGAGGGCAATTGACAAAGTTGTGGAAGTGTGGTGGGAGGTGAGCAAGGGGGAGGTCTGGGACGTCCACGGCCCCCCGGAGGGCAAGGGAGTGGAAGCTTACGAAGCTATAATAGAGGCCAAGACCGCCTCCATGTTTGCCCTCTCAGCTTATTTGGGCGGCTTGGCCGCGGGGGAGGAGGAGAGGCTGGAGGGCCTCTGGAGGTACGGCTTCTTGTTGGGTAAGGCCTACCAAATAGCTGACGACTTGAAGGACGTGGAGGGCGACGCCAGCTTCTCCGCCAAGCTGTTTAGGGAGTGGTTGAAGGAGGCCGGGAAGGAGGGGGTATTGAAGAGGTTGAAGGAGATAGTTGAGGAGTGCGAGAGGATAGGCTCCGAGTTCGGCCCCTTGCTGGCGAGCTTCCCCCGGAGGGGGGTCGAGCTAATGGGAGTGAAACTATGACTTTCGACCGGAGGAGGGCCTCCGAGCTCCAGAGGAAGCTCTCCGAGCTGGTGAAGGAGGAGGACTGCTTCGATCCGGAGGCGGTAGAGGCGGTGGGCGGGCTGGACGTCTCCTACAAGGGCGACGTCGGCGTCTCCGCGCTCTCGCTGATCGACTATAAAACCTTAAGGCCTCTCAAGCACTACTACGTCGTCGCGAGGGTCCCCATCCCCTACGTGCCGGGGTTCTTGGCCTTCCGGGAGGCACCCTTGCACTTGACGTTAATTAAGAAGGTCAAGGGCTACGACTTGCTCTTGGTGGACGGCCACGGGAGGACCCACCCCAGGGGGCTGGGGATAGCCTCCCACGTGGGGGTGACGAGCGGGGTCCCCACGGTCGGGGTGGCAAAGAGGAGGCTGGTGGGGGAGGAGGAGAGGTGCGGGGAGAGGGAGTGCTTGGTGCACGAGGGTAAGGTGGTGGCTTACGTCATCAGGAGAGGAAAGCAAAAGCTGTACGTCAGCGTCGGACACTGCGTGAGCTTGGAGACCGCCTACCAAATAGTGAAGAGGTTAACTGTCCGGAGGCTGCCGGAGCCGATAGCGTGGGCGGACCGAATCTCCCGTTCGCTGGCCCGCTCACTCCAGCTCCCTTAAGGCCTTAACGCACATCTCGTAGTGCTCTTCGTCCATCAAGCCCTCCTCAAAGGCGAGCTTGCAGAAGCAGCTCCCGTGAGGCCTCATCTCCCCCTCCGATATTAGGCGTTTGAGGTGGTTCATGACCGCTTCCTTCGAGCACTCCTTGACCCTATCGTCGCCCGAGAGCTTCCAGAAAGCCAAGGCGTGGTGCAAATACATCATACTGCCCAGGTAGTAATTGGACAAGAAGTAGTTGGGCCTCCTCCAGTAGGGGCTCACCTCGGCCATGGTCTTTCCGACCAAGCGCTTGAGGTCGTGGTATCCCAAAAAAGCTGCCAAGGGGAAGTATATCGCAAAGAACAAGAGCAAGAACTCGCCGAAGCCTATTACTTCCTTGAGGCCCGCGAAGTACCAGACCAACGACGCTGTGTTGAATACTGCGAGGGTGAAGGACAAATAGTTGCCCAGTCCAAGCCTCACGTAGACGTAGACCTTTAACGCCCTGTGGAGCTTGCTCATCCCCCTCACCTGAACTCCGGCTTCTTCAATATTTCCAAAATCTCATCCTTGATATCTGAGACGTCCAAACCTAACATGGAGGCCAACCTCTCCAAGCACCTCACGTCTTGGCTCATCGGGGGCTTCCCCACCTCGAGGTGGCTGAAGTAGACCCACTCCACGGTGTTGTGCACTGCGTTCCTAAAGCACCTCTTCAGCTCTTCGTCGGCTGTCCCCTCCCCCTTGAGCCTCAGCCAGAGAGAAACTACTGAGGGGAGGTCAGCGACCCTCAAGGTCAAGGTGGCGGCTTGCGCCCACGTGGGCCTCCTCCAATAGGCTTGCTTCTCCACGGTCTTCCGCGTGACGCCGGCGTTCACGTCTATCCAGCCGAGGATTAAGGAGGTCGCGCCCACCGCGAGGAGGATTAAGGCCGTAGTCGCCAAGCGGAGGGGGGCGGGGACGCGCAAGTAAGGCAGCACTACGCCGTTCAATATAACTACCAAGTTTATTATCGTGAGCGCGAACGCGACGTAGTTCATGTGGGCGGACTTCACGTAGGCGAGTAGGTCGAACGCTTTTGATTTGTAAGCGAGCTTCGCCGCCTTCCTCAAAACGTTAGTTACGTTCAAGGAGGCCCTTCCCTCACTTACACGGCCGGAAGCCCGCGAGCTTTAGTATCCTTATGGCTAGGTAGGCCGCGTTCTTGCCGTTGTCTATGCCTACCGCCGCCACCGGCACCCCTGGAGGCATTTGGACTATGCTGAAGAGGGCGTCCAAGCCCATTAGCTTGACTTCCACGGGCACCCCTATGACTGGCTGTTCTACCTTGGAGGCCACCACGCCGGGGAGCGCAGCGGAGAGGCCCGCTATGGTTATGTAGACCTTGACGTACTCCTTGCTCTCCTTTAGGTACTTGTCCAGCTCCTCTGGCTGCCGGTGGGCGGATATCACCTTGAGTTCGTAGGGTACGCAGTGTTCTTCCAAAACTTCGATGACCTTCTTCGCCACGTGCTCGTCGCTCTTGGAGCCCATTATTATAGAGACTAGGGGCTTCTGCAAGGGCTCTCCCGCGCCCTCTCCGAGGCTTCTATTTAAGTTATCAACGCACCTTCCAACTTCGAAACTTTAAGCCCTCATTAAATATCTTCTCTGAATGAGACGTCGAACGGGTTTAGACCGTGGAAGAGGCGTTCTTGTTGGTGGTGGCCCTCTCCGGCTTCTACCGGGACGCCAAGCTCGTCAACCCGATGAAGTTCAAAGCGTTGAGAACTTTGGTGAAGTACAGCAAGCTCGTCAGGTCAAAGTGTAACAAGATATTCATGAAGGTTCAGACACAACACATAATATCTACCGGCTTCTACAGGGTGGTGTTGAAATCTTTCGTTTACAAGGCTAACACGGAAATGATAAGGAAGGAGTTAGAGGACTCGGAAGTGACGGTCTCTATAGTAATGAGGAGGCTCGCCCCGGAGGAGGCGGAAGAGGTGAAAAACGTCTTGGAGAGCGCGTGTAAGAGGCGGTAATGCTCTGGCTCGTTTACAGCTCCTCTAAGTGTAACCTCAAGTGCAAGTACTGCGGGGGCTCTTGGCCGGACCTCCCCCCTAAGCCGGTCTACCCCGTCTCAACCTTGAAGGAGTACTTGGAGGCCGTGGACCCTAGGCCGGCGATAGTGTTCTACGGAGGGGAGCCCTTGCTGAACCCGAAGTTCATAATGGACGTAATGGACAACGTCGAGGCTACCTTCGGCATACAGACCAACGCCACCTTACACCACCTCTTGCCCCCGAGGTACTGGGAGAGGATGAAGAACGTCTTGATCTCTATAGACGGCCCGGAGGAGTTCAACGACTCCCGCAGGGGGAGGGGGAGCTACGCGAAGGCCTTGGAGCTGGCCTACAAGGCTAGGAGGCTGGGGGTGAAGAGGGTCATAGCCAGGATGGCCGTTGACTTGGAGAGCGACATATATAGAGACGTAAAGCACTTGCTCTCCCTCCCCTTCACCCACGTCCACTGGCAGCTGTCGGTGGACTGGGTGCCCAAGTGGGACTTGAGGGGATGGGCGGAGAGGAGCTACTTGCCGGGCATAAGGAGGTTGGCAGAGGAGTTCAAAGAACACTACTTGAGGACTGGGGAGCTCTTGGGGATAGTCCCCTTCATAGCCCTCTTAAAGGCTCACAAGGAGCCTTGGGACTGGGTGCCGTGCGGGGCCGGGAGGAAGGCCTACTCCGTGCTCACGGACGGCAGCGTGGTGGCTTGTCCCATAGCGCCCTATGAGGGTTGGGCCAAGGCCGGGAGCGTTTACGAGCGCTCCCCTCCCAAGGCCTTGAGTTACCCCGAGGGGGTCCCTTGCGAGAGGTGCGAGTACAAGGGCTACTGCGGCGGGAGGTGCTTGTACTGGCTTTACGAGAGGTTTTGGGGAGATGAAGGTATGAAGGAGATATGCTGGGTAACGAAGAAGTATATAGATACCTTCTTTGAGGTTGTGGGAGACTTGGCGGACGAGATGGCGGAGCACGAGGAAGTGGCCTCCTACGACCCCTTGGAGGACTCCACCGAAGCGGTGCCGTAAAAAAGGGCTCAGTCGAAGGGGCGGCGGGCTGAAGCTGACAAAGTTCGTTTTCATAACCGGCGGGGTGCTCTCCAGCCTAGGGAAGGGTATCCTAACGGCATCCACAGCTCTGTTTTTCAAGTCCATGGGATACACGACCACCGCGATAAAGATAGACCCGTACGTGAACGTGGACGCGAGCACGATGAACCCCTACGCCCACGGGGAGGTCTTCGTGACCGAGGACGGCGGAGAGACCGACTTGGACTTGGGTCACTACGAGAGGTTCTTACATCAGAACTTGACCAAGAATAACAACATAACTACCGGGAAAGTCTACTTGAACGTCATTGAGAAGGAGAGGAAGGGGGAGTACTTAGGGCAGACCGTCCAAATAATTCCCCACGTGACGGACGAAATTAAAAGGATGATAGACGAAGTGGCCAAGGACTTCGACGTAGCCGTGGTAGAGATAGGGGGCACGGTGGGCGACATAGAGGGGCTCCCCTTCCTGGAGGCCGCCCGCCAGATGTGGGTGGAGAGGAGGGGCGACGTCGCCTTCGTCCACGTGGCCTTGGTGCCGGTGCTAAGCACCACGGGAGAGCAGAAGACCAAGCCGCTCCAGCACTCGGTACAAGAGCTGAGGAGGATAGGCATCCAGCCCCACGTGGTGGTCGGACGCTCCACCAAGCCCTTGGAGCCCGAGACCAAGAGGAAGATAGCCCTCTACTCCAACTTGCCGGAGGAGGCGGTGTTCTCCGACCCGGACGTGGAGTTCGTCTACGAGGTGCCCCTAAGGCTGGCGGAGCAGGGGTACCCCAAGTACCTCACCAAGATATTGGGATTGGAAGAGAGGAAGATAGAACTCGAATATTGGGTAGATTTCGTTAACAAGTTGAAGTCCTTACCGGAGGGGCCCACGGTAGCTATGGTCGGTAAGTACACGAAATTGAAGGACAGCTACTTGAGCATCATAGAGTCCTTAAAACACTCGGCCGTAGAGGCGGGGTTCATGCCCAAGCTGAAGTGGGTGGAGGTGACGGACGTGGAGAGGGGCAAGCTGAGCCCGGAGGAGGCCGCGGAGGCGGACGGGGCGATAATCTTGCCCGGCTTCGGGAAGAGGGGGGCGGAGGGGAAGATAGCAGTCATAAAGGAGCTAAGGGAGAGGGGTGTGCCCACCTTGGGAATATGCTTCGGGATGCAGATGATGGTGGTTGAGGTAGCTAGGCACTTGGCCGGCCTGGAGGGCGCGAACAGCGAGGAGGTAGACCCCAACACCCCCCACCCCGTAGTGGCCTTGCTGGACGAACAGAGGAAGCTGAAGTACTTGGGCGGCACCATGAGGTTGGGAGCGAAGCCAGTAATAATAATGAAAGGGACCAAGCTCTGGGAGGCCTACAAGAAGACGTTGGTTAAAGAAAGGCATAGACATAGGTACGACGTTAACCCAAAGTACTTGGACAAGTTAGAGGAGGCGGGACTAAGGGTATCGGCGTGGAGCGAGGGAGTGCCGGAGGGGGTGGAGCTGGAGGGCCAAGAGTTCTGGGGGGTCCAGTACCACCCCGAGTTCAAGAGCAGGCCGTTGCAGCCCTCGCCGGTCTACACGCGCTTCTTGAAGACCCTCAAGTTCTCTGCTTCCTCTTGACCCCGTTCCTCCCGTTGCTCGAATGGCCCTCCGTGAAGGCTTTCTATCCTCTTTTGAGACTCTACTCTTCATAAAAGACCCTGAAACAAAGAGTGTCACAATAATTACTAACTTTCTATCCTCTCTTGAGACTCCACAGGATGATATAGACAAGTTGCTTAAGGTGATGTTGTTCTTTCTATCCTCTCTTGAGTCTCCACCAAGGAGAATAACGAGGAATATTACATAGAAATTAATGCCTTTCTATCCTCTTTTGAGACTCCACACGACAACTACCTCAGCTTCTCAAACATCGTAAAGCTAGAGAACTTTCTATCCTCTTTTGAGACTCTACTCGACTTGACCATAGTTTGTCAAATCACGAAGATGAGCCTTTCTATCCTCTCTTGAGACTCCACCGAAGCCTTCCATATAAGGCCCCAAGGTCTTTCCCTTAAAAGAATTGCGTTCTACTGCGAGTTTACAATTCCCCAAACTTTTCCCTTTATTCAAGAAATTTTTCCTCTGCCCTTCCCTCCACGATCTTCAGCGTTCCCATGAAAAGATATAAGGGGGTTTGAGAGAGTGAATAGTAATGGTGCGTTTTCGAATATAGGATGTTCCCATGTGGGCAAAGATGAAAAGGAAATGAGTAAATACAAAGGTTTGGTGATTTGTAATATTGGAAGAAGGTCGTGTAAGAGTACCGACGCGCCTGCCATACAAAGGCTTACGTCGCGCGGGCCAGAAGGACCGCCCCACGCCCTCAGCGATCAACAGCCCAACGACTTGATAGACAAGGTATTGGGGGTAACCTACAAGCTCGAGGCAGCCTTGGCCCTGAAGGCCCTAGGCTACAGGGTGCCCAAGGACTTGTTGGAGGTGCCGTCTATCAGCTTGCGCACCAAGGCTGAGAAGGCCTTCGTTTACGGCCTCGTGGGGTCCCCTCGTGGAAGGGACTCTTGGAGGAGGTTAGGAAGGTTAGCTTGCTGGAGGTCCTAAGCCCTGTCTCCCACCCCGAGCTCCGGTATGATTACCTTAAAGCCCTTGGACTTGAGGTAGTCCAGCGCGAGCAAGGTAGTGCCTCGAGGGCCCACGGAGAGGAGTTAAATTGTAGCGGCCCCTGGGCGGGCGCTCTTGAGGGGGTTTCAAGAGAGGAGGGTTGGTGCGGCGGCCGGGATTTGAACCCGGGATCTCCGGCGTGGCAGGCCGGCGTCCTAGTCCAGGCTAGACGACCGCCGCAGCCTCCAGGGAAGGGGTCCTTAGGTCAGTTAATAAATTTTCTGGAAAGGTTGGGAGCGTTCTCCGGACGGTACGTTTCAATCATTCGAAGTTCCTTGAGCTTTTTGATTATGATGAACAACAAAAAAGTCATGTGGTCGGGTCTAAGGGTAGAGGGAGCACCGTCCCGAAACCGAGGTCTCTAAAGAGGCCTAGCCCTTTCCAGTAGATTTCCTTCGGCGGTTTCTTCAACTTCCCCACGACGGCCGATCCGGGGGCAACTGCGGGGACGAAGGGCCGCGGACAATCCCTCATCAAGTCCCAGCCTAAGGGATACGCCTTGATAGTGTAGCGATCGTAGAGGGGCAACAACTCTCTAGACGCGCCTTCGAAGTCGAGGACCTCTTTGAAGGGCCTTCTGTAGTCGCTATAATCGCCCTCGGAACCCATTATCAGAGGAGATATTACCACTACTACCGATTGAGCCCCCTCGCAACCTTCCCAGCACTCGCCCCACAAGTCCTTTAATTTCTCTTCTACGGGATTTACGTCCTTGGCTTCAACTCTCGTTAATCCCCCATCGCCCCCCAGGGGCAATAGCGCGTCGTCGAGGCAGCGAGGCTCAACCTCGCCGACTTCGAAGAACATCTCCACTTTCCTAGCGTAGAACCTTTCCCTTACGAAAACGAACTCACTCATCTTCTTGGACCTCGACAACTTGTTTGAGAACTGGTGGGAGATGAGCTCTCTCCAACCCACCCCGCGCTTTTGTGGGCTACTCCCTCCCGCAAGGGCCTCATTGTATGAGGGGGTCGTGAAGTAATCGATTATTCCCTTTTTCTTCCTCCCTAACTCCGCTTCCCCCTCTAAGTACTTCTTCACTGCCGTCTTAATTTCGTTCCACTTTTCGAAGAGAACCGTTAGGTTGAACAAGTTCTCCTCGCCGAAGTATAAACAAGAGGAGTCTCGGTGCAAGACGTAAGGCCCTCGCAAGCTTCCCTTGAAGCACTGCCCTACGCACTTCTTAGTGGCCTCGAAGAGGCCTTCAGCCTCACACTCGAAGCCTTTGGAGTAGGCCAAGTAAGCCAACAACCCCACCAGCGCGGTGGTCTTCGCGAAGTACGTAGAGCTCGTGGACAGGGGGCCTCGCTGGGTCAGTCCGAAAGGGCCGGGCTTCCTGAAGCTCACGAAGCTGAGGGGCTCTATCGCTATCACCGCCGCTCACCTCACGGCCTTGTGCCACGCAAAGCCGAACTCCAACACATCAAAAATATACTCATTTGTGAGCTTCAAGAACTCTAAGACTTCCTCGACCTCCTTCTTTAGGTTTTGCGAATACTTCTCCTCGTCTGCCACGTTCCTACTAATTATATATTTCAACAATATTATGATGGGTGTGGTGAGCCCTTTCGCTGCAGCCCACTCGTGTTTCGCGTCGTGACCAAAGTACTTCTGCAACTCCCTCACGATATCATAGTAGAAATTATTGCTCAGCCCGCGGCGATGGAAGGATGAGAGTTTGGCTATAATGGGACCCAATGAAGCGGGTTCCTTTAGGTCCCCCTTGTCTTCGACGCCCAGCGAGTTCGACAGAGCGACCCCCCTCGCCCCTAAGCGCCCGTAGCTCACTCCTACACCGTCCTTCTTTTTAGATACGTTCTTCGCGCTTTCTTCCAGTTCGCTCGCGTCCTCAAAGACCTTGGCCAGCGGGTCGCGGTAGTGCCTTATTGCTATTCCGTAGCTCCTCCCGTATGCCAACAAGGCCGGGGCGAAGAAGTTGTCTGTATATCGGAAGCCGACGGGACTGCGGAGCAGTCCCCAGTGGTTGAGCCGGGTCAACCACCAAACCCAGAGCGCGGGGGAGAAGTAGAACTCCTTCACAATTTCTAGCAACTCCCGAGAGAGGAATTCCTCTAGACCTCCGAGGGGTTCCGCGCGTCCCGAACCCCTCGAGACGCTTCTCGCCGGAACCAAGGCTAGGAGGTCGTCCCCTCCGGCAAACACTAATAGGCCGTAATTCTTTTCTACTATCTCCTTATCTACTAGCGCTTCCGTCATTAAGGAGTAAGAGAGTTGGAACAAGTATGTGGGCGTGACCAAGACTGTGGGCAAGGACGAGTCGTTCTCCCCGTAGACCTCTTTCGGATATATTTCATGTAGCCTTTCTATTACGCTCCTTACTAACGAGCCAGCAAGTTTATACAGCTTCTCCTCTTGACCGACCCCTCGCCGAGGTCCGGCTTGTCTATATATCGTTTCAAAGTAAGCTTCGGCATCGTAACCGAGCCTGCCCCCTTTGAGGTTACCCATGTTGTCCGCGTCAGCTTTTACCATAGCTATGTACTTGTTCAGAGAGAGCAACTTGCTCGAGTCTCTGTCCTTACGTACAAGAACTCGTATGTACAAGTTCTTAGAATCGTCCCTTATGAGTCTCTCCACCGTCTCGTTTTTCTGCAGCTCTTCCAAGACCTCCTCCAAGCTAAAACGGGAATACTTATTCTGATAGAAGTCGAAAGAGCTATATTCCTTGAGGCTCCTCGTCAAGCTCTCTAAGAGCTGGTCCTTCGGCAACCCCACATTATTTCCATTTTCATCCATTATCTCAACCGCTCCTCCAGACTCGGAAAGCCACTTGACCAGCTCCGGCAAGGCTGCCAACGTGGACATTACGACCTTTGGAGCCTTGACGTGGTCGGCTTCCACTATGGAGGTCAACGCATCGGTGTAATATTGTAACAACCGTAAGATCAAACAGTAAGGACAGAGGGCCTCGTGCGACCTAAGTAGGGGGCTCGAGGCCTCAGACGGGTTATGAACAGCCGCGGGCCTGCCACAAGTACACATGGGCGCGGACTTGTCCTTACAGCTCTCATACCTAGCTTTAGTGACCTCTAGCGTCCAACCGTCCAGGAGCAGCGGGTCTAAGCGGACGGCCTTCGCTTTGCGGAACTCTTCGGGATACTTCTTGGTAACTAGCCAGTGGAAGAACAGCTTCTTCTCTAAGTCACTCATCACGTCGCTAAGGTCCTTGGAGTAGGGGAATACGTCCTTTCCTACGGCTAAGCCTTCGGAGCTTATAAGTTGCTCCAATTCAGCTCTCATTTTCCCTTCTATCCTTCTGAACTCTTTGACGAATTCCTCAAAGGCCTCTTCTAGGTTTATAACTACAGTTTTAACGTCGAAGGGAGCTCTCTCCGCATGCTTTATTATTTCTATCATTCTCTCTATAAGATCGTCGGCAGACGCTACGTCGGTACACGTGCCGGTACATACCCTGACCTTTTCGAGCGTTTTTATTAGATTATCGGCAGTGCTCCGCAACCGGGTCTGTATATCTTCAATGACGTTCTTCCAAGCCTCCTTCAACCTCTCCTTGAAATACCGGCTTATAATCACGGAGGGGTCGGAAACTCCTTCGCCTTCCTTCAGCGAGCCCTTCTCGACCAGTTCAGACCTCATAAGCTCTATGCTGCAGGCGGGGAGGAGCAAGGTAACTGTGGCGGGCATCAAGGGCTGTTCGGGCGAGGTGAGGTTCTCGTCCAAACACTCTCTGACCGCTTGTACTCTATGCGCTACCGTTGCGTAGTAGAAGGGGTTGTAGCGCGCGCTGGGGCTTAACAGTACGTCCGGCCCGAGGTTCCAGACGAGCTCTTTTATTAAGTACCACACGGTCGCGGAGATCAACCAGCTCCTGATCCACCAGTCCCCGGGCCTCCGTCCCCCGCTTATGAAGCTCTGAATGCCCGGTATGTCTATTCCCACTATGAAGCCGGAGAACTTCTTGCTATCGTTATTATAGATGTTAATCATGGAAGCGGTAGCGTATACGTGGTCGAAGACTGTGTGGGTAGGAAACCTGGTGTCGGCGGGGAGGGGGACCTTTACTGTCTTGTACCACAGCAGCTCCATGAGGACGTACTGGGCGTGGTACCTCTCTCTGTCACCACTTACCTTGCTCAAACACGTCTTCAACTTGTTCCAGTAATCCTCTATCTTTTCCTTACTTATTTGCCCCAAGTCGATCTCATAGAAGAAGTTGGGGTCGAAGGGGTTGATCAGCCTAATCACGCGATCGATGTTCATCCGGGAGGGCACGACCCACCTATCTATAGTAGAGGAAATTACGTCGTACGCTTTAACGTCTTTGAAGTAGTCTAAGTATTCCTCTCCAAGGACGTCCCCTATCCTTTCCTTAGCGTATTCTTCGTGTTTCTTCTTGACGTACATTAACCACGCCTTTTCCGGCGTGTCGTGGAGCAGTGCAACCATCTTTTTCTTTATTAAATTATTACACGTCATGTTAATTACCCCTCTGAGAACGTCCGATTACTTCAAGCATATGGTCCCCAATCGTTCCGAGGAACTCCGCGTGAGGCGCGCGAGCTAATTGGAACACGGGTTCGCTAAAGTTCCTTTTCTGGAATTTGAAATGGGTTGCGTTGGCCGGCGAGGACCAGTGGGGCAACCCTTGTACCCTCGCGTTCGTTGAGTTAGAGGGCTGTTTTATCTCTTCAATGTACTCATTCAACCGAACGGGGCAACGAGGCTCTCGCGAAGACTTTCTCTAGGAGCTGCGACGAGGTCCTTTCGTTTTCTCAGAAAGCCGTGATCTTAACCAAGCCTTTACCGATAGTCTCTTTGCCTCCGATCGTCAACAGAACGTCTTTCAGCCTTTCCCATATTTCCTCACACCTCTCACACCTCTCGCAGTAGACGTTCCTCCAAGGCCTGTAAACAAAGGCCCCCGCCAGGACGGTCCCGTGGGGTAGGTACTCTTCCGTCCAGAGCTTGCCGCGTTCAACGGTCTTCGTGCCCCTCGCCACTTTAACCCTAGTTAACCGTACCAGCGCCGCGTCCACCAATCTGGACAGATGATCGTCGTCAACTTTGTATACCCTTACATACTTATCACTGTCGCTTCTGAGGAAACGCTTCAAGAACGGGTGGAGCCGCGCCACACGTTCATCGAGGTGAACCGCGTTAACAGATACCTTCTGCGTTCCCACGAATATTTCCTCGCCCTCACCCTCTCCCTTAATCACTTTAATGCCTAAAGATTCTGCGTACTGCAAGAGCGAGTCAGAAGTTACGTAGACGTACCCATAGTCCAAAGAGGGCACTGGGATGAGGAGCGGGTAGAAGTCCGCTACGACCACTCTGGACGCCCCCTCTCCTCCCATTTCGCCGCCGAAGAGACAGCAAACTTCTGCGCACTTCTCGCAGTACCCCTCTCCCCCGTTCGAACTCGACGTGCACCCGCCCTCTATCAAGAACTTCGTCTTAAGCGCGCCCTTGACGGAGGAGCCGGGGATGAAGGGTATTCCCATAGGGTCCTTAATTATTGGTTGGTCCACGTCCGCTTGTCCCCTCCCCCAGCCGACGTGGACGTGCGTGACGGCGCTCATCAACGCCGGTACGACGTCCTTTTTCAAGGAGGGTCGACACCCGTCAGCCGCTCTGTTTTAGAGCATTTAACGCTTAACCCGAGCGCTGCCGGCTTTTATGTTTTCCCCTGTTAATCGATCGTTTAATCCTTGTTGACTTCTTTATGTTAATTTCTCTATTATGCACTCAAGGGAGGGGAGGTAGTACGCGACTTTGTCATTTTTCACGAAGGTTACGTTCATCTCCAAGCCCGCGTGAGCTACGAAGTTTCTAACAGTGGCTTCGTCAGCCGAACAGTCATCCCTATTGACACGGAGGGCCCACACGGCCCACCACAGGGCCTCCTCTTGGAGCTTCTTCCGTATGCTCTCTCCTCCTCCGCTGACCTCGCTGCCCACCCTAAGGAACGAGTACGGGAGCCACCCGTCCATGATGTATTTTCGAAGTTCCTCCAGTTTGCACTTGAGGCGTTCTGTGCTTTCTTTTTCTACCTTTTCCCTCAGCTTCTCCTCGGACACGGCGAGGTTCCTCAAGTCGTCTATGTTCTTTAACTCTTCGAGCGCGCTCCTCGCCTCTTCTTTTACTCGCTCATAGGATCTAATGGTCAATTTTAGGTCATTGAACTCCTTCTCCCATAAGCGCTTGGATACATCTTCCATGAGGTCCTTATATTTATTGTTGCTAGCGTTCAAGTCATCGAACTCAACCGCGAAGAAGTCACAGTTCTTCTCCCCTTTTAAGTCCTTGAGGGCTTCGCCTACTTCGATCAGCGCTATTAAGTCAAACACGCTTTTTGGATTAAATTCCACACTAAATTTGAACTTGTCGTCTTCGATGGAGAATTTCTCAAGTTCTTTACTTATCCTAAGTAACAAGTTCTCGGCTTTCTTTATGGCGTTGTTGTTCTCCAGTACGTATTTGAGGTAGCTCCACGCGAGGAGGCTCGGTACGCTTAACAATCCTATGTATTTTTTGATCTTCTTCAATTCTTCCAACTCGTCATTTATCTCGCTTTTTCCCTTTACCACGTTTTTAAACTCTATATCTATTGCCAAGGTTAGGAACGCGTTTTTGGGAAACGCCTTCTTCTCGATTAAGTGGTACTCGAGATTCATGGTCTCTTTCACAGAGCCCCCTCGGCCGCGCACGAAGGGGTCGCTCGAAGCGACGTAAAGCCTACTCTTTCCTCTGTGACTCATAACTGCTAAGAGCTTCTCGAGTATAGCTCTGGAGCTTACGGGGTAGTAGTTAACTCCGTGAGTTATGTCTAAAATAACCTCGAGTTCTTCCTCCGCACGCTTGTACTCTTCCTTCAAGCTCTCGTAGAGTTTCAAGTATAGGTCGCTTAACACGGTGTTGAACGGAACCTCAAACTTTTTTATGACCTTATTCGAGAGGAAAGTTCCACTCCCAAGAACGATTTTGACTTCGGAGCTGTTCAAGATTTCTTTTAGATCTTTTCTGCAGTCGTCGTTCTCGTTCGATGTAACTACAGTTTCCTTTATCTTGTCCTCTGCCTCTTTGAGATCATTCGCTTTTTCGTCGAGAAGGGATATCGGTAGGAGCACGACTTTTCTCGTATTCTCTTTTTTGAAGAGCTTCAGCACATTACATGAGGTGACTTCTTGTTCCAGGACGTCCTCAAGGGCATCCTTCAAATGGTCGTCCGGGCGATAGGTGACCCTTTCCCACGCTCTAGAGTTGCCCCACGTAGATATTACCAGCGCCTTCAATTACATCATCCCCCATACCTCACAAATAGGCTTTCTCTATATAAGACTACGATATTTTGGGACGACCTTTCGAAGGAGCCTTCAAGATACTGCCGTAAGGTCCTAAAGCCTCGCCCTGAAGAGCTCGGCCCACCTCGAGGGCATGAACCTAGCTATGGCCGCGGCGAGCGGGGGCAGTATCCTAGTCTGCACGTAGACCGTGGTCGGCCCCTTCACCCTTATCACGTACCCCTCCCCGCCGGTGATGAAGCTCTTCAGCCCGCCGAACTTCTCGACCCTCCACTCAGCGTCGTCCGGGAGGGCCACGAAGTGCATGTTGTCTATCACCATTTCGTCCTCCACCTCTACCTTCATTATGTCGCCGTAGCTGGAGACCCACAGCCCCCCTTCGCCGCAGGCCCTCAGCCAGACCAAGTCCCCCAAGAAGAGGCCCTTGGGGCCCTTCCACGCTAGGTCCAGCTTCAAGTCCCCGAAGTGGGCCACGTAGGAGTAGTCTTGAACGGTCCAGCACTCCCCCTTGACCTCAATGTACTCCACCCCTCCGGGGAGGCTGGGGCTCAGCCAAACCACCCCCGGGCCCTCGAAGACGTTGTGGAAGACCGTCTCCCCGGCCAACAGCTTCCTCCCGAGGGCCTCCGCCAGCGCCCTCAGCACGTTGCCCTCCTCCTCTAAGTCTATCAACACAGTATCAACCTTCACGTCGCCTTTCATCATCATCATTGCGCCCGCCTCCGCGTAGAGCTTCTCCCCCTCTTCGAGCTCTACCCTTATGACTGGGTACGCCTCGCCCTCTAGGGACCACCTCAAGCCCTTCGCCCCCGGGAGTTACCGGATATAGTCCTCGGAGCTTTACTGCGGAGCGGAAGAGGGCCTTGAGCTTCCCCAGGCTCCGGCCGCGCAGGCTGAGGAAGAACTTGTACCTCAGGGACTTGGTCGCCGAGACCAGGCTCTCCCCCAGGGACTTCATATACCCCATATTCGTCAAAGAAGGCATAGACAAGCCTGAAGAGATAAGCGCGATGCCCGGGCAGATGAGGTGGCCGGTGGGAGAGGAGTTAGTGAAGCACGTCCAAGAGGCGTTGGACCTAGGGGTAAGGTCGGTGCTGCTCTTCGGGGTCCCCAAGCACAAGGACGACCTCGGCTCCTCCGCTTACGACGACCAAGGGGTGGTCCAGAGGGCGGTCAGGCTGCTCAAGAAGGAGCTGGGGGACGAGGTGGTGGTCTTCACGGACGTGTGCCTCTGCCACTACACCTCCCACGGCCACTGCGGGGTCCTAGCCAAGAGGTGTCGCGGCGACCTCTGCGAGTACGTGGTGGACAACGACAAGACCTTGGAGCTGTTAGCTAAGGTCGCCCTCTCCCACGCCAAGGCGGGGGCGGACGTGGTGGCCCCCTCCTCGATGATGGACGGCATGGTGCTGGCCATAAGGGAGGCCTTGGACAAGGAGGGCTTCACGGACGTGGCTATAATGAGCTACGCCGCCAAGTACGCTTCCGCCTTCTACGGCCCCTTCCGCGAGGCCGCCAGCAACGCCCCCCAGCACGGGGACAGGAGGACCTACCAGATGGACCCCAGGAACGGGGAGGAGGCCTTGAAGGAGGTTATGTTGGACGTTAAGGAGGGGGCGGACATCTTGATGGTGAAGCCCGCGCTCTCCTACTTGGACGTTATAAGGAGGGTGAGGGAGGCCTTCCCCCACTACCCCTTAGCAGCATACAACGTCAGCGGAGAGTACAGCATGGTTAAGGCGGCGGCCGAGAAGGGGCTGGTGGACGAGAAGAAGATAACTTTGGAAATACTGCACTCAATAAAGAGGGCCGGCGCAAACATAATAATAACGTACCACGCCTTGGAGGCCTCGAGGTGGCTCAAGGAAGGGTTGGACCTAAAGATGTTCTAGTTTTTAACCACGCCCCAGCCCGCCAGCCTCCAGCGGCCTTGTATCCTCCTGCTGAAGGCCACCCTCGCCCCCTTCCAGGCCACCGCGGGCCTCTGGAGCTTCACGGTCATTTCGTCCTTCTTCAAGTCGACTACCATACCGATGGTTATGTTCGTACCTATGGTCATCATTAACACCTCTCCCCTCCTCAGCGGGGCCATCTTCATCTCGCCCCCTCTGAAGCCCACCACGCGGTCGAGCAAGTGGTACTCCAAGGTGAGCTGGTCGTAAACCGGCGGCAGCTCCCCGGGCCTCCCCAACACGCTCCCCACGAGGGCGTCAGCCTTGGTAACGGAGGGGTCCAGCCGGGTGCCCACCGCCACCAGCCCGCCGGGCTTGGCCTCTTCTACCTCCACGTTGCCGAACCTCAAGCTGACCACTTCGCTCTCCAGCGGGACGTACTCGACCTTGTTCCCGCTCCTTACGGCGTAGCCGGGCCTTATCTCTATCTTATCCCCTACCCTCAGCTTCCCCCTCATCAAGGAGCCCCCGACGACCCCTCCTACGAGCTTCTCCGGGGGCGTGCCCGGCCTGTTCACGTCGAAGCTCCTAGCTATCCACATGAGGGGCGGGGAGTCCAAGTCCCTCGGGGGAGTGGGGATCTCCTCTTGGATCGCCTCCAGCAGCGCGTCTATGTTGGCCTTGTGCAAGGCGCTGACCGGCACAACCACCGCGTCCTCAGCCCAAGTGCCCTCCAAGAACTTCCTGATCTGTTGGTAGTTCTTCATCGCTTGGTCCTTGCTCACCACGTCTATCTTGTTCTGGACGACAACTAACTTCCTAATGCCTATTATGTCCAAAGCCATGAAGTGCTCCTTAGTCTGCGGCTGGGGACAAGGCTCGTTTGCAGCTATTACTAGCAAGGCGCCATCCACCAAGGAGGAGCCGGAGAGCATGGTGGCCATCAACACCTCGTGTCCCGGGGCGTCCACGTAGGAGACCCTCCTCTGGAGGACCGGCTCGCTCCCCTTGGGGCACCTCGGGCATTTAGGCTCGGGGGAGTAGGCGTCCGGTTCGGGGCAGTTGGTGCACTTGTATATGTCCCCGTCGGCGTAGCCCAGCTTTATAGTCATCCCCCTCTTGAGCTCCTCGCTGTGCCTGGCGGTCCACACGCCAGTGAGCGCTTGGACCAACGTGGTCTTTCCGTGGTCCACGTGCCCTACCACGCCGATGTTAACCTCGGGCTGCACTTCCCTCTCTTCCACTCCTATAACCCCGTGGGCCTTCCGGGAGAGGCCTTAAGAAGGTCGGCTCAGACGAAAATTCCTACCTCACCTTTCGGACGGGGTTACCCACCTCATCGCCGGCTAAGGGTGATAAGGGAGAGAGTTTTGAGTTCCTAGGGTCCGATCGTGGAAAAGGTAGTCCCCTTCATACCGAGCCCGCTGAAGGTGGTGAAGGCGGCGCTAGAGCTAGCCAAGGTGGGGCCCGGGGACGTGGTCTACGACTTGGGCTCCGGGGACGGGAGGGTTGTGGTGCTGGCGGCGAAGCTCTACGGCGCCCGGGCGGTCGGGGTCGAGGTGGACGACGCCTTGGTCTTGCTTTCCCAAATGAAGGTGAGGGAGGAGGGGCTGGAAGATAAGGTAAAGATCTTGAAGAAGGACTTCAAAGAGGTGAGCTTGGAGGACGCAACGGTGGTGTACTTATACATCTACTACGACGTTATTAGGGACTTGATGCTGGAAAAGCTCGAGGGGCTCAGGCCCGGGGCGAGAGTGGTGACGCTCGAGATACCGGTCCCGGGCTGGATGCCGGTCGCGAAGAGGGGCGTCCAAGACGAGGCCGGGGTGGTTAGGACCTTGTACTTGTACGTAAAGGGGGTGTCAGACCCCTCCTCGTGGAAGAACGAGGAGGCCGACCCCAAGTGGGTGGAGGAGTTCCGCGAAAACTTGTGGGGTCACCTGCGCCGCGGGAGCTCGTCCAGCTTCAGCTTGAGTCCGTAGCCCTTCAGCTCCAGCTTGATTCCCCTGGCGCTCCACTCGTCCGTGAAAGACCACTCGTCTATAATGAAGTTGATACAAACCTTGAAGTCCGTGAGCGACGTCAGCGTGACCCGTTCGACGGCGAGCGTTCTATCGGGCAGAAGCTTCCTATCCAAAATTACCCTCAAGGTGACTGTAGCGTGCATATCTAGGTCCGGGACGAGGGGCGGCGGCTCCACGCAGACCTTGTACCTCCCGGGCCCCAGCTCGCTCTCCGTCACCTCCGAGTCCCCCTCGAACCACTTAACCTTTGCCAACTCCAACAGTGTAAGCGCGTTGAAGTATGGAATGGAGCCCACAACGCTGCACTCCCCCGTCTTCTCGTACTCCGCTAACGGACACTCCCTCAAGTAGAGGTCCCTCAAGTACAAGTAGCTTCCCTCGTAGAGCTCCAGCTCGACGTCCCGGACCTCGCCGGGCCTCAAGTAGGCCTCGTAGAGCAAGTCGTCCTCTGCCATCTTGTAGTCGCCCCACACTTGGAACACCACGGTCTCGTTAGACTTGTTCTTTACCAACAGCTTGACTGGTTCCCCGGGGGCCAAGGGCAACTTGGAGAGGACCTTTATCTCTGTGTACCGCGGCTCGGAGTCCAAGATCTTGAAGTACATGAACCGGTCGAGATTCACGCTCCCTTTATCGGTTTCAACCCTCAAGTTCACGTATACTCCCCTGAGCTCGCTGAAGAGCGCAAGAATCTTGCGCGCGTGGAACACCAGGCCCGCCGGGCCCAGCCCTCCTCCCCCGGCCGCGGCTAACATTGACTTCACCAAGGAAGCTACCATCTCGACTTCGCTTTTATCCTTCTCGCTTTCGAATAGCTTAACCACCAAGTTGAGTTCGGACAGCTTGGTGACGCAATACCTCTTGCCCGGCAAGGCCCCGAGGCTTATCGAGAACAAGTCCTCGTCGCTGCCTACTTGTACGTCCGCGCGGAAGCGCGCTTCGAAGTACGTCGGAACTTCTGAGGAGCCGCACGCCATCAAGAAGGTTTCTTTCCCCTTGACGAACCCTAAAACAACCCCTTTATGGACTTCGGGAAGAAGTACACAGTCGTGTAGGTCTCGTTGTTCCACGTTAAGTTTACTATCGGGAAGGCCAGCTCCGGCCTTAAGAGCTCGAAAGAGAACGCGTGCGCCCACGCCAAGGAGGCGATGAGCACTAAAGCTAGGGCCGACCTCATAGCTCTCGCGGCGCTCGTGGGAGGGAAGGTTTTGAAGCGCTCCTTCCCCTCCCTCGCGGATGGAACCTTTGATCGCCAAGGTCTTAGTGGCCTACTCGCTGGCGACCTTTACCGTAGCCTTGACCTTAGCCCCCGTCTTCCCCAAGCTGCATATAGACTTCATGAGGGCTGCGGTGGTAACCTTCCCCCACGGGGTGGCCCTCGCTTACGTGGCGAGCCTGAGCAAGGGGGAGAGGAGGGAGCTTCTGCCCCTCAACGCCCCGCTCCTAGCGCTCCCGTTCTGGTACGACGGGCTGAAGCACTACTTAGCAGCGCCCGCGCTCCACGTCGCCCTCTGGGCGCTCTCCTCCTCTTCCAAGTGGAAGGGGGCCTTTAGGAGGTCCCTCCAAGCGGTGGCGATATCGTACTTCGCTTTGACAATATATTCAATAACCTCTGCAGACCCAGTAACGGACGCCGTAAGGCTCTTGGCCTACCCCTTCGCTCTGATATACGCGGTCTCGTGCCAGTCCTTCCCGAAGACCTTCGGCGAGGAGGCGAACTGGCCCTTGGCCTTCGCCAGCTCCGCCCTCTCGCTCGCGCTCCTCGCCTACCCCCACCCCTCCTACGCCTTGGGCTTCTTCTCCCCTTTGGTATACTTGGTGGCTGCCAAGTTCTACAACCTCCCTAAGTACTACAAGAAGGTGAAGGGGCTCGAAGGGGTGGCGAGGAGGGCCCAAGAGTACTTCTGGTGGGGACACGCCCTCGTAATCCCCTCTTCCTTCTTGCCGTTGTTAGCGAAGGAACCGCTGACCTCCTTGCACGCTTCCCTCTTAGGCTTCGTCGCGCTCCACATATTCATTCACTTCCCTATGATGGTTCCTATCATCCTCAAGGTGCCTAATAGGAGGAGGTACTGCAAGCTCCCCCTCCCGCTGGCGTTGCTCTCCGCAACCGTCTGGCCCCACCAGAGGCACTTGGCCTACGCGCTCTTCCTCCTAGCCTACTCAACGCTATTGCTCTCAACCTTCGAGCTCCCCGGGGGCGGGCTTGCTGGCGGTGGCGGTGCCGAAGGGGGAGGCGCAAAGGGTCCTAGAGGAGCTCAGAAGGAAGAACGTCGTTGACCAAAACTACAAGATAAAGGAAGTGGGCGACAAGGTGCTCATACCGGTGAAGGCACCCGTGGAGGGCTACGAGGTCGTGGAGATCGAGCTCGAGAGGAGGGAGAGGCCGAAGAGCTTGAAGGAGTGTTTGGAGGAGAGGTTAGGGAAGGGCGACTGGCCGCGGTCCTTCAGCGTGGTGGGCGACCTGGCAGTGATTTCGTTGAAGGACGAGGAGTTGTTGAAGTACTCCAAGGAGCTCTGGGAGTGTATAAAGGCCTCGCAGAAGAGGGTCAAGTCCCTCTGGGCCAAGCTGGGCACTGAAGGGGAGCACAGAGTAGCTAAGCTGGTCCACTTGGGCGGGGAGAAGAGGACGGAGACCTTGTACAAGGAGTATGGATTAATCTTCAAAGTGGACTTGGCCAAGGCTTACGTCAACCCCTCCCTCAGCGAGGAGCACAGGGAGGTGAGCGAGGCGGTGAGGGACGGGGAGAGGGTGCTCGACATGTTCGCGGGCGTCGGCTTCTTCCCGATACACATAGCCTCCAAGAGGACAGCGACGGTAGTCGCAATAGACCTTAACCCGAACGCTGTGAAACTCATGATAGATAACATCAAATTGAACAAGAAGAAGTTGAGGGGAACTATAATACCAATCATGGGCGACGCCTCGGAGGTCACGAAGTTCTTCAAAGATAAGAGCTTCGACGTAGTGATTATGAACTTGCCCCACAAGGCTGAGGAGTTCTTGAACGAGGCCAAGAGGTTGGCCAAGAGGGCGATACTGCTTTACGTGGTGGGGACTGAGGAGGAGGTGGAGAGGAAGTACCCGGGCTGTAAGAAGAAGGGCGTGTTGGACTACTCCCCGGGCAAGCGGGTTTGGAGGGTAGAGCTGGTCCCGGAGTGCTGGGGGGAGGCTTGAGGTACCCCAAGGAGTCCCTCGCGCTCTACGCCTTCAGCTGGCAGTTCGACGGGAGGTGCGGCTACGGGGAGCTCGACGGGAGGCCCTTCAAGTTCTGTCCCCCGGACGAGCTCCACGGCGACCCCGAGGTCGCTTCCAAGGCCTTGGGCCTCCACGAGGACTTGGACGAGCTCTACGAGGCCTTGAAGGGGGACCCGCTGCTGGGGTGCGTGGCGGAGAGGTACTGGGGCCTGAGGCCGCGGGCCCTCGGCATCTGGGAGGCCGCGGTGGTGGGCATAGCGCAACAGAACGCGAGCTTCAAGCAAGCGTGGTCGAGCCTCTACAAGCTTCACATCATCGCCTCTAAGAGGATTAACGTGTTCGGGAAGGAGTACTTGAGGTTCCCGCGGCCGGAGGAGGTGGACGAGCGGGCGCTCAAGGCGGCGGGCTTCGGCTACAGAGCAAAGTTCGTGACGGCCCTCAAAGAGGCCTTGAGGGAGCGGCCGCTCACTTGCTCTAACGTGGACTCCTTGAAGGGGGTGAAGGGCGTCGGGGACTACACGCTGGGCTTGGTCAAGCTGTTCGCGTGCCGCGACTACTCCGCCCCCGTACTCGACCGGTGGCTGAAGGCTGTTTACGAGGAGGCCTACGGCGGGTTGGAGAGGTACTACGAGTTCGGGAAGTGGAAGGGCCTCGTCTCCTTGCTAACTACCGTCGCCCTCGACGCGGTCCCCCTCACAAGGGCCCTCGAGAGGGTCAGGAGGGGCGAGGTGTGCCCCTCCGAGGAGCCCAGCCCCTTGACCCTCTGGAAGTACTTCTGAGCTTTTCCGCTAACCCCTCGGGGAGAGGAAGGCTTGATCGTAGAGGTGCCCCTCCACGTCAGCGGCCTCTGGAGGCCCGTCTGGAGGAGGTCAGCCATAAGCACGGGCTCCTTGGGGGCCGGGGTGCTGCTCAAGCCCGGGGCGGTCTGCTCCCCCGGAGGCCCGCGGCCCCCGGTGCCCACGGCCTTGGGGGAGGTTAGGTGCAAGCTCCCGGTGCCCGTGGGGAAGGGGTTCGCCACCTCCGCTGCCATAGCCTTGGCCTCGGCGATATTCAAGTACAAGAGCTTCGTGGAGGCAGCTGCGAGGGCCCACGTGGCGGAGGTCTTGAACAAGACCGGGCTGGGCGACGTGATGGCGATAGCCTACGGGAGGGGAGTTGCGGTCAGGACAGAGGCCGGGGGGCCGGGGTGGGGGAGGGTGGAGAGCTTGGAGGTTCCCCGAAAAGTCTTCGTGGTGGGCTTCACCGTGAAGGGCCTCTTCGCGGACACCCCGAGCATGCTCTCCTCACTGGACGTGAGGGAAGCTTTCGAGGACGCTTGGAAGGCCTTGTTGGACGGGTTCGACTTCTACTCCTTCTTGGAGGCCGCGGAGGCCTTCTCCGCAAGGGTCGGCTTCTTGAAGTTTGTGGAGCCGAGGCTCTTGAAGTTGCCGGGGGTAATGGGGGGTTACGTGAAGAAGTCCGCGGGCGTACTCTTCGTGGAGGGAGCTTACGCAGACGAGGTCTTGGAGGAGGTCAAAAAGGTCTACAAGGTCGCGAGGGCGTTTACGCCGGCTTCGTTCTACATGAGGGTCGCGCCGTAGAACAGCAAGTATATTCCGGCTGCGAGCATGAAGGCGTTGGTTATCAGCTCTATCCTCTCGCTGTTCCTCACTATCTTCTCCGCCAGCCCCCTGACCCTCGGCCCGGCCCAGCTGACCGCGAAGAGCGGGGCCGCAACGCCTAAGGCGAAGCCCGCCAGCGTCTGGAAGCCCCCGCCGCTGGCTATGAGCAACAACGCCCCTATGACCAAGGGCAAGTTGCACTGTACCGACAAGAAGCCGTAAATGAAGCAGAACGCCTTCCCTCCGGTCTTGCCCAGCGAGCCTGCGCTGAAGCTTATAGGCACCTTCAGCAAGCTCGCCGCGCTTATAGCGACTATTACGGTCCCTACAACGGGTATCAAGAACTTCTGCAGCTCCAAGGCGGCGGTGGAGAAGGCCAAGAACAGTGCCCCGAGGAAGGCCACACCCACGGCAGCGGCCGCCGCGCAGCTTACGGCCGAGAGGGCGGAGGACCTCCTCTCCCTCAAGCCCCTAGTCACGTAAGTCACGAACAGCGGGAAGTTACAAGGGGAGACGGCCGCCCCGACCCCGGCGGCCAGGCCGACCAAGAACATCAGCGCCGGCGCGGCCGAGCCGCTAGACGGTATTTCAGTAGTCCCCGCGGACATCGACGCTGCGTTTACCTCTTTCTTCCCTATCAACACCTCGCTGACCGCTTGCAAGAACTTGGCGGTCTCGTCCACGGTCTTCTGGTCCAGGGGGACGTTGTTCCTCCTCGCCATGCCCCATATCCTCTCCTTAATGGCGTCCTCGCTCCCCAAGAGCTCCTCGAGGGTCACCCTCTTCCGGTAGGCCTCTAACAAGAGCCTCCCTATGCCGTTCCTCTCGCTCTTGGCCCACTCGAGCAAGTCCTCCCTCGAGGTCGAGGCCGGGGCGCCGTGGCACACGGAGCACTTGGCCAAGTAGGTCTGGTAGCCCGCCAAGACGGGGGTGCCGACGGCGCTGAGGGCCCAGTTGAGCATCGCCTCCGTCACGTTCTCCGCTATGAACTCGCCCTCGTGTCTCGCCACGGGCTTCCCGTCCTTGAAGAGTATGAAAGTAGGCGTCCCCTCTACCTTGTACCTCTGGAACAAGGTGGCGGTGTTGGTACCGTAAACCACGTCGACGAACCTTACTTTCCCTTGGCTCATCTCGAGCTTGAGCCAGTAGGGCAACATCTTCTCACAGTGCGGACAAGTTAGGCTCCTAAACATCACCGCCACGTACTTGTTCTCCTTTAGGAGCTTCTCGAAGGCCGGGACGTTGTATATCGTGTAAGCTTCCGTAGAGACGTAGTTGTTACTCACGTACGACTCGTACCACACCAAGCCGGCTGCGACGGCGCTCCCGACGAGGGCCAAGATCAAGAGCGCGGTTCCGGCCCTCTTCTCTTCTTTAAACTTCTTGAAGTCCAGCCGCCCCGGGCCTCCTAGCCTCATGCTCAAGCTTCCAAGCCCCCAAGGGTTCGGAACTAGGGGTTATGATGTGGACGCTCTCCCCTCGAACTCCTTACGGAGGCGGAAATAGCTTATCACCTCCGAGCCCTTACTAGAGACCCGGTGCCCTCTTTGTCCCCCCAAGAGGTCTTGGACCTCCTCTCCCAACTCATCTCCTTCGACACCGTCTCCCCCGAAGGCAAGCAGTACGAGGACTTGGTCCACTTCCTCAAGGGCTGGCTGGAGGAGAGGGGAGTCAGCGCTAAGGTTGAGTACGTGGACGACGAGTATAGGAGCTCCCACTGCCCCCAAGGCCCCAAGCCCTTGCTCTTCGCTTGGGTGGGCGAGGGGGAGCCCTTACTCGAGTTCAACGGCCATTACGACGTGGTCCCTCCCGGCGACGGGTGGGAGGGGAACCCCTTCGAGCCCAAGGTGGTGGGCGAGTACTTGGTGGGACGGGGGGCCACGGACATGAAGGGGGGTGTGGCGGCAGTTGCTGCTTCCCTCGCGGAGCTCTCGAACTGGAAGGGTAACAAGGTGCAAGCGGTCTTCGTGCCGGACGAGGAAGTTGGGGGGAGGTGCGGGACCGGGTACAGGGTGAGCAAACTGAAGGAGAAGTACGAGATCCCGAGGAGGGTCGTAGTGGCCGAGCCCACGGACCACAACGTGTGGATAGGCCACAAGGGGGTGGTTTGGCTGAGAGTGGAAGTGCCGGGGAAGCAAGTGCACGCTTCCACACCCTGGATGGGGGAAAATGCCTTTGTGAAGGCTTCTGCTTTGGTATTGGAGCTCAATAGGGCCCTCACGGACAAGTTTTCCAAGAGGTACAGCAAGTACGAATACTCGCCGGAACATCCGCTGACGAAGTTTAACGCATTCAACATAGGTGGAGTGGCGTACTCCACATCAAACAAGGAGAACGTGGTGCCCGGTTCTTTCGTTTTCAGCGTGGACGTGAGGGTGATCCCGGAGGAGGACGAGCGCGAGGTCGTGGAGTTCGTAAAGGAAGTAATAGGGGATAGGGCGAAGGTAGAGGTAAAGCTCCTAGAGCCTGGAATATTGAACGAGAACAGCGAGCTGGCCAAACTGATAAACGAGGTGTGGGGCGAGCCGCTGAAGGTCCACAAGGCGGCCTCCGACATGAGGTACTATAGGGGATACGACGTCGTCACTTGGGGGCCCGGCGACCACAGAGAGTCCCACACGCCCAATGAGAAGATAAAGATAAGTGAGGTCGTGGAGTTCGTGGGGCGTTACGCGCGGCTGGCGAAGCTCCTAGCCGGGGGCTAGTAGCTCGAAATGCGACAATTATTACCGTCGGTTCGAGTCCCGCAGGGGTTCTAAGGTTTGTTACACTGGACCGGATACCCTCCCTTAGTTTCGGCTGCGCTGCTCGCGGTCGCTTGGTACTACGCGCTCAAGAAGCAAGAGGAGAAGGCAATTAAGTTCGTCAATTTAGGAACTTTAGTAATGACCGTAGCGTGGGTGCTTTACGTAATACCCTTCGTCACCTTGGACTTCAGCTTACACGAGGTCTACTGGAACTCCAGCGAGGGGCTGCCCCTCTGGATGAGGGTCGCCACCTCTTGGTCCGGCGGCGGGGGCAGCTTGTTCCTATACACCTTCATAGCGACCATAGCCTTGTGGTGGAGCAGGAGGGCCGGGAGGGCCTTCTTACTCATAGCGATACCTCTGGTCTTAGTGGGCTTGTTCGCAGCATACATGAACGACGCGTTCGCCTTGATCCCCGGGAACCCCGTTACGGGCGCGGGCCTCAACCCCTTGCTCAAGAGCCCGTGGCTCTACCCCCACCCGCTGACCACCTTCGCCGGCTACGCGCTGTTGGCCATCTCCGCGGTCGCACTTGCCTTGGGCCACTCTAGGGCTAGGGTGACCTACAACGTCGGCTGGGCGCTGCTGACCATAGGCATAGCTCTAGGGGCCTATTGGAGCTACGAGACCTTCGGGTGGGGAGGCTACTGGGCTTGGGACCCGGTGGAGACCAGCGAGCTCTCCGTCTGGCTGACGGCCACCGTGCTCCCCCACTTGTTCCCCCTGGCGTTCCGGGCGGCGCTGGCCTACTCGCCGCTGGTCACCTCCTCGGTATACCAAGCGATGTTCGTCACTAGGACCGGCCTCAGCCCCCTGCACAGCTTCGCCGGAGCCAACTTGGGGTCCGCGGTACTCTTCTTCACCGCCGTAGCCACCTTCCTTTGGTGGGTTAAGGAGATAAGTGACAACTACAAGGAGTTCGTAGGAATAGTCAAAAGGGTCGTAGAGCAGAAGGAGCCTTATTACGTCGGCACCGCGCTGGCGTTCTCCTCACTGTTGGTAGCTGCCTTATTCGTTTACGCTACTCTCTTCGTGCCTTCGTTGCTAGTGATAATGGGCAGGGAGGCCAGCATACCCCAGCAGTCCTCCGGGATAAACTACTTCCACCCGGTGCTGTACCCGCTGCTCGTAGTGATGCTAGTAGCCATGCCGCTGGTCTTCCTCAACGAGGCGGGGTGGAGGGTAATACTGTCCGCGGAGGCGGCGGCGCTGTTGCTCTCGACCTCCATGGCCGTGGCCGCCTACTTAGGCGAGCTCAACTTGGCCTACTTCTCCCCCAAGCTAACCAACGTGATGATGGCGTTTGGAATACCTCTGGCGGCCTTCAGCCTCGTGACTGCGATATATTACATAATCAAGAGGTATAAGCTGGTGAGGGACTGGGGGATAGCGCTGTTGCACGCCGGCGTGGCGCTGACCGCCATAGGGGTCTTCATGTCCGGCACGTACGCGTACAACAACTCGTACTTCTTCGACTTCAACTTGAGGCCCGACGAAACCCACTCCCTCCCCGGCGGGAGCAAGCTCTACTTCAGCAACTACAAGTACGAGCTGAGCGACTCGATGGTGGACATAAAGAGCAAGTACTTAGAGAGGAGCTCTACGTACTTCTACGCTTGGCTGGCGCTGAAGACCATATCCCAAGACCTCTCGATGTTAATGCAGTTCTTGAAGCAAGCTAACCAGACTATCAACTCCGAGCCACTGCTCAAGGAACTGCTTACAATACTGAAGGAAAAGAGGCCCACTTTTGCCAACCAAGGGATGCTGGTCTACAGCCTCGGGCCCGTGGAGCCGTTCTCCGCTAACTACACCTACCTCAACATATCGGACGTAACCACGGGGAAGTATAGGGTGGTTAAAGAGAGGGGCAAGCTCTTCTTCGGCAACAACGAAGGGGTGGTCTACTTCATGTTCGACCCCAACGGGAACGTGAGGTACTACTTCGCCTTGTTGACTAGGGGGCTGGGCATAGACTACAAGGGCAACTTGACCTTCCACGAAGTGGTGTACGCGAGGCTGGAAAGGCCGGTGAAGTTCAAGATAGGCGACTTTAACGTAACTGCCAAGGGGTTCACCGTCTACCCTATGGGCAACTTGTTAGAGGTCCACGGTCTCAAGAGCTTCACCCAAGCGCTGGAGGTGGTGGACGGCAACGTTACCGCCGGCGGGAAGGAGTACCCCAACGGGGCTACGGTGACCTCCGGCTTCGTGACCTACTTGCAAGCGCTCAACGACCCGGTGGTCTCCACCATACTAGAGGACAAGGAGCTCTTCGAGTTCTTGTCGAACCCCAAGAACGTCGAGAAGCTCATAACGCCCCCGAAGGGCCATAAGTGTCTCAACCCCCACTGTGAGGGCTACGTGAACGCGCCCCAGTACGTGCCGGAGACCATAAGGCTGGACCTAGACTTCTACTCCGAGAAGGGAGGCCAGAGACACGCCTTCCACACCTCCATAAGGTACGAGGCATACGGCGAGATACAAGGCATCCACGGGCTGGTGCCCAAGGTGGTTCACCCGAGCTACGGCCTAACCGACTTGTACGTGGCCCTCAACCCGCCAGTGGTGTTCAGCAAGACCAGTAACATGATATCTTACCACGACATGTTGCTAATGTACTTGAACAAGGTGTTCGAGAGGTACAACGTATCGGAGAGGTTGGCCTTGGCGGCGCTCTTCGCCGCCGGCTACAACATAAACGTGATCAAGCAAGTGCCCCAGACCCACTTGCCGGGCTTCTTGGAGCAGGCCGCCATAGAGCTCTACCTCCTCGCCAAGAACTACCGCAGCCACATACCGGAGAACGGGCTGTACGTACAAGCGAAGATGATACCCGGCGTGCCGTTCGTATGGCTAGGCTCCTTGGTGATGACGATAGGTTCCCTCATAGGGGCTGTAGCCTACAAGGTCCCCCGCGCGGTTTCTCCAAAACTATAATTCGTCCTACGCTTAGGCTATAACGGAGACTAAGTAATGAAAGTGTTGATAGTGCGCAGCAAGAGCTTCGCGGCCGGGAACGAGAGGCTGGACGACGCTTTGGTCGCCTTCGTCGCCGTGGAGCCCGGGGACGAGACCGTATTAGACGAAGTCGCGGAGGACTTGATAAACTTCATGAAGTACTCTGACGCCAAAGTTTTGGTAATTTACCCCCACTCCAAGCTATCTCCAATGCCGGAGAACTACCACGAAGCTATGAAGAAGATACGGGAGTTGGTAGATCTCTTGCAGAGGAAGGGAGTGCCGGTAAAGGAGGTGGAGGCCGGCGCTAAGGGGTTCGTACTAGAGACCTTGGGCGTCCCGGCCCTTCACGAGTTCCGCTCCTACGGCCCCCGGAAGAGGCTTCAGACGGTCGCGGAGTACGTGGTGAACCCAGAAGGGGAGTTCAAGGGGATTGAGGAGTGCGAGGACGCCTCGTTGGTCAGCTTGATAAAGTTCATGAAGGGGGGCCAAAAGGTAGAGCACGACCCCAACGTGGAGAGGTTCTGTCGCAAGTTCGGCTTCGCGGAGGCCGAGGTGACCCCAAGAGGCTTTTGGACCCTCCTGCCCCACGCCTACTTCATGTACTTGGCCTTCACAGTCCACGTTACCTCCGTGCTCCAAGCTTTGGAGGTGCCCACGATCTCCGTCAAGACGCCGGAGGTGGTTAGGTACGGCTGTGACATCTCTTGTTCAGACGGCTTCTTGAGGTGCGACGAGTTCAAAGAACACAAACAAGTTGTGGAGAAGTACGCGGACCCCAACGACTTACCCTTCGCCCTCTTTGAGCAGCTCTTGTTGTTTAGGGAAGAGGAAGACACCTTCCCGTGCTACAGAACGAAAGAGTTCCACGTCCCTAAGGTAAGAATATTCGTTCCCTCCTTCTCCGAGGCCTCCGACGTTGCGCTCACCCTGCACGAGCTCATCCACACGGAGGCGGAGAAGCTCGGGATGAAGTACGTAGTCTCCTACACAGTTTCTGAGGAGCTCTTCGAAGAGGCCAAGGACTTGATCATAAAGCTGGTTAAGAGGGACAACCGCTGCGCGTACCTAAGGGTGGTCAAATCCAATGAGATCTTCATCGACGCCGAAATGTACGTGATAAACTCCATGGGGTACCCCGTGGAGCTGGGGACGTGGAAGATGAGGAAGGCGCTCATGTGGGGCAGGGAGGTCTACTCCGTCTCTGCCGCCCCCCTAGGCTCCTTCGAGCGCTTCGCTTACGTGATATTCGACAAGGCCGCCAAGGACTTGAAGTCCGGCGAGACGCCGGAGCTTCCGGCCTGGCTCTCCCCCATACAAGTTAGGGTCATACCTAAGAGCAGGGACGTACTGCCCTACGCGCTCACCGTTGCGGAGGAGCTGAGGGAGAGGGGGATAAGGGTGGATGTAGACGACAGGAACGTGCCCCTCTCCAGAAAGCTGAAGGACGCGGGAGAGGAGTGGGTGCCGTTCCTACTCTTAATAGACAAGAGGGAAGAGAAGCTCGGGAGGGTCATACTGATGAGGAGGAAGACCAACGATCGGGAGGACGTGAGCTTAGAGGAAGTAATAAGGGTGGTCTCCGAGGAAGTTGGGGGCTACCCCCAGCTCCCCCAGACGCTCCCGATACTGTACTCCAAGAGGCCCAAGTTCGCCAAGCCCGATGAGGACTAGGGCAGTATCTGAGGAGGTGAAGTAGGTCTTGAGCGCTGAGGGAATCTCCTTCAAACCCACCTTGAGGGCCAGAGCGGGGGAGCTGTTCTTCCTAGCGCTGGCCCTCGCGCTCAACGTAGCCTCGCCTTTCGTGGAGGACGTTTACCTCTGGGCGTCTTTGGCGGCGATCGCCGTCCTATCCGTATTAATTCTCAAGAAGAAGGCCGTTTTAGTTCTGGTCCCCTTGGCCTTTACCGCCGCGGCGGTTTACCTAACAAACCCCCTCTTGTTGGTTATATCATCAATAATCTCCCTGATAGAAGTAGGGTTCATCATAATTTACACCAACTCCGTAGAGTACTACTTCAACGACGACGGCTTAATAATAAGGGTAGAGTTGCCCGTGTACAGCAAGACTAGGAACGTGCCGAAGAGCACAATAGCGGAGGTCTCGGTGGAGAGCTCCCCCGTGGGCAAGCTCTTGGGCTACTCGAACGTCACCGTGAAGCTTAGGACCGGGGAAGTGGTCAACGTGGTGGGGGTCCCTAAGGGGGACGCCGAGAAGCTGGTGAAGAAGTTCGTCAGCGGATGACCACCTTGCCCCACGGGGTTTCTATCTCCGTCGGCCCCTCCACCACTTCCCCCGCCTTCCAAGCCTTCAGCCCCTCCCTCTCGAACGCCTCCACTGCCTCCTCGGAGCCCACCACAAGCATCCCGACGCCCATGTTGAAGGTCTTGTACGCCTCCTCCGCGCTCATCCCAGCCGCCTCAACTATCTTCACGAACCCCTCCGGGACCTCCCAAGCCTCGAGCCTCACCCCTAGCCCCTTGGGGAGCCTGGAGTGCACCTTGTAGAAGGCCCCTCCGGTCACGTGGGCCCCCCACTTGGCCTTACCCTCCTTCATTGCCCTCAAGAGGGGGTTGTGGTAGTTCGCCACGGGGGCGAGGAGGAAGTCCAGCAACGGCTCGGGGTCGAGCAAGCCGGCTTGGATGAGCCTCCGTATGAGGGTGTAGCCGTTGGCGTGGGGCCCGTTGGAGGCGACCGCTATGACGGCGTCGCCGGGCCTCGGGGGCTGGGGCCTCGCCTCTCTAACGCCCAAGACCGTGCAAGAGACGTCGTACCCCTTGACCACGTCCGGCATTATGGCGGTCTCCCCGCCGGCCAGCACGGCCCCCAAGGCCTCGGCCGCCTTGCTCATCCCCTCGGCAACCTCCCTTGCCAACACTGGGTCTCCCCTCTCCACGGCCAAGTAATCTACGTAGGCGAAGACCCTAAAGCCCTCACAAGCGACGTCGTTGGCGTTGACCATCAAGCAGTCCCACCCGGCCACCCAGTTTCGGGAATACTTTCGGAGGAGCTCGGTCTTGGTGCCCACCCCGTCCACGTGGAGGGTTACCTCCCCGCAGACGTTGAAGGAGGAGGCGTAGCCCCCGATCCCGTTCGCAAGCTTCTTGCTCTTCTTAATGAATTGCTCTTCCATTGCCTTTTGGGCGGAGACGTCAACGCCCGCCTTCGAGTAGGTCCACCCCACGCGGCACACCGGGCCCTCCACGACGGCTACCTTAGAAAAGTAAGCGTATACTTTGGGTAAGCACCTTTGTCTTTCTCAGAAAAAAGGTGAGGGGTCACTGAAACTAGTGGGGGTGCGTGTGGAAAGGATCAAGCTCACTGTAACCCTCTCGTCCGCGCTCCCCCGCGAGGCGGCGGCTGAGCTGATGGAGTCCTTAATCGCTGTAGGTAGGTACGTGAGGAACGCCCTAAACGTTTATATAGACATCGACGTGCGGGAGGTGGCGGGGTGCTTCCCGACCCCCCACACGTTCCACGAGTTCCACGGCCACTTGTTGGACTGCGAAACTGTCAAGGTGGAGGCGTCGGTGGAGGGGGAGGAGAGCAGCGACGCGGTGTCGGAGGCCCTATACTTAATCAAGAAAGCTCTGGTCCTGCCGGAGGGCCTGGGCGTGGGGATGAGCTGGGTCGGCGTTGCTGACGCCGCTTAGTGATGATCGAACCCGTGTGCGACCCAGATCGCACACCCCGGTTTCTCGCATATCCTCCCCTCGGGGGGCCACGGAGGGGAGCGGTAGTCCCCCTCCAAGTGCAGCTTCCTCCCTTGAACGGGGAAGACTGTGCCCTCGAAGACCTTTATTTCGAGCTTCGGGAGGACCTCAGCTTTGTAGCCGCACTTCTTGCACTTCCTCATTAAGGTCTTCTTGCCCATACTGACCATCGGCCCCCCGCACTTGGGACACTTGGGCGCTTTCCTTTTCCAGAAGAGCGCCCTCAAGTCCCTCAGCGCCGCCACCCCCTTAGAGCCAGGCTTGACCACCACGTCGAGCTTGACGGAAACCTTGTTCTCATACCCAATCATCTCTTTAAATATCTTGGTTATTCCAGTTTCGTTGAACAAAACGTAATCGCCGAAGAGTACGTCCTCCCCCCTCACCTCGTAACTCCCTTCGAACTCCTTCTGCACGAACTCGTAGGGGTACTCCTCGGCCCTCCGGGAGGGCTCGTAGGAGTGTTGGTTCGTCCTAAACATGGTCGCGAGCCAGAAGGGCTCCCCGTCGAAGAGCTGGAGGGCGGCCCACATCAAGGGAGGGTGGGAGCCCCTTATGCCCAAGAGCACCGGGTCCGGGCCCTTGGGGCATACCACCTCCGGCGAGCTCTCGTGGATCGAGGGGTAGGCCAGCTCCAGGAGGGCCTCGTAGGCCGGGTGGAAGGAGCACCTCCTAGGCCTCCCCAAGTTCTGGGGGAGCCTGTACGCCAGCAGCTCGAAGTTGTTCAGCCCCTCAGCCGCCCCCGCCGCCAGCGCGCCAACCAAGGCCTCCTTCCTCCCCCACCACAAGCCCTCGAACTTCTTGGCCACCTCGTCAGGGTCCAAGACCTTCTCCACCGCGTCGGGGTAGACCTCGGGGAACTCCTCCCCCACCGCGAGGGCCCCCCTCCCCGGGGCGCGCTCCAAGAAGGCCTTCGCCTCCTCGAAGAGCTCCTCTGCGCTCCCCTCGAACTCGAGGGCTACCGCCGCGTTCCCCCGGGTCTTCCAAGGGACCGCAGGGTTCAAGCGGACCAAGCGGGGGTAGTCCAGCATCCGGAAGCCCTTGGAGGCCAAGTGGAGGGCTAGTAAGCTGGCGGTGAGGGTCGTGCACCCGGAGCGGGGCTCGTCGAAGCTGTCCAGAGCCACTATCATCTCTGGAAGTGCTTGCCCTCTACGGCTATAAGCGTCAGGGTGGACCTAACTCCCTTCAAGTTCCTTATTTCGTTGACCACCTTCTGTATCTCGCTCAAGGTGGGCGACTCTATCTTGGCCACTATGTCGAAGGTCCCGTAGGTTATGTAAGCCTCCCTCACTGCCTTTATAGACTTGAGCTTCTCGAACACGTCCAGCTCGCCGCCTATTTCAGTGTTTATGAGGACTATCGCTAACGCCACCCTCGCTACCCACATCGGGGCGCGCGTCCATCTTATTAGCGTTCCTCCAAGGGCCTCGCGGTGAATCCTTGGACGTAGTGGAAGAGCTCTTGAAGTTAGCGGAGAGGGCCGCGAGGGAGAGGCCTACGAGGCTGCCCTCCGGCACGTGGCCGGAGGAGCTGAAGCCGGTAATAGAGTGGCTCCGCTCGCTCAGCCCAATGAAGGTCAAGGTGGCCTACTTGGGGCCCCCGGGGAGCTACACCCACGAGGCGGCGTCCTTAGTCTTCCCCAAGGAGGAGCTCGTGTCGAAGGGCAGCATACCGGAGGTGTTCGAGTCAGTGGAGAAGGGGGAGGCGGACTTCGGGGTAGTACCAATAGCGAACAGGCTGGAGGGGCCCGTCAACGAGACCATAGACGCGTTCTTGCAGTCCCACGTAAAGGTTTACTACGACGTGGAGATACCGATAAGGATAATGTTGGCCTCGGGGACTGTGAAGGACGTAAAGGAAATTAAAAGGGTCTATGGACACCCTATGATATTTAAGCAAGCTACCAAACTTTTGAAGGAGTTGGGGGTAGAGCAAGTACCTACCAGCAGCACGTCGGAAGCCGCTAGGATAGCGGCCCAAGAGCCCGGGGCGGCGGCGCTTTGTTCTCCCAAGGCGGTGGAGATGTACAAGCTGAAAGTATTGAGGGCGAACGTGGAGGACAAGCCTCACAACGCCACTAGGTTCTTCGTGATACACAAGAGGGACAACCCGGAGGGCGACAAGACGGCCTTGCTCGCCTCCGTCCCCCACAGGCCCGGGGGACTGTTCGAGTTCCTAAAGCCATTCGCGGAGAGGGGGATCAACCTAACCATGATATACTCAAGGCCCCTCAAGGACCACCCGTGGAGGTACGTGTTTTACATCGAAACGGAGGGCTCCCGGGAGGCCCTCAAGGAGGTGTTGGAGGAGGCATCCAAGATATCCTCGTTCTTGAAGATCTTGGGAAGCTACACCAAGCTGGACCTAACTGGCTAGTCCAGCTCCATCAAGCGCTCCTCCAAGGCCTTCCGGGCCAACCCCCTCTTCACCCCTTCGACCACCTTGGAGGGGAGGGTCACCTCGTCCCTCGTGTACTCCACCGGCCCCTTGACCCTCATCCCCTTTCCGTCCACTATCTCTATCTCGTGGACCCTCAAGGAGTGGGGAGTCTGTCTCATCTTCTCCACTATAACGTACCTCTTGAGCTCCCATCCCTTTATCATCTTCTTGAACCTTATTATTCCGTCCGCCACGTGCTCTATGCCGAAACCGAAGCCGAAGGAGGTGGTAATCGCGTATTGGCTGGTGGCCACTATTGTCATGTTCCACTTGTTTAATACTCTCTTCACCAAGTAACTGTACTTCCTGGCCATCGCTGGCTTGTCGAGCCAGAAGGCGCTCATGGAGTCTATCACTACCCTCGCGTCGCCGTATCCCAAGTACTTCTTAGCTTCAATTATCTTGTTTAGGAGCTCTTCGACGGTCAGCTCTACCATGTTCCACTGGTCGGCCTTGTCCCTGAGCAACGCGTCTATGATGACCATCTTCTTTTCTTCTATGGCCTTGTTGAAGTTCATCCCGAATTGAGCTGCTTGGGAAATTATGCTTTCCCTGCTCTCCTCGGTGGTTACGTATATCACCTTCTGGCCGTCTAACACCCCCTTCCACGCGAAGTGGATGCTGAAGACCGTCTTCCCCGTGCCGGGCTCCCCGACGACCGCCACCAAGAAGCCCTTGGGTATCCCGCCGGCTATCAGGTCGTCGAAGCCCTCCACGCCGGTTCTGAGCCTCACTTTCGTCACCGCTTCAGCTACATAGCTTGACCCCCGTTTTAAGTTCAGGGCGATGAGCGCCACTCCCCGGCCGGAGCGGTGACGACGAATTCCGTAAGCGAGCCCGCATAACTCATTACCAAACTTTTATATTTGTTAATTTCCTTTTTCATATTTGCCCACATGGGAACATCCTATATTCGAAAGCGCACCATTACTATTCACTCTCTCAAACCCCCTTATATCTTTTCATGGGAACGCTGAAGATCGTGGAGGGAAGGGCAGAGGAAAAATTTCTCGAATAAAGGGAAAAACGTGGAGAATTGTAAACTCGCAGTAGAACGCAATTCTTTTAAGGGAAAGACCTTGGAGCTTTATATGGAAGGCTTCGGTGGAGTCTCAAAAGAGGATAGAAAGACGAGGTAGTCGAGTAGCCTCGCGAGCTTTACTATATATTCATGTGGAGTCTCAAAAGAGGATAGAAAGATTGTTTGCTCAGTCGAAACATAAATCACTTTCCTATCGTTCGTGGAGTCTCAAAAGAGGATAGAAAGCCTGCCAAGC
This sequence comes from Ignicoccus hospitalis KIN4/I, assembly GCF_000017945.1. Taxonomy (NCBI): domain Archaea; kingdom Thermoproteati; phylum Thermoproteota; class Thermoprotei; order Desulfurococcales; family Desulfurococcaceae; genus Ignicoccus; species Ignicoccus hospitalis. Next base: position 260,834 of record NC_009776.1, on the reverse strand, counting down.
ACGGCACTCCCCTTGCCAAGCTCTCCAGGCAGTGGAGTCTCAAAAGAGGATAGAAAGGATCATCGGGGCGACCTCTCCGGGGTTATCGTCGGCTGCCGCGGAGTCTCAAGAGAGGATAGAAAGCCCAACCACTTCCTGAGCAGTTCCTCTTGGCGAGGGGTGGGGCGGAGTCTCAAGAGAGGATAGAAAGACGCCCGCCAGCGCCCCTAGCTCCGCGTACTTCTTGCCTCTGTGGAGTCTCAAGAGAGGATAGAAAGATCGGCCTTCCCTCTTTCAGGGCCCTGAATAGATCCCAGGCCGTGGAGTCTCAAGAGAGGATAGAAAGGTGACTAAGCGGTGGCACAATTATGCAGGAGATATTGGTAGAGTCTCAAAAGAGGATAGAAAGACGTCTTTATTTCCAATCTCTTGGGATCGAACTGGTAGTACAGTAGAGTCTCAAGAGAGGATGGAAAGAAAGACCACGTTCCATTTCCATCCGGTGAACTTCCTCATATAGAATTCATTGAGGCGCGAAGAACAAAGATAATGCTCCAAAACGAAATACAAGAGCGAAGAGCTTATACTCCTCCAACATTGTGATGATCGACACAAAATTCTTCATGGGGAAGCGACCTCGAGTTCTGTTGTATAACCCCTACAGCCCCAATTGCGCTCCCAAAACCCAAGCGCCCACGGATTAGGGGTTCGAGCGGCGAAGGGCTCCGCGCTAAGGAGCTTATCACGCTCGAGGCCTTCTGAACCTTACGGTAGGGGAGCGTGAAGGTCGCGGTCGCCGCTTGTGGTTGCGAGGGACCGGGGAGCCTCGCTGAGTCCCTAGCCTCCAAGGCGGCCGAGCTCGGCGCGGAGCTCATGTTGGGCGGTTGTTGGGGACTCATGGGCAAGGTGGTGGACGAGGCCGCTAAGAGGGGAGTTAAGGTTTACATCTTCTTGCCCATAGGCTACCAGTGCCCGGCGGAGGAGAGGGAGAACGTCGTCGTAATAAGGACCAACATGGCGGAGAACTTCAGGAGCGCACTGCTGGTGAGCGCGGCGGAGGCGCTGCTCGCCTTGGGCGGAGGGGCGGGAACGCTCATGGAGGTCTTGATGGCCTACCGGGAGAGGAAGAGGGTAGCCTTAGTCAAGGGCCATGGTATGGACACCGACAAGTACTTCGAACTGATGGAAGGTGGAGTAGATTCGAGGGAGCTAGCTGAGGTCAAGGCCTTCGAGGACCCCGGGGAGGCGCTGGAGTGGCTAGTCAAAGGCTGAAAAGCCCTCCGACGCAAGGACGCGAGGGCAGCGACATGATCAAGGGTAGAGTGGTCGCTAAGCTCGGCGACAACATAGACACGGACATGATAATACCCTTCAGGTACAAGGCGAAGACCACAGACTACTACGAGCTGGCGAAGCACGTGTTCGAGGACTTGGACCCCGAGCTGGCGAAGAGGATCAAGCCCGGGGACGTGGTGGTGGCGGGCAAGAACTTCGGGATGGGGAGCTCCAGGGAGCAAGCGCCAATAGCGATCAAGTACTCCGGGGTGAGCGCAGTAATAGCTAAGAGCTTCGCCAGGATATTCTTTAGGAACGCAATAAACATAGGCCTCCCGGTCATAGAGGCCCCGGAGGTAGTGGATGAGACAGAGGAGGGCGACGAGCTCGAGGTGGACTTGGAGAAGGGCGTAATACGGAACCTCACCAAGGGGAAGGAGTACTCGTTCAAACCCTACCCCCCTATGATAATGGAGGTAATGAAGGAAGGGGGGATATACGAGTACTTCAAGAAGCACGGGAAGTTCCCGTGGGAGTGAACCGTGAAAACCCTCCTTTTTGAGGGCCCCCGGGGAAGCGGTTGCCCCAGTACGCGGTAATAACCGTAGTCGGGAAGGACCGGGTAGGCATAGTAGCCGGGATCTCCTCCGTGCTGGCCGAACAAGGGGTCAACATAGTTGACATATCCCAAACGGTCCTCCGCGGGATGTTCGCGATGATAATGGTCGTCGACTTGGCCGGGGCCAAGGTGAGCGTGGGAGAGCTCAGGGAGCTCCTAAAGAAGAAAGGGAAGGAGTTGGGGGTAGACGTGGCCCTTCACTCGGCCGAGCTCGTGGAGAGCGTTGAACGGCTGTGAGCCCAAGCGAGCGTACCTAAGGCCAGCGAGAGGGCCGGCAAGAGCGCGACCGTCCAAGGGCCGAGGGAGCTCGCGAGGGAGCCTAAGAGCCTCCCGAAGTCTCCAGCAGCGTTGAAGGCGCCGACCCTCCTCCCCACGTCGCCCGCCCGGGCGAGCCCCAAGGCGGAGCTCCTCCACCACATGGTTAAGGCCTTGGTCGAGAAGAGGCCGAGGGCCGACAGCGGGGGAGGGGCGGAGATCAAGAAGCCCGACAAGGAGGCCCCGACGGCGGGGAGCAGCATAGACAAGTGACTCTCGGAGATGTCAATTAACTTTTTGTTGAGGAAGTAACTTATTATCGATCCCACGAGGGCTGCCGCGGCCAGCAGGAGCCCTCCGAAGGCCTTCCCGAACTCCCTCCCAAACACCGCCACCGCGACCTCCGTGTTCACTAACACAGTCATAATGCCCAGCGCTATAGACGTCATCACCAGCGCCGAGAGCGGGGGAACGAAGGCCTTCCCCTTGCCCTTGCGCCTCTCCTCCACCGCCTTCCCTTTGAAGGCGAGGACCGCTAGGGAGAGGGCGAAGAGCGCCAACGCGCTCGGGACCAAGGCACTTTCGGCCAAGAGCCCTCCCAACGCGAAGGCGAAGAACCAAGCGAGGTTGCCGGAGACGAAGTAGAGGGAAGAAGCCCTCCCCCTGTACTCCCGGGGGACCTTGCTCATGGTGATCGCTTGCAAGGAAGGCCAAGTGAAGCCCGCGCTGAAGCCGTGGAAGGCCCGGAGCAAGGGGTAGTAGCTGGGCGGCAAGAGCGCGTACCCGAGGCCCGTCGCGCCCAAGGAGGCCAAGCCTAAGGAGGTCACCTTGGATCCGTACTTCTTGCTCAGCTCTCCCCCTAAGAACGAGGAGGCCAGGCGGCCCAAGGAGAAGGCCGCTGCCAAAGCCGCCAAGAAGCCCCAGCCCTCCTCCAAGGTGGCGAAGGCGCTCCCCATCCTGGCGGTCCTCGAGGCCGCGTTGCCCAAGAAGGCTACGAGCAACAAGGCGTAAAATTCCTTCAAGGGCCCTCCCGGGAGCCCCTCACAAAAGTTGCTGAAGAGCGCTGGGCTCCGGTGCGCCCCGTGTGCTTGCGCGAGGTGGCGGAGAAGGTCAAGGGGTGTTGCAAGTGCGACCTCTGTAAGGTTAGGAAGAACCCGGTCCCGGGGGAGGGGGACGAGGGGGCGGAGGTAGTCTTCGTGGGGGAGGCCCCGGGAAAGGAGGAGGACGAGGAGGGGCGCCCCTTCGTAGGGAGGGCCGGGAGGCTCCTCCGCTCCACGATATCTCAAATAGGGTTTAAGAAATACTACATAACGAACGTAGTGAAGTGTAGGCCCCCCGGGAACCGGACCCCCACTGAGGAGGAGGTGGAGGCGTGTAAGCCCTACTTAATTGAGGAGCTGAACTGCATAAGGCCTAAGTTGGTCGTGGCGCTGGGGAGGACAGCCGCCGAGGCCTTGCTGGGCCTCAAGGGCCCGTTGAAGGGCGTCAGGGGGAAGGTCTTGGTCGCCTCCGCGGGAGGGGCGCGGGTGAAGGTCTTGGTCACCTACCACCCCGCCGCCGTCCTCCGGAACCCGAAGCTCAAGGAGCAGTTCGTAAGCGACTTAAAGAAGGCCTTTAACGAGGTCTACAAGCAGAGGTCCCTGTTCGACTCCGGGTGAGGGCCTTGGGGAGGCTCACGAAGGCTATAGAGATGAAGAGGAAGAAGTTGGAAGAGTTAAAGGAGATTGTAGAGGACGTGAGGAAGGCCGAAGAGGACTGGCACGCGAGGAGGGAGCCGAGGGACTGCGGGATAACGGTCCACCCGGGGATAGGGTGCGACTTGGGCTGCGTTTATTGTTACATAGCTGACATGGGGTTCCCCACGGACAAGGTGGAGCCCTACCCCCTCAGCGGGCCGGAGCTGGCGCTGGCGTTAATGCTCAACCCCAACGTCGCCCCCGGCCCCACCGGGACCTACGTGGCGGTGGGCTCCGTTACGGAGCCCTTCCACCCCTTACTGTTGGACAAGACCTTCGAATACCTCAAGTGGTTGAAGTACTTGGGCAACTACACGCAAATGTCGTTTAAGATGGTGTTCCCCGAGAGGAGGTTGAATGAGTTCTTGGAGTCCTCCGAGAGGAGGCTGAGCGTGTTAGTTTCGGTAAGCAGCTTGAGGAGGGCAAGGGAGCTGGAGCCGAGGCTCCCCCCGGTGGAGAAGAGGTTCGAGCTGGCTAAGAAGATAAAGGACGGAGGGAAGGGGGTCGCCGTCTTCATAAGGCCGATAATCCCCGGCATAACTGACAAGGAGTCCAAGGAGTTGTTGGAACTGGCCTCCAGCTACGGCTTGGAGGACGTGGTCCTAGGGGGGCTGAGGGTGACTCAGAGGATAATGAAGAACTTGCGCTCCTTGGGGGTCTCTCTGGAGGGGAGGCTGAGGAGGCTCCCGAGGGGGAGGGAACAAGTCTACGTGTACACTAGGGATTTGAGGGACAAGATAGCTAGGGAGGCCGAGTCCTTGGGCATGAGGGTACTCTACACCGCTTGCGACGCCAACGCGAGGCACCACGGAGAGGTGTGCTGGGACTCTTGCATCTTCGAGAGGGAGCTCTGCGAGCGCTTGCCTCCCGTGGACCCGAGGGACTTGAGGGAGGGGGTGGAGATGTTGGGGGGCAAGCTGGTGAGCTTCGAGCTCAAGGAGCCCGTCCTGAAGGTCGAGGCTGAGGGGTTGAAGAAGAACGCGGGGTGGATAATACAAATGGCCTACAGGAGGCAAGTTATATTGAAGGTCGGCGGGAGGACCTTCTATTACAAGTAGGCGTAGGCCCCCTCCTCGCCGGAGCTCACGAAGAGCGCCCTGACCTTGTAAGAGTCCCCATCCTTCTCCACGTCGAAGCTCGTAGGCATGTAAAAGCTGAACTCCACCTCGTTTACAATCTCGGTTATTCTGAACTCCACGTCCTCCGGGAGTTCATCCAAAGTCATCTCTATGTAGTAAGTGCCCCCGAAGGGCGACGGCTCGGCTATCACCTTAACGGACTTGGGGTGGAACTCCTCTACAACCATCCTCTCTATCAGCTTGGAGAAGGCCTCTCCTAAGCTCATTTTCCTCCCCGACGAGAGGTTAGCCCCGCCCGGGGTTTATTTTGCGAGAGGCCGCGAGGAGCGCCGCCGAGACCAACGCCATAGAGGCGGTCGCGGTGGAGAGCGAGAGGGAGGCCTCGAAGGAGCCCGCGGCCCCCGCGAGGGGGACCGAGGTCACGTTTGCTAAGTCCCAAGCCGTCGTGAATAAACTCATGCTCTTCCCCTTCTCCTTCTCCCTCGCGGCTATTGAGAGCAACGTGGGACTGGCTAAACCCCAAGAGCCGCCGGTGAAGAACCCCGCGACGGCCGCCGCCGAGGGCTCGAGGGCGTTGAGGGCCAAGCGGGAGGCCGCGAGGGCCAGCAAGGGAGGGACCGCTATCAAGCGCGGAGCCGCGTCCGCGATTATGCCCCCGAGCACCCTGGTGCTCCCGCTGCCCAAGGCCCTCCCGGAGAAGAAGTAGGTGGTGGCCAAGTACCCGCTGCCGCGGCTCGCTTGGTAGGGCGGCAAGTAAGTGGAAATTATAAGTACGGTTGAAGCCAAGAAGAAGGAGGTAGCGTAGGCCAACGCCCAAGAGGGGCTGAAGCTCCACCCGCCCCCGCCCTTGAAGGAGTAGCCCATCAAGGTCCTCTGAATCGCGAAGGTTACTGCAGACGCCGCGGCCCCGACGGCCAGGGAGCCCGGGAGGCCCAAGGCGGAGTAAGCCAAACCCCCCACGAGGGGTCCCAAGAAGGACGCGGCCGAGAGCGCGATCCCCCTCAACGCGTAGTGGAAGCCCAGCTTGTTCGGAGGCGCCTCCTCCGCGACCACTGTTAGGGATAAAACCAATATTATTGCGAACGCTACGTTGGTGAGCATCAAGTACGCGAAGAAGCCCGGGAGGCCGAGGAGCGCCGTAGGGTAGGCGAGGATCATCAACGCGGGGGCGGAGGAGGCCATCCCCGGGCTCAAGCCCCTCTTGAACATAGTAAGCTTGGAGGCCAGTCCGACCAGCGAGGCCAGCCCGCTGGCCAGCCCCACGGAGAGGGAGCCGTAGACGTGGGCCTCCCTCAGGACGTAGGGGTCCGAGGAAGAGGCGGAGAGGAACAGGAAAAACGCGAGCAAGTGGGACTTCAAGAGGGGGTTCATTTTATCCCCCAAGGCTTGCCGGACAGCACCTCTTCGGGCAACAAGTCCTTGTACTTCCTTAGGAATTTCAAGTCCTCCTCCTTGTTTCTGAGCTCGTCCGGCAGCATGTGCGGGATGCCGTCTATTATCGGGAACCAGCGCCCGCACTTGGGGCAGACGAGCACCCCCGTCACCACCTCCTCGTCCAAGCACTGCTCGCAAGGGGGGTCTCGCACGTCCTTCAAGTACTTCCCCAAGTAGCCGCAGTAGAGCTCGCAGTAGGGCTTCTCCTTCGGGGGCCTCTTCCTCTTCACCTTCTTCTTTTCTATTACATAAAGCTTCAGCGGGAAGCCTTCATCCTTGCAGTACGGACACGCTAGGACGTCCAGCGTCATATACATCATTACCCTTCCGCCTGGGAGGGGCTCGCGCGGGGGGCGCTTTCTGTTGAACGCCCCCACACTTTGGTTCCCTTTCCTAGAATTGTCCCGGGCGAACGGGTTGCGCGAGCCCTTGATTAACCCAATAGAAATCGACCTAGAGGAGGAAAACTGGAGGAGGATAAACATAAACGCTTTGGGCCCGGTGGAAGCTGGAGTGAAGCTCCACTTGAAGTACCAAACTCAAGACTGGGACCCCGTGGAGAAGAACTTAGTAGTTATGGGTACTGGCCCCTTCGCGCGCTCCCCCTTCTTCGGGAGCAACAGGCTAATAATAGTCTTCAAAAGTCCCATGACGAGGGGCCTCCACGTCACGGCCGCCGGAGGGGCGGGCTTCGACTTCATAAGCTCCGGGACGAGCCTGGTAGTCTTCAAGGGGAGGGCCAACTCCCCCAAAATAGTGCTCTTGGAGGGGGACGAGGAAGGGCTAAAGGACGTCAAGTTCAAGAACGTTACCTCGGACGCCTTCAACTACGGGGGCTACTTCGGCACCTTCGCCTTGAGCAAGTACGTTTACGACAACTACTCCCCCGCGCGCGCCGTAGCTGTGGGACCCTTCTCCTTGTTCTCCGTGTCGGGCTCGTTGGTCAGCATAGAGAGGCTCGGCAACGAGCTTTCCCCCTTTGCGGTGGACTTCTTCGGGAGGGGAGGCCCGGGGAGCGCCTTGGCTAGGGCCCACAACGTGTGGGCAGTGGGCTTCGGGGGGCGTTACGAGCCGCCGGAGGTCCCCGGGGACTTGCCGGAGAGGCTCAGCAGGGAGGCCTTCGGCAAGAGTTACGTGGAAGCGGTCTTGGAGGCAACCACCAAGTACCGGTACGACCCCAAGTACAAGAGCGGGGGGACCTTCGGGGTGAACTACGTTTACTACAGGGACCTAATACCGATGTTCGCCTTTAACAGCATATACTACAGCGACGAGACGAGGACGAGACTGAGCAAGATGATAATTAAGTACTTCTGGACGCCGTTCGTGGAGGAGACCATAAAGAGGAGGGTCTTCGGCGGCTGCGGGGACCCGTGCCCGGCCGCTTGTAAGAAAGTCTGGAGGGGCGTGAAGCTGGACTACGAGCCGAGCAACGCCATGGGGCCCTTGATAGGAGTCTTCAAGTTGGACTTAACAGTAAAGTTGATAGAAGTGGTGGACTCGTACGGGATGGACGCCATAGAGGCCGGCCACGTGGTCTCGTGGCTCATGGACGCGCTCTACCGGAACTTGTTGAGGCCCGAGGAGCTCGGGGTGAGCGAGCCGCCGTCCTTCGACCCCTCCCACTTCGAGGTGGAGGAGAGCGAGAAGAACTACGAGATAGCGAAAAAGATATTGGAGCAGTACGCTAAGGGCGTGGGAGTGCCGGGGGAGGCGGCGAAGAGGGGGCTCAGGGGGGCGGCCAAGTACTTGGACCGGGAGCTCCCCTCCAGGACGGAGAGGGTGAAGTTCGAGGACTTAGCGGTTTACGTCGCCTTCGGGGAGAAGGGCTACATGACGCCGAATTTGTACTGGGCCCCCGGAATGGTAGCCCCGCTCTACGTCTTGGGGAGGTACTGGACCAACTACCGGCCGACCTTCGACGAGCCCGAGAAGTTCGCCGAGAGCTCCTTCAAGAGGGCCTTGAAGGAGCTCATAATAGACAACGCCGGCATATGCCGCTTCCACCGGAAGTGGGCGGAGAGGCTGGTGGGAGAGATGTACAAGGAGATGGTGGGGGCGGAGGTCAACGACGAGTACGCGAAGGCCGTGTATAGGAGCGTGGCCGTGTACAACGTGGAGGCCGGAGCCGAGCCCGTCCCGTGGGAGAGTAAGAAGACCTACGACGTCGTGAGGACTATGGCTAAGAGGGTCATGCCGGAGAAGTGGGGGAGGCTCTTCGATGAGGGGAAGGGCATAGAATGGTGGGCCAGGTTTAAGGCTAGGGTCGAGGAACTCCTTGAAATACGCCCCCCTAGGAGGGAGGGCGGTGTCAAACCATAGAGGAGCTGGAGCTCTACTTGAGGTCCGGAGAAGCTGTCAGGAGGGCGCTGGAGAGGGGGAGGGAGCTGATAAGGCCCGGCGCCTCGGTTTTAGAGATTTGCGAGGAGGTGGAGGACCTAATAAGGAAGCTCTCGGACGGGCCGGCCTTCCCCTGTAACCTGAGCGTGGGTTACGAGGCCGCCCACTACTCCCCCGTGCCGGAGGACCCGAAGAGGCTCCCGGAGAAGGGGATAGTCAAACTCGACTTGGGCGCCCACGTGCGCGGGAGGATCGCGGACTCCGCAATAAGCGTGTTACTCAAGCCCGTGGAGAAACACGAGAAGTTGTCGGAGGCCGTCAAAGAGGCGCTGGAGAGGGCCTTGGAGAGGGCCAGGCCGGGCCTCTCGGTCTCCGCCATAGGGACCACCATAAGTGTGACGATAAGGAGGAAGGGCTTCAAACCGATCTCTAACTTGGGAGGCCACGGCTTGGCCCCCTACTTGGTGCACTCCGGGGTCTCCATACCCAACGTCCCCGAGCCCTTGCCCTTCAAGCTGGAGCCCGGGCGGGCGTACGCGATAGAGCCCTTCGGCACGGACGGGGCCGGGTACGTGGTGGAGGGGAAGGAGGTTACCATCTTCTCCCTCCGGCCTAGGCCCCCCAAGGGGTGGGAGAAGAGGGCGGGCGACCTAAAAGACTTGGTAGAGGTGATAAACGAAAGGTTCAAGACCCTCCCGTTCTCCCCCCGCTGGCTCACGGACGTGATGGCTTACGACAAGTTGATGGAAGCTCTGTTGAGGTTATCGAAGATAGGTGTATTAACGGCGTATCCTATACTCATAGAGGCGAAGAGGGGCGAGGTGGCGCAGTGGGAGCACACCATCTTCGTGACGGAGGAGGGGGTGGTGGTCACCACCGCCGGCAGCAATAGAGGCTCACCTCGGTCCTCCTCTTCCTAGAGACGTGGAACTCGTAGAGCTGGGGGAGGTGCATCTCGTACCGGGCCAAGGCCTCGCACCGGAAGCCCCTCTCCTCTCCCAACCTCTTAACGACTTTCCAAACCCCCGAGGGCTGGATGGAGTAGACGGTGGGGGCCAGGTCGAAGGCCGCCAACAAGAAGGCCCTGTCCGCCCTCTTCACCTTGGTCCCGAAGGGCGGGTTCATTATTACCGTATCGGCCCTCCTCAAAGGTACGCGCGGGACCTCCGCCAGCACCCTCTCCTCCAAAGGGGCCTCCCTCAAAAGCTCCAAGTCCAGCTCCAAGCATATGGACCTAGCGCCCAAGAGCGAGGCCCCGTACGCGAGCCTCCCCGTGCCGCAGCCCAAGTCCACCACAAGCTTACCTTCGATGTCCCCGGCCAAGAAGGCCCTCCACAAGACGTCCGCCGCCACAGAGGCGGGGGTTGGGTATTGCTCGTACTTTATACCTAACTTCCCCTTCTTCCAGCGCACCCTCTCCAACTCCATCTCCAGCTCCTTCTTCGTGAGCCGCGTAGAGCTCACCCCTCCAAGCCACCCGCACGACCCGGTCCCTTACGACCAACAAGTTGAGGGGGAAGGAGCGCAGCAGGGGGAGGTCCCTTATGGAGAACTCGCGACAGCTTAGGTGCTTGTGCAAGACCCCCTCGTAGCCCGCCGCCACCGGCCTCGGGTCCAACACCTCGAAGGATGTGCGGGTAACCCGCTGGAGGGGGAAGGCGAAGTCCTTCACCAACACCTCCCCCTCCCGCGCCTCGAACTTCAAGAACAAAGCGTACTCGAAAGGAAAGTCTTTCATAACCTTTATTGCGTTGTAAACCCTCCCCGCCACCACGAGCCTCTCCAACTCTCAGACCTCCCCTTCGTAGACGTCCTCCGTCTTCTTGGAGGCCTCCTCCATCTCCCTCACCACCTCCGGGTTCAGGGGCTCCACGTAGGCCTTGCCCGCCCTCACTCTCAACACCTTGTCGTAGAACACCACTATCCCTTTGTCCGTTATCTCGAAGGGGTGCCTCCGCATGCTGTGCTTAGTCCCCCTCATCTTCCAGACAATCAGAGAGCGGTAGAGTTCGCCGTCGTACTCGTCCAAGTCCAGCCTTATTATGCCGTCAGCCGCGTGCTCCACGCCGGGGCCGCCGAAGCCCCTCTCCGTGGCGGACACTTGGCTCACCAAGATGCTGGTTACCCCCAAGCCGCTCAGAACCCTCTTCAGCTGGAGGACCACGCTCCTCGCCACCGCCGGCCTGGTCAAGTAGAGCGTGGAGACCGAGTCTATGGCGGCCCTCTTGGCCCCTAAGTCCCTTATAGCCTCCCTCAACACGTCCACGAGCATGTGGACGTCTGTAGGGTCCCTCACGACGTACTTCTCCCTCTTCGCCGCCTCGCCTATCCCGCCGGTGAAGGCGTCTATGATCGCGAAGGTCCCCTTCTTCTCATACTTCCTGACGTCCCAGCCGAACTGTAACATGTTCCTCCTAATTTGAACTGGGTGCTCCTCCAAGGCGACGTAGATCCCGGGCTCGCCGTGCTCCAGCCCGTACCACAAGAACTGCTGGGAGAATATCGTCTTCCCCGTCCCGGGGCCGCCGGACAGGAGGACCACGTTCCTCTCCGGGATGCCTCCGTAGAGTATCTCGTCCATGCCGGGTATGCCGGTCTTTACCCTCTTCACTATCATCCTTCTTCTCCGCGTAAAGTATAGCCCCTTCGAGAGTTTAAACGTTGGAGGGGATCAAGTGGGGGTCGCGAAGCTTGAAGCTCAGAGCGGGAGTGGTCCAGAGGGCCTTGAGCTACATAGCCGAAGAGATGGGAAGCGTGTTGAAACGTTCGTCCGTTTCCCCGAACATTAGAGAACGCTTGGACATGTCTTGCGCCTTGCTGGACGAGGACGGGAGGGTACTAGCTCAAGCCGAACACATCCCAGTACACTTGGGCAGCCTCTCGTGGGCGGCCCCGAGGCTGGTTGAGAGGGCCTCGGAGTTGGTCGAGGATGAGGGGGACGTCATGATAGTTAACGACCCTTACTTGACCGGCACCCACTTGAACGACGTAACTGTTATGACAAAGTATAAGAACGTTTGGATAGTTAACAAGGCCCACCACGTGGACGTAGGGGGCCCCGTGCCCGGCTCCCTGAACCCCAACGCCAAGACGTTGTTCGAGGAAGGGATAGTAATAGAGCCCGCGCTAGTGGCCAAGAGGTGGAGGGTTTTGAAGGTAGCTGAGGACTTGGCCAAGGGCGTCAGGGGGCCTAAGACGTTCTTGGCCGACTTGAAGGCACAGATAGCGGCCTTGAGGACCGGCCTCCAGAGGCTGAGGGAGTTGGAGGACCGTTACGGCGACATTAACGAGTACAAGGAAGACTTCTTAGAGGCGTCCAAGAGGGCCTACTCGGAGAGGCTGGCCGAGGTGTCGGGGGAGGGGGAGGCCGAAGTCCCCTTGGAGCTCCCGGAGGGCCTCGCGAAAATAAGGGTGAGGCTCAAGGTCGGGGAAGTCGTGGAGGCGGACTTCTCGGGGTCCTCGGACCAAGTGCCCTACAACTTGAACGCGGTGGAGGGAATAGCCTACGCCGCGGTGGCCTTCTTCGTGAAGGCGATGACCGTCCCGGAGGGGCCGGTGGACCACGGCCTTTATTCTTTAATAAAGGTAAAGACGAGGGAGGGGAGCTTGCTGAACCCCCGGTTCCCCGCCGCCGTAGGGGCCGGGAACTTGGAGACCTCCCAGAGGGCCTTGGAGGCCGTGGTGCTCGCCGCGCAAGGCTTCTCCCACGCCCCCTCCGGGGGCCCGGGCACCATGAGCAACTTGATACTGTCATGGGGGAACAAGGTCTATTATGAAACCAACGCCGGCGGCGGGAGCGCGACCAAGGACTCGGACGGCCAGAACGCCGTCCAATGGGGCATGACCAACACCATGAACACCCCGATAGAAATAATAGAGAGGGAGGCGCCGGTGCTATTCACTAGGTACTCCGTGAGGAGGGGCTCCGGAGGGGCCGGGACGCACAAGGGAGGGGACGGGGTGGTTAGGGAATTTATAGCCTTGGACGACCTAAAGGTAACCGTGATCATGTCTAGGTACTTGACGAAGTCCCCCGGCGCGAAGGGGGGCTCGGACGGGGAGCCGGGGGCGGTCTTGGTGGACGGGGAGCCGGTGGAAGGCTACTTCTCCGGGGAACTCAAGAAGGGGTCCCGGCTGACCCTCATGACCCCGGGCGCCGGGGGCTGGGGTCGAGCTTGAGGTCCAAGACGTAGTGCAAGTAGTAGATGCAGTGGGAGGCCAAGTAGCTCTTGGGGCCCAAGGAAACCCTCTCCGCCTCCAGCCAAGGAGGGAGCTCCAGGTCGTGCTGGGAGCCCAAGAGGAAGGCCGCGGACTTCGGGAACTCGAAGGACCACACGTCCTCCCCGTCCTCGGAGAGGACGTAAACCTTCATCCCCAAGCTCTTGAGCACCTCCTCGAAACTCTCCTTCGTCCTCTTACAGCCCTTGAGCTCGCCTAACATACACTTCCTTATCGCCTCCACGGCCGCCCTCTCGTCGCTCAAGTCCGCCTCGAGCTCGGGTCCCTTGAACCTCAAGGTGAGCGGAGGGTTAGGGGGGCCCTCCAAGGTGACAAAGAAAGAGGAGTCCTTCCTTACGCCCCTCTCCGTCCACAAGGCCGCCCTCAGCATCCTCGCTATCACGTCCAGCCTCCCGGTGTGGGAGGCTATCCCCCTCTTGGGGAAGGCGGGGGAAGTGGTCGCGGTAAGAGAGCGGGTGACGAAGGTCCTCAAAGCTAGTAGAGGCCCCTCCTCTTGCGCTCGTGCTCGGGCCTCACCTTAACTATACCCAAGTGCACTGCGCAGCTGATGCAGTAGCACTTAGTTATCTTGTACCTCGGTATTATAGCGCCCTTCTTCTCGAGCTCCCTGGCGAGCTGGGGGTCAACTGGGCTGTGCCACCTGGTAACGCATATCGCCTTGTCGGCCGGCACTATCCTGCCGCAGTTGTCACACTGTATCGTGCCGGTCTTGCCCTTGTCGCCCTTATGCCTTCCACGGTTCTCCCTCTTCTTAGGCAAGCGCCCCTCCCTCGCGGAAGGCTCCAAACGCGGGAATTTAAAGGTTCCTCCGAGGGAGTACTTTCGTCCCTCCCTTCCGGGACAAAAGGAGCGGGAGCCCTACGTCGCCTTAGGGGAGAGGGCTTGAGGCTCTACTCGAAGGAGTGGGTAGTGTACACGTTGGAGAAGTTGGGCGGGGAGGCGAGCGTGGACTTGTTGAGGCTGATGAGCGCCGGCCTGGCGCCCGCGGAGGCTTACGTGGCAGACTGCTACGCGCCGGAGGTCACGGAGGAGGGGCTCTTGAGCTGCATAGAGGGAGCGGTTAAGGAGCTCGCGGAGGACGGGGTGGTGAGGCTGGAGGGGGGCAAGGTGAAGCTAGTCAAGGCGCCCCACCTTAAGGGCGCTCTCAGAGGCGAACAGCGCGTCCTCTAAGCTCACTGGGGCGTCCACCTCTATGTTGGAGTAGTCCCCCACCACGCTCCTCTTCAAGGTCGCGCCTCCCCTCATCAAAACTTTAGATCCCTTGAGGATTAAGGATTCTACGAAAGAGCCCTCTGCAACCGAGCCCTCCTCCACGTCCACGAACGGGCCCGCGGAGCCCCTCACCTCCGCGCCGGGGCCCACGTAGGCCGGGCCCACGAGCCTCCCCTCCACGGTCGCCCCCCTCGCCACGTAAACCTTCCCCACCACCTCGCCCTCCACCGACCCCTCCACTTTGTGGATCAACTTCTTCTCCAAGATAAACTTCATAGCTTCGATAAGGTCCTCCGGGACCCCGGTGTCCTTCCACCAGCCCTCCACCACGGCGTACTTGACGTCGTAACCCCTCCTTATGTAACAGTTCAACAAGTCGGTTATCTCGTACTCGCCCCGCCACGAGGGCTTGAGCTCCGAGAAGCAGCTCTCGTACTGCTCCGGATCTCTGAAGGCGTAGAGGCCGGTCAGGGCGTAGTTGGAGGGGGGCCTCTCGGGCTTCTCCACGAACTTAACTATCCTCCCGGACTCGATTACTGGCACCCCGAAGCGCCTCGGGTCCTCTACCTTGGCGAGCACCACGAACGCGTCGAACTCCTCGTCAACCGAGTTGAACTTCTTTACCCACTCGTCGTCAAACACGTTGTCCCCGAAGTAGACTAGGAAGGGGGACCTCACGTTCGCGTTAACTATCGCCGTGTGTATCGCGTGTGCCACCCCGAGCCTCTTGGGTTGGAGCACGTACTCGAACCTCATCCCCAGGGCGCTCCCGTCCCCCAAGACCTCCTTGAAGAGCTCGCCCAGCCAGCCGACCACCACCACGGCCCTCTCAACGCCCACCCCCCTCAGCTGCTCTATGCCGTACTGAACCAAGGGCTTCCCGGCCACGGGGATCAACGGCTTGGGCACGGTGAGCGTTAAGGGCCTCAGCCTGCTCCCCTTCCCAGCGGCCAGTATTATCCCTTCCAAGGAGTTATTTCCCCACGAGTCGGGGGCGGGCTTTAGGTAAATTATTCGCCAGAGAGGGCCCTAGCTACCCTCGCCATTTCTACGCCCGTGGTAAGGTCGCCCACGACCGCCCCTTTGTTGTTGGCCACGAGGCCCGTCTTAACGTAGGGCACGCCGTAGTTCACCGTTCCTATGTCCAACACCACTTGGAACTTCTTCTCCAGCTCGTTCAGCTCCTCGTCGCTGGCGTCCGGGTGGACCAAACCTCCCTTGTCGTTTATCACCGCCACCGAGCCCACGGTGGGGACCCCCGCTATGGTCCCGGTCTCGCCCGGGACCCCGAGGACCTCGGTTACGTCCTTAACCCAGTTGCTCATTTCGGGATGGAAGAGGGCGAACTTGTCGTTGCAGAGTATCACGTTACCCATTGCGGTGAGTTTGCTGTATACGACCTTTATGGGCAAGTCCAACTCTCTTTTTAAGTTCTCTAATTCATACTCCTTTATTATTGAAGGGACCACCAAGGCGTGGTTGTTTCCGTTAACGAAGAGGCCTAGGAGGGTGCTGTCGGCTACCTTCGCCTCGACGACAGTCACTTTGAGCGCGCTCTCTACCTTCTTAACGACGTCCTCCTTCACCCCGGGCGGAATTAGGGCGAAGTCGTCGTTGGCGAACATGTACACGCCAATATTCGGGTTCCCAAAAATGGATATGGGGACTACGTCGAAGTTCATGTCGCTTCAGTCCTCCACGTCCTTTACGTTAGCGAGGGTGACGTAGGCTACCTTCCTCTCGCCTTCCTCGCCGGACTCGGTCTTGACGGTGACGTACACTTGCACCCTGGCCGGGGGCTTGGTGATGCTCCCGCTCCACAAGTAGTTGTTCACGGTGTTGTCTATCTTCACGTCCTCCGGCTCCACTCCGAAGTGTCTGGCCACGAACTCCCTAACCATCCTCACGGCCCTCTTGGCCCTGTTGCTCCTCCTTCCCCAGTAGAGCCTCCTCAAGTTTATTGTATAAATTACGCCGTCCTTTTCCTTGGGCACGCCCATCACCTCAGACGTTCTTTATCTTTTGCCTCCTCCAATACCTCCTCATGGGGTTCCGGGTAACCCTCCTGCGGGTCTTTAATATAACCCACGCGGGGAGGGCCCTGTTCTGCTTAGTCTTCTTGCCTAGCCTAATCTTCTTGGCCACGTGCTTGTAATGGGCCACCCTCACCACCCCCTCTCCTTTATGTTTATCCTCCCTTCTCTGCGCGTCTCGCCCGCCAGCCGGGCCAATATTTCCTTTACCTCCGCGTCCGTGAGGGGCCTGGCGATCCTCCCGGCCTGGGCGAGGGCTATTAGGTAGTTCTCCACTTGCTCCGCGAGCTCGGGCCTCACGAGCTTGACGTTAGCCAGCCTCGCGCGGGCCTCGCTGGTCAGTATGCTCTTCAGTATAGTCTCCTTCACCAGCTGCTGCTTCTTCCTCAGTTCTTCCGCCTTCCTCTCCTCTTCCATACGCTTTTGCAGCTCCATTAACTTCTTCTTCCTTATTTCCTCAAGCTCCCTGTCGTCGAAGCTCATACTCTCACCTCTCGGCGTACTTCTTGAGCTCGGCCATCTCTTCGGCTATTTCTTGGAAGGTGAAGTAGGCCACGTGGTCGAGCACGCTCCTCCCGGCGGGGGTTAGGACCCTCCCTTGGCCCTTTACCTTCTTCACCAAGCCGGCCTTCTCCAGCTGTTGGAGTATCTTCCTTATGTGGGAGCCCCCTGCCTTCCTGAAGTGCGGAGGGGCGACCCCCCTCCTCTGGCGGCCGCCGTAGATCGTCCTGAACGTCTCTATACCGAGAGGCCTCCCGGCGAGGTACAGCTTCCTCAGTATGCTCGCCGCCCTGTAGTACCACCAGTCCTCGTCCAAGGGGGGTCTGTCCTTGAAGCAGCCGGTCTTCGCGTACATGGCCCACTCCGGGGGCCTGATCTCGGGGAACCTCTCCTTCAAGTACATAGCCAACCTCTGGTTGAACCTCTCCGGAGGCACTTCCCTCGGCGTGATCAAGCCTTAGCTACCCCGGCGACCCTCCGGCCGAGCTATTTAAGTACCTTCAAGGTCCGCGGGCCGCCCGGGGCGATAACTTAAAGAGGCTAAAGGGAGCGCCCGCGGGTGGTTTCGCTCGAAGGCGGCTCTCGTGGCTTGTAAGAAGAGGGCTGACTTCCAAGAGGCCTTGGCCCTCTGCGAGACCGCGGGCTACGAGGTGGTCGCTACCGTTAACTTCTGTAAGAAGCCGCACCCGGCCACTTACATAACGCCGGGGAAGCTGGAGGAGCTGAAGGCTACAATTAAGGAGGGCGGGGCAGAGGCAGTAATAGTTTACGGGAACCCCAAGCCCTCCCAGTTCTACAGGCTCAAGAAGGAGCTGGGCGTGGAGGTCGTCGACCGCACCAGCTTGATACTGAAGATTTTCGAACTCCACGCCGGGAGCAAGGAGGCCAAGCTCCAAACGGAGCTGGCCAGGCTGAAGTACGAACTGACGTTGGCGAGGGAGTACGTAAGGAGAGTGAAGATGGGCGAGCAAGTGGACTTCTTGGGCCCGGGCGAGTACGCGGCCAAGTACGTCATAAAGGCAATAAAAAGGAGGATAAAGAAGATAGAGGAAGAGCTCGAAAAGATAAGGACGATGAGGGAACAACAGAAGCTCCGCAGAGTGAAGCGCTTGCGCGTGCCGGAGGTGGCGGTAACCGGCTACACGTGCGCGGGGAAGACCGCTCTGGTCAACGCGCTGGGCAAGCTTAACTTGAAGGAAGGGCCTGAGATGTTCACCACCTTGGCCCCCAAGCACGTGAGGGTGAGCGTGTACGAGAACGGCTTGTACGAGGCTATATTCATTGATACGGTCGGCTTCATAGAGGGCATACCGCCGCAGATACTGGAGGTCTTCCACGCGACGCTCGCCGAGATAACTTATTCCGACGCCGCCGTCTTGGTCCTCGACGGGAGCGAGGAGCTGAGCAGGGCGTTGGACAAGCTCGAGAGCAGCTTGGCTACTTTGGCGGAGATAGGCTTCATTGGGAAGCCCTTGGTAATAGCGTTCAACAAAATAGACTTGGTGGACGACTACGAAGAGAAGGTCTTGGAAGTGGACGACTGGGCGAGGAGCCTATACCCTTGGACATGGGGGACCGTTCCCATATCCGCGAAGAAGGGGACCAACTTGAGGCGTCTCGTAATAGAAAGCGTGTTGGCCGCGCGGGGAGCCCGGAATATAAAAGAACCGGAGACTAACGTCTGCGGGAAGGGGGCTTGTTGAAGAAGAACTTATTGTTAGAGGCCCTCCTCTCCCTCGACGGGAAGGCTGACGTCAAGTCCGTATACGAATACGTAAAGGCGAGGGAGCCCAACATAACCCAAAAGGAGTTCGAGGAGATGCTTAAAGAGGCCCTCTCCAGCGGGGACAAGATAATAAGGAAGGGGGACGAGCTACTCATCGACGACTAAGCACACCAAGTCCGGCCTCGCCTCCTCGCACTTCCCAAAGCCTAAGCCCTTCCCATTCAAGGAGCTCACAACGGCCTTGCGACACGTCCTAGCGATCTCCTCGAGGGCCCTCTCGGGCTCGGGCACGTTCTGGAGCATCGTGAAGCTGTAGCACGTATCGAAGGACTTGCTCCTGAAAGGCAAGCTCCGGGCGTCCCCCAAGACGAAGTCCGCCGGACGGTCGCCCCTCTTCTTCACGGCCTCCTCCAACATTCCCTTGCTCACGTCCAAGCCTACGTATATGCCTTCCACGTGCTTCAGCAGTAAGGCCGTGCCGCACCCCACGTCTAAAACCCTCTTTGACGGCTTAAGCATCTTTAAACCAACGGCATACTTTTTCTCTTGCTCCTCTCCGTAGAGCTCGTCGTAACCCTTGGCTATCGCAGAATAATATCGAGCGCTGTCCCTAACCGCCTCCCAGGGGTCCCCCGTGTACGCGGTGGCGTCCATACCGTTTACCGACTTAGGGCAAGTTAAGAAGCTTATAATTAAGTCGGCCGCCGCCGGAGCGGACTTCGTGGAGCTCAGGTTGGACTATTGGACCCGCAAGGAGACGCCCCCGTTCTTGGAAATGATAGAGTTGGCAAGGAACTACGGCTTAGACGTGATAGTTACGGTCAGGGACCCGGAGGAGGGAGGGGTCTGGTCCCCTCCTTGGAGGGGGGAGGCCTACGAGATGGCCTCGGAGGCCGGAGCGGTCTGCGACGTGGAGGTTAAGAAGTTTAAGGAACTCCCTTGCGATAGGGCGATCCTCTCCGTCCACTACTTCCGGAAGCCTCCCCGGGAGGGGGAGGTAAGGAAGCTCTCCCAGAGGGCACTGGAGGCGGGGGCGTGGGCTTTTAAGGTAGCTACGGTAGTGACGGACTTTCCGTCGTACTTCTTGTTGTTCAGCGAGAGCGTGCACCCCAGGACGGCCTTCATGCCTATGGGCGAGGGGACGGAGGCCTTGAGGTTGGCGTCGGCTCTGCTGGGCAGCTTCTTGAACTACGGGAGCGTGGGGGAGGCCACCGCCCCGGGCCAAGTGAGCGTCCGTCAACTGACAAAAGCCTTGAGCGCCCTTGGGGGGCGCGGGGACTGACCGTGAAGGGGCCTTCGTCTGCCGTCTTGATCTTGCTCTTCTTAAGCTTCATAGGAATAGACGTAGCTCACGTCATTGGAGTAATAAAGACGTTCCCCTTCTTCTTGTTCGTCGAGAACTTGGTCTACGCGGGCATTTCGTTGGCCCTCCTTTGGGGCCTCCTCAAGGACAAGGACGTCTGGTGCCTAACCGCCTCGTTCGGCAGCTACTTGACCGGGAGGGTCTCTAGGAGCGTGATCACCCCTTACGGCACTCTGCCCAAGCTCGCCCTCCAGCACGTGCCCCTCTTGGCCCTCTCCCTCGCGCTGGCGCTTTTAGGGCTGTGGGGCTGCTACCGGAGGGCCGTGAGCGGATCGAGGTAAGCCGAGGCGAGTGAGGTAGTTATCCCCGGGCGAGCCCTCAAGGGTGGTCGCGTTGCTGATCGTCCACGCCGCCGACGTCCACTTGGGCAAGAGGCAGTACGGCTTGAAGGAGAGGGAGGAGGACTTCTACAAGGCCTTCGAAGACTTGGTGGAAGCCACGATAAGGGAGAAGGCCGACGCCCTCGTAATAGCTGGAGACTTGTTCGACACCCCCGTGCCGGACAGCACAATGAAGCCGTTCAAGGTCGCGGTCGAAGGGGTAAGGAGGCTGAGGGAAAATGGCATAGAAGTGATAATGGTTGCCGGGGACCACGACATACCGAAGGTGAGGGGATATCCAGCTATAGCTTACTTGAGCGAGCTGACCGGGGCCAAGCTGCTCAGGGGGGAGCTGGGGGCCAAGGGGTACGAGCTCAAGGGCTTTACCTTCTACGGGGACGACGCCGTCACCCCCTCCAAGAGGGGGCCCCTGGAGCGCTTGAGGGCGGTCAAACCTAAGAAGAACTCCGTCTTGCTCCTTCACGTAGGCCTGTGCAGGGCGCTCCCCTTCAGCTGTGTGGACGAGGGCCTGTTGCCCAAGGGCTACAAGTACTACGCGCTCGGCCACGTCCACAAGCCCACAGTCTTGGAGGTCCACGGGGCGCCCGCCGCCTACCCGGGCTCCTTGGAGGCCACCACAGTTGACGAGGTGTTGTGGGAGTCTTCGGACAACCCGTTGTTGAGGCGGGGACCCTTGCTTGTGGACTTAGGGGGCGACGAGGCCCAGATAGTAGGCAAGTTAAACGTATACAACAGGAAGCAGATAATAAAGAAGTACGAGTTACCGAAGGACTACAAGAGGGCGCTCGCGGAGGCGGAGTCCGTACCCCAAGGCGCGGTGGTGCACCTTTACCTAACCGGCAAGGTGGGTAAGGACGCCGTAAGGGCGATATCCTCCAAGTTCCAAGCGAGGGCGTTGACCGTGAGGGTGAACTTCCTCGCGGAGGAGGAAGAGGAAGTGGAGGAGACCGTCACGAACTTTACGGGGCTGGAGGACTTGATAATAGAGTTCTACGGGAAGGAGCTCGGCCGGCTCCTCTACGAGCTCGTGAAGGCGGCACAAGAGAGGAGGTCCGACGAGCTCAAGAGGGTCGCCGAGGAGATCTTCGAGAGCGGAGCGTGGCGTAGAGCTCAGCGTGCCTCCTCGCAACGCGGTCGACGGCGGTGAAGCGCGCGTACGCCAAGGCCCCCGGGTTGCACAAGTTGCCCCTCAAAACCTCGTCTATCGCCCTCCTCAAGGCTTGTTTCATCGTAGGCAGCGGGTCGTCTATGTCGAAGGGGTGGAAGGCCTCCGGGTAGTTGCGGACGTCCCCTATCTTCGGGACCACTATGTGTTTCCCGCAAGTCAACGAGTCGTGGACTATGCCGGAGGCCTCTTGGGTGGGGTCCGAGTAAGGGAGCAAGACCACGTGGGCCGAACAAGCCCTCTCTATCAGCTCCTCTTTAGTCATCATTTTCTTCACTATCCTTATCTCCAGCCCCAGCTTCTCGGTGTACTTAGATATCTCGTCAATGAAGTCCTTCATGTATTGGTACCACCTCTCCCCCGCCTCGTCTTGTGTGGTGCCCACCACGGTGTACCTCAGCGGGACCTCCAAGCCCTCCAAGGCCAAGCTCACGAGCGCGTGGACCGCCCAGTCGTACCTCTTGGTCGGCCTGATGAACCCGGGGGTGACTATCTCCACGCGCTCCACCTTTTTACTCATCATATTTCTACATTTCTCAATAATCTCGTCTATCTTCCACGAGGGCTTGGGGGTGAAGTGAGGTATTAGGACGGCCTTCATCTTCCCCAGCCACGGGAGGAGCTCGTAGCCCCGGAGGGTGTGCACCACTAGGAGGTCGCTGAAGGCTTGGGGTATGTAAGGCACCAGAGCGCTTATCAAGAACCCCCTCATCGTTTCTATCAAGCTCTCCTTGACGTACGGAAGGCTAAACTTGACGTAGTTCTCAATGGCTTGTTTGGGCGTTAACACCGTGTGGAGAGTGGTGATGTCCCTCTTCCTCAAGAGCTTTAGGGTCAAGTAGTAGAATATCTGCGACCAGCCGAAGTGGCCCTTGAAGAGGCCGTATTCGTGTTGGGTGTGCACCAGCTCCCCGCGCGAGGCGCAGAGCGCCGCCCTCACGGAGTCCGCGTAGCTCTCCTTCTTCAAGTCGCAAACCTCCACGTCCACCCCAATGGCCTTGAGCCACTTGACCAGGGCGTCCCCGTACTCCTTTATTCCGCATTTCTTCCTGCTGAAGTCGTAGACCATCGCTACTTCGGACATTTCTTCGCTTCCTAGGGTTAGGACTAAGGGGAGAAATAGGTTAGTACTTCCTCTCTTGGGGCGGCCACCTAGTTATCGTTACAGGCAGCTTCTCCATCTCCCAAGTCCCCTTCCAGCGCATGATCGTGTGCGCGAGCCAGTTCTCGTTGTCCCTCTTGGGGTAGTCGGAACGGTAGTGCGCCCCCCTGCTCTCTGTCCTCCACAAGGCGGCCGTAGCGGTCGCGTAGGCGTTCATTACCATGTTTATAGTTTCGTGAGCGGCGACTAGCTCGTAAGCGCCGGGGCCTCCCGAGCCCTTCACGTACTTGGTCATGTTCATTAGCTCTTTCAACTTCTTGACGGCCGTCTTGAGGCCCTCTTCGTTTCTCTCTATGCCTACGTAATTCCACATGATTTCGCCTACCTCCTTCCTAAGTTGACCAAAGCTCAAGCCGCTCTCGGAGGTAGTGGGAAGCCAGAGCCTCGCCTCGGCCTCCGACAAGGCCTCCTTCGGGGGCTCCGAGTAGCCGACCTCCTTCGCGTAGGCGGCAGCGGCCATACCGGCCCTCCTGCCGAACACTAAGGTCTCCAGCAACGAGTTGCTGCCCAACCTGTTGGCCCCGTGAACGCTCACGCAAGCGGCCTCGCCGGCCGCGAACAAGCCCTTCACCTCCGTGGCGCCGTCCAAGTTGGTCTTGACCCCGCCCATGGTGTAGTGCGCGGCCGGCCTTACCGGTATGGGCTCCTTAACCGGATCCACCTTGGCGAACTTTATGGACACTTCCCTAACCAAGGGGAGCCTTTCGTTTATCTTCTCCTCCCCTAGGTGGGTCAGGTCGAGGAGCACGTAGCCCCCTTCGAAGCCCCTCCCCTCTTTAATCTCGTTCATTATCGCCCTCGCGACCACGTCCCTCGGGGCGAGCTCCATCCTCTCGGGGGCGTACCTCTTCATGAACCTCTCTCCGTTCTTGTTGATAAGGTACCCTCCCTCGCCCCTGGCGGCCTCGGTTATCAGTATGTTGGAGGGGTAGAGGGCGGTGGGGTGGAACTGGATGAACTCCATGTCCGCCAAGGGGGCGCCCGCCCTGGCGGCGATCGCGTAGCCGTCCCCCGAGTTCAGATAACTGTTCGTTGAGAACTTGTACATCAACCCGCCCCCGCCCGTGGCGAGTATCACTGCCTTGCTCTTGATGAAGTAGACGTCCCCGCTCTTGACGTCAAAGCCTATAACGCCGTAAACCTTCCTCTTGTCACTAACGACGTCGGTAACGTAGAACTCGTAAAGCATGTCTACGCCTTCAGCCAAGGCCCTTTCGTAAACCGTATGGAGCATACACATACCAGTCTTGTCTGCGGCGAACCTAGTGCGGGGGTAGGTGTGGCCCCCGAAGGGCCTCCTTGCGATCTTCCCGTCGGGGTCCCTGGAGAACAAGCAGCCCCACTTCTCTAGCTCCAGTATCGCCCTCTCGGCGTCGAAGGCCATGAGCTCCACCGCGTCTTGGTCGGCCAGCCAGTCCGAGCCCTTCACGGTGTCGAAGGCGTGCTGGAGGGGCGAGTCCCTAGGGTCGGAGGCGCCCTCGATGTAAGCGGCGACCCCGCCCTCCGCGGCGGAGGAGTGGCTCCGGACCGGGTGGGACTTCGCGACCACCAGCGCGCTTGCCCCGTGGCGCCTCGCCTCGATCGCCGCCCTGAGGCCCGCCAGGCCCCCTCCAACTACGACGACGTCATAGGGACCGAGGGTTTCCAAAACTTCCTCCTCCGGGGAGCTTGAGGGCTCGGGCTTTTACCCTTACTGCGCCTTGGGACAGCTCCCGTAGAGGGGACAAGTCTCGCAGCTCCCGCTCTCCTCAGAGCGGTATATCGGGCACTCCTCGTAGTTCCCGAAACAAGGGTACTCCGAGGGGTCGACCGCCATGTCCGCCGCTCTGCAGTGCACCAAGCCTCCCCTGGCCGGTATGGCGTAAGGACAGACCAACTCGAACGACCGAGGCAGCCCTTTCGAGAAGGGGGTTAAAGGTGTTCCGGCGCACAAGCCCGGCCCATCGCCCGCCGGGACGACGGCCGGTCGCCGGGCGCTCGCCCCTCGGCCGGAACGCTATTTTGTCTAACGCCCCGGGAGGGGGTTTAGGGAATGAGGAAGTGGGCAGCCCCTGAGCGAGTGATGTGCCTAGTCTCACTCCGACCCCCGCTTGCCCTATAACCAAGGGCCTCGCTAGAGAGGTCGGGAAGACCCTCCTTGAAGTTGGAGGAGCTCCCCACCTTGGATGATATAGACGTTTCAAACAAAAAAGTATTGTTGAGGGTAGACTTCAACAGCCCCGTAAAGGACGAGGAGCTCTTGGACGACTCGAGGATAAGGGCCCACGTGCCCACGATAAAGGAGCTCTTGGAAAAGGGGGCAGCGGTCGTGGTGATCTCCCACCAAGGGCGCCCGGGGGAGGACGACTTCATCACCTTGGAGCCGCACGCCAAGAAGCTCTCGGAGGTCCTCGGCCAGACCATAAACTTCGTGGACGACGTGATGGGCCCCGAGGCCCGGAGGAGGATAAAGGAGCTGAAGCCCGGGGAAGTCCTCTTGCTCGACAACGTCAGGTTCTTAGCGGAAGAGAACATAAACGCTCCCCCGGAGGTACAAGCGAAGACGTACCTCGTTAGGAGGCTGGCGAAGCTGTTCGACGTTTACGTAAACGACGCCTTCGCCACCGCCCACCGGTCCCAGCCCAGCGTGGTGGGCTTCCCCTTGGTCCTCCCCTCAGCGATGGGAAGGGTGATGGAAAAGGAGGTAAAGGCGTTAAGTAAGGTGTTCAACCCCCAAGTCTCCCCCAAGATATTCGTGCTGGGAGGGGGGAAGGTGCCGGACACCATAGTTATAATAGAGAACTTAGTGAAGAACAAGGTTGCCGACAGGATACTGACTACCGGGCTTGTGGCGGAGGTATTCTTGGTCGCTAAAGGGGTAGACTTGGGAGAGAAGAACATGGAAGTGCTGGAGAAGAAGGGACTCTTGGGGCTCATACCCAAGGCCAAGAAACTCTTGCTGGCCGGGGCACCTATAGAGACTCCGTTGGACTTCAAGACCGTGGACGAGGAGGGGAACGTGAGGGTAGAGCCGGCCTTCTCGGTGACGGGGCTCATAAGGGACGTGGGGCCGGCGACCGTCAAGACCTACGGGGAACTGATGAAAGACGCGAGGGTAATAGTCATGAGGGGTCCCGCCGGCGTCATGGAGGACCCGCGCTTCCGCGAGGGCACCCGGGAGCTGGTCAGGCTGGCGCTTGAGAGCGGCGCCTTCACCATCTTCGGCGGGGGCCACTTAACTGCCGTGATCAAGGAGCTAGGTATGGAGGACAAGGTAGGCCACATAAGCACCGGCGGGGGCGCGCTACTGAGCTTCCTAGCCGGCAAGGAGCTGCCGGCGCTCAAAGCCTTAGAGATGTCCAAGGAGAGGTTTTGGAGCAAGTAGCCTCGGCCGAGAACCGAGTCCTCACCCCTCGGCGCCCATGACAGCTCCTCACCGGCCCCCTACAGAAAACCGAGGGAGGTATTGAGGTTGTTAGCGATTAGGTCGAAGTACGCCCTAGTGGGCGAGGAGCTGGAGCTCGTGGAGGAAGTGGAGCTCGTCTGGGAGGGAGGGAGGCTCGTCGACTGGTACCCGACGACCAAGAAGGTTTCTGACTTGTTGGTTATGCCTGCCTTAGTCAACGCCCACACTCACTTGGCGGACTGCTACTTCCCGGATGCCTGGCTTAGGGAGAGCTTGAGCGAAATAGTGGACCCGTCCAAAGGCCTTAAGAGAAAGGCCTTAGAGGAGGCTGACATTAAAGAGGCAATAAAGATGGGGATGGAAGCTCTGCGCTCCACCGGCTCCTTTGCGGCCGCGGACTTCCGCGAGGGAGGGGCGAAGGGGCTGAAGGAGGCGCTGGAAGCGAGGGAGGAGGGTTACTTGCCCTTCGGGAGGGTGGAGAAGGAGGAGGACTTGGAGGAGGTCTTGAGGCTCGCCCACGGCCTCGGGCTGCCCGAGCCCGACTTCCCTACCCCGGACCTCGCAAGGAGGGCCGCCGAAGCCTTTAAGGCCGCCGGAAAGCCCGTGGGGCTCCACTTGGCGGAGGTGAGGAAGGAGCCGGTCCAAAAGGCCTTGGACTTGGGCGCGGACTTCGTGGTCCACGGCTGCTTCTTAGAGTACGAAGACTTGGAGGAGCTGAAGAGGAACGGCGTAGCCTTGGTGGTGTGTCCGCGCTCCAACCGCTGGTTCGGCCTCAAGCCGAAGGTTAAGGAGGCGATAGAGGTGGGGGTGAAGCTGTTGTTGGGGAGCGACAACTGCACCTTTAACAAGCCGGACCTCTGGAGGGACTTGGAGGCCAGCGCGTTCGAGCTGAGGTCCGAGGGCGCGTTCGACGACGAGGCTGCGAGGGAGTTGCTGAAAGCCGTAACGACCAACGCAGAGAAGCCGCTGGGCCTTCCGTGGAAGACCGCGCTGGTCGAGGGGTCCCGGTGGCCGGCCCTCTTGATGGACTCCAAGCTCCTAGCCTTGGACAGGTCGAAGAATAAGTACGCTACAATAGTTAAGAGGGGCGGGCCGGAGGCGTTGGTGGGCGTCGTCGGGAAAGCAAAATTAAATCGGCCTTGGTCCAGCGCGGGGTGGCGATAGATTGGGGAAGGTAAGGATCAACGTGGTTAAGAGGACCGCGAGGAAGCTCCTCCAGATGTACCCGGACTTGTTCACTAGGGACTTCGAGCACAATAAGAAGGTAGTAAGCCAATTAATAGAGGTTAACTCCAAGAAGCTGAGGAACCAGATAGCCGGCTACATAACCCACCTGAAGAAGGTTGAAGAGAGGAGGCAGAAGGTCGAGCTCAGAGAGGAGTACTTGTGAGGGGTGAGGGGGGTTGAGCGAGTTCGAGGTCCAAGTGGTTAACAAGAGGTGGAACCCCTTAGCGGAGAGGGAGGAGCTGGACCTAGTGCTGGTGCACGTGGCGAAGCCCACTCCCTCGAGGTGTGAGGTAGAGGAGAAGGTTGCCCAAATGCTCGGGGTAGACAAGAAGTTGGTGGTGGTGACCAAGCTGTTGAGCGAGTACGGCATCGGGCGGACCAGGGCCAGGGCACACGTATACAAGAACTACGAGAGGTTGCAGAAGTTAGAACCGGAAAAGGTTAAGAAGCTCCACGAGCAGTGCTCCCAGGCTCAAGAAGCACAGGCCCAGTGAGGTGATGGGAGGTGCCCAAACACGCCCAAGTGAAGCCCCACTTGTTGTACGAGTGGGACTACGAGAAAGGGATCATAAAGCCCAAGAACAAGAGGTGTCCGCGCTGCGGCAGCTTCATGGCACACCACTTGAAGCCCGTGCCCAGGTGGCACTGCGGCAAGTGCGGCTACACGATCTTCGAAAAGTAAGGGCCTACCTCCCCAAAGCCTTAAGGAGCTCCTCAACGGCCTTTTCTGGATTCGGGGACTTCGTTATATAACCCCCAACCACCACCACGTCCGCCTTCCCTACGAAGGCCCTCGCGGTCTCCGGGGTTATGCCCCCGGCCACCGCAACCACTAGCCCGAGCGACCTAACCCTCTCCGCCAGCGCCGCCAAGTCGGCCGCAGTGACGCCGTAGGCCCTCTGTTGGGATATCCCTACGTGTAGCTCAACCGCCCTAACTCCGAGCTCCTTCAGCCTCTTAGCCCTCTCCACCGGGTCTTTCAAGTGCATCATGTCGGCCACCACCACCTTCCCCCTCCTCTCCGCCTCCTCCACGGCCTCCTTTATGACGGAGTCGTCGGAGAACGCCATGACGGTCATCGCGTCGGCCCCCGCGTCGAAGGCTATGGAGGCCTCCAAGGCCCCGGTGTCGCAAGTCTTGGTGTCGGCCAGCGTAGGCTTGCCGAGCGCGGCTATCGCGGAAACGGCCTTAGAACCCTCAGACTTTATCAACGGGGTCCCGACCTCCAATATGTCGGCCTTCAGCGCCTTGACCGCGACGGAGATCGCACTCGGTATGGTCGTGAAGTCCAAGGCTACTTGTAAGAGCGGCCTCTCCCTCCTCTCCCAGACCAAGGCCTTTCCCGGCGCGTAGGGGTCCGCCCCAACCCTTAACGTCTCCGTCGGGCAGAACGCGGGAGAGGGTCGAAGTGTTCGCGCTGGGGCCTAAGGAGGCCGAGAGCTACTTGTCGTTCTCGTACTTCCTCAAGTACGCGGCCGGAGTGGAGGTCCCCATTCCAGTCCTCTACGGGCCCCCTAGGATAGGTAAGTCCGAAGTAGTGAAGAGGTCATTCGTGACGTTCGTAAGGGCGGTGGCTAAAGACATCGTAGAGAAGGACTTCCTAGGCCTCTTCGAGGAGGGCT
Organism: Ignicoccus hospitalis KIN4/I; assembly: GCF_000017945.1. Classification (NCBI taxonomy): domain Archaea; kingdom Thermoproteati; phylum Thermoproteota; class Thermoprotei; order Desulfurococcales; family Desulfurococcaceae; genus Ignicoccus; species Ignicoccus hospitalis. The sequence goes on along the minus strand of NC_009776.1, from coordinate 232,141 downwards.
CTAAGGAGCTCAAGGAGAGGCACGCCTCGTTGAGTAACGTGATAGCTACGGGGAACAAACAGCTGATCGCCGAGGCCCTCGAGGAGGTGGACGAGGAGACCATGTTCATAGCCACTTCCTTCTCCTTGGCCGACAAGTGCGACAACGACCCTTCGTGTTCTAACTTACACAGGATAATATCTACCATAAACAGCAAGAAGGTCAATGAATTTTACGAAAAGGTGGTACTGACCAGAGCTTTCGTCCCTACCAAGGACGGACTAAAGGCGTGGGAGGAGGGCGTGATGTACTATAAAGACCAGCTGAACGTAGACGAGTACGACAACAAGTTCGTATACGTAGAGCTCCACGCCTCCGAGCTGAGCGAGGAAGATCTAGAGGGAATGAACGTAATTAAGGAAAACTTCTTCACTAAGGTTCCGCCCAAGTGGGCCTCAGCCCTTTCGGTCTCCCTGGCCGGCTTGCTCCATATAGAGAACGCTACGGTCCTCCCGTGGAACGCCTTGTCTAAGCTGTTGGACGTCTTGATAACTAAGAGGATAGGTATGTGTGAATTCGGCAAGCTGAGCGTGCTGAGCGGCCCCGACCCCTCCTACGCGGAGGTCACCTTAATCCCTTCATACGTCTCGAGCGGCAACTTGGAATACGTAAGAGTGAGGGCCCCCACGGTGAGGGAGTGGAAGGAACAGCTGGACGACGAGGGGGAGGAGTGGGCGGAAGAGGTCTACTACTTCCTCCAAGTCACCTCGCCCAACCACGGCGAGGGCGTGAAGTACGAGGAGTTGAGGGGGGTGGTTGAGGAGGTGAGCAAGCGTGTCAAGAGCTACGACACCTTCTTGCCTCCCCCGGAGGTGGTGAAGGAGTTCGAGAACCGCTTTACTCCGTACCCCACCCCCAAGGCCTGGAAGGCCCTAGCTAAAGCCTTGGCCGTAAGCAAGGCCGAGGTGGCCCCCCTGGCCTTCAGCTACTTGGGGGACGAGAGCGTGGCGGAGCTCTTCGTGGAGTTCGTAGGCAATTACGCTGAGGCCCTCAGCGCCCCGGAGAAGCTTAAGGAGCTGGCGAGCTCGAAGGACCTAGCAGCGAGGGTCGCGCTGGCCGCCTTGACCTTCAGGGCCCTCGAGGGGGACGAAGAAGTTAAGAAGCTGTTGGAGGAGGCCGGAATCGAGGTGAGCTCAAAGTAACTTTTTTAAAGACTTACCGACGAGTAGGTAAAAACGGATGCGCGCTTTGGTAGACGATTCTCTCCTATCCGAACTCAAGATCGAATTCTTAGAGAACGTCGCGTTCAACCTCCTCTATGAAGAGGCCAAGAACTTGTTCGGGGAGGTCGCGGCGAGGCAGCTGGTGTACAAAATCATGAAGGAGGCCTCCAAAAGTATGGTGGAGCGCTTTAGGTCTCAAGGCTTGTTGAATGTAAACGACGTAACGACCGCGCTCTCCTTGCCGTGTAAGGCCTTCGGGGTCGCGGCCTCGTGCGAGCGGGAGGGGGACAAGCTGCTCGTCCGGGTGCGCGAGTGCCCCCTTCTGAAGTTCGACGAGGACAAGAGCGGTAGGGCCTGCATCACGATGATGTCTCTAGTCGCCGGGATGGTCGAATCCGTGACGGGGAAGAGGGTTTGCATAATAACGCCGAGGGTCCGCTTCGGAACTTCCTCTGCTGACCTCGTCATCAAGATGTTGAAGAGCAAGCTCCTAGGGGACGAGGAGTGCTTATTCGAGGTCCGGGCCAAGTGACCCGGAGGACGCCTTGTACGTCCTCGGCATAGAGAGCACCGCCCACACCATAGGGGTGGGAATAGTTAACGAGAGGGCAGAGGTGCTGGCGAACGAGATGCACACCTACGTGCCGAAGGAAGGCGGGATCCACCCGAGGGAGGCCGCGAGGCACCACGCGGAGTGGGGGCCGAGGCTCGTAAAGAGGGCCTTGGAGGTGGCGGGGCTAAGGCCGGAGGACTTGGACGCGGTGGCCTACAGCGCGGGCCCCGGGCTGGGGCCTTGTTTGAGGACGGGAGCCGTCATGGCGCGGGCCCTCGCCGCCTTCTACGAAAAGCCCCTAGTGCCGGTCAACCACTCGTTGGCTCACATAGAGATAGCTAGGGCCGTGACCGGCTTCTCTAAACCCGTAGCGATTTACGTATCCGGGGGAAGCACGATAATTTCTGCCCCAGCGATAAAGAGGTACAGGGTGTACGGGGAGACCTTAGACATAGGTTTGGGCAACTTGTTAGACACCTTCGCCAGGGAGGTGGGGATAGGGCCCCCCTTCGTCAAGGGAGGGGTACACGTGGTGGAGCTCTGCTCCGAAGGGGCGGAAGAGCCGGCGGACCTCCCCTACACAGTCCAAGGGGTGGACCTCTCCTTCTCGGGCCTCTTAACGGCAGCCCTGAGGGCGTGGAAGAAGGAGGACAAGAAGAAGGTATGCTACGGCCTCTGGGAAACCGCTTACGACATGGTGGTGGAAGTGGGCGAGAGGGCGTTGGCCCACTCCAAGCTAAAGGAGGTGGTCCTAGTGGGGGGCGTGGCGGGCTCGAAGAGGCTCCAGCGGAAGGTGGCGCTCATGAGCGAGGAGAGGGGCGTCTCCTTCAAGCCCATACCTTACGAGCTAGCGAGGGACAACGGCGCCATGATCGCTTGGACCGGCTTGCTCTACTACAAGCACGGCTTCACCGTCGCTCCCGAGGAGGCGTTCGTGAGGCAGAGGTGGAGGCTGGACGAGGTAGAAGTTCCGTGGCTTTAAATACGCCCGACCCCTAAAGGGCTCCCGGTATAAGCTCTTGAAACCGATCAACGAGATTGTCAAAAAGTGGTTCGAGCTCAACCCTCACTACGCCTCGGCGATGGGACTTAGGGAGTACGACTTCAAGGTTCCGTCCCTCAGCAAGAGGGCCGTAGAAGAGCTGGTGGACTGGTGCTTGGAGGGCGCGGCGAAGCTCAAGGAGTGGACCCCGGACGACGAGGAGCTCGAGGTGGACAAGGGGGAGGTGGTCAGACAGCTGGAGGTAGAGGTGCTGCTCGAGGGGGAGTGGAGGCCTTGGAAGCACTACCCCGTGGCCCCCTCGCTGGCCTCCGAGCTCTTGTTAACGGTATTGCTCTCCCCCGCTTCGGAGGACCACAAGAGGGCTGCTCTGGCGAGCAGGCTAAAGGCCTTGCCCAAGCTGTTCGAAGAGAGCAAAGAGCTGTTGGAGAGGCCTAAGTCCTTATGGGTTAACTTGGCTAGGGCTGAGATTCAAGGCCTCAAATTGTTGTTACTGGAGCTGGGCGCCCCCGAGGAAGTCAAGAGGTCCGTGGAAGAATACGACAAGTGGTTGGACGGGCTCGAGGCGGACGAGGGCTACCAGCCAATGGGCGAGAGCTTGTTCTCGACGCTCTTACGGGTCAGAGGGATAAAGGCCAGCGCCGAAGAGCTGGAAGCCTTAGGTAGGAAAAAAGCGAAGGAAATAGTTGAAGAGCTCGGAGAGCCTCCAGAGGGCAAGGAGGTTAGCGACCTCAAGGGGGCCTACTCGGAGGCCGTGAGCAAAGCCAGAGCCTTCGTCAAGGAGAGGAAGCTCGTGCCGCTGGCCCCAGACGAGGACTTAGAGGTCATAGACACCCCCGCGCCCCTCAGGCCGACCATCCCCTACGCCGCCTACGACCCTCCCCAGCCCTTCTCACCCTACAACGTGGGCTACCTGTTGGTCACCCCCGGCTCCGCGAAGAAGGACTACTTCGACGTGCTGAACACCGCGGTCCACGAGACCTACCCCGGCCACCACGCTCAGTTGAGCTTCCACTTGCCCTCGAAGTATAGATACTTGGCGTCCGCGACCGACTACGTAGAGGGCTGGGCCCACTACGCGGAGGAGCTCATGTTCGAACAAGGCTTCGAGGCCCACCCGCGCTACGCTTGGCAAGTGAAGAAGGACGAGCTGTGGAGGTGGGTCAGAGTTTACGTGGACGTGGGCTTGAGCACGGGCAAGATGAGCTTTGAGGAAGCGGTGGAGGAGTTGAAAAACGTGGCCATGTTGGACGAGTCCTCGGCCTACTCGGAGGCCTTGAGGTACACCTTGACGCCCGGGTACCAGCTGTCCTACTCCTACGGGAAGATGAGGTTGAAGGAGCTGAGGGAGCTCTACCGGGAGTACGCGGGCAGCTCGTTCAGCTTGTACGAGTTCCACGCGACCGTGTTGGGCTACGGGGCGCTGCCGGTGGACGTGCTGTCGGAACTCCTCCTCTCGAAGTTCTAAAAACTGTTAGACTTCAAACTCCAAAAGTTAGACATCTCCTTCTTCTCTTCTTCCTTCAACTTTCTCTTCTTCAACGTACACATGATTACCTTTACTGCGTCTTCCAGCTCGTCTATTAAGACGTCGTCGAAAGCGAACAAGAGCTCGTTGGTTAGCTTGGCGTCCTCGAGGAGGTCGTCGCTTATGTCCTCGCACTCCAACAAGTAAACGTCGTCCTTGTCGACCATGATGGTTTTCGCCTTCTCCTCGCCCTCGATCATGGTTATTACCGGCCTTATCTTCAAGACCTCACTTATGCACTTGGTGTGGGTCTTCATCAAGTCTTCCAAGGTAGCGTCGCTGGGTCTCTCTAGGCACTGCTGGTAGACTTCCGTTAACACCTCGTCCAGGTAAACGGAGTAGCCGTCCTCGTGAAGCAGAAATAAACTCTTGTCAAGAACCTCTTCCGCTATGGCGGCTACACCGTCTCTAACTTCAGTCGCGCCTTTTTAAGCAGATCCTACTGAGGGGGCACTTGGAACACCTAGTCCTCACCGTCTTCACTTCCTTCAAGCGAACCTCCTTCACGCAAGCTCACCGGCACGCAAGACTCGCAGAACTCTTCTGTCCTTTTTGTGTAAGTGCCTTTTATTCGGAAGTACACCTTGCGGCACCAAAACTTATCAAGAACGGAGGTTTTAGTCCTTGGGGTCGCCTTGCAGCTCGACTGGGTCCCCGAGGAGGCGCTGCGTGAGGTCCTAGAGGAGATAGAGAAGGAGAGGAGGGTGAGGAAGGTGAACAAGAGGAGGCCGACCAGGAAGGACTTGATGAAGGTTATAGTAGAGGCGCTCTCCGCGGGGCCCTCGCCCCAAGAGTTCGTGGACGTGGTCTACGAGATCTTGGAGCAGAAGGGCTTCGAGACTAAGTTCACTAACGTGAAGAGGATATGGAGGACGTACGAGGAGATGGTGAAGAAAGGCTTCATACAAGATTATTTAGACGTGGTGAAGCGCTAAGGCTTGTCGGCGCTCACGTGGTGGAGCAGTATCGCCGCCCCGCCCGAGGCCGCGGTCGCCGCGGCGAGGGCCAAGGTCCCCTCCGCCCCCAAGCCGTTGGAGTCTGCGACCACCGCCAAGGCTATTAACAATATTATGAAGGTTATAGAAAGGGCTAACTCGACCTTCTCCAACAAGCTCACTGGGGGTCCCGGCTTACTGGGAGAGGAAAAGCTCTTATCTCCTCTCCGCGAGGTCCAGCAGCGCCACCGCTTTGGCCTTCAAGTCCTCCGGGAGCCTGTCCCAGTACTTCTTGATGAGCTCCGGCGCGTGCTTGGCGACCAGCGCCAGCATCTCGGCGTCGCTCAAGGCAGTCAAGCGGCCGTGCTCGAACTGCTTCATGACGTCCTTGTATATCGCTTGCACCTTCGGGTCCTTCTTGCTCACTTGTTCCTCCCCCTTTAGGTCGAAAGTCTTGTTTATCCAGTAGACTATGCCGGCCAAGCCCGCGTAGGGAGTTATGGCGACTCCGGGCTTCACGCCCAAGATCCCTTCCGTGTCGAAGGGCAAGTAGGTCTCCGGGTTCTTCAAGAGCCCGTCCGCGTGGATTCCGGCCCTCGTCACGGCGAAGTTCCTCCCTACTATGGGGTAGTAAGGCGGTACCTCGTAACCCAGCTCGTCGCGGTAGTACTTGGCTATCTCGGTTATCACCTTAGTGTTCATCCCGTCAAACCCGTGCTTCAGCTGGGCGTAGGCGAAGACTAAGGCCTCTATCGGCACGTTGCCCGCCCTCTCGCCTATCCCTAACAGCGTGCCGTTGTTCAGCCCGGCGCCGTAGAGCCAAGCGCTCACCGCGTTAGCCACTCCTAAGTGGAAGTCGTTGTGGCCGTGGAACTCCAGCCACTCGCTCGGCACGCCGCAGACGTGGCGGAGGACCCAAGTTAGCTTGGGGATGCTCCTAGGCAACATCGCCTCCACTATGGGCACGCCGACGCCCAGCGTGTCGGGGTACCTAACCTTCACCGGGAGCCCGTACCTCTCGCTCAACTTCATTAACTTTCGGACGAACGGGACTACCACTTCGAATATGTTTGCCCTAGTTATGTCCTCCAAGTGCACCCTGGGTATTATGTCCATCTTAAGGGCCTCCTCCACGACGCTCAAGTACTTCTCTACGACTTTGCCCCTGGAAGCCTTAAACTTGAAGTATATGTGGTAGTCGCTTATGGAGGCGAGTATTCCGGTCTCCTCCAAGCCGGCCTCCTTAACCAAGCTGAGCTCTTCCTTCTTCGCCCTTATCCACCCGGTGGGGATCGGATATTTGTAGCCCAGCTCCTTTACCCTCCTCACTGCCTCCTTGTCCTTCTCTGTATACAGGAAGAACTCTGTGGTCTTAATCTTCCCTAAGGGGCCTCCGAGCTCGTGTAAGTACTTGTACAAGCGCACTATCTGCTCGACCGTGTAGGGCTCCCGGGCTTGCTGGCCGTCTCTGAAGGTGGTGTCCGTTATCCATATCTCTGAGGGCAGCTCCGTAGGGAGTATTATGCCGTCGAAGAACACGCGCGGCACTTCCTTGAAGGGAAAAATGAACTTGTAGAGCTCGGGCGACGGCGAGTCTATTACCTCGTAGTCGGGGAAGTCTATTGCCTCCTCCCTAACCTTCCTCAGGAACTCGGACCTAGCCTCTCGTGTACGGTAGTACATGTTGCGGAGCCCCTACCAGTTACCCGTTCCATTTATATAAGCTTGGGCGCGGACGACCGCTCCCCTCAAATCCCGCGGGGGCGTAACGAAGGCGGAGGCGCGAGTTGAAGGTCAAGTTGAAGTTGTACGCTATGTACAAGGACGCGCTCGGTGAGGCCGCGGAGCTCGAGTTGCCGGAGGGCTCTAAGGTGGCCGACCTCAAGAGGAAGGTTCTCGAGCTGTTGCCGGAGGGCTACCCAGAGCCCGTGGTCTTGAAGGACGGCAGGTTCGCCGAGGACGAAGAGCCCTTAACGGAGGGGGAGTACGAGCTGGTGCCCCCCGCCGCCGGCGGAGGGGGGAGGGTGGTGCTCACCGAAGAGGAGGACTGGAGCTTGGACGGCTTGGTGGAGGAGTTGGGCGACCCCGAGTCGGGTGCCACGGTAATCTTCGTTGGGACGGTAAAATCTAAAGGATCTAAAGTATTAGAGCTAATATACGAAGCTCATCCGAGCGTGAAGGAGTTTATGGAAAAGATAGTGGAGGAGGAACTGAAGAAGTGGGGGGCCTTAGACGCGAGGGTGGTGCAGTTCTTAGGGCCCCGTAAGGTGGGACAAAAAACCTTGATAATAGCAGTTAGCGGAAAGGATAGGGAGAGCGCGTTCAAAGCCGCTAGGGAGATCTTAGAGAGGTTGAAGCACGAGCCCCCGATATGGAAGAGGGAAGTGAGGACCGACGGCGAGTACTGGATAACCGGGGAGGGCGAGCTGAGGCGCTCCCCTAAGTATTAACCCCTACGTCCCTAAGCTCTGGGGTCCCGAGTGGAAGCCGTAGAGCTAGAGCGGGGACTTTACGCCACCCCTCAAGGGGCCTTGCTGTACAAGGGCTATGCAATAATAGCGGACCTCCACTTGGGCTTCGAGGAAGAGATGAGCAGAAAGGGGGTCTTCTTGCCCCCCGCCCAGCTTAGGAGGGCGCTGGAGGTCCTAGAGAGCGTCTCCAAGGCGGTCAAGAAGGTCGTCGTAGCGGGCGACTTGAAACACCAGTTCGGAAGGCTGGGCAAGATGGAAAAGAGGGACGTAGAGGCCTTCTTGTCGGCGGCTCAGAAGAAGGGTGTGGAGTTGGTGTTAGTAAGGGGGAACCACGACAATTTCGTCAAGAAGCTGGTGGAGGACGCCGGGTTCGAGGTGGTGGACGAGCTGGACTTGAGCGAGGGGGTGAAGGTAATCCACGGCCACAAGGCCGCGGAGCTGGGCGAGGTAACTATTATGGGCCACGAGCACCCGAGCGTGGCGCTGAGGGACCCGGTGGGTGCCACTGCGAAGTTCCCGTGCTACCTAAAGGTCCCCTCGCGGAGGGGAGTGGTCGTGGTGTTGCCTGCGGTGGGCCTCTACCAGTCCGGGACCAGCGTTACTCCAAATAGAGAAGCTTACTTGTCGCCTATACTGAAGGAGCTGGACCTCAAGAAGGCCGTCCCCTACGCCGCGGACCCGGAGCTGGGGGTGGTAGAGCTGCCCGCTCTGGAGGACTTGGCGGGCCTGCTCGTGGAGGAAGCTCCCTTGGGCCGATGAGGATCGCGTACTTGGCCGACTGGGTGAGGAGCGGGTCACGGGACGGAGGCCTATTACACCCCCAGAGGGCCTTCTCTCTTGGGAAGGAGCCGTGATAAGCGCGAGGTCGGCCCAGAAGGCAGCCCTCAAGGGCTTGGAGAACGCCTTGGGAGGGTTCATAGGCGAGCCTCAAGTGGAGGTGCAAGAGGGCGAGGGTTCCCTCTCAATGAAGATAGTCTTCGAGGTAGTCAAGGAGGGCCAGATAAGCGCCGGCGGCGAGACTAGGAAGGTAAAGCCCGGGAAGTACGAGATGAACGTGGAAGTCACCTTTGGGAAGAGGGGTAACATGTTAGAGGCCCACTTCTCCGGCAAGTGCGGCGAGAGCGCCTTGAGCGACATGTACGTCGTGGAGGAGAACAAGCTGGACTACGTTAGGAACTGGCTCAGCGACAAGGTAGGGGCCCTAGCGGTCCAGTGCGCGACCGAGGCCGAGGAGACCGCGGACATAGGCGGGGTCTTGGGTTGGTAAGTTTTTATTTAAAGTGAAAGAAAGGGTTCCTCGAGGTCACATTCCTAAGTCTCTCCTCAACTCCTCTACCGCCCTCTTCACTTCCTCCACGGACGCCTCGTCCTCCAAGGTGCTCAAGTCTCCCAAGGGCTGGCCGCTTATCACCGCCCTAAGCACCCTCCTCATTATCTTTCCGCTCCTAGTCTTAGGCAACTTGGTAACGAAGTGTATCTCGTCCGGAGTGGCGACGGGGCCTATGGTCTCCCTTATCCACTTCCTCAGCTCATCCCTCAGTTCGTCGCTGGGCTGGTAACCCTCCTTCAACACTACGAAGGCCACTATGCCCTCTCCCTTGACCGGGTGGGGCTTGCCCACCACCGCCGCCTCGGCCACCGCGGGGTGGGCGACGAAGGCGCTCTCTATCTCCAAGGTGCCCAGCCTGTGGCCGGCGACCTTGATCACGTCGTCCGCCCTACCCAATATCCAGAAGTAGCCGTCCTCGTCCTTCATCGCGTAGTCGCCGGTGAAGTACCACCCGGGGAACTTGCTCCAGTAGGTCCTCACGTACCTCTCCGGGTCTCCCCAGATACCGTGCAACATGCCGGGCCACGGCTTCCTTATGACCAAGTAGCCCTTAGTTCCGGGAGGCGCGGGGTTGCCGTTGTCGTCCACCACCTCGGCGTCCACGCCGGGCAACGGGAAGGTGGCGCTCCCCGGCTTCAGGGGGACCAGCTCTATCCCGGGGGCGGGGCTTATCATTATGTGCCCGGTCTCCGTCTGCCACCAAGTGTCTACTATGTGTGCCCGGTCTCCGTCTGCCACCAAGTGTCTACTATGGGACACTTGCCCTTGCCGACGTGCTTGAAGTACCACCACCACGCCTCCGGGTTTATGGGCTCGCCGACGCTGCCCAAGATCCTCAAGGTGCTGAGGTCGTGCTTCTCCACCCACTTCTCGCCATACCTCATGAACATCCTTATAGCCGTGGGAGCCGTGTAGAAGGTAGTTACACCGTACTTCTCAATTATGCTCCACCAGCGGTCGGGCTTGGGGTAGTCGGGGGCGCCCTCGTACATGAGGGTAGTGGCCCCGTGGAGCAAGGGGCCGTAGACCACGTAGGAGTGGCCGGTGATCCAGCCTATGTCTGCAGTACACCAGTGCAAGTCGTCGTCCCTTATGTCGAATACCCACTTCATCGTAGCGTAGACTCCTACCATGTAGCCCCCGGTGTCGTGAATTATCCCCTTGGGCTTGCCGGTGGTGCCGGAAGTGTAGAGGATGAAGGAGGGGTGCTCGCTCTCCACCCACTCGGGCTCCGCGTAGTCCTCCGCGCCCTCCATGAGGTCGTCCCACCAGTAGTCCCTGCCCTCGACCATGTTGACCTCCTCGCCCAGCCTCTTGTAAACCACCACGCTCTCCACGGACGGCGTCTCCTCCAAAGCCTTGTCCACTATTTCCTTGAGTATGAGCTTCTTCCCCCTCCTCCACATGCCGTCGGCCGTTATCACGACCTTAGCTTGAGCGTCGTTTATCCTCTCCGCCAACCCCTTCGCAGAGAACCCGGAGAAGACCACGCTGTGGATCGCGCCGACCCTCACGGTCGCCAGCATAGCGACGACTGCCTCGGGAACCATGGGCATGTAAATGGTCACTCTGTCTCCCTTCTTAACGCCCAAATCCTTCAGCACGTTGGCGAAGCGGTTTACTTCCTTCCAGAGCTGGTAATAAGTCATGACCCTGGTCTCGCCGGGCTCGCCCTCCCAGATTATGGCGGCCTTGTTCCTCCTCCAAGTCTTAACGTGCCTGTCTAAGGCGTTGTAGGATATGTTGGTCTTCCCGCCCACGAACCACTTGAAGTAGGGGGCCTCGCCCTCGACTACCTTATCCCAACCCTTCTTCCAATAGAGCTCCGAGGCGATCTCCGACCAGAAGCCCTCCGGGTCCTCGAGGGCCCTCTTCCTCATCTCGTGGAGCTTTCCAGTAGGGACCACGCCCTTACTGATCGGTAACACAGTCTTCTGTTCTTCGGTCAAGGACACACCTCATGACTTTCTACCGCTCAGAGGCCTAATCTACCTTTAGCCCTTTACGATGAGCACCGGTACGTTGCTTATCCTAAGCACCTTATCTGAAACGCTACCCAAGAGCGCCCTCTTGAGGCCCTTGAGGCCGCGGGAGCCCACAATTATCATTGAACAGCCCTCCTCCGCCGCCGTCTCCACTATCGCTTCCGGCGGAGGCCCCTTCTTCACCAGCCCCCTAGCCTTGACGCCTTCTTCGTTCAAGTACTTAACTGCGTCCTCCACCAAAGAGTTAGCCCTCCTCTCCAGAACTTTCAGCTTTTCCACGTCTAAGTTACCTAAAACTTCGTTTAGTTTCTTTATATCTATAACGTAAAGTACTAAGAGCTCCGAACCAGTTTTCTTCGCTAACTCCTTCGCGAAGTGTAAAGCTTTCCGAGAGGGGGGTGAAGCGTCGTACGCCAGCAACGCGCACTCCAGCAAAGCCCAGAGCCCTCGGGGGCCCGTTAAAGCGCGGGTGAAGTAACTTCACGAGGCTGTGAGGATGGTGGAACTGAGGCTCTGGGACGGCCGGAGGGCGGAGCTAGAGGCCAAGAACTTGAAGGAGTTGTTGCTCTGCGCCCGGAAGCTCTTCGGCTTGGAGAGGTACGTCGACGAGGACGGAGAACCCAAGGCAATATTGCTAGTATTCGTCAACGGCGTAGAGAGGTCGGCTCTGTTGGACGAGAGCTTGGAGGACGGCGACGTGGTGGAGCTCTACCCGGTACTTCATAGGGGGTAAAGGCTCAGAGTTCCGAACCCTCGGGGCCGAGGCTCCGGCGCGGTCCCGTGCTCCAACTTTTTAAACCTTCCAGGGAGCGGAACGCTGGGGCGCCGCCCGGAAGCTGGCCGCCGTAGCTCAGCTGGTTAGAGCGCGGGACTGTGGAGGCCCGGCTGAGGCCGCGGAGATCCCGAGGTCCCGGGTTCAAATCCCGGCGGCGGCCCCACCAAAGCCTCTCACGGCTTACATTCCTCGAGCGCCGCGTCCCAACGAATTAACTCTTCCCGGAAGGCCCTCCGGGGTCCAAAGTGCGAGTCTTAGAGGTCAACGAGTCTAAGGGGGAAGTCAAGGTAAGGGTGGAAGACGAGGAGGACGTGTGGATCTTACACAGCGCCTTGAGGCCCGGGGACTTGGTCCGGGCGAGGACCGCCAGGAGCGTGGCGGGGAGCTCCGGCAAGGAAAAGATACCCATGACGTTGACCATTAAGGTCACGGGCTCGGAGTTCCAAGCGTTCAGCAACGTATTGAGGGTCAAGGGGGTAGTCGTAGAGGGGCCGGACAAGTTCGGCTTAATAGGCTCGCACCACGCGATAAAGGTCTACCCGGGGAAGGAGATAACCATAATTAGGGAGAGGGGCCTCGCGCAGCTCTTGGAGAGGCTCAAGAAGGGGGAGGAGAGGAAGCCCCAAGTCCCGGTCCTCGCTGTGGACTACGACGAGTACTCCTTAGCGGTGGTCAGGGGACAAGGAATAGAGTGGGTCTTCGAGGGCTCCCTCAGGCTCCCGGGGAAGGGGGACGAGGGCCGCGAGGCGGCGACCGAGAGGAAGATAAACGAGCTGGCGAAGAGGGTTTCTGAGGAGCTGAAGTTAAGAAACCTCGACCACGTGGTAGTGGTGGGCCCCGGGTTCCTTAAGGACAAGGTCGCCCAACGCTTGTCCGAGGAAGGCTTCAAGGTTAAGGTGGACAGCGCCTCCTCCGGGGGGAGGGCGGGCGTCTTAGAGGCGATAAGGAAGGGCTCCTTGAGGGGGGTCGCGAAGGAGCTGGAGAGCATCAAAGCTCTCGAGGCCCTCGAGGAGTTCGTGAAACACGTCGCCCGGGGCGACGGGTACGCGCTCTACGGGGTCGACGACTGTATGACCGCCGCCCAAGCGAACGCGGTTAAAACCCTCATAATATCGGACGACCTCTTGCACTCCCCCGACTTAGGGGAGAGGGCGGTGGAGTTGGTGGAGCTCGCGGAGAAGAAGGGCGCGGAAGTGATAATAGTGCCCAAGGGGACCGAGGCTTGGGAGAGGCTGAGGCCCTTCGGCGACGTGGTGTGTTTGCTGCGCTTCCCCATTTCTCTATAGGCTCCCCCTCGTCCCCGGAACCGGGAGAAGGCAGTGGGTAAGGTGCTATGCTTGACCCCGCCCAAGGGGCTGTGCGACGGCTTGGTGGCTTCCTTGAACGCCGAGGCCCACTTCATAGAGAGGAAGAAGTTCCCGGACGGGGAGAGCTACGTGCGCATACCCATACCCGTCTCGGGCGAGGACGTACTGGTCGTACACACCGGCTTCCCCGACCAAAACGATAGGGTAATAGAAGTCTTGCTCACCATAGATACCCTCAAGGACCTAGGCGCCGAGAGCGTGACCTTGCTCATGCCCTACATGCCCTACGCAAGGCAAGACAGGAGGTTCAGGGAGGGGGAGCCCGTCTCGATAAAGACCTTGCTCAAGACGCTTTCTAACCTAGACTTGGACTACTTGGTAGTAGTGGACATACACAAAGAGTACTCCTTGAGCGAGTTCGGAGGGGGAGCGTTCAACGTCAGCGTCTTACCTTACTTAGCCGAAAAGATAAAAGACGAGGTCGAGGACCCCTTGGTGCTCGCCCCGGACCGGGGCGCCACTGCTAGGGCGAAGAGCGTCGCGTCCGTTCTAAAGGCGCCTTGGGACTACTTGGAGAAGAGGAGGGACAGAGTGACGGGCGAAGTGACCATAAGGCCTAAGGAGATAAGCGCGGAGGGCAAGACCGTAATAATAGTAGACGACATGGTGTCCACTGGCTCAACGCTGGCCTTGGCGGCGAAGCAGCTCAAGGCGGCCGGGGCCAAGAGGGTCCTAGCGCTGGTCGCGCACGCGCTCATGGTGGGCGACGCGGAGAACAAGCTCCGGGAGGCCGGAGTGGAGAGGGTCATAACGGCTAATACCCTAGCTAGGGACTATCCGACGATAACTAAGGTAATAGACGTGAGTGAGTACCTATCTAACTTCCTAGTGGAGAAGGGGCTCGCGTGAGCCAGAGCCCCGCCGCCGAGGCCAGCTCGTGTGCTAGTATCACCTCTTCCGGCAGCCCCCTCCTAACGCTCCTCTCTTCAATTATTTTCAATGCCTCTTGGTAGTCCATCCCGTAAGGCGCGACGCAGAGCTTGTGGGGCCCCCTCTTGAAGCACTTCACCCTCCTTAGGTACTCCTCCGCTACCTCCCGAAAGCGGTCGTCGCCGTAGAGCCTCCTGGCTACCGGCACAGCCTTGGTCACGCGGGGTACGAACTTACTCACCACCACTGCCCTTTCGAACTTCGAGGGGTCCACGTAGCCCAAGCCACAGATGGTTATGCTATCTATTATCACGACGTCGCCCTCGGCCAAAGGCAAGAAGGCCCCAGTCACGTCGCCGGGGTCCTTCTTGAACGCGTGCGCTTGGAGCCTTACGACCACGGGGGGCCAGAGGGCGGTCTGGAGGGCTACGACCGGACACGCCGCGGAGGGGCGACCGTCGTCAAAGCTAACCGGCGACCTCGGCCACCGTGGGGTCCACGAGCAGCCCCTTTCTTATAGCCTCTGGGTCGCTCTCCAAGCTGATCACTCGAGTGAGCCCCCTCCTCCCCCTGCTCACCACCTCGGTGGAGATGAGCCCCAACATGTCTAACTCCGAAATCAAGTCGCCGACCCTCCTAAGCGTTAGGGTCTCTATCCCGAGCTCCGCGGTCAGCTCCTTGTACTTGCGGTACACCTCGCCGGTGTAGGTGGTCTTCCCGCCCTTCGTCAAGAGGAGTATGGAATACAGTATCAACTTGCTGTGTAAGGGCAAGCTCTTCACTATCTCCACCACCCTGTCCTTCTCCATCTGCTCCCAAGCCCTCCTGACGTGCTCTACGGTAACCTTCGAGGAGCCGCTCCTCTCGGCTATTTCGCCGGATATCCTCAACAAGTCGAGGGCCTTCCTAGCGTCCCCGTTTTCCCTAGCAGCCAAGGCCGCGCAGAGCTCTATCACTCCCTCCCCCAGCACCCCCTCTACGAACGCCATCTCCGCCCTGTCCTTCAATATGTCCCTCAGCTGCTCGGCCGTGTACGGGGGGAACACGAGCTCCTCCTCGCCCAAGGAGGACTTTACCCTAGGGTCGAGCCAGCTGGTGAAGTTGACGTCGTTCGTTATTCCAACCAAGGATACCTTGGACCTTTGGAGCTCCTCGTTTATCCTGGTCAGCTTGTAGAGCAAGTCGTCGCCGTACTTCTTTACGTGATAGTCTATCTCGTCTAACACGAGTATCATCAAAGTTCCCTTCTTGTCCAGGAACTTCTTGAACCTCGAGTAGAGCTCCGCCGTCGCCACTCCCGTCGGGGGTACCCTTATCCCTATGTCCTCCAGCATCCTCGCTAGCACCCTATACGGGGTATCGTCCCTCTTGGTGTTGATGAAGGTTATTTTCAATTTAACTCCCTTCTCGACGGCTTTCTCACTTAACTTCTTGACTACCAGCTTTACGACCGCTGTCTTACCGGTGCCCGTGAGGCCATATATGAACAAGTTGTTCGGCTTGTAGCCCTTGAGGGCTTGGGCTAGGACGCTGGCCACCTTCCTTATTTGTTCTTCTCTATGGGGAAGCTTGTTAGGCAAGTAATCCGGCAGCAGCACGTCCCTGTTCTTGAATATCCTCGAGCTGGTCACCCGTTCGAAGACGTCGTCGAGTATGTCGTCGAGGTCCGCGGTCAGCACTGGTCACCCGTCACAGTGTAGGCGCCGGCCCGGGATAAATAGCCGAAGAAAGGAAAAAGGAATGAAGGTTAGCGCGAGGAGAGCGCTATCCTCTCGATTTCCTCCTTCTTTTGTATAGCGTAGCTCTTGGGGTCGTCGTTAGCCGCGGCCACTATCTCTTCCGCGAGAGTCTCCTCCAAGGGCTTCTGACTCTTGAACGCCTTCATCCTGGCGCCTTCGGTTAGGAACCTCAGAGCTAGGTCTACCCTCCTCTGGGGGCTTACGTCCACAGCCACGTGGTAGACTATACCGCCGTACATTATCCTGGTGGTCTCTTCCCTAGGGGCGGAGTTTTCAATGGCCCTCACGAGCACTTGCAGGGGGTTCTGCCCGGTCATCAAGTATATCAAGTCGAAGGCCCTCTCCACCACGCTGTAGAGCTTGGCCTTCTTGCCCATGTTCCTTCCAGGCCTCATGAGCTTGTTTATCAACCTCTCCACTATGGGGACCTCGGCCTTCCCGAACCTCCTCTTCTCGTGTCTACCGGCGGTGTACGGGGTCCACACGGGCTTCAAGCATATGTACTTCTTAAGGCTAGGGTCCCTTATCTCCACGCCGTCGTAGTCCCACTTGCCGAACAACTTGGGCTCCAAGGGACTTATAGTTTCCCTCTCCATGCCTTCGTGACCCGCTAGCGCTTTGCGCTCCCACGTTTTAAGGCTTTGATCCCAAAACCGAGGCAGACGGAGGGAGCGAGCGCCTTGGAGGGCAGGCTGGTTAGGGTCGTCGACGTAGACGCGAGGATAGAAGAAATATACCAAAACGCCCACCTAACGCCTATCACCGTCATGATTTGTAAGCTTGAAGACTCTAGGACCTTCCGCTTGTACTACATCCCCATAGAGATAGTGTACGCTATCAAGAACTTGAAGGAGGGTTTCGGGGAGGTCCCCCGGAACGCGAGGAACTCCCTCTTCGACATATTGCCGTACTTCGAGAGCGTGATAGAGAATTTTAAGAGCGTTATAGAGAAGGTCGTAATAGACGAACTCGACGAGGACAGCGGCCTTTACACCGCCAAGCTGTTCTTGAACTTGGGTTCGGTGAAGCTCTCGATACCCATGATACCCAGCCACGCCATATATTTGGCCTTGATAACCGACAAGCCCATATACGTTGACGAAAAACTCTTGGAGAGGGAGTACGGGGAAGTCGGGGACTACGAGGACTGAACCTTACCTCACGGGCTTCTGTTTTTTACCCTTCAGGATGGCGTCCAAGGATACCCCGTTCACCAGCACGACTTTGTACCTAACTCCCGGGATGTCACCCATCGACCTCCCTCTGGGCCCTCCTATGCCGACTATCACCACCTCGTCGTGTTCGGATATCACGTTGAGGCCGCCGTCCCCGGGCACGAAGGCCGTTACTACCTTCCCGTTCTTAACCAATTGCACCCTCACGCACTTCCTCACTGCGGAGTTAGGCTTACGCGCCTCCACGCCTACCTTCTCGAGGACTATCCCGCGTGCCATTGGAGCCCCTTCCAGTGGGTCGTACTTCTCCTTGAGCTTCAACATCCTCCTCTTGAACTCCCTCTGGCTCCACCTGAACTTGAGCCTCTTCCTCTCCAGCTTCCTAGCCGCGAACAGTCCGTTGGGAGCTTTCTTACCGGGCATCGCACCTCACCCCCTCAGACCACCACGAGCGAGTCCACATCGAAGTGTCTTTTAAGGATTAAACGGGCCTTGGCGACGTTTCGGCCCTCCTTACCTATGGCCACTCCCTTATCCTTGGGGTTCACTCTGGCGTACACGACCTTCCCCTTTGGAGTCTTGCTCACCCTGACTCCAATCACCCTAGCCGGGGCCAAGGCGTTCTTTACCATCTCTTCAATGTTGTCGCTGTAGGGGACTATCTCTATCTGCTTCTTCAATATTTCCTTCAACTTTCTAACCATAAAGCCCCTCTTGCCTATCGCCCTTCCCACGTCCTCCGGCTTCACTAGGAAGATTATTCTATCAAAGGTCGGGTCCACTATGCAGTCGACGGGCGTCACTCCGGTCAGCGTAGCGAAGGTCTGCATGTACCTAAACTCTTCCGGGGTGAGGACTATATCCGGCATTTCACTCAACCCTGCTCTCGGCTTTTATTGCGTCCACTATTTTAGAGTCGCCCTCGTCTACTACCGCGAGGGCGCTCACGACGAAGGGCTTGGCGCACAGCGTGCCCAGCTCCTTGCTGGTCCCGGGGTACACGTACACCGGTATGTTGCTGAGCTTGGCGTAGTACAGCACGTCCCTCCTCACTATCGGAGGAGCCCCGGCCGAGACTATGGCCGCCTTGGCCTTCCCGGTCTTCAACAACTTTATGGTTTGTTTAGCGCCCAAGACCACTTTTCCCGTTCTCAAGGCAGTCTTCAACTCGGCCTCTATCGCGGTCACGGTCATTCACCCCCTTGGCGCTCTTCACTGCTCTTTTTAACTCTCCTCACGAACTCTTGCGGATTCATAGCCAAGAGCACCATCCCGGTGCCCAACGGTATCGGCTGGCCGATTATTATGTTCTCAGTGACTCCCTTCAGCTCGTCCACCTCCCCTTCCACCGCCGCGTCCACGAGCTGCTTAACAGTGACCTCGAAGGCCGCCCTGGCGAGCACGCTGGGCTTGGTACCGGCTATCCCGTGCCTCCCCACCTGCCTGACCTCGCCGCTCCAAGTCATCGCGTCGGCTAACAACATTATGTGCCTCCTATCCACGTCCAAACCTTGGTTCTCCAAGACGTCCAATATCTCATTTATTATTGCTTGCCTAGCGGCTTCTATACCTAACACTTCTTCTATCTCCTTGATGCTGTCGCTCACCGTCCGAGTGGGGTCCACGCCTTCTACCTCTAACACTTGGGCCAAGTTAGAGCCGTCGGTAACTAAGACGTACTCATCCTCCCTCTGTTGAACGATTACTCTGTTTATCCCTTTAATGCCCTTAATCTTAGCGGACAGAACCTTATCCCTTACCTTCTGCAGCTCGCCTATGGAGGTGTAAGCCTCCGGGTCCAGCCTCACGAGCACGGCGTATTCGTCGTCGGGGTCCGGCTCCGCCCTTCCCTTTATCCTCAACCTGTTTATTGCCTTGATCACGTCGTCCCTCGTTATTCCTTTATCCTCCATCATCTCTGGGTCGAGCCGAACAATTATGGTGGTCTCGAACCAATCTATCTCTACGCTCGACGCCACGTTTTCGACCTTCGTCATCTCTATCTTTCTAGCCACTTCGAGAGCTTTCTCTTTGTCGTGTCTGTGTTCCTCGTCCAAGTAGACGGTCATAGTGGGGGTGCTGGGGGTGCGCCTCGCGTCAACTATCTCTATTAGCCTAGGAAGGCCCAAGGTTACGTTTAGCTCCTTTACGCCCGCATAGTGGAAGGTCCTCAGTGTCATCTGCGTGGAGGGCTCGCCTATGGACTGGGCAGCCACCGTGCCCACGGCCTCTCCGGGCTCGACCTGCGCCCTCAGGAAGTACCTGAACGTCAGGTCCACTACCTTCTTCAGCTCTTCCTCGCTGACCTCCGGCTTTACGTCTATCAGCTTCTCGATGTTCCTCCTCAGCTCTTCGATGAACTTCGGCTTCGACCTTATGTTGTACTCCTCGTAAAGCTTCCTCTCCCACTCGTCTATCAGCTTGAACGCGTACTCCAGCTTCTCGGCCGCCCCGCTCACAGTCTCACCTTCGTGACCTTTTCAATTACGTGCTTCACGTCGACCGACTCCCCGTGGGCACTCTTCATGGGGTCCACGCCGTCGTCGCCGTAGACGCTCTGATAAAGCGCGCCCCAAGCGTCCTTAACCGTGCCGTCGTAGTCGACCTTCAAGTCTTGTAACGCGTTTATCAGCCTCCTCTGCATGTAGCCGGACTGGCTCGTCCTCACAGCCGTGTCCACCAGCCCCTCCCTACCTCCGGCGGCGTGGAAGAACACCTCGGTGGGAGTTAGGCCCTCGTAGAACGAGTGCTTCACGAACCCTCTGGCGTCCGGGCTTATGTCGCCCCACTCGAAGTGCGGCAAGGTCCTCTTGCGGTAGCCCCTCTTGATCCTCTCCCCCCTAACCGACTGCTGGCCGAGCAGCGCCGCCATTTGCGTCAAGTTCAGTATGTTGCCCCTTGCTCCGGCCTTTGCCATTATTACGGCGTTGTTCAGCGGGCTCAAGTACTTGGCCGCGATCTCGCCGGCCTTGTCCCTTGCCTTGGCCAGTACGTCCATTATCATTAACTCCAAAGTCTCCTCCAGAGTCCTTCCGGGCAAGGGTTCCAACAAGCCGTTCTTAAAGTCCTCTATCAGTTTCTCCACTTCTTCGTAAGCTTCCTTCAAGACCTCCTCTATCTCCTTCTTAGCTTCGGGAGGCAACCTCACGTCGTCGTACCTAGTGGTGAAGCCCCTCTTCTCTATGAACCTTAGGAACATCTTGAACGCTCTGTCGTATATCTCCCTGCCCTTCTCCGGGCCGTACTCGTAGACTATCCAGTGCATTAGGCTCTTAGGCTGCTCGTGGCCTATGGACTTCTTGTCCAACACCCCTTCAACCAGCTCTCCGTCCCTGACGACCACGAAGGAGTCGTAGAAGCAGTACTCGTCGTCGCACTTGAGCTCGCCGGTGGATATGTTCGCCTTTCCGGAGTAGTTGAAGTCCTTAGGCAAGAACACGGAGAACAACTGCTTCCCGGTCCACACCGTCTTGGGGCTCAAGATCGCGGGCTCCGGGAGCTCGCCCTCGTAGCCCGTAACCCCTAGGAGCTCTTGCACGTCGCTCCTGTCCAACAAGGTCGCGACTGTGGTTAGCAAGTAGGCGCCGGAGATGTAATCTTGGAGGCCCCCGATTATCGGGCCGCCGTACCTGGGGCTCAGTATGTGCTTCTCGACCAGCATGAGCTCCAGCGCTTCAGCCCTCGCCTCCTCGCTCTGGGGCACGTGCAAGTTCATCTCGTCGCCGTCGAAGTCGGCGTTGTAGGGGGGACAGACGAGCGGGCAGAGGCGGAAGGTCTTGCCCGGCAGCACCCTAACTAAGTGGGCCATTATGCTCATCCTGTGCAAGGACGGCTGCCGGTTGAACAGCACCACGTCCCCGTCTTGCAAGTGCCTCTCGACGGTCCAGCCGGGCTGCAAGCTCTCTGCAATTATCTTGCGGTCCTTGGCGTACCTCAAGTCTATCCTGCGCCCGTCCTTCATGATGACGTAGTTGGCGCCGGGCCACTTGTCCGGGCCGTTAATGACCAACTTCCTCATCTCTTCGATATTCCAAGGAGTTACCTTAACCGGGACCGTGAGGGTCTTGGCCACCTCTATGGGGACTCCTACCTCGTTTATCGATATGTTAGGGTCGGGGCTGATGACGGTCCTAGCCGAGAAGTCGACCCTCTTACCGGAGAGGTTGGAACGGAACCTACCTTCCTTGCCCTTGAGCCTCTGGGCCAAGGTCCTCAAGGGCTTGCCCGACCTGTGCCTGGCGGGCGGGATGCCGGGGATCTCGTTATCGAAGAACGTAGCCACGTGGTACTGGAGCAAGCCCCACAAGTTCTCTATCATTGCCTCCGAAGCGCCGCTTTCGATGTTCTCCCTCAACTTGTTGTTTGTCCTAACTATGTCTGCTAGCTTGTGTGTTAGGTCGTCCTCCGACCTCATTCCGGTTTCTAGGATAATCGAGGGCCTAACAGTGACAGGGGGGACGGGCAATACGGTAAGTACGGCCCACTCCGGCCTGGCCTCTTTGGGGTCGAAGCCGAGTACCTTAGCGTCCTTGTCGGGTATGTTTTCCAGCCTGCTCCTCACCTCCTCCGGGTTCAAGTAGTGGAGCCTGGGCATCCTCTCCTCAATGAAGTTGTAGGGCTTCTCCAGCTTGATCTTGTACTGCTTCGCCCCGCAGTGGGGGCACTCCATCACCTTCGCGGCCTTCTTCCTAACGAAGGCAGTTACCCTCCTAGCCAGTAAAGGCCACTTCTTTTCCAACTTCTCATACAACCGCAAGAATTTATCTATCTCCTCGTCGGAGAGCTTCACTCTGCCGCAGACTCTGCAAGTGGCGCGGAGGGCGTCGTAAATGTGAGGCACGAACTCATAGTGTATTACCGGTTTCACTAGCTCTATGTAACCGAAGTGGCCGGGGCAGTCGTGAAGGGTGTTACCACAAGTGGGACACCTCTGGCCGGGGCTGGTGACCCCCATACGGGGGTCCATTATGCCCCCTTCCACGGGCATGCCGGCCTCGTCGTAAGCTTGGTCAGTTACGACGGCCACTACGGCCATCTTCCTTATTTCGTCCGGCGAGAGTATTCCGAACTTTATCTCTTTGATGATCTTGTCCGCTCGAGGGGCGAGGCGAAACCTTTGCGGCATGTTACCCGGGTTCGGGGCGAGAGCGGAGGAGGATAATAAGCTACCTAGTGTAGCTTTATGAATTGGTGGTAGGAAGTACAAGCGCAGCTAAAGAGGTAAATCGGGAACGCCGAAGCCCCTCCGGGTCGCGCGATTGAAGAAGCTGGCGCTCCTCGACTTAGAGGGCACATTGATAGACTTTGAGTTCTGGGAGGAGATGGCCGATGTTAAGGGGGATCAGAGCCTCAAATTGCTCTTAGAGAAGGGGTTGAGGGGGCCGGGCTGGTACGAGAGCTTCTTGGACAGGGTGAGGCTCATCCTCGGGACCCCGAAGGAAGTAGTGGAGAGCGTGGCCAAGAGGGCTATAGGGAAGATAAGGCCGGAGGCCGTAACCTTGATTTCCGAGTTGAAGAAGAGGCAGTACGTAACGATGATAGTTTCCGGAGGCTTCGAGGAGTTCGTGGCCCCGGTGGCGCACGCCCTAGGGGTGGACGACTACGTCTCCCAAAAGCTTATCTATCACAACGGCGTGATCGTGGGCGTGTTACCCGTATTTAAAGAAAAGGGAGAGGTCGTGGATAAGCTGCGCCCATGGTTCGACTTCGTTTTGGCCGTGGGTGACGGCTACAACGATATTAAAATGTTAGAGAGAGCCGACGAAGCTGTTGTCGTCGGGAAGAGGGCTAAGGAGATTTCCAAGAAAATAAACGCTAAGACCTACAACAATTTAGGGGAGTTCGTTGAAGACCTTATAAAGGGCGGCGACGCAATCAAGATTTAAGTCCCTTAGAGGGGTCGGCCCAGAGAACCTTGAAGAAGGTATTCGTCGTCGCACATGCGCCCACGAGCGTCCAACGCTTAGAGGACTTGGCCAAGCTCGCCTTCGGTTTCGGGGAGCCCGTGAGCGGACTCGTGGTCACGAAGCCCTCGGGCGCCGCGGCACAGATAGGCGTCCCAGAGGTGAGCAAGTTGGCGTACAAACTGGACAAGGCGTTTTTCGTCTTCCCAGACATAGACGACGCGTTGGAGTTGCTGAAGCCCCAGAGGGTGTACACGGTCTCAAGGGAGTACGGCGAGGAAGTGGAGCGCGTGGAGGCGGAGGGCGTAACCCTAGTCGTGGTGGGCGCCAGCGAGCCCGGGCTCAGCAAGCTAGAGGCCTCTAAGGGGAAGGCAATTTACCCTAAGGGCTTGGAGGGCGAGATAGGCCCTATAGGCGCCGCGGCCTTAATTTTGGCGGGCTTGAAATGATAGAGAGGGTAGAAGTAACCGTTATAATACACGCGACCGAAGACCCCGAAAAGGTCATGGAATCCGTATTCAACTTGTTGGGTCTTAATAAAGAGGACGTGGACGAGGTCGAGACGCTTAGGTCGAGGGGGCACCACGGCAACCCCATTACGTACGTAAAGATGGTGATTAAGGGCAAGAAGGCACAAAAGGCGCTTAGGAACATAATTAGTAGGATGGACGAGCTCGAGTATCAGATACTGAAGCGTGAGATGGACTTGAGGACCGAGGGGAGCAAGCTTTACTTGAGGTTTGACAAACAGAGGGCCTACTTGAACGAGGTATCGTTGAGCACGGGCTCTGACGTGGTGCGCGTGGTCGCCGTGTTCAAGGGCAGGGTGGACGAAGGGGCGTTGGAGAAGTTTAGGAGGGCTGACAGCGCCGGGAGATAGCGGACCTCAGCGCCTCCCTCTCCTTCTTGCTCAGAAACACCTCCACGTCCCACTTCGTCTGCGGCTCGAGGGACGTGGAGGCGTGGGAGACGTAGAGGGTCCCCCTCTTAAAGGCCTCCTTGAGTTCGTTGCACGACGCAGTCTCCAAGAACTCCTCGAACTTCGCGTCGAACTCCACCGCCTCCTTCAGCTCCTTGTCGTCCAGCACCTTCCCACAGACCATGCAGCTCCCGTCCGGGGCCACCGCTCTGAAACCGCAGTTCGGACAGTAGCCCACCGGCCCCGGGTCGCCCCGCAGCCTCCAGCCTTCCTCCCAAGCCCCTTGGAGGGGGGTGACGTCCAGCCCGAGCCTCTTGGCCTCTTTGTACAAGCGCTGGGCCACCGGTATTACCAAAGGCCCTATGTTCGCCGCTACGAACTCGTACTGTTCGGGCGTGAGCTTGCCCTCCGGAACTACCTCTAACAATTTGAACGCTATTATTGACATTATCCTGCTTTCGTTTCTCCTTATGTTTTTAATTATGTTCTCCGGCTTCGGCTTGGTCACCCTGTCGCCAACCAAGCCCACTATTATATCTCTCAAGAGCTCTACGTATTCGTCCTCGCTCAAGCCCAAGGAGTCCAAACCTAGGGCGGAGGCCACCAAGGGGGCCGCGTCCTCCGCGAACTTAGCTGGGTCCCACTGCCTCCTCTTGACCTTGCTGCTCTTCTTACGCCTCCCCTTACTGCTCAGTTTCGACCACCTCTCCGACCTTCTGGAAGGATGTTCAAATGTTGGGGGATCACACCTAAGTCCCTTCTTCGACAGACATCGACCGGGAACCACTTGTTAGCGCTCGCGTTTTCCGACGTCCATTCCCCTAAATACCTCCATCTATTAAAAGCTGACGGTCGCTACCGCCTAACCCTGATGGCCGGCGACTTGGTGGAGAGGTCTAGGGTAGAGAACTTGCGGCCAGTTGTGGAGTTCGCCAAGTCCAGATCGGACTTCATCATATCGGTCTTCGGGAACGAGGAGTACAGGGAGAAGGAGGAGGAGTTCAGGGAGGCCTACCCGGAAGTCCGCTGGCTGGACGACGAGTACGCGGTGATGGACTTGGGAGGTCCGTGCGTTAGCGTGGTGGGTTCCCGGGGCTCTCTGTTGAGGCCCACCTCTTGGCAGAGGAAGCACTTGCCCAACATAGAGGAGGAGTACTCTAAGAAGCCCGAAGTCATTAGAAAGTTAATAAGGGAGGCTAAGAAGGAGTGTCCCACAGTCATCTACTTGAGTCATTATGCTCCTACGTGGAAGACGTTGGTGGGCGAGAAGAGGAGCATATGGCCTTACTTGGGCGACCCCAGGATCGAAAGGGTGTTGTTGGAAGAGGGAGTAAGGCTGGCCGTCCACGGCCACGCCCACTACGGCAGGGTGGCCTACGTCAACTTGGGTAGGTTGACCATCTATAACGTGGCACTCCCGGCCAGGGGAAAGCCGACGAAGATAGCCATAGGTGTGCAGCGGAAGCTCATTTAGTTCAACGCGAGGGCCCCGGCGGGCAAGGGTTTTGGCGGACTGGGGCGAGCTGTTGTTGCTGAACTACGCCTTCCTCTATTCGCTCTCAACGGTGTTCTGGAGAACGCTAAGGGACAAGGTAAAGAAAGAGAGGCCGTTCGCGTTGGCCTACGCCACCGGAGCGCATTTAATATTCCTCACCTCTCTCTTGAGGTTGAACTTGATCGACTGGATACCGTTGGTAATCACGAGCTACCTCATAATGTCCATAATTTCGATAACTCGGCCGGATAAGGCTATGCTCCCTTACGTGTATACCGCGTGGGCAACTCTGTTAGCCTTAGAAGTGGCAATGGGGTGATAGGAGTTGAAAATCTTAGTCGTAGGGATAGGCGAGTTGGGGCGCCGCGTGGCCACCGACTTAAGCTTGAAAGGTTACGACGTAGTGGCGGTTGACGTTAACAGCGAGAAGTGTCAAGCGCTGGCGAGGGAGGCAGACGTCATGGTGATCAACAGGGACGCCACGGACCCGAGCCTCTATGAAGAGCTCGAGCTGGGGAGCTTCGACGTAGTCATAGCCTCCACAGACCGGGATGAAGTAAACTTGTTCGTAGCTGCAGTAGCAAAGGAATACGGGGTAGGGAACATAGTGGTCGTCACGAGGACGGCCAAAGCCTCAGAGCTTATAGAGATGTTAGGTCTGGCGGACGTCACTTTCCCATCGCCGATAGTGTCGGCCAAGCTCGTGCTCAGCTACATCGAGGGTAAATACGGGATAGTGGAGCTGACTAAGGTCCTCAGCGGCAAGTACGGGATATACTCAATAGAGATCACTTCGGGAGACAGCAGCGTAGGCATGAAAATAAGCGAAATAAAAGAGATATTGCCAAAGGACGTGATGATATTAGCGGTCTTCAACGGCGAACAGTTCGTGGAACCCGAGGAGGAATTAACTTTGGAGCCGGGGTACATCCTGATCTTACTCGCCCCGGTCGGGAGGGAGGAGGAGATCGAGAGCGCGCTGAGGTGAGAGACGTGGAGCTGTGGCTGTACGTTACCGTCCCCTACTCGATATTACTCGTGCTTGCTTACTTGTTCTTAAGGATAAAGATAATAAAGGACATGGTTAAGAGGAGGATAATGACCCCGACGAGTGCCAAAGACGTAACCCACATACTCGACTACATCTTCATGATAATGTTAATTGTAGGGGACTTCGTAGGGTACCTGTCTCCTCAAGTACTAGCGTTCTTACTCTCTGCGTTACTGATCACCACGCCGTTCCTCCTCTGGGACGTAGTGAGGTCCATCGTCCACTACTACATAATAACGTCCACTAAGATAGTCAACGTAGGCAACTTCGTTATCTTAACGAGGGGCGTGAGGGGCTGGATAAAGAGGATAACGCCGTTCTTCGTAGAGCTCAGGGGAGAGTACGAGGAAACCATAAGAGTGCCCAACAGCTTGGTCGCGATGGAGCTCGTGAGGATACCGAGCCGTTCCTTGCCCTTCACGCTAACCGTCCGGTTCTACGGGGTGAATGACTTCAACGCCATTGAAGAGGCCTTGAAGGACGCTGTCGTTTACACCAAGAAGTTCAGCGTTGCCGAACCCAAAATAAAGGTAAGGGGGGTGGGGAACGACTGGATCGAGTACGAGCTCACCTACGGACTGAGGAACTATGAAGTCACAAACGACATAATGAAGTTGTTGGCAAACAAGCTGGGGAAGCTAGTAGAGGGGGTAAAGTTCGAGATAAGGAGGGAGCACTCGCTAATGGTGAAGTGAGGCCCGAACGATGATCGAACGACGGTCTCCTGAGCCGGTGATGACTCTTCTCTCAAGTGAGTTCGGTGGAGGAAGTCTCATTAAGAGCTCGATCGAAGCTTAGCTCGGAGCTGAGCCGCGTCTTGAAGGCTGCCCTAGGTCCCTTGGAGGCGAGCGTAGAGGGGAACAAGGCCGTTATACGGAACGCGTCGGATAAGCCCGTCTTCATTGAAAGGCTCTCCGTGCTTTACTATTACACCGTTAACGCCCCCGACGGCAAGGTGATAAGGAGGAGGGGCGAAGAGACGGTCCTCGAGAGGAAAGAGTTGAAACCCAACGAAATATTGAACGTAAAGTTTGATGTAGACATAGCCGGCCTTAAGGCAGTGCTCGTCGTCAGCGACGAGGTAAAGAGCTACGAAGCGCTCCTCAAATGATTTTTAAATAACGCGAGGGCCAGCCTACGGGGACCGGCCCTACCAAAGAGAACTCCGAGGAGGCCGGTGCACCGGGCGATGACTCGGAGGGTCAGGGGTAGGGCACAAACCCTCCCACTCCTCACGCTTGAGGGCCCCCGGATGTACGAAGTCGTGAGTTGGGAAGAAGTCCACAAGATGAGTTTGGAGTTGGCAAAGGCGATCGGCGATTCGGTGGACGCAGTGGTGGGTCTCTTAAGGGGAGGCTACGTCCCGGCCCACCTAATAGCAGATGCCTTGGGCTTGGAATTGTACGTCATGAGAATCAAGAGTTACAGAGGGATAGGGAAGAAGGGCAAACCGGTCGTCACGCTGCCGCTCATTGGCAACGTGACGGACTTGAGAATCCTCTTAGTGGACGACGTGTGCGACTCCGGCGAGACCTTGAGCGTCGCTAAGAAGTTCCTCGAGGCTTACTCCCCCAAGTCAATAACTACCGCAGTTTTGTTCAAAAAACCTCAGTGCTCGGAGGAGGTTGATCTCTGGGTCAAGGAGAGCGGGAACTGGATCGTCTTCCCGTGGGACGCGTCTGAAACGCTCAGAGAGGACCCCAGCGTTAAGGGCGCCCTAGAGGAGGCCTTGGGGGTCGAGCTTGATATTCTGGGGGAAGGCGGAGGTTCCGGAGAGGCCTAGGCACGCCTACGGCACCGACCCGGTGAGGCTGAGGGCCGCCGCTGCCTTAGCTTACGACGACTTTGTTAAAGGATGCACGATCTCCAGCTATTTCCCCGTAGAGGTTTTGCTATATTACTTCGGCACGAAGCAGATCTCTAGAGCGTTGGAGCTCTCAGCCAAAGAGCTCGAGGGGGTCGAAGTCGCCTACTTTGCAGACGTAGAGCTGCCGCCCAGGCCGTTATGGGTAACCGAGCTGGAGGGGTGCCCGTTCGAGCTGGTGCCCCGCGAGTGGATGGTAAAAGCTATGGAGATTCGGTCCGAGAAGCGGCGGAAGAGGTGTAGGAAGGTTGAGGTTCAGGCCCGAGGAGATAGCTGAAGTTACTGAGATGCTTCACTACTTGAACTTGGACGTGAGAGCAGTAACCCTCTCGTTAGACGTCACAGGGAAGGAGAAGGAAGAGATAGTGGAAACGGTCGAAAGCAAGGGCTCGGAGCTAGTGCGTGCCGTTAGGGAAGTAAGCGAAGAGCACGGCATACCTATAGTAACAGTAAGGATGGCGCTGACCCCCCTCGCCGAGGTGGTCAACAAGGAAGAGGAGCTGGTCGAGCTGGCGAAGGAGCTGGACAGAGCAGCCGTAAAGACCGGGGTGGACGCCCTCGGAGGCTTCGGAGCTTTTGCAGAGGTCGGACTGAACGCGAGAGCAAAAACCTTAATCAAGGTTTTACCAGAGGTTTTATCGAAAACCGAGAGGCTCTTCGGGTTCTTGAACGTCGGCGACACGTGGAGCGGCTTGAACGTAGAGGCCGTATATGAGGTGAGCGAAGCGCTAATAGACTTGGCCATAAGGACCAAAGGTACTGGCAACGCCAAGTTCCTAGTTTCGGCGAACTTGCCCGGGGACGTGCCCTTCATGCCCGGCGCCCACCACGGCAAGGGGAGGCCCGAGGCCGAGGTGAACGTAGCGATCTCCGGCCCCGGCGTCATGGAGGCCGTAGTAAGGAGGTCTAAGGTCAACAGCTTCCGAGAGCTCTACGAGGTTTTAAAGAAGGCGGCGTTCAAGATCGCGAGGCTGGGGGAGTTCGCCGGCAGGAAGGTGGCCGAGAAGATGGGAGTTGAAATGGGATCTGTGGACTTGAGTTTGGCGCCGACGCCCAAGATGGGGGACAGCGTGGCTAAGGTGGTAGAGGCCATGGGCGTGCCCTCCTTTGGGGCCCCGGGAACTCTGGCGGCGCTAGCATTGTTGGTAGAAGCCTTGAAGAAGGGAGGGGCGATGGCTGTCTCGCGCTTCGGTGGGTTCTCCGGACTCTTCGTCCCGCTGAGCGAGGACTCGGGGATGGTCGAGGCCGCTCAGAGGGGGACCTTGGACTTGTACAAGTTGATCGCTTACACGTCTGTCTGCTCGGCCGGGCTGGACATGGTGCCGATTCCTTTGGTAACCCCAGAAACCTTGGCCTCTATAACTCTGGACCAACTCATGATAGGTGTAATAAATAGCAAGCCGTTAGGAGTTCGCTTGCTGCCAGTTCCCGACGCCAAGCCTGGGGACGTTATCGAGTTAGGCGGCCTCTTGGGGAGAGGAGTGGTGCTCCCGGTGGAGGACTTGCGCCCCAACAACTTCATAAGGTTGAAAGGCCACGTCCCCCCTCCGACGCTCAGGCTCCACAGAGGCTGATGAGGTAGCTCCGGGTGCCGAGAAGAAGGTGAGGAACACCCTACGGGGTCCGAGGCCTCGGAGCCCGACCTCCAATCACCTTTCAGCGCTCAGCTTGCTCCTCATCGGCGCCGCGGGCCTCCCTTCACTCTTTTTTAACCTCCCTCCCTCGTGCCCCTCACGACGAGGGGTAGATGAGGATGAGCAAGCCGTTCTACGTTAGGTTTGAAGTGCCCCCCGAGTTGGCCGAGAAGGCTTACGAGGCTTTGAGGAAGGCCAGAGAGAGCGGCGGGAAGATAAAGAAGGGTACTAACGAAACTACCAAGGCCGTCGACAAGGGCCTCGCGAAGCTGGTGCTGATCGCGGAGGACGTGGACCCCCCAGAGATAGTGGCGCACTTGCCCTTGCTCTGTGAAGAGAAGAAGATACCTTACGTCTACGTGCCCAGCAAGAAGAAGCTCGGGGAGGCTGCCGGCATAGAGGTGCAAGCCGCTGCCGCCGCCATAATAGACCCCGGCGCGGCCAAGGACTTGGTAGAAGAGATAATCAAGGAGGTAGAGCAGATAAAGGCCAAGGCCGGGCTCTGATGTCGGAGTTCGAAGTAATTGAGGAGTTTTTGTCGATTCAAGGCGAGGGCAGCTTGGTGGGGACGCCCGCCTACTTCGTGAGGCTCGCGAGGTGTAACTTGCGCTGCCCTTGGTGCGACACGAAGTACTCTTGGTCCCCAGGACTCAAGGTCCCCGTGAGCGAGGTAGCGGAGAGGGCCCTCGAGAGCGGCGTGGGCCTCATAGTGTTAACCGGCGGAGAGCCCCTGTTGTGGCAACTGGAGATAAGGAGCTTTTTGAAAGAGCTCGAAGAGAAGGGGTTCAAAGGGCTCGTCCAAATAGAGACCAACGGCACGATCTACCCCAGCGCCCTGGAAGGACACGAAATCTGGATTACTGTAAGCCCCAAAGTTACTTGCGATTACTACATAAACTTCCCGTCAACAGTCAGGAGGATATTGGAGAACTTCTCGGGGGAACTGAAGTTAGTGGTGCGGAGGACAGACCTAACGTGTGTAAAGAAGTTCCTCGAAGAGCTCGGAGACGTCCCGAGGCCCGTGGTCCTCCAACCCTTGGACGAGGGCGAGGGTTACGCGTCCGCCGCGAGGGAGCTCGTCCTCGAGGTGTTGAAGGACGACTACCTAAAAAGGAGGGTGAGGGTAGTACCCCAAGTCCACAAGCTCCTCCAAATGCCCTAACCCACGCTGAAAGTACAGCTCTCGCAGACCGCCTCGATCACCCCTACAGCTGACACCGCCCCGTTGCCCTTCTGGATCCACGAAACTATGTCGTCGAAGGTCAAGCTGCCCTCTTGTTTTAAGGAGTAGGGGAGCAGCGGGTTGGGGTCGTAGCTCTCGGCTAACTTTACCTTGAAGCTGAAGGTGCCCCCTTGTTGAACTACCTCCCCGGGTATTATCGGCCCGACCGCTACGCCCACCCCGCCGCTGGGCAAGTACTGGAAGGGGTTCAGGAACTTCACCATCCACGTGGTTTGAGCGTTTGCTTTGGACTTGCACCACCCTACGGCGTCGTTTACGGTTTTCTTGAGGACTTCCTCGTCGCAGCTGACGTCGAATTTGTAGACCGCGTTCAAGGTGTCGTTCAAGTAGCAGAGGGCTACGAGCTTGTTGAGGTTCCCGAAGGCGACCTCGGTGAAGTTCTGTTTGCTCCCGTCGCCTAAGTTAGACACTTCGGAAACGGTTTTTACTACGTCATACAAGGAAACCGACTTGAAGACGTTTCCGCCATACCCCTTTATCAAGTACACGCTCGAGAGCCACCAGCTCTTGCCGCTCCCTACCTCCTCTAAGCAAGCGAAGGGAACTGCGTCCTTCTGTCCGTTGGCCTCGCTCTCGCTGTTCGTGTAGTTTTCCACCACTACCGTACCTATGACCTTCGCCGGAGGATTTATTAGGAAGACGTTCTTCTGGCTTTCCTCCTTTATCTTTTCAGATTGTTGCGTCACGGACGTCATATAGAATGATGCCAAGAATGCAGCCGCCGCTAAGAAGATTACTATTAACACTAGCACCTCAACTACGTTGATGACTCCCTTCCGCAACCCTTGATGCCCGTCGAAGCTTCCGGACCTCCCGATATAATCCTAAGAAAGTTCTGCGAGGGGGCGACGGGGTGCTGGACCTAAGCGCGGACGTGGGCGGGCTGAAGTTGAGACTCCCCCTGATGCCGGCCTCCGGGATATTGGGAGGGAGCCCGGATGCGTTGGAGGCCGTGGCCAAGAAGGCGAAGGTAGGGGCTCTAGTCACCAAAACGCTCACTCTAGAGCCCCGAAAGGGGAACGACCCCCCTATAGTGGTCTCCACGCCGTGCGGGCTCGTGAACGCCGTGGGGCTGGCCAACCCCGGAGTCAAGGTCGCGAAGGAGTTGGTGGAGGTCGGGAGGAAGTACAACCTACCGGTGGTCGTGTCTATAGCTGGTAAGGACGAGCGAGAGTTCGCGGAGGCCGCTTGGGCTTCCGTGGACGCGGGCGCCAGCGCCTTGGAGTTGAACCTCTCGTGCCCCCACGCGAAGGGGTTAGGTCTCGAGCTGGGGATGGATATAAATGCCGTTAGGAAGGTAGTAGAGGCCGTGGCCACCACGGTTAACGTGCCGGTGTTCGCCAAGCTCGGGCTCGTGGACAAGCTCGTGGACACCGCCAGCGCCGCGCTGGACGCTGGGGCGTCCGGCCTGGTCTTGATAAATACGATAAGGGCCATGGTAATAGATATTGATGTTATGGAACCCGTCCTAACGAACAAAGTAGGCGGGCTGTCTGGGAGGGCCATCCACCCTATAGCCGTGAGGGCAGTCTATGAAGTCTACAAAGAACTCAAGGCCCCCATCGTCGGCGTCGGTGGGGTGTACGAGTGGAGGGACGCCGTGGAGCTCGTGTTGGCTGGGGCGAGTGCAGTTCAGATAGGCAGCGCCGTGGCCGATAAGGGGCTCGGGGTGTTTTCTGAGGTCCTCGCCGGGTTGGCTTGGTGGCTACACTCCAAGGGGTTCCGCTCGCTGAGGGAGGCCGTGGGGGCTGCGGTGAGGTAAGGTAAAAATGATCCTCCCCGTATAACCTAACGGC
This sequence comes from Ignicoccus hospitalis KIN4/I, assembly GCF_000017945.1. NCBI lineage: Archaea > Thermoproteati > Thermoproteota > Thermoprotei > Desulfurococcales > Desulfurococcaceae > Ignicoccus > Ignicoccus hospitalis. The sequence goes on along the minus strand of NC_009776.1, from coordinate 199,306 downwards.
GGTGGGCCTCCTTGGCACGCGTCTACCTACTGATTAAGACTGAGTCGGGCATGGAAGAGAAGGTTTACCAAGCTTTAAAGGGCTTGGACTACGTCAGCAGGGTCGACATAGTAACCGGGCCTTACGACGTAATAGCAATCTTCGAGGCCGACAGCTTGAGTAAGATAGAGGACTACATACTCAACAAAGTGAGGAAGAGCGAAGGAATTAGGGAGACCACCACGCTAATAGCCCTCACGGCCTAAAGCCTTTCGATAGTAAGTTTTTCCATGCCATCGCGGTCTAGGAAAACCCTCACTAAGTACACCTTGCCCCGGTGCTCGAAGAACATCACTTCTTCCTCGTCGTAGTCCTCGTCGTCTATGAACTTGGCCTCGTGGGGGAGCACGAGAACGAACTTATCGTAGACGCCGCGGGGGGTTAGGTGCTTGCCGGTCACGCATATTACCGGCGACTCCTCGCGTTTCGAGAGCATAATGCTCTCCAGGAAACCCTTGGCCTCGTCCTTCCTCTCCAAACAGCTCATTAGCCTTTCCCTAATTCTCCCTTCGCTGATGCTCTCTATAACAAAGGCGAAGGGCTCCTCGTGCTCCACCAATTTTTGAAAACCCTTCAGGCTCTTCTCATTCGGCGTTTATTAGTGACGCCCTGCAACGGCGTTATTACCCGAGTTTCCTCTAGATCTGCAACGGGACGTACTTGATTCTCTCCGACGGCGGCATAAAATCCTATTTAAGGAGGGGACTAATGAAGATAGAACCCTTCGACGAGAACCAAGTGCGCGAGAACGGGGTAGACTTGACCATTGGCCACCAATATGCGAGATTCAAAAATACGGAAGACGTATTGGACGTCACCAAGGAGGAAGACTTGAGCAAGTACTACGAACTGGGCTTTATGGACGACGAAGGGATAGTGATAAAGCCTTACGAACACGTACTTCTCCACACGAGAGAGTACATAGAAATGCCGGCCGACTTAGTAGGCTTGGTAAATCTAAAGAGCTCCTTCGCGCGCTTGGGCCTTTACATACCGCCGACGGTTGTGGACGCGGGCTTCAAGGGCGAAATAGTGATTGAAATAATCGGGAGCTCCTTCCCCGTGAGGGTGAGGCCGGGGGTGCCGTTCATTCACTTGGTCTTCCTCAGGACAGACTCTCCCGTGTTACGGGACTATAGCGTTAGAGGCCATTATCAAGGACAAAGGGGGATAAGGTTGCCCAAGCTGCCCATAAAGCTCTGACTACGCCTTAAGCCACCAAGGCTTGCCTCTTCTCGTAAACGAGCTCCCACGAGCGGACGTCCTTCATCTCCTTCCCGACTACCTTGGGCGTGGCCTCCTCCCCCTTCCTCACGTAGTATATTTCATAGGTCACGTAATCTGCGCCCAAGCTGACGTAGGCCTTCGCCGCCGCCCTCTTCGTGAGGGGGTAGCCCAGCGGCCTGTGCTCCCTTCTGGGCGCCTCCACCCCGTGCACGTGGGCACACAAGGTCCTGCCCCCTATGGCGTTCTTCCACAACTCTATTACTTCGTCCACATCTACGTCGTTCAACTTCAACTTGTGCCTCTGCATAAAGGTAGTCACCGCGTGAGCCACGTCGAAGCAGAACTTCGCTCTCGTCTCGTCCTTCAATATGCCGAAGAACTCGGGGGTTCCCAAGTTACCTACGTTCTCCACCGCCGCCTCTACAGACATCTCGCGCGCGAAGTCCGTGAGCTCCGCGACCGCCTCCTTCCCGGCCTCGTAGACCTCGTCCACCGTGTCCTTGAACAGCTTCTCCGGGGTAGTGACGTGGTAAACTACGTACTCCGCGCCGAGCTCTGAGGCCATCCTTATGGACTTCTTTATGATATCTATAGAGGCTTTACGTACCTCGGGCCACAGCGTAGCTACGTCCAATCCCCTCCAAGGGGCGTGAAAGCTCACCGCCAATCCGAAGTCCTTAATCTTCTTAACTATCTCGGCAACTAGGTCGGCTTTGTACGGAAGGGGGTAATCCAAGCTGAACTCCACGTAATCGAAACCGGCCTCTCTGGCCTCCTTCAACAGCTCTTCCAGCTTGTCTAACTGTCCCTTCCAAGCGGCCCAGCCGTACTTCCTCGTCATTATACCCCTACGCCTAGGCTTCCGGGAGGACGCATGTTTATTTTAATAGCGGGGGTCCCGGGTTCAGGAAAGACCACGGTGGCCAAGGAACTGTCGAAAATGATCGGCTGTAAGTCGCTCAGCGTCACGGACGTAGTAGTTAAAAACAAGCTTTACGTAGATGTGGAGAAAGATGAATGCGGCAAACCGTTATACGTAGTTGACATGGACAAGTTAGAAGAGTTGATAAAGGGGTTAGAGGGGTGTTACATAATAGAGGGCGTAGTGGTCGACTTCGTCCCGCCCGAGGCCACGAAGAAGGTCCTGTACCTTCAAGCCCGACCCAAGACCTTGATCGCCAGAATGGAACAGAAGGGCTACTGTAAGGAAAAGATATGCTCCAATTTGGAGGCCGAGTTGGTAGGGTCTTACTTGCAAATGTTGAGGGGCCTCTACGGCGACAAGGTGGTCTGTGTCCAAAGCGACGGACCCTTGGATAGGACCCTCGAGGAGGCGTTAAAGGCGGTGAAGTGCGAGAGGCTCCCGTGCGCGCGCTGGTCTCAAGAGGACTTCGAGGAGTTCTCTAGCTATTGCTTATGATCACCCGCGCCAGCTTCCTTTGGGCGACTATGGCCTCCCCCACGTCCAACGATATTATCTCCTTCCACAAGCTCGGGTCTCCGACGCTCTCCGCGACGTACTTGGCGTCGTCCACCTCGCGTATCCCGTGTATTATCTTTACGTAGCTGTTCTTCATGACGTTCTCGCTCATCGCTCGGGGGGACTGGGTCACGGCTATCACGTGGAGGCCGTATTTACGACCCTCCATGAATATCTTGTCGGCAACGCTCAACTCGGAACTTTTTGGAATTACGTTGTGGGCTTCCTCAACGATGACGTAAGTCCTCTTCAACTCTCCCCCTCGAGCCTTGGCGAACAAGTAGGCCAAGACCGCGTGGGAAACGAACTTCTTCGCGTACTCGGTGACGTACCCGCTCAAGTCTATCACTAATCCGCCCTCAGTCAAGGACTCCAAGTCGGTTATCTCGAACTTACACGTCCCCCTGACTGTTAACATCTCTAGTTTTCTTAATAAGGAATACTTGCTCTCCCTTATCCACCTGCTTAACTCCTCTAAACTCTTTAAATAGAAAATGATGTCCCTTATGCCGAATTCCCCTCCCTTCGCATATAACATCTGAACCACCTTCATTAACAAGTAGTACTGCGCATCGGTCAGTTTGAGCGAGTTCGCCAAAGCGTCCATGAGTTCCAGCTGGCCCAAGCTCCTCAGCCTGTTCAAGCTAATGCACTCTATCCTCTTCGCGACGCCCCTATACTCCCCGTGCCAGTCGAGGACCAACTTGTTGTGGGCGAGCTCTTTGAATATCTTCTTGGCAGTGGTACTCTTGCCGCTGCCGGTGGATCCCACTATTACTGCGTGCCTCCTCAAGTTCCTCTCGTCCAAACAGAACGGCGATCCCGTGAAGGCCTCCACGCCCAAGCACACGCTCCCAGAGAGGGGCCACCAGCCGGAAGGCGCCGTTAGGCCCTTCGAGCCGAAGCACTTGCTCGCCTTCAGCCCCTTAACGGCCGCAAACCTAGCTTTGATCACGTCAATGAGTTTCTTGCTCCTTAAGCAACAAACTTCACAAACCAATGTCTTTCTAGAAACGTTTAGGGTCAGCTTCGCGTCGCAGCCGCTCTTCTCGGCCACTTGGGACAAATAGGAGATCAAGGGGGTCAAATCTAAGTCGTCTACTACTTTGAAGCAAGCCCTCCTACAAATCAACGCTCGTTCCGCTTCTTTAAGGCCCTTTTAATGGGGGGTCGGCCAGCGAAGAGAGGTCCTCACCGTTCGGCTCCGCCGGAAGACGTCATCCCCTCACTACGTTGTGGAGGGCCATGAAGTCCTCTTCGAAGCCCCCTAGCTCGGGGAGCTCCACGCCGGCCGACTTGAGCTCCTCCACCGTCACGGGGTCGCTCAGCTTCTTGCCCAGTACTTCCTTCTTAGCCTTCCATACCTTGGAGTTGAGCTCCATTATAGCTCTGCCCTTCTCGAGCGTGGCCTCGTCGCGCCACTCCTCCGGGGCCTCCGGCAAGCGCTGGGCATGAACGCTCTCTGAGGAGTAGAGCCGGCGCCACAAGTAATCGCTTATCGCCGGAGAGATCGGTGCCAATATCAACAACAAGTTCTTCAACACAGTATGCAAGGTCCACCAGGCGGCCTTAGCGTCCTCCTCGTCGAACCTCTCGTCCATCATCCTGGCCCTCTTCTTGCTGAGCTCTATATAATGAGAAGAGAACTTGTCCCACACGAAGTGGTAGAACTCCTCCGCCACGGTGTGGAAGTCCATCTCGGCGTACGCCTTCCTCACCTTTTCTATTAGCTCAGCCAGTTCAGCCAAGATCCACTTGTCGGCCTCTCTCAATTCCACGCGACCCTCCGGGTAAGGGAAGGAAGATACGTACCTTGCTACGTTTAAGAACTTCGTTAAGAACTTCTGGGCGCCTTGTATTTTGTTCTCAATCACCCTGTAATTCTCACCCGGCTTGACCTCTAAGGCTATCCAGAAGCGCGTCGCGTCTGCGCCGTACTTGTTCAATATCTCTTCCGGCATTATAACGTTCCCGTACCTCTTACTCATTTTCTTACCTTTGGGGTCTAACCCCATTCCGTTGATGAAGACTAAATCGAACGCCCTCTTGCCGGTCAGCTGGTGAACCCTTAACAAGCTGTAGTACAGCCACGTCCTTATGATGTCGTAACCTTGAGGCCTCAGCTTTACCCCCTCGAGGAAGGTCTTCTTCCAGAACTCCTCGTCCCTCATGTACTTCGTTATGTAAAGCACCGTCACCGATGAGTCCATCCAAGTGTCGAAGACCCTCTTCTCGCCCTCCCACTCCCTCGCGCCGCACTTCGGGCACTTGTCTATAGGGGGGTCCTCCTTCCACGGACGGTAATACCTCCCCGGAGGGGGGACGTACTTGTAGCCGCACCTCTTACAAGTCCAAACGGGAATTTCTGTGGCGTAGAACCTCCTACGGGATATCGGCCAGTCCGTGCTCACAGAGTCTATCCACTGGAGGAGGTTCTTCTTGTACCTCTCCGGCTGCCACTTCATCTCTTCTGCGTACTTTTTCAACACGTCTTTGAACTCTAGCTGCTTGAGGTAGTATTCCTTCATCGGTATTATTTCGATGGGCGTCTCGCACCTCTCATGTACAGGGACCTTGTGAACTATGTCCTCTACCTTGACTAGGTATCCTTGCTCCTTCAATAGTTCGACTATCTTCATTTTCGCTTCCTTGACCTTCAGCCCGGCTATCGGGCCGGCACACTCTGTCATCTTGCCCTCTTCGTCTATCGCCTTCACTGGAGTCAAGCCGAGCTCCCTGAATATTTGCACGTCGCGCCAGTCGCCGAAGGAACAGACCATCATCGCTCCGGTGCCGAAGTTGGGGTCCGCCATCTTGTGGGGCAAGACCGGTATCTCGTGACCATATATCGGAACTATCACCTTCTTGCCGTGATACTTCTTGTACCTCTCGTCGTCCGGGTGCACTACCACGGCCCTACAAGCACAGAGGAGCTCCGGTCTCGTGGTAGCTATCACGAGCTCCTCGTCAGAGTCCTTAACCTTGAACTTTATGTAAGCCATTATACCTTTCATCTCCTTGTACTCTACCTCTGCGTCCGCGATAGTGGTCCTACACTTGGGGCACCAGTTGTTGGGCCTCTCAGCCTCGTACACGAGGCCCTTCTTCCACGCCTCTATGAAGGTGGCTTGGGTGAACGCCCTATAGTCCGGAGAGTCCGTCTGATAGGGGTTATCTATATCAGCAGCTATCAGTAGTCTCTTCAGAGTCTCCTTCATCTTCTCTACCCAAGAGTCTAAGACTTGGCGACACGTCTCGAGGAACTTCTCTCTGTCAGTCTTCCAGGGTGTCAAACCCAAGTACTTTTCGACGTAGAGCTCTATCGGCAACCCGTTCCTATCGAAGCCTATGGGGTATAGCACTTCATAACCCATCATCCTCATAGCTCTCGCTATCATGTCGTGCATCGCGTAGCTTACGGCGGCCCCTATGTGCCACAAGGGGGCAGGATAGGGAGGGGGCGTGTCTATAACGAACTTCGGCTTGGGCGAGTTAGGGTCGAACTTCCACCAGTCCTCCTTCTCCCACCACGACCTCACTTGGTCCTCTATTTTGAAGTCCCACCTCTTGAGTTCTAGCTTCGGCTTGAACTCCACCGCTTGCCCCCGCTCGGGTGACCGAGGCCCGTTTAGAACCACTCCCAGCCGCGGGGGTCGAGGGTCCTGCCCTTGTAGACCACCTCGGGCCTTCCCGGGAGCACCTCGCCTATTGCCCTACCCTTGACCGCCTCCTCGACGGCTTCGCTCGCGCTCGGGTCGACCACGAAGACCGGCAAGTACTCCTCGCCGCCGTAGAGGCCCTCCTCGCCTAGGGGTCCCGGAGGGGGCTCGTGGAGGGCTATCGTAACGCCGGAGGCCCAGGCCAGCTTGTATAAGCTAATCACGAGGCCGTCGCTGGAGTCCGTAGAGGCGTGGACGTACTTCTCGTATCCCCTCAAGCGTTCAAGGAGTTCTAAGGGGACTTTTGGTCTCTTGCAGTGTTCCCAGTACTCGCCCCTCAAGCACCTATTTATGCAGCCCCAGCACCCCTCAGGGACCACCACCTTGTCCCCCGGCCTCGCCCCTCCCAGCCTAGGAGGGTCGAGGTCGCTGAGGCCGAAGCAGAAGACGTCCACTGCTGCCTCCCCCTTGTTCGTGTCCGCTCCGAGGAAGGCGAGGCCGTACTCCTCTGCAGCCTCTACTATTCCTTCGACTATCTCTCTTACCTCTTCAACGTCGCTCCCGTAGACCGAGTGAAGGAAGTACTTTGGCTTGACCAGCTTCGCCACCAAGTCGCTTACGCACGCCGTCACGCCCCTCCAACCTACGTCCCTCAAGTCCATAAACTCCAACAAAACACCCTTCGCAGAAAACCCATCGACGTTGAACACCAGCCGGTAGTCGCCAACCTTGATGAAGTCTACGTCGTCCCCGGGCCCCAAGAGGCCGGCCCCGAGCCTCCTCCGCACTATGGCGAGCAGCTCGTCCTCAACCTTCATAGCCTTACCGCCCCTCGACGTTCGGGGAGGCCGTCGGGGAAAACGGTATGAGGCTCGTGGCGTGGAGCGCCGGGCTCAACGTAGAGCGGAGGAGGGTCCACGTAGCGTTAATAGTCAAGTGTAACGGCAACTGTAACTCAATATTATCAAGAGCATTCGAGATCTTTAAGCCCATAGAGGATAAGCCAATATTTACTTGGAGCGACTACTTCGAGGGCTTCGTCCTTTCGACTAGGTTCCCGAAGCCTTTAGAAGAGGTAAAAGCGTTTTGCGAGAGCGCGGCAGGGGGCCTAATTGAGACGTGCGACCTCCTTGTTGACGATCGTGACTCTACTTAGTGTGGCGTACGCCGCCACCCCTATGAGTCCCGTGAGGATCTACGGGTCTTACGGTTTCACCTTCGACGGGAGAGGGATTATGATGATTGAAGGAATTAAGCTATACGATAACTTGTTCACCAAGCTCTACGTAAAGACACCACTCGAGGTCTGCGAGGGAGCGGAAGCGTGTTCCCTATACTATGAAGGTATAATGAACTTCTACCCGGCTTTGGGCACTCTGGAAAAGTTCATGGAAATAAAGTTTAAAGTGCTTACAAACGTGCCCCCGAGGTACGCCGCCCTCAAGGACTTGCTAGGAGAGACGGCGGAGAAACTGTTCGTGATGTGCACCGTAATCCCCAGGCCGGAGGTGGCGAGCGCTACGGTAGCTGGCTCAGTAGCTAAGTTCTTGGCGCTTAACATGAGGACTTTCTACTTCTTCGCCCTAGCTCCGTACAACGTAGAGTTGAGGAAGGGTGACACAGTCACCATGACCTACTTCATCTCCACCTCCCCCTCCGACGTTTCGTTGTACGGTCGCCGAATGATCGCCAAGGGCAACCCGTGCCCGCTGGGCTCCCCTTACTACGCCCCGGTACCGGACGTCTACAACTTCGGCGGGATAACTAACATAACCATGCAGTGGGGCTGGAGCGTACCAAACGCCCTAAAGCCGGTGGGCTATTGGGACTTCCCCCGGCCGGCCTACTACGTGTTCACGGTCAAGGGGGCAGTGGGCTACGCTGCCCAAGGGGGTTACACCTCCAACCGAGGTCCCTCAGGCTTGATAACCGTCCAACCGATGATAGTCAGCGTCGGCCTCTCTGCGTACCCCACGGCCCCCTTCTCCATAAATCTTCCCCCGAGTTACGTGGGGGCTGTAATGCAGAGCTTCGAAGTGACGTTCGCTAGGAAGTGTCCCGGGGACGTCGACTTAGACGGCAAGTACACCATGAAGGACTTCGAAGTGGTCGCGTGCATGACCAACTTGATAACGAACCGGAAGTATTGTAACGTAGTGATAAACAATCTTCCCCCTCAGCTTAAGGAGATCTTTAGCATGACCGGAGACGTCGACCAGAACGGCGTGGTAAACCAGAACGACGCGCTAGTTCTGCTCAGCTACGTAGGCACCGATTGTCCCGCCGCGGACTACGCCTCGAGGTGAGGAGAGGAAAAACTAAATCGTAGCCGGGTCGGGAGGCTACTTCCGTTCACGCCTCTGCGAATAGTACCACCAGTACCACCACCTCCAGCCCGGCCCTCCCCAAACAGGGGGCTCGGGGAATTCGTCCTCCTGAGCGCCTTGGGGAGGCCTCGCCTCTTGGACTGGCGGTTGCGCTACGGGGGGCGCGGCGTAGTAGTGCCACCACCAGCGGGCGCCCCACTTGCCGAAGCGCCTTCGACCCCACCCCCTACCTCTACCCCATCCCTTGCCAAACACCGCTTACACCACGTTAGACGCTCCTAACTCAGTGTAAATAAGTGTTACCGAGGGGCGCCTTAAGGTAAAGGGCGGGGATGCTCTTCGCAGTCATAGGCCACCCCATAGAACACTCGTTGTCACCCTTGCTACACAAGATATCTTTTGAGCTGATGAAGGTAGAAGCCGAATACGTGAAGGTGGACGTACCCCCTCACAGGTTAGGGGATTTCATGTCTTCCGTAGACATGATTTTTAATGGTATAAATGTGACCATTCCTCATAAGGTCGAAGTATTGAAGTACGTAGACGTGGCCGACGACCTCGTAAACGAGGTGGGAGCTGCAAACACCTTGAAGATAAAGGACGGAAAGATATATGCGTTCAATACTGACGTTGAAGGCGTTAGAGGCAGTATAAAGGACGCCGTAGATCCGAAGGGCTTGAAGGTGGCCGTCTTGGGTGCCGGCGGGGCCGCGAGGGCGGCCGTGGTAGCTCTGAGAGACGAGGCCCAAGTGACCGTTTTCAACAGGACGTTGGAGAAGGCCAAGAGGCTCGCGGAAGAGTTGGGCGTCGATTACGCGGGCCTCAACGAGGTCGACAAGATAAAGAAGCACGATATCATAATAAACGCGACTCCTGTCGGCATGGACGGCGTTTCTATGCCTATACCTCCAGACGTGATAGAAAGTAGACACGTGTTAATGGATATGGTCTACAGACCTCTGTACACTCCCTTCCTAAAGGTAGGGCTCGCGAAGGGTGCGAAGACAGTAAACGGCTTGAAGATGTTGGTTATCCAAGGGATGGAGAGCGAAAAGGTGTGGCTGGGAGCCTCCCCTTACTGGAGGGACGTATACGAGCGACTTCTGGCCTCGCTCGCGTAACTTTTAGGAACACGAACAACCCTTAAGTTGCCTTTTGGTCTCCCTAAATAGGGGTAGAGAGCTTGAAGAGGCTCCGCTTCAGGTTTACCAAAGCGAAGTGGAACATAAACGCGTTGAAAGACGTGCTGGGTAGCATAGCGGAGTCGTTCCCTGAGTCGGAGGTGTTGATATTCCGGAGCGGGAGGAACATGCCCATACTTGACATAAACGTCTACGTAGACGAAGAGCAAGTAAGCGACGAAAAGATAAAGGAAGCCGAGAAGAAGATATTCTCCGTACTTACTGATTACAACATAAGCCACGTCGTCTTCAGGGGGATAAAGATATTCGAGGTGTCGAGGGAGGGCGAGGAGGGCGGCTCTGAAGAATGACTTAAATACCGTTGTTACTACAGATAGCTACTGGGACAAAAAAGTATGAGCTCAGAGAAGTTGAACTTGACTGAACTTGAGAAGAAGGCACTCAAATTAATTATTGAGGCTGGAAAGGACGGCCTCCTCCAGCAAGACCTCTGGAAGAAGCTCAATATAGACAGTCGCGACGGCTCCAGAATAGCTCTTCGGCTCGCCAAGAAGAAGCTGATACATAGGGAGTTGGTCACCGTAAAGGGGAGGAAGACCTACAGGCTCACCGCCTTGGTAGACAAGGTACCGGAAGAGGAGGAGAGCGAGGAGAAGAAGGAAGTTAAGTATGAGAAGAGAATTCCTAGAAGCATCAAGCTGGACGTCAAGGTAAGGATGGGACTAGTCGCTAAGATCCCTTGTACCTCTTGTCCCCACGCCAACCGTTGCGGTCCCGGGAACTTCTTCGACCCCGCGACGTGCACCAAGCTGGGCCAGTGGCTCGAAAAGGCGGTCAAAGCACTGGAACGGAAAAGCGCCAAGAGAGCCACTCGCGTATGACCCTAGGCACCTCCGGCGTTTCCTCTGCGTGGTAGTGTAAGCGGAAGCCGCACCTCCTACACCTAGGCCCGTCCCATCCCAAGAGCGTGTCGTTCTCCCTCACCGCGTTCGGGGTGCCGCACCTAGGGCACTTGGTGTCCTCCCGGTAGGGCTGGGTGTGGTTGTAGACGTAGTAAAAGCCCATCTTCTCTACCTTTAAGTAGTCCGGCCACGAGAAGAGGTGTACGGGCAAGTCCTTAGGGGCCTCTTCGAGCGCCTCTAGGTTGGTTGGGTAAACTTCCAAGTGGACGTCGTCATAGGCCTTCAATTGGGCCCTCAAGTCCTCGGGGGAGGAGGTTTGCATGAGCAACGACGCCCCCTTGGGGAGCTCGAGGGGGGCGTCGTACCTCACGGCCACCCTGAACCCCCTCCTCAAGAGCTCTTCCGCTACCTCGTAAGGGAGGGGCCCGTCGAAGACTAAGGTCTTCGTCGAGTACTTGAGCGCCCTCTTCACTATCTCCTCAACGGAGAGCTGCCTCCCCTCGCCCCTCAAGAACTCCAGGGGGCTCTCTGGGGGTTCCCAGCTGTCCAAGGAGATCCACAACGCATGGGCGCCGGGCACGTAATGGTATATATAAAGTCGCTCGATGTACGTAATCTGCCCAGCTATTACCTTTAGGCTCATGCAACCACCATATTTAGCTCCGCCGCATCTCCCCTATGGGGTTAAAGGGTGAACAAGCAGAGCAATGAGGTACAAAGAAAGATAGTGATGCCCGGGGACTTAGTAGTGAAGGGCAACTATACTATCAACCCAAAGTCAATAATGTACTTGTACAAGGTGGGAGACGCGGTTTACGCGGCAGTGGCGGGGATGGCAGAAATAACGAACGGTACTGTTTCCCTCATCCCGTTTGAGGGAACTTACATTCCTAAGCCGGGAGACTTAGTAATAGGGGTAGTGGAAAACTTCGTAGTGACCCACTGGCAAGTGGACATAAACTCGCCCTACATAGGCATACTTCACGTCAGCAACCTCCTGGGGAGGCCCTACAACCCTGCTAAGGACAATTTGAAAGAATACTTAGATATAGGAGACTATATCATAGCCAAGGTAGAATCATTCGACAGGACTAAAGACCCGATACTGAACGTGCAAGGTAAGGGATTGGGGAGGGTCGTAGAGGGCAAGATAGTAGAAATAAAGCCGTCAAGAGTGCCTAGGGTAATAGGAAAGAAGAAGAGTATGTTGAACGTCATAAAGGGAGACACCGGCTGCGAAATCATAGTGGGCGCCAACGGCAGGATATGGATCAAGTGTCCCAACAAAGACCTCGAGGACATAGTAACGCTGGCAATAAAGCTAATAGAGAGGGAGGCCTTCGCTACCGGCCTAACTGAGAAGGTCAGAGTTCTTATCGCCACCGAAAAGCACGAGAGGGGACTGCTATGATGAAGGAGCCTCCCGTGCCGCTAATAGTGGACGGTAAGCGCCACGACGGAAGGGGGCCGGCTGACCTCAGGCCCTTAGAGATGAAGGTCGGCGTGCTATACAACGCAGACGGTTCGGCGTGGCTTAGGATAGGCGGCACCGAAGTGGTGGCAGCGGTCTACGGCCCCAGGGAGCCGCCGATGAGAGGCATGGTCCTTCCCGACAGGGCGGTGATTAGGTGCAGATACCACATGGCTCCCTTCAGCACCGACGAGAGGAAGAACCCGGCTCCGAGCAGAAGGGAGATAGAACTCTCTAAGGTAATAAGGGAAGCACTTGAAGCGACCATACTGACCCATTTGTTCCCCAGAACGATAATCGACGTCTTCATAGAGGTAATAAGGGCTGACGGGGGCACTAGGACTGCCGCGTTGACCGCTGCCTCCCTCGCTCTGGCCGACGCCGGCATACCCATGAAGGGATTAGTTGCGGGGGTCGCTGTGGGAAAGGTTCAAGGGACCTTAGTACTGGACATAGACGAGCTGGAGGACATGTACGGAGAGGCTGACATGCCCGTAGCGGCTATACCGTCTTTGAACAAGATAGTGTTGTTACAGCTAAACGGAGTTTTGGAGCCCCGCGAGTTCCCCCAAGCCCTCAAGCTGGCTTGGGAGGGCATCAAGAAAATTCATGCAATGCAGAAGAAGGTCTTAGCGGAGAAGTACGGCGGGGGTGAGGCCTAAATGTCCATAACGCCGTTTAACGTCCCTATCGTGCCCAAGCTGAAGAGGGATACCATACTGTCCCTCGCCAAGAGGGGGACGAGGATAGACAAGAGGAGGCTCGACCAGTATCGGCCAATCAAAATAACGCTAGGCGTAGGTGGGAAGGCCCACGGGAGCGCTTTGGTAGAGATAGGCAACACCAAGGTTCTAGCCGGCGTAAAGGTCGAGGTGGGGAAGCCCTTCAAGGACGTCCCGGACGCCGGGGTGCTTAACGTAAACGCCGAGCTGCTCCCGCTGGCCTCCTCGGAGTTCGAGCCGGGCCCGCCGGACGAGAACGCGATAGAGCTGGCGAGGGTCATAGACCGCGCTCTGAGGGAGCCCGGAGTGATAGACTTGAAGGAGTTAGTCCTCATACCCGGCGAGAAAGTATTAGTAGTGTGGTTGGACGTTTACGTGCTCGACCACGACGGCAACTTGTTCGACGCATCCATGCTAGCGTCCATGGCCGCGCTGTTAGACACTAGGTACCCAGAATACGTCGTCCGGGAGGACGGGAGCGTGGAGGTAGACGAGGCCAACAAGAGGCCGCTACCGATAGCTAACAAGGTGGTTAGCGTAACGCTGAACGTGCTCGAGAACTTGTTTATGGTAGACCCGACGCTGGAGGAAGAAGTGGTGGCGGACGGGAAGATAGTCTTCGCGTTCGACGAAAGGGGGAGGTTGGTGGGACTACAGAAGAGCGGGCCCGCTTGGCTGGACTTGGATAAGAGTACCACTGCCTTCAACTTGGCCTACTCCAAGTATAAGGAGCTGTTGGAGGTCCTAGAGAAGAGCTTAGCGGAGCGCTGACCTTACGTTCACGTACTTTAAGTGGTCTAAAGGTACAGAACGTCTGATTACTGCGTCTGTAACATCAGACTCCGGGACGACCGTTTGCAATGTGTAGAAGAGGTAAGTAAGAGGTTGGGGAAGAGAAGTGGCTGCGTGCCCCTGAAGGAGCTGATTGCCGTCCTCGACTCCCTCGAGGCAAACGAAGAAGTTAAAGAGTCCTGCATAGAACTCTTTAAACAGTTTCCGTGCGTTAGCGGGAATGAGATTCGTAATGACCTTGTTGACTTAAGGAGAGTTAGGCGTGTAGTGGAGCTCGTGGACCTCTTAACTATATTGTACCAAATAGAAACCAAGAACGCTCAGATACTCGAAGTGAAGCTAAGGGAAGACTTGAGCCCCAACTGAAGCTTTCTACCCCGACGCGCCTTCACGGTTGAGGGATCGATAGCTTGAACGTCCTCTCCAACGCGCTCCTGGCCACGCTTAAGTCGGTTCTTTCCCAGTATTCTTCCTCCCGTGTAGAGGACTACTGTTTATGTAGAAAGTTGAGCTACGCACTCGTTGACGGACGCATGGGCTTCGCGTTCTTGCCGGAGTGCGAGGGCTTGACAGAGGTCGTGGAGCCAAAAGCGTACGTGAGGAAGGTCTTTTCCCTCGCTTGGAAGGGGGAGGCAGAGACCTCGCTCGCGCTGGCGACTATGTCAGCCCTCACCCACAAATGGATAGACGAGGGAGGTGAAGTGGACTTCGACTCGACGTCGTTAATCGACGTGGTGGACATTAAAAAAGGAGACAAGGTAATAATGATAGGATACATGAGGAGGGTCCTAGACGAAATAGTGGAGAGGGGGGCGCGAGTGATATTGTACGAAGACAACTACAGGTTGCGCTGCGAGGCCAAGCAGCTCGGGGTAGAAGCCTACCCCGGCTCTTACGTTTTACTGGAGGACAGCGCAGAGGTTGTAATAGCCACCGGGGCCTCCTTGCTAGACCCTCGGGGGCCTTACGTCTTAGATAAGGTTTCGGCCAAGGAGAAGGTCTTGTTGGGGCCTACCGCCACCGTTCACCCGTACTTCGCGAAGCTCTTAGGGGCCACCCGCGTGGGCGGCAGCTACGTCCCGAAGGAAAGTCAAGAAAAGGTGTTGAGCGCCATAAAGGCCGGCTACGGCTACCACAAGCTAGTCAAGCTTGGGCTGATCAAGAGGTGGTTCGCCAAAGCCTCTTGAGTTTCTTATAAAACCTATAAGCTCTACTGGCCTCGTAGGCCGCGGCGGTGAAGGCGCCGTAGGACAAGTACTCCCTCGCGTGTCGGAGGGAGAGGACCAACAAGGCCCGCGCCGGCCCCTTGAGGGTCCTCCGGACGGCCTCCACGCACGCCTCGGCCAAGCTCATGGAGGTTCCTCTGACGACCACCCTCTTCTTGAAGTACTCCACCTCGGGGAAGCTCTCTGCGCTGGCTTGGTAGGCGCTCAACAATATTATCGCTGAGGACAGCAACAAGAGGGCGCTCACCGCCGCCTGTAACGGGTGCGTCTCGCCCACCGGGCCAGACACCACCTTAGGGCCTTCAAAACGCCCCTCCTCGGCCACTTGCCCTCCAGCAAGTACTCCCTCTGGGCGTGTTCCAATTCCTTTATGCCGGTGATCTCGGCCACCTCCCTAAGGGTGAGCCCCTTCGCGCCGTAAACCCGCTCGACACACCTCCTGAACGCCAAGGGCCACGCGACGAGCCAACCCTTCAGGGGGGCTGCGTAGATCGAAACTAACAAGAGCGCTGATATCATTACCAACAGCTCCAAGGGGTTTGTACGGAGGGCCGGCGGAGCGGTCCTCGCGCTCGCTCCTCTCCCTCCTCCCAGCTCTTGGATTGTTTGAGCTTGAGGAGCCGAGCGCTGTAAGGGGGTGCCGGAGGCGCTCGCTAGGGTCAGCGGCGGGGAGGGATCCCAAGGCACCCAGCCGCTGGGCGTCCAGACCTCCACCCAGAGGTGAGTTGGAGTAGTGAATACCCTAAGGCCGTCGTTGACGTAGCTGTTGGCGAAGCCGTAAACCACGCGGGCCCTAATGCCCATGTCGTTGAGGAGGACCGCAGCCGCCGTCGCGAAGTGAACACACATCCCAGTCTTAGAGACGAAGAGGAACCAGTCCGCTGCGTCCCCCGCCGGGGTCCCCGAGTAGCGCAGCGCGTACCGGTAGTTGTCCCGGAGCCACGAGGTCAAGTACCCTAGGAGCTCTCTAAGCGTTTTATCTCTGAACCTCTCGAGGAGCTGCGCGGCTAGCGCTTGAACCCTCGGCGTCGACCAACCCTTCGGCTCGCCCAAGAGGGAGGAGACCCTGTAACCGAGCTCCGGGTATTCCCCGTAGGGGAACGGGGCCCCGTACTCCACTCTTACCTTAATCACGAAAGAGTCACTCCTAAACTCGTCTTTGATCTTCGTGAGCCCTTGTCCTTGGGGCGTGTAGCCCGGCGCGGGCTGCGGCACCGGCATCGCGGGGTACAACATTATCGCGTAGGGCGTCACGCTGATCTTGTACTCCGCGCCGCCTAGCTTGCCGGAGAGCTCTTCGTCGCCCTTAACCCAAGCGTCGCCCGTGTAAACGCTGAAGGAAGCTACTCTGAGCCACTTGGCGTCCGGAGGGGACACGGACGCCAAGACCACCCTCGGCCCGCTTACGTCCCAAGAGTAGGGTACCTCCACCCTCCCTCCAGCCACTAACGCGCCGGCGTTCAAGGGCTCCAACGAGTTCAACATGAAATATGCAATAGCTAAAGTCACTAAGGCTACTATGAATCTCATGCGGGGGGCTCCACCTCTTCGAGGACCTCGCTGACTACCTTAAGAGCGGCGTCCCTGGAGGCGAAGAGCCTCGTCGTGGGTACTTCGACAACTATTCGGTGGGCCAACACGTACGGAGCCACATACTTGACGTCGTCGGTGAGCGCCACGTCCCTACCTTCGATCGCCGCCTTGGCCTTCGCCGCCCTAGCCAAGTGGATCGCCGCCCTCGTGGTTGCCCCTAACAGCACCCCCGGGGCCCGTCGGGTCGCCCTGACCACGTCCACTACGTACTCCGCCACTTTCCTGCTGAGCTTCACCGCCTGCGCCCGCTCTATAGCGTCGATAACGTCCTCCGGGCCCGCCACGGGGCTCGCCGAGGGCTCCCTCGCGCGGCGCTCCGAGTCGAGTAAGACTGCCATCACTTCCACCTCCCTCGGCGGGAACCTCATGTCTATGCTAGCGAGAAACCTGTCCTTGGCAGCCTCGGGAAGTTGGTAGGTACCGACCATCTCAACGGGGTTCATAGTAGCTATAACGAAGAACGGCTTCGGCAGCTCGAAAGTCTCGCCCTCTATGGTCACTTGGCCCTCTTGCATGGCCTCTAACAAGGCAGATTGCGTTCGGGGCGAGGCCCTATTTATTTCGTCGACCAATAGGACGTTCGTGAATATGGGCCCTTTGACCGTTCTGAACTCCCCAGTCTTGGGGTCGAATATCTTGCCCCCTAACAAGTCGGCGGGCAACAAGTCGGGGGTCATCTGAACCCTCCTGAAGCTCAGCCCTAAGCTCTGGGCGAAGAGCTTCGCCAGCGTAGTCTTGGCCACGCCCACTACCCCTTCCAAGAGGGCGTGGCCTCGGGACAGCAAGGAGATCGTTAGGACTTCCACGGGCCTCTCGACGCCGGCTAAATGCTGCGTTACGTTGTTTAGTATCTTTTCGTACAACTCCTTCGGCTCCACGGGATCGTGCCCCCTGGTGTGGGAGCCTAACAGTCCCCCCTTTCATTCTGAGGCCTTACGGCCTCCGTCCAGGGGGTCGGCGCGCGGTTTTGGAGCTCTCTCGCGGCGTTATTTACTTTGAGCCGGGAGGGCAAGGGGCCTCTGCCCTTCACCGGGGAGGGCCCGTTGGTTGGGCGAGGGGAAGTTTTCACCCTCTTACTCTTCTACTTGGTTTTGTCAAAGACGCGCGAAGCAATTGTTACCAACGCGACCACCTCGGCCCAAGACTTCTTAAAGGTCTGCAACGACACAGTTACCGTTTATCTCAACGGTTTCCCAGAGTACGTTGTTATAGGAGAGGGGTGCTTGACCGTACCCCTCTTGGCTAACAACTTTACTCTGCTAGACAACAAGGTGTTCTTCTGGAACTCGACCCCAATAACCTTGATGAAGGAAGATAATGAAGGTACGAGAGGTTTAAGCGTTCCTCCATGGGTCGCGCCCACCGCTTTGCTCTTGATCCGTGGGTTGCTATCTAAGAGAGCAGCTCTTTGAGGTCGACCACGCTCTCCTTACACACCCTCTCGGGACCGCAGAACTTCACCCCTTCGAGCTCTAACAGCCTCCTCTTGAACTCCTTACCCAAGGCGTAACCCCCCAGCCTACCGTCTGACATAACTACGCGGTGGCAAGGGTAAACCACCAAGTCCTCGTTTCGCGCGAGCATCGCGCCCACCGCCCTGGGGTGGGTACCCAACAAAGAGGCCAACGAAGAGTACGTGGTCACCTTCCCTAACGGTATTAAGAGCAGCAATTCTTTCAGAAGCTCCAGCCTTCTCAACAATTTTACCCCTAAGGGCCGTCTTGGGTGGGACTCGAGAGTTGGTTATATATTGGAGGAGGCCCCTCGACGGCCAAGGTCAGATCGGGGAGAGGTGTCCCTTAATAGAGGAGGCGACCTTGGGCAGAGTTGAGGACAGGCCTTTAGCTTTCGTGAGCGCACACTTCTGCTTGCTCTGTCCTTACAGAGGGAAAGAGTGCAAGAGGCCTATATGGTTCCCAGAGGTGGGCGGACTCGACGAGAAGGCGAACTTGAAAGAAGAGATATACGCCCGCTTGAAGGGTGTCAAGAAGTGATGTTACTGACCTATACTGGCCCCGCCTCGGGCCTGGCGAGGCTTTACTCAAACGCCTTGATGGAGCTCAAGGGAACGTTTGCCCCGGTGTTGAGGCCCGAAGAGGTTTCCCAAAGGTACTTGCCCTTTTCGGAGGGGGGAGGGCGAGCCACGGTCTTCGGCCTCGGGGACCCCTCGAGCACCTTGAGGGTCTTGGAGGCCTTGAAGGTCGCGGGATACGAAGTGGAGCTCTTCAGGCCCCCTCTGAAGGGGCTCCCCTACGAGCTCGAGGGCAAGCTGAGCGCCTACCCGGCCCGCGAGGTCCCTCCGGACTTGTTGCAAGCCCTCGTGGAGGTCGGGTCGACGGTCCTAAGGGAGGCTCTCGAGGGCTCGGACAACCCGAGGGCGGCTAGAATTAAAGAGGACTTGGAGGACTTGGAGATCCCTCTCACCTTAAACCTGGATATCGATATGATTATATATACAAACAGCATGGAAATGGCCGCCCAAGCTTTAAGCTACGTAACCAAGGCGCCCGCTTTGTATTATCAAGAGGCGCTCGGCGCGGAGCTCCGCAACAAGAAAATAGTGATCTTGACGACGTCGTCCGAAGAGCACTGGGTGAGGGGGATGGCGGTTAGGATGAGGGCCGGCCTAGTGAGCTTGCCCTACGACCCCCTCGTAGCCCCCTTGAGCTTCGTGGCCTCGTTAAGGAAGGTCATCGCCTATACGAGAGCCGATAATCTCTGAGCAACCTGCGCTCCCTCAACTCGCCCTCTAGAGGGGTCACCATGACTTTGGGTACCTCCTCCGGGGGATAGTTGGCCAACGCCCACATAAGCTTGACCGTTGCCACTTCAGTTAACATGTCCCCTAAGGGGGTCGCCCCGGCCTCCAGCATCTTCCTCCCGGTCGCGTAGACGTTCAAGTTTGTGGTGCCGTGGACGCACTGGGTCGTCACGCCGACGAATATTCCGGACTCGGTCAACTCCTTTATGGCGTCCACCAAGTACTCCGGGACGTGGCCCATTCCGGTGCCCTCTATTATCACCCCTTTGAAGCCCTTATCCTTGGCCAAGTATAGGAGGTCCGGGGGCATCCCGGGGTAAGCCCTTAGCTGGAGCACCCGCGGCTCGAAGGAGTTCATCAGCTTCGGGGTCCAGTCGCCCCTCGTGCGCAGCGGCCGGGACTTCGGTTCGACGTCGCCGGTCCACGGCCACACGTAAGCTAGGGGCTGGGCACATATGCTCTGAAACGCGTCCCTGCGCGTCGAGTGGAACTTCTTAGTCCTCGTGGCTCTGTGCAAGACCACGAAGGTGTCGCTGCTTTCCCCGTGCATCGCTATTATGGACTCCGCTATGTCAGACCTCGCGGCCGCTATAGTAGCCCCTATGAGGTTCAGCGTAGCGTCGCTGGAAGGCCTGTCGGAGCTCCTCTGCGCCCCCACGAACACGACGGGTTTGTTTATCTCTCTTATTGCGAACGCTACCGCGGAGGCGGTGTAAACCATCGTGTCAGTCCCGTGGGCCACCACTACTCCAGCAACCTCCTCCCTCAGCAGCTCCGCGTGTACCGCTTCCGCCACGCGGCTCCACATCTCCGGAGTCATGTTCTCCGAGAGGACGTCCATTATCTGTTCAGCCTCCACGTCGGCGTAGTCGAGCAACTCCGGTACCTCCTCTACGAGCTCTTCCGTACTCATGGCTGGCTTCACGGCGCCCGTTTCGTAGTCTATCCTAGAAGCTATGGTACCGCCCGTGCCTAACACCTTTACCAAAGGGTAGCCCGGCCTCCTAGGGGGCTTCTCGCCCTTCTCCCTCCGTTGGGGCTTCCTCTTAGCCACGAGCTCTAATTCCTTTATCCTCCTTACGTCTATCCCGACGTTGTAACCGTTCTTCAGCTTGACGACTATGTACCTTCCGCCCTTCGGCCTGGGCATGAGTATGCCTTCGACTACTAAGCCGTCATCCCTCACTACCTTAATCACGTCCCCTACTTCTATGCCCTTCTGGAGAAGCGAGGCCGCCAAGTCGGACGGGTAACTCAACTGCTGCGCGCCCCGGAAAGAGGCGAGGTTGAGCATTAATCTTATGTGAGGGGGGAGGTGCCCAGGGGTGCCGGGGTCCCTCACCGCCCGCCATCGGCGGCCCTCGGGACCCCAGGGGGCCGCGGTAAGTGAAGCTTAAGCTTTATTTTTGAATGCCCCTCGGGGCGAGGGGAGGACGAGTTGAGGAGGAGCGCCGCCCTTAAGGGCCTCACGCTCTTCGAGATATCCATAATCTTGTTATCCCTAATAGCCACGTTGGCTTGGGTATACATGGTGTACAAGATAACTACCTTGATCGACACCTTACAAACCAACCTAAACGCCATGTTTGGAGGCGCATAAAGGAAAAGCTATTTTTTAAGACATCGGCCCTCCGCCCGCGGGCTCCAGATGAAGTTAGTCGCCAAGTTCGGCGGTTCCGTGCTAAGAGACGCGGAGGGCTACTCGGCGTCGGCCAAAGTGGTCAAGGAGTGCGTCGGAGAAGGCTACAAGGTAGTTGTAGTGGTCTCGGCGATGAAGGGGGTTACCGACTCCTTGCTCAAGGTTTCCGGGAGCCTACCCAAGGACTGGAAGAAGTACGTAGAAGCGCTCAAGAGGCGCCACGAAAGGGTCCTCCAACAGCTGGGCTCGTCGGAGAGGTGGTTCAAGGAGTTAGAGAAGAACGTAGAAGAGCTCAAAAACGTGCTCTGGGCACTTTACATCCTCAGGGAACATACGCCCAGAACGAGAGACTTCGTCTTATCATTCGGCGAGAGGCTCTCCACGATACTCATGTCCGCCGCCCTGGAGAGGGAGGGACTGAACCCCATCCCCCTGACGCCCGAAAAGGCTGGGATATTCACGGACGAGAACTACAACGAAGCGGTACCCCTGTACGACGTCATAGAGAGGGAAGTTCCCAAGAGGTTGGAACCCTTCCTAGAGGAGGACAAAGTGCCCGTGGTCACCGGCTTCTTGGGCTCGACGCTTGAAGGGAGCATAACTACCTTGGGGCGCGGGGGGAGCGACCTAACGGCTACTATACTGGGCTCCTCCCTAAAGGCGGACGAGGTAAGGCTGTATACTGACATAGACGGCATAAAGACCGGGAACCCGAAGGAGTTCCCGGACGCCGTAACCATTAGGGAGCTCTCCGTAGAAGAGGCGATAGAGTTGGCCCACCTAGGGGCGAAGAGGTTGCACCCGCGTACGTTCGAACCTGTCCTCAGAAGGCACGTGGACGTGAGGGTGCTAAGCCTCTACGACCCCAAGGGCAACAACACCCTAATCTCCCACGGGCGCAGGGGACCTATGTTGAAGGCGGTGGCATTGCTGAACGGGTTAGCGATAATAACTGTGAAGGGCGTTGGAATGGTCGGAACCAAGGGAGTCGCGGCCACGGTAATGGAATCGGTGACCAAAGTGGGAGCCAACATTTACGCGATCTCTCAGCCGGTCTCCGAGATCTCCATATCTATTGCGGTTAAGTCCAGCAAGGCGGACCTAGTCTCCAACGCCATCAGGAACGCCCTCGAGGGGAAGGGGATATCCGTAGAGACTAAGATAAAAGACAACGTGACTGCTGTGTCAGTTGTGGGCAGGGGGCTCGAGGAGTTAGACTTCGTGGGCAACGTGCTCTCGCTCTTCGACAACAAGCCCGTTCTGATGGTCTCCAAAGGGCCACTCGACCAGAGCTTAACGGTACTTACAACAAACAAGGCATCGAGGGAGATCGGGCGCAAAATACACGAGAAGATAGTTGAGGAGATGATGCAGTACTACGGCGAGGCCAAATAGATGTTGTCCTTGTTCTGTCTCACCTTTACCTTGATCCTCCTCCCCACGTCTACGTCAGCGTTGACGACAGTCATGACCACGTCCCTCCTCCCCACCGGCACGCCCAACCACTCGTCCCTAAACAGCCCCCTCGACACTATCTCTACCTTGACGACTTCCCCCCTTTTGTAGAGCTCTGGAAGTTTCCTAGCCCTCATCATGCCCCACTCCTCCATGGTCCACCTCAACCTCGCACCGGTCTCCTTTTCTAGCTTCGATACGTAGTTCCAGAACTCCTCCCACGTCATCTCTTTAATCCCCTTCATTTTTCTCCCTCTTTTGTGTCTTACGTATTTTTGAATGGTGATTGGTGGCCACCTCTTTCCAAAACCCACTTCCTTTACCCACTTTATTATTTCCTTTATATCTTCGTCATTTATGCCGGGCAAGAGAACCGGGGTGACGTGAATGTCTACTTGAGTTTCTCTGAACACCTTTTCGATTACTTCCTTAACCCTTCTAACGTCGTAGTCGGGCCTCCCTGCCAGTTCCTTAGCCTTAGCTTCGTCTAGAGTTTCAATACTCAAGTTTATCCTATCGAGCCCGGCCTCGGCCAAGGAGAAAGCCAAGTCTTCGTTTAACTTTAAGCCATGGGTCTCCAAGGCAACGCTGGCCACGCCTTCAATGGACTTAAGGGTCCTCACCACTCCAACCACGTTCGGGTGCTCGAGGGGGTCGCCCACGCCGTCCAGCAAGACCTCTACCGGGACCCCCTTGAACTTGACGACGTCGTTAACCCAAGCCCTTAACCACTCGAGGTCCGTCACTACGAAGTCCGCCCACCTGCTCTTCGAGCAAGGACCCGCGTCGACGCTGCAGAACTTACAGCACATAGAACAAACCGTGGTTATCCTCACTTGTAAGACGTTCGTTCCTCTGTCTATTATTCCGAAGGCTATGCTGCCGACGAGGGGGATGGGCTCTCTAACCTCAGTGAGGACCCTTTCTACGAACCTCAAGGCAATTAACTCCCACAAGGAACGCTCCGGCGGAGTGATTAAGACGTGAGAGTCGCGTTCGTGGCGCTGCTCCTCTCCGCGCTTCTCGTCGCACAGAACCCCATAGTAGAGTCGGTCAAGGAGAGGAGCACCCAAGCGCTCTTGACTAGACTTGCTCAAGCCTACTGCAAGTCCAAAATAGCCCTCGAGGCCTTGAGCTACTCCGTGAGCAACATAGGGTCTGCCATCACAAACATAAGTCCCGACTTCGAGGAGTTGGTGGCCTTACTCAAGCCGGGGGGCAGGCTGTACGAAGAAATCGTCTCGTGGAGCGATAACTACGTAACCAATTATTCTGCTTTCAGAAACTACGTAACCAACTTACTCATCCAGGCGCGGGGGCTGAGCTCGGCGCTGAGGGCCGCCGGCGCGTTAGTCGAGGCCACCTACCCGGGCTCGGCGAGGGCTAAGCTGTTGAACGCGTACTCCCAACAGATAAACAACCTAGTCACGGAGGCCGGGCTTCACTTGCAGAAGTACGAAGCTTTGGAGACCATGCAGCTGCTGTCTGAACTGGCCTCGATCCTCCACCCGAAGGGCGTAGACGTCTACTTGGAAGTGGGCACCTCGAGGAACTTATTAGGATTCGTCAGGAACAACGTGAACGTTACCGCCATAGAGCCTCCCCCCGAGAGGGCTTGGCTCTCCCTGACCGCGTGTGCTACAGACTTCCCCAACAACACCTTCATCCTCTGCGCAGTTGTAGGCAACCCCCAGAACTACACCGTGGCTAGGAAGTACTACTTAAGCTTTAACGACCCATTCTACACGAACGTCTACTCTTTTGGATTGGGGGCCCCTTGCCCCATAAACAGTATCCAAATTCACGGCTTGATGCTCAACTCTTGGAACGGTTACGTAAACGTCTATAATTATTACATAAACAACGTGTGGAGGTACGAAGCCTTACTTATCAACTCCAAAAACGTCTTGATCAGTATCTTGAACACCTTGGGTGAAGACTTACTGGCCCCCTTGCTGGGGGCGTTCGCCGGAAGGGTGCCCTCTACCCTACAAGCGTGCCTTCAGCTCGCGAGCCCCGGGGGCCAAGCCCAAAACTTGAACAACTACGACTTGAGGGACCCCGTCCAGCTTAGAAGCTTCTTATCAAACGTCGTCAACGCCTTCTACAACGTCTTGGACGGGACCACGAAGGCAATTAACTGTATGAAATATTACTTGCCGCTGATAGAGAAGTCACAAAAGGCGTACTTAAAGGCACTAGCGTCCAAGTTTAGGCAAATCAGCGGCCAAGACGTAGAGGCGTGGGCGGCCGCAAACGGCATCGCTTGCAGCTATGTACCCCCGGTGTCGCTAGTGGAGGCGTTGAGGATAACAATAAATACCTATAAGTCGTTGCTAGACCCGCAGAGCCCCACGAGCTTCGCGAACACCATATCCACCCAAGAGCCCCCAGGAGTCCTAAAGCCCTCGGAAGTCCCACAGCTCCCCCTCGGGAGCCCGTGCTCATAAAACCCCCATGCTGCTCCTCTTCCGCGAGGCGGAGGGGGGCCAACCGGGGTAGGGCCGGAGGGCTCGCCCCCCTCCCCCCGTAAGGGGCCCGAATTGGGCGAAAGGCGGGGGCCAGTAACTCCCCGAGGCTCCCCGCGGTCCCGTGGGGGGCGTCGTCCGCGCAATGGCCCTCGCCCCGCGGGGCCCGCGGTGGCGGAGCCTCCGCCGAAGGGCGGAGGTCAACCGCCTTAACCGGGGGAACCAGGTCAGGCCCGGAAGGGAGCAGCCTAACCCCGGCCGCGGCGCGTTCGCGGGAGAACGGGGGGAGCGCGGGCGGCGCTGACCCCCGCGGGGGCGCCGCGGGGGCTCCGGTCTCGGGGAGGGCCCGGGCTTAACCCCTCCGCCCGGAGGGCTGACTTGTAAGCTTGGCCGCGAGCTTAGACAAGAGCTCTACTACCTTCTCCTCGCTCTCACAAACCACAGTAGCCCTGTTGCCCTTGCCCCCTCCCTTGCAGCCCACTTCCCGAACCACCTCTCTGACCGCCTTGCCGACGTCGACCCCCTTGGGGGCCGCCAGCTCGACCCTCCCGTCGACTATAACCGCGGCCGGGGAGTCGGAGCTTAGGGCCCGCAGGACCTCTTGGACTAGCTCCGGGTCCCTCAAGTCGAGTTTGACGTACTTGATGCCGTCGAGCGCCTTCGCCGCCTTCAAGTATTCGGAGACCAGCCTCTTACGGTACTCGGCTACCGTCTTCTTTACGTTCTCCAGCTCCTTTTGGAGCGCGTCTATCCTCTTTACCAACATCTCCGGGTTGGTGGAGAGCTTCTCCGAGGCCTCGCGTATTAGGTCCTCCATCTTGGCCGCCTCCTCCGCTACCCTGGTCCCCGCGACGAACTCCACCCTGACCACTCCGTCTTGGATCTTCCTAGTCGATATTATCTTCAGAGAACCCACCTCGCCCGTGTTGCTTAGGTGGGTGCCGAAGCACGCCTCCACGTCCCACCCTTCTATCTCTACTAACCTTATGTCCTTACTCATTGGGACACCTCCCTGATATATTGAGAACCAATATCTTGCTTCGGCTTCGTTCCTCGGAAGCGTGAATGCCCTTATCTTCCTTCTTTCGTCAATCACCTTGTTTGCCACCTCCTCAATCTTCCGCACCTCCTCGCGGGTCAAGGGCTTGTGGTGAGTGAAGTCAAACCTCGCCTTCTCCGGCGTCTTCTCAGCGCCGGCTTGCCAGACGTGGTCACCCAAGACCTTCCTCAAGGCCCCTAGGAGGAGGTGTGTGCCGGTGTGGTGCCTCATCAACCTGTACCTCCTCTCCCAGTCTATCCTCCCGACCACGACCTTGCCTCCGGAGTAATCTCTGTCGAGCACGTGCACTATCACGTCGCCGACCTTCTGGACGTCCACCACTCTGTAGCTCTCATCCCCGCTCGCGATGACTCCGGTGTCCGCCGCTTGGCCTCCCCCTTCGGGGTAGAAGGCAGTCTTGTCCAAGATGACGTAGTTTCTATTAGACCCTATCACTTGTGCGTCGAACTCCTTCATGTAGGGGTCCTCGTGGAAGAGCCGACGCGTAGGGGGGAACCCCTTGGCCCACTCGATTATTTCCGGAGGCAGCTTGCCCTTCTCCTCCGCGCCCTTCACCTTGTGTACCGTCTTCTGGTGGCGGCTGGCAACTATCGAATAGAAGTTGTGGGGTACTTCAACCCTTACGCCCATTTCCTTGGCAATTTCAGATACTATATCGGGAGGTATGCCGTGGCTGTCGTAGAGTTCTACCAAGTCGTCCAAAGTGATCTGCTTCTTCTTCTTTATCAATCTTATTACTATGTTTCTGCCTTTCTTCAACGTCTCTTCGAACTTCTTCTGTTCGAACTCTACGACGTCCAATATGTAGTCCTTGTTCTTCCAAGCCCTCGGGTAGTCGTCTTTCCAGTAGTTTATCTGCAACTCGAGGAGCTCCGAGAGCGGTACGTCGGCCTTGAGCTTCTTTAGAGCCCTTAAGGTCCTCCTTATCACCAACCTAGCTAAGTAGCCCTCCCCGACGTTGGAGGGCACTATGCCGTCGGCGAGCATCCACATGAGGGTCCTCGTGTGGTCCAACACTTGGTACACTAAGGAGGCCCTCGAGTGAATCTCCCTTATTTCGTCCACTCTCATGCCTAACTTCTCGGAGGCCCTCTTGTAAACCCGTTCTAGGGTCTCGGGTCTTTCCGGGTCCATGAGCCCCGCGCTCCTAACTAGCTCGTACAGGAGCTCGTCCGGCGGCTCCTCGACGCCCAACCTCTTGTGGAACTCGTGCAGCAGCTCCCCGTAAACCGCGTGGAAGGCCGTGGGAGTCTTCTGGGTGAACCACGCTATCCTCTCTATTCCATAGCCAGTGTCTACCACCTTAAGCTTCATAGGAACGTACTTCTTCTGCCCGTTCTCCTCTACCACGTCATACTGCATGAAGACGAGCGTTGCAAGCTCCAAGCCGGCGACCGTGACCTCGAAGGAGGGGCCCGCGTTGCCCCCTCCCTCCCACCAGCTCTCCTTGAAGTTCAGCAGCTCCTCGGGAATGCCTATCCTCTCGGTGAAGAACTCGTAGGCGAGCTTGACGGTCTCCTCCTTCCAGTAGACCCAGTTGTCGGGGTAGTTGAAGGCGTGGTGTCCTCCCATGTGGAAGCCCGTCATGTGCCTACCCAAGGTCAAACCGACGTTATCTATGTCCTCCAACCTAATACAAGGTTGGACTATCACTAGGGGGTTGGCGGGAGGGGGGACCAAGCCCTTGGTCACGTGGGGTTGGAACACCACTATGCTAGCTATAGTTAGGAAGAGGTCGTCCCTCCACCGGGCCACGACCGGCCTGGGCTCCACCGGGACGTGACCCTTCTCCTCGAAGAACTTTATGAATTCCCTCTTCGCGTCCCTTAGGCTCAACTTAACCTTGGTCGGCACGTCGAAGAACTCGTACTCTTGACACGGGGAGTCCCCGCAGACCTCGTGCTCGCCCTTGGTCCAGAAGTAAGAACCGCAGACCTTACACCTCTTCCTCTTTAGCCCCTCCTCTTCAAAGAACCTCAGTCGGTACTCGTTTTCCAAAACTTGGGACCCGTGGTAGGGCTTTGGAAAGGGGGTATTTCACGGTCTGGCTGCCTTAGGAAACACTATTACTACTATGGGCCCCTCTCTGTTAACTATTTCCAGCTCGTACTCCTCGTCCACGTCCTCCGGTATCTTCATTATCTTAACGTACTCCTCCACCTCGTACCCGCCTATCAAGATCTTCTCCCTCAATTTGGCTCTAACTTTCAACGTCTTTTGATACAAACTGACGGTTAGGCTCTTCTCGTCGGCTAGGGGCAAATCTATTAGTATCTCCACCCTGTCCGGGAGGTCGAAGACCGTGTGGAGGGGCTCCGCCTTGCCGTTTGGGGATACGCGCACCAAAGCTCCCACCCTCAAGCATACATCATCGAACGGGGACGCTCTTGAATTACCTCTTTAGCTCTGTTGGCCATCTCTTGGAGCCGTGCCTTTATCCTTTCCGAATCTTCGATCAGTTTCTGAGTGTTTATCTCGACGTCGTATATTTTGGACAACGCGTCTAACACCTTCGCCGCCGCGCCGGGGTCGGGGAAGTCCGGGAAAGCTTCGGCCAGTACCGTCACCCCGGGTATCCCCCTGCCCCTGGCCAGCTTCAACAAGACCGCGGTCGGCCCGTAGAGCACGCCGTCCTTCAGAGGCTCGCCCACCCTAGCGATCTTCCTCATCGTTTCCTCTTCGAAGAGGTCCGGATCGTTGACTATCCAAAAGGTGCTGGGCTCCTTCTTTATTCTTTGGAGGCTCGCCAAACCAGTTAGCGATATTATCTCTGAAGTGCCCCTCCTCTCGACGTAGTCCAGTATTGCGGACGCTATCGGATAAATCAAGGTGGCGGGCAAGGGCACTTCCGGCGATATGACTAACCAAGGGTGCTTGTAGTAGAGGCCTATCGGGTACTGGACGACACCGTCCCTTATAGGGGTTAGGGGAAGCTCCGATGGGGCGTCTATGCCGCCTATCGGCTCTAACCCCAGCTCTTCGATCATGTGTTTGGTTGCTATAAGGCCCACCAAGCCTACGTCCACGAAACCCACTACGGTCTTGAAGCCCGGCTTGGGCCTCGAGGTCTCCCAGAAGTCCACTGGAACCATCATGTTCGTTACACCTCGGGACGCGTAATCTTCATCATAAAAATCAGGGGGATCGAGGGACCTCATCGGAGTGGGGATCACATCTCCTTTACTGTGTAGCTGTATGCGCCCGGCTTGACCAGCTGTTCGAACTTGTCGCTGGGGACGTAAACTTGCACCCTCCTGTTCTTAGCGTAGAGCTTGAGCACGCCTCTGGTCTCTAAGTCCCTCAGCACTCTCTTGGCCAGCCCTACGCTGATGCCCATCTTCTCCGCGAGTATAGTGGGAGTGACGTACTTCATCCCTCTGATCGCCTTCTGAGCCTGGTCAACGACATTGGCCTCCGCTACCACTCGAAGGGTCACGCCCCTCTTTTCCTTCCTCTCTTCAATCATCTTTTGGCGCAGTTCCCTTAGCAGTTGCTTCATCTGCCTCTTCTCTATGGCGCTGAGAGGCTTGTTCACCCTCCCCACGTCGCGCTCCCCGTGGGGTGCTTCAGCAGAACTTTAATTCTACAGTGCCAAAAACTTATTAACCGGCTTACCAACGCCATCTCGGCGGCAGCCCGCCGTAGCTCAGCGGAAGAGCGCCCGGCTGTAGGGCCCTCCAGGCCCGCCCCCGGACCCGAAGGGCCCTTAGGCCCGCGGGATGAGGGGGCGCCGGCCCAGACACCGGGTGGTCCGGGGTTCGAATCCCCGCGGCGGGACCAAAACCCCGGCCACCACGACCCACGCCTTACAAACATATATTAAGGTGAAAGGTCGTATCTCTCCACGAGAGCTTTGTGGGAGCTCGAGGTCCTCGAAAGCTACGAGCTCTTTGCAGAGAAGAGGTTCGTGATAAGGTTAAAGGGTACTAACATAAAGTTTAACGTGTCCGCCCACAATGAAGACGAGGCCGTAAGGAAGGTTGAATCCCTACTTCTTCAACGAACGTAGACTGTCGTACAAGAAGAAGAGGAACGGTAGTACCTCGAGCTTCCCCAATATCATCGCTATGGACAAGGTTATTTTTACGTCGGGCGGCGCAATTGCCGTTAGCCCGGAGCTCAAGCCCGTTCCAGACATCGCTGAGGCCACCTCGAATATCACGTCTATGCTCGGAACCTTCACCTTGTGTGCGCTCAGCTGTTCCGTCAGCACCAAAGCTAGCGCAAACATTGTAAACAAGTAGGTCGCAACAACAGTTAACATAGTTGTTAGCTCCTCGGAGGTTATCTCCTTTCCCATGACAGTTACTGTGCTCACGTATCCCCTCGGCGTACCTAAAGATTTTATTTGTTTCATTATAGACTTGCCCAACACGTAAGCTCTATAGAGCTTTACACCGCCCCCCGTCGAGAAGGCCGAGGCCCCCACAATCATCGCTACTGTAATTATATACTTCGACGATTCGCCGAACTTGCTGACGTCTTGTATCTGGAAGCCCGAAGTCGTGACTGCGCTAGCTGAGTGGAACAGGGCGCTCCACAAGTGCTCCGCGTCGAACCTCTTCCAGACGAACAGCAACAACAGTGCGTAGAAGAGTATCGAAGCGATTAAGAGCCTCAGCTCTGGGTGTTTGAGAGCGTTCCTAACTTTGTTGTACCTCAAATTCAAGTATACGGAAAAGTTGACCGCGCCTAGTACGCACGTCAGTATGACGGCCAGCTGCTGGACGAACGGCAAGTCCGCCGTACCGCCGGCAGTGGGCGCGAAGCCTCCAGTGGCCAGCGCGGCGAATGTGTAAACTATCGCGTCGTATAAGCTCATCCCCACCAACTTCATGTAAACTATCGGAATGATTGTCAGGACTAGGTAAATCAATATCAAATCTATTAGGGTGTTATACATGCTAGGCCTTACCCTCTCGCCCTTCCCGAGCGCCGAGACTATACCGGTCGGAGATACGTGGAAGACTATGGCGAGTATCAAGGTTAAGAAGAGTGCACCGACCTCGCCCGCCCACTGGCTGGAGGCGCGAAGGGCGTTCACGAAAGGAGTTTCCGCCGACGGGTTGAGGACGGTTAACCCAGTACCCGTGAATCCGCTCACCATCTCGAAATAGGAGTCTATCAGCCCGAGCCCGGTAATATAAGAGAAGGGCAACGCAACGAGGAAAGGAGTTAAGAACCAGAACAAGACTAATGCCTTTATCATTATGGCCGGGTTGGTTACGGCGATTGCATACTTAACAAGCCTGGAGGCAGCATAGGCGTAAGCGGCCGCTATTACGAACGACAAGGCCACGTAGTCGTCGAAGTAAGGGTATGTCAAGCTGGTCAGCGAAGCTAGGAAAAACGCGAGAGAGGACACTACCAAAGACAACAGAAGGCCCCAAGCGAGCGTCGGCGACCTCTTAAGCAGACCTTCGGACCCTCTGTATGTAGGCGACCGCATTAAGCAGTACCGCGGGCAGCGCCTTCTTGGGGACGTAAAAGTATCTCGGCACAAGGTTCTTAAACAGCGGATCTCCTTGGAACATCACCTTTACCTCGTAGAATTCGTCGGCATTTATGCTCCTCAAGAACTCTTCGGCATTGTTAATTATGTCCAACGGTTTGAAGTATTTCATGTTGTATTCGTCCTTCGGGGAGGTCCGGTAGAACATGGTGAAATTCTCGTAGGGATCGAGGGGTTTAAACGACGTAGCGTATTCGTCCTTCTTCATTATTTCATCTAAGTCCTCCAACAAGCACCACCGAGTCTCGCCGAACTCCACGTCTATGAAGTGTACTACCCTCGCTTTGGAGGTAGGCTTCCTCATCTCCTTTAACTTGTTCTCGACCGTAGTAGGACTCAAGTCGAGCATAGTCGCGAGCTCTTCGGCCGTGAACGCCTCCCCCTTCAGCAAGCTCACTATACGCGCTTCTATTATCTTAAGCCACGGCCTGAAGGCCGGCAAGCTCATTACGTGCGCTGCCAACGGCGTTAGGCTCTTGGCCTTGATTAGCTTGACCTTAATCTTCTTTTCTTTCAACATCTCTATGAACTTCTTTGCCTTCTCAACATCTATGTACTTCTCTATAGCTTGTTTGACCGCCTCCTCGAAGACTAGGCCGTCGTCCGGAGTTACCTTCCCGAGCTTGCCGAAGCTGAGCTGGATCTCCTTAGCGGTCTGCACCAAGTAAGGAGACCTCTCCATAGCCTTTCTAATCGCATCCTCGACGTCGTCTATTTCCTTGAGCAGCTTTATGGGGTTCGGGGCCTCGCCGCCGTCGACGGTGACGGCTATCCCGGTAAAGGAGGAGCGGACGCTCACGGCCGTTGTATACTCCGAGGAGACCTTATACATTATCAAGTGGGCTAAGGCCTCCGCTAGCCTCTGGTCCATGAAGCCGGTCAGCACGTAGCCTCCCGGCACCTTCTCTAAATAGTAAACGTCGCCCCCGGGGAGGTCTATATTCTTCCTCTTGTAGCTCTCAAAAACCTTCCTCACTTTCTTCTCTGCGTCGGGGAGGAGCTTGACCTCCTTAGGCTTTTCCTCCTCGAGCACCCTCTTCGCGTACTCCGGGATTAGGGAGGAGCGGTGGAACTCCTCGCCCTTCCAGAGGGGTATCTCGCCCATCTGGTCGGTAGCGGGTTCTACGTAGACTTTCATGCCCTCGTCGTCTATCCCTATGACTTTCCACGTCTTCCCTCCTAGCCTTATCTTGCTCTCGGGCCGCAAGTACTTGTAAACGTAGAAGGCGTCCAAGTCCCCAACTACCTTATTGCCCCACTTGACCACGAACACGTCCCTCTCGGAGATGACCGAGAAGAACTCGCCGAAGGAGCGGCTCCACCTCTTCTTCTCGCCGCCGTCGAAGGACCAGAGCTTGTAGAACATGTAACTTACCTTTAACTTGTCTCCGTCCCATGCGAGTATCTTGTTCTTTACTAACACGTTTATCAACTCATCGAAGGTCTCTTTGGTTAAGTTTCTGTAAGGGTACGCTCCCTTCACCACCTCGTATGCCCACGAGGGGTCTAACCTCTTCTCTTGCAGCGTCATGCCTATGATCTCGCGCGCGAGCACGTCCAGCGGGGCGTCCGGGACCTTGGGGGGCTCCACTATGCCTTTTACTGCCAAGACTGCTTCCGTGTAGCCGTCCAGCGCTTCTATCTCGTCAGTAGTAATTATTACTCCTCTGGACACCCCTCCAAGCTTGTGACCTGCCCTCCCGACTCTCTGGAGCAACGAGGCCACGCTGCCCGGGGGTTTGAACAATATTACCTTGTTTAAGTCACTTATGTCTATACCTAGCTCCAAAGTCTTTGTAGCTATTACTACGTCTAACTTCCCGTCTTTCAAATTCTTCTCTATTTCTTGCCTTATTTCCTTAGATATGGAGGAGTGGTGGACCTCTACCTTAAGGCCCTCTATTTTGGAGAGCTCCTCGTGCAACCTCTCCGCGGCGTATCGCGTGTTGACGAACACTAGCGTGGGGGGCTCCACGTGCTCGAGTATTTTCTTAGCCGAGGCCTTCCAGAAGCTGTCCTCCTCCCTCGCCTCCCCTATGCTGTCCACCACCAGCTCTATTTTCCTCTTTACGTTTACTTTCACGATCTCCTTCTCTCGGGACGAAGAGCCGAAGAGCAGCTTGGCAGTCGCTTCGGGGTCGCCGACTGTGGCGCTGAGCGCTATCCTCTGGTAATCCCTACCGCTGTAAGCTTTCAGCCTCTCTAGGAGCAAGCTGAGCTGAACTCCCCTCTTACTTCCCACCAGTTCGTGGGCCTCGTCCACCACGACCCATCGGACGTTCTTGTAATACTTTCGGAATTGGGAGGCCCAGTCTAAGTCTATCTTGAACCCTTCCGGGGTGGTTAGCAGTATGTGCGGAGTCCTCTTCAACCTCAAGCTCCTCTCGGACGCGCCCACGTCGCCGTGCTTCCTGGCGACTACGAAACCTAGCCTCTCGGCCCACCACTCTATCCTGTTCTTTAAGTCATTGATCAAGGACTTAAGAGGAGTGATATAGAGTACGCTCAGGGGTTCCGGTCTCTCCTCTATCATCTTCGCGAAGATCGGTAACATAGCCGCCTCCGTCTTCCCGTAGCCCGTGGGTGCAACGATCAGGACGTTCTTGCCTTCCGTTATGGGTTTGAACGCCTTCTTCTGAACTTCAGTTAGATCCTTCCAACCCCTCTCCTTTATCAGCTCCACCAAACGCGGCGGCAGCAAGTCGGCCTCGACCGCGCTCACTCCCATCACCTCACTGGCGTGTGACCTTAACCGCTTCGTCACTGCCCCGTTATGCCTATATAAATGCTGAAGGAGTCGTTGCGAGGGCGTAAAGCTTGGGGAAAAGGGAGAAGATGAGGTGTATGTACTGTGGGAGGACATTCTTCAAAGGGCAAGGAGTAGTGATAAACATAGGTGGAGAGACTTTCTACTTTCACAGCAAGAAGTGTGCCTTAGAGTTCTTCAAGAGGCTTATGGAGAGGATCCCGCTGGAGGTCAGCTTGCCCGCAGCCAAGTCTCTGGCCAGGGAGTTGGAAGAGGCAATAAGGAAGAAGGAAGAACTCAGTAAGAAAAAGTTCTAGCGGGCTTTACTCTTGGAGCGGCTCGACGTGGATTATTTGGACGGGGCACGCGGCGGCCGCTTGCTCCGCGCAGTCCTTCAGCTCCTCGGGTATGACGCCCTCGGCGGGGTTGTCGCCGGTGCGGTACTGAGGCACGATGACGGCCTTGTACTCCTCGTTCATCTCGAATACGTCGGGGCACAAGTGAGCACACACGGCGTCAGATATGCACTTCTCGTTTTCTATCCAGACCTTGTACTTGGCCATCCCCTTTTCACCGGAAGGGAGCTGCAC
This sequence comes from Ignicoccus hospitalis KIN4/I, assembly GCF_000017945.1. Taxonomy (NCBI): domain Archaea; kingdom Thermoproteati; phylum Thermoproteota; class Thermoprotei; order Desulfurococcales; family Desulfurococcaceae; genus Ignicoccus; species Ignicoccus hospitalis. Next base: position 164,495 of record NC_009776.1, on the reverse strand, counting down.
GTACGGTTTATTTTACTTGCGGCGAGGAGGCCTTCGGGAGCCGATGAAGAGTGTGGCGGACACCGAAACAAAGGATGTGGACTAGGAGCCCTCGGAGGCGGTTAGACCATCTTCACCTTAGTTTCGAACTCGCTGACGGGGGCGGGCTGGTCCTCGGGGGCGTCCGGGCTCAGCTGGCCCCTCTCGACCAACACTTGACGCGTTAACAGCCAGTACAAGAGGGCCAAGCTCTTCCTCCCCTTGTTGTTGCCCGGTATTATCAAGTCCACGTTTTCGGTCTTGTTGTCTGTATCGCATATCGCTACTACGGGGATCCCTATCTCGGCTGCCTCCACTATCGCTTGTTGGTCCATCCTGGTGTCCGTTACTAATATGACGTCGGGCTCGTAGTAAACTTCCAAGGCCGGGTTAGTCAAGGTGCCCGGCACGAAGCGCCCTATCACCGGTTTGGCGCCGGTGAACTGGGCGAACATGGTCACGGGCTTGTGACCGTACTGCCGGACGGAGACCACCATGATCTTCTCCGGTTCGAAGCGGGACAGGAACTTGGCCGCCACTCTGATCCTTTGATCTATCTTCCTTACGTCGAGTATAGCGAGACCGTCTATGTTTCTCCTCTTATACACGAACCTCTTCATGTAGTTAGTTACCATTTTAGTACCTATATGCACACCGTGTTGTAGGTACATCTCCAAGGGTATTAGTAACTCTACAACCTTCTCGCCCGTCTCCGCGCTCACGGCTACCACCTGTGAACACGCGTACTGAACTTAATAATCTCCTTCGATATGTCGACTGCTGAGAGCATAGTCCTTCTACAACAGTACCTCTTTATCCCCAAGTCGTCCAATACCTTGCCCGGCTCCTCGCCGGCCTCGACCCTCCGCAAGAACTCCTCGTACTCCGGCCACAAAGGCCTCCCGCAAGTGTAACAACGAATTGGGAGCATCAAGGGAGCCTCACCTATAGCTCTTCTGCTTCCTCCTCCTGGCGGAGTACCTCATCCACTTCTCCGGCTCCGTCCTCCTCGGGTCGCCGGACAGCATGTGTCGGTCGTGCTCCTCGTACAACGCCTTCAACTCCTCGCTTCCAGTATACTTCACCAAGCCCCTAGCTATGGCCATTCGCGCCGCCTCCGCTTGGGCCATGAAGCCTCCTCCTTTGACGAAAACCTTGATATCTATGTTCTTCATCACTTTCTCGCCGGCTAATAGTAAGGGCTCTAGTATCCTCCACCTCTTGATTTCTGGCTTAACTATCTCAACCGGGACGCCGTTGATCCAGACCCTTCCCTTGCCCGGGTATATGATTGCCCTAGCTATGGCCCTTTTCCTCTTCCCAGTGGCCAATACTATCCTTACGCCGCCCTTACCTTGCTGTTCCTTTGCCCACTTCACGTCCACCATCACGCCTCACCTCCCTTCCATCCCATCCGGCGCGCCACTTCCCCGACAGTTATGTACTTTCCGGAGAGCCTCAGCGCGTCCGCGTCGGGGAACCTCATCAAGTTCTCTTTGGGCACGTACTCCGGCTCCCCGATATAGACCTTTAGCCTCTTCAAGGCCTCCCGTCCCCTCGTGTTGTGTTTGGGCAACATACCCTTAACCGCGTCCTTTATTATCGCTATAGGCGTCCTCGGCCTCTTTATCTTGTTCCGGTACGGGTTGGTGTGCGTCTTGACGTTTAACAGTATTTGGTAACCCTTTACCACCCTAGTGGGTTCGCCGGACAGCACGGCTTTCTCCGCGTTGATTACGTTGACCTCCCACCCCTCGAGCAACATCTTAGCGATGTGGGAGGCCATCCGACCTACTATTTGATTCGTAGCATCGATCACGACCACTCTCTTCATGACCACCACCTCACGTAATAATCTTAATGCCGCTACCCTTGGGGTTCTCCTTCACTAGCTCCAAGATGTGGAGCGCCTTGCCACCCGCCGTCTCTATCTTCTCTAACGCGGTATAGGAGAACGAAAAAGCCGCCACGGTTACCTTCTTCTCTAACTCACCGGAGCCCAAGACCTTGCCGGGGACCACTACGACGTCGCCGTCATTGGCGTACCTATTTATCTTGCTCACGTTCACCACTATCCTCTGGCGCGCCGGCCTGTTCAGCAGCTCGTAGACCCTCCTCCACGCGGGAGACTTGGTCTTCCAGAGCTCGTCCAGCGTCTTCCTTAACAAAACGTTTGTAATCTTCCTCCTCCTCGCGGGCACCGCTCGCTCACCCCTCGCGAGACTGTAGGCGGTTCTTTAATTCGCTCAGCTTCTCGACCACCGCCTTAGCCGCTTCAACCAAAGTCCTCCTCGCGCTCAAGGAGCCGTCGCTCTCGAGCTCGAACAAGTAGGTGTCTTCCTCGAACACCGGGCGTATCCCCTTGCCCTCGCAGACGTACTCTATACAGTACATGACCATAGAGAGTGTAGTTCCCTCCTTTAAGGTGAGCTTGCCATCCTTCATCACGAAAGCTTCCTTGCACTTCTCCGCACACTCCTTTTGGCATTCGGCGTCACACAAGCCCTCTTTGACGGATATCCCCTTCAGCAAGGGTTTAACTATGGAAACGGTGGCCGGCATCCACTTGGCGTGTTCCCTCCCCCTACCCAACCTCGCGTAAGCTATTACCTTGACCTTCTGGTCGCCTATCAAGGGGACCACGGGAATGTTCTCGTATACCGGCCTGACGTCCTCGTCCTCGCTCTTCAAGTCCTTGGAATAGACTATGATCTGTTTTCCTTCTGCCGAGGCGTCTAAGTACAAGCGCACGTAACAAGGCTTCCCGTCGACGACGCACTTATCGGCCTCTGCCTCCTCCGGCGTACACTCCATGCAAGCTTCCGGAGGGGCATACCTCTCCAACGCCTCCTCGCTCCTCAGCGGAATCATCGCGAGCCTGTGCGCCAGCACCTCGTTGAACAACGTACTATCGTTTCTATCTACAGCAATGAAGTCGACCGCCATTTTAGGCGCGAGCTCCAGCGCCGCCCTCCTGATCGCGTTGAGGACCGCCAGGGGGTACCCCTTGGCTAACAAACGTATGGAGGTTGGTGTCTCCTCCAGCACCTCGATGGGCAAAACTCAGACCCTCCTGCCCCTTCTGCCGCCGGGCCTGCGTATGGTGTCGTGGGGCAAGGGCGTCACGTCCTCTATCCTCCCTATGATGAATCCCGACCTAGCTAAGGCCCTAATGGCAGCTTGGGCGCCGGGGCCCGGGGTCTTGGGACCGTAACCGCCGGGGGCCCTTACCTTTATGTGGATGGCAGTTATGCCCCTCTCCATAGCTTGCTGGGCCGCCCTCGCGGCCGCAATCATGGCCGCGTAAGGGGACGGCTTCTCGTGGTCCGCCTTTACCACCATTCCGCCGGTAACTCTCGATGCCGTCTCCGAGCCGGTGATGTCAGTTATGTGGACGAAAGTGTTGTTGGGGGAACTGAATATGTGCGCGACCCCCCACCTTATTTCCTTTGGCACGGCTCACGACCCCCCGCCGTTACTGCTGTGCCTTTTTGAAGTACGGGCTAGTGGGGGCGTAGCCTATCAACTCCTCCTCGTCCCTCCTCACTATGTACCCCGGGCTGGTGACCCTCCTGCCGTTTATGGCTATGTGGCCGTGCGTCACGAGCTGGCGAGCGTGGTATATGCTCTTTGCCAAGCCCTTCTTGTAGACGACCGTCTGCAACCTCCTCTCCAATAAGTCCCTAACAGTGAGGGACAGTACATCGTCGAGGGTTGCGTTCTCATCAACCAAGCCCAAGTCGTAGAGCCTCTTCAGAAGTGCCTTCTCCTCCTTTTCCCTCACCTCGGCCGGCAACGCTAGCAGCTCCCTCGCGCGGTGGCGGTACCTCCTTAACATCGCCGCGGCGATCCAAATCTCCCTCTTGTTCCTCAGTCCGTACTCACCCATTAGTTTCATTTCTTCGATTAGCCTCTCCTTAACCCACGGGTGACCGGGAGGAGACCACTTCTTCCTAGGCTTGCGCGGGTCTCCCATTACCTCTCACCTCACCTGGACTTCTTGCTGACGCCTACCGTCATGCCAAGCCTACCGGTGGTAGCGGTCCTCTGGCCCCTAACCTTCAAGCCTAGGCTGTGCCTCAAGCCTCTCCAGCTCTTTATCCTCTTCTCCCTCTCGATGTCTTGTCTAGCGTAGAACACCAAGTCCGCGCCTATCAAGTGCAAGTCCTTACCGGTGGTATAGTCTTTCCTCCTGTTGTAGAGCCAGCTGGGGAAGCCCAACTGGGTTATGTCCCTCACCTTCTCGTCCAACTCCCTTATCCGGGTCTCGCTCAAGTAACCCAACCTCATATGGGGGTCTATCCCCAGCTTCCTAAGGATGGCCAACGCGGTGGTATAACCAATACCCTTTATTTTGGCTAGGCCGTAAACGGCGGGCAGAGAACCGTCGATGTCAGTATCGCCTATACGCACTATGTACTTGAACTCCTCTACCAGTCTCGCCACCCCGCCGCTCCGTCGCTGGCGAGCTTAAAACTAGTTCCAAGGGGGCGCTTCGTAAAGACGAGGGATGAGCGCAACCACCGCCCCTGAGGGAATGATGGTCGGGCTACCAGAGCGACCTCAAAACATTTCAAGAGGGCTCCGTCCCTAAGTCCGGCGGCTCCCCGGCAAGGGGGCCAGAGGGCCCGCGGTGAGCCGGGGACACTCTGTTATTCCCCGGACAAGTGTTTAGCTATCTTCATGAACGCCCTCGCCCTGTGGGAAATCCTCTTCTTCACCTCCTCCCCCAGCTCGGCGAAGGTCTTCTCGTAGCCGAGGGGAACGAAGATCGGGTCGAAGCCGAAGCCCTTATCCCCCCTCGGCTCGTAAGCTATTTCGCCCTCAACCTCTCCTACCTCAATAACGATCTTATCGTCCTCCTTCACTAACGCAGCAGCGCAGACGAAGCGCGCCCTCCTGTCCTCAACCCCTTCCATGAGCTTCAACAGCCCCTCCAACCCCAGAGTTCGATAAACGTAGTTGCTGTACGGCCCCGGGAAGCCCTTCAGAGCGTCCACGAAGAGCCCGCTGTCCTCCAAGAGCAACGGCCTCTCCTTGAACCTCTTCTTGGCCTCCTCCGCCGCGAACCTCGCCACCTCCTCCACGGAGTCCGCTTGTATCTCCAACTTCTCGCCCTTCAGAGGGACCACCTCGATCGAGAACTGGCTGAGCACGTCACTAACTTCCTTCGCCTTGTGAGGGTTAGAGGTTAGGAAGTAAACCTTCTTGCTTACCATACGGTCTTCCTCCTCTCCTTTACGTAGCGGCCCAAGAGCTCTATTTGTTTGGTCAGCTCCCTCATCTTCTCCGCCTCGCCGAACTCAGAATAGCCCTTCCAGAAGCGGTCTACCAAGTCCTCCCTCCCCGGGTGCGCGCTGAGGAAAGACCTTATCATCAAGTGTGCATCTATAGCTTTCTCTATGTCCGACTTCGTCTTCCTCGACAATCCGAAATCTATTATAAACAGCTTTCTGCCCTTAATTATCAAGTTTGCCGTGGTGTAGTCCCAATGAGCTATGTCCGCTGAGTGTAAGATCGCGAGCTGTCTCCCGGCCTCCTCTATCGCCCACGCCTCCACCTTCTCGCTCAAAGGGGTTCCCTCGATATATTCCATAACGATCGAATACTCGTTGTAATCGACGTCGTAAGGCGTCGGTACGTTCATACCTTCTTTGTATGCCCTAAGCATGTTGTTAAACTCGTTACGGGTCCTCTCGTACCTCAGCCTCAAGTCCAGCTTTGGGTGTCTGTAAGCCTTAGGCTTCCTAACCTTGTAAACGGCCTTGCAACCCCAGTACTTCGCTAAGTAAACCTCCGCCTCGGCTCCCTTAGCCAGGAGGTTCAAGACCTCCAGTATTTACCTCACCCGCCGTCCGGTCCCCCCGGCTGGACGGAAATGAGGGTTTTTCCTAGCATAGACGTGTCGGAGGGGCGGGCAGTAAAGAGGGTAAGGGGTGTCAAGGGCACCGGCTTGGACCTGGGCGATCCGGTCAAGTGGGCCGAATTCTGGGCGCTCGAGGGAGCCAAGGGGCTTCACGTAGTAGACTTGGACGGCGCAGAGGCAGGAAAGCCGATAAACGTTGAGGTGATAAACAAAGTAATAGAGAAGGCGAAGGAGTACGGGCTGTGGGTCCAAGTCGCAGGGGGCTTAAGGGAAGTAGAACACTTAGAGCGCTACCCTAAAGCAGACGCATTCGTCATTGGTAGTAGGGCCCACAAGGATCCGGAGTTCCTAGAGGTCGCCTCGGAAGCGGTCGGGGCGGACAAGGTAATCGTCGCAATAGACTTGAAAGGAGGCAAGGTAAGCGTCGAAGGATGGAAGGAAGAGATACCCGTAGGTCTGAAGGAGGCACTCGAGAAGTTTAAGGGAAGGTCCTTTAGGGGTTTCCTCTACACTTACGTGGACACTGAAGGAACTATGGAAGGGCCCGACGTGAGCGGCGTCAAGTACATTAGAAGGGAGTACCCGGACAAGCTCCTAGAGTACGCCGGGGGCGTGGGGAGTCCGGAGCACGTGAAGCTCTTGGAGAGCGCCGGGGCGGACGTGGTCGTTTTGGGGATGGCTTTATATTCCGGCAAGCTGCGCCTCAAGGATCTGGTGTAGGGAATGGGCTTCTGGCCAAACAAGAGGGAGATGAGCGTTTACTATTTGCTCAAGAAGCGCTTCGGGGACCGCTTTAACCTGGGAGAGGGCCTAGAGGTCTTGTCTCCCTACTTCTCGAGGAAGGTCGCCCTTAACATAATAAAGAGGCTGACGAAGCTTGGACTGTTGGAGAAGAGGGGGAACTTCGAGTACGCCATAGTAGACCTCGAGGAGTGGCTTGGCAAGAGGACGGAGGAGTACTTGGAAGCCCGGAAGGGGCGTCACTCTTCCTCGTAGATCTCCACCACAATTCTTGCCTTCACCTTATTCTTGCTGAAGGGAGGTATACTCTTGCCTAAGTCGACAGCGACGAACACCGGTCTGTTTAAGTGATCTCTGAACTTCACTTCTGCAAAGTACTTGCTCTCAGGAGGGTTCTCAAAGGCTTTCGTCAACTCATCCATAAGCTTACTTAGCGCCATTTGGAAGGACAGGGGAGACTCGAAGTCCTCCGGCTCCAGGGTGATGGTTAGCGTAGGTACCTTCATGAGACCTATTCGAGCCTCGCCCTCGAACACGGTTACCTTTTTCGTTTCCTCCAAGCTAGCCCCGTAGTAAGGCTTAGAGTTTGCGCCTAAAAATAGCTTGGTTCGTTCGGACTTACTTGACCCTCTCCAAGACTATGTCTATGGTGCTTATCCTGCTCTGCCTGCCGTCGGCGCTGGTCACGGTCTGGCTGCCGATCCTTATCTCAGCGACCCTCACTTGGCCGGGCAGGAACCTGTTCCTCACTATCTCCACGGTGTCTACCGCCTTGCTTATGGCCCTACCCCTGGCCTTTATCTCTATCCTGTCCACACCCTGGTTCAGGAGGGTCAGGGTCGCCAGCACGTAGTTCATGACGGGCTTCTTACCGACCCTAACCTCGTTGCTTTGGGGTATCTGAGCGGCCACGACCTTTCACCGGGCTAGCCGGTCCGAGGGGGATTATAAATGATTGAGAAAGTCGAGTACTTCCTCCGCGCCCTGCTCCTCGGGGTTCACCACGACCGCGCGCGTGCCGTTCTTCTCGAGGAAGTTGGCCAGCTGCAAGGCTCTCGCGCGCCGCTTTGGATCTCTGCTGACGACCAGCGCGGCGTCTGCGAAGAGCGCGTACTCCGGGCGTTCTGCGTCGAGGACCCACGAGCTGCCCGCTAGGGAGTCGAGGTCCTTCAGCAGACCCTTCAAGAACTTACCTTCGAGCTGTAGAGCCTTTCCTACCTTATATATTTTCGCTACGACCTTCGAGCGCCTCTCTAAGGCCCCGTGCGGACACGCCCAGAAGCATGAGGTGCACGAACTGCACAAGTCGGGTACCGAGCTCGGATAGCCCTCCTCGTCCCGCAACATAGCCTTGTCCGGACAAGCCGCCGCGCACAAGTTACACCTCAAGCATTTGTCCTTAACGACCGCCGGGTAGAACGATTCCACGGTCTTGATGAGGACCCTCGGCGCGCGGATGAAGTAGTGGAGCTCGCATACCTCCTTAGCTTCTACCGGGACAGCCCCTAGGAGCTCGGCGAGCTTGAGGGAGAGCAGAGTCTTCCCCTCCCCTCCCAAGCCGACTACCGCGACTCTAACCATTCTACCACCTCCTCGACAAAGGTGCTGAAGCTTGGGTCTTCTTTATGAGGCATGTAGAACTTCTTTAAAGACGTGTTAACATCGAAGTCTCCGAGGCCCACATTGACGACTACCGCCGCGTCCCTCTCGTAGCCGGTCGAGCGCAGCTCGAACTCCTTCACTTGGTCCTCCGCCCCCGGGTGTTTCCTAACAAAGAACAAGCCCTTCTGCGCCGGCAACCGAGCCCTCGTCTCCACTAGAACTGTTCCGATTCCGTTGTCCTCCGCCAACCTCCGCGCGACCCCCATTAAGCCGAGCAAGTAGCTGAGCTCGTTGAGGCCAGGCTCCACGCGTACCTCTATGACAAAGCCCTCTTCAACCTTGATTATTTCGTACTCTGCGCCTTTGGTCTGTTTGAACTTGATCGCTCCCCTGGGGCAAGCGTAGGCGCAAGCCGGGCAGCCCTCGCACAAACCTTCTATTACCTTAAAGTCCTCCGTTATCGCCCCCTTCGTGCAAGCTTCCAAACACTCCCCGCACCTATCACAAGCGCCCTCATCGACGTAAGCCTTGAGGGCGTCGTAGATCTCGTACCTTTCCATAACTCTGTAAGAGTTCAAGTAGTTAGTTATAGGAGAGGCGGTCAGCACGACGTAACCCCTCCTCGCCAGTTCGGCGCCCAACAGAGTCTTCCCGCAGCCTCCGCTGGAAGACGTTAGGACAGCTGTTTCCAACAAGCCTTGAAGTCCCGCGCCAGACTTACGGAGGAGCGCTGATTAAGGTTGGAGTAAGCTTAATGAACTGTGACGCTCTTCGCCAAGTTCCTAGGCTTGTCGGGGTCCAAGCCCTTCTTAACTGCCATGTAGTACGACAACAGCTGCAAGGGCGGTGTCAAGGCAAAGGGGACGTACTTCCAATCGACTTCGGGGATCGGGACGTCCCCTCTCGGGGCCACCCAGTAGACCTCGCTTCCCCTGCTCTCGAACTCTTTCTCGGCCACCTCTAACTTTTCGACGTCCTCCGGGGTCCAGACTAAGAGGACGGGGAAACCCGGCTCCGCCAAGGCTATGGGACCGTGCTTAGCCTCGCCGGCGGGGTAGGCCTCCGCGTGGACGTAGGATATCTCTTTAATTTTCAATGCACCTTCCATCGCAACTGGGTAAGAAATCCCCGTCCCCAGGACGTACATGTCCCGCTTGGTGTACAGTTGATCGGCAAGCCCCTTAGCGTAGCCGGCGCTGACCTCTATGCTCTCTTTAGTTATCTTGCTGAGCTCGTTCGCCATCTCCCTTACCCTGTTCGCGCCCTCCCCGACCATCCTAGCGACCAACGCATTCAAGACGCTCAACTGCGTTAAGAAGGTCTTTGTAGCGGCTACGCCTATCTCCGGCCCGGCCCTAGTGTAAAGGCTCACGTCCGCCTCTCTGTCTAGGGTAGAGCCCACCACGTTAACCACTCCTACAACCTTTGCCCCGTTTTCCTTAGCAATCCTCACGGCCTTGAGGGTGTCATACGTTTCACCGCTCTGACTTATAGCTACGACCGTTCCCTTGAGCAATTTAGAAAAGTGGGGCGCCTCGCTGGCGTCTATGACTGGAATATATCTTCCGGTCTCTTTCATTACGTTATACGAGAATATCAAGCCGGCGTGGTAGGAGGTGCCGGCGGCGACCACCACCGCCCAGCCTTCGAGAAGGTTTACGACCTCCTCCACCTTGTCCCACTCCGAAGCTATTGATATCAGAGTCTCCTTGACCACCTGAGGTTGCTCGTGTATTTCCTTGAGCATGAAGTATTCGTAGCTTCCCTTCTGGGCTTGGACGGGGCTCCATGTAGGCTTGATGAAACTCAAACGCCTCCGCACGCCTCCCCTCTCAACGTAGATCTCCTTATCGTTCATCCACCCTACGTCGTCGTCGTATAAAGGCGATACCTCCCAACAGTTGCCCACCAAGCTGACGACGTCGCTGGAGACGTAATTCCCTTTAGGCCCCCTTCCCACCACTAAGGGGCTCTCCTTACGCGCGAAGAACACCTTGTGCGGCTCGAGGGAAGTTATCGCAACTATTGCGTAGTACCCCTCGAGACGTGCGACGGCTGCCTTGAAGGCCTCAAAGGGTTCCTTACGTTTTAGCTCTTCCTCGAATAGGTGTGCAAAGACCTCCGTGTCCGTCTCGCTTCTGAACGAGTGACCCCTCGCCTCGAGCTCTCGCTTGAGCTCTTTGTAGTTTGAAATTATTCCGTTGTGGACGACCGCAACTTTGCCCTCACAATCAATATGGGGGTGCGCGTTCTCATCCTTCGGCTCGCCGTGCGTGGCCCAGCGGGTGTGAGCTATGCCCACGCTGGCCTTGAGCTTGAAGTCGCCCAGCTGGGACCTTAGCAGCTTAACTAGGTCCGCTACCTTACCCTTCTTCTTCCAAACCCTTATTTTCTTGGAATCTACGTCATAGACTGCGATCCCGGCGGAGTCGTAACCCCTGTACTCCAAGGACTCGAGCAACCTTATTAGTTCCTTCAAGACGTCGTCGTAGTACTCTTCCCTAGCCGCTATGCCGGCAATGCCGCACAAGTCAGTGGGCCCTAGGGCCTTTCGCCTCCTTCAGTTTTTGCGCTCTCCCGTCGCACAAAATTTTTAAACGGTATGCTCTCCCGAACGCGCGGGAAGTGCCGCGGTAGTATAGCCTGGCCCAGTATGCGGGCCTGTCAAGCCCGTGACCCGGGTTCAAATCCCGGCCGCGGCGCCACACTTCCCTCTATATCTTATATACAGCCAGTGCCGAACTTACGCTTGAGCGTGATCCAGCCTTGGTAGAGCTCCCGTGGAGACCTTTCGCGAGCTCCGGCAAGATAGTGAGGAACTACGAACCGCTGAAGCACTACTTGGAACTGGTCAAGGGTACTGAATGGTACGACAAGGCCTTCCTAAGCGAGGACGATTTCAATTACTTAAGGAAGGTAGCTAAAGACAAAATGAGGCTTATAGACTTATTAAAGGAGTTGGAAGAGCACTTCTTAAACAAGATAAATGCAGAAATGGCCTTGGAGGCTTTCCGGAATGCGGATTACCCCATTGAAGACGAAGAGGAAGCCAAGAGGGAGATGGCCAAAATCTTGGCCGGGTGGTTGGTAGAAGCGGCGGAGGAGTGGGACATACTAAGGCTCAGGGGGCCGGGCTTCGACTGAATTAGGTTTATCTAACCGGTCCGTCCCCGGAATGCCGGGACGGGAAATGGTGTGCGTCGTAATACCCACGGACGACAAGAAGACCGTAAAGCTCGGCCACTTCGGCGACGCTAAGTATTACTTGCATTACGTAAAAGGAGAAGACGGGTGGACCTTGGTTAGCGAGGTAGTGAACCCTTACAAGGAGGACGAAGAACACGAGCACGAACACAACACCTTGGAGAAGAGACAGAAAATATTAGAACTTAACAAGGACTGCGACATATTCGTTTACACCGTCTTCGGCCCCGGAGGGGAAGACTTCATGAAGAAACACGGAAAAGTGGTAGTGAGAGTCAAGCCTAGGACCACTATAGAGGAGGCGTTGAGGGCCGTCGAGGAGAGCCTTCACTAAAGGACATTTTTATTAATGTTGATCCTCAATACTCTCCTAGCGTGAGTTCCTTTTTTCGTAGGTTTCGAGGATTTGAGTGAGCGGCGGGAAGGATGGCGCCGGGGGCGGGATTTGAACCCGCGCGGGGTTTCCCCCACCGGCTTAGCAGGCCGGCGCCCTGGCCAGGCTAGGCGACCCCGGCTCCGGGGCATGGGAGCCACGAACCTTTAATAAACTTTGTGCCTCGGATCCTAGCCTGCTCCTCACCGATCGGGTCCCGTCTAGTCCTCACAGGCCTCCTCAAACAAGAACTTCGCCAGCTCGAACCCAACGTCGACGTTACAAGCCCTCGAGACCCCGAACCAGAGGGGGGACGGGTTAACTTCTATTACCTTGGGGCCCTCGGGGCTCTCCACCAAGTCCACGCCGCCGTAGCTCAGCCCCAACGCCCTTACGGCCTTCACCGAGATCTCCGAGTACTCTTCGAGAGGCGCCGGGTCTACGTCAGAGCCTTGGGCGTAGTTAGTGGCGAACTTGAAAGGCGATATTCTATACATAGAAGCTACTGCTCTGTTCCCTATCACGAAGGACCGGACGTCTCGGACCTTCTCCACGTACTCTTGAATGACCAAGTCGAAGGTATAAGGCAACAGGGGGATTAGGTAGTGGATGGACCTCTCGTCAACTCTGTTGACCCCCAAGCCGAGGCTGTTGGAGAGAGGCTTTACGACGACTTCGCCTAGCTCCTTTACCTTTTCTAGCAATTCGAACCTAGTCCTCACTAGAAAGGTCTTCGGTACCGGTACGCCGTTTGATTCGAGCACTTTCATAGAAACGTACTTGTTGCGCGCTACGAGCGTGGCTTGCGGGTCGTTTATCACCTTCCTCGCTGTTCTTAAGCACTCTATCAAGGAGAGCATCCTCACGGAGTCGTAGTAGTACGGCAAACCCCTAGCGACGACCAGGTCGAAGCGTTCCAAGTCGCGGCAACTGAGCTCCTCGTAGGACTTCAAGGAAGTTATCGCGCCTAGCTTGGTCAAATAAGCTCCTAAGATGAGGACCGAACGAGGCATCTTCCTCTGAGGATAGAGTACGAGCAAGCGGGGGACTCGGCCCTGGCATCCGCGTTCATCGCCGCGCTCACCAATACCAGCCCTCCTCATCTCCAATACTCACCGGGCGGCACGTAGAACGGTATTTTGCCCTTGTGGTAATCGTAGAGAAGGGCTTTGGCCGCTTCCTCCACCAGCGGCTCGTGATCGCTCTTGTAGAACCAACCCCTCCTCCTCGCCAGCTCCTCCAAGAAAGAGTAGGGCTCTCCGGTGTCGAAGCCGTAAGCCTCTTCGAAGGCTTCGGGGTTGTACTTCTTGATGAACTTGTAGAGCTCCGCGGCGACGCCAACCGGGTCCTTGAGCTTCTCGGGCGGCGCGCCCCTCAAGGTCTTCTCGAGGGGGTTCCCGTCGGGCGGTATTACGCCGGGCGTGTCGAGGAAGTATATCTGACCGGGCCCCCTGTAGAGGCCGGGCCTCTTGGTGAAGCCTGGGCTGCCGGGTACGGGAGAGGTGCTCGCGCCGGCCCTCCCCCTTAAGGCGTTTATCACCGTACTCTTCCCGGTCTTGGGGTAGCCCACCACCGCCACTACGACGGGCCTCACATCCGTCGCTCTGTTTATCTTCTTCCTAAGCACGCGGGTTCCCTTGTGCTCCCTGGCGGCTAGGTAAACCGCCTCGTAACCCTCCCCCCTAAAGATCCTCGTCCACTCTTCGGCCACTTCGCGGGGGACCAAGTCGGCCTTGTTCAGGGCTATAATTACGGGCTTACCCATGGTTTCTACTAGGCGCTCGAGCCTCCTGCTCCGAGTGTTGAGCGGCACCCGGGCGTCTACGGTCTCTACGACTACGTCCGCCCTCCTAATCAAGGCCGCCAGAGAGCCCCAGCTTAGCGTTATCATTCCCATCTGCTCCTAAAGGCGGTCCATAATAGGGTTAAATAGCTGGAAAGGAGTGTGGCCCGAATTATCCACTCGCACACGTCGGGCCCTATTGGACTTGACGCGAGGACGTAAATTAGGAACACGAACATCACGAACGACTCCAACACGAGCGTTTGTAAGAGGCTCTGGGTAAAGGTTGGAATTAGGAGCAAGAAATTGCTTAGCGATAATATCAATGCCATTATCATAGCTAGGTAGCTATAATAGTAACCGTACTTGAACGCCAAAAGCACGAATAGTAGGAAGGGCACGTAAGTCACGAGGAGCGAGAGGCGCAAGAACATAGGGGCAAGGTCCACGCTGCCCTCTTTCCTGTCCATGTATACTACCAACAGCAAGTTCAAGGATAGCATGAACGCTACGTACTCGTAATCGATTATTGAGGACGTTTCGAAGGTTACGGCGTAGGCGGTCAGTGTCAACACTATAAACAGTATGTTCAGTAACGCGGCGAGTTGGTAGTCTCCTCCGAAGGCCGTTATAGCTACTAAGAGGAGGAAAGAGATCCCCATGAGAGGACCTGCGACGAAGGGGTACCACAGTTCTCCAGTGTTGTAATTGATCAAAGAGTACTGTATGAAGGCCAATGCTAGTAGCAACGTAATTACGTAAAACGCCACTTTGCTCAGCTCTACAGACGTCTCCACCATTGTCCTTGCTCCGCTTAAGGCCAAACTTTCTCAAAATTAATTTCCTTTCGAAACCTCTACCTCAAGCCCCAGACCGACCTCATTAGTTCGGCCACCTCGCTCCTCCTCCTTATGTACCACTCACCGCCTATATCGGGCCTCCACACGCTCTTCCAGTTCACGAACTTCACCTTGGACGCGCACGCGTTGGCCTTTTCCGCCGCCTCGCTTATGCTCTTACCCTCCGCGTACACCTCCACGGCCCTCGACCCGCCACTAACCAGCTTACCGTCCTTGACGTCCACGGAGGCGTAGTACACCTTCGCCCCCTCACACTCCGGGACGAGCACTTCCCTACCCTTGGTGAGATCCCTCCGCTCGGGGTAACCCATGGGCGCTATACACTTGACCGCACTCGCCGCCTCCCTAACCCCGAGCTCTGTCTTCAAGTTCCCTTGGGCCGCTTCGAACATCGCTTCCAACACGTTTCCCTCGACGACGTTCATTACGTTGACAGCCTCTGGGTCTCCCAGCCTCGAGTAGAACTCTATTAGGACCGGGCCCTTTGTGGTTAACATCATCTGTGCGGAGATCGCGCCTACGTATTTCTCACCAGTCTCCTTAGCTATTGCCTCTACCACCCTCTCGAGGATCTCAACGGCTACTTTGTACTCCTCCTCGGTTATGAACGGCAGTAGCTTACCGGGGCCTTGAACGCTTCCCATGCCGCCCGTCTCGGGCCCCACGTCGTAGACGAATAGGTGGGGGTTGTCTTGTACTGCCGGCAACGGCACTACGCGCTCGCCGTCGGTAAACGCTTGGACAGTATACTCCACGCCGTCCACCTTCTCCTCTATTAACAACTTCTCTTTGATGTCTGTATACTTCGCCATAACCTCGGTCAGTATCCTTTTGGCGTGTTCCTCCTTCACTTTCTTCTTCTCCTCGCTCAGGTACGCTTGCACATCGGAGATTACCTTAACTCCTTTGCCCCCGGCTTGCCTGGCCGGCTTTATCGCCACGTTCCCGGCTCTTTCTAAGAATTCTATTGCCTCCTCCCAGCTCTCGAAGAACCAGAAGTCCAAGTTGCCCGGGATGTTGTACTTCTTCATTATACTCCTTGCGAAGACCTTACTCTTCTCTATTTCTGACGCCTTCGAGGAAGCCCCGAAGACCGTGAAGCCCGCCGCCCTTAGGGCGTCCGTGACCCCCCTGAACTGCGGCTCTTCGGGTCCTATCACCACGAGCTCCGCCTTGAACTTCTTAGCAACCTCGAGTACCTCTTGAGGGCTGGTCGGATTCGCTTTAAAGAACTCGCCTCCGGAGTCCTTCGTAAGGGACAACAGTCCGGGGTTCAAATTGGAGGCCGCGACGCCCAGCACGGCCCCGTGGCTCACCAAGCGCTCTCCGATAGCGTGTTCCCTCCCGCCGCCGCCGACCAAGAGGACCCTCTCGCCGGCCAAACCTTATATCCCTCGAAGCGTCCAACTTTTTTGGCCCTAAATAGGCTCCTAGGTGGGATATCATGCTCGTTCCGGCCAACGTTAAAGAAAAAACCCGCATAAGGTTTGAGAATAACCAATGTATAGTAGATGGGAGGAGCTTCAGTACCGAACACGTGGTCCTGGTGTCCCCTTCCAACGCCAAGCTCGTCTTAAACGAAGACGGGATCAAGTTGGAGGCTAGCTATGACCAACACCCCAAGTTCAGCACTTACGGGAACTACATCGTAATAGGCGTCTCCTCGGACAGGTACATCCCCACTTGGGATACCTTGGAAGGGAAGGTAGTAAAGGTGGACGAGCACGGCGGCTCCGCGGAGGGCGAACTCGGCATCAGGGCGTCCCTAAGCAGGGGGTACGTGGTAGTGGAGCTCATAGGTAGTGACAAGAAGCCCACGAAGTTCTACGTTAAGGAGGTAAACTTGGAAGCCGAGAAACCGGACTTCGTTAACGTCTTGGGTTCCCGGTTCCACACGTTCTACGTGAAGACGCGCAAAGACTCCAAAGTGGATATTAAGAAGGAAGATGACAAGCTCTTTATCAGCATCTCCTCAAGCGAGGAGTAACGAGGGGTCTCCGGCGGGCCTCCCGCCCTCCTCAACGCTCTCCACTTTTCCGTCCCTTATCCTCACTACGTAGTTCGCGTACCTCGTGTGTTCCGGGTTGTGAGTCACCACAACCACGGTTTTTCCCATCTCCACGTTGAGGGCCTCCAATAACTTCATTATCCTCGTCGCGTTGGCCGTATCTAGGTTACCCGTGGGCTCGTCAGCAAGTATTATGTCCGGGTCGTTGGCAAGGGCCCTCGCTATGGCTACCCTCTGCTGTTCCCCTCCGGAGAGCTCCGTGGGCCTTCTGAACGCCTTCTCGCCCAAACCGACCTTCTTAAGTAAGGCTAAGGCCCTTCGTCGCCTCTCCGCCTTCGGGAGGCCTTTGGCCAGCATGGGCAGCTCCACGTTCTCCACGGCGCTCAACCTATTTATCAGGTAGAACTTCTGAAAGACGAAGCCCACGTACTCCCTCCTGAGCCTCGCTCTGCCCTCTTCGTCGAGTTCCTTCACGTTCTTTCCAGCTATTATCACTTCCCCCTTCGTCGGGGTGTCCAGCGCCCCCAGTAAGTGTAAGAGCGTGCTCTTGCCGGAGCCCGAGGGACCCAAGACGACCACGAAGCTCCCCTTGGGTATCTTCAAGGTAACTCCTCTCAACGCCGGGTAGGAGGAGCCTCCGGCCGCGTAGACCTTCCACACGTCCCTAACCTCCGCGGCGTAGGAACTCATTGAGCACCTCCCTCCCCAGCTCGGCGTGGTCTTCCGTCCAGCCTATGTATAGCTTAGCCTTACTCAAGGGCCTCCAGTCCAAGCCCAATGCTTCTGCCGCGTTCCTAGTGGTTATCGCCGCGTCCACCTCCCCGCTGGCCACGGCGGACGCCAAGGCTTGAGGGGTCGGCATGGTAACCCTCACGAACCTCTTCTGGAGCTCCTCCCTACTTATACCCTCCACCTCCAAGAACTTGGAGAAGAAGGGATACAAGAAGGACGACTTGTGGGGCACTCCGACGCGCTCTCCCCTCCCCACGGCCACCACTTCCACCTCTACCTCTTTCCCGACCGCCTCCGGCGAAATCCAGACGGAACGCAACGACATCTTAGAGGCGTAGGCGCCGCTGTAGCTACCCAAGGGTAACATTTTCGGGGGATAGTCAAGCCTCTCAACGACGGCGTCCACGGCTACGTCGGTATCGCCTACTATAGCTCCCTTGTAGCTAGGGTCCTTGAACAGCCAAACCTCCACCTCCTCGCCGGGCTCCACCGGGGCCCTCCTAGTCTCCGGTATCACTATGTAGCCGTCCGCCTTGGAGTAGCTGACCATCGCGTGGTCCGAGTGGGACGCCGGGAAGGCGAACCACCTCGAGCCGTCCGTCAACAAGCTCACGGGGACGTGGGTCCTCCTCCCCTTAGCCCCCACGAAGCTGGTCGCCGCTACGGCTTTCGTAGAGCTCTGGGACCTCTCGTCGGCCTTAACCATTTTCCTCAAATATGGTATTACCAAGCGTTCCAAGTTGAAGTATGCGGAGTCGGGGTGGCCGGCCAGGCCGAAGACCGGTTTGCCCTTCACTACGCCCAGCATGACGGGCTTGCCGGGCTTGAAGGCCAAGCCGTGGACTAGCACCTCCCCTACCTCGCCTACCGCGCGGTACACGAAGTCCGCAGGGCCGGCGGAGGTGGAGCCCGTAGTAACCACTACGTCGGCCTTCTCGACGCCCTCTAAGATGGCCTTCTTTATCTCCTCCTTGTCGTCCGGCACCACGCCGTGGACTATTGGGACAAAGCCCTCTTCCCGTAAGCGCGCTTGCAAGGAGTAAGTGTTGACGTCGTATATTTTACCAGTCTCTAAGGGCTTACCGGGCTCCACGAGCTCGGAGCCCGTGGATATTAGATAAACCTTAGGCCTCCAGACCCTCACCTTCCTTATGCCCACGGAGGCCAAGGAGGCTATTACTCTGGAGTCCACCCTGGTGCCCCTCTTCCAGAGGGGCTGCCCGGAGTAGACGTCGGTGGCGGGCCAGAGGACGTTCTCGCCGGGGACTACGGACTTGTAAACCAATATCTTGTCCCCGACCTCCTTCACGTACTCTATCATGACTACCGCGTCGGCGCCCGGGGGGAGGGCCGAGCCCGTGTCGACCTCGGCCGCCTCGCCCTCCTTCAGCTCAAAGCCCGGCGCCTCGCCGACCCTCACCTCTCCCACAACCCTCAGCTCCACGGGCTCGTCCTCTGAAGCGCCCCAAGTGGAGCGGGCCCTAACCGCGTACCCGTCGGCAGCCGAGCGGGGGTAGGGAGGTAAGTTTATTGGGGACTTCACGTCTTCCGCGAGGTAGAAGCCCAAGGCCTCTTCTATAGGTACCTCTTCCGCCTCCGGAGGGGTAGGGGGGACCCTTTCCTCTAACCTCCTCATAGCCTCGTCCGGAGGCAAGAGCTCTTTGAACACCTTCCTCTCCTTCTTCAAGCTTCGCCCCCGTAAACTACAGCCCGTTGGCCTCATTTTACGCGTATCCGGCTTTTGTAAACTTGTACAAGCTTACGCTAAGGAGACTACCCTCTCGTCGGGCCTGACCGAGTAGGGCACGCCCGTCGGCGCAGTATAGACTATGCTTACGCCTTCTTCATTGACCGACTTGAGTATTGTCATTATATCCTCTAACCCCCTTTTGTCAAGGCCGACGAACGGTTCGTCCAACAAGAGGAGCTTCGGCTTGTGTAACAAGGCCCTAACCATCTCTAGCCTCTTCCTCCACCCGAAGCTCAGCTCCGAGGCCCTCTGATCTAACTTGTCGTCGAGGCCTATCTTATTGGCTAACTCGAAAGCGTAATCCTTGTCGGCTTTATAAAGCTTCACGAAGAACTCTATGTTCTCTCGTACGGTGAGCTCGGGATAGGTCATGTTCCCGTGCATCACTACGCCGAACGCCCTCTTGCCGGAGGGGGACCAAGGCCTCGAGCCCGCCACGTAGACCTCGCCGCGCGTGGGGCGCTCTATTCCGGAGGCCAACTTCAAGACCGTCGTCTTGCCGGAGCCGTTGGGACCCTCTAGCCTCACAACCTCCCCTTCGAAGACGATTAAGTTGAAATCCTTTAGTACTACCTTATTACTGTAGACCTTCCACACTCCCTTGAAGACGAGCGTCTCCAAAAGCTGTTTCCCAGGGCGATAAAGTGTAAAAATTAAAGTAATCATAGGGCCCTCGGGAAAGGGTAGTGAAGAAGTGGCGAAGGGGCCTACTCGCCGATATCATATCGGAGTACTTAACGCCGCTTAACATGCTCTTGTTCCTCACATTCTTTATGACAATACTGGTAATGGCGTGGTTTATAAACGTCTGGTGGACTATGGAGCAGCAGAGGCTGGCCGTACTGAGGTCCGTGCAAGCCCAAGTGGTAAGCCCTTAGACGTACCCGCGAAGGAGCGCGTAACCCTTCTTCCTCTTAACCTCCACCTCCTTGAAGTATTCCTCCATTACGCCCTTCGCCCAGTCACCGCCTTGGGCCATCACTAGCTGAAGCGAGCCCCCGCTCTTCAGCCTCGCGGGCGCGCCTTCTATTATTTCCTTCACCACCTCCTTCCCGGCCGCCAACGGAGGGTTGCTGACAATTGTTGAGAAGTCCTTTATACCCAACAAGTCTGTGGGCTCGTACAAGTTCCCTTGTAAAACGGTTACCCTCACCCCGTTCAGCTCGGCGTTCCTCTTAGCGGCGTCGACCGCCACAGGGTTCACGTCAACCATGTAAACTTCTAAGTTGGGGTTCAGTTTCGCCATCAATATGCCTAACACTCCGTAACCGCAGCCTACGTCCAATACCTTGCCCTCCTTAGGAATTTCCATAAATTCCGCCAAGAGCGCCGTACCTAGGTCCACCTTAGAGCTCGAGAACAACCCCCTCGGAACTATGAACTTCAGGGGGGCTCCCCTTATCCAAGCCCCGACCACTTCCGGCCGCCCGCCGGCCCCTCCCTTGAAGTAGTGCTTCACGCAAGAACCCCTCGGGTCGAGCGTTGGAAGAGGCTCTTAATCCGAGCGCATTGGGCTTCGGGCTCATAATCTTAGGCGTGTTTTTGATTTTTATCGGGTTACTAATGATGATAGTCTTGAGGGGCGGCGAGGTGGAGTGGGGAGGTGGGGCGATAATCTTCATCGGCCCGTTCCCCATAGCTATAGGCGGCGGCAAGCTGGGCTGGTTCGCGCTCCTAATAGCCGCCTTGCTGGCCTTAGCAATGATAATACTACTGTTTACGACTACGTATTGGGGCAAGCCCGCTGGGAAGGGAGGCTAGAAGACGCTTATCTTACCTTCTAATATCTCCTTGGTTATCATGGGTAGTCTGTCGAGCTCCGCCTCTATTATTTCCTTCACCCTCTTCTCGATTGTGGGCGTCAACTCTCCCTTGACTCTGACCGCCGCTATGAGTGGGTCGGTGATGGGCCTTCCTATCTGGCTGAGTATTTCTAAGTAGACCTCCTTCGTTTCGGGAACTTCTTCCACTACTTTCTGTGCAGCTATGTTGGCCAAGACGTTGTACAGCTTGCCTACGTGGTTGACGGGGTTCTTCCCAGCCGCCGCCTCCAAGCTCATGGGCCTCATAGGAGTTATCAGCCCGTTCACCCTGTTGCCCCTCCCCGTAGCTCCGTCGTCCCCGTGCTCGGCGCTGGTCCCGGTGACGGTCAAGTAGAATATTCCTTTCTCGGGGTTGTCGGCAGTGTTGATGAAGACCTCCACCTCGTGGTTTGGCGCCACCTCGTGAGCCACTGCCTCCACTATTTCCTTCACTTCCTCCTTAACCGCCGCGTACTCCCCCGCGTCCCTGACGTACTCCGAGACTATGGCCGCCGCGACGGTTAACTTTATCTTGTTCTTCATGCGGAGGCCCATTACCTTTATGTCCTCGCCCAGTGCCTTGATTTTTGCCTTGGTTTCGGCGGAATTCAGCTTGCGTTCGACGGTGTAAACCAATTTCTCTAACGTACTGAACGGGGCGAAGCCTACTCCCACCGAAGTGTCGTTGGCGAGAGGCACGGTCTTGCCCAACTCGAACACGCCCACTAAGTCCGCAGAGCCCTTACCTACCTTGTAGTCCACCACCACGTGGTGTTCGACGTCCAAGTGCGGTAAGTTTTTCTTCAACCAGTCCTTGGCGGCCTTTAGTAACACCGTACCCAAGGGCACGTCCACCACGCCGTCGTCAGTCCTCACCTCCGTCACCGCCCTGCCGGAGATTATGATGTAGATGGGCTGGAGCACGTCGCCCCCTCCGAACCTAGGGGAGGCTTGACCGCCCACCAGCAAGGTCTTGTCCAAGTTGTGGTGGAAGACGTGGCCGAACTCCTTGAGGTAGTACAGAGAGAGTTGTCTGCTGGCCTCCTCGGAGACCGCGTCGGCTATGTAGTCCGGGTGTCCGGTCCCCTTCCTCTCAACTATCTCCACGTCTAACTCGTCCTGTGGTGGAAGGGGGAGCTTGGTTACGGTTACGTTCTTCATTTCCGGTCACCTATTTCATGACCTTGTGATAGTCCAGACTTATGAAGAGTACGTAACTCCCTCTGATCATGATCCGGCCGTACTTGGCTACGGGCTCTCCGGTCTCTGGGGAAAGCTCGGTGCAGTCGTCGAGTATCAAGTTCATTGTGTTATCAGTGAAGACGAGCTTGCCCACGTATTCGTTGCCGTCCTTCAGCCTCACTAGTACCACGTTGTCCACTGCCGCCCTCAAGTACTTCAACGGGTTCTCGAGGTTCAGCTTACCTTTCTCTTGGCCGCGCGCCATCGCTTCTTTCCCGCCTTCCCATCAGAGCTCGTTAGCTTAAAGCGGTTCCATGCGCTCGAGACTTATATACGCCTCACAGGAAGGTAGTGCCTCGGGTCGAAGGTTTGAGGCACAGGGACGGATTAGTAGAAGTTGGTTTTGACGCTATAGCCAACTTCTTCTACAAGCTCGCGGAGACTGCCGACAAGCTGAAGGAGGAAGGCTTGTGGACTTACTTGCCCGACCCCCGTGAAGTGGAACGAGAGGTAGCCAAAGGGACCGTCCGCGCGAAGCTCGGCTTCCCGGTGTATCAGAAGGGCGGCGTTATCATGGACGTTACCAACATAGAGCAAGCCGAAATAGCGGAGGACGCGGGGGCCGTCGCGGTAATGGTGCTGGACAAGCTTCCCTACGACATAAGGAAGAGCGGCGGCGTCGCCAGGATGGCGGACGTAAACGTAATCAGAGAAGTTATGGATTCTATCTCCCTCCCAGTTATGGCCAAGGTTAGGATAGGGCACTTCATGGAGGCGAAGGTACTGGAAGCGCTGGGCGTAGACATGATAGACGAGAGCGAAGTACTGACGCCGGCGGACGAGAAACACCACATAAATAAGTGGCTGTTTAAAGTACCCTTCGTCAACGGCGCTAGGAACTTGGGAGAGGCGCTCAGGAGGATCAGCGAGGGCGCGTCAATGATAAGGACTAAGGGAGAGGCGGGGACCGGCAACGTGGTGGAGGCAGTAAAGCACATGAAGACTGTTATGGGAGAGATTAGGGAAATAGTCTCCATGAGCGAGGAGGATAGGGTCCTAAAGGCCAGAGAGATGGGCGTGAGTTACGAGCTCGTGGAGCTCGTCGCTAGGCTTAGGAGGCTACCGGTGGTCAACTTCGCCGCCGGGGGCATCGCCACCCCAGCGGACGCCGCACTCATGATGTGGCTGGGCGCCGACGGAGTGTTCGTAGGCTCCGGGATCTTCAAGAGCGAGGACCCCCGCCAGAGGGCTGAAGCGATAGTCCTCGCGACGTCCCTTTGGATGGATCCCGAGGCCGTACTCGAAGCGCAGTCCATGATAAGCGAGAGGAAGAGTATGATGGGCATTGACGTAAAACAGCTCAAGCCCGAAGAGCTGTTGCAGGTTAGGGGTGAGTGAGTTGAAGGTCGGCGTCTTGGCGCTTCAAGGCGGCGTGGTCGAACACATCTACATGATAAGGGAAGCCGCCAAGAGGTTGGGCAAAGAAGTGGAAGTGGTGGAAGTTAGGAAGCCGGAGCACTTGAACTCCTTGAGGGCGATAGTGCTGCCCGGAGGGGAAAGCACCGCCATGTACAAGTTAGGTAAGAGGACTGGCTTGGACAAGCGCCTCAAGGAGGCCCTCCTCGAGGGCTTGCCGGCGCTCGGGACGTGCGCCGGCGCCGCACTGTTGGCGAGGGAGATAGAAGACAAGCAGAGCGGCAAGCGCTACGAGCCCTTGTTGGGGGTCGCGGACTTTAAGGTAGTTAGGAACTTCTTTGGGAGGCAGAGGGAGAGCTTCGAGGCCAACTTGAACATAAAGGGAATAGGGACGTTCAGGGGAGTGTTCATAAGGGCCCCCGTGATGGTCCCCCTAAGCCCCGCCGTGGAGGTGTTGGGCGAGTTCAAGGGGAACGCAGTGATGGTAAAGCAAGGCAACATAATAGCCACGTCCTTCCATCCCGAACTAACGAGCGACACCAGGATTCATGAGATGTTGTTATCTGAGGCCTCGTGAGCCCCGTCCATATAAGGTCAGCCTCGAGCACCCACACGTGGGGCCGGTGCCGCGCCTGCCCACACCTCTAATCGAAATGCACAGCGAGATAGAAGAGGCGAGGAACCTCATACCGGAGGACGAGCTCAGCGGCCTCGTCGTCAATTTGAACAAAGTCATTATGTATAGCGATATTTTAAAGACTTTCACAAATTACATGAGGTTCATGGAAAGCGGCATAGATATGTGCGAGGACGTTAAGAAGGCCCAATGGAAGCTCGAGGCGCTTAACGAAGTTCTAATGAACGTAGTTTTGGTTATGAAGAAGCTCAACGAAAGCGTTAAGTATATAGAAAGGTGGATAGATAAGAACCTAGACAAGCTCAAAGACACTTGCGAGAGCTGTGAGACCTACAGAAAGGTGCTGAGGGCCTCCAAGCTGTGGAACAAGTGGAAGAGCGAAGAGCTGTGCAAACAGATCGTTGAGCCCGAGAGGGAGACGGTAACCAAACTCGCGGAGAAGATGCTCAAATGCCAAGAGGACTCGAAGGACGCGAGCCTGATCGGAAGGATAATGGCGCTCTTTCAGCGCGACACCCACCAGAGGAACGGGAACGCGAACAGCGCGACGTAGCCTAAGTAAGGGACTTTGATTGTATAACCGAACGTTTCGAGGACCTCGCCCTCCACCCTCTCGTAGGGCACGCCGGGAAGGGGTCGCCCGGTCCTACAGTCGACGAACTGTCCCAAGAAGTAGTCGCTGTCGGGGTTGTTATCGCCCTTCGTAACGTAATAATATTGCGAACCTACTTTTACTACCTTAATGACGCGGTGTATTATTAACGGACCTTGGCAAGACTTGTACACTATTATGTCACCGACGCTCACGTCGTCCGGAGCTACCCCCCGAACTATCACTAGGTCTCCCCTTTCCAAGGTAGGCAACATGCTGCCGGAGGCCACGGCGGCCAAGGGGACGTTCGTCTTGAGGAGGAACTTAAGCACTGTAAGTATTATAATAGCCTCTATTATAGCCTTTATCCATTCAATAGCTTCCTTCTTCGCCTTGTTCAACGTACTTACCCCACCGGAACGACAAGGAATAAAGTTATCAAGGTTGAGGCAAGAGCCACTACACTCGTCCTAGAGAACGGGTCCTTCCACTGGGCCCTCTCCCTAACGAAGGCGGAGAACAGGGTAGCCATTAGGACGTAACCGCCCAAGAGCTCTCCCAAGACCGGTCTGTCGACCGACAAGGCGACGCCTACCGAGAGGGGGAAGAGCGCATTGGAACGGCCCAAGAGGGGCCAAGAAGGGGAATACGGGTAGCCGGTGAGCTGGAAGAGAGCCGAAAGGGCGTAGGCGAGTGCGGCCAGTTGCACCGGCCCCGAGGGCGCGTCGGCGAGCGCCAACGGGACGGACTCCAGCACTTGCGGCTTGCCCTTCGGGTACGCGTGGAACGCCAAGGTATGCGACAGAATGGCCGCCAAGAGCATGGAAGCCAAGAGGGGGAGGGCCACGGCGAGCTGGAAGTCGCCCCTCCGGCAGAACGCCCTCTCGGCCGTGAACAAGGGCAACAGGGAGGGCAAGGGCGAGGGAACAACGACCCACGTCACGTTCAACGACGCACCCATCAGCCTAGCTATGAGCGAACTGAGCGTGGACTGAAAGCCCGCTAACAACAGCAACGTACCCAAGTAGCCCAAAAAGGCCGTCTCGAAGGTTATTGTGCTAATTGACGAGAGCGCCTTGGAGTAAGCGACCGCCAGCGCGGCCAAGAACGCTATGGAAATTAAGGTAACATGCGCGCTGTTCTTAGTTTCAAGCCTCTTCATAACCACGAACGGGCCGGCGGACTCGCCGTAGCCCTCACACCCACAAGCGTCCCGCCGCGTGACTAAGAGGTAACCGTCAGAGGCCAAGTACTCACATGAGCTTCGGTACCTCTCCGAAGACTTCTTTCTCTTTCTTAAGTAAGCAGTCAAGAGGTACTAACACCTCCTTGCCGCTCTGCGTCCTCCTCTTCACGGTTATTGGGAGCAGGCCCCGCCTCAACTCTTCCCTCGCTATTATAAGGGCATCCCTCTTAGGCAACTTGGATATGTCTATCAACGGCGGAGCGCCTATCGATAGCTGGAGGGCCCTGACGCCTACTATGACGGCCCTTTCAAACTTGGTCAAGTGAGGGGGGCCCAATTCTATTTTACACTCCTCGCTCAAGGTTCGCCCCGGCTGTAGGCAGGGGCGAAGAGCTATAATTTATTCCACGTAAATGGCTGGCCTCAGGGGCTCGGGGCGCTTCTTCCCGCCCTCGTAGCGCCTTATCTCTACCTCACTCCCCACTTCCTCTTCTATCAACCTCTTGAACTCCTCCAAGACAGCCTTCTCGTCGAACTCGCCTCTGGCTATGACGCTTCTCATGCTCTCGCTCAGTGAAGTTGCCCTCTCGAACGCTTGTCTCAAGCTCTTAGCCTCTTTCTTGCCGAACACCTTCGTCGCCTCTGCCATAAACTCCCTTAAGCTCTTTCCGCTATTTACGAACTCCACTGCCATTTTCAACATCTTCACTTGCTCCGGCGACGCTACCTCTATCCTCACCTTCTTGGGTTTCTCAATTTTAGCAACCTTAATTATTTCTTTGATGTCCTCAATCACCTTCTCTACGTACTCCTTGGCGGCCTCTGCCAACGGGTTCACCAGCTCTTCGTCCTTTACCGGCCAAGGCTCCGTCACCACGAAGGTGTTAAAGCCCAACTCGTGCCACATTTCCTCCGCGAAGAACGGCGTGAAGGGCGTCATCATCTTCACCCACCTCTCCACCGTATACCTCAAGACCCACTTGGCGACCTCGTCCAGCCCCCTGCCCATCGCTTCCAGGGCGTTGAGGTACTCCTTCGTCCTATTCAGCAGTATGAAGTATAATACATTCGTTACTTCCCTAATCTTCAGATCTTCCATCATGTTCGTAACGTTTTCCACGTCCTTGACGAATGAGCTTAAGTACCAAGCGTCCAGCATCGTCAAGTTGGCGGGGCGAGGGCCGTTGTAATCCTTAACCTTTTCCACTATCGACTTAATCTCTCTGAGGTTACTAATCGCTCTGGACACCATCTCGGTGCGGAAGTCCGCGTCGCTGCCCAACTCGGCCGAGTGTAGTAACACTAACCTTATTATGTCCGGAGCGAAGCTCCTTATGGCTACCGTTATCGGTATTATGTTCCCCAAGCTCTTGCTCATCTTCTTGCCTTCCAAGTTCACGAAGCCGTTGACCACTATCTGGCGGGGCCACTTGTCCTCTGGGAATATCGCAGCATGGTTGAATATGAAGAACGTGAGGTGGTTCCTTATCAAGTCCTTCCCCGAGTGACGGGAGTCCACCGGGTACCAGTAGTCGAAGCTTCTCCTAGCCTCCTCCAGAACGGCCGCACTTATCCCGTACTTCTCCTCCAGTTCCTTAGGATTGCCCTTACCCAACATTATGTAGTCCCACACCTCGGGTTGGAGCTTCTCCGGCTCCACCGACGCGCCCCTAAGTATGTTGACGACAGTATAGAAAGCCATGTATATCGTAGAATCGCTCAAGCTCTCTATGATCCACCTCTTGTCCCACGGCAGGGGCGTTCCCAGGCCCCTAGTCCTCGCACAAGCCCTCTTTTGCAACCAGTCTATGGTGTCTTCGAACTCCTTCAAGAAGTTCTCCGGAATTATCCTCATCCTAGCCAAGGCCTTCCGAGCCAACTCCTTCCACTGGGGGTCGCCGTAGTTCAAGAACCACTGGTCCTTGAGTACCTTCACTACCACCTCGTTGCCGAACCTAGAGTAGACCGGGGCGTTCTTGATCTCGTAGAAGACGTCGCCGGCGCCGAACAGCTTCAGCCACTTAGCCGTCTTCTCCCTGGCGTCCGGGACCGGGTCGTTGCCCAAGAAGGCCTTTAGGGCCGCCCGAAGCCTCTCGTCTCCCTTGACCCTCTCCAAGACGCTTTCCAACATCCTTCCCTTCCTATACTCCTTCGAGTATACCTCCCTCGTCGCCTCCTCTAACTTCTTCTTGTCGCTAGTGTCCCTAATACCGAGCTTCTCTACCAACTGGGGGACTAGTAAGCCCTCCTCCGGGACCCTAATCACTTGAACTAATTCTATCGACTTGACTATGTCTGAATACTCGGGATCCCCTTCTAACTCCTTCAACGCTACGTAATCGAAGGGGGCGTGTGCAGGAACGCTCATCACCACTCCCGTGGCCACGTTGGGGTCGACGAACCTCGCCGGGAGGACCGGGACCTCCTCCTCCGTCGCCGGGTTGATTACCATTTTCTTGAGCAGTTTCTTAGGATCTATGGGGCCGAGGGACTTGACCTCGTCCTTTTGGAACTTTATCTTGTAAGCTGCCTTCTTGCTCAGCACCCACCTCTTGCCGTCCACTTCGACTACTTCGTACTCCGCCTCGGGGTTCAGCCAAACGTTGGTAACCCCGAAGACGGTCTCAGCCCTCAGAGTGGCCGCCGGCAGGTACAAGTCCTCGTCTTTCAACTTGAATAGAATCACGTCGTACTCCTCAATTTCCGGCTCCACGTCTCCCTTGGTGTCGTGCTGGGAGACCGGAGTGTCGTAGACCGGGTCCCACGCGACCGGGTGCGTCCCCTTCTCTACGTAACCTAAGTCGTAGAGTTTCAAGAACTGCCACGTAATGAACTTCTGGAAGTCGGGGTCGACCGTAGTGAACTTGCGCCTCCAGTCTATCATATATCCGAGCTCTTTCATACCTTCCTCAGTAATGGAAGCGAAGTAGTTTGCCATGGAAAGCGGCTCAGTCAGCTTCTCTAAGTCCTCCACCGGTATTTCGAAGACCTTATAGAAGAGTACCAAGTATTCTATCGAGTCTGTTTTGTCCATCAAGTCCTCGCGGCCCGCCCCCCTCAAGTATTCCTTGATTGCCTCTCCTATCGACAAGTTCCTCTCTACCTTGATCTTCCAAATTTCTTCCAGAATGGTCTTGACTTCCCCTAAGCTCCTAAGAGCTTGGAGCCCTTGTTTTACCTTCTCGCTCATAGCTATTATGGGTGTACCGGTGTAGTGGAATCCCATTGGGAACAGTACGTTAAATCCCCTCATCCTCTTGAAACGCGCGTACGCGTCCGTGACGCTGTAGGTTCTCGAGTGGCCTAAGTGCATAGGACTGTTCGGGTAGGGGAAGGCGGCAGTTACGTAAAACTTGGGCCTGTTAGGGTCCACGTCCGCTTCGTGTAGCCTCGCCCTTTCCCACTCTTCCCTCCACTTGGCCGCTATCTCTTTGAGGTAGCGGACGAAGTCTTCCACGAAGTCCCCCACGCCAGCTCCTCTTCAAAGGGTTTTTGCCCTTCTTCCAAAACCCTCTCGTGCGGGAACTTCATTTCTAGCGGGTCCCTCAAGCGAGGCCCTTTAGGGACCTCGAGCTTCAGTTTACATATCGTTCCAAAACTTCAACCCCACCCAAGGTCCCACAAAGTTTAAGGCATAGCTCCCGGAGCCCCTCCCTCCGCCGGCGAGGGTACAAACGAGAGAGGGCGCTAGCATAATACTTACGCCTCACCCGTCCGACTAGGGGTCCAGCATAACCAGTATAGAAGACCTCAACGAAAGAGAGAAAAGGGCCTTAGAGAATGCTATATTAGCTTTAAAGGCCGGCGATAAGGAAACTGCGAAGGTAATACTCACAGAGGAGTTCTCCGAAGACAAGCGAAAGATCGTAATCAAATACTTGGCCGACCTCGGCTTTATGTTGCCCTCGGTGAAGGTTACCAACGACCTCCCGAGGGCCCCGAAGAAGGCCCCGCTCCCGAGGGGTCCAGGACAGAGACCCCTTTTCCCCAGACGCGAGGCTCTGTTGCTCCCTTATTTCGAGCGCGAAAGGTCCCCAGCACAACATAGAATAGAAAGACAGCTAGAGAAGATAAACTTGGAAGAGGCGACCCTCGCCCTCATAGAGGTCGCCGAGAGGGAGATCTACGTAGCCTCGGAAAAGTTTCCGCATAAGGTGCTGAGGGCCCTCAAGAGGAAGAGCGAAAGCGGCGTGAGCGTGAAGATCATAACTGCGGACGAGAGCTGCGAGGTCTTGAAGTTCTGGGGCCTGAGGACCTCTAAGTGTATAACCAAAGGTCTAATGAAAGGCACGGTCATAAGGTTGCCACTGTTAGCTGCGTCCTTGTTCCTCCCCTCCCACCTGAACGCCGCGCTCACCCCGTACTCGCTGCTGGGAGTAATCATAGGCTCCTCGTTGCCCGCCTCCTACGCTCTGCTCCTCGCCGAGCTCTATTGGTGGCGAGAGTACTTCGCCTACACCTTTATCCCGTGGGTCTTGAAGGCCTCGTGCGCTACTTCATTCATCGAGCTGCTGATCAAAACTTTCATGCCTAAGAACAAAAATGCGGGGAACGTGGAGGTTAGGACCGTGGACGCGCTCCCCTCTACCCTCGTCGTCGTTGACGGGAAGCGCGGCTTCTCTTCCGAGTGTCGCCTCTCCTCTTCTCGCTGCCTCGCGAACGTTTACCGCGAGGGCGCCCACGAGCTCTTGAGGGAGTTCTCCTTACTTTGGGAGGCCTCGAGGCCCGCAAAATGACCAAACCCTTTAGGTGGCCGGGCTCCACGTCCCACGAGAGGACGTACTTTTCCCCCCTCAACCTCCACAAGGTAAGTCGCCAACACTTCTCCAACTCCAGGGGGTCGCCCTTGACCTCGAATTCGCCGGAACGGGGGAGGGCCTCCGGAAGCCCCTCACAGTCGACCTCCCTCTCCTCCCCTCCGACAAAAACTTTCATCTCACGGTCACCGCTACTTTAACTGGAGTTCGTTATTCTTCAGCTTTTCTTCAATCATCTTCATCTTGTACCTAAGCAAGGTCGGGGGTATCCAGACCAGCCAGGCCGGCATCTTCTTCACGAACTCGTATGCCTCCTCCCAACCGTCGAGGCCTAGCTCCTCGGCGAGCTTCTCCAAGCTGTACTCGGTCCTCAGATAGACCCTTACCTTCCTTAGTACTTCCTCAGTGAGCTCTATTTCTTTCGCGTTTTCCCCCTCACCTATCCTAACTACTAGGACGATCCCCTCGTCCTCAGCCACCTTCCGAGACCCCACGCTGCCCATAAGTGGGAGTCAAAAACCTCACTCCACGTCCGAGCGCTCAAACAGCTTAGTCGCTAACAGCAGCGCCGACGCGTCGAATACCAGTAGGGCGCAGAGGTCCTTCAGAGGCTCGAACTTGTTCACGCCTACCAAGAAGTACCGCATTAAGTCTACGCTGTAAGTCAAGGGGTCCGTGTAGCTTATGATCCAGAACCAGTCCGGTAAGTTGTTTAGTGGGAAGAAGGCGCCAGAAGCGAATATGGCCGGCATCATGAGCAAATTCACCATAGCGAAGAAGCCTTCAACGGACTTTACGTGCCTCAAAGAAGCCATGGTCACTCCTAACGCGCTGAAGCCCATAGCCGTCATGAACATTATTATGATTGCTGGGAGAGCGCCAGAGAGGTACATGTTCGTGGCTATCAAGTAGCCTATTAGGAGCATTACGGAACCTTGGAGCGAGGCCACCAACGAGTCACCCAAGATCCTCCCTAGCACTGCCTCCAGCTTGGAGGTCGGGGCTACTAGGACCTCCTTGAGGAAGCCGAGCTGCCTGTCCCATATGACGGACGCGCCGGACATAAGTCCGGAAGTGAACACCGTCATAGCTATTACTCCAGGCAACATGAAGCTTAAGTAGTCGGTACCTAGGATCAGCTCGATCCCAGGGAAGTTCATGCTGGACGCCCACCCCACTCCGAAGAAGAGCACCCAGAACAGCGGCATGGTTAGCATTGACAGCACTCTGGCCCTTGCTCTCAAGAACTTTTTCAGTTGCCTATATGCCATCGCTAACAACACGTCCATACTCTCAGCCCCACATCCTCTTAGTGATTATGTGTTTCAAATAATCATTTGAATCCTCATCTCTAAGTTCTCTTCCAGTGAGCTTCAAGAACACTTCGTTTAGAGTGGGTTTCCTCACGTCGAGTTCCGTTATTTCGTACGACCTCAACGAGTCTATGACGTCAATTAGTTCTTTGCCCAAGTTTTTAAGCGAAATGATCAATTTATCTCCCTTCTTCTCGCACTCGAAGCCTTGCGGACAAGGGGCCTCCTTCTTGGTCTTTACGATAACTAGCGCGCCCCCGACGGAGCTCTTGAGCTCTTCCGGGCTACCCTCCGCTATTATCTTGCCGTGGTCTATTATCGCTATCCTGTCGCACATCTCGTCGGCCTCGTCCATGTAGTGCGTGGTCATGAATACTGTGACGCCCAACTTTTTATTGAGCGTCTTTATGTACTCCCAAACCTTGTTGCGCGACTGCGGATCCAAGCCAACCGTGGGCTCGTCTAAGAACAAGACTTTGGGCTCGTGTAACATGGCCCGGGCGAGTTCAAGCCTCCTCCTCATACCCCCGGAGAGGTACCTCGCCACCTTGTTCCTGTGCTCCCACAAGTCGAAAAACGTCAAGGCTTCCTTTATCCTCTCTTTAAGGACGTTCCCCTTGATCCCGTAAAGCTTGCCGTGGACGTACATGTTCTCATACACGGTTAGGTAAGAGTCTAAGGTGGGGTCTTGGAAGACTATTCCGATGTTCTTCCTCACCTCGTTCTTCTCCTTTACAACGTGGTAACCGGCGACGTAGGCCTCGCCGGACGTAGGCTCAACCAACGTTGTTAACATCATTATGGTTGTGGTCTTCCCAGCGCCGTTGGGACCCAAGAAACCGAAGACCTCCCCCCACCGGACGGTAAAGGAAACTCCCCTCACCGCCTCGAACTCGCCGTACCTCTTCCGTAGGTCTCTAGCTTCTATAGCGTAGCTCACAGAGACTCCCGCGCGGTTGAGAGGAAGGCGCTAAAAAGTGTGGATACCGCACCTAAACTCGACTAGAGGGGATTGAAAACTATGAAGCTGAGGAGCTACCAGTTGAGGGCTTTGGACATAGCACTGAGAATGAAAAGATGTGTAATCGTTATGCCGACCGGTTCCGGGAAGACCGTTGTGGCCGGAGCTTGGCTTAAGGAACTCTTCGAGAGGGGCGAAATACGCAAGGCCTTGGTCCTAGAGCCCACCAGGATACTCGTAGAACAGAATTCGCTGCTTTTGAGAAACGCGTTCTCTTTGAACGCTATGCCCTTACACGGGAAAAAGACGAAAGCCCAAAAGTTGGAGGCCGTGAAGGCGGAGGTGGTCGTCGCCACCCCGGAGGAGGCGGAGCTGTGGCTGGCGGAGCTCTCCAATTCCGACGCACTGGTGGTCGACGAATGCCACCACACCAGCGGAAAGGACCCTTACGTGAAGGTTGTCAAGTCCGTCAAGGCCGAGTGGCGCTTGGGTCTGAGCGCCTTTATACCTCCGAAAAGGAGAAGCATTATAGAGAAGTACATAGGCCCGATAATCGAGATCCCGTGGAGCGACGAGGAAGTGCGCAAGTACGTGCCCCCGTACATAGGCGAGGTTTACGAGGCCCCCTTGCCGGAGAGCTGCATGAAGCTCTACGAGGCCCTCAAGTCGCGTTGGCCCAGCTCGGACAAGAAGACGCGACTCCTGATATCCTTAGCCTTGAGGTTCCTCGCTCGCGACGGGCCGATGGCCCTCCGAGAGTCCTCTAAGGGGGAGGGCGCCTTAGCGCGGCTCCTCAAGGAGTACTCGCAACAAATAGAGAAGTGCTATGAGGAGGCGCCGTTACACAAGCTCCCGGCCCTCACGAGGGTCTTGGACGACCACGTGTACGAAAAGGCCCTAGTCTTTGTAGATAGGGTCAGCATAGCCCTAGCGGTCGCGAAGGAGCTGGGGGCCCTCCCCCTCACCAGCAAGAGTAAGGGAAGGCTTGAAGATTTGAAAAGCGCTAAGGTGATCGTCGCCACTTCGGCTGGGGAGGAGGGGTTAGATCTACCAGAGATAGACTTGCTCGTCATTTGGAGCAACACTTCCTCCGCGCTGCGCCTCATACAGAGGATAGGGAGGCTTCTTAGGCCTAAGGGCGACAAAAAGGTGAAGTTCCTAACGTTCATAGTAACTCCGGATACAATAGACGTTGACTTGTTAATAGAGGGATTAGAAGTAGCCAAGAAGGTAGGTGTAGACCCCAACGTGGATCCGGAGGTCTTGAGGAAACTGTTAAAGGTCTCGAGCGTCGGCGGGGTGCTCGAGGTCCTTCGCGGGAGGGCGCTTCCGGAAGACCTAATAGCCGAGCTCTCCTCGCTTCCCCTTTCTCGCGTTAAGAGGCTTCTGAGGAAGATGGGCGAAGAGGGGATAGCGGCTTACGTCTACTCCCCCTACGGCAAGCTGTGGTTCTTGCAAGAGGAAGCTGAAGCGGTTGGGGAGGAGCTGAAGGAGCTGCTCGAACCGTTAGAGGGGGCGACGCTGGCCATAGAAGAGCTGGGCTTGAGGGGAAAGCTCGAACAAGTGATAGAGCGTCTGAAGGGGTTGCTCCCCGCGGGCCCCCTTACGGTTAAGGTGAGGGCTAGGACAGGGTCCATGGAAATTTTTGACGTACGAAAATACAATTTCGTGGTAAGCAACGAAAAGGTGGCAGAAATTGTGTTGAGGAACGCTACCTCCAAGAGGTTGTTGCTCGGTTGAGCGACTCCTCAGAGCTTGCTGGCCGCGGGCGCCTTTCCCTTAACGACCAAGACGCTCCTGTTACACGTTAAGAGCACTCTAGTGGACACGCTGCCCAAGAGGTAACCGCCCACCGGTCCGGCACCCCTAGCGCCCATGACCACTAGGTCGACGTCCAAATCCTCCGCCTTCTTAACTATTGCGTTGACCGGGTTGTCGTGAACTACTATGAACTCGCCTTCGACGCCGGCTTCCTTGAGCTTCTCCTCCACCTCACCCTTCAGTTTCTCCGCCCTTTCTAGCAGCGGCTTCACGAGGACGTCCTTGTGAGGTATGTCGGGTATCGCCGTGGTGTCCACCGCGTGGACCACGTAGAGCTTCGCCCCGTACTTCTTGGCCAAGTCGAGCGCCACTTCGAACGCCTTCCAACCGCACAAGCTGGAGTCATGAGCCATGAGTATCTTTTTGAACATAGTATCAGCCTCCAAGCAGCAGCATCCTGACTACCTTCTTGCTCCTCTCCACCGCCTTTGCCAAGGGCAGTACGACCTCCTTCGCTATGGCGACAGCTTCCTCGTACTCTTCGATTTTAGCTTTCAGCACGTTCTTAGTGACGAACTCCTTGAGCTTCTCGTCTAGCAAGAAGCTAAGGGACTCCTCCTCCCTTGCCTTGGCCACGTCACAACACCTCCTCCTTAATTATCTGGGATAGCCTTTTAGGTGTGACTATCTCTATCTCCCTGAGCTTCTTGTTCAAGTTGACCCTGTTCACGGCAGTAACCACGCTCTTGTTAGCCATCCTCCTAGAGTCCCACGAAACCAAATAGTCAACGTCGCCGAGCGTAGCCGACGCTATGACTAACAAGTTGGTGAAGTACTTCTCTGACAGAACCCTCTCGTTCAAGTACTCGTTCGCCAGCTCCAGCACCTTCTTATGGTCGTCCTCGATTATCTTTATCTCGTACTTGGGGAGCGCCGAAAGCGCGTGCCGGAGCCTGAACCAGCCCATGTCGCCCAAGTAGAGCAACTGTTCCAGCTCGAGCAGTATGGGGGTGCCTATAACTAGCTCCCAGTCGGCCTTCTTCACCAAGTCTAAGAACTCTACCGTTTCGTCGTGCAGCTTATCTTCTAGGGTGGAGGCCGCCAACAACACGTTGCCGTCCAAGTATACCTTCGCCTCGCCTTTCGCTACCAAAACCCCTCCCACGAGGGAAGGGGCTGAGGGCTTTTTGAATGAGGTCTCCATCAAAGAAAGACGAACTTGGCCAACTTGAGCATCTCAAAGCTATTCAAGGTGGGCGTCTCCAGCACGAGGCTGTCCTTGACGAAGCCGAGCCTTTCTAGGGCTTGTAAGGTGCTCGGAACGAAGGCCGGCATACCCTTTCCTACGTTAACGACCGCCACCTTCTCTGCCTTCCTCCCCTCAAAAGCCGCGAGCATGTTAGCCAGTTCAATGGAGGCGTAGGCTTGGGTCTCGGGATCGAAGACGTAGACTATTCTCTTAACGCCCCCCATTATTTTGGCCAAGCCCTCTGGGTCGTCCACTATTTCGTAAATCGTCTCCTTCGGGAGACTCCCCCTAAACGCTCTTATACTGTCCTTAAGGTTGGACAATATTTTCGTGGATATTTCGGACGGGACGCCTACTAACCAGTACTCCTTAGTCTTCTTTCCTATAGTAAACATGATTTTAGCGTATGGAGCTTCGTCGCCGGGTACGGAGAAGACGTTGTTGTCTATCATCCCCGCTGAAGACACCATATCGAGTTCCTCTAACTTGGTTAGGGCTACATACAGGGAGTTTATGAGCTTGTACTTAGGCTCGAAAGTACCCATAATGAGTACGCTCTTTTTCGGGGGAGCGGGCGCGAAGCGAACGGTAGAGGAAGTCTGCGCGCTCCCGGGGAGGCTAGCGACCGCCACCTTAAGGCACCCGGTATGGAGTAGTACTACTCCGCTCGCCATATATAAACCAGCTGCCGAGCGCCCAGCCAACCTCAGCTCCGAAGCGCTTGCGAAGTCGTATATATTGATCATATACAGTTATGTACAATGCTATGTATGTTAGGGGTGCATATACTCAAAAACCCGGTCTGTGCAGCGAAAGGGTGAGGGTGTAACCAGTGAGGACGGGTTTACTGTTAACGCTATTAATGACGGCCTTTGTAATCGCAGCTTCGACCGAAGAGATGGACCTGTTGACCAAGCCCTACCAACTGGGGCCCAACTGCGAGAGCATAAAGAAGGTGATAGAATGGGCCGGCGGCGTAGACAACATACGCCTCCCGAAGGAGATACCGATAGGCGCACCCGCCCCGCTCAGCGGGGCCTTGGGTTCGTTCGCCGTCTCTAACTACAATGCAATTAAGATGGCCTCCGACGACATCAACGGCTGTATGGAGAAGCTCGGCCTTCCGTGGAGGTTCAAGTTCATAATGGAAGACACCCGCACAGACCCCCAAGTCGCTGTAGAAGTCGTTAGGAAGCTCGCTCTCCAAGGAGTACAAATAATTGCGGGCAGGATCACGAGCAGACCTATGGGGTCGTTGATGTATCCGGTCAACTCGGAGCTACACGTAGTGGTGATGTCCGCTACCAGCACCGCGCCCAACTTAAGGATCGCCAACTACAAGGAGTACATCTCCAAGACCGGGAAGTCCTACATATTCTGGGCCATCACCAACGACTACTTCCAAGGGAAGGCGTTAGCCGAACTGGCCACCAAGCTCGGCTACAAGAAGGTCACTATCGTGTTCCGCCAAGACGACTACGGCGTTGGGCTGGCTAACGCCTTCAAGTATTACTTCTCTCAAAACGGCGGCGAATGCGTACTGGTCCCCTACGACCCTAACGCGAGGACCTTCGACGCGGAGCTGAGAGTAGTTGCCAACAGCAACCCCGACGCGATACTCTTCATCTCATTCGACGAGCTGAAGGTTATATTGAGGCAAGCGATGCAACTAGGTTTGCAGAGGTACCCGTGGTTGTTCAGCGAGACTTGTAGGGGCGTGCTCCTGAACGACCCGTACCTAGCCAAAGTAGTGGCCCTCAAGAACGGCATGGGCACCGGGCCCGGCGGCAGCGACGTCTTCGCAAAGCTGTACGAAAAGAGGTTCGGCATACCTCCAATGTTGTACGCGGACTACATATATGACACCTTGTGGCTGTCTGCCCTCAGCGTATTGAAGGCGAAGAAGTACGACGCCGACGCCATAAGGGAGGCGCTGATCGAGGTCGGAGCGTACTTCAAGGGCTATACCGGACCCAAGACCTTCAACCCGCTGACTCAAGAAGTTATGAGGTCCTCATACCACTACTGGACTATCAAGATAGAGAACGGCAAGCCGACCGTGGTCAAAGTAGGGTTCTGGGACCCCGAGAAAGGAATAGAACTCTTTACGCCGATCAGGCCCAAGTAAAATTAAAATT
The DNA here is from genome assembly GCF_000017945.1 of Ignicoccus hospitalis KIN4/I. NCBI lineage: Archaea > Thermoproteati > Thermoproteota > Thermoprotei > Desulfurococcales > Desulfurococcaceae > Ignicoccus > Ignicoccus hospitalis. The sequence goes on along the minus strand of NC_009776.1, from coordinate 126,564 downwards.
TTTAAACCGAGGTTTACTCCCAAGGCTTTGGAGACTGTGCCATGAAGAAGTTTCTTCCTCTGCTCTTACTAGCCGTAATGACGTCCGCAGTCCTCGCTGTCGCGCCTCAAGAAGCTTACGGCGGGCCCAAGTGCGACTACCTCAAGATAGCTGTTGAGAGAGCCGGCGGTTTAGAGAAGGTGAAGGAAGGCTTAGGAGGTACCACCATAAAGATAGGTGCCCTAATACCCATGAGCGGTGCCCTCGCCAGCTTCGCCGACGAGCGCTACGCCGTAGAGCTGGCCGCGAGGGACTTGAACTACTGTTTCAAGGAATTGGGGCTGCCGTTCAAGGTGACGTGGGTAGTGGAGGACACCCAGACTAACCCGCAAGTGGCTTTAGAGAAGGTTAGGAAGCTGGTCAACGTCGACGGCGTCCGTTTGGTCGTAGGCCCCGCCACCAGCGCGGCCGTCGGTACCCTCCAAGACGTCATCAACGGCGAGCTCAAGGTAATACTGATGAGCCACTCCAGCACCTCCCCGCTAGTGAGGTTCAACAACCGTGACTACATAGCGAAGCTGGGCTACAGCTACGTCTTCTTCAGCGTTAGCAGCGACTTGTTCCAAGCGAAGGCTCTAGCTAAGGTCGTTAAGAGCTTCGGCTACAATAAGGTAGTGTTCTTCTACAGGAACGACGACTACGGCAAAGGCTTCGCCATGGCCTTCAAGCAGGCCTTTGAGGCCGAAGGAGGGAAGGCCTACCTGATACCTTACGACCCCAACGCGAGGAGCTACCTTGCCGAGCTTAGGACCATAAACAACTACAAGCCGCAAGCGATAGTGTGGCTCGCCTTCGACGAGATAAAGGTAATACTAAGGCAAGCCTTGCAATTAGGCTTACAGAGGTACCCGTGGTTCTTCACTGAGGCCGTAAAGGGCCCAGCGCTCATAGAGGACCCGGTGGTCGCTAGGGTACTCGCTGCCAAGCACGTACTCGGCACCGCCCCCTACACCTCTGGCAACTTCATCAAGTACTATGAGAGCGTCTACGGCAAGGCTCCGGTCGTGTTCAGCGACACCCTGTACGACGCAGTGTGGCTGGTGACGCTGGGCGCCCTCAGGGCAGCCAGCTACAACCCGAACTTGGTGGAGCACGGCATAATAGAGATGAGCTACATATACAAGGGCTTCAGCGGCGACAAGAGCATGAACGCGATATACCAAGAGCCCTTGAGCACTAGTTACAGCATCTGGACAGTGAAGATGGTGGACGGCAAGCCCGTATTCGAGGACGTGGGCTTCTGGAGCCCGGCCGAAGGGCTGAAGCTCTACACGAACCTAACTCCTAGGTGAAGCAGTCATTGATACACGTTTTTTATTAGGTAGTTAGGAACCTCTTCTATGGCTAACGCCCTTACCTCTTCTGAACAGAGCGGGCACCCGTCGTTCTTGACGTCACTGGCCATGTAAGCTTTCAAGGGCTCTTCTAGGTTGACGTGTACCTCGCTCGGCCAGTCCATACCTAAAGCCGCCCGCAAGGCCGCTTGTGCCCCCAACGCCGCCACCACCTCGGCCAAGTTGGGGTTGGTGTAGTAAGTAACCTTCTCTTCCCAAACCTTCGAGCATATCGGGCAGTAACCGTCTTTCAAGAACTTCACGTACCCCCTGGTGCTCCCGAGGCCTACGTCAACGTACTTCTTTCCGTACTTAACTGCCAACAACAGTGCGGTAGCCCGAGGGGGCAAGGTGTCGAAAGCCGTCACCACGACGTCGCTCTCCCTCACTAGCTCCGCAAACTTCTTCAGCTCGCTAAGGGAGCTCAAACCGGAGGGAGTGAAGACCTCCAAGTATACTCCTTGAACCTCCGTCCAAGGGTGGTACCTCCGGAACCTCTTGCTAAGAGCTTCGACCTTAGGCGCCCCTATCTCTTCCGTGTGATAGCACTGGTAACCCACGTTCTCCGGGCCGACGTAGTCTATGTCGATAATGATAATCTTTTTGAAGTTGAACCTAGCTAAGTTCCTGACGAGCCTGGAACCTATGGTGCCGACGCCCCCCACTAGGACGACCTTGTCCTTCAGCGCCTCGGGGTCGGCGACCTCCCGCAAGTACCTCAACGTCCTCTCGTAGAAGCCCCTCGGAGCCGCCAAACGAGTCCCCGTATGACCGCGTCCTTCGCGTCAAAATTAGCCACTTCCACCTCGTATACTACCGCCTTAGAGGGCGACACCTTTGCGTAAGGAAATTTCTTCTTCTTGGTATTTATACTATATGAAAGGATGAATATGAAGTCCTCCAATACTATTTCCGGCACGCTTCCGTAGCGAAAAGGGTAGCAGCCGCGCTCGAGCCCCTCACAAAGGTCGGTTAAATAATACTCGGAGTCCCCCTCCTCCAAGCGGACGAAGCCCTTCCTAATGCCCTCGAGGAAGTCTAAGTCGCCCAGCCTCAAGCGCTCCGTCTTGAAAGCTATAGTAGCCTTGGGCACAGGCTCGTAGAGGCTTAATGACAAGCAGAAGGAGGACCCCGCCACCGTAGGGGAGATTATGCCGAAGACCCTCGGCCTCCCCGGCAGCGTAGCCATTAGTTGAGCCCTCAAGGCGAGTTTCATGGTTTCTACGTCGATTGCGGAGGGCTCAGGAGGGATGCCGCAGTGGTAGTGGGCAACCACCACGTCGTCCGGCAAGAAGTCGTACGTCCTTACGTGCGTCGGCCCCTTTTCCACGGCCTTCATGTATCTGACGCTGTTAATAGTTATGGTCGTGTCGTCCAAGCTCCCGCTGAACGACACCACGTCTTCGGAGGCGTCGACGGTAAGCTCATAGCACTTGTTCTTAATGCCTACCTCGGCCAAGGGCACGAAGACTGCCGGGTCTATTACGGCGTTATGCACCGGTACCGTCGCAGAGTCCAACGTCCGTGCATAGGGCACGGTCCAGCACCTCTAGGGGGTTCCTCTCGACCTTTCTTAAGTAATCCCAAGATTCTATGTGCATAACACACATGTTAACGTTTACCAACTTGGAGGCCTCCTCGAAGGCGGGCGCGAGCTCCGGAAGCTCCTTGGCCTTTATATCGAAGAACTGCGACTTCAAGTTGTAAAAACAACACTTGTGGAGGACCTTAGGGGAGACGAATATCAAGGGTTGAGTGACGGGGTAGCCTACGCTGGGAAAAACGAAGACTCTGTAGGGGCGGGAGGGGCTGCAATACTCCTTCCTCTTGCAAGACTTTTCCGTCCAGATCCCCAAGCCCGGGTCGTTGGCCAATGGGGAGTACTTCTTTTGTAGCTCTCCCGAACTCAAGTAGTGTTCTCTGAAGGCCTCGATGGCATCTATCAAGGAGCCGTAAGGCTCCTCTATCGAAGCGTACCACACGTTCCCGTGGACGCTCACTATTTGGCCCACGCTCTCGGAGGAGTGGGTTATCTCGTACTCCGCCCCGTCCGGCCTCTTTATGAAAAGCCTTATCCTCGAGGGGCTTATGCCCAACTTCTCCGCCAGCTTGTTCCTGACCTCGTCCGGGGTGTCGCCGTAGTTCGCAGTGACGTGGTACTCGGAGAGCTCGGGCTTCATCAATATCGTTATGTGGATTTCGCCGGGCTGGGCGCTCAACCTTACGGCCTCCTCCTCATCTCAACTTCGGCCTCTATTGGCTCTATCACGGGCTTCAGCTGGTCCACCAGCGACAGTATAGGCTTGATCTCTTCTTCGGGAAGCCCGTTCTTCTCCAAGAACTCCTCGCCGTCGCGGGTGAGCCTCAGCTTGTTCTTGGCCGGGTTCCTCTCGAGGAGGCCTACGTAGAGCAAGTCCATTATGTCTTGGTGAAGGTCCTTGCTCCCTATGACTTTTCCTATCTTTACGAACTGGTAACCCAAGTCAAGGCCCTTCTCCTTCATCTCGTAGAGGAGCCTCGTTAGCCCCTTCTCCGAGACTTCGCCCAAGTGTTTAACTATGTGTAATATTATCTTCATGTTCTTGTTTTTCTTAACGTCATCTACGGTGAGTACTTGCCTAGTTATTATTTTCAGCTCCTTGGTCTTCCCTCCTCCCGGCGCTGACACGCTCTCCTCCTAACCTTCCGTAACCCCTTGAGGATATTTGTGTGTTGGTGAGCCTCTCCCAGAGCTCGGAAAGGGCCTCCTCCACGGTCCTTCCAGAAAGTATCAGCTGGTACAGCTCGAAGCGGAAGAGCTCGCGTCCCAGCCTCTCGCCGTAGTACTGGACGAACAAGCGCTCCACCTCCTCTCGAGAGACCCTCCTCGCGACCTTCGGGACGCTCAAGTCTAGTTCTACCTTCCTCTCGAGGTATCCCCCAACAGCAGATATCAAGAACAACAATCCCAAGGTAGGCTTCAAAGCCAACGCCGCCAGACCGGAGGACGCGAGCAAGAGGAGGGCGGCGACGGGCGAGAGCTGGTACACGAGTAAGCTAGCCCAAGGGACGTAGCTAATGGGAGTTAACGGCTTGGCGAGCACGCTTATGACTGCGGATAACAGCAACACTGCGTTCCCCTTGGCGTTCCACTCCTTTTCCGAGCTCACCAAGGCTAGGACGCCGTCCCTGATCTTTTCCGCGTAAACCTTCTTGAGGTAATAGTCGTTGGTTTCTCTGGCCTTCTTGACGAACTCCGTCAGCTTGCTCCAAAAGCCGGAAGTCCTAGGGGTGCAAGGGGTGGCGAGCAAGTTCCTCGAGGCCTCGGCGAGTATCCCCATTACCACTGTAGAATCCGCAGTTACCTCGTCCTTAGCGCTCTCGACCATTAACCTTTCAAATTCTAAAAAGAAGTTCTCTTTTGACCGGCACATCATAACGCCTTACCTAAGCTGACGTTCGAGCCCTCAGCCTTCTAAGAACTTCTTCAGCAACTCCTCGTCGGTGCCCAGCTTGGCCGGAGGGACCCTCCTCACGAGCTCCCTCTCGTAGGCCCGGAAGAAGGGGCATACGTAACAGCCCAACCGGTAGAAGCCGGAGGCGTAGAGCGGGTTGGGAAAGACCTTATTCTTGAATAGGTAAAGCTGGACCATCATAGCGCTCCAGAGCTTTAAGGGGGCCTTAACCGTGCCCACGCCCTCCCAAGCCCTCTCCTCCCACCTGGCCGAGCGCGCTTGGGACTCCGCGTCCCGGTCGCCCACGACTATGTAGTCGGGCTTCACTTCCCTTATCGCCTCCTCTAACCCCTTCAACTTGAGGGCTGTACACCACCTGTCCTCTTTGGTGGGCAACCCTCTTTGGAATATCTGACTCTTCACGGGAACTTCTTTAATTATCAAGTCTACATTCAGCTTCTGGGACCAGAGTTCCACGTACTTCCTATTTAAGTACATATCGACGCCCGTGTCAACGTAGACCGCAGTGACCTCGTCGCAAGCCCTCTTCGCTATCAACAGAGCTGCAGTACTGTCCTTCCCGCCGCTCCAAGGGACGACCGCCCTCTCGCAGCCTTCTAATACCTTGGAAGAGACCTTTTCCCAAACCTCCAACACGCCTTCGCTCATCTCGACGGACTTCATTATGTCGAAGCCTTTAACCTCTCCCAGCTTAGTAACCTTAGGGTACGCAAAATCATTCATTTCAAACATGGCTACAGTTCTACCTTCTGAATAGACCTCGTGGAAGCCCTTCTGCCTCTTAAAGACTAAGAACGATTTTTCGGATGGTTCTCCGAGGCCCAAGGTCTTCCACCAGAGGCCCCAGGCGAGGAACGGTTCCTCGCCCGGCTCGACCCTCGCGGGGAACTTCTTCTCCAAGTAAGGCACTTCGCCCGACCACCGCACCCAGCCCCTGGGCTGGGCCTTGGCCCTCTCCAGCTCCCACCTAAGGTGGGAGAGCCTCGCGTTCCTAACCCTGGCCCGGGGCACGAGGTGTACTATTACGTTAGGCGGCGTGGTCTCTGTTAATTCCCTTATCACTTCCGAATCCTCCCTTCCCAACAGCACTATGTTGAACGCGTCCGGATCGACGACGTCATTTATAACATCCAATATCTTTTCCTTCCTAGCCCCCTTTAGCGTGACCACCTCGGCGTTCCACGAGGGGAGGGCTTGGCTCAACATCGCCCTTACTGCGTCCGCGTCCTTCTTACTCCTCACAACTATACGCATCATTAGCCTTCGGCGCCTCAAGTGCGCTCTCTGCCTTAAAAACTAAATACTTGTCGTGAGCTCCCGGGCGCGGTGACGACGGTGTACAACCCCTTCGGCGACTACGTCTGGGAGTTCCGCTCCCCCCGCAGCAAGTTCGGGCCGGGGGCGCTAAACGAGCTCAAGGTAGACCTTGAGAGGCTCAGGGTGGAGAAGCCCTTCCTAATAACCACCAAGGGGTGGGTAAAGAGGGGTATAGTCGACAGGCTTAGGGAAATACTAGGAAAGGACGTGCCCTACTGGGACGGGGTGGAGCCAGAGCCCTCCGCCGAGAGCGTCGAGGAGGCCGCCAAGGCTTTAGCAGAGAGCGGGGCCGACTCGGTAATCGCCATTGGCGGGGGCTCTGCCTTGGACACCGCCAAGATAGCGAACTTGCTCGCAACCTACGGCGGGAGGGTTAGGGACTACGTCGCCCCGCCCTACGGTGAAGGCAAGCCCGTCCCGGGCCCGGTCAAGCCAATGGTAGCGGTGCCCACCACCGCCGGCACCGGCAGCGAAGTCACTAGCGTGGCCGTGGTGACCCTAAAGGACGTCGGAGTTAAGGTGGGCATAAGCTCGGACTTCCTAAGGCCCAGCTTGGCCCTGTTGGACCCCGAGCTGACCATGACTGTGCCCCCCAAGGTCACCGCCGACACCGGGATGGACGCCCTCACGCACGCGGTAGAGTCTTACATAGCCAAGCCGTACTGGGCTAGGGAGAGGCCAGAGGACCCGGCCAAGAGGCCGGTCTACGTGGGCTCCTTCACCGTGACGGACGCGTTGGCCGAAAGGGCGATAGAACTCATAGGTAAGTACTTGAGGAGGGCAGTGTACCAAGGTAGAACGGACTTAGAGGCTAGATCGGGCATGTTGATAGCCAGCTACTTGGCGGGCCTCGCCTTCGGCAACGCGGGCGTCGGACTGGCCCACGCCGCCTCTTACCCGCTCGGGGGCCGCTACAAGGTGACCCACGGCGAGGCAGTAGGCATCTTACTCCCGGCGGTCTTGGAGTTCAACGCTCCGGCGAACTACGAGAAGGCCAAGAGGGTCGGGGAGCTGTTGACCGGCGAGAAGTGTCCGGAGAGGGACCCCGCTAAGTGCGCGGAGTGGGCGGCCAACGCGATCAGGGAGCTCCAGCGCGACATAAAGTTCACGCCGGGCCTCGAGGCGGTAGGGGTCAAGGAAGAGGACTTGATGGAAATGGCCAAGGAGACCTTGAACCAGAAGAGGCTCCTAGCGACCAACCCGAGGCCCGTAACTGAGGAGGACGTGTATTGGGTCTACAAGAGGAGCATGAGAAACTACTAAACCTTAGGGGATTGGACCGTCATGAAGTTAAAGGACGTTTTAGAGGCGGCCGCCTCCTTAGTTAGGACGGGGTGGATGCAGAGGGGGGTGCCCCCTCAGCTGGGGGAGACCGTCGCCCTCCACTCCTTCTATGCCGCTCTGATAGCGCTGGAGCTGGGGTTGAGGTTAAAGAACGTGGGGGTGGAGGTCAACCCGGAGAGGGCGGCCTCCATAGCGATCGCGCACGACTTACCAGAAGTGCTAGTAGGGGACTTGCCGAAGTGGACTACCGACAAGATAGGTGACATAAAGGAGAGCTTGGAGCTCAAGGCCATAGGGGAGATGGACTCGTTAGAGGTCGTCGAGTACTCGAAGGCTTACATAGACGAACGTGGTCGCGAGCGGGCTTTGGCAAAGGTCAGTGAAACCCTCGCCACTCTATGGCAAGCCGAAAAGTACTTGAACATGGGCTTCTCCAGAGTTAAAGAAATAAGGGACACCATGGTGGAGCACTTAAGCGGAATTATAAAGAAAGTGCTTGAGGAGGACGAGGAGTTCGGAAAAGCCTTAGTGAAGGTACTGGGTGAGCTGGATGAAGGTCTGCAGGCTCTGCGGGCTCAAGTACAGAGATGAATTCAATTTCTGTTTGATCTGTGGGAACCCTCTGTCCGATGAGCGCTCCCCCGAGCTGACCGGTGAAGAGTTCAGCCTTGGGCGAGGGCGCCGGACCAGCGCTTGAAGTTCCGCAAGACGGCTTCAGCGACCGCTTCCTCGCTCACTTTCTTGACCTTTGCAATAATTCCTATCAGCTCCGGAACGGCCTTGGGAGTTAGCTTGACCCCTCTGTAGACGTAAGGTCCGTCGCTCTCGGTCATGATAGAGGTCAGCGGAGCCCTCTCTATCACCCTTAAGTGTTTCTTCTGTATTTTGGCCGCCGCGTTTATGCCCACGTAATAGCCTTGAGAGACTATCTCGTCTAAGAGGTGGAGGGGACCGTTGAACCAGTGGAAGTAGGCCCTATCCACGTCATATCTCAGCAACATGTTGAAGACTTCTTCCCAAGCGTCCAAAGCGTGGAGGTTCACCGGTAAGGAGTACTCCTTGGATAACGTTAGAAAGTGTTCGAAGACCCTCCTCTGCTTCTCAAAGTCCGGGACGTAACGCTTGTCCAGCCCTATCTCGCCTAAACAGAGAGCCCTTTCCACGAGCTTCTCGAACTCCTTCAGTTCCTCCTCCCCCACCTCGGGGGAGCTCCACGGGTGAACGCCCACGCACGGGACTACGTTCTCTCCCTTGAGCGAGAGGGTCTTTAGAGAGCTCTCCAAGTCGTCTGAGACCGCCACTAGGATGGTTTCCTCGTCCGCCATCGTGGGGTCTTCGTATAAGTGGACGTGGGCGTCCACTACCCTCCTAATAGCCTTCCACCGCGCGGGGTCCCAAGGGCCGAATTAATGTTGAAGCAGTTCTTAAGGGAACTCGAAGACGACCTCGACAACGCCGTAGAAGGGAAGCACAGGAGGTTAGTGGTGATTTCCGGGGACGACCCTTCAAAGGTCGGAGAGGCAGTTAAGGAAGTCTTGTTGCTCTACGACAGGATAAGGTACAGGCGCGACATGGAAAAAGGAACGGTGCTTTACATGTTTCACGATGAGTTCGAGGACGCAAAGAAAATTAAGGACATAGTTAAGGCTGGAGTAAAAGAAAACAGAAAGAACATAGAGCTAAGCATAAACGTATACGAGGCATCCAAGAAGCTCTTGGGAAGTACGTACCAAGGCTTGGTATTGGACCTAACTCACGACCTAAGGCCTAACGATGTAGGAAGGCTAGTGGAAGTGGTGGAAGGGGGAGCCCCGGTAATCCTGATAGTCCCTAAGTGGGAAGAGTGGGACACTCGAATAACTCTGTTCAAGAAGTTGCTGACCGTACCCCAGTATCCAGAGCCACGCCACGTGTTCATAACTTGGTTCAAGAGGAAGTTGTTGGCCCACCCTTCCCACATATACCACGCCGACAAGGAAGAAATAATTAAGCAGGAGAAGTTCGAGAGTCCCAAGTGGGTCCCCAAGAGACCGGAAATACCGGAAAAGACGCGCTTCCCCAAGAAGCTCTACGAGCTTGCGCTGACTCAAGACCAAGTTAACGTCATTCAAGGGATAGAGTGGCTGTTGGGGAGGAAGAAGAGTCACAGGGTTCTGACGGTCACTGCGGACAGGGGAAGGGGGAAGAGCGGGGCCGTAGGCATAGGGCTCATCGGGTTCGTGGAGACCTTTAAGAAGTCTAAGGGAGGTTTCGCAAAAGTAATAGTCACGAGCGCGGACCCCATAGGGGTCCAGACTCTCTTCAGCTTAGCTATGAAGGCGGCTAACGTCTTGGGCATAAAGGCTAAGAGGGTCGAGAAGAAGGGCTACGTTTACGAGCTCCACGGAGAGGGGTGGAGCATAGAGTACTGGCCCCCCGCCGACGCCGCAGTCAAGAGCGCAGACTTGGTCGTGGTAGACGAAGCAGCCGGGATTCCCGTCCCGCTCCTCCACAAGATATGGAAGAACCACAAGAGGAGCCTCTTCGCTACGACGATACACGGTTACGAGGGCGCCGGGAGGGGCTTCAACGTGCGCTTCTTGCCGGCGCTGAAGAACGACAAGAAGACCGAACTTAAAATGATCCACATGACGGAGCCGATAAGGTACGCGCCGGGAGACCCCGTGGAGAGGTGGCTGTACGACTCCTTGCTGTTGGACGCAGAGCCTGCCAAGTTAGATTCGGAAGACTTGAAGGCAATAAAGGAAAAGAGGCTGAAGTACTTAAAGTTGGACCCCGAGTGGCTGTTCTCCGAAGAGGGCGAGGGGGTCCTAAGGCAGCTCTTCGGGATATACGTCTTGGCCCACTACCGCAACGAGCCCGACGACTTGGCTATGATCGCCGACGCCCCGCACCACACGCCGAGGGCGGTGGTTACGGACACCGGCAAGGTTGTAGGGGCAATTCACTTAGCAGAGGAAGGGCCCATACCCGAGGACATGATAGACGAGCTGCTAGCCGGAGGGAAGATAGCTGGGAACATAATTCCCGACAGGTTCTTGAAACACTTAAGGGTTAGGGACTTCGCATATACGAAGGGTTGGAGGGTAGTTAGGATAGCCACCCACCCGGACGTACAAGGGAAGGGCATAGGCACCTTCGGGCTGGAGAGGGTCTCGGAAGAGGCCTCTGAGAGGGGCTACGACTGGGTGGCCTCGGGCTTCGGGGTCACCGCCCAGCTCTTGAGGTTCTGGTTGAGGTCCGGGTTCATACCCGTTCACATGAGCCCCGACAGAAACCCCTCCAGCGGTGAGTTTACAATACTGTTGGCAAAGCCCCTCAACGAGAAGCTGAGGAGTTTGATAATGGAGGCTAATAGGCTGTTCCGCAGGAGGCTGGTGATGGCGTTGCACCTCAACTATAGGGACTTGGAGTGGGACGTGGCCAAGCTCATACTGGAAACGGACCCCTTGCCCGTCCAACCGGACCTAAAGGTCCCACGCTTCCACCCCGTAGACTTGGACAGGCTGTGGATCTACGCCTACGGACCCATGACGTTTGAAGCTGCGAGCGACTTGTTGTACCGCTTGAGCTTGGCCTACTGGTCGCAGCCTAAGGCTTGGAGGCCGGAGGTGGACGAAGAAATGAAAATAGTGCTGATAACGAAGGTACTACAGTCGAAGAAGTGGGAGGAAGTGGAGGAGGAGACCGGTATACCCTTCAAGAAACAGACCGCGATACTGAAGTCGTTCGCCCGAAAGGCGCTGAAGCACTACTGGGGCATCGAGGATGGAGGGAAGGGAGTCAGCAAGACCGCGCTCGACGCGTTCCTAGCCTTCCGGGGGAGGAAGTTGCTAGACTTCTAGGGGGTTAGAGCGCCATGGACTTAAACGCCGTAATAAACGCGTTCATCTCGATGTTAATAATAATAGACCCCTTCACCAACGCGCCCATATTCTATCAGCTCACTTCCAGCTTCGAGCCCAAGCGGAGGAAAAGGATAATCGTTAGGAGCGCTACGGTGTCCACGATAATTTTGTTAGTCTTCGCCTTGTTCGGCGACTTAATAGTAAGGCCATTCGGAATGACACTGGAAGACATAAAGGTTGCCACAGGCTTGATATTGCTCATATATGCCATTCAAGCACTATTGGGCAAGAGCGAGGCCGAGATGATCGATCCGGAGAGCGTCGCGATAGTTCCGATGGCCATCCCCATGTTGGCCGGCCCAGGGGCCATAAGCTTGGTACTTTACTATAGGTCGGTGTTGGAGCCCTACGAGCTGGCCCTAGTGGTAGTGGGAGTTATGTTAGTGAGCTTGCCAATATTGCTATTGGGAGGATACTTGGATAAGCTGCTAGGCAAGAACGGGACCCTAGCCTTAAACAGGATACTGGCGATACTGATGGCTGGGCTGGGGATAGCCATGGTTAGGGAAGGCCTCTTAACCTTCATTCGCCCAGTCGGTTAGCGCACTTGCTCAACAAGTATAGCAAGTTCCTCAGCTCTTGTCTAGTGGCCTTGGCCAGAAGCCTCTTTATCGCGACTGTTACCCTTTCCCTCTTGGCTTCGTCCTTTATCAAGGCCCTCGCTAGGCGTTCCGCCACTCCCAAGGCCAGCCTCAGGTCCCTCTCGTCCGGCCTCTCCGGCTGCGCCCCTTTTTCTATTCTGTATTGCTTCCACACCTCCCATAAGACTACCGCGACCGCGTGGGACAAGTTCATCACCGGGTACTGGGGGGACGCCGGGACGTGGAGGAGCGCGTCGCACTCCTTCAGCTCCTCTCTCGTCAGCCCCACGCTCTCCCTACCGAAGACCAAGGTCAGCCTTTCGGGCTCGCCGAACTTCTCCTTGAGTTCCCACGGCAAGACGAAGTCCCTGAGGGGATCAGCGCTGGAGACCTTGGCGCTCGTACACACTACCAAGCCTTCCAGAGCTTCCTTGTAGTCGTCTACCACCTTCACCTTGTCCACGTAATCCCTTCCGTTCGCAGCAAACGTGAGTACCTCTTCGTCGCGTACGTCAAATTTTGGCCTCACGGCTACTATTTCATCCACTTCGAAGTTTTTGCATAATCTCAATATGAATCCGAAATTTATCTTACCTTCGGGCTCCACCAAGACGAGGCGGACCTTCACTCAGACGGAACCCCGGATGTGGGTTTTGAAAAGGGTTTATTGTACGACCTCCTCCACGTGTGCCTGTATCCTCTTTACGGCCTCCAGCAGCAGCTCGCCCTCTCCGGTCAAGTCCTTGGCCCCTAGGAGCTTCGCCTCCCTGGCGACCACGAGGGCGTCCTTCACTATGCCCAGCGTGAGCCTAGTTCTATTGACTATTTCGGCCAAGTCCTCGTAGCTCCCGAGTTCCTTAACCGCTTGCAACACCCTTATGAAGTGCGGGTGTACCGGAGTGGCCACTCCGGGTGGGGTGGCCACTAAGGCGTGTTTAATCATGTCGCCTATCTCGGTGAGCTCCACGTAGCCGTTGCCGTAGACCTCCAACGCTCCCCACATCTCCAGCCAGTAGATCGCCGCTCGGACCTCCTCCTCGTCATAACCCAAGGCGCTCACTCTCTTGACGAGCTCCTCCAAGGGCTCAGCTCTTCTGGAAGGCAAGGTCTTTTGCAACACTAAGTGTTCTAATTTGGTTATCAAGGGCAACCTCTTTACTCTCCTGGATATCCACATGAGCACTCTGGCCTTGGTGCCGGCGCCTTGTGGCCCCATAAGCCCCCAGCGTATGGCCTCCTCTATCCATAGCCTAAAGGGCGGTATCCCCTTGTCGGCGTAAACTAAGGTCTTTACGGCGTGGGCGGGCACTTCGGTTATTTGGCCCAGCACCTCGAGTAGTCTCTTGCCGTATTCCGTCAGCTCGTAAACCAGCTTGCCCTTCTCTTCGTAAGAGTCTACCAACCTCACCGCTTCCAAGCGGTAGAGCGCGAGACCTATGGTGTAGTCGCTGAACTCCAGCTCCTTGTACGTTTCCTCGTCCATACCTAACTCGTCCCGGTGCTTCTCGATCCAGTACTGTATCAGCTTCTTGGTGGGCTTCAGCTCGGGGTTGTTTTCAGCCTTCTTCCACAAGTGGTCTATGGTCTTGAGCACCCACTCGTCTACCCTAGTCAAGCCTATGGGGAACGTGTCCCACCACTCGCCCCTCTCGAGCTCTTTCAACGCCAAGTACAACCACTTGGCCGCGCGCGTGGGCTTGCCGTCCCTGTAGTACCCCAAGTTCATTAGCCAGTACTTCTCTTCCTCCGTCAGCTCGCCCCCTTCTACGAGCTTTTTGACCATCTCCGCTATTTTCATATTTACTAAGACGTACTCCATAGCAACGGGCCTGAGCTCCCTTATCGCTTCCCTTAGGAAGCGCCCGAAGCGCGTGAGCGCGTAGTACTTTCTGTCGGGGGAAGTGAAGACTATGACGCCCATTGCCTCGAGCAAGTCTATGTGCTCTTCGGGGAACTTGCTGAGCGGGGCCACGGCCGCGGGACCAGGGGGGACCCTCGCTAGGGTCCAGCCCAAGTCCCTGGTAACCCTCACCTTAACTGGCCTCACCTTGGGCTCGAACTGTTCCACCAATTTCTTGGCCGCATCTGTGAGGAACCCCTCTTCGTCGACCAGTCCCCTCTCCCTCAGTGGGGTGAACCAGTCCTTAGGCGCCTTAGCTGAAGTCCTCCACAAGCTCCACACGGCGGCGTGGATGGAGCTGTCGAACCACCTCTCCGCTTCCGGCCTCCCGGCCTCCTCCCAGGCCTCCAAGACCTTCTTGCCGGCTTCCGTCAGCCTGAAGCTCCTGGGCCTCTCCTTGCTGACGGGCTCTATGAGTCCCTGGACCTCTAGTGCCAATAAGATGAACAAGACGTTCTCAGCTTCTTCGTATTCGCCGGTGGCGACCTCCGCTACGTCTACTTCATCCTTACCCTTGAACTTTTCTAAAACTTGCATGTATTCTCTTTTTAGTAGCACGGTCTTTCTCCGGCACGGCTCCCCGACGGGTGTATAAATATATCGGACCCCGCGGAGGACACGCTTTTGAGTTCTCTTTCCCTGCGAAACGCGGACCAAAGCATGATACCGCTTTACGACATAAACGCGGTGAGGGGAAAATCGATAATTAACACGGCTATAATAACAATCAACGTATTAGTGTTCGTCGTGTTGGAGCTCCCCTTGCTACTGCAAGGAAACGTGCTATCGTTTAACGAACTAGTGAAGAACTATGGCATGGTCCCGTACTTCGTCGTAAATGGTATGAGGGAATACACGCTCCTAACGCATATGTGGTTACACGGTAGCTTGGAGCACATAGCGGGGAACATGCTCTTCCTCTACATCTTTGGAGACAACGTCGAAGCAGTCTTGGGGAGGAGGGGGTACTTGGCCCTCTACCTCCTCTCCGGATTAGGGGCGGTGGTCTTCCACTTGCTATCAGTGATGCTAACGCCTTCAATCATCTTGAACCCGTACTTGAGACAGAACCCTTGGCTCACCCCGGCCATAGGGGCCTCGGGTGCGATCAGCGGGGTCTTGGCAGCCTACATGCTCTTCTTCCCCCACGCCCAAGTGATGACACTCGTGTTCGCGCCTTACCCCCTATTGATCCCGATAAGGGCGAGCGTCTTCATAGGCTTGTGGTTCCTCTACCAATTAATAATGGGCACTTGGAGCCTCAGCGGAATGCCCACGGGGGTCGCTTGGTGGGCGCACATCGGAGGCTTCTTGACCGGGGCCGCCCTAGCGTACTTGCTAGCCGACCGGAACAGAATAATTGAGCTGCGCCTAAGGGGGCGCTACGTCGTTTATATCTGACCTACTGGTCAAGGACCCGGGGAGGGGCCGTGAAGGAGATAGACCTGACCGCCCAAGACGTTGTATGTGGAGACATGATATCCAACATAGCCATGGCTGTCCAACAGCTCGGGAGCGGCGAGGAAGCGAAAATAATACTTCCCATCGAGTACAAGGAGAGTATCGAAGTGTATAAAGAAGCATTAAAGATGATTGGGGCAGATGTGCTCGAGGTAAAAGAGGAAAACAACAAGTTGATATTGAGGGTCAAGAAGGCTTGAGGTCAACCACCTCCCAAACGGGAGCCCCGTCCTCCGAGAGCGGCTGCCAGCCCTCTCCCAAGGGCTCGCTCGCGTAGACTCCCTCCTTTTTCCACATAACGTAATACCTATCGCCCGTGTGATAGTTGAAGATCACCAGCTTCGACGCGCTCGTGACGATAGCCACGAAATTGGCCGACGGCTTGGGCTTGACAGTCTTAGAAACGGTCTCTAACGCCTCTTCCAGCTCCCTTCCGGAGGCCAAGAGCGCCCCGAAGTAGCAAGCTAAGGCCTCGCTCGAAGTCCTACGGTAGAGCTTCAGCCCAGAGGGCCTCGGGACCTCGACGTTGCCGTTGTGAGCCAAGATGACGCCGTTGCAAACGTGTGGGTGTACGTGTTCCAAGGATTTAGGTAACTTCTCCGCCCTGCGCGCGTGGAGGAGGAAAGGCGCTCTCGGGAGGGGCTCCAAGCTCTCCCATATCGGCTCGAGCTTCTTCTTGATTAGGATAGTGCCGTCCGCTAAATAGGCTGCAAAGCCCCAACCGTCGCCGTTAGGCAGACCTTTGCCGTCCTTGCGAGCCACCTTTACAAAGTTAGTAATGAACCTAGGCCTCGTGCCCGCCATCATCCGGCACAAGCTCGCTCTCCCGAAGGGGCAGTCCGTTGACCTTGTAATGTTTGGCCATTAAGTACGTATGTATCTTCTTTATCTGTTTCACCTTGCCTATCTTCTCCTTTACGATGTTCTCTAAGCTCTCCAAGTCCTCCGCCCAGACCACCGCGTAAACGCTCGCGTCTCCCAAGAGCGTGCCCAGCTCCACCACGTGCGGTATCTCGGCTAGAGTCTTCGCGACCTCGTCTACGCTCGAAGGTTCTGTTTCTATTAACAAGAGGGCGACGACGTTGAAGCCGAGCTTCTTAGGGTTTAATATTGCCGTGTAGAACCTTATCACGCCCTCTTCCTCGAGCTTCTTGATCCTCCTCCTAGTAGCCACGTCGCTTATGTTGAGCTTTTCAGCTATATCGGTCGTAGTCGTCTTCGAATTCTTTAATAATGTCTTGAGGATTAACTTGTCCCTATCGTTTATCCTCTCGGAGCGGACGAAGTCTATTATGCTCGGCTCGCCCAGGTTCCGGACCCTTCTGGCAGCCATCACAGAACCCCATTAAGGGGGTTAACATTACTCGCTAATGAAGCTTCCGCAGGCTCCGTTTCCCTACAATAGGGAAGGTAAACTTGGTCCGACGCTATTTTCACGTTTAGGCCCCCCACGGGTTCGTCCACAGAACCTCGTTGCCGCGATTTAAACGCGGTTTATGAAGCGCTAAGATATTTATAATGCCCACAGAGCAGTAACATGCGGTTATGTGATTTCCTTCGCCTCCTCCATCGAGCTTTTTACTTTAAACAATTGGGAAGTGGAACGGGGAGGTAGGTGGAGGAAGAGCGCGAGGTCGATTACCTAGAGCCCGAGACCCAAGCGAAGGTCTATAGCAGCATAGCTGAAATAAACCTCATCGAGACTCTGAATAACTTGATGAGTTCTCTCACCGAAGAGATTAGGGCTGCCCTATCTATGGTCGAGAAGGCCAAAGGGGGGACCGCGGCGGAAGTGGACGCCTCCCTTCAGAGCGTCAGGGAGCTGAAGGAGAACATAGAAAACTACAAAGATAAGGCTATGGAATACTTGGTGAGGTTGCCAGCAGGCCTAATAATGAAGGACACATTCATGCCTATAGTACTCGGCATCTCCAACGCCGCCCAGTACGTGGACGGCTCTTGCTACAGGCTGGGCGTCCTCGCGAAGAGGGGGAAGGCACACGAGGAGTTAGTGCTGGAAACTCAAGAGCTCCTAAACTTACTGCTCGAACAAGCGGAGAGGTTGGCCAAGGCAGCGCGCGTAGTAACGGAGCCTAAGATGGCAATGAAGTACGTGAACGAGAGCATAGGCCTGGAAGACGAAATAGATAGGGCTTACCGTTCGAAGCTTATGGACGTATTAGAGGGCTCTAAGGACTGCGCCTCCGCCGTCCTCTCGTGGGAAATATTGGGCAACTTGGAAGACGCCTCCGACATACTAAAGGACGTAGCTGAGAACTTGAAATACTTCTTAATGCATAAGGTGTAAACTTTGTACACCGCCTACTTGGTAGGCGACAGAGTGGTAGTGCTGGACGACGCCGCTGCCAAGGACATATACTCGAAGGGCTTCTTCGGGCACCCCTTGGGGACGGAGAAGCCAAAGGGCCCGGAGGACGTGAAAGCGCCTTTGGCGCTCTCGCCGTTGGAGGCACTCTACTTGCTAGAGACCGGGGTCATTGAGATACGTGACATAACGACCGACAAGAGCTACAGCCCAGAGGAGCTCAAAGAGATTTGGAAATTCATGGAGGGGTTGGAAGAGAAGTACCTCGTTTACAAGGAATTGAGAAACAAGGGCTTCGTCGTGAGGTCGGGGCTGAAGTACGGCTCCGACTTCGTCGTGTACGAGTTCGGGCCCGGGATAGACCACGCCCCCTACGTCGTGGACGTATTGGAGAAGGGCACCAGCTTGGACCCGTCAGAGATAGTGAAGGGGGGTAGGGTGGCGCACGGGGTGAGGAAGAGATACATAATGGCAATAGTAGAGAACGGCTCTATAAACTACGTTATGCTTAAATGGTACTTGCCGTAGGTACCCTCGACGAAAGGCTCCGGGCGAGGTGGGTGCTTAAGTTGAGGGACGGAGTAAGGAGGGGCGGCAAGGGGC
The DNA here is from genome assembly GCF_000017945.1 of Ignicoccus hospitalis KIN4/I. Lineage (NCBI taxonomy): Archaea > Thermoproteati > Thermoproteota > Thermoprotei > Desulfurococcales > Desulfurococcaceae > Ignicoccus > Ignicoccus hospitalis. Next base: position 108,356 of record NC_009776.1, on the reverse strand, counting down.
GTAGAGACCTCAAGCCGAAGCCTCTGGGCGACAAGTGCAACCCGGCGTGTCCCTTCTTCCGGTGCTCCCAGAACGCCCTCATGTTCACAAAGAAGTACCAAAGAGGGAAAGTGATCACCGTAGTAACGTGCCGCCTCGTAGGCGATAAGTGCATAGGATATAGGTGCCAATACGCGTACTGTGAGAAGAAGTACTTGTTGCCCGACGGCCGCTGCGCGTGGGCCCTGAGGAAAGAAGAGGAGAAGGAGGACGCGTTCTTAAAGGAAGTGGAAGAGGAGGAGAGGGCCTTTGGTAAGCTTAAGAACAAGCTCCGCGGCTACGACGACTTACTCTAACGTAGTAGAGCTGAAGGACGTCTGGGTGAAGTACGGAGACACGTACGCGCTCGAAGGGGTGACGCTAGACGTACCCAAGGGGGACTTCCTAGCGATCATGGGGCCTAACGGGGCCGGGAAGAGCACGCTCTTGAAAACAATCCTAGGCTTGGCCCCCCTAGTGAGGGGAAGCGTCAGAGTTTTTGGAAAGGACCCCTACAAGCAGAGGAGCGAAATTGCGAAGAAGATCGGCTACGTCCCGCAGAGGGAGAACGTCAACGACGAGGTCCCCTTAAGGGCGATAGACGTAGTGATGATGGGCCTCATAGAGGGCATGAGGCCACAGAGGGAGGAAGCCCTCATGGACAAAGCCTTGAAAGCTTTAGAGGAAGTAGGTCTTGTGGACGTAGCATACAAGACCTATAGGGAGCTGTCCGGAGGACAAAAGCAGAGGGTGCTGATAGCGAGAGCCATAGTCTCTAAACCCGAGCTCTTGCTCTTGGACGAACCCTTCTCCGCGCTCGACGCGCAGAGCTCAAGGACCGTCGCCCGACTCTTGAAGAAGTATAATGATGAGGGGACTACTATAATTCTAGTAACTCACGACATCACACCTATCGCAAACGACGTAAAGAGGGTAGCGTTATTGAATAAGAAGCTAATAGCCGTGGGCGAGCCTTTAAAGATATTCACTAAAGAGAACTTGTTGAAAACCTACGGGGTAGAGGTCCCGGTGCTCGTGCAAGGAAGACTCTGCATACCGCTGATAGGTGATCAACATGGACGTTAGCTTTATCTTATTGAACTCTGTCCTTTTTGCGACTACATCCTACGTAGGCAAGTACCTGAAGTACCTAAAAGCGTCATTCCTCGTGCCCGCTTCCTCGGACTTCGCCTTGGCCGCCACAATACTCTCCTTATACTTCCTAGGAAGGGCAGACGCCACGTTCTTAATCTTTGCGACAATTCCGGTCGCAGCCGCCCTGTGGAAGAGTAGGGGGCGCCAGATCCTCTACTTGAAGGCGATAGCGTATACCGTCACTACCCTCATGATTCCGTACTTGAGTTACGAGGTGTATGAATACGCGCAGTCGCTCCTTACGGGGTTCTTGTTCGTAGACCCCAACATGTTATACCTAAGCGTTATAACGGTCACCTTGACATCTGTACTTGTGGCGTTTCGGAAGAACGTCATCTACTCTATATTCGACCCAGAGTTCGCTGCCCTTAAGAACATGAGGCCCGCGCTGTGGATAGGCCTCTTGGTAGTTACTTCAATAATCGACGGCTTTTCGCTGACCTTGAGTCTGGGGTTCTTGTTAGCGCACGTGGTAGCCCTCTCCGCCGTGGGAGTTAGGGAAACGCCCAAGGCCGCTGTCATATTTTTCGTTACGTCGCTAGCGCTCTCGAGCGTCGTCGCCGCTCCTTTAGCTTGCGCGGCCTCCGCTGTGGCGGTAAGGGCCGGTGAAGTGTTACTTCTGCGACTCCTCAGCGGTCGCGAGGTGCGAGGTCTGCGGGCGACCGGTCTGCGAAAGGCACTCCCCCGTCTGTCCCGCGTGCCTTAGGGGGAGGTGCGAAGTCTGCGGGAAGAGGCTCTCCGTGTCCAGGTGTTACGTGTGCGGGCGGTTAGTCTGTAGAGAATGTAGCGAAGAGGTTCAGCCCGGTATGAGGGTATGCAAGTACTGCTTGCCCAACTGGAGGGAGAAGCTCGACGAAGTTACTAAAAAATCCTTGAAGAAGTACGTAAGGTGGTACCTTGAGGAGGCCCGTCGTTATAGTAGGCTGTGGAGGGCTGGGAAGCTGGACCTCGATAATGATGGCTAAGGGAGGATGGAAGGAGTTCGTATTGGTAGACCCGGACGTGATAGAGGAGAAGAACTTGTACACGCAAGCCTACTTCCCTGAGGACGTAGGGAAAAGGAAGGTATTCGCCTTAAAGAAGAAGCTAGAGGCCTTGGGGGCGAGGGCAGAGGCGGTCCCGAGCGCGGTAGAAGACGTCATAGACGACCTCCCGGAGGCCCCCTTAGCACTAGCCTTAACCGATAACATACCGAGCAGGATAAGAGTAGAAGAGAAGTACAAGACGCTCCACGCGATGGTCAGGCCGGGCTTGGGTATCTTGCTCATGACCAATGATAATTTAAAATTAAGGGACATAATGAGGGAAGGTAAACACGTGGGGCCCCAAGAGGTGACGATGGTAACCCTGGTAGCCTCGGTAGCCGCGAGGGAGGCCCTAGAGTACTTGTCCCGGGGCAGTTCGGTCCTCGAAGGAAAAATGCTTTTGATAACTCCTTACAAGTTCGAATTTTGGTGGAAGAAATCTTGATAGAGTTGTTGCTGCTGTGGTCCTTCGAGGGGGGCTGGCTGGTCAGCTCCTTGGCGCCGGGGCCCTTGTTGGGAGTAGCCACCTTCGCACACTGCTTTTACTTGCTGAACTGGACAGACGGGGCGGTAGCGCTAAAGGGCTGCCCCGGGGGCCAGATATTGCGGGCCTCCTACGCCTTCGGGAAGTACGCCTTCCTAGGGAGTGATGGAGTCTACTTAGTTGAGGGGAAAGACGTCCGGAAGTTAGACTGTAACTGCACTTACGTCCTGCCCCTCAAGAACGGCGTAGCGGCTTGTACGAGGGACGGGAAGCTCGTTACCCCTAGGTGGACCCTGCCCATAAGCTGTAACTGGCTCGGGACCAACGGCACGGTCCTCTTCGCCTCTTCGGACAACTCTACTTACATAATAGATCTCAACGACGGTGGGGTGCTCGCGGAACTGAGGGCCGGGGGCGCGGCCGGCTCCGCTTGCGGGAGCTTGCTAGCCTTGACCAACGCGTCCTCCGTCACGGTGTTCAACGGGACCGAGTCGCTGTGGACCGCCCCCGCCAACTGGGCCGGAGAGCCGGACTTCTCGGACGACTGCAAGTACTTGGCTTACCCGGAGGTTTACGAGGGGAGGCTCAACGTGGTCGAAGCTGCTACCGGAAAAGTGGTGCTCCGCAAGACGTTCTACTTCTCTGAGGAGTGTCAGCTGACGCTCTTTTCCGTCGCGTGGAAGGGCCACATAATAGCGCTCGGCAGGGGGGACGGCTGGGTAGAGGCGTACACGGTGAGGGGCCTTGAGGGAGGCTAACGCTTTGAGGTCTAAGGGTCTCGAGGTGAAGTGCGAGGACTTGGGCGACTGCGTCGCGTGTTACTACAAGAAGGGCGAAGAGCTGTACACAATCGTTATCAAGGAGGGTTTGAAGGGATATTTCGCGAAAGTGGTCCCCTTCCACAAGCTCCCTCCCGCGTTCACGTGCTCCTCAGCCTTTTTGGTTCCCTACGGTCTATACGCCTTTGCCGAGGACCTCGACGAGTTGGCGGACAAAGTTAAGGAGAAGTTGGAGTTGGTTAGAACGTCATCTGATTAAGCTTTCCCGGGTTCCCTCCTTGGGGAACCTCCGTGGCCTTATTCGACTGGGGAACCTACAACGGGTTGACCAAACTGGAGAGCGCGTCCTTGACTGGGATGAGGCTCACCGAAATACCCCCGGCCGAGTTCTCCAGAAGGTACTACACGGAAGAGCACTTTATCAAGTATAGAGAGCTCTCCTCCAAGTACTTCCACTTGGTCACGGCACACGCTCCGTACTACAGCTTGGTAAATCACGACAAGTACACCCACGAGAAGGTGAAGCGGGCTATGGTGCAAGCGGCCAAGAAGGCCAGCGTCGCCGGGGCCAAGATCTTCAACATGCACCTAGGCCCAAAGGTGAGGGGAGTTCCTTACGACTACGAACCGGTCGTGGACGTAGTCAAAGCTATACTCAACGAAGTCCCCTCGATATACGTTTCCTTGGAGACCACATACACCGAGAGGTTCCTAGGGAGCTTGGACGAAATAAGAGAGATAATCGAAATGATAGGGGACGAGAGGGTCATACCCTCCGCCCAGCTGGAGAACGACTTCATGAGGGAAACTAGGGCTTACGCCCACGGGGACTTGACCCTCGCGGACAAGCAAGCCACCGTTGACTTCTGGTTGTCCATATTCAACAAGTTAAAGAGAATGACCAACAAGTACTTCAGCCTCAGGTTTAGTCAGATAATATCCTTCAGGTTTAGAACTTTTATAATGAAGAAGAGGGTACCCCTCGGGAAGGGCTACCCCAGCCTCGAGCCCTTGGCGGAGGCGCTGGCCTTGTTCCTAACCAGAGACCTCTACTACGCCGGCTCGGGCCTGGAGGCGCACTTGATATACACCGGCCCGTGGCAGCTCAAGTACAGAGATACCGTGAAGCTCTACTGCGAAGTCATGGGGAGGGCCACTTCTTACATCAAGTGAGGGGAGCGCTATGAAGGTCGTCTGGAGCGAGAGCTTCACGAAACACTTCTTCGCGCCCCCTTCAATAGTTCGCGAGTGGACTGCCAGGATGAAGAAGTTCAAAGAGGTCGTAAGCGGTAAGGTAGAGCTAGTCCCCCCGGAGGAGGCCTCCTTAGAACTCTTCGAGCTGGTGCACTGTAGGAGCTTAATAGAGAGGATAATGGAGTTAGACTCCATCGGAGGCGTCATAGACTACGGGGACACCTACATCTACCCTGGCTCCGCCTCGACGCTCGTGGACGTCTTGGGAGGGGTGTTGAGGGCGGCTGAGCTCGCGGAGGAGCAAGGGTTCGGCTACACCCCATACGGAGGCTTACACCACGCCGGCAAGTGCAGGGCGGCCGGCTTCTGTCCGGCCAACGACGTAGCGGTCTTGGCGGAGGCCTTGGCTAGGAAGGGCTATCGGGTAGCCTACTTGGACTTCGACGTTCACCACGGGGACGGCACCCAAGAGATATTCTACGAAAGGTCAGACGTCCTCACCGTGAGCGTACACATGTACTACCCCGGCTTCTACCCCGGGACGGGCTGGTACGCGGAGCTCGGCGCCGGCGAAGGCAAGGGCTATTCCCTCAACGTGCCCCTTCCCCCGAGGTCCGGTGACGAGGCGTACGCAATGGTAATAGACCTAATTGTGAAGAGGGCCATTGAGAACTTCGAGCCGGACTTCGTGGTCGCCCAAATGGGCGTCGACGGCTACTGGAAGGACCCCTTGGGCGGAGCCCTGAACCTAACCGCTAACACCTATTACAAGATAGGGGAATTTCTGAGAAGTATAGAGGTCCCCGTAGCGGGCGCTGGAGGAGGGGGTTACGGGGAAGGGGCAGTGGTTCCGATGCTGAGCGAGCTGGGGTTTAGGATAGAGGAGGAGCCTACGCCCTCCCCGCCCGAAGCGTTAGAAAGGGTAGAGGAGGTCCTCCGTTACTTCGAAGAAAACGTTAGTTGGTTCTAAAGCCCGCGGGTCGAGAAGCCCCTAGGGTGTGACGTCGTGGAGACCGTAGACTTTAACACCTTTAGTAAGGTAGACTTAAGGGTCGGCAAGGTGATAGAGGCAGAGGACGTGCCCGAGTCGAGGAAGCTGATAAAACTAATAGTCGATCTAGGGCCCCTAGGGAAGAAACAGATACTCAGCGGGATAAAGAAGTGGTACAGACCCGAGGAGCTCGTAGGCCGTTACGTCGTGGTCGTCGCTAACTTGGAGCCCAAGAAGATGGCCGGTCTGGTGTCTGAAGGGATGGTACTGATGGCCCAAGAGGACGAGGGGAGCAAGCCCGTGTTCGTGGTCCCCCAAGAGCCCGTAAGGCCCGGAACGAAGGTGTTCTGAGCATGTACGTTTGGTTCCCTTCGAACCCTAAGTACATAAAGTTTATGTACGGGGCACCGGCACTCTTGATCTCATGGGCCGTGTTGACTATAGCTTTCGGAATAAGGTACTTGCTGTTCGGCTTCTGGCAGCTGTTGGCGTGGGTCGCCCTGGCGGTCGCGACGGGCTTCATCTTCCACGAACTGGCGCACAGGGAAACGGCCAAGAGGATGGGCTGTCGGGCGGAGTACGTGCTGTGGCCTACGGGGCTCGCGATAGCCCTGTTCTTGGCTCTAATAAGCAAAGGCTCTTTCGTCTTCGCCGCCCCGGGGGCCGTAACGTTCGCTTGCGCCTACCGCAACAAGAGGGCCGAGGGCTTGATAGCCGCTGCAGGCCCCCTCGCCAACATTGCGGTGGCGCTGGTATCACAAGCACTGTTCTACCTCACCGGCGCTTGGGGCCTGCTGATAGTTTCCAACGTTAACTGGTTCTTAGCGCTGTTCAACTTGTTGCCCTTGGACCCGTTGGACGGTGCAAAGGTCATGAGGTATAACTTAGCGCTGTGGCTGGCGCTGTTCTCCGTCTCTGTGGTTTTCACTTTCGTGCTCTAACGTATGGATTAGCTTATAGAAAAGCTTTATTTTGCCCAACCGTAGGGTCCCCCGAAGGTTTATGATAAAGGAAAGGACGCTGAAGGTGGTAGCAGCCCTAGGCCTTTTCGGAGTGCTGGTCCCGCTGCTTCTCCTAGTGGTCCCCCTCCTCTCCAACAGCTATGACTTTATACTCGAACACGGCCTAGAGATCATAACGTCTATGAACTGGTCCCCTTACGACGGGGAGTTCGGCAGCCTACAGTTCATCTTGGGCACGCTGTGGGTCACGTTCTGGTCCACGGCGTTAGCTACCCCGCTGGCAGTAGCGTTAGCTGTCTTCGTGACGGAGCTGGTGCCTCCCAAGGCGAAAACTTTCTTCGGAACTTTGATAGACTTAATAGCGGCAATACCCAGCGTGATCTACGGTTACTGGGGTCTCATCATCTTCGGTCCTCTCCTAGCAAACACGGCGTACCCGGTCCTGGCAGGGCTTTCGTGGGTGCCGGCGCTGGGCGCGCTTTTCTCGACCAGCGCGATAAGCCCCCAGTGCTTCATGACGGCCATCCTAGTGCTGTCGCTAATGATAACCCCCTACGCCTCGGCAATAATTAGGAACTCCTACGAAATGATTCCTAGGGAATTAGTAGAGGCCGTTTACGCCCTCGGGGGCACCAAGTGGGACGTGATAAGGATAAACCTAGGTTACATTAAGTCCTCCATACTAGCCGGAGTGGTGATAGCGGCCGGACGCTCCATGGGAGAGACCATGGCCGTTACCATGTTAATAGGTAACTCAATAGAGCCTTTCAAGCCTTGCTTGTTGTGCAGAGGAGCCACGATAACCTCGCTGGTGGCCAACGAATTCGAAGAGGCCATGATGAATCCCGCCCACGTCAAGGCGTTAACCGCCCTCGTCTTAATCCTGATCTTTCTGGGGAGCATTATACTCGCCTTGGGGAGGAAGTTGGGAAGGGCCCTTACGGAGGCTGAGATAGTTGCGTAGGGGCGCGATCTGGATAGCGCTAATATATGTAATAAGCTTGAGCGCCTTGGGCGTGCTAATATGGATACTCGGCTCCATAGCGGTTAACGGGGCCGCGGTCATAGCGAAGTACGGCACCGACATATTCCTAAAAGACATCCCGCCCCCGATCTTCCTCTTCGAAGAGGTAGAGGTGGGGATCGCGCCAGCTATAATCGGGACATTGATGATTGTTGGAATGGCGTTGCTCATCTCCTTCCCATTGGGCTTTTTGGCCGGAATAGTGATATCCGAGTTCGGAAACACCCGTCTGGGAAGGCTCGTAGAGAACTTGGCTTCCACTTTGGTGGAAGTGCCCACCATAACCGCGGGCGTCGCTATCTACTGGACGCTAGTCGTGCCTACGGGCTCTTTCTCAGCGATAGCCGGGGCCCTAGCGCTCTCCCTGATCATGATTCCCTATATAGCCTTGTATACGGCAGAGAGCTACCGGAAGGTGCCGAGGCTGATAAAGGAGGGCGGGCTGGCCTTAGGACTCAAGTACACCACTGTGCTGTTTAAAGTCATCAGAGGGCTCGTGTTGCCGGGGGTAGTCTCGGGGGTACTCATGGCGCTGGCCAAGGGAGCTGGGGAGGCCGCGCCCTTGCTGTTCACCGCCGGTTGGAACGACAAGGTGACTCTGGACCCGTTCGAGCCGGTCTCCACGCTCAGCGTCCTCATATACAAGTTCGGCTTCAGCTCCCAAGACTTATGGTTGGAGATGAGCTGGGCGGCCTCCTTCGTTTTGGTGTTCCTCATAGTCCTTCCTCTAATAATATTGAGTAAATTAGTGGTGAAGAGGCATGAGTTCTGAAACCATGGTCAAGATAGAGAACTTGAGCGTAACCATAAATGGCAAGACTGTGTTACGGAACATAAACTTGGAGGTCCCGAAGAACACGATATTCGCCATAATGGGGCCTTCGGGATCCGGAAAGAGCACGCTCTTAAGGGCAATAAACAAGCTGTGGGACTTGTACCCCCAAGTGAAGGTTACTGGGAAGATATACGTTAACGGGACAGACGTCAACAAGATGCCTCCTCACGAGCTCAGGAAGATCGTAGGAATGGTCTTCCAGAGGCCCAACCCGTTTCCTCACATGAGTATATTCGACAACGTCGCCATAGGGCTGAGGCTGCACAAGCTGGTAAAGAGCAAGGAAGAGCTGAGGGAACGCGTGGAGTGGGCCTTGAAGAAGGCGTACTTGTGGGACGAGGTGAAAGACGACTTGAAGAAGAAGGCTCACGCGCTGTCCGGAGGCCAACAGCAGAGGCTCTGCATAGCAAGAGCCATAGCCCTGAAGCCTAAAGTCCTACTCATGGACGAGCCTACCTCCGCGCTGGACGTGGTATCCACGAAAAAGATAGAGGAAAACATCGTAGAGCTGAAGAAGGACTTTACAATAATAATAGTAACTCACAACCCCCAACAAGCCGCAAGGATAAGCGACTACGTGGCCTTCATCTACAACGGGGAGCTGGTGGAGGTCGGGCCCACTTCCGAGATATTTACTAGGCCCAAGAACCCGTTGACGGAAAAGTACGTGTTGGGGAAGGTGTAATGGTCTCGTGGAGCGAACTCCCCCTCCACGGGGGCAAGGTCCCTCCCCACCTCCTAGTTAGGATGAAGGGGTTAGCTAAAGCTATAGTGGAAGTTATGGTAGAGGAGTGGGGTCCCGACGAGCTCGTATATAGGCTCTCAGACCCTTTCTGGTTCCAAGCGTTCAACAACGTCATAGGGATGGACTGGGACTCCTCCGGATCGACTACGGTAGTTCTCGGCGTACTCAAAGAGATCAGTTGGAAGGAGGACCTCGGCTTCTTGGTCTTAGGCGGTAAGGGTAAGAAAATGTTAAAGGTTAAGGAGGAGGCAGAGGTCGCCGCCAAGAGGTTAAACGTTGACCCGGAGGAGCTGAGGAGGGTTTCCAAGGCCTCAGCCAGGCTGGACTCGGCCTTGCTACAAGACGGCTACGAAGTCTACATTCACTCCTTGATCGTGAGCGAGCGCGCTTGGACCGTGGTCCAGCAAGGGATGAACGAGGAGCTCGCGCTGGCCCGGAGGTACCAGCTAAACCACCTCAACGCCCCTTGGGAGGTCCCGCACTCCGCGGTGGCGGGGAGGAGGGGGGAGGCGCTGGACTTGACTTCCAAAGCGTCCATAAAAACCATTGATATATCCTTAGATATAATTGATGAGGGGCCTAAGAGGGTCCTATCGTTACTCAAGTCCGCCACGGCTGCGTTGAAGGGGCAGAGGAACTTGAGGGGAGAGGTACTGAGGGGGCCCCAGCTGAAGTTCTACTACCCGGTCAGGCCCAGCCCTCAGTTGGAGAGGGCTTTGGCGGACCTCTACGAGTTTCGCCCCAAGAGGAGGGAAGAGCTGCTAGTGGCCCCCGGGGCCGGGCCCAAGGTCATGAGGGCCTTGGCGCTCATAAGCCACCTCATATACGGCGCCGCGCCCTCCTTCGAAGACCCCGTGACCGTGCCCCTGGACCCGTTCTTGTACTCTTACGCCGTAGGGGGGAAGGACGGGGTCCCGTACCCGTACGACGTTAAGACCGCGGACGAGGTGATCAAGATATTGGAAGAGGTAGTGGCGAGGGCTAAGGTGGGGGAGAAGGAGAGGCTCCGAGCCTTAAGGAGGTTAAGCGAGATGGTGGAAAACCTTCACGCGAGGGGGGCGTGAAGCTCTTCGTCCTTCTTCCTCCTCCACTTGTCCAACAGCAGGAAGACGCATAAGCTTCCGCACATGTTGCAGCTCTTTATGGAGGTAGGGCCGTACTGGTTCCTTATCTCCCTCGCCTTGTCCGGGTCGAGGGAGAGCCTTATCATACACTCCCAGTCCAGCCTCCCTCTGCACCTCCCCATCTCTATGTCAACCTTCATCGCCCTGTCCGGGTACTTCACTATGTCGGCCGCGTGGGCGGCTATTCTGAAGGCTATCACGCCTTCCCTAACTTGTTCTGGGTTGGGCAAGTTCAAGTGCTCCGCGGGGGTCACGTAACACAAGAAGTCCGCTCCGTGGGCCGCAGCTATGGCCCCTCCGATCGCGCCCGCTATGTGGTCGTAGCCGGCAGCTATGTCGGTTACGAGGGGGCCAAGGATGTAATAGGGCGCGCCCTCAGTAAGCCTCTTCGCGAGCTTTACGTCAGCCACCACCCTGTCCAAGGGCACGTGGCCCGGCCCCTCCAGCATAACTTGTACCCCGGCCTCTCGAGCCCTCTTCACCAGCCTCGCGTTTACCATGAGCTCGCTCAAGTGGTACTCGTCGTGGGCGTCCTCGAGGGCGCCGGGCCTCAGGCTGTCGCCCAAGCTGATGACCGCGTCGTACTCCTTAAACATCTCTAGGATGTAGTCGAAGTTAGAGAGGAGCGGGTTCTCCTTCCCGTGTTCGAGCATCCAAGCAGCTAGTATCGAGCCCCCTCTGCTCACTATGGGCTCCGCTCGGTCGCTCTTAACGGCCTTCGCCGCCAGATCCCTCGTCAAGGCGGCGTGAAGGGTCATGAAGTCTACTCCGTCCTTAAGGTGCTTCTCTATAGTGTTCAGTATGTCGTCCTCAGTCATGTAGAGTCCCGCTCCCTTGCGAGTAGCCACGTCCATGAAGGCTTGGTATATGGGTACTGTGCCCAGGGGGAGGGGTTCGGCCGCTTCCATGATCTTCCTCCTTATGACGTCCAAGTTCCCGCCGGTGGACAGGTCCATCACTGTGTCCGCTCCGTACTTCTTAGCTATCTTCGCCTTCTCGACCTCCATATTTACGTCTATTAGAGTGTTGCTCGTGCCTATGTTAGCGTTGACTTTGGTTAACATTCCCTCCCCAACGGCCACGGTCTTTACTCTGTCAGCCCTCTTGAGGTTCCTAAGGAGCACTATTCGCCCCGCCGCTAGACCCCTCCTCACGAACTCCGGGTCTACCCCCTCCACTTCGGCAATCTTCTTCATCTCTTCTGTGATCCTCCCGTTGCGTGCGTCTTTGTAGATAGTCATGGCGTGGGACCTTTAGTCCACACAGACCATTGGGTATTAAATATTAGGGTAGGGCTATGCAAGCGGTAAACAAAAAACGCGTTCAGTCGAGTATCCTGACGATCTCTCCCAGTATTTCAGCCTTCCCTCCCCTGGGCCTGACCAAGGGGGTCCCGCACATGAGGCAGGTGGCCGGGTAGGTCGCGTGGCTGAACACTATCTGTTCGTTGTGACACGTGGGACACCTAACCTTCAAGAACTTGGACCTGGGCTCCGGCGTCAGTATCTTGTAGAGCTTCCTCTTACGCGGCACCCTCTCGTCCCCGGGGCCGGAGTTCCGGCTTACAGTTATAATGGTTTGAGCGGACGGCTGACCGACGGGAAATGTTATACGAGCTCCTCTCCAACTCTTGCGTAGCCTGCGACCTGTGCGCCTCGCGGTGCCCTTGGTACCCGGTCTTCAAACCCTCGCAGAGGAACTTGGGGATTAGGGAGGCCGTAGAGAGCTGTACCATGTGCGGCAACTGCGTCTTGGGGTGCCCGCTGAAAGTGCCTACTCATAAGGCAACGTTCGAGAGGAAGGTTAAGGGGTTAATACCTAACGACCTAAAGAAGTTGAGGGAAAGGGTAGAGGAGAAGGGTTCTACCTTCGGGATCAAGATGGATTGGGGCGCGCTGAAGGGCTTCCCTCTGGACGAGAGGGCGGAGTGGCTCGTCCTCCCCGGGGGCTTCGACCCCTTACCCACCTCGCGGAACGACTTCCTCGCGCTCCTATGGACGTTGAGGGAGCTCGGGGTAGACTTCACCTTATCTACCGAGGTTCCGGAGGGCTTCGGAAACTTCTACTTCGATTATGCTGATCCCCAGTACTTCAAAAAGAAGGCAATTAAGATAATAAAAGTAGCAAAGGCGTTGGGGGTCAAGGGGCTCCTACTGAGCGAGTGCGGCGCGGACTACAAGGTCTGGCCGAGGGTCACGAGTTACTTAAAGATAAAACACGACTTGAGGGTAGAGATGGCAGTAAATTTGATTTCAAAGAAGTTGAGGCCGAGGCACGTGGTTAGGAAGGTCCCGTGGAAGACCTCCTACCATGACCCGTGCGGGCTCTCGCGTTACAACTTCTTGACCGAACCCCCGAGGAAGATATTGAAGATCATTAGTGAGAACTACGAGGAGAGGGAGCCGGGAGGGCGAGACCAACTCTGCTGCGGGGGCGGCGGAGGGGTTTCGCTCTCGGAGGCGTGGAAGAGGAGGGCCGTGGAGGCGGTGGGCCGGAAGAAGGTCGAACAGTTCAAGGGAGTAGAAATAGTAGCGACGGCTTGCGCGAAGTGTAAGTCGATGCTCTTGACCTACTCCTTGCTGCTGAGGGGCGGTTTCCGAGTGCACAGAATAGGGTACTTAGTGGCTTGGTCGATGGGCAAGCCCCTCCCCCCTCCGTAATATTGTTATCTTACTGAGACGTCCCTCCGGTAACCTCGCGTCCCCTCTAACGGTTCACCGGGGAGTCCCAGTGGGCCTGAGGGTTAAGGTAGTGGAGGCCTTAAGGAAGACCCACCGAACTCGGAGGAGGCTGGAGGCCTACTTGTATAAAGCTAAGGCGAAGGAAAGGGAACTGATGGAAAAGCTCGTCGAAGCGCAGAAGAACGGCGACGAGCTCAGAGCTAAGGTCTACGCCAGCGAGGTGGCGAAGCTGAGGAAGTTCGTAGAGAGCATAGCGGCGCTGGACGTCAAGCTGGAGCACACCGAGCTGAAGCTCCAGAGCGTGCTGATGTTAGGCGACGCGGGCGCCGCGCTCAAGCCGGTGGTGAACGAGATAAAGGCGCTCGCGGCGCCGGTGAGGAGGCTACTACCGGAGATAGAGGAAGAGATGAACGACTTGATAGAGACCGTTGACGAGCTCGCGGAGGAGGAGCTGGTGGGAGGCGCTTACGTGGACGTCTTCTTGGACCACGAGGCTGAGAAGATACTGAAGGAGGCTCAGCTGATAGCGCAGAAGAGGCTCGAGGAGAGCTTGGCGGTCGCCTCCGAGGAAGGTTCTAAAGCTTAAGTTCCTTCACCCGCTCGGGTGGCCTCCTCGAAAAGGAGTTACTCCCGCAAGAGGGAGCTGTTTTTAGATTGCACCCTCATCCTCCACCCTTCTAACGTGCGCTGGCTGACCGGCTTCGACGCGGGCATAGTCCTAATGGGGAAGGACGAAGACTACTTGATCGTCCCGGAGCTGGAGTATGAAAGGGCCCTAGAGGTCGTGGACTGGCTAAACGTGGTGAAGGGGCCGAGAGGGGCCCTGTGGAAGAAGGCCCTCGAGCTGTGCAATGGACCCTTCTTCGCCGACCTCTCCTACCTCAACTTCAGAACTGCAATAACCTTGATGACTGAACTCGGCGCAGGGGACGCGTCCAAGACCGTCAGGAGGGCTAGGATGAGTAAGGACGAGGAGGAACTATCGAGAATAAAGAAGGCTCTGGAAATAGCGGAGAGGGCCTTCCTAGAGACTTGGAAGGAGTTAGAAGAGGGCACAACCGAGCTGGCCGCCGCGGGCGCCTTGGAGGCCCACATGAGGGAGTTCGGGGCGCAAGAGTTCGCGTTCCCCACGATAGTGGCCTTCGGGCCCAACTCCTCCAAGCCCCACGCTGTCCCCGGCGAGGCCCAGCTCAGCTTCGGGAGCGTGGCGCTCTTCGACTTCGGGGCCGTTTACGGAGGGTTCCGGAGCGACATAACGAGAACCTACGTACCGGACAAGGAGCCCTACGCCTCTTGGTACCACGCGGTGCTGGAAGCGGTTAACGCCGCGCTTAAGGCCTTGAAGCCCGGGGCGAGGGGCAAGGACGTCGACGCGGCCGCGCGAGAGGTGCTGGCGGAGTACGGCTTCGAGAAGGCCTTCGTCCACGGCTTGGGCCACGGGGTGGGGGCGGACATACACGAGCCTCCGTTCCTCTCGCCCTCCTCGGAGGACGTAGTGTCCAAGGGGGCAGTGGTCACCGTGGAGCCGGGGGTATACTTCAAGGGTCAAGGCGGGGTCAGGGTGGAACAGCTCGTTTACGTGGATTATAATCCTATAGTGCTGAATTCCACACCGGTGATGTGGTGGTAAGGGCCGAGGGCCCCGCGCGCGAAGTGTTAGAGCTGGTCAAACGCTGCTTGTCGGAGCTCGAGAGCATAGACGAAAGCTTACAAAAGGAGGACATAGACCTAAACGAGGTCAAGAAGAGAATAGAGGAGATAAGGCCCTTCGTAAGCGCGGTGTCGGCGAAGTGGATACCGGAGATCCTCTATGCGTTAGCGCTCAAGAGGGAAATGAGCTTTAACGAGCTCAAGAACACGTTGGGAATATCTTCCAGAGTGCTTTCGGACAAGTTGAAGGAGCTTCGGGAGTTGGGCTTGGTTGAGAAGGTAGAGGTGGAGGGCAAGAGGGGCGCTTACGTCTTGACTGAAAAGGGTAAGAAGGTGGTCTACGCATTGACGCCGTTCTTAATAGCTGTCTACATTAACAAGGAGTAGATCCTCTCCCTGAGCTTGGCGACGTTGTCCCAAGAGGTCTGACGGGCGAAGCTCTGGAGCCTCCCCCAAGCGTCCGGGAGCTTGGGGGCCTTCATGAGGGCTGCCAAGGCAGCCTCGTCTCCCGGCCTGAAGGTCAGCTCCGGCGCCCTCTCCCAGCACTCCGCCAACCTCTGGACCCTCGAGCACAGCGGGTACCCTCCGGTAGCTACGGTCGTGTGGAAGGCACCCGAGACCCCGAAGTCGTTCGGCAAGTCTTCGTAGGGCAGCAAGACGAAATCTGAAGACTTTATGAGGGTTCCTAACAGCTCGTCGCTCAAGAAGCCTTGAACGCGCGCCGCCCCCAGCTCCTCCGCCCTCTTGACCAACTCCTCGTCTGCTTCGGAGAGGGGCTTGCCTGCCAACAGCAAGGTCCCCTTGCCCACGAGTTCATAGGCCTTAACCGCCACCTCCAGCCCCTTGTCCTTCCTCAATAGGCCGTAGAGCAAGTAGACGGGCCTCTCGTAGCCCAGTTCCCTCTTCTCCCCCGGTAAGGAGGCGCTACCGTGGGGGACGATAAAGGTCTTCTTCAGTTTGCCTAACATCCTATACAAGGCGTTTTCCATCATGAAGTGGTGTACTATTATAGCGTCGCTGGTCTTTAGCAGCTCCTCGTGCAGCCTCCTCCACCATGGGTCCGGGGAGAAGCGGACGGTGTGGAGAGTAGCGACCACCGAACCGTAAGCCTTGGCGTTCCTCAGCAGCCAGATCCCCCTGGAGTCCAGAGGAATTACCGGCCACAAGCCGTACTCGTATTGAAACTCTATGACGTCGAAGGGGCCCTCCCTCTCGAGCGCCTCCAAGATCTGGTAGTGGAACCTCTCCCCTCCGCGGGTCCAAGCCCTCAAGACTCGGGGGTTGTCGCCTTCCTCCCGCGGGGCGTCTGCGTACTCGGTAGCGATAACGACGACCTCGTGGCCTCGCTTCGCCAGCGCGCGCGCCAAGTCGCGGGAGTATATTCCGATGCCGCAAGGCATGGGAGGGTAGGAGCTCACTATAGCTACTCTCAAAGTTCACCTCCTAAAGGACCTCAAGAGCACTTCTCCTAAAACCACCACACCGTCGCCTATCTCCGCCCCCACAGCCTCGGCCAACGGCTTACACTTGGCCGCGTAAGCCAGCACCGCCGGCTCGGAGGGCTTGTAATCAACGTAAGCGTCCGCGTTGAGCAAGCCCTTGGCGAACACTAGGTCGGACTCCCTCCTCAGCCTCTTGGCGTCTTCACAAGGGTCGAAGATCGTGCAGTCCCCGGGCAAGGAGTCTAGCTTGCCGTCCCAGCCCAGAAGCTGGGCCACCTCCGCCAGCTCGGGGTAGGTGGCGTCTATCTCGTAATCTTCTTCCCGGGCCACCAGTATTACGTCCCACCCCATGTACTTGAAGTACTTGGCAACCATTATGTCGTAAGGCAGCTCCGGGAGGTTGTCCACCGCGTATACCAAGGTGCCGGCCGGGTTGAGGAGCACTTCCGCGCCCTCCGTCACCAAGGTCCCGTACTTCACCTTCCCTAGCCTGTACTCCCCGCCTACCGCGGTGTCGTACAAGTTGCCCAACGTCGCCATGCGGAGGGCCTCCTCGAACGTTTGAGGTACCTTGAGCTCCCTTGAGAGCGTTTCTTCGAGGAGCCTCTTCTTTTCTAGAGCATACACGTTACCTACGACGGACTTTAAGGCCTTCCACGAGAAGCGGAAGGCCTTACTCTTCGGGAGTTGCATGGAACCTACCGTGGCACTCAGGATGAACTGGAGCTCCTTGTCGGTGGCGCCGCCCTTAAAGGAATCGTAAATGCGGGCGTCGAGCAGGCACCGGACGCACTCTTCTCTCCACTTCATCAAGTTCGAGCTCCGGGGCGCGGGAGAGCGAGAAACTAAAAAAGGCCTTAGAACTCGCTTCCGAACTTGCTGGAGCCGCCTTCCTCTTCCTCCTCTCCGCCCTCTTCCTTCTTGCCCTTCTTGCCCTCCTTCGGCGGGGCGGCCGCAATCACGTCGTCGATCTTCAGCAAGGCGTTAGCTGCCTCGGTGGCGCTCTTGAGCACTTGCTCCCTCACCCTCACCGGCTCCACTACTCCGAGCTTGGTCATGTCCTCCTCTATCTTGCCCTCGACTACGTTGACGCCAGCCCAGATCTTGCCTTCCCTGTGGAGCTTCCTCAGTTCCATGAGCGCTTCGAGGGTGTCCATACCCGCGGTGTCGGCCAACACTACCGGTATCTCTTCGAGTGCCTCGGCGTAAGCCTCTATCGCCAGCTGCTCCTTGCCGCCCACGGTGGAAGCGAACTTCCTCAAGCGCTCGGCGAGCTCTACCTCCACCGCCCCTCCGCCGCCCACTATCATGGGCTTCATGAATATGTTCCTCAGCACGTGGAGAGCGTCGGTTATGTTCCTCTCAGCCTCGTCCAGCGCCATGTCGCTGGCACCCCTCAGCAGTATGGTGACCGCCCTCGGGTTCTTGGCGCCCTCGATGAAGACCATCTTGTCCTTGCCTACCCTCCTCTCCTCCACTAGCTTGGCCTCGCCCAACACCTCGGGGCTCACGTCCTTTATGCTGGTCACCACCTTGGCTCCGGTAGCCTTGGCCACCTTCTCTATGTCGCTCCTCTTCACCCTCCTAACGGCCATTATGCCCTTCTTCGCCAAGAAGTGAGCGGCGACGTCGTCGATGCCCTTCTGAGTTATCACTACGTTGGCGCCGGTCTCGGCGATCTTGTCTACCATCTCCTTGAGTATCTTGGTCTGCTCCTCCAAGAACGCCTCTATCTGCCTGGGGTCAGTTATGTTTATCTTGGCAGTTATGTCGGGCTTCTCGACCTCCAGCGGGGCGTCGAGGACCAGTATCTTCGCGTTCTCCACCCTCTTCGGCATGCCCGGGTGGACCACTTCCTTGTCCAGCACTATGCCCTTTACCAGCTGGCTGTCGAGCAAGCTTCCGCCCTTCTTCTTTTCTATCTTTATGTCGTCGAGGCTCATCCTCAGAGTGCCGTCAGGCTGCTCGACGGCCACGGTGTAGGCGGCCTCGATTATCATGTCTAGCAGCTTGTTCCTTATCTCCTCGGCCTCCTGGCCGACGAACTTGCTGCTGAGGGTGGTGTATACTAGCTTCCTCATATACTCCTTGTCCTTGGGGTTTATCTTAACGGCTATGTTGCTGAGCTCCTCTAGAGCCTTCTCCATCGCCTTCTTGTATCCTTCGATTATTATGCTGGGGTGGATGTTCTGGTCGAGCAGGGGCTCGGCCTTTTCCAGCAAGCTGCCGGCCAAGACGACGACGCTGGTAGTGCCGTCGCCCACCTCCGCATCTTGAGCCTTGGCGGTCTCCACGATCAACTTGGCGGCAGGGTGCTGGACGTCCATCTCCTTGAGTATGGTTACACCGTCGTTGGTTACAGTGATGTCTCCGAAGGCGTCAACTATCATCTTGTCCATTCCTCTGGGACCCAAGCTGGTCTTCAACGCTTCGGCAATTATCCTAGCGGCTAGTATGTTGCTCCTCAGAGCCTCCCTGCCGTAGGTCCTGGTGGCGCCCTCCTTGAGTATCAGAACCGGTACACCGGCCGCCATCGCGCTCACCCACCGTGGGGTGTGGTGGAACCGGTTCTATATAAGTTTTTCGCCACCATGCTGGCCCCTTAGCCTCTCAGCATTACAAATCGCCAAACTTTTGTATTTAATCATTGCCTCTTTCACCTTCACTCACATGGGAACATCCTATGTTCGAGAGCGCACCATTACTATTCACTCTCTCAGACCCCCTTATATCTTTTCATGGGAACGCTGAAGATCATGAAGGGAAGGGGAGAGGAAATTTTTCTCGAATAAAGGGAAAAGCTTGGGGAATTGTAAACTCTCGGTAGAACGCAATTCTTTTAAGGGAAAGACCTTGGGGCTTTATATGGAAGGGCTCGGTGGAGTCTCAAGAGAGGATAGAAAGCTAACAAGGTAATGTAGTACCAGGTGAGTCTCTCGCTTGTAGAACCGTGGAGTCTCAAGAGAGGATAGAAAGATGATCTCGGCTCCCACGCTCATCGCGAATACCTTTTTGTGGAGTCTCAAGAGAGGATAGAAAGTCGACCACGTCTACGAGGACGTGAGGGAGGTGCAGAGTGGAGTCTCAAGAGAGGATAGAAAGGGTTCGTGTGGCACACACAACGCGCCCCAGTATTGGTACAGCGTGGAGTCTCAAGAGAGGATAGAAAGGCTGCCACGCCTCCTCTCATCGATCGACCGGGTGGTACCTGTGGAGTCTCAAAAGAGGATGAAAAGTCCTCATCGCTCAAGGCGTTTCCGTTGGACCAGAACTAAGTACGCTTTTTACCTATCCACTTTAAACTCCGAGAACTAATTCATGATTTCGGCGAATCCTATGTTAGGCGAAAACCCCCTCAAGATCCCTAAAGATAGAAAGTTTAAGAAGGTAGAAGTGGCCCAAGCCCTTCGCTGGGGAATCATAGCCGAGCTAGACGCGATAAACTTCTACGAACAACTGGCGGAAGCTATCGAAGACGAACGCGTAAAGAAAGTTTTCCTCAACGTAGCGCGTGAGGAAAAGGAACACGTAGGCGAGTTCCTCGCGATGTTGCTGGAGTACGACGAAGAGCTTAAGGAGATGATCGCCAAAGGGTACAAAGAAGTAGAAGAGGAAGTAGGCGTCGTGCCCAAGAGCATCCCGTAAGAGACAAACCCATTAAGGCTGCTTCCGAAGCGCACGCGGGCCTAAGCGTTGAAGACTAAACCTAACGTAAGGTACTTGCTAATGTCCGTCTCTCTATTAGCGCTTTTCGCCGTCGTAGGCTTCTACGCAGGAGCCAGCAGCTCTTACACGGACGTGTCCGACTTGGTGAAGTCGAGGCCGGGCACTTACTTGGTAAGGGGCGACGTCGTGAAGTGGACCGTGACTCCGGACAGGCAGCTCCTAGTGTTATACCTTAAGGGCAAGGACGGCAGCACGATAGAGGCCGACGTTCCCGTGAGCTACATAGAGAAGAAGTACGGTCCCCTGAGCCAAGTTATCATAACCAACGGCGAGATGGTCGTCAAGGGCTACTGGGACGGCAAAGTATTGCATGTAGAGGAAATATTGAAGGGATGTCACAGCGCCTACGAGCAGCCCGCGGTTAACTCCTAAACGTCTCCCCAGTTTTTTGTAGGGGTCAAATTTGTTCACCACACTGGTCGTAAAGGACATTAAAGAGGAGATGAGGAAGAAACACGAACTCGTGGCCCTCCTTTCCTTAACTGCGGCCTTAGCGTTGCCAACGTCCTACGCCATCTCCGGTCCCGGCTCGGTCCGCCCCTACGACGCTCCCTTTTTGGTGGTAATAGCCCAACAAGCGGTCAGCTTGATAATAACTACAGTTTTGGGCTTCGTATTAGTGTTGAGGGAGGCCGAAAGGGGAACTATATACGCGTTAAAGCTGGCGCCAGTTCCCCCCGAGTTGACGGTGGCCTCCAAGATAACTTCCCTCTTCTTGTTTTTACTCCCCTTCAACCTCGTCTTTACTATACTAACCAGTTTCTTCTCCTCAGAGGTCTTCTTGACTCAAGGCTACCTGGTATACTTACTCAGCTTAAGCTTGTACATGGCCTCCTTGGGGGCTCTGGTATCGTTTATGATAATATACACAGACGCGGGTACCTTGCTCTCTTCCGTAGCGTTGGCCGCCCTCTCCGCCCCCTTCTTGTTCTCAACCCTCCCGCAAGCTGTGGACGCCCTCAGGGGGTCGCCGAACGCGCCCTTCTTGATGTCATCGATAACCTTCGCTTTGGTGAGCACGCTGCTCGGGAAGTTCTTAGTAGAGATATAGCTTTCGAGTGGCGCCCCCGGCGGGATTTGAACCCGCGACCACGGGCTCCGAAGGCCCGCGCTCTTCCTGGCTGAGCTACGGGGGCCGGGCGCTGGGGGGAGGCCCAACTAAATAGCTTCTCACGTACGCCTCGCGACGGGCAAGACTCTTGATAAAATTCGTGATAGACACCAGCGCGGTTACCGACCCCAGACTGAGACAGCTGTTCGGCGTCAACGAGTTGTGGGAGGTCGTCGAAAAGTATCTGGAATTGATGGCGTTGGCCAAACTCAAGTTGGGCTTTTCGTTCTACACCACTCCAAGCGTGATGAAAGAAATTAAAGGGTTCTTGGAGAGATCTATGTGTCCGTCGGAAATAATAAGTAAGCTCGGAGTTTGGATACTTGTAAAGGACGTAAGTCAGACGGAGGCCAAGATACCGGCGAGGGTCTTCTTGGAGTACGTCGCAGAGGTGAAGAGGAGGTTGGACAAGGGCCTCAGGGTGGCAGAGGAGAGCACTCGAAGGGCCATGGAAGGCGGGGAGATAGGCGAACACATCCGCAACTTGAGGGAGAAGTACCGCGAGGCCACGCGTAAGGGACTATTGGACTCCGTGGCCGACTTAGAAGCGGCGATACTGGCCCTAGAGCTCGGGGCGGTCCTAGTTACGAACGACGAAGGCTTATGCAAGCTGGCGTCGAAGCTAGGGGTCAGCTGTATCGACCCCCTGACGTTCGTCAAAACGATAGAGGAGTACCTAAATTTAATCAAAAGGCACGGCTAGCCCTCACCAACTACCATCTCGCCGTCGAGCTTTACTACCTTAATGTTCAGCTTCTTCATCAACTCTCCTATTTCCCCCAACACTGCCGCCACCATCTCGGGGTCCTCGACCCCTTCCGCCTCCACCGGGAAGCCCTCGAAGGACTTCACCCTCACCCGGCGTTCCCCGTTTTTCGTTAGCGCTCCTCGGGGCTTTCTCCCGGTCCTCCCCGTATTATTCTCTTAACTGCCTCCTCCAACCCTTCAAAAGTGGCTTCCGGGGCGACCACGAAGTTCAAGCCCAACTCCTTCAACGGCTTTGCTGCCTCGGGCCCTATTACGGCTATTTTCAACTTCTTAAGTTCGTCAATACTAGAGTACTTCTGAAAGGACTCTATTAAGGCCCGGGCGACCTCGGCGCTGCTCACGGCAACTGCGTCGGCCTCCCTAGCCGCCTCCACTATCTTTGGAGAGGGCCTCCTCAAGGTTTTATAAATAACCACCTCGATGAGCTTGTCTCCTAACTCATCCTTCAAAGTCTTTGACGCCTTGTCGGACCTCAGGGCCACTACCTTGTTGTAACGCTTCAAGAGCTTTGCCAGCGCGCCGGAGTGGTACTCCTCCGGCACTATGGGGCTCAAGCCCCTCGCCTCGAGCTCGGCCGCCGTCTTGGGCCCTATTGCCACCACGTCCTTCCCCTTGAGCAACTCGAGGGCCTCGTCCCCGAGCTTTTCGAACACCAACCTCACGCCGGTCTTGGAAGTGAAGACTACTGCCTCCCCCTCCTTTATGGCTTCCTTGATTTGGGAGGCGTCCGCGACGTCCACCAGCTCTAGCGCCGGGACGTTGGTCACTTCGAGGTCCTTGAAGGGGGGAGGTCCGTGGGGGCTCAGAGTGAGCACTCTACCACGTCCCTTACCGTGCCCGCCTTGCAAGCCCACTCGACCACCTCTCCGAACACCAAAACCGCCGGCGGCTTTACCCCGTTACGGACCATTACCTCGGGCAGCTTCGACGCCCTCGCGACCACCACCTTCTGTTCTTCCGTACACCCGTTGGTCACGGCTGCTGCGGGAACGTCCCTGACCTTTAGGATGTCTGAAACTATCTCGTTAACCTTCGTAACCCCCATCAGAACCACCAGAGTGTCCACGACCTTTAGTATCTCGCCGTACCTCGGCCTCTCGCTCCCCTCCGCCGCCCACCCCGTGGCGACCGCAAAGGTGTTGGCTAAGTTCCTCCTAGTTACCGGGATGCCGGCGCACGCGGGCACCGCGGTGGCCGACGTGGGGGCGGGGACCACCTCGCACTCCACCCCGGCCGCCCGGAGGGCCTCGCACTCCTCGTCCCCCCTTCCGAGCACGAAGGGGTCGCCGCCCTTCAGCCTCACAACTACCTTCCCTTCTTTGGCATACTTTATCAAAAGCTCGTTGATCTCTTCTTGGCTCAGGGCGTGGGCCCCGGGGGCCTTACCTACGTAAACCTTCTCCGCCTTAAAAGCTGAAGACAAGAGAGACTTGTCCACGAGCTTATCGTACAAGACTACGTCGGCTGACCGGAGCAAGCCGAAGGCCGCGGCTGGGGCCAGCCAAGCGCCCCCCGGCCCGGCCCCCACGAGATAAACCTTACCCTTCAAGGAGTTCCCCTTTGGACTGACGAGTAGGGGGTATTGACCGCGGCGCGCTCAGCCCCCCTCGAGGCGCTTCTTGAGCTCCTCCAGCTCCGCCCTGATGGTCCTCTCCGCCTCTTCTAAGGGTACCTCGAGTATCACCCTGCCGAAGACCTTGTAGGCTGTCTTGGCCTTGCCTTCTTTGATTAGTTTTAGTGCCTCCTCCAGCTCCGCCGCCTTAACTTCGGGGGGCTCGGCGCCGCGGCCCTTAGGGCCAAAAACCTTCAAGGGACCACCTTCACTGCCCGCCCTCTTCCCTTACGCGGGGGAGGAGCTCGTTCACCTTCCTGTTTAGCTCCTCCAACTTCCTCAGCAGCGTCAGTCTGACTTGCTCCAAGGCGGCTATTCTGCTCTCTATAGCCTTCTTGGCCTCATCGCTGGGCACCTCTAAGCTCAGCCTTCCCCCGACGGACGTTATTACAGTGTTCGTGTCCTCAATCTTAGCCTTGATGAAGTTGCCCGCGCCTATAGGCACCAACACCACCTTGCCCTTGCCCTCCTTGGTCAAGTAGTCCAACACCTCCAAGCTGGCGTAGAGGTCGTCTATCACGGTGTTGACCGCCTCTATTTGGTCTCTCAAGTACTCTATCTGCGCCAGCAAGCTCCTCAGCTCGTCTTGTAGGAGCTTTACCTTCTCTTCTCCGCCCTTAGCCTCGACGCCGACTTGGGCCTTCTCCTCGGCCACCCCTTCCACCGGGCGAGAAGGGTTTGCAGAAGACATATAAGTTAGAGCGATATAGTCGAACGGTTCAATCTGTTCTATTTTCTATTACTTGAGAAATATATATTGCATAAATCAGTTTAATCCGCGCGGTGAGCCGTAGGAGGGGCGAGCCTTGAACCTCCTCGAGTACGAGGCAAAGGCCATCGCGAAGAAATATGGCATACCGACGCCCGAAGGGGTGCTAATCGAGAGGCCGGAACAAGTGAACGAAGCAGTGGAGAAGCTCGGACTGCCGGTGGTCTTGAAGGCCCAAGTCCCGGTGGCGGGCAGGGGGAAGGCCGGAGGGGTTAAGCTTGCCCGCGACCCCGACGAGGCGTTAGAGCTGGCGGAGGAGCTCTTCTCAAAGGAAATAAAGGGGTTCCCCGTGCTCTCGTTGCTAGTAGAAAAGGCGGAGAACATCCAAAAAGAGTTGTACCTCTCTTTCACAATAGACAGAACAAACCGCAAGGTAGTAATGCTGGCCTCCGCCGAGGGCGGGATGGAGATAGAGGAGCTCGCTAAAGAGAAGCCCGATGCCATAGTGAAACTCCCCATAGAGCCCGAGGTAGGCCTCAAGGCCCACGAGGCGAGGGAGGTCGGGAAGAGGATAGGCTTGAGCGGGCAACTGTTAAGGCAGTTCGAGGGGATAGCTAAGACTATGTACAAGATCTTCGAAGATTACGACGCAGAGCTTGTAGAGAGCAACCCGTTAGCTATAACCGACAGGGGCTTGGTGGCGCTAGACTTCAGGATGATAGTTGACGACAACGCGATCTTCAGACACCCGGAGCTCGAGGCCTCTAGGGAGAGGGAGCTGAGCGAGCTGGAGAAGGAGGCCGCCCGCTGGGGCTTCTTCTACGTCGAGCTGGACGGCGACATAGGGATCATAGGCAACGGGGCCGGACTCACGATGGCCACTATGGACGTCGTCAACTATTACGGCGGCAGGCCCGCGAACTTCCTCGACATAGGGGGCGGCGCCAGGAGGGACAGAGTTAAAGCAGCTGTGAACGTCCTCCTGAAGAATCCAAAGGTAAAGGTAATATTCGTTAACATATTCGGAGGGATAACCTTGGCCAGCGAGGTGGCCCAAGGAATAGTGGACGCCCTCTCCGAGTCCAACGTCAAGAAGCCCATAGTGGCGAGGATCGTAGGGACCGCGGAGGAGGAGGGCAAGAAAATATTGAAGGAGGCCGGCATACCGCTTTTTGAGAGCATGGACGAGGCCGCCCAAGAAGCGGTCAAGCTGGCCAAGGCCGCTTAAGGGGGAGGTGATGGGACGTGGTCGTGTTGGTAGACGAGAACACCCGGGTGGTAGTTCAAGGTATAACCGGGAGGTACGGCAAGTTCCACGCCGAGCAGATGATGAAGTACGGAACCAAAGTGGTAGCCGGCGTGACGCCGGGGAAGGGAGGACAAGAGGTCTTGGGGGTGCCGGTGTACGATACCGTCAAGGAAGCTAAGGAGAACCACCCGGAGATAAACACCTCCATAATCTTCGTTCCGGCCGGAGGGGCGGCCGACGCCATAATAGAGGCCGCGGACGCGGGGCTGGACCTAATAGTGGTCATAACCGAAGGGATACCGGTTCACGACTCGATGAGGGCCATAAGGTACGCGAGGAGCAAAGGCTCCACCGTGGTAGGCCCCAACTGCCCCGGAGTGATAAGCCCGGGCAAGGCGAAGGTAGGTATAATGCCGGAGAAGTACTTCGTTCCCGGACGGGTAGGAATAGTATCTAGGTCCGGCACGCTGACGTACGAGATAGCTTACCAGCTGAGCAAGAGGGGCATAGGCCAGAGCACCGCTATAGGGATCGGCGGGGACCCCATCATAGGCCTCGATACGGTAGAGGCCGTCAAGCTTATGGATAAGGACCCCGAGACGGACTTAATTGTAGTCATAGGGGAAATAGGGGGAGACGCGGAGGAGAGGCTCGCAGCCGCCATAAAGAGGGGAGAGATCGAGAAGCCCGTAGTGGCCTACGTGGCCGGGAGGACCGCCCCGCCGGGCAAGAGGATGGGTCACGCCGGCGCGATAATAAGCATGGGGGCGGGGACCGCGGAGAGCAAGGTGAGGGCCTTCCGGGAGGCCGGCGTGCCCGTCGCGGATATACCCAGCCAAGTGCCGGACTTGGTGGTCGAGAAGCTCAAAGAGTTGGGCAAGCTCTAAAGCCCCTTCTGAGGAGACGAATCTATCAAAAGCTCTTTCTTCTACGCCCGCCGGGGCGTGGAGTTGTACAGGATCTACCGCTTCAAAGACATGGTTAGAATACCGCCCGAGAGGTTCGGCGAGGACTTGAAGAAGGTCGCTCTCGAACTCCTCAGGGAGGAGTACGAGGGCGTGATAGACGAGGAGCTCGGCATAATTCTGACAGTAACTGACGTGGACATCTCCCCCGAGGGCTACATAGTGCCGGGCGACGGAGGCACTTACCACGAGGCCACCTTCACTTTGCTCGCCTTCAAGCCCTTGAGGAACGAGGTAGTTGAGGGCATAGTAGTTAACGTTACCAAGAACGGGATATACGTTAACATAGGCCCCATAGACGGTATGGTGCACAAGGCCCAGCTCGGCGACGAGCGTTTCGAGTACGACGCCGCGACCGGGAGCATGGTAGGCACCAGCACGAAAACGGTCATAAAGAGGGGAGACCTCGTTAGGGCTAGGATAGTACAGATTTCGACCAGGAGGGGCCTCAAGGTGGGTATGAGTATGAAAGGCCCGTACTTGGGTAAAATTAAGGACGCGGAGGAGGTCAAGCAATGAAGAGGAAGCCCTTCTTGGCGTGTATGAACTGTAGGTTCCTCGTACCCCGAAGGCCTGAGGTCACGAGGTGTCCGAGGTGCGGTTCCACGGACTTGACGGAGAACTGGGAAGGAATGATAATATTGATCAAGACGGACTCGGAACTCGTGGGCAAGGTAGAGTACCTCAAGGAGCCGGGGCGCTACGCTGTAGAAGTGGGAAGGGAGTAAGGCTGCCCCAGAGCTTGCGAACGCTCTTGGCGTCCCCCAGAGGGGCGTTAGTGAAGGACGACCGCCTCCTACCGTTTCTCTTAAGAGGAAAGACGTTGGTAACTGTAGGAGACGTGACTACCAAAAGGTGCTTAGAACTAGGCTTAGTGCCTAGAACGGCGATCTTCGACGGCAAGACGAGGAGGTCGCAGTGGGTGGAGCTGAGGGCCCCCAACGGGGTGCTGAAGGCCTTCAACCCTCCCGGGCAGATCTGCTTGGACGCGGCCAAGGTAGTGAAGAAGGCCATCCTAACCTCAACTTGGGTAAAGGTAGAGGGGGAGGAAGACCTCCTCGCCATCCCGGCCCTCTTGAGCTCGGAGAACGGGTGGGCGCTGCTGTACGGCCAACCCAAAGCGGGGGTCGTATTGGTTGAAATCAACAAATACACCAAGCTCCATTTTCTCGAAATAATTAAGATGTTCGACGGCGACGTGGAGGAGTTCCTAAGAGAGTTCGACTACGACCCTAACCAACCCCTTCTCGGCGAGCTGGACGAGCGCCTTTACGACCTCCTCTTCCCCGAGCTTTAATTTCTTACACTCCTCTATTAACTTTACCAAGTCCAGCTTACCCTTCTCTAAGACGCTTAGCACTTTCTCCTCGTTCTGGCTTATCTTCGTCCTCAGCTTTATCGTCAACAACGTCCTAGTCTTCTCGAGCGCGTCGTACAAAGTTTGGTAGGTGACGTTCTCCACCACCCCGGGGGGCTTTACGGACTTCATCTTTAACTCCACAGACGATAGCGCTTTGTTAATGTCTTCTATATTCAAGCCCAGCTTGATCGCTACCCTACTTATCCTCTTCAGCTCGCTCAAGTTCCTCTCGAGCTCCTTCATCGCCCTTTCGTGTACCTCTTTCATTTCCCTCAATAAACCCTCGGCCTCGCGCTTGAGCTTCCTCAACTCCTCCTTGATGCCCTCCAGAACCGCGCTCAATTCGCTTACCGAGGCGGGCTCCCTTACCTCCTTGCTCGCGCTCTCGTAGGCCAACCTTAAGGAGTTCAACCTCTCACAGAGGCCCTCGAAGTCGTCCCAGTACGGCGTGCCGGAATAGAACTTCGACGCGAAGGAGCACCAACTCTTAAGCCTCCTCAACTCCTTTTCCAGCTCTTCCTCCTCCCTCGCCACCTCGCCCAGCTTCACAATTACGCTCAGGATCTTCTGATCCGTCATGCTAACGCTGGAGAGAGCTCTGTCCAGCGTCGAGCGGAGCTCCTCCAGCGAGTCCACGGTCAAGTCGTCGGGTAAGACTTCCTTAGGCATCATAACTTGTCTCAACAGCACTTCGTATGCCTTAGAAGCCAGCTCGCTGTTATAGCTCTTCAAAGAGAGCTCCTTCAACTTCTCCTCAACTCTCCTCCTCCCCTCTACCATCCGCGATATCATGTTGTCTATCTCCTTGATCAATATGTTTATCTTTTCGAGCTCGTTCTTTATCTCTTCGGCGTGTCTTTCGAGTATGTAGTACTTAACGTTGAAGTACGAGGCCTTCTTCCACTCGCGCGGGTCGTAGAAGCGCTCGAAATAGAACTTGTCCGGCAAGACGCCTTCTTTCCTCATCTCGGCCACGAGCTTCTCCAACTCCTCTCGCGTGAAGTACTTGTCCGCTAACTCGTCCATCTTGCGTAACATTTTCTTTATCATTACACTTTCTTTCATTTCTTCTGCGTCCAATACCGGAACGCCCACCTCCCCGGACGCCTTGCTCAAGACGCTCCTTATCTTGGATATCGTCGACGTCACCGAGCTGCTAGTCGAGTCCATTAGGTCGTTGGCCTCGGTCCACGCCTTGTGGGTGACGGGGTATAACGTCTCCACGAGGTAGCGGGAGAGGGATATGAGGAAGGCCGCCCTCCTGGCGACGGTCGCTTTGGAGGCCTCAGACCTCAATGAGACCACTCCCTTAGTCACGTAATCTTTGATTTCGTCCAACACTATGACATTGTCTTCCTTTTTCTTCGAGACGACTATGTGGGCGTAGCTCTTCCACGCCTCGCCGTTAGAGCTCCATATTTCGTTTATCTTTTCCAACCAGTTCTCCAACTCCTCCACTAAGGATTTGGTGTTTACTAAGCTGACGAAGTAGGGGTCGTTCCCCCTCCTATCTACCCTCACTAACCCCCTCCTCTCTAATATCTTCAAGTAGAAATCCGAGAGTATTCTCTTGTTATGCGAAACCACTATGAATTCTTTTTCGAGCTCCCTCCAAGCCGCCTTGCCTCCCTTCTCCTTCAACAGCTTTAAGAGCCTCTCTTCCACCTTGCTTATTGTGATCCTCAGCTTGTTGTCCTCTAACCTTTCCAACAGCCCCGCACTTACCAAGTCCTCCTCGAACCTCTTCAATCCCCTCACGTTCTCAATGTCTAAGCCAGAAGAGAACGGAGCCTTCCTCCTGGAGCCCCTTCCGTAAATTATGAACCTTCTGACAGTTTTGATTACGTGTTCAAACACGTCCTCGGTGGTGAGCACGTCCTTCGGATAGGCCAAGTAGAAAGCATAAGCGTCCGAGATGGCCTCCTCGCTGGCCCCGGAGGGCCTCTTGAAGTCCTCCACTATTACGCCCTCTTGGCGGGCCTTATCTATCCACTTCTCTATAGCCTTCGGGACGCCTATCTCGTCACCTATCTGCTTCAGCGTCAGCGCCGCCTTCTCCGCGTCCACGAAGGCCCTCCTCTCCGGCTTCCTCGCGTAGAGCTCGTAGACAGCCATTTGCACTAGCTTGGCCTCCCTGGCTTCCAAAACTACGGCGTCCACTGGGAGCAGAGAGGCCTTGTCCTTTATCGTCTCGTACAACTCCGGCTTAGTGAGTATTATCATCAGGTGTGCGCCGTCCCTCTTGGCCTCTTTCGCCACTTCCTCCAAAGCCTTACTATCCAAGGAAAGGATAACCTTGGGGTATATCCTGAGCTGCACGTCGCCTAGGGCGACGTTCACCAGCCTACCAACTATCGTACCCTTGAACGAATTTATTATCACCTCGGCGAAAACCTTATCTAAGTTTATATCTCCTTTAATTAGAGCATTTAACGCCTCCTTCCAAGCCTTCGCCCTGAGCTGGGGGTCCTTTATGAAAGAGGCCGCGGCCACGGCGGGGGGCGGGTAGAGGTTCAAGGCGTGCTTTCGAGACAACATATACGCCTTCTCGAAAGTTACCCCCTCTTCTTCCATCTTCCGCTTGAGGAAGTTAACCAACTTCCTCGCGTCGACTACAGCCTTTTCCTTGGATAAGACGTCCTCTAAGACCGACTCCTCACCCTCGCCGGGGAGGACTAAGTAGTACTCCTCGCTCCAGAGGCCCTTGGGGTAAGTGAGCTCTTCTACCAACATCTTCAAAGTGTCGTCGTCTATGTCCGGGATCAAACTCTTCAAGGTAGTGCGGAACACGTTAAAGGCCTTCTGGTAGTCGGAAGTCCTCCAGACGGTCGAAACCAAGGGCTCTGAGCTCAAGGACGCCCTCTGGTCCAGCACTTCCAGAGCTTCCTTGGCGCCCTTGACGCCGCTGAGCTCGTCTAACTCCCGTTCGGAGAGCGGGTAGTAGTAGGCCGCTAGAGCGGCCAAGACCTTCCTCTTGTCCTCCTCACCGTAAGTTAGGGGTAAGAGCGCCTTCTCGTAGTACAACTTGTCCAAGGCTTTGCTCGAGCCCACGTAGGTGAAGACGGTGGCGCCGGACAGTATCGAGACGAGCTCCTCAGGGTTCTTAGAAGGGACCGTACAACCGTCCTTAACTAACGAGCTCATGACGAAGTTCGTCAAGCTCGTTAGGGCGCCCGGGTTCCCTTGAGAGGCCGTATATATCGTGTTGACGAACTGAGGGGGGACCGGCGAGAACTCCTCCCCGTAGGAATACTTGAACAGAGAGCCCACCAGCTTGTAGGCCTCGCTCCTCGTGAGGGACCTAAGCTCCAGCTTAAAGTGGAGCCTCCTCTCGGCCCTCCCTTTCAAGCTCTCGTCTATGTCCGCTAAACTCAATGCCTTGTGATAGGCGTAAGGAGTCATAGCAATTACTAGGTGGAGTATTCCGGGGTACTTCTCTTGCATGTATCCGAACTGGCCGTTGATTAGTTCTATCAACCCGTTTATTATCTCTTTCACGACGTCCTTGTTTGACGGCGACACTATTTCTTCGAACTCGTCTATGAACACGACGAACTTCTTCCCGGGGAACTTGCTCGCCAGCTCGTCCAAAGCCTTCTTCGCGTACTCGTGAACCGGGCCTCCCTCGTAGGGTTCTATCAGCTTCTCCCCCTTCTCCATGTACTCCATCGCTAAGGAGTGTAACAGAGCAGCCAAGAAGGTGGCGGCCGAGGACTGGCCCGGTTGGTGCTTCATGTTTCTAATGCTAGATACTACCCGCTTTACGCTGGTCTCCATTAATACGACGTTCGGTGGCTTTAGGGCCTTCATATAACCATCGAATACGCTCGTCTTTCCCTCTCCCCATTCTCCAATTACAAACATAGAAACCGTCTCTTCGGCGTTAGCGACCATGTTCAAGAACGACCTTACGACGTTCTCTACCTCTTCTCTAATCTTGACCCCGGCCTCCCACAGCTCCTTAAGTAAGTTGGATACGTCCTTACCCGTTATGCTCGGCGCCCTCTTGGGCAGGGGCCCGCAATCCATCACCGTTACCGTCGTCTTCGTAGCTTACCCAAGGTTTATAGTTGGCCGGCGAGGGCCGAAAGTGACGTGTGCCCCGCCGTGGAGGCGGGTTGCCCATCCGCCCGCTTGGAGCGGGCGTCGAGGCCTCCCAGCCGTCGCCGGGAACGGCGGGGCCCAACTCCAGCTTTAACCCAAAGCTCGTAAAAGCGTAAGGGGAAGCCGTGGTCTGTAAGCCGAAGGTGGTCAAGTGGGATGAGGTAGAAGCAAAGGAGGTCCCCCGTGAGGTCGCCACCAAGACCACTATCCGCTGGGTCATAGGGCCCGGGGAGGCCCCTACGTTCTACTTGAGGGTCTTCGAGGTCGAGCCTGGAGGCGAAATATTCGAACACTCCCACCCTTGGGAGCACGAGATATTCGTGCTTAACGGTAAAGGGATAGTAAGAATAAACGGGGAAGAGTACGAAGTGGGGCCCGGGACCGTTCTGTACATACCTCCGTGCTCCAAGCACTACTACAAGAACACCGGAGACGAGGTCCTCCGCTTCATATGTATAATTCCAAAGGAAGGGGCCAAGTGAGCCCCCTATACATTACCTTTTCAGAAAGTTTAGGTAACGAGTGAGCCCGATGATATACATAGAAGGAGTCGAGGTCTCGTGGCTGGGCCACGACGGCTTCAAGCTCACCGACGGCGAGCTGACCGTCGCTATAGACCCCTTCAGAATAGTTTCGGCCAGCAACCAGAAGGCGGACGTCTTGTTCATTACCCACGAGCACTTCGACCACTGCTCGCCCAAGGACATAGCGCAAGTCATATCCCCGGAGACCGTAATAGTCGCGCCGCCGATAGCTGAGGACTGTCTGTCAGTCTTCCCTAACGAGAAAGTATTCGTGGCCCCCTTCGAAGAGGGTGAAGTAGTAGGCGTCAAGTTTCGCACGGTTCCGGCATACAACGTGAACAAGTTCAGAGCGCCGGGCGTGGTCTTCCACCCTAAGGAG
This sequence comes from Ignicoccus hospitalis KIN4/I, assembly GCF_000017945.1. Lineage (NCBI taxonomy): Archaea > Thermoproteati > Thermoproteota > Thermoprotei > Desulfurococcales > Desulfurococcaceae > Ignicoccus > Ignicoccus hospitalis. The sequence goes on along the minus strand of NC_009776.1, from coordinate 75,740 downwards.
GACGGGAGGGTCGGCTACGTCTTCGAGCTAGGAGGGGTGACCTTCTACCACGCTGGGGACACCGACGTTATCCCGGAGATGGCTGAGGTCGTGACGGACGTCGCCATGTTACCCGTCTCGGGCGTGTACGTCATGACCGCCGAAGAGGCGGCGGAGGCCTTGAAGATAATAAAGGGAGTGCAAGTAGCAATACCCATGCATTGGGGAACTATAGTGGGTTCGATAGATGATGCTCTGAGGTTCAAGGAGTTGGCCGAGGCCTTGGGGGTTAAGGTCGTGGTTCCCGAGAGGGAGCCTTGGTGAGCCTGCGGAGCCTCCTCCAGTACTCCTTCAACGGGTGATCGCCCTTACACTCGTCTTTTCCTGGGCACAGTCCCCACGAGACTAAAGTCTTACACGAAGGTGGAGAATATTTCTTATGTGAGCCTCTGAGGCCCGCCAAGTGCTCCACTTGGTAACGCGCTATGCGCTCGTTGTAATCGGGCATGTTCTTGAAAACTTCCAATACGTCTTCTACGTCCTTACCTACGTTCAATAAGAACGTAGCTAGTGTGAACCTCTCTTGATGCGAGAGGTTATCCCCTTGGAGGGCCCTCTCGTAAATCGAACGGACGCACGGAGGAAGCGCCCTCGGCTCGAACCCCTTTATCTTGATATCCGCGCTACTTCTCTTCGCCATGTATTTCGTTTTGAGCTCCTCCAGCACCCCTTTGAACCTCTCTGGCAAGGCTTGGGGGTCGACGTCGCCGAGTTCCCTCAAGTCTTCGAGAACTTTAATTACGACCGCTTCTTCTGCAAGCCTCCGCAGCTCCTCCTCCTTTAAGTAGACGAAGCCTCCTAACAAGGCCTTGTTAACCACCTTCCAAGTGGGGTCGCTGAGGAACCTCTTGGCCAACCTGACGTAATCCATTAGTGTCGTCCTCACCAAGTACTCCTCGGCGTAGACCGCTCCCCTCTGTTGCCTCAAGGGCACCCTCAAGGGTTCCCTCAAGACTTCCGCCCAGAAGCCGCAGGCCTTCAACACCCCTACGACGGTCTCTATGCCCTCTTTCTTAAAGAACTCGCTCGCACGCTTGGCTACGTTTACTGCAAAGTTGTTCCTCAACCAATTGCTTCTGGCAGCCGCTACGAGGACTAAGGCTATTCTGTAAGCCAAGACCGCACACAAGTCGTCACAACCGGCGTCTTCGGCTGGACCCCTCCCCTCTACCATCGCTTTAGCTAAATCAATGGCATTTGGATATAGGTCAAGCAGTTCCTCTACGTCCATCTCGACGCCAAACATCCTCTTAGAAAGCTTGGATACGCTGCCAACGAAGGGGTAGCGCGCGTACAACAACTCGACGTTCCGTTAGCCAGATGGGCTTTGACGCTTAAAGGGGGTCGCCGCTGGCAGAGTCGCTCACCGTTCGCTGCCGGAAGTTCTAGCTCATCCCCTCGTCATTAAGGCCTACTACGACGGGGCGCGGGCCCCGTGACACACCTTATATCCCGAGGTCGGGCACGGAGGAGGGGTCTACTTGAATCTGAACTACGAGGAGCTGGGCTTAAAGGTAGGCCTAGAGATCCACCAGCAGCTGAAGACAGAAAGAAAGCTCTTCTGTCACTGCAAGCCCGAGCTGGCCGAGGAAGAAGAGGACTTCGACGTAATAGAGAGGAGGCTGAGGCCGGTAAGGAGCGAGCTGGGCGAGGTAGACGTGGCGGCCCTCTTCGAATGGAAGAAGGGTAGGACTTACGTCTACAGGGCACCGGTGGGGCACTCTTGTCTGGTGGAAGCGGACGAAGAGCCGCCCCACGAAGCCGACCGGGATTCAATAATCATTGCGTTGGCCATTGCCAAGGCATTCAATTCGAAAATAATTGACGAAATTCACGTTATGAGGAAAATGGTAATAGACGGTTCCAACACGTCCGGCTTCCAAAGGACTATGTTGGTAGCCCTCGGAGGGGAGCTAAACTTAGGGGACAAGAAGATAGGAATAGAAACAATATGCGTAGAGGAGGACGCGGCGAGGAAGGTGGAAGAGAAGGAAAAGGTTACCGTGTTTAACTTGGACCGCTTGGGAATACCCTTAATAGAGATAGCCACGGAGCCTACGATAACCTCTCCCCAAGAGGCCAAGAGGGTAGCGTTGAGAATAGGCCAGATGTTGAGGCTCACCGGAAGGGTAAAGAGGGGCTTGGGCACAATAAGGCAAGACCTCAACGTCTCCATTAAGGGAGGCACCAAGACAGAGATAAAGGGCGTTCAGAAGCTCCAGATAATAGACAAGGTCGTAGAGTACGAAGTAATCAGACAGTTGAGGCTGCTCGAGATAAGGGACGAGCTGAAGAGAAGGGGGGTAAAAGAGGAAGAAATCCTCTCCCAACCAATTAAGGACGTAACTGAAATATTCAAGGATACTGAGAGCAAGTTGATCAAGAGGTCGTTATCCAAGGGCAGCAGAGTCTATGCAATTAAACTTCCCAAGTTCAAGGGCCTCCTCGGGAAAGAGGTCCAGCCGAACCGGAGGTTCGGAACGGAGCTCGCGGACTACGCTAGGTTCTGGGCGGGCGTAGGGGGGATAATTCACAGCGACGAGCTCCCGGGCTACGGGATCTCCGAAGACGAGGTAGAGGACTTGAAAGAGGCCTTGGGGTGCGGCGAAGAAGACGCTTTCGTGATGGTAATAGCGCCGCCGCCCGACGCGAAGAAGGCCTTAGAAGCTGTCAAGGAGAGGGCTGCGTACGCCCTCAAAGGGGTGCCGGAGGAGACTAGGGCCGCGAACCCCGACGGGACGACCCGGTTCTTGAGGCCCAGGCCGGGCTCCGCGAGGATGTATCCCGAAACCGACGTGCCTCCGATAGTGGTCACTGAAGACATGCTAACTAAAGCGGAGAAGCTGAAGCCGAAGAACCCTATAGAATTAATCCAGGAATTGATCACTGACTATAAACTTTCAAAGGACATGGCAGAGAAGGTCATATCCAGCGAACGCTTCGATTTGGCCTACAGACTCATCAAAAAGTACAAAAACAAGCTGAGTGCCAACTTGGTGGCTAGGACCGTAGTGGACACCTTGAGGGAGTTGGAGAGGGAAGGACTCGAGACTGACAAGATTTCCGACGAAGCGATAGAGAAGGTCCTAGACGAAGTCGCGGAGGGTAAGGTAGCTAAGGAAGCCATTCCGGAGGTCCTCCGCAAGGTCGCGGGTGGAGCTAGTGTGGAAGAGGCGTTGAAGGAGTTCGTCACGGCTAGCCAGATCAACGTGGAAGAGGTAGTGAAGAAGGTAATACAGCAAAACATAGAGGAGATAAAGAAGAGGGGAGTAGAAAGGAGCTTCGGCTTGGTCATGGGGAAAGCGATGGCCGAGCTTAGGGGCAAGGTCGACGGGAAGGTCGTAGCCGAAACCGTAAAGAGGCTATTGAAAGAACTGGGTGAAGAGGGTGGCTGACGCGCTACGCGTCACGATAGCTGCAGTCCTTTTGTTAACAGCTATAGGGATAATATCTCAAGTGGGCAACTTCCTAGCCTTGATTCTGAAGTTCCCTCAACTGGCCAAGTGGACAAACGTCTTAACGGTCGTACTCTCCGCGTTGGTCATATCTTGGTGGGTGCTGGAAGTAGGGTAAGAGAGTTAATAATTTTAAAATTTTAAATCCGAACTTGGGTCTCCCTTTGCTCGGGGTTTGAGTGGCCAACGTGAGGTTCGGCGTGGCGTTACCAAAGGAATTGGCGGAGCGCTTAGACGAAGTTGCGGAAAGGTTGAACGTATCGAGGTCCAAAGTAATAGAGATGGCTACGTCTGCTTTCATTAACTATTTGGAAGCCCTTGAAGATCCAAACAAAGCAACTATATTTGTGGTGATAGCCCCCGCGAGCGAGCTCGAGAAGGTAGTTAGAGCTCTGGAGCCGCTAGAAGCGCCCGCTTTCGCATGTGTGATAATGAAGAGTAAGTATGTCATTTTGTTAATAAACGTAAACGGTCAAGAGGTATCTGTCTTGGAAACGTTGAGGAAGTTGAAGGGGGCCGTCTATCCAATAGTCTACCCGGGCTCCAACGGGGTGTGACCGGTGCAACTACGCAAGTTGGCCTTGCCGACTTACATTATTTTAATTTCCGTGGTATTTGGGAGCTATTCCGTGCTGAGGTTCCTAGACCTCAGGTTCTACGGCGACGCTCCCACGTCTATCTTGGCTATATGTCAGTACCCCCATCACAAGGGCGTGCTAAATGTCCACTTTTCTTACGCCCTATTGCTCTTCAAGCCTCTATGTATGGTATTGCCTTGTTGGTTGTTCGTAGCTACCTTGGCCTTCCTTCAAGGCGTGGGGCTGGGGCTAGCGACGTATGCCGTTTACGCCCTTGCCCGCGAACTGCTGGGGAGTTGGAAGTTAGCCCTAGTCGCCTCGTTGGCCTACGCCCTCCACCCGGCCATGCACGGGATAGTGAGCTTCGATATACACCCCGAGGCCTACGCGCTTCCCTTGATAGCCCTCGGCGTCAGATATCTGGTGTTAGATACTTCCCCCTTGAAGGGCTATTTCTTGATGATATTTGCAATTCTCTTCAAAGAGACAGCCGCGTTCCCGTTGCTGGGCGTAATGTTATGGAGGGTCGCTACCAAGAAGGTAAAGCACAACGTAGAGAAGGCCTTCGTTCTCCTGGTCCTAGTGGCCGCGCCGCTGCTGTTGGCTCTCATACTCGAGTTAGGCTTAGTACACCTTCAGTTCGACAGGTGGGCGATCTTCTTCGAGAAGTCCTCCGCAAGGTTTAACGACGTGAAGGTTCAGTTCCTAGTAGTCGCTCTGCTCAGCGTGTTCCCGCGTTGGTCCCCAACGCCAACGCGTTGCTCTGGCTCCCGGACTTCTTGAACTTCTTGTTCACCACTTCGTGGTACAAGTTCAAGTTCTGGTACGGCTTCCAGTACCCAGTGTTCTTGATAACCATGATGGTTGTAGCAGCAATATTGAACACGTCCAAGCTGAAGAATTACTTGTGCGCAGGGGTGTGGGGAGCTCAGCTGGCCTTAGTGCTGGCCCTAGCTGCCGTCGCCGACCCCCTGGCCTACTGGGCAATGATATACGAGTATTACTATTACTACGCCTCTGAGGGAAAGCCGGCACCTTACCCCATATACCCGTGGATGTCACTGACCACTTACCGGCCTATAGCCCCCAACAACTTACATTGCTTCTGGAAAGCGCTAGAGCTCTACGAGGTGGCCTCCAAGTACTTGAAGCCCGGCGAGAGGGTCAGCGTGCCCGACACCTTGATGGCGCTCTTCTCATGTAAGTACAAACCGGACCACACCGGTAACATGGCTATGAAGGACTGGTACTGGAACGCCCACCTAACGCCCCAGAAGATAGCTGCAATCCTAACTACTTGGCTGAACGCCCGCGTCTTCGTGAACATGTACGGAACCGTGAGGACTATGGACATCCCTAAGTACATATGGAGCGAGGTGGTCAACGAAGCAATAATGGTCAGAGACGCCGGGTACGTGTTTATTATGAACCTAACTAAGCTAGCTAAACTTAACAGCCTCCTCAACAAAAGGGTAATCTGGCTGAACAACGGAACTTTCGTAATTGTTGAGACCAACAAAAACGTAAACGGGACCAAGCTGTTCAGAGCTAAGTACGGGCTGTCAAGCGAGGACGGGAAGCTCGTCCCGGCGCTTTACGATTATGTACCCAAATACGGCATAAACAACATAACGTGGCTTGAAGGATACATTTACGTGGACGTAAATGGCACCTACGCCTTCTACGGCTCGCCCTCGGTCCTGGAGATAAGGATAGATAACATTACCTTAAAACCCACCAAGAGGGTAGAGGTCATGCAAGACTTCGTACATGCGAGCTACTTCGGCAGCTTGGAGCTAAACTGAGGGTGGCACGAGATAAGGGTCAAAGTGTTCCCGGGCTGGGTGCAGCTGTACTGGAAGACCCCCTTCAGCTGCGCCCCCTACCCCCTTCGGCCGCGCGCTTCTTGCCGTCAACGAATTAAGGCCCAAAGGAGAGCGACCGGGGGATGACAACGACTTGCCCCCCTCGAGCTCGCGCGATGAAGAGATTACCGCGATGGGACCCTCGGAGCGTGGTGGGGCTTGAAGTTAGAAGACCTACCAATAGAAGACTTGGGGGCCTTCGCGGAGGCGGTAGAGACCCTAACCGAGGACGAAGTAACTAAACTGCTCGAGGAGGCTAAGAAGCACCTCGAAGGAGAGTGGCCCTTCGTAGTGACCCAGCCCGACGCTCGTACGGTCTTCCACGGCGACCTCTTCGGGGACTTGGTGAGCGTATACGACGTCTGGAACGTTTTAGGTTTGAAAGAAGTTCTGGAGAACTACAAGCTGGTGTTCTTAGGCAACTACGTGGACAGGGGGCCTAAGCAGCTAGAAACCTTGTTGTTAGTGTTGTCCCTCAAGGCTAGGAGGCCCTCCGAGGTATTCGTGCTGAGGGGAAACCACGAGCCTTACAGGGGGCTGGAGCCGCTCCCCCACGACTTCCCCCAACACTTAGCCAAGAGGTTCAAGGGTTGGAAGGATGTGCTGAGGGCTGCGAGGTCGGTCTTCGAGGCGTTGCCCTTCGCCTTAGTTGTCGACGGAGCTGTCGTGGCCTACCACGGGGGACCGGCTACGGTCCTCTTGCGTAGGGGGTGCAGGGGGCTCGAGTGCGTCTTCGGGGAGCCTCGGGCGGAGGTAGTGGAAGAGATTCTGTGGAACGACCCGGCTAACATATGCGGCTGGGAGGACGGGCCGGAGGCTTGTTGGGCCCCCTCGCCTAGGGGGAGGGGCTTCCTCTGGGGGCCGGGGGCCACGCGTTACCTGTTGGAAGCGCTCGAGGTGAGTTACGTAGTAAGGGGACACACGCCAGTGGATGGGGTCAAGTTCTTCCATAGGAAGAGGGTGGTGAGCGTGTTCACGCGCGTGGGGTCGCCGTTCTTCAATAAGAGGGCCGGGGCTTGGGCTCCCGACTTCTTGGACCCATCTTGGGAGCTCGAGCCCGAGAGGTGGGCAGTAATAGTCTAAGGCTTACCAAACATCCTTATCATTACCTTTCTTAGCGGTACTAATTTCATCTTGATCTTATCGCTTAAGTTGACCTTAATTCGGTTCAGAACGTCCGGAGGGAAACCCTCCCCCTCTACCTCTTCCATTTCTACCTCGTATTCCCAACAGCCCTCGAGGGGCTGGAAGAGGGGGACGCTAACCCCTATCGGGACGCCGCCTCGGAAGGCGCCGGCGTCGTTGAGGGGGAGCGCCGTCCAAGCGAGGGGGGCGACGAACCAACAACAATGGCCGGGAACCTCCTTCAGGAGGACTACGGGCTGGCCGACTTCGCGGCTCATCTCCTTAGCGACCTTCAAAGGCTCCCTCAAGGATGCGAAGCCCTTAGGGTGCCTCAGGGCCGGTTCGACGAAGATTCTGTCCCCCTTCTTGACCACCAAGGCGGGGTCGTGTTCCAATTTCATCAAGTTCCGTACGGCGTTAAACTTGGAGTGCGGAGGGGGCACCCTAACTACGGCGACAGGTTCGCCCACGTTTAAGTTCGCGCGGGCCCGAGACGGCTCTATTCCAAAGACGCTGTACAAGGCTAAACTCTCCTCGTCGAAGGGCCCTTTCCAGTGAACCACCTCCCCGAACTCGTCGATCACCTCAGACACGTGGCAAAACAAGGGCGCTCGGGCGTCCCTCCAGTCCTCCAGCCTCCGAGGCAACGGGGCTACTTCCTCCTGCCGCCCTTCCTGGGGCCCTTCTTGCCCCCCTTCCTGGGGGGCCTCTTCTTGGCCCTCTTGGCCGGAGGGGCCTTCTTCTCTTCCTCGGTCTTCTTGGGCGGCTTGGCATAGACCCTCTTTATTTCTTCTATCCTCGCCCTCAGCTCTTCCCTCAGCCTTTCGCCTATGTTCCTGCCCGTGAAGTAGTCCGTCCTAGCGGCTATCGCCAGTTTGGCAGCGAGCGCCCTGGCTATCTTACCCCTCTGCCACTTCGGACTCCTATGTATGTCCGGGTACTGGAAGATCACGCCGTGCTTGGGGGGCTTGCCCCCGGTCCTCAGAGCTCTGAATAACGCCTTCTCCGCGCCCAGCACTTGTATCGTGGAGGCTGGCATCTTCGCGAGGTTCTCCAAGGAGCCGGCGAGCGATATGAGCCTCGCGCCCAGCACCGGACCCACTAGGGCGGTCACGTTGGGCGCCACCTCTTTCATTATGTAGCTTATGTAGTCGACCAAGTCCCTCCTCAAGTTGTACAAGCTCATTATTATTGACGCCAACTTCTGCAACTGCTCTATGTCTGTCTCGGTTAGGTCGGCGCCCGTACTCTTCTTAGCGGCTTCGGCTATCTTCTCAGCCAAGGCCTCGCTGAAGCCCAGCTCGAGCAGCTTCTCCTTGGTAATGTTGTCTCTCCCGCCTAATTCGGCTACTATTTTTACGAAGGCTTCGTGGTCCTTGACAAGCTTGTCCAGCTCTGGGAAGTGTAGGGAGTACCACTCCCTCAGCCTAGCCACCATTAAGTTCACGACCTTGTCGATGTCGTCTATGCTCCTAACCGCTTGGGCTGCCAGCAAGTCCCTCTTCTGCGCGACGCTCCTCAGCTTCCTCCTGACGACCTCTATGTCGACCCTCCTCAACCACTCGTAAAACTCCTTCTCGCTGTCAACAAAGCCGTACTTGACCGCTAAGCTGGCCACTTGGGATCGGAGCGCGCGGGCCGGCTCGTTGGCGGGCTCTACGGCTACCTCGAAGCCCAGCTTAGCGGCCTCCCTGGACTCGGAGTCCGTTTCGAATACTAGGACCCCCTCGAAGTTCTCGTTCTTTAAATTCTCTAGGAGCTTCCTCGCCGGGGCCGCCAAGCCGGCGCGCTTCTCCTCGCCTTCCCTCATCCCTCTGACCCAACCTTCCATCACCAGCGCTTGTTCCGCAGCTTCGTCCACGTCCTTGGTGTTCAACTCGTACCTCTCTACGTTCCCTTGGGGGTCGAGCAGGAACGCCCCCAGAGCGTGCTGGACCAAGTACTTTTTCGTCATTCTTTCAGTCCCTAAAGCGGGCTTGTCCGGGAATTAAAAACGGCTCCCGCCGATGAGGACGTCCCGCCCCTTAAGGAACGATGACTGCCTATCCCGGGACTGAGGCTTAATTACTCTACCGATCCGTCACGTATAGGTGTAAACCGAAGTGATTGTGATATCATTCTTGATTAGCGTACTAACCGGAATAGTCGCCTCGCTCTTCGGCGTGGGAGGAGGGGTCTTAGCGATTCCGGTAATGGTCCTCTTGCTGGGCCTCAGCCCTCCCGAGGCCGTGGCTACAAACTCCGTGATAATAATTGTTAGTACCCTACTCTCCGCGTTCTTTCATTGGAGACAGGGGACCCTCCGGAAGGAGGGGGTCTGGATAGGCGTCGGCGGGGTCTTAGGAACGTTGCTCGGCAACGCGCTCTTCCTCTACATAAGCAAAGTCGGAGCAATGAAGACTGTACTAGGCATCTCATTTATCCTGATAGGGATACTGATGATGCTTGATATAACGAAGAGATCCCAGACTAAGTCGTTTACTGCAAAGAGCTTAGCCGTTATAGGCTTCTTCGGAGGGACTTTTGCAGCCCTAGTAGGCATGAGCGGAGGCGTGTTGTTAAACCCGATATTGGTCTTACTCGGAGTGGACATAAAGTACGCAATAGGCATGAGCGTCACAGCGTTACCGCTGATCACCGTGGCCAGCGCAATACCGAAGGTACTTGCCGGGTACGCCAAGCTCGACGTAGCTGCCGTGTGGATTCCGGGTCTCATAATAGGTACAAAGATAGGCGCTCGTTTGATGAAAACTATGAAGAGCAAAACGTTGAAACGGGCCTTTGGTATTTTCATGATCCTCATAGGTATCAAACTTCTCCTCTAACAAATGGTCTCGATCAGTGACTTTTCCTTCCACTCGGCAGTCCTACCGAGCAGCTCCACCCACTTCGGAGGGCTCGGCTCGTACTCTTCGAGCGCGTAGTAATCTATTACGTAACTGACTATGTTCCCCTTTAACTTTAAGTAACCCTTCCTCTCTAAGTGCTTAACCGCGCTGAGGGCGTCAAACGTACCCGGCCCCAAGGCCCACGTGACCTCCCCAACCCTCAGTATTGAATAGAAAGGGTTGGAGTCCGCCAGGTGGTAGGCGAGGCTCCACTCAGCCTCCGACGAGAAGAGAGCCACGGTGGCCTCCTTCCACTTGGGCGAGGGCAGCCCTAGCAAGGAGGCTAAGTAGGGGTACGGCGCAGTCCAGATCAACCTTTCAAATTCTATCACCTTCCACCCAACCTTTAGCTTCCCCTCCTTCAGCCACTTGACCCGCCCGGGAACTATGTTTACCTCGGCTCCTCTCGACTTTATTCCCAACACCAAGTACCTTTTTTCCATATCCTTCCAGCGCAGAGGCCAAGGAGCTTGACACCGAAGGTCCCCACAAGCCTTGCCGTGGGAGCCGTCCTTCAATACTACCGGGTCTCCCTTAACTTCGACGCACACCAACGGATCGGGGCACTGGGGGACCAACATGGGTATCATTGGGACCTCCTTCCCGCCCACCCTAGCCTTTCGGAGGGGGTAGGGCTCGCTCTGCACCGGGTCTATTACTGTCCCGCCGACGCAGCGCGCCGCCATGGTGTTCCCGACGACAACCCACATTAGCGCGCTCCTAGGAGAGCGGCCGACGGGCCGCTTATTTTGAAACACCAAGAGATATTGAAGAAACTGAAGGATCTGAAAATAACAAAAGAGGACAAGCTCTTAGCGAGGAAGTACGGTTACCTCCCCTACATGGTCAGAAGGTACAGAGAGATGCTCGGCGACCCCCTCCCCTTGCTCGAGGCCTTCGAGGTTCCCCCGAAGCCGACCATAAGGTGCAACTTCTTGAAAGTCGGCTGTGGGAAACTGAAGGAGAGGTTGGAAAGCAGAGGGTTCGTCTTGAAGCAAGTCCTCTGGTGCCCCCACGCGTACGAGGTTCTAAGAGAACCTTTCTCCTTGTCCTCGACGCCCGAGCACTTGGACGGCTGGTTCTACATCCAAGACAAGGCCTCGACCTTACCTCCTTTGGTCTTAGGCCCAAAACCCGGCGAGACCGTCGCGGACCTAGCCTCGGCCCCCGGAGGGAAGGCCACGCACTTGGCCCAGCTCATGGGAAACAGCGGGAGACTGATACTAATAGAGAGGAGGAGGGACCGAGCTAAGGCGCTGATGAGCAACTTAGAAAGGATGGAGATACTCAACGCAAATGTGATAATAGACGACGCCTACAACGCGTCCAAGTACGGCCCCTTCGACAAGGCCTTACTAGACGCGCCGTGCACCGGAGAGGGCGTGATAGCGCGCGACCCCTCTAGGAAGAGGTCCCGGAGGCCCGAGGACTTGGCGCTCATGCACAAGGTACAAGCGATGCTCCTCAATAGGGCTTTGGACTCATTAAAACCGGGAGGGGAGCTGGTCTACTCCACTTGCTCCATAGCCCCGGAGGAAAACGAACTGGTTATCGAAACTATCCTCAAAACGAGGGACGATGTCGAAGTATTGGATGGGGGAGAGGCCGGCTCGCCCGGGATAGAGGAATACTTGGGGTGGGAGTTCCCCTTCGCCTACAAGTGCAGACGGCTGTGGCCGCACGTACACGGCTCCGAAGGCTTCTTCGTCTGCAAGCTGAGAAAGCTTTGAACCCTTTAAAAGAGATGAACTTTATTCCGGCTCCCCAATAGGAGTCGTCGCGGAACAAAGACGATGAAGGTAGCGATCGTGGGAAACGGCTTCGCCGCGCTGAGCGCGGCGCACGCCGCCGAAAAGCTGGGCGTAGAGGTGGTCCAGATAGGACCTAAGAAATTTGAGTACTTGCCTTCCATAACGAAGGTTCTGAGCGGAAGAAAGAGCGCAGAAGAGCTGGAGGTCGTGCCCAAGTTCCGGTGGGAGCACGTAGACGCCCTCGTCAAGGCGGTAAGGGAAACCAACAGTGGCGTTGAAATAGTCTTGAAAGACGACAAAACCATAACGGCAGACTACGCCGTGGTTGCTACCGGCGCCTCCGCTTGGGTGCCCGTGGAGGGGGCCTTCCCCTTGTATAGGGTTGAACACGCCCGCAAGTTGAAGAAGGAGCTGGAGAGGCTGGGGGGTGAAGCCACCATAGCTGTCGTGGGCACCGGGCTGGTCGGGCTGGAGGCCGCGGGAGAGCTAGTGTGGACCAGAGAGGCGGGCTTCACCAAGTATAAGGTAATCATGTTAGAGGCAGCCCCCGTCATCTCGCCCACTTTACCGTGCGAGAAGGTGAGGGCTGTGGTCCCCAAACTCCTGAAGAAACACAAGGTCGAATATCACCTAAACGCCATGGTATCTAAGATAAAGAATGGGAAGGTGATAACGAAAGACGGCAAGGAGTACGATGCCGACTTGGTGGTGTGGGCCGCCGGGGTTAAGGGCCCCGAGGTCGAGATACCTTGCGGAGAGAAAGATAAGAGGGGGTTCTACTTAGTGGACGAGCACCTCAGGGCGAAGGGGTGTAAGAGGATCTACGTGACCGGCGACTCCTCGAGCGGGCCATCCTTAAAGATGGCTGAGGAGGCGCTCCGTCACGGTTGGTACGCGATCCTTCACATTGCCGGTAAGAAGACGAGTCCCTACAAGCCCTTCTTAACCAAGGACAACCCCTTCTGCTTCATAACTTTCGGACCCAACGACGGCATCAGCGTAATGAAGAGAGTGGTAGTGCCGGGGAGGTTAGCACCGATAGTAAAGGAGATCTTGGAGAGGATAATGATTAGGTGGGCACGAGAGGCCAAGATGAGGCCGCCCGTGCCGGTTTAATTTTTAAGGAGCCTTGCGGACCCTAGCTCGCCGGGGTGCCCGAGCGGCCCAAGGGGGTGGCCTGGAGAGCCACTCCCCCTGATGGGGGGCGCGGGTTCGAATCCCGCCCCCGGCGCCAGACCTTAAAATTCAACCGATGGTGACCGATGGGCGGACTGACGGGATCTAAATGATGATCCATTGTAGCCCTGAGGCCTCACATAAAGGAATTGCTCTCACCCCTCGACCTGGGGAGTATTGATCATCGGCCCTTTACAGCCCCACGTTTCGTAGAAAAGTTAGAGGGTTGAGGCGTTCGCTCGTCGGTCCCGGAAAGCGGCGGGTCAGAGATGCGGGGTTGGTCCACACCGTCCTTCGGTACCGGGGTTTCACATCATTCCTCCTAAAGGGCTCGTGCGAGAGCTCTCAGTCACCGATCCTCCGATGTCGGCGCCGTCATCGCCCTTTATACCTTCTTTATCTGGATCTCGATGTAAACGTTGCTCGGCACCCGTATCCTCATTATGTTCCTCATCACTTTGTCGTTGAGTTCTACGTCGATCAATCTCTTATGTATCCTCATTTCCCAGTGGTCAAACACCTTAGTACCTTCGCCGTGAGGGAGGCGGAGGGTGGATATCTCGAGGCGCTTGACGGGCAAGGGCACGGGGCCCCTTACCTCTACGCCCGAGCGCTCCGCTATCTCCCTTATCTGTTTTGCCACTTCCTCTATTGACTTCACGTCCGTACTCCACATCTTTATCCTCGCCATGTTCTTGGGCGGCATTCCGGAACCCCTCGGGGCTACTCCGCGGGGTTTTTCAAAGCCGCTTCAGTTCTTCTATCTCAATCCCGTCGCTGGTAACGCTGTAATACGCGGCGAAGGGGTTGGTCGGGTGACGGCTCCTACACAACTTCATTATCCTTTCGACCCTTAAGTTCGCCCAGTAAGTCTCGAACCTCACTACGTACTCTGCGTTAGCCTCGAGGATGCCCAAGGCCTCGGGCTTCACCCTCTCATCTATCAAAGTTATTACCATTATCGAGTTGCTATTGATGAGGGTTGAGATCGTCCTGTGGAGCAGAGTTAGGTCCGGGTCGAACCAAGAGGTGGCGTCCACCAACACGAGCGCGAAGTTGGCGAAGAGTTCTATTGCCTTTGTCATCGCATCGTCGCTGTTGTCCACTTCCTCGTACTTCCACATGTTCGACTCCTCGAGACCCATCGCGTCTATCCCGAAGCTCTCCGCCACCACCCTGTGGACGTTCACGAAGCCCTTGTCAATAACGAACGCGACCCTCTCCCCTCTGTCAACCCACGCCTTGGCTATTAGGTAGTTAAACAAATGCACGTAAGAGTCCTTATCTCCCACGAGAACCTCGAGGCTGCCTAGGCTGACGTTGCCGACCCTGTCGTCGAACACCGGAATGCCTAGACGGATCGCGCGCGCGTGAATCGCCAACCTGAGACCCGGGAAAACTTCTTTGAGATAGAGTTTTCACGGGCACGCGGGTAGTACGCTTTGAGTATAGATCTGACCTTATTATACGTCGGCATAGTGCTGGCCGTAATAGTACTTAACGTGGCAGCGTACTTCCTCATCTACCAATCAATGATCTCCGCCTACAGGGAGGCAACACATGCAATAATAAGCGAGTACGACAAAGTCACGAGTTTGTACTTACAACTTTATATAGAATACCTAAAGATGCTGAGGACTTACTTGAACGCTACCATAAGCAACGGCTTTGTTCCAACCAGCCTCCCCTCGCCCCCCAGCGTCAGCTTGCCCCAGCTGCCCCTCAGCATAACAGTAAGCACGCCGAGCCAAGTGAGCGTGCCGATATCCTCGTGGCCGCCCTTCCCGCCCGCCGCCAACTCCAGCACCACCTAAATTTCTCGAAGGCGTTGAAGGCGAACGGTAGGAAGGACTTTGAAGTTCTACGTACTCGACGTGAGCTACGAACTGGAAGGCAACAAACCAGTAATACTAATTTGGGCGCTCGACGAGAACGAAAGGAGAGTCCTACTCAAAGACAAGAGGTTTAGACCCTACTTTTATGTGCTCCTAAAAGAGAACGCAGACTTGGAAAGGCTTAAGAGGAAATTATCCCTCTTGAGTAAGCCCAAGTCTCCCATAATTTCCCTCGAGGTACTTAAGAAAAAGCTCATTGGTAGGGAAAAGACTGTAATTAAAGTGACTACCGTAATCCCCGAGAGCGTTAGAGAGTACAGAGAAGAGGTCAAGAGGTTGGAGGAAGTCGCAGACGTACTGGAGGCAGACATAAGGTTTTCGATGAGGTACATAATAGATACCGGCTTAAGGCCTTGTGGCTGGGCGGAGTTCGAGGTAAAAGAGCTTGGCCCCGAGAAGAGCTACCGAGTAGAAACGGTCTACGAGGTCTTGAACGGACCCGAGGCACTGAACATAGATGTCAAACCGAAGTTGAAGACCTTAGCCTTCGACATAGAGGTATATAACAAGTCGGGAACCCCCCGACCGGAGAGGGACCCAATAATTTCTATTGCATTGGCCTCCGAAGGCTCCGTAGTCTCTAAGCTCTCCCAAGATAAGAACGATAAGGACTTGATCGTTTGGTTCAAAAAGGAGATGCTCGAACGAGACCCAGACGTCGTCGTTGGGTACAACAGCAACAGCTTCGACTGGCCGTACTTGATAGAGAGGAGCAAGGTCGTCGGCGTACGCCTAGACGTGGGACGGAAGGTCGGCGTAATCCCCACTACCGGCGCCTACGGCCACGTCTCCGTTCCGGGGCGCCTTAACGTGGACGTCTACGACTTTGCTAAAGAGGTGTACGAAGTTAAGGTGAAGACCTTGGAGAACGTCGCAGATTACTTCAACGTCATGAAAAAGGACGAAAGGCCGTTGATCCCTCACCACCTAATATACCAGTACTGGGAGGACCCTCAAAAGAGGGACGTCTTGAGGAAGTACAACGAAGCTGACGCCCTCAGCACGCTGATGCTGGCCGAGCTCTTCATTCCTTTCGGAGAACAGCTGAGCTACCTAACCGGCCTTCCGTTAGACCAAGTCATGGCGGCGTCCGTCGGCTATAGGGTTGAGTGGTACTTGATGAGAGTTGCCTTCGTCACTAACGAGCTCGTGCCGAATAGGGTAGAGAGGAAGGTGGCCAGTTACAAGGGGGCCATAGTGCTGCGCCCGCTAAAAGGGGTACACGAGAACGTCGCCGTTTTGGACTTCTCGTCGATGTATCCAAACATAATGATAAAGTACAACGTCGGCCCTGACACCTTAGTGAGGCCCGGCGAGAAGGTGTCGCCCGACGAGGTATACGTCTCGCCGGCCGGTTACATGTTCAAAAAGAGGCCCGACGCGTTCTTCAAAAGGTCATTAGTAACCTTGCTAAACTTAAGGAAGGAAATTAAGGAAAGAATGAAGTCGTTAAGCCCCGAAGACCCCTTGTACAAGCTATTAGACAATAGGCAAAAGGCAGTGAAGGTGCTCGCCAACGCTCACTACGGCTACATGGGGTGGCCCCACGCCCGGTGGTACTGTAGGGAGTGCGCAGAGGCAGTAACGTCGTGGGGGAGAGAGTTGATCTTGAAGGCGATCCAAATGGCCCGGGAACTCGGACTTAAGGTAATTTACGGGGACACGGACAGCTTGTTCGTAATATATGATAAAGAAAAAGTAGAGAAGTTAATCGAAAGAATAGAAAAAGAGCTGGGCTTTGAAATAAAGATAGATAAAATATACAAAAAGCTCTTCTTCACGGAAGCGAAAAAGAGGTACGCCGGCATCTTAGAGGACGGCCGGATAGACGTAGTAGGGTTCGAGGCCGTCAGAGGCGACTGGGCGGAGGTCGCCAAGGAGGTCCAAGAAAAAATTATTGAAATAGTTCTTAAAGAAGGTGACGTGAATAAGGCGGTGGAGTACGTCAATTCAATAATAGAAAAACTCAGGAGAGGCGAGGTACCTATAGAGAAGTTAGTCATTTGGAAGACGTTAGAGAAATCCTTAGACGAGTATAAGTCTGAGCCGCCGCACGTAGCGGCTGCGAAGAGGGCCATAGAAAGAGGGTACGAAGTAAAGAAAGGGGACAAGGTAGGCTACGTGATAGTGAAGGGCGTAGGGAAGCTGTCGAGCAGGGCGTGGCCTTGGTTCTTGGTCCAGAAAGAAATGATCGACTACAACTATTACATAGACCATCAAGTCATACCGGCAGCCATGAGGATATTGGGATACTTCGGGATCACTGAGGCTAGGCTCAAGGGGAGGAAAGACGGCCTTTGGAAGTTCATAAACAAGTAATAAGGAGAGATTAACTCAAGAGGACTACGAACACGCCCTTAGGCCTCTTGCTGACCCTAGCTACCCTCCTCCCCAGTATCAATCGGCCTCCCTTCAAGCTCATCACGTCCAACATCCTCTGAGTTATGACTCCGTCGTGAAGCACGGCGTACGCGCCCTTCTCCTCTATGGCGCTGACCACGTCCTTCGCGGGCACCTCGGCGACGATGTTCCACTGGGAGTCGTAGAGGACGGACCTCAAGGTCCCCGTGATTTCTTTAGCCTTCTCGAACACGCTGTCGGGGATGAACATTACGTATTCCTTGACCTTCTCTTCCTCGGTCTTGACCTCTTGCTTTACTTCTTCCTTAGCGGCCGCCTTCTCGAGCGCCGTCGCCGTAGGCTGTTCGGCGCCCTCGGCCTTACTCTCCATCTCCTCACCCCTTTCGGCTACTTCCTCTTTCTTCACGACCTCTTCGGCCTCAACCTTTTCTGCTTTCTCTGCTACCTCCTTGACCTCCTCCTTCTGTAACTTCTCTACCTTCAATAACTCCTCTTTCATCTTGCTTGCCGGTATTAAGTTGCTAAGCGACTTGGCGATCTCTCTAGCGGTCAAGTCCTCCACTTCCTTGCCCGGGGGCGCTCTGGCCACGTAGTCTATGTCTGCTTGGGAGAGCAAGTTCTTCAGTACCATCAACCCCCCTCTGTCGCCGTCCACGAAGGCTATCGCTATCTTCTCCTTAGCTAATTTCTTTATCGTTTCGGGCACCTTAGTGGTTGCCCCTCCCAAGGCGATCACGTTATCGTAGCCGTACCTCAACAAGTTCAACACGTCCGCCCTCCCCTCGACTATGATTATCGTGTCCGAGCGCTCCACGCCCGGGCCGGCCGGGAGTTTCTCGGGGCCGTACTCTATCAGTTGGGACTTTTTCGTGGTCTCGCTTATCTCTTTCAATATTTCCCTTATGTCGACACTCTTCTCTTGACTCCACTTCTTCAATATTTCTTTAGCCCTCTCTATTATCTTCTTTATCTTCTCGGCGCGCACGTCTATTATCTCAACCACGCTTATGCGGGCAGGATAGGGCCCGACCTTGTCGACTGACTCCAGCATCGCTGCGACGAGGGCCGTCTCCACCCGGTCCAAGTTGGAGGGCACGTAAATCTCGCCTACCGCCTTGTTCCCCCTCCTCTGCAGCTTAACGAGTATACGGCCGATACGGCCCTTCTCTTGCAACTCCCTTAAGTCGAAATCGTCCAGGAGGCCTTCGGTCTGCCCGAATATGGCACCTATGATGTCGTGCTCGTCAACGGGACCGTCAACCTCTACGAGGGCTTTGATGATATATTTTACCATAATCCCTCCCTCATACCAAATCGATTCTGTTCCACATACTCTTTAACGGCCCGATTTTTAAATGATGGCGTCTTGTTTCAAGAGTTCCTCCATCTTCACTTTGAACGTCCTTATATTGTTGACAAAGCCCTCAGCTACCATAGTGTCAGTGTCAAGTATTACGTAGCCTCCGCTGCTCGTATCCACGTGGAAGACGTGGCATCGATCTACCTTAGCGTGTAGGGACGGAGCCTTGTGTAGGTGACCCACTACGAGTACCTTAGGTTTGACCTCTTGGACCGCCGTGAGGGCGGTTAGGGGGCCCACAGACCTCCACATCTTTCCGAAGACCATAGGCATGTAAGGCGCTTCGTGCATCACCATTAGGTCGACTCCCTTTATCCTCTCCGCTACTTTGACGAACTCTTCTGGCCTCTTCCTAGGGGTATTAGACTTCGAAGGGGTGCCCTTGGGGCTGACTATCCCGCTGACGCCACCGATCTTGAGGCCGCCCAGCTCTACCACGTCGCCGTCCAAGACTTTCGCATATTTCTTTAATTCGTAGACCTTATCGTGGTTCCCGTAGACTGTGATTACCTCTTGTCCTTCAAGGAAGCTGTAGTCCTCACAGTCCCCCCAGTCTCCGGCGCCCAAGACTACGTCTGGGGAGCTCTTGTTGTAGGCCTCGAGGTACTTCCTCACGTTGTCCTTTTCCTCACAGTGAACGTCACTGACCACCAGAATTCTCAACTCTGATCACCGTCGTTGCGGGACGAGAAGCGTGATGGTAGGTGGAGCCGGGGCCGGGATTCGAACCCGGGAGAGATCGGGTATCCAACGGGCGGTGGCCAACGCTCCACTGCAGCCCGACCCCTTAGGCCGCTCGGGCACCCCGGCTCCATCAGTCTGGAAAGCATGTAGGGATTATTAATTTACCACTTACCCTTCCTCGCCGGTCATAATAACTACAAGGCCGCAGGTGTCGCCGCTCAAAATAAAATCCTTTTATTCCGTCACGCGCCAGCGCCACTCGAAGAAAATGACGAGGTGATGACGATAGTGAGGATACCTTTGGATGTAATCTGCGTCAAGACCGGAGTCCTCTGTCCGAGCTGTCAGAGAAAGGTGGATGAAGGGATAGTAAAACCCATAGAAGTAGACATAATGAGGGTGCTACTGAATTTAGAAAACGAAATAAAGGAACTGAGAAACGCGACGTACGAGAAAACCTACCAAGTTGACAATACATTGATCGTAGTGATAAAAGTTGACAAAGCCTCCAACGAACTCGCTAAGAAGATCCGACAAGCGCTGGTCAAGGAGTTAGGCCGCGACTACCGAATAAGGGTGTTGTTAAAGAGCGAGGAGGACCCGAGGCAGTTAGTCTCCCAACTGTTGATCCCCCTGACAGTAAAGGGAATAAACATTATGTGGCTACCCGACGGGACGCAGAAGTACGTCGTTAACGTTAGAGGCCCTCTGAGGAGGCTGGCGATACCTAAGGAACAAGTGGAGAAGATTCTGGAAGAGATACTAGGCGCCCCGGTAGAAATACGAGTGGAGACACCGAGGAGAAGTTTTTAAATTACAAAAACGCGTGGATCGATCCTAGTCTTAGCTTTGTGTCCCCTCTGACTCTTGCTCCCCTTCGGGCTCCCCTTCGGGCCTCTTTATCGGTTCTACGAACTTCACTTCCTTGACCTCTGGTACCCACTTGAATATCTCGTCGGCCAACACTACCTTCACCGCTTGGATGTTGTCAGCCAATATATACTTGAGGGGCAATGTTATCGTGACTGCCCCATCCTCGTATTTCATCTCGGCCTCGGGCAACCTTCTCTTGATCAAGTACTCTACTTTGTCCTTGGGCTCTTTGACTATCTTTATTACCTTAACCCGGGCTTTGATGGTCTTCCCGGCATAGGGGTTGTTGAAGTCTACTCTAACCCTCCCCCCGTCGACGCTCCTAACTATGCCCAACTCGTTGCCTATTCTAACAACCATGCCAGGGTAAACGTTCTTCACGCCGGCCTTCTTAAACTCCCTCAAGCTGTATACCTTAACTTTCGCCGGGTCCCTCTCGCCGTACGCCTTGGAAGGCGGTATTTCTATTTCCTTCTCTTCGCCTTCCTTCATCTCGACGACTGCTTCCTCTAGCCCGGGGAGTAAGCTCCCCTCGCCGACAACCACTATTACTGGCTCATACTTCTCGCCCTCCTTGTAGATGCCGGCCTTCTTGGCCTCTTCTTCGGAGGTAGTAGTAATTACTTCTCCTGTATCAGCCAGTCTTAAGGTGTAATCTAAGACAACTATGTCGCCCTTGTTCAGGGTCACTCCCTTCCACCACTCAGCCCGCAGTTAAGTGGCCTATTTAAGGACCTCAACGTTTTACTAAAGACAAAGCATAGTCTATTATGGCTTCTCCCATATCAAAGCCTGTAACCTTGTATGTGTTTTTAAAGTCCACGTTGGAATTAACCTCAATCACTAAGTAGCCCCTCTCTGGATCTTCGACCACGTCCACGCCCAACACGCCGCCTCCCACAGCCCTAGCCGCCTTTATGGCAAGTTCCTCGAGCTCCTCGTCGACTTCTGCCTTCTCGGCCCTGCCCCCAAGGGCCGTGTTGGTCCTCCACTCCCTCTCGGAGATTCTATATATAGCTACTGGAACGGAGTCCCCTACTACGAACACTCTGATGTCTCTATTAGGCTTGTTTATATATTCTTGAAGGTAATGGACCTTGAACTGGGGCGAAGGCATGGCTTCCCTATGCTCTATTATGGCCTTTAGGGCGTCCTCGTCCTTTACTAAGGCTTGAAGCCTCCCCCAACTCCCCTGTAGGGGCTTAACGACTAGGGGAAAGCCTAACTCCCTAGCGGCCTCTAAGGCGCTCTCCAAGTCGTACGCGATGAACGTTCTGGGCCGAGGCACGTTCTCCTTATTGAGGGCCGAGTCTGTCAACACCTTATTATCGCACACCAGCTGTGTATGAAGAGAATTAACTACCGGAACGCCCATTGACTCCATGTGCGCGGTGAAGGAAATCGCCCTAGCGCTGCTCACAGCCCTTTGAACCACCACGTCCGGAAGTTCGCTGGAGACGCCTATTTCGAACGAACTATGTCTGAGAGGATACTCTATCACCTCGTGGCCCCTAGACCTCAACAGCTCGATTATGTGTTTCTCCTCCCACCTGGGATGGTCGTAGGCTATCCCCACCTTCATTCTTCATCCGCCACTTCGAATGACCATTTACTCTTTAAGCCTCGGTGCACGGCCTCGTCTCCTCACGAGTTCGGCTGAAACACGGGTCCTCATCGGCTTTTACGACCCTGGCACACGCGTCTCGTCGGAAGTAAAGCGTTGACGCCCGTGGACGTTCTGAGTATTGTAGTGTTGCTGTCGATATATCTAATCATCAGAAAAGTTGGAGAGGACAAGCTGAGTGAACTCTTGGTCAGAAGCTTAGGCGACGAAAACCTAGCGTTTATGGGCGTTCGCATAATAACGTACCTCATTTACGCACTTTTGATAATGGCTTTCTTGTCGGCAATAGGAGTCCCAATACAAAACTTGCTGATGGCAGGTGGTATATTAACCTTGGCTATTTCGTTCGCAGCTCAAACAGTAATATCAAACGCGATATCCGGCCTATTCCTAATGATTGAAAGACCCCTAAAAATAGGGGACTTTGTCGAGCTCAAGAATAGCGGCATCAGCGGGAAAGTCCAATCTTTCAACATATTTTCTACTATGCTACTCACCATAGACGGCGAGTTAGCGCGCATACCTAACTCAACCTTCTTCAATGACATTATAATCAATAAGACTGGAACTGTTGCAAGACGCCTCCAAGTACGGGTCGGCGTAAGCTATTCTGACGCGTTGAAGGCGTTAGACGTCTTTAGGAGTTACTTCTCCAAACACCCCGACGTCTTGCAAGTACCCGAGCCAGAGATATTCATCGAAGATTTCGGCGACTTCTACGTCCTAATAAGGCTTAACTTGTGGGTGCCCACGAAGAAGTGGTATGATATGTACAAATCAATCCGTGAGGAAATATTCAAGGTGTGCCAGAAGTACAACATTGAGATACCGTTCCCTATACACGTAGTCTACCTCAAAGACCAAAAATAGCCACCCACCTAGGAACCTTCCCCGTGTCCGGGACTTCCACGTAACCTTGCTTTCTGGGTGTGTCCCTCAGCCTTCTGATCGTAGCCACGCCCCTCTCTATCTCAACAGCTATCGGGGAGACGTCCACTTTGCCGCTGCCGGGTACGAAGAACAACTTGGGTAACAGAGTCGGAAAGACTATTCTCTTCACCTTTTCGACCCTTTGCGTATTGTTGAATATATAAACTTCCATTGGGGCTTCTTTCAATATAAGCCACGAACCCACTTTGGCCTTATAATAGCGGGCGAGTATCCCCCTCTCCGGACTTCCATAGAGGGCGTAGGTGACCTTGGAGAGCGGTATCCTGTCTACCTCATATTTGCGCTCCTCTACCCACTCCTTGCCCGTGCTAACATCCCTAAACATGAATCTCTTAATCATTACAACTCTGATAGCTATCGGTACGCCCACAGTAATCATGGTCTCGGAGTCCGGAGCTAACAGCAGTTCTCTTTCGAGATCCAAGTACAAGTAGTAGACGTTCTCACCGCCGTAGATGTCCGGGTAGAGCCGAAGCTCGTCCACCCCTCCGAGTATCTCTTCTACGCTCTCGCCCGTCTCCGAGGACTGTCTTCTATAGATACAGTTGCCCTCCTTACTACAACGCAACTCAACGGTCCACTCGCCCTCCTTTATTGAACTCCCGGGCGACAAGATACCGAAGTAGCGAAACACGGCCTTGACGACCTCATCCCTTAATCTAACCCCGGGGCGTATGTAGTGATGGGTAGCACGGGCTTGCCGCGAGAGGTCTCGAGAGTTAGTGGTCAGAAGGCCTTCGAGTTATTTGAAAAAGCTAAGACCGCCCTCGCAAGGGCTATGCTCTCGAGCAAGGTCGTCGACCCGGATAAAGTGACTGCGATACGCTATGACGATGATTCTGTGCTATGGATCTTTGAGTTAGAAAACGAAGATAAGGCCAAGGGCTTGGTGAACTGGGTCTACAACACATTGACAGCTCTCAAAGATATGATGGATATAGAGAAAGTGACGAAAACTAAAGTCGGGAATAAAGACGTTATAATGGTCTATACTACGTATCCCAACTTCAAAGAATCCTACCCCTCAGCCTTCTGGAGCTCCGGCAACAAGTTCTTCTGGCTGGAGAGCGGTCACGACACCGAGAGCTTCGAAGAGCTCCTCTGGGAGTTATTAGGCCGCAGCTGAGCCCCTCCGCGGATTTCCAGATGCTAAGGCCTTGGCAACAGTACTTCGTGAACCGTTCACTCGAAGAGCTGAAAGAGGGCAAGAAGGTCATTGCAATCAACTCCCCCACTGGAAGCGGTAAGACCCTAACTGCCCTCAAGATAATCGAAAGTGCTATAGAGCTCGGGATAGCTAAGAAGTCCTTGTTCGCAGTGAGGACAGTAACCCAGCTCCTCCCCCCGCTCAGGGACGTAGAGAGGTTCGGGTTACGTCTGAAGGCCGTCCCGCTGATAGGGAAGGAGAAGGCTTGTCCAGCCGGCTACGCCGGGGTGAACTTGTGCCCTCAGTGCTCTTGGAGGGACAGGGTAGGTGAGCCGCCCGCTTCGTGGACGGAGGTTTTCTCATGGATTGAGAGTACTATAAGGTCCTTCAAATGTCCCTACGTAACATTGAAGGAGCTCTCCAAGGACGCAGACTTAGTGGTGTTAAGTTACCAGTACCTCTCCCCGGACATCTTGCCTAAACTAGGAACGGACCTCAAGGAGGCCCTAATAGTCGTCGACGAGGCGCATAACTTGCTGAAGTTTGTAAGGGAGAGGAAGTTCAAGCTTGATAGAGCGATAGGCTTGCTGTCCTCCTACCCCAAACTCTTCAAGTCGCTAAACAGTACTGAGGGAGTGAAGGAGGTTGTCGAGGTTATGAAGACTTTTTCCACAACTATACTCTCGTTGATCAACGTGCTCAGGAGGTTGAAAGGTTTCAGTGTGGTGGAAAGGCCGCTGAGAGTAACTAACTTCTTCGAGGTGTCGACCTCAGAAATAAAGATAATAGTGGAAGCGCTAGAGAGGGCATTACCCAAATTAGTCTTAGAAGCCCACCCAGCCGCGGACTTGGCCGTACAGATTAGGGACGTCTTGGAAGCCTTCACGCTCTTAGAGAGCGGGCACGGGGCGGCTTACCTGGAGGGAGATTCCCTCGTTATCAGGGAACTTAAGCCTTGGATCTCCAAGTACGTCAATGAGAGCAAGGGGTTAATACTCCTCTCGGGAACCCTACACTCCAAACAGTTCCTCGAAACCGTTCTGTCGGCTGAAGTGGTTTACTTAGACTTGTTCGATAATGAGTATTTGAGGAATTCTTACTTTAACTTGTTTAACCCAAACAACGTAATGTATTTGTTTATTACCGACTACAGCAGCAAGTACAAGCTTAGGAACGACCCCGTAATGATGGAGAGGCGTAAGAGGATTGAACTAGCGTGCTACCGGATGGTCGCGAGGAGCGGAGGGACTTGCTTGATGGTTTACCCCTCTTACAGCGCGCTCTCCTTAGCTAAACCCCACTTGTCAGAGCTCTCCGAGAGGGGCGAAGTCAACGTGATAGTGAGCGAGAGGGGGTTGGGCCATAAGGTCTTAGAAGCGGCCAAGAGGGGCGCGTCACTCGTAGCCGCGGTCGCCGGGGATCAGTTGACTGAAGGAGTGGAATTAGTTGACGAAGGGGGCTCTAGCATAATAAGGGCGGTCGCCGTATTGGGTGCTCCCTTCCCGTCGCCCAGCCCTTACCTTGAGGACTTCTCAAAGGCGGTCTCAAAGGGAGACTGGAAGAAGACGTTGGAAAAGCTCTACGAGGAGGAAATGTTAGTCAAAGTAAAACAAGCCGTCGGGAGGTTGGTGAGGAGTCCCTCCGACAGCGGGGTCGTAATACTTGCAGACACGAGGTTCTTGAACTATAAGGAAGTCCTAGCTAAGTGGTACCCCAAGCGCTTCTTGAGCTCAAGCGAGTTATTAGAAATGGTCTCTTGAGGCCTTGAGGAGAGGGGATTGATGGAAAAACTGAGGGGTCGCACAGAAGGACTGCTCAAGCTCGCGGCTAGGCCCTTATCCAAACTCTCGCCAAACGTAATAACTTTGCTCAGCATACCCTTCGCAGCCACCTTCACTTACCTCGTCTGGAAAGGAATGGTCCTCGAAGCCCTCCCTTTCCTCTTGTTGTCAACGTTGTTCGACGCTTTAGACGGGGCAGTAGCCAGGCTGACGGGAAAGACTTCCAAAGCCGGGGCGTTCTTGGACTCGGCCGTAGACCGCCTAAACGACACCATAATCTTCTACTCGCTCCCCGCGCTCGGCGTCCCGTGGACTGTTACATACCTATGGATTACGGGCTCCATAATAATCTCGAGCGTAAGGGCCGCCGCCGAGAGCGAAGGCGTAGCGCTGGCGGGAAAGGGCATTATGGAAAGGGGCGACCGCTTACTCGCGCTCTTTTCTTTAATCTTAGTCTACTTGATAGAGCAACACTTTACCACTATGGAGAACTTTAGGTACGTACCCGCCGTAGCCGCGGGCATCACCGCGCTCATCTGGTTAACAATAGCGCAGAGGCTGTACTATAGCAACTCGTTGAGGTCATTCTGGGTCGGCTTTAACTTATCTGCAATAACGATTGTGCTGTTCTTCTACGGTTGGTGGGACCCCGTAGGGACCTTGGGCGTGAGCGGCGGACTGGCGCTCGTATACTTGATATTGAAAGTGACTGCCTTAGGCGAGAAGTTTCCGCTATCGAAGGCAGACTCTGTCATTGATTCCGCAGCTCTACTCTCGTTCATAGTAGGGAAGGGACTGGCGAGCTGGCTCTTGTGGTTCGTGAGGTGTTGTTACTATTTCAAAATACTGAGAGGGCGGCGAACTTGAGGTATTCCATGTAAGTGGAGCCGGGAGGAAATACGTGGTCCCTTGAAGCACCCCTAACCGCGAAGACTCTAGACTCCCTATTACTGAAGTAAGAGGCCTTAGCTATCGTCCACAAGAACATGTCCCTCGTAAACGGTTGAGAACAAGACGACAACATCACCACACTCGAGGGGTCCGCGAGCTTCAAAGCGTAAACGTAGAGCCTCATGTAGTCTCTCATCCCCTCCTCCAACTTTTCCTTGGTGGGGATGAACGCCGGTGGGTCGTAGCTCGCGACCTCTGTGGTTTCCCTCCTCTTGAGTCGAGCTCTCAGATAACTCCAGATGTCCTCCCTAACTACTCTCACCTTCCCCTCGTCGAAGTTGTTCAGCCTCAAGTTCTCCCTCAGAACCCTCAAAGCCCAAGGGTCCTCGTCCACGAAGGTTACTTCCCTCGCGCCGGCCTTCAAGGCGTGGAGGCCGAAGCCGCCGGTGTAGGAGAAGGCGTCCAAGAACTTAGAGCCGGAAGAGAACCTCTCCGCGTAAACCCGGTTCTCCCTCTGGTCCAAGTAGAGCCCGGTCTTCTGCCCCTCTATGCTCACCTTGAACTTCACCCCCTCCTCGTCCACCACGGTCTCCTTCTTGTTGCCTATCAAGAGGCCCTCCCTAGGGGGCAAGCCCACCTTGGCCCTGACCCTCTGGGAGCTCTTCTCGGCCACCGCCTCCGCCCCGGTCACGTCCTTCACTATCTTCGCTATGGTCATTATGTGCTTGTCTATAGCTAGGGAGGAGGACTGGAGGACGGCCAAATCCTTGTAGACGTCAACTATTAGGCCGGGGAAGGAGTCGCCGTCGCTGTTGACTAGCCTGTAGGCCTCCCAAGAGGCCGAGCCGTTCGCCTCCCTAGTCCTATAAGCCCTAATTAAGGCCTCTCGAATGGCGTCCTCCACCGATCCCGGGCACTCGTGCCAGAACAGCACTCTGAGCCTCACGGGGCCGGTCTCGTCCCAGAGGGCGCAGAGCTTCCCCCCTTCGCCTTCGACCTCAACGAGCTCGCCTACTTCGGCCTTCCCCTTAACGTGCTTTTGATATATTACCGGCCCGACTAGCTTAGCCTTCCTTATTGCCTCAGACGTCACTTCCACCTTCATCTCGCTTCCTCAGCCAGCGCCAGAAGTATTGAAACGGCTATTATGTCAGCGGCGGTCCCCGGGTTTATCCCTTTATCCTCGATGTACCAACTGTGGTAGCCCTCCTTGGCGGCCCTATTGAGCCCCAAGGCCACCCTGTAGCCGTGCTTGCGAGCCACCAAACTGTCTATAATGTTAGAAAGCACGAAGCGCTGCAGCCCTTCGAGCGTGCGCTTGGAATAACCCTCCCGAATTAGTCGGAGGGCGCCTTCCAAGCTTAACGGATATCCTTTAACTATCTCTCTAAACAAGTCGTCAAATTTCGACAAGTAGAGGAAGAGGTCCCAGAGGTTTCCCTCGAATGTCCACCACTCGTCGGCGTCGACGAAGCCTTCTACCTTCTTGTAGTGGCTTAAGCCGGTTTCCGAGAGGGACTTCAAGAAGAGCTGTGCGTCGTAAACCTTACTCGCCTTCAGATCTTCCAAAGCGCGCTTAGTCGCATCCAACCCCTTCGACAAGTGTCTCATTAGGGGTACCGCTAATATGACATAACCCGTAAGGGTACTCCGCTGAGCCCCCAAGGCCTCGCGGTAAACCAGTCCCAGCGGGGCGCCCCTTTGAGAGAGGCGACACGCCCACTGGAGCTCGAAGGCGTCCACTAGTATGTCGGGATATGAGAAGCTTCCGGCCCTCTCCGGACAGACGTTCCCGGGCTTACATATGCCGGCCTCCAGAGCTACTGCCAGGGACACTAAGGAGCAAGTATCTCTAACCTTCCTCCCGGAGGTAAGGATACTCTCACCCCGTCCGCCCTCACCTCTAGGATTCCTTCGATAACGACCTCATAACCCCTCGGGAGCTCCGCGTGCTGGAGACGCAAGCTCTCGACCACCGTTCCGTCGTGCAGCACTATTTGGGTGGGCGTATAGGGGTCTGAGCGAACGACGACGCCTCTCCTAATGACTTGGGCCACCGCTACGGGCCTCCTAGGAGACCTAGGCCCCTTAACAAGCCTTATGGAATAGGGTATTCCCTTCCAAACCCCCTCCAACACGGAATACTCCTTCCTCTTGCGCCTCGCCCTCGGGCCAAGGGCGTCCCACTTACCCTCGTAAGGGCCTATCTCGCCTTTAGCCTTGAGTTCCCTTAAGGTTTCTATAACGTCGTTGAAGCAGCTCTCGTCGTAAACGACTAAGTCGACGTCCCCTCCTCCCATTCCCAAAGCACGAGAGCCCGTCAGTCCGACCTCACACGGGAACAGGGAGGCGAAGTCTTTAGCCGCGGGGTCCGCCTCGAGCAAGTGTCTAGGGTCCACGAGCTCCGTCTCGCCTAGGGGGAGTAAGGGGACCGGTCTGGGAGCGCAGTCCGTAAGTTCTAAGGCGCTCCGAACTAAGTTATCCACTACGTCCTTCTCTAGCTTCCTCCCCTTAAGGTCATAACGGGGGTAAGCTATTACGCCTTCCTCACAGACGTCAACCCCTTTGACCACCCAGACGAAGCCCCGATACACCGCTAGGAAGCCTTCGAGCGGCGACATTCCGGCTCCTCAGGGTTAGGGACCTTTTTCCTTAGAAGCAAACAGTACCGCGTGGTCGGCGAAAAGTAAAGACAATCATAACAAGTGGGGGGCTCTTCCCCCTTCTTGGGGTCGTAGAACCTCTTTGCCTTGACTACCTCCTCGTTGACCATCTTTTCCAAAGGTTCGTCGCTTTCCGCTTCCTTGCCCGTCGGAGCTATTAGCTCCGTCTCTTTGGCTCCCTCTCTGTGCTTAAACTCCTCATAAATGGGACATCGCTCGTAGTTGCCGCTTAGGCACGGGTACTTCTTGTGGTTCACCTCGCTACCCAGCAGCTCGCAGATTACTTTCTTCCTGAAGATGCTCTTTACCTTAGCGTAAGGGCACACCATCCCTCATCACGCCCGTTGAGCGCCCCCTTGAAGGGGTCCCTAGGGCAGCGTTAGAAATACGTCCATTAATAGGCGATCTCTCTGGGCAACACGTAAGCTAAAATCAAGAAGCCTATAGCATAGATGAACAAGGTCCAAGGTATACAGAAGGGATTGAGGGCCACCGCCCTTTCGTTTTCAACCTTGACCAAGTGACCTAGCGCGGTAGGCCATAGCTCCCGACCCTCGTAGTTAACTGTAAGGTTACTCCCCTTAGCGAAGCCCGGCACGGTCACGAACTCTGGTTTGGGCAGGCCTTCGGTGTCCTTTACAACTACCTTTATCTTCTGTCCATTGTTGTTTATTACGAGCTCCAAGCTTCCCTTTATCTTAATTTTCTCTCCCTTGTATATTGCAGTCAACTCAGCAGTTCCGCTTTGGAGCTTGGCCTCCACGACCCTCCCAGTGAGCCCCCACGGGTAAGCGAGAGCCGCGCCGACGAGCAGTATCGCCGCTGTCGCTACAGCCGCCTTAAAGAACTCCCTCGAATATCCCATTCCTACGACAACCGGTATGAGAACCGCCTCTATAACCGTCAGCAGTACCTTAGCAAAGAAGAACTTCGACACTTGAGGTTGTGTTATGAAGCCTTTGGTAGCCTGTAGCGTCGGGTGTAAGGAGCCTTCCATCACGTAGGGCATTATGAAGCTTATGGGGACTGTCGCGAAGGCCGCGATTGAGTAAACTGCTGATATCGTCGCCCGGCGGTCCGGGTCTTGAACGCTCTTCCTGATCGCTACGTATACCAAGTACGCTATGAAGAGAATAAGTACGCCGGTCTCCCTAGGGTCCCAGTTCCAGAAGCTCCCCCAAGACTCTTGGGCCCAAGCGCTCCCCGTGGCTAACACCATGAAGGCGTATACCAGAGCAGTGTAGACGAAGAGCGCGGCGTACTTGTCATACTTCTTGTCTTGCGTAACTAAGTACAATATCGAAAGTATGAACGCTATGATGAAGAGGACGTATGTAGCCCACGCTATCGGCACGTGGAGGTAAACGTTCCTATATGCCATCGGGCTGCCCAGGGGGACTGCCGCGGGATAAGGCGCTCTCAACGCGATGTAAGAGCTAAGGATGCCATCTGCTACCATCAGTAGGGCCAATATGTAGACAAGCGCTTTCACGTTACGTACCCGCGCCCGTTTACTCACATGGAGTTTTTACCTTGTTGAGGTAGAGCCGTCGCGGGTCATGAGGGTCCTCGACGAGCGTGAGCTCGAGCGCCTCAAGAGGAGGCTAGTAATAGCCGATACGTCGGTACTATTACTCATAGCTGAGGGGATAGACGTTATAGGCCAGATAGAGGAAATGGGTGGTTTGTGCGCCGTCACGCCATCGGTCTTGCGAGAGCTGGAACGGATCTCCGAGGAGCAGAGCAAGAGAGGGAGGGCGGCGAGGCTCGTCCTTCCTATAGTCTTGGAGCAGTGTCCGATCCTCAACGCCAACCTCGAGAGGAGGACCGACGACGACATAGTTTCGATTGCCCTAAGGTATGGCTTAGCCGTGGCCACGGCTGACAAGGGACTTCGGAGGAGGCTGTTGAGAAAGGTGCCCACAATCTATTATCGCGAGGCGCAGAGGAGGCTGTACAGCGAAGACTTCTTCGCGTACTGAAGCAACCACTCCTCCAAGCCGACCTTACTGACCGGGGTGATCGGGGTCCCGTAGACCACATTGCCTTCATAATAGTCATTAATAAAAACGACGTTTTTAGGGTGAACGACCGCGTACCGGGTCCCGTTGGAGAGGACCTTACCCGAGTGGGTCTTATCTATAAGAAATATCACGGGTAACCCCCTCTCGTCCCTCAAGTAGCTTATCGGACACCTCATCTCTTTCCAGATAACGTTTACTGCCCTAGAAGCGTTAGCTTCCTTAAATATATCGTTCAACCTCTTCGATGTCTCCAATATCTTCATATTCAAGTAATATGGGGTGGCTCTGAACGCCTCATTCAAGACTTCGGTAACGTTCGTCCCGGGCGGGGCGCTGGCGTGACCGCTCAAGTACTCTTCGACGTCGTCGCTTATTACGACCAGCCAAGCAAAGGGCATCCTTTCGCTGACCAGCGCGAAGAGCCAAGGGACGTACTCGTAGAGCCTATACCGGTCGAGCGTGAAAGGGAACACTACGTAACTGAAGCCGTGGTCCTTGAGCCACTTCACCGTTTGTAGTGCGAGGGGATAAGTGTACTCCCAGTAAGCTGTGGCGCCGGGAAGGCGAGCGTAGTCGCCGCTCCTAAAGCCGTTGAAGGGGTTCAACCATATCCAGACGACCGCTCCTCTAGCGTTCACGAGCTCCCCGTGGACCCCCGCGACCCTTTGAACGTTGCCCCCGATCGTTACGCTGTTTAAAACGAGAATTAAGTATATTACATAAAGCAAAGCGAATCTCCTTATCCCTATCCTTTCTCTCAAGATATAGAATAATATCGTGACTATGATAAGATGATAGAGCACCAATGCGAAGAGGCCCACAAATCCCGAGAGGTTAGAGAGCCAGAGGCTAGACCTATACAGAATGACTATGCTCGTCCCCAACTCGTTCAACGCGTCTTCCGGTAAGTAACCGAGCACGGAGTAAGCGGTCCCTAAAAAGGCGTCCACTAGTGTGGCCAGCAAACCCATTAGGTACATAAAGCTCGATGGAACACCCAATATCATGAAGATAACTAACGGAACCAACAAGTTCTGAGGACTAACGACCTTACTGAAAAGGATGAAAGCAAAGGACGATATAACTAGAGATCTCGCGAATCTTCCCCTATACGAAATTATAAAGGAGTATATCATGGCTGAGGCGAGGGCTGCGGTGAGGACCAGAGACCCCCAACCGCTCCTAGGCACGGGCTTACCGAAACACGGCGCTACCAAGTTAGCTATGTGGAAAGTGGCCAAGTCGCCGGCTACAGTGATTAGAGGGATTCCCGTATACCCCAGCGAGGCTGGAGGCCTGCTCCCGTGAAATGTTAAGACGTTATCTATGAAACCTTGAGAAATGAAAGGCACTACTATCAGAGCGGCTAACGCGAAGCCTTTGATGAGGTCCTTGTAGAGCCTCAACCTCAAGGCGAGGCCGACCAAGGCCGGTATAACTATCCACGTCGTCTGCTTCGTCGTTATTGCCAACGCAAAGAATGCCCACCAATAGCGACCCTTGCCGTTCAACTTGTACAGTGCCTCGAGCAGCAAAGCGGCAGCTAGAACGTCTATCATCCCGTGGACGGCGGTGACGAAGAACACTAAGGGATTTTTTATGAATACGAGGCCGCTTCCCTTCCGGACCTCTTCTAGACGCTTCGCTATCCAGAAGGCCGAAAGCAATAATATTATCTTAAGTATTATTCTAAACGTCATCATATTTAGTAATCCTAACTCGTAAAGGAGGAAGGAGGGGACCGAAAGGGCTATTAAACCGAATGGAGGGTAAGCGTACCACTGCGGGTAAGTCACGGGGTTCGAATAGATCCACGGAGCCGTAGAGTTCACGTCGTACGGGCTGACGCCCATTAGCATGAGCAGAACGGAGTAATAGAAGACCGTGAAGTCGTAGTGGTGCTGGGTAAACAGAGATATCAGCAGATACGGTACCAGCCACTTCATCACTTCCCTCGGTTCCTTCGTGGAGATCTGAAGGGTCTTTGAAAGCTTGACGAAAAATCGCGTTTTTCTACCTCCCATCCCAAGGCAGTCCGGGCGTTAGTTGCCAGACGTCGTAGACGTCTTGGATTTAGATAAGAAAGACATGATCAAAATATTCGAACTCGCTGAGGACATAGAATATAAGAAACTTCATAAGTCGAAGTGGTGTGCCCTTGAAAACAAAACAGTGTCACTCCTTTTCGTCGAACCGTCCACTAGAACGAGACTTTCGTTCGAAGAGAGCGCCAAGAGGTTGTGTGCCCACACGCTCACAATAGTCGGCGAGGAAGCCAGTTCGTTCGTCAAAGGTGAGAGCCTATACGACACTATAAAAGTCTTAGACAAGATTAGCGACATAATAGTGATCAGACACAACTTGGACGGCTCTGCGAAGTACGCAAGCGAGGTCGCCGCAAACCCAGTAATTAACGCAGGCGACGGCAAGAACCAACACCCAACGCAGTCGCTCATAGACCTCTACGTAGTCAGAAAGAGGAAAGGGGGGCTCGAAGACCTTCGTTACGCTGTCGTGGGGGACCTTCGGTACGCTAGGACGGCGAGGAGCTTCCTGTTGGCGTTGACTAAGTTTAAACCTAGGTCAGTCTACCTAGTAGCCCCCGAAGTTCTCAAACCCTCAATCAAGTTCTTAGAAGAGTTAAAATCTATGGGTCTCAACGTTTTTGAAGTAGATAGGTTGGAGGATGTCATTCCTAACGTCGACGTAATATACGTAACCAGAATACAGAAGGAGAGGTTTCCGGACCCCTCAGAATACGAGAAGGTTAAAGGTAGCTACAAAATAACCTTAGACCTGATAAAGAGGGGGAAGGGGGACTTGATCGTCTTACACCCGCTCCCCCGTGTGGACGAGTTGGACGTGAGAATAGACTCGACCCCCCACGCAGCTTACTTCGACCAAGTGGCTGCTTCCGTGCCAGTGAGAATGGCAACGCTCGCTTGGAGTGCGGGGGTGGTCTGAGGTGAAGGAGCTAAAAGTAAGCAAGATCAACAACGGCACCGTAATAGACCACTTGCCTCCCGGAAGGGCACTAAAGGTCTTGAGGCTCCTCGGCATAGACGGTAGCGAAGGCTTTATGGTTCTCATAGCTATGAACGTCTACTCAAAGAAGTTGGGCGGGAGAAAAGACATAGTTAAAATAGAGAACGTTTACCTAAGCGACGAGCAGACCAAGGCGTTGGCCTTAATAGCGCCCACCGCGACGATTAACATAATAAGGAACGGAGAAGTAGTGGAGAAAAGAGGCGTCACGCTTCCCGACGTGGTCGAGGGTATCTTAACTTGTCCTAACAGTTCGTGTATTTCCCGGTCTAAGAGGGAGCCTATAAAGTCTAAGTTCTTGGTCGTCTCGAAGAGGCCGCTCAAACTGAAGTGTCACTACTGCGGAGAAATAATAGAAGAGAAAGAGGTCTCTAATTACATAAACTTGAGGTGACATAGCATGAGCTTCAAGGTAGAGGAGGTCTTGAGGAGTCGTAAGCTCGCGAAGGGAATCTACGAAACGTTCGTGAGCTATCATGGAGAAGCTCCCCCTCCCGGGACGTTCTTCATGGTGTGGGTTCCCGGCCACGAGGCGATTCCCCTTTCGGTGGCGGGCTACCGCGGCGACGCGGTTCGCTTCATAGTAGAAGTTAGGGGAAGGACCACTGCGGCCCTCTACACGGCCCATAAAGTAGGACTCCTAGGCCCCCTAGGCCGCCAAGCTCCCGTCCCTTCGGGCAAACCCCTCCTCGTGGGAGGCGGGGTAGGAATAGCTCCCTTACTTTACATGAAGGAGCTCTGGGGAGGTGAACTCCTCTTCGGTGCCAAGAGCGCCGAGAAGGTGCCGAAAATCGATGGAATAGACGAAGTGGCCACCGAAGACGGGAGTTTGGGGTTCAAGGGTACGGTTGTGGACCTCCTCAAGCTTCGCCCCCAGAAGAGGGACGTCTACGCTTGTGGCCCACCTTCTATGATTTCGTCACTCAAGGTACTGGCAAAAGAAATGGGGCTGAAGGGCTACTACAGTACCGAGAAGATGATAAAGTGTGGAATAGGCATATGCGGGTCGTGTGTCCTAGAGGGTAAGCTGCTCTGCAAGGAGCCGTGGCTTAGGTTGGGCTGAGGCCGGGAGACCTCGGACCCATCCGCCCACCAGCGCACAGCGGGCGTAAGGCCCGAGGTACTCGGGAGGTCAGCGAATGGAGGATTATTAATCTATCCCTTGGTTAAGGCGCCCAGAAGAGAGGATGATGTATACGCCATCGGCCGAAGGGTGAGGAGAGCTCGCCCCCTGATCAGCCTTTCTTGAGCTTGTAGTCGACTATTACGGCGACGACGGCTCCCACAAGCGCACCTAATACTATGGCCTTAACCAAATTGTCCGGGGTCGGCGGAAACGGGCCTCCCATCCCAGAGCTACCGCGCGACCGGCGTAACTTCGGGTTTTGAAAGGATCGGCCAGCAGCCCCTTCTCCTCACCCCTCAGGGGTCGGACTCTTCCTCATCTCCCTCACTCCGACCTTAGAGGCCGCGAGCTTCAAGCTCTGGACATCTAGCATTATCTGACCTCCGGGAACGGTTACCGCGAGCGCGCCGGCCGCGCTGGCAGCCTTGGCCGCCTTGATTATATCGCCTTCAGTGAGATACGTAACCAAGAAAGCCGCTGCGTACACATCGCCGGCCCCAGTAGTGTCTACTACTTCCACCTTCAAGCTCTCAACGTAATATGCCCTCCCCCCTCTGGTATATACCAGACTGCCCTTGCCACCAAGCGTAATAACGAGTGCCTCCCTCGGGAGGACTTCGGGCTCGGGGTACAGCCCCAACCTCATTGCTTCGGACTTATTTAAGAATAGAAAGTCAACCCTTCCCACGAGTCGCTTGACGGACTCGGTCTCTTCGAAAGCGTAAGTTCCGGGCGAGTAACTGAGTCTCTCAGTAGAGAGATACTTCTCCACAAAGGAGGGAGGCTTGGTAGCAACGTGGACTACGTCCGCACCGAACCTCTCGGGCAGCTCCTCTGGCCTTAGCGAGTGGGACACGCCCTTCAGCGAGTACATGACTTTTCCTTTCGGAGTGGAAGCGATGAACACCATCGACTGTTCGCCCTCTTTCAGAGGGCCGAAGACTTTGACTCCGGCCCTCTCAAGCTCCTCCACGACTTTTTTAGAGAAGGTGCCGGTCCCCACGGCGGCGTAGAGTTCTACGTCGGCCCCTAAGCTACGGGCGGCGACTGAGAAGTTGGCCCCGGAGCCTCCTGGGAGCACCCGCCAGTCCTTAGCTTCCCTCCCCTCATCTATTGAGGGGAGCTCGTCCAAGAAAGCTATTATATCTATGTTAATGTTTCCAATTACAACGATCCTTACCATGAGTTGAGGTACCTCACCTGTTCTTCCGTTAAGCTGTCTATTTTAATGCCCATTGCTTCCAGTTTACGCCTTGCCACTTCTTCGTCGATTTCGGCGGGAACCTTGTAAACCTTAGGCGCCAGTTCGCCAGCTTTCTCTAATAAGTACTTAAGGGAGAGGAACTGGTTAGCGAAACTCATGTCCATTACCTCGCTGGGGTGGCCTTCCGCCGCGACCAGGTTTACGAGACGTCCTTCAGCGAGCAAGTATATCCGCCTACCGTCCGGGAGCTTGTACTCGTCGACGTAAGGCCTTATCCTCCTCTTAGATATAGCTATCTCCTCAAGCGCCTTCACGTCGATTTCTACGTTGAAGTGGCCCGCGTTTGCGAGGATTGCGCCGTCCTTCATCTTGAGTATGTGTTCCTTTCTAATTACGTGTATATTACCGGTAGCCGTGACGAACAGGTCGCCTATCTTGGCTGCGTCGTCCATCCTCATAACGTCAAACCCGTCGTGAACGGCCTCGAGCGCCCTTAACGGGTTCACTTCAGTAACCACTACGCGCGCCCCCATGCCTCTAAGCCTCATAGCTATTCCTCTCCCTACCCATCCGTAGCCCGCGACCACTGCGACCTTGCCCGCCAACAAAATGTTAGTCGCCCTCAGTATACCGTCTATGGTGCTCTGACCGGTTCCATAGCGGTTATCGAAGAGGAACTTCGTAAACGCGTCGTTTACGGCTATCACTGGGTACTTCAAGACACCCTCTTTTTCCATAGCCTTTAGCCTTATTACTCCGGTCGTAGTCTCCTCAGTTCCACCAATGATCTTCTCAGCCAGTTTCGGATACTCCTTGTGTATGGTAGCGTGGAGGTCGCCGCCGTCGTCTATTACAAGGTCTGGGTCGCCCTCTTCGATGATTTTCTTAATAGCCCACCAGTACTCTTCTTCCGTCTCGCCCTTCCACGCATAGACGTTTATGCCTTCTTGTGCGAGGGCTGCCGCTACGTCGTCTTGTGTGCTCAGAGGGTTGCTGCCCGCTAGGTACACTTCAGCACCGCAAAACTTGAGGGACCGGACGAGGGCTGCAGTCTCCTTGGTAACGTGGAGTACTGCAGAGATCCTCTTACCTTCGAACACCTTCTTCTCCTCGCAGAGCTTCCTGAGGCCCACTACCACTGGCATGTGATTTTCTGCCCACTCGATCTTCAGCTTCCCTTGGTCGGCCAAGCTTATATCCTTGACTTTGAAGCCCATATACCGAAACCCTGGCCAAGTTTTGTTTAAAGGTGAAAAAAGGGTTATGTTGAGCGAGGATCGTTGGCGATCCCTTAGGCTGCCTCCTTCTTCGGAGGAGCTTCGCCCACCTTCGCCCTGAAGTAGTGCCCGTTGGGGCACCTGAAGAGGCCTATTATCACTCCTTTCCTTCCCTTGGGAGCCAACACCCAAGTCTTGATGGGCTCCTTAACCTCCGCGCCGCACTTAGGGCACTTGGGCATTTCCTCTCACCTCCCCTCTTCTCTTTCCCACTATTCCTTCTGGCTCACCGTGCTTATAAATTATTTCTTGAGACCTTTAAACTAGCATTACATGAATCCTTAAGATTCCTTAGGTTGTAGCATCAAAAAATCCTAAGCTCGAAATATTAGGCGATGTGAGTATTTTCCGTGACTTACGTGAGGTTAGAGCCCGCGCCCTCCATCGCCCAATTTTAAAAATGCTCCTTCGTGGGGCTCGAGTTTGGAGAGGACAGTGCCTAGGGTAGCAGTAATAGACAAGGAGTTGTGCAAGCCGGACAAGTGCAATTACGAGTGCATAAGATTCTGTCCAATAAATAAAACCGGGAGGAACAAAGCGATCGAGCTCGGAGAGGACGGGAAGCCGATAATACACGAACTAGTGTGTACTGGGTGCGGGATTTGCATCAAGAAGTGTCCGTTCCAAGCGATTCACATAGAGAACTTGCCAGAAGAGGTGGAAGAGAAGCTGGTCCACAGATACGGCAAGAACGGTTTCGCGCTCTACGGCTTACCGGTCCCCAAGAGGGGACAAGTCACGGGCATCATAGGGAGAAACGGCGCCGGCAAGTCCACTTCGCTGAAGATCTTGAGCGGTCTCTTGAAACCCAACCTAGGCAAGGAAGAGGCCTCTTGGGACGAGGTCCTAAAGAGATTCAGGGGGACCGAATTATTCAACTATTTGAAAGATTTGGCTAACGGGAAGATAAGGGTTGCGTACAAGTTACAGTACGTAGCGGAGGCCGCTAAGCTGCTGAAGGGGACGGTAGGCCAACTGCTCGCGCGGGTGGACGAGAGGGGGATCGCGAGGGAAGTAGCGCAAGCGCTAAACATAGCCCACCTATGGGAGAGGGACGTAAGGAAGCTCTCGGGCGGCGAGCTCCAGAGGTTCCTAATAGCAGCGGTCCTAAGTAAGGACGCTGACCTTTATGCGTTCGACGAACCCGCGGCTTACCTCGACGTAAAGGAGAGGATAAATATGGCCAGAGCGATTAAGAAGTTCGTCCCACCCAACCGATACGTGCTGATAATAGAACACGACTTGGCAATCCTAGATTACTTGTCCGACTTGGTTCACATCGTATACGGCGTGCCGGGGGTTTATGGAATAGTATCACAGCCCTATAGCACGAGGGTGGGGATAAACCATTACATAAGGGGGTTCTTGCCCAGCGAAAACATGAGGATAAGGGACAAGCCTATAACGTTTGTTAACCCAGAGCTCAGGGAGAAGGTAGTCTCAACTGAAGTATACTTGGAGTGGCCGTTCATGACAAAGAAGTTAGGCGACTTCGTCCTAGAGGTAAACCCTGGCGAGATTCATCGAGGGGAAATAATAGGTATATTGGGACCTAACGGAATAGGTAAATCTACCTTTATCAAACTAATAGCTGGCATCCTCAAGCCGGACAATGCCGACTTCGTGCTCCCGCAGTTGAGGCTCGCGTATAAGCCCCAGTACGTTACACACGAAATGTTCGGAAAAAACGAGACCGTTAAGGACGTCCTCAGAAAGGTTAGAAGCGACTTCTTGGACACCTCCAGTTGGTACTACGTCGAAGTGGTGAAGAGGCTCGGGTTGAATAGATTGTTGGAAAAGGAGGTTAAGCACTTGTCGGGCGGAGAGCTCCAGAAGCTCGCCGTGGCCGTTACTCTAGGAAAAGAGGCCGACCTATACTTGCTGGACGAGCCCTCCGCGTTCTTGGACGTCGAGGAGAGGCTCGCGGTGGGCGACGCAATAAGACACATCGTAGAGGGTTCCGGGGCGGCGGCCTTCGTCGTAGACCACGACTTGGTGATGATAGACCTAATAACGGATAGGGTAATGGTGTTCAAGGGCGAGCCCGGTAAGCACGGCGTCGCAGAGCCCCCAACCAGCTTGAGGAGGGGTATGAACGAGTTCCTAAAGGAGCTCGGAATAACCTTTAGGAGGGACCCGGAGACGGGGAGGCCTAGAGTAAACAAAGAAGGGAGTCGCTTGGACAGGATGCAGAAATCCATAGGCGAGTATTATTACACTCTGCCGGCGAGGGAGTAGCGGCCATGGGTGTAGATGAATACGTAGAAGCGTCCGAGAGACAAAGCGAACTGTTGGAAGAACTCAAGAAGATAATTAAGAGTCTAGAAGAAGCTCCAGCAGACTTCGAACTCAACCAGCGGATAAGGGAAATCTTAGATGAGCTCGGGGTCCTCAGAAAGAAGCTCCTAGAGCTCTCTAAGTTAGAGCCAGTAGGGGACGCCGCGCTCCTCCAAGAGTTCTACAAGCTGGTGGGCGTCTTCGACGAAAGGGACGCTTTAGAGGAGCTGTTGAAACTAGCCTTGAAAGGAAAGGTGGACGTCTCTCCGGACGAGATAGCTTCACACATCAAAGAGATCAAAAAGTTTGAAAAGAGCTTAGAATGAAATTAAATATGAGAGGGTTTAGCAAGACTTTCGACATTCTCAATCTTATCTCGAGAAGGCATTAAGCGTACTACTGCTACCTCTTTAGCCTAGTATCACGCAAGTAACGCACGCTATTTATTGATTCGTCCAAAGCATTCTAACACTAAACGGCGACCGCGAATGGCTAGGGTAGGCGACCACCTAACCACTCTCGGGTTTACAAACGTCAAGAAGCCTAGAAACGTACTCGAAGAAATGATGGGTAGGAGCGTCAACTCCAACGAGTACCAGGGTCCCAACAAACTGCTGCTAGAAGCGGCCGAGAGGTACCTCTGGGAACACGTAGTAGAGGACGTTATGCCCAAGGACATGATAAGCGCTCACAAAGAAGGTGTAGTGTACGTACACAAACTGCCCCAGAGCGTCTTCCTCCCCTACTGCAACGGCAACGACTACTCCAGAGTACTGAAGAAGGGCTTGAAGACCCCCACCATAGTGGCGGGCCCGGCGAGGCACTACCAAGTAGCGATGGCCCACGCTGCTAACTTCCTAGCTATGATGCAGCAGTACTGGACCGGCGCCCAAGCGTTCGGCAGCGTGGAGCTGTGGGTAGCGCCCTTCATAGCCAAGGAACACCTAAGCGACGAGGAAATAAGGCAAGGGATCCAGACGCTCTACTACGAACTCAACTTGCCGTGGAGACCCGGGATGCAAACGCCCTTCACGAACATCACTGTAACCTACACCGAAAGCAAGTACATGTTAGACCAACCCGTAATAATAGGTGGCGCCTCCACCGGAGACCTCTTGGGAGACTACTTAGACGAGGCCCGCAGGTGGCTCATCCAGCTGGGCAAGGTCCTCCAGAGGGGCGACTCGCTCCGGCAGCCGTTTACCTTCCCCATACCGACGTTAATGCCCACTGCCAAGGACTTCTACAACGACGCCGAACTCTTCGACGCCATCTTCGTGACTGCTGCAAAGATGGGAAGCTACTACTGGCTCAACACCAAGGTTATAGACCCTGACTCCGCGTTCGCGATGTGCTGCCGCTACGTAGTAAAGAAGGACGAAGTCAACAAGGCATTCATGGGAGGGTTGAGGCTGAAGAAGTTGGAAGATCAAAGGAAGGAAGAGCTAGAGAAGTTGGCAAAGGGCAGGCTGGGCGGAATGTGGGCCATACCCGACATAACTGGCAGCATCGGCGTGGTCACCGTTAACCTGCCCAGAATAGCCTTGGACGCCAGGGGAGATGTGGAGACCTTCTTCGAGATACTGGAAGAGAGAGTAGAGCTGGTGGCCAAGTGGCTGAGCTGGTGGAGGAACCACTACCTAAGGCTGATGAAGACGTATAGGAACTTCTACAGCATGGTGTGGGAATACAGCCCCGAGTGGACGAGAACCCACTTCAACACTATAGGGGCAATAGGGATGCCGGAGGCCGCGGCGATCCTATTAGGAGATCCCGAAGTGTGGACCAGCGAGGACGTAGGCGCGAAGGAGAAGGCAATAGAACTGGAGGACAAGATGATAAAGACTATGGCTGACATAGCCTCCAGATTAACCATCGAAATGGGCGAGCCGTTCAACGTTGAGGAAGTACCCGGAGAGACCGCCGCGGCAAAGTTGTTCTTAAACGACTTGAAGCATTACCCCGAAGTAAGGGAATACGTGCCCGAAGGGGTCGACATGTATTCCACCAGCGTAGTGCCCTATTACGACCACGGCATAACTCTATGGCAGAGGATAAAGTGGGAGGGCAAGGTCCAACAGAGGTTCACCGGAGGAGTAATGATGCACATATTCCTCGGCGAGCAGCCGGACCCGGAGGCGCTCGCGAAGCTAACCCAAAAGATCATGGACGCCGGAGTGGTCTACTGGAGCTATACGCCGGCCATAAGCGTCTGCGAGAACGGCCACAAGACTGTGGGCCTCTACACTAGGTGCCCGAGGTGCGGAGCCAAGACGGAGATATGGAGCAGAATAATAGGTTACTACAGGCCGGTGAGCAACTGGAACCCGTTCAGGCAGAAGGAGTTCCGCATGAGGACCCACTACGACAACAGCTTAAACAAGGGCAAGCTCGCTGTGTACAGCCTCGAGGACGGTAGGCCTATGTAACGAGGTAGCTCGTCATCCTTTAAATTATATTTTTATATTTTCTCCTGGTCCCCAGCCTCTGGGTAAGGGAATGCCTGCGGCCGGCGGAATCGGCGCGCTAGCCCTACTAGACCCAGCTACGCTGCTCCAGCTAGGCCTCATAGTAGGTATAGCTGAACTCGTAGTGGCGATACTAGCCTTCTGGCGAGCAAAAGTGCTAGGGCTCGACTGGCTAAGGCTCTTCGGCTTAGGCGTCCTACTGCTGTCACTTGCACAGCTCCTATGTAAGGTCATAGCGAGAGGGATCTTCCACTTGCCGTTCACGTATCCCGTAGGGGTACCCTTCAAGACGGCCGGCCTGATACTCGTGTTGTACTCTATGTTGAGAGCAATAGACCATCCAAAGACTAAGCTGCTGACATTGCTTGGTTTGGGAGCCGGCGTTTACTTCTTCGTAGGCTCGATGATAGCGTTCATGTACAGGCTGAGGTTCGAGTGGTGGAGCTTCCACGTCCCACACTTGCTCTTCCTAGTGGCGGGACCACTCATAATAGGCTACTACATCTTCAAAGCGTACCTAGAGACCCGCGACAGATCGGCACTGTTCTTCGCAGTGGGTCTGTGGATATACGCCGTGGCCAGCTTGGTGGTTATAGTCGGTGTCCAACTGACGCACATCAACGTAGCCTTGTCATACACGTTGATAGCGAGGGCTATAGCAATGATAATTATACTGCTAGGGACGGTCTGAGGCGGTCAACTTCATAAGCCTTTTTTCGTACGTCTCGCGACCCTGCCTCCCTCACGCCGCAAGGGGCGGCGGGTGAGGGGAGAGCCCGTCGGGCGCCTTACACCTTTAACCTTCCACATAAAAAGGCGCGGGTGGACCATGGCGAGCAGCACGAGAGGGGCCTTGATAAGGAGCGCACAGAGCATAGACATTGAATCTATGGGCAAGATAGTTAAGAGCTACCTCAAGTGCAGGATCCTAGAGAAGTCGTGCGGTGCGAATCACTTGTACGTGGGACCGCCCGGAATAGGTAAGAGCGAAACAGTCGTGGAGGCGGCCAAGGGCGCGGCCGAGGAAGCCGGCTTGAAGTTCTGGGAATACGAGAACTCTGCCGAGCCCGAGGACTATAACAAGGCGTTCGTTATGGTATTGTTTAGGCTAGACATGGTCAAGCCCGAGGACTTGAGCGGCTTCCCCCTTCCAGATAAGAATGATAAGAGCTTCGATTACGCGATACCTCGCTGGGCAAAAGTATTGAGGAAAGCCAAGGCGGGGCTGGTAATTCTGGACGAATTTACGAACATAAACGACGATACCGTACTTAGCGCTGCCTACGACATCGTTCTGTCAGAAAAGGTTAACTTGTATTACTTTAGGAAGCCTGTCATAGCCTTGGGTAACCCCCCCGAGTACAGCTCCATAGCCAGACCCTTACCGCTCCCGCTCTTGAACAGGTTGGCAGTCTTTAACGTTAAGGAACCATCTGTGGACATGTGGTGCAACTACATGCAGAAGCGCTACAACGACTCGTGGGCTAAGGAGGTCTGCGCGTTCCTCAAGTCCTTCAGAGACTACTTGATCAAGCTCCCAGAAGAGACGGAGCTCTTAGAGCCCTACCCCACGCCACGCTCTTGGTCGAGCTTAGCCTTGGCCTTGTATAACGCGTACCCGGACCTCTACGACGCTTTGCGGAGTGGTAACAAGGAGCTCAGAAAGGAGTTGACGACGTTGGTCAGTGCCTATGTCGGCCCAGAGGCCGCTCACGCCTTCGTGAGCTGGGCGTTCTCGAAGAGCATCTCTGTAGAGGAGCTAATAGAAAAGCCTGACCTAGTGTTACAGCTGAGCGAGGACCAGGCTGCCCTCGTGCTCCAAGCCTTGGCCCACTATTCGCACCCTCATTGGAAGTCGCGCACCACTAAAGTTGTAAAGCGTTTGTTGGAAGAGCCTGGAGGGACCAGGTACGTCGCGATGCTATTGAGGTTTATGGAACCTTCTAGGAGAAACGAATTTATAGACTATTTAAAGTCCAAGAACAAAATGTTACTATACGAAATTAAGAAGAAAATCGGAGGTAAGGAGTTGTTTGAGGATTAAGGTATCTCGGAAACCTCTCTGACGGGTTTAATTACCATCTCCCAGAGGGGGTCGCCGGTGCCGAGCAAAGTGTGGCTCATAGGGGGGAGCCAGCCGGGTATTATCATTCTTATCTCCTCCAATTTGGGCGGCCTCTTGTACACCTTAGGCTCCAACACCTCTAGGGCCATGGCCTTCTTCGCCCTAGCTATGTAAAGGTAGTCCTCTTCCCCTACGCCGGTCTTCTCCTCTCCCCCCTCTTCGATCAAGCGCCCCCAGACGAACTCGGGCCTGCCCTTGTAAACCTTCCCTACCCTGAACTCACCAACTATCGCCTTCACGTTGCCCGAAGCGTACATCACCACTAACATACCGCTGTAGAGGTTCAAGCCTATCCAAGTTCTCAGCTCGAACTTCTT
Organism: Ignicoccus hospitalis KIN4/I; assembly: GCF_000017945.1. Classification (NCBI taxonomy): domain Archaea; kingdom Thermoproteati; phylum Thermoproteota; class Thermoprotei; order Desulfurococcales; family Desulfurococcaceae; genus Ignicoccus; species Ignicoccus hospitalis. The sequence goes on along the minus strand of NC_009776.1, from coordinate 30,770 downwards.
CATGCCGCTGAGGATCCTCTGGGCGTACCTAGGCTTTATTGATAGCAGTACCACCGGGGTCTCCGGGTCCTCCAGAGGCTCTATCACCTCAGCCCCACCGCCGTTAGCGTAAAGTTGCCCAACTCATAAAACAAGTCCGAAGCGGGGAACGCGTTAGAAACGAACATCGCGGCCCTCCCTACAGCCCATACGAACTCTCCCAAACCGGCGGGCGGTGGGTTTGTAATTACGAAATACGTAAACATGACTAAAGTCCACCCAGCCAGTACTGAGGTAGGGGGCTCTACGCCTAAGAGGTTCCCCAGAGCTTCGAAAGTACAGTTGACGAGGGCGCCCAATATCGCTACTAGGGCGGACAGTATAGCGCCATAAGGTAGGAAGCCCAACGCGTTGAAGTCTACCAAACCCCAAGCTAGGGACAAGGCCGTCCACAACGTTAACAGTGCAACACCATAGCCGACGGACAAGACCAAACAATACTTCACCGAGGCCCGGCCTCCCTAACCAACACAAAGTTTAATAACAGCCCTGCGTGCTGGGACACGGCCCGGCCCGGCCACAGCGACCGGGCAACACCCGGACCCATTTCGAACCCGGAAGTTAAGCCGGTCGCGCGGGGTCCGGCAGTGGCGTCCGAGAGGCGCCGCAGCCGCCCCGTGCTGGGACCGGGCCTCTAACCGTTTAACTCCTCCCCCTCACAACCCTCTCGGGGCTACAAGGAGTGTGGGCCTCAGAGATCCTCCGGAGAATAGAAGTGAAGGAGGACATAGCGTCCATAAGGAGGGATTTAAACCTAAACGAGTACGAGTTCCGCGCCGCAATCAGGACGCTAAAGAGCTTGGGCCTCCCCTTAGTGAGGCGAGGCAAATACTACGAGATAGTGGAGAGGGAGCCGCAGAGGCTGTCGTACAAGGGCGTCGTAGACCTCTTAATAGTGATGAAGGAGACCGTCAAAGTGCTTAGGTTCCTCTACGGGGACGACGTCCGCTACCTCTGGCCCAACAAGGCCCTAAAGGGGAAAGAGGTCCTCATGGAAGTTTCAGAAGACGAAGTATTCCACAACCTCCCCTCGTACGTGTATTCCCTCATAACTGTCAGAGCTAACGCCTCCCTTAAGAGGAGGAGAAGGTTCTCAGAGGTCATCAAAACTCTGAACGCCTTGCTGTACGCTGAGGAAGTATCAGTGAGGCTAAAGAGGGGAGACGTGTTGAACGGAAAGATGACCAACATAGACATCGGCGGCTACGCCCGCATGGGCGCCCTCAGGCTGAGTCCGGAAGAGGTGGAAGAGGTCTTACCGCTCTAGCGCCTCGCATACGTGTAAAAGTTCTTCAGCAGTCGTACCCCGTTAACGTAGCTCTTCTCGGGGTGGAACTGGGTCGCGCAGACCTTCCCTGAACAGACAAGCGCCGTTATCTTGACTCCCTCATAATCGCTGACCGCTTCCTCCTCTTTCCTCCCCTCGTACTCTTTGTAGTAGCTATGGGCGAAGTAGAAGTACTCGCCGCTCAAGCCCTCGAGCAGAGGCGACTCCCCCACTACGGTGTTCCACCCCATATGCGGGACTTTGGGAACTCCTCTAAGCCTAATCACCTTTCCCTTCAAGATTCCGAGGCCCTTGAGCCCGCCCTCTTCGCTCTCTTCGTAAAGCAATTGCATGCCCAAACAGATCCCGAACTTGAAGTTGTCAACTTCTTTGATTACGTCAACTATACCTAACGAGGTCATGTTAGCAATGGCGGCCTTGTGGGAGCCCACTCCCGGCAACACTATTACGTCGCTTCCCTTCAAGACCTCTTTGTCGTTAGATACTACAACTCTGAAGCCCGCCCTCTCGAAACCTTTCTTAACGCTAAATAAGTTCCCTATTCCGTAGTTAACTATTGCCGCCAGCACCGCTCTTCGCCCTTGACCTCCTCTCTAGCTCCTTGATAACCTCAGCCCAGTCCACCCCTCTCAAGGCTAACAACACCATCAAGTGGTAGATTACGTCAGCGGCCTCGTAGATTACGGAATCCCGAGGCTCCGAGAGAGAGGCGACGATGAGTTCTACGCTCTCTTCGCCGAACTTCCTAGCAGCGAAGGGTAGACCTCTCTTCACAATCTCGGCTGTGTAGGAACCCTGAGGTTTTTCTTCTATCCTTTTCTTTATTACGAGCCACAATTCGGACAGGAAGTCGCTCACGTCAGACCTCCCGCGAGCACGGAGATAAAAGGTCCTTATTCAACCGCTGAGGTGGTGGCCCGTATCACTCCGTTGCTACGCGGAAAAGCTTACATTAACTTATAATTGAGAAGCGTGCACAAGGTCAGTGGGGATGTAAATGGAGAGAGTAAGAGACGCGTTAGTGAGGGAAGTAGTGGGCAAGAAGGTCGTGAACGACAAGCTCTACAAGTACACCTACTACACCTTGCCGCTTAACATATACATACCCAAGCACGTAGTGCACAAGTACGGAAGGGAATATATCGTTATAATAAACAGCGAGACCGGTGAGATAAGAGCGATGCCCAAGGCGCTCTACGAACAAAAGCGGAATAAACAGCGCGTCCAAGAGGAGTAGGAACGGGAATGACCTGAGAATCCGGGTAGGACCGCCAACGACATTTTGGGGATGACAAGAGGCCTGTATGGGGACCCCGACCCTTGAAGCCGGACTTCTTGAGACAAATATTCAACGTAGTGCTCGCGTCGCACCTACTAGACGAGAGGACTACGAAGGAGGCGCGGAAGCTGGTCTGGGCCGCGGAGAACAAGTACAAGTTCTCCTCGTTCGATAACCCGGACCCAACAGAAAACTTGAAGAAATACTTAGAGAGCAGCGACTTCGACGAGGTCCTAAGGTTATTGAAAAGAAAGAAGGAGGTAGTAGAAGACCTCGTCACTGCGATAGAGACGTACTATGGAACCCAGCTGGCGGAAATAGTGCGCCGCAAGCTAGCTGAGCTAACACAAGAAGGAAGCGAAAGCAGTTCGTAGACTATAGGCGGAGCTTCTCGAGCATAAGCTTCATTTTTCTTTTAGAATTCCTCGTCGAACTCTAACTCCTCTAGTTCTTCCTCCTCTTCCTCGCCCTCCACGTTTTCCAACACGTCTTCTATGAGTTCCTCGTCCTCTACCGTGGAGTATATATCCTCTACGTCGATCGCTGTATAAGTGCCATCTTCCAACTCCCTTATGCGTCCCTCTTCCAAGAGTTTCATCAACGACCTCCTGAGCCGGTCCTCACCGGCCGTTGCCGAGAACACCTCCTTCAGTTCTTTGAACTTCATCGGCTTCTCCTTGAGAATTTCCAGTAATAATTTTTCCAGTTCGCTGTCGTCCGGGGCCGCGAACACTTCTATCTCTTCGTCTTCGTATATTTTTTCAAGCTCCTCCATCACTTTCTTGTGAGTCTCCTCCACCACCTCTTCCCGGACTTCGTCTTCAGGAGCCAAAACTTCGGTCCCCCGTCATTAACTTCTCGTATCGCGCGCTTTATTAGCGATTCTTACAATCCCGTGTTACTAACCCCTACCCTTCCACTGGAACCCACTCTTTTCCCACCTAAGTTTTTCTCCAAACCTCTTTTTCCGTGATACTCCGGTGCTTAGTGGAGAGAACTTCCCCCGGTGCTTCCTCTGGAAAATCACTCTTACTGAAAACAACACAACAGTTTTGTCTAATAATCTATTCACATAGTTTGTAACAAAATAGTGTATTTCTATTGCATCTAAGCATCGATCCTTATAGGGCAAAATCAAGGAGAAACGTAATAAAACGTGACTGATTTCTATCTAATAGATTATGAAAAATTTTACAAGAGTGATGGTTGAAGTTTAGAGTAGCGCGGGAGAGGGGGAGGGGTGCTCGTTCCTTCTCCAGAAGAAACTACCCCTCCTTTACACGTGCGTATAACTTGAGGGAGGTCGAGGGCGTGCTTCTTACGCGAAAGCGTGTTGTGGGAAAAGAGTGGGTTCCAGTGGAAGGGTAGGGGTTAGTAATACTCGGGTTCTAGCTTTCTCAAGAGGAGTTCGGCGTCTTCCACTGCGAAGTGAAGGTCTAGCGACTTGAGGGTGGAAGGGAGGGGAACTCCTTCCCGAGGGCTCCAACCCCTCCTCTTGTAATACTCCCTCTTAGAGACCTCTAAGTCTTCCCATGAGATGAAGGCTTTGAGGCCGGCGTTGGGGCCCTTGGGCACGGGCTCCATCCAGCGGGGCGGGACGGTGTCGTCGTCGCTAGTATATCCGACCTTGAGTGCCCACAATCGCGCTAAGCTCTCCGTCCTTTGGGAGAGCTTCCTAAGCTCCTCCGTGTCGTAATCCAAGCCGTATACTACCTTCAACAGCTCGCTCCAGTCCGGAAAGTCGTAAGCCAAGAACACGCACGTACCCATGTGATCAGCTACGCTGGTCTTGTCCCTGTCGTACAATAAGGAGTCAAGCGCCTTTAGCGCGCTGTCCGTGGGAGGTCTATGGGGGCGGGGCCAGCCTCTCAAGTGGCTGGCCCCCACGTCTGCAGTGGCGTAGCTCAGCCCGAAGCCCAACAGTCCCCTGGGGTCCCAAGCGGGGGCCTCCAACCCTTTGACGTGGACTGCCCACTCCTTCCCGAAGCCCAGTATTTCGGAAGCCCTCTTGACCCCCTCCGCGAGGACTGCGCCTATGCCCTTTCTGTACGCTATTTCCTCTAGCAGCTTTCTTTGCTTCTCGCCGTCTCCCCACTTCATTACGCCGTTGAGCAACCCCTTCTCCTCGCTCTCTGCGGTCCAACCTATTACGTTGCCAGAGGATATGCTATCTAAGCCGAGATCGTTCACTATTTTGATCGCTTTGAGAACGTCCATTAGCTTGTATATCCCGTCTGCTGCGCCCAACATGCCCAAGTGTTCGTACTCGCTTTTGATACCTTCATCCTTTACCACTTTTGAACACTTTATGGGGCACATGTAACCGAAGACGGACTGGTCCTCTACTTCGTGAGGACCCTTCGCGAGCTTTACGACGTTCTCGCCCTTAAGCTCGCCTACGTCCCCCAGGTGAGGGTACTTGAAGTTGTAGTGCGGGGCCATACCTAACTTGTCGGCAGTCACCAAGCCGTTGTTTGTTCCGTACCTAGAGAAGCTGGAGCCCAACGCTTGGAACTTCTTGTATAGCTTGGTGGCCACTTCCCTCCACGCCTTCCTCCCCAGCGCCGGCTCTGGGAGGGGCTTGGCTGCCTTGACTACAACAGCCTTCAAGCCTTTGCTCGCCCAGATGGCCCCTATCCCTCCCCGCCCCGCGGCCCGGTGGTAGTCCACTATCACCGAGGCGTACCTAACCTTGTTCTCGGCGGCGGGTCCCACGACGGCTACGCTGCTCTTCTTTCCGTGTCTCTCCTTGAGTACCTTCGTCGCCTTTGAGGTGCTATGACCCCATATGTCGTCGGCACTTAGGATCTCGGTCCCCTCCTCAGTTACGTAGATGTAAACTGGCTCTTCGGACTTCCCAGTGATAACTATTGCATCGTAGCCGGCCATCCGGAGCTTGGGGCCTAACACCTCTCCCGCGTACGAGTCGTGAATCAGTCCGGTGAGAGGACTCACGGCACCGAAGCAAGTCTTCCCGGACGCCGGCGCGTAGCCGGCCAGCGCGCCGGCGGCGATCACAGCTACGTTTCGAGGCCCGTAGGGGTCTGCACAAGGCTGCGCGTACTTATATATAAAGTAAGTACAGAAACCCTTCCCTCCTAGGAATCTAGTATGAAGGTAATCGTCAACCTCTACTTCATCTATCCTAGTTCTAGAAAGGTCTATAAACAAGATTTTCCTTTCCAAAAACGCTTCCCGGGTACTGTCCCAATCACAGAGCTTATGTCGATGCCGTTACCCCTTCGGAGCTCCAAATTAGTTGGGCAGCCGCGGCGTAAACGTCTTCCACTATTACCGGCTCCGGAAGCTTCTCTCTCAAGAGCTCCGCCAGCCGCGCTAGGTTACACCAAGCGTCGGGGTCCTCCGGGATCACGCCCTTCAAGCCCACTGCGCAACTCCCGTTCCTGCTCCAAACGAGGAGCAGCGCCTCCTTAGGACAGTAGGTCGCGCTACCGCGCACTTCACAGTCCGACAGCGCGCCTACGAGGTCGTCCTCGCGGAGCTTTCTAACGCTCTTACCTTCTACGATCCACCAAGAGCCGTCGTAAGAGGACCTCATCACGACGACTGGCTGAGCGAGGGTGGGGTTACACAAAGCATATCCCGTTTTTACTCTAGTAAGTTTTAGAGACTAATTCAGAAAGGCGCTACGGTAATACTACGCCGTACTTCCTTTCTATCAGCGAGAGGATAGCCCTCACCACCTCTCTAGTCTCTTCGGAGACTTCAGGCTTCATTGCGACTTTTTCCAAGCACTCTAGGTCGTCGAGCTTGAGGGCTAGCACCCCTTCGACCCTCAGCGACTTCGGTAGCAAGTACTCACAAGTAGGAAGGGCGTTTCCGTTAGCTCTGCACTCGACGAACCTTACTAAAGCTTGGAAGTAGAAGAATTCGTTCATTAGAGCCATCTCACAGAACTCATCGTTTAAGTTCAGGCCAAACTTAAGGCAATACTTGTCCAAGGTCTCGGTTATTTTGCCTTGGGGCACTACGAACAACCTATTTACGGTATCTTCTATGTACTTGAAATCACTCGACAATTCTAGTATCTTCTCACGCGCCTCGCTAAAAGTTTTCGCTCCCAGAGCTTCCAAGATCCTAAGCTCCGTCGCCCGCGGGCCTTCTTGAAGTAGTGGTAAGTTACACGCGGAGGCCAGCTCGTTAAGGCTCTTATACGATATGCCCCTTAAGAGGAAGGCACTCTGAACGAGTCCCCCGCACTCTTTCAAGTCCTCACACTTGAGGTAGTCCTTCAACGCCTCCAGTGGTATAGAAGCTATGTGACATACTTCGGAGCCGTACCTCTCCAACTCCAAACACTCAACGCCTTTGGTGTGTGCGGCCTCCAACCCGAATCACACGGTGTACCCCATAAAGTTAAGGCTAAAAGTCGGCGCGTCAAGGTTCGGGCCGTTGTTAAGCCGTTATCGACTGGGGGTCGGTAGCCGGAGAAGAATACTTCTACATCAAGTCGTTCAGTCGCCCAACGGCTCTTCATCCCCAGAAGGGTTACACCCCACGGTTAAAGGCATGAGGTTGTTAAGGAGGCCCCTCTCGAAGAAGGAGAAAAAACTCCTCTTAAAGAAGGTGGAGGGCCTTCCTTGGGCTAGGTTCACCGTGGACCAAAAAGTAGAGGAAGTAAAAGTTCGTACTGAGACCGAGAAGGAGTACGTGGTTTACTTCGTTGAAGGGAAGCCCACGTTCTGGGTTAAGGACGACAAGTACCTTCCGGTCTTGTGCGGGAACGACGTTGAAGGGCCCTCAGTGGTGGTGGACAAGGGGGCGGTGCCCTACGTCACTAGGGGAGCGGACGTCATGAGGCCCGGAATAATCTCCTTTGAAGGTGACTTCAAAAAGGGAGACGTGGTGTTGGTAAGGTCAGAGAACTTAAAGTTTCCCATAGCCGTCGGGTTAGCCCTCTATGACAAGGAAGAGGCCGAAAAGATGGAAAGGGGTAAAGTAATTAAGAACTTACACTACTTGGGGGACGACTTGTTCAAGCTCTGCAAGTCTTGAGCTCTTCGAGCTGACGCAAGACGTAATCCCTAATCTCAGTTATCTTTGGTAGCTTCGTCACCACTTCGCCGCCCTCCATTACCTTGGTGAGGAGAGGGGTCCCTTTGCCCTCGGAGCCCCAGGGGAGGACTTCGTCTTTGAAGCAGCGGTCCCGGAAGAGCTGCTTGAAGCCCGGCAGCTTCCCCCTCTTCGACCTCGGGACCCACTTGTCCCCTTCGAGCACCTCCACTATGTCCGCTGACACGTCCACGCTCGGCGGGAACGCTATGCTGGTGCCGACCCCGAAGGCGTCTACGAGGTCCCTCAGCTCCTCTACCTTCTCTTCGTCGAGGCCTCCGCTGACTATTATGGGCACCTCGAGGCCGTGTAGCCTCAAAGTCCACTTGACCTCTTCCACTATTGCCCTCATGTTTCCCCTCCTAGAGCTCGGCGTGTCGAGCCTCACCCCCTTCAGCTTCTCTTTCAACACCCTTGCCGCCTTGAGCGCGCTCTCCCTCTCGTCACAGAAGGTGTCAACCAAGGCTATTCTTGGTACCTCCTCGGGCAAGGCCTCGTCGAAGGCCTTCCAAGCGCTCTCCTCGTCCCCGAATATTACAATTAATGCGTGGGGCATAGTTCCTTGGGGCTTCAAGCCTAAGAACTTCTCGCTCAGCGCGCCGGCCACCCCGTCCACTCCGCCTATAAAGGCCGCCCTGTCGGCGACCGGCTGTATGGCCGGGTGTAGCGCCCTCAACCCGAAGAACAAAACCTTCTTGTCTCCGGCGGCCAGCTTTATTCTAGCGGCCTTGGTGGCTATCGAGGTAGAGTGCCTTATTATTCCCAAGAGCGCGGTCTCCAGCTCGCCAAACTCCGAGTACTTGCCCTCGATCACCATGATGGGTTCCTTTCGGAAGAACAGCGTTCCCTCTGGCAGTGAGTAGACCGTGACGTCCCTCCCCCTTAGGACGTATAGCGCCTCTTCCAGGCCGGCGAAAACTCCCCACTCGTACCCCTTCGGGAGGCTGTAGGCGTGAAATTCCATTCTGACTTTCTTGTCTTTTCCGGACTTCTTGACTACTTCGACGGTCCTCTTGAAGTATATGTCTGTCGCGTTGCCGGAGAGTATGTCTTCTTCGGACGCTACGTAAAGCCTCATTTCCCTTCACCCATTACAGTAACGATTACCTTCCTAGAGTGGCGAGGGCCGTCGAGTTCGACCAAGAAGACGTTCTGCCAAGTCCCCCTTACCAGCCTGCCCCCGCTTACTGGGAAACAGCGCGATGGCCCTATTATAGATGCCAATATGTGTGCGTCCGCGTTGTCGTCTATCTTGTTGTGCTCCCAGCCCTTGTCCGGGGGGACCAATTCGGTTAGCGCCCTCAGTATGTCGGACATCAGTCCGTGTTCGTGTTCGTTTGCTATCACTGCTGCCGTGGCGTGGGGCACGAAGACCATGCACGTTCCCTCTTCTACCCCGGACTCGGCCACGGCCCTTTCGACTTCCCTAGTTATGTCGATTAGCTCCTTCCTCTTCGTAGAGGAGAAAGTTAAGATCTTCTGGTATACTTTGAAGGGCACCGAGCCCCGCCACCACTCAATATAAGCGCGAGTAAATACGTCTGACCCGAAAGGGCCTTGATAATCAGGAGGGCCGGAAGCGGGTTCGTAGTTCACCACTCCAAATACGCCTTGTGTTTGGACGTCAACGACGACGTCTGTAACTACGCTGTAGGGATATTTGACGAGGGAGACTCCTATTACGCGTGTCCGCTGGGCAAGATCTGTCAGCGCCCCACGGAGGGGTGGCTCGACCTCCTCCCGTTCTCCGTACTAATAACGCCTCGGGGAGCTGTGGTTACTGACGGGCGCACGTCGGCGGGCTTTTGGAAAGTGCCCGAGGCCGTTCACGTGGACTTCGTGGTGGGCGAGAGCCCTTACAGAGGCGATGCACCCTTTCAAGACGTTAGGCTCCTAGAGGAGGACGACCACATCGAACCCTTCGGCGCGGCGGTGCTCCGGTCGGACGATGTTCATCGGATGAAGTTGGAGGAGCGTTGGTTCGAACTGATCGCCTCTGGGGAAAAGGTGGTCGAGGGCAGGGTTTATGATGAAAAGAGGAAGAGGCTTCGCGTGGGTCACGTCATCCAGTTTAAGAGCGTTCAGTCGGGCAAGCTCTTGTACGCTAAAGTAAAGAAGTTGGTAATGTACAAGAATTTTAAAGAAATGTTGGAAAGCGAGGACAGAGTGTTGCCCGGGCTGAGCGTCGAGGAGGGACTCAAGGTCTACGAGAAGTACTACGGACCCGAAGCGGGCCCCGCGCTGGCCATAGGGTTAGAAGTCCTCTGACCAAAACACTTCTTCCATGATTTTGAACGTGGTCTCGACGAATTCGTCCAAGGGGACCAGCTCCAGCCTCCACCTTCCCACCCCCTCTAGTAAGGGTAACCTCAAGCGGTCGCCTACCCTCTTCTTGTCCTTCAGTATCATAGCTTTGTACTCTTCTATGGTCATCTTAGGAGCCTTAACTTGGGTTAACGAATAAGCCGAGAGCGCGCCCTCTAAGGCTTCGTAACAAGAGGAACACGCCCCTACCCTCTCGGCGTATAAGGTCTCGACGACCATTCCGAGGGCCACGGCTTCGCCGTGGAGCAGCTCGAACTTGGAGGCCGACTCGAGGGCGTGGCCTACGGTGTGGCCGAAGTTCAGCACCTCTCGGACTCCCTTTCGTTCTCTGGGGTCCTTCCTAACCACTTCGAGCTTTGTTTTGACACTTTCTGCAATAACTTTCGATACGTATTCGTCGTCTCTCGCCAAGATCTTCGAGCTGTTGTCTTTTAAGTACTTCAAGAACTCGGGATTCAAAGTGATTCCGTACTTTATTGCTTCTGCCATGCTGGATTTGAAGACTCTGTCCGGTAAGGTGTCCAGAAACCTCAAGTCATCAACTACTAACCACGGGTGGTAGAACGAGCCCAGTACGTTTTTAAAGCCTTCGAAGTTAACCGCAGTTTTTCCGCCCAGCGAGCTGTCTATCATGGCTAACAGCGTCGTGGGGAACTGGATCAACGGTATCCCCCTCATGTAGACGGAGGCAGCGAAGGAGGCTGTATCGCCTAAGCTGCCCCCGGCTATCACTCCTAGGGCACACCAGCGGTCGGCCTTCAGTTCCCAGAGCTTTCTAATAATGTTCAAGGCCACGCTCAGATCCTTCGCGGCCTCGCCGTCCTTGAGTATCTCCCAATGGGGGAAGACTGCGCTCGCCTCTTTGAGGACCCACCGTGCGCCCTTTGCCACCCCTTCGCCTACCACCGCGAGACACGGCTTAACGTTCTCCGGCAAGGCGCTCTCGACTTCTTTGAAGACGTTCCTCCCGATTATTACTTTGTAAGTGTGTTCTTCGGTGATTGGGACCTCCAATCTAGACGAGCTCCTCAAATATCTCCTCCTCCTCGCCTCCCCTACCCACGAACATCGAAGCCAAATACGCTCCGGCCGCGCCTACCAGTACGACTGCTATTAGTAGTACTGGGTTGCCCAGTATGGTCTCGATGATTGTTGGCGCAGGCTTTAGGTAAACTACTGGGAGTTGTCTCGTCAGAATCACCGAGGAGCGGTACTCTTGGTACCCTGGGGCCGTGATGACTATTTCTACCGGCTTACCCATGTAATAAGTATTGACGTTAATTATGGCCCTTCCCGTGGCGTCCGTCATTCCTTCTCCTATCAACAGCTTGTTCTGTCCGTAGTACAACTTTACCGTGGCCCTAACTACGGGCTTGTTCGTCCTTACGTCTAACACTGTCACGGCAACTGAGGTCTTAGTAGGGGTTAAGGGGACCTCCACTACGGCGTTCGTCGGTACTGTGAACGTGGCGCTCCCGGTGGCGGCCTTCTCCTTCGTCGCGGAGTAGCACGTCAGAGTGGCCATGTAAGTGCCTCTCGGAACCCTTATGGTGGCCTGGAGGGAGGGCTTAGTCATCCTGGGTAGCGGCAAGGGCTCGAAGAGGGGTCCGCCTTGAACTTGGCCCTCACAGTAGAATATGAACTCGTAGAGTAGCTTATCGTCCGTCTTTGCTTTAATCACTACGTTGAACGATTTGTGGGCTATTGTTAGTTGCAATACTTTAGTGTTTTCGGAAATAGTCACAGTCGTAGTCAAGGGCTCATAGCCCTTAGCTGATATTGTCAGCCTATACGTACCCGGCGGGACGCTCACGGTGTTGTTCTCGCTGGTTAAGCTGAACTCGAATTTCAAGCCTAACGCTTGGTTCACTAGAGTTATGTTAAATGCGGGCACTAAATTTTTGAGCTCGTCGAATACCATAATACGTACTTTGACCGTCTTTAGCTTTAGAGGTATGGTCAGAGTCATGCTTTTTGAGATGTTATAGGTCTCCTCGAAGGGCAAGTAGTTCTTAGCCAATACCTTTATGGAATATACGTCTGGGGGTAATGTGACCAAGACAGTCCCGGTGGCGGGGTTCTTAATCACTTTTGAAAGTCCGCTGGTAAGCGAAGTTATGGAGATCAACGACGGTATGACGAGCCTTCCCGTTAGTGAGTCTTTTATCACGAGCGTCAAGTTGTAAAGTATGGGATCTAGAGTTACTTCTTTCACTAAGGGTTTGTTACTGGGTACTACGTTGAGCGTTTCTGTATGAGGTTTATGTAAGGGTGCGCTTGCTCTTAGTGTATACGTCCCCGGAAGGAGCACGACCTCTGCTAGGCCGTTCTTGTCGGTTTTCTTCTCTAAAGCTATCCTACCTTGAATCGATACGGTCGCATTTGCTATGGGACCCTTAGGTATGAAGGGCGGAGCGCCCTTACTCATGACTTTGATCTTTACGTCAGTTCCCTTAATTATCATCTTTACTGCTATTGATTTATCGTTGTCTAGGACCAAATTCCTTATGACTACTGGTTTATAGTAGTCTTTAACTACCCTTATCATGTACGTGCCCTTTTCCAAGTGAAGGACCACAGTCCCGTTGGCGTCCGTTACTTGGGGGCCTAGCTGGAGCCTCTTTCCTCTTACGGTAACCCCACTGACGTAAACCAGTGCCCCTGGAAGCGGGTTGCCCGTCTGCTCGTCTACTACTTTTATCTTCAACTTGTATACGTAGGGTATGATCACGTCCGGGGTTATCTCCACTCTTATTACTGGAGGGTCGAAGTCTGTTCCGGGAGGAGGGGCCCCGACGAACAACACGACGCGTCCTATCTTACTCTTCACGTTTAACTCGTACGTGTCGCTGGGCAGCAAGACGGTCTTGGAGGGTTCTTGTATGCTCAACCTCAGCGTGTAGGCTTTATTGGGAGCAGAGAGGGGCTTTAAGTTCACTTCCACAGAGCTCTCTCCTGCGACCTCCACGAAGCGCTTGGTGAGCGCCACCTCTACGGCGCTGTGCGGAGAGGCTACGTCTTGGAAAGAGATCGGCCTGTAGGCCAGTTCCTCAGGGAAGCAGATGAAACTGGGTAAGGGGGTACAGAACATGTTTTCTGAGAACGTCGCGAACATGGGGTTACTATCCTTGGCTCTCAAAGAGAGTAGGAGATCGCCGCCTCCTTGGGGCTTGACGAGTAGGACGTAAGCCTCGTATCCAAGAGGTGAGCGAGAGAGGCCGAGGAGCTTGGCTAACGATGCTCCAAAGAGCGTGAACGTGACGTTTTCTGCCAGATCAACGTATTTTATGCCAACACTTCCTCCGAGGGTTAAGACGAGCGACGTATTAGATAGGTAGGCCTCGCGACCTAATTCTTTACAATTGAGTAGGCGGGGCCCTCCCCTCCAGACTATTTTGGCTAGCTTAGAACTGCGCTCAGACTTTAGGAGCACGAACGTAATGTTGTTTATAAATGACTCTTGGAAGCTCGTGACGTTAACTTTGCAAGCTCCCGCTAGCTTCCAAAGGGGGTAGAACGAGATCCCTCCTGGCTTTAATACGCCGAACGTTCCTCGGGGGAGGTCGTAGACCTTCAAGTTGGATGGACATACTTTCAGGAGCTTCCCAGAGCTCGAGAACCAAGAACACCTTTCGGATTTCCCCGCGGCCCTGAAGCCCTCGGCGTCGAAGTCGATCTTGTGTAAGACGTCCAAGGCGTTATTGGTTATTAATATGGATGAGTTAGTTACTATAATAACCCTCGTTTCGTTCTGTTGGAGGGCCCATACTACGTTGTCCAACTTCTTTGAAGACACTAAGGAGACCCCTCTGTCGGTGATAGTGTACTTGTTCAACTCCCCGTTCGCGTAGGTGAAGATGACGTTGGGTCGCGAGAACCAGAATTTCTCCGGACTTCCTATGGTACCGTCTAGGACCTTATATTCGTATGCGTTGGTGATTTTTACGGGCGTCAGATTAGAGAGCGATACTGAGTACTGCGAGGCGAACACAGAGAACGTCATCAGTATTAATAGCAATGCTAGCCTCATTACTTCCTTCCACGCGACTCCCGCCGCTTCCGCTTTCAAAAACCTTAGTCGTCAGCGCTTAACGGAACTTGTAAACGACAGCGACCCCCACGAATGGAAGAGTTCTGTTGTTCGAGAGGTAAAGTCTGTCCACCACTACCTCTTCCAGTTTCAAGTGCCTGAAGTCCACGTTCATGTTCAGCTTGCGTCCTAAGGAGTCGAGCACTGTAAAGCCCTTTTTCTTCAAGCCTAAGTATATCATCTTGTAGAGGTTCACTTCCTCTATGTCGTAGAGGGGACGCGAGGTCACTGCTTCTACACTTCTCAACAGTACCGAGCCCCTTTGGGGGGTCCTCACTAAGACGCCTCTCTGGGTGGGAACGACGTCGTTGGGGCTATCGACTATCAAGGTAACCCTACGCCCGTCCTCCGTCGTCCCGATCACGACGTACTTGAGCCTTATGTACTTGCTAAATATGGTGGTGTCGTCGAACCCCGCTATTCTGAACATCCATACAGACTTGGCGAAGTCTCCGGCTTGGGGTATTAAGATTACAGTTTTGTCTGAGAGGAGCGGAAAGACTTCGTAAGTGAATATGCATGTGTTCTCCTTCGGAAGGTAAAACTCGTTCAGAACCTTCAACAAGTCGTTCTCGTTGCCTATGAGCGCCTTCGCTACCTGGGCTATCTTTGTGGAGTTGAGAGTGGCCGGGTCGACCACGGTGGTTCTGTTAGCTACGGTACCTATCATGTAGCCGTAGTCCCACCACGCCAAGACGAACTTACACTTACTTTCGATCACTTTCATGGTGTCTGGGAATAGGGGGCTGTAGAAGGCGGTACCGGCGGAGAGGAAGGATGGCGGCGGATAGTTTAAAGCGTAATTGATCCCGGTGTAAGACCCACTTATCAAAAGTACCGCCGCGATTAACGCTATTGTGGACCAGAGGAGCTTTGCCAAGCTGCCCGTGTCGAGAGTTGTGCTCTTCAAAGCCCAATACAAGGCCAGCGCGCCGGCTATCGCGCTTAGGTAACCAACCGTCGTGAGCATGTAAACTGATACGTTTGTAAGGACTAAGTACGTAGCGAACACCCCCAAGGCTATTATAGGGAGGGCGTGTAGGAGCTCGTCCTTTTGACCCTTGAAGTAATAGTATACTGCAATCAGTAAGGCGAGAGGGGCGGCGAGGCCTATACCGAGGACGTTTATCAAGTCGTTGGGCGCAAAGACGTTAAATATGCCTTGGTGTTCTGCCACGCTCCTCGCCAGCGGGCTCTCTATCCTTCTAGTCCACGGCATTACCATCATTATGTACCTTGCGTTAAGATACGTCCTCAAAACGTAGGGGTGAGTAACTATCAGTATCATTGCAATTATTGAGGCTATCAACGTGACGCTCCAGAGCTTAAGCCTCTTCTCCTCGTCGAACTTCTTCAGCACCAAAAGCTCTGCCGCCGCGAAAACCATTGAGAGCGAGTAGAGAAGCAGTGTGAAGGCCCAAGTCTTGTGCATCCAAATAGTTGTTATCCATTTCGAGGTGACTAGGAAAGTTATTGTGGACGCGGCTAAGAATATGATGAGGTTTTTGAGAACGGCTTCGTTGTCCGTGAAGAACAATACTAGCATCGAGAAGATCAGAGTAACCGCCAAGAACGCTAGGAAGCCGCCCCAGAAGGCCGAAGCGAGCATTAGAGCGCCTCCCCCGAGGGCTCCGAGGAGCGCCGCTGCGGGTACGTCGAGGTTAGACCTCTTCAACAAGAGCGCCAGAGTCACTAAGAAGAGCGTTCCAAAGAACATACACGGCGCCATCTTCTCTACGAAACTCGAAATGCTCCTCTGCATGAAGGCGTATTGATATCCCGTCGACGTCGCCATCAAAACGGCGAGCGCTGGACCCCCTATGGTGTAGCCCAAGAGGGCCGACGCGGCCGTAGCTAACGTGCCGTAGAAGGCCGGGATTATCCCCACCCAGTCCACTAGCCTTAAGTTGAAAGCCTTCGCCACGGGATATAAGAGCGCCCCCGTGAAGGACAACCCCGGGGTTTCGGTCCTCCTAACGTCCCTTCCCTCCGGCCACCACCACAAGTGTCTAGTGTTCTCGGGCGTCAGTTGGTACCAGTAACCAACTCCCTTTTCGTAAAGAGTTTTGGAAAGCCAATACTCGAACATGCTGTCGTCGTACTGAAGCCAGATGCCATAACGAGAATACTTGAAGTACGGAATCAGCCTAACATAGAAGGATGATGCTATGATCAAGATGGTTACTATCAGAACGACTGTTTTCTTGTGTTCCTTTAAGATATATTTCAAATCTCACCCTCTCGGCCCTCCTTGAGAAAGCTTTTGTAGGTATGTTTCATCCCGGCGTCCTCGGAGCAAGCATAATGGCCATAGGCCCCCTCTCTAAGACAATCGCACAGATCTCCAAGTTAGAAGTCTGTAGGAACGCTTCCAGCTACTGGTCGTTCGTCATAACGCTGGTCCTCCTCCTCGACTTGTTGATAACGCCCAGCCTCGCCGAGGGTTCTAGCTTGGTCGGGATCCTCGTCTTCTTGGTCTTGAGGGTTCTCTTACTCTTCGCGCTGGCTGTAGACCGGGTGGCCGAGAACGTCTCGTACGCTATAAGGGTTAACTGGGAATTGGTCAAGCTCTTGGAGGATAAAGCTTCACTAAATAAACTCTATACTCTTACAACCGTTGGCCTCTTCCTAGTCGCAGCAACGCTTCTCGTTCTATCATACATATCCCTTGCCACCGGCATGTGGAACTTGACGACGCTGTCCCTCGTCATAGTGCTTATCATTTCAAATTCTTTGTTGTATTCGCTGATAATAAGACCTAAATCGATGGCCTTGGGAGCACTCTTCGCCTCTCTCGCATCTATTATAGACGTTATTGCGATGTACTTCATAGCTAAGAGACCTTCCGAACTAATAGTAAGCGGGGCCCTTTCAATATCTGACGTCTTTGTGATTTTAGGAATAAACGTCGTGGGGGTGACGTTGTGTCAAAGTGCAGAGAGCTAATAAAAGAGTTCGGCTCTCTCAAGGTGACCACCACTCGACTGGCGATACTGTTCTACCTTATGGTTAACAAGTGGAGCAAATTGGGCGACATTGCTAAACATTTGGGGTTAACGAAGTCGACAGTTTGGAAACACTTGAAGGAGATGCAAGAAGAGGGTTTAGTGAAAGTGAAGTACAGTTTAGGCCGCCACCCTCAGATGAACGTTGCCTTAACCGAGAAGGGCGCGAAGTTGGTGCTCCAATACGCTGGCCTACTGGAAAAAGTCATAGAGTGTCTAGAGGGCGAGGGAGAAAAGAGCGAGAAAGGGGAGAGCGAGGGCGTCGAAGGACATGAGGAAAGCGAAGATAGGTCTGGAAGTACACATTCAACTGACCAAACTTAAGACTAAGCTCTTCTGTTCTTGCCCTTCAGACTATAGGGACAAACCCCCAAACACCGTAGTCTGTCCAGTCTGTCTGGGCCTCCCTGGAGCCCTCCCGAAGCTCAACGAGGAGGCCGTGAAGATGGCCTTAACTCTCTGTTTGAGCTTAAATGGTAAAGTGAGTCGAAAGGTGGTGTTCGCGAGGAAACATTACTTCTACCCGGATTTGCCCAAGGGCTATCAGATTACCCAGTTCACGTCCCTAGGCTCCTCGCCCGTCTGCCAGGGCGGGCAATTGGTTATGAGGGTTGATGGAAGGGAGAAAGTCGTTCGAATTCGAAGGTTGCAGTTGGAAGAGGACCCCGGAAGGATAGTTTGGCCTCGTGGGAAGGCGTCGGAGTACGTGCTAGTGGATTACAACAGGTCTGGCATAGCTCTGATAGAGCTGGTCACCGAGCCAGACATGGAGACGCCCGAGGAGGCGAGAGCTTTCGTAGAGAAGCTGAGGAGCCTCGTGGAACACTTGGGGATATGTGATTGTGAGCTGGAGGGCGCTATGAGGGTAGACGCCAACGTGAGCGTAGAGGGCGGCGAGAGGGTCGAAATAAAGAACATAGGCTCTATTAAGGACGTGGAGAAGGCTTTAAAGTTCGAAATAACGCGGCAGAGCACATTGTTAGACCAAGGTGGGAGGGTGGAGAGGGAGACTAGGCATTGGGACGCGGAGCGGAGGGTGACCGTGGGCGCGCGGAGCAAGGAGTTGGAAGAAGAATATAGGTATATGCCGGAACCCAACATCCCGCCCTACTTAATTGAGGAGGGACTCCTCGAGCAAGCGAAAAGGGAGCTCCCCGAGCTCCCAGATCAAAGGATTAAGAGAATGATAAAGGAATACTCCTTGAGCGAGTACCTAGCTTCCGTTCTGGTCATAAGGGACAAGAGGTTGGCAGACCTGTTCGAAGAGGCCGCCAAGCTCTACACTAATTACAAGAGGCTAGCGAGCTTGTTGGTAGTTGACTACCTTAGGTGGGTAGAGGAGCTCGGCCTTCCTTTGGGGAAGTGTGTCAAACCCGAGTGGTTAGCTGAGCTCCTCTCCTACGTTGACCGAGGAAAGATCACGTTGGAGCAAGCTAGGGAAACGGTGCTGCCTTCCATGCTTAGAGAATGTAAGGAGCCCTCAAGGGTAATCGAGGAAAAGGGATTAGGTGTAGTTAGGGACGTGGATAAGATACTTAGTATCGTAAGGAAGGTTTTGAGAGAAAATCCGAAGGCGGTCGAGGATGCGAAGAAGAATCCTAAAGCTATAAACTTCTTAGTCGGACAAGTGATGAAGGCCTTGAGAGGGAAGGCGGACCCGCGTACGGTGCGCCAAATGATAGAAAGTGAGCTGGGGATGAGCGCTCGCCACGGATCTGACGGATGATGACGACCCGTGTTAGCGACCCCACTCATATGTCGACTACGAATTTAACCTTCCAACATTCACCTTCCTTCTTTATCTCCATTTCTGCATACGTCATTGCCTTAACTATGGTGCCGTACTCGTGCTTAGAGGGATCGAACTTCTCACCGCACGCCTTTCCATGAATCTTGACCTTCCCTTCCTCTTCCTTCAGCTCAAGTTCGAATTTCGAGAACACCATACCTTCTGCGTCGAAGTACAGTAGGAGGTCGTCTATCCACTTATATAATGCTTGCTCGAGGTCATCTGCCTCGTCGATCACCTCTCTACATTCTTTGGGCTCTACCTTCTTCACGTCAGTAATTATGTTGAAAACTCCCTTGGCTGCATTAGCGAACGCCTCTTCCAGAGTTTCTCCATAGCCTACCACAATGATGTCTGCAGTGTGTGGAAGGTATTCAAACTCCTTTGGGCATGCCATGGCGCAGTCCCCTCGCCTCCGCTACGGCGTGTCTCGCTACGGGCAAGAATAGTTGAAGGGCAGTCTCTACTGCGTCGGGGCTTCCCGGCGTGACCAATATGAGCAGTTTCGAGTAGACCCACAAGCCAGCCCTCGTGAGGATGGCTATGGATCCCCTCTTTTGAAACGTGATGTATCTGAAGAGCTCGCCGAAGCCCGGCACCTCCTTGTCGGCCACTCGGTCGACGACGTCTACCGTTAGGTCGTTGGGTCCCAATCCCGTGCCCCCCACAAATACGATCACGTCTACTGGCGATTCCTTGGCTTCTTCGAGGACGTTGAGGATGGCTCCTTTATCGTTGGGTATGAGTGAGAAATACGTTACCTCGTGGCCACTCTCAGTAATAATCTTTTTGGCCAACTTGCCGCTGACGTCCTCTCTGCGCCCTTCATAAACTGCATCCGAGACTACTACTATGCCGAAGCGGACCCTTTCCGGCCCGAAGCGTTCGTGCTCGTGCATCTTATCGCTCTCCGAGGTGGCTCGGATGATGGAAGAAAATGAAGTTCACGAGGCCGAAATAGTGGCTGAGGAAGACGAGGAGAGGGTCGAAGACGACGAGGTGGTTATCGCTTATCCCCAGAGCGACGTTAAGATGGACGAGGAGGAAGCTCTAATAATAGCGTATGACTCGCTCAAATGGCTCTCTAAATTAGAGAAGTTGGAGAAAATACTGCGCGAAGAACTCGTGGTTAAGCCTTGGATGTCGGATGTAATAAATGACGAGCTAAGGGAAGTGAGGAGAGAGGTCGAAAGGACTCTATGGAGGCTAGGCCGGGCCCTGAGCTCAGTTAAACTGGAAGGGGAGGTGCCTCAAGAACTAATTAACCGTGCTAGGGAGGCGGCACGCGGATCCGAGCCTAAGGGGCCTACGAGGCCTTGGCTCATAGTGGAGCTTCTCAGAAGGTATAAGGTATAGGTGAACGATCATGAGTAAGGTCGACGACAACCTGGTAAACTTGGCCGATAAGATAAAGTCACTATTACCTAAGGAACTTGAGATCGTAAAGATAGAGTACGAAGGTCCGGAGGTGGTGGTCTATGCTAAGAACCTGCTCCCTGTCTACGAAGATCCAGAAATGATTAGGAAGGTCGCGAGGGCGGTGCGCAAAAAGATAGTAGTTAAGCCCGACGAGAGCGCACGCAAGCCTAGGAAAGAGGCTGCCGAGCTGATAAACAAGATAGTCGGGGAGGGCGGCGAGATCGTCGAGCTTCAGTTCGAGCCTTCCACCGGCGAAGTGATCATAATAACCAACAAACCCGGGTACGTGGTGGGCAAGGGAGGTCACAGGCTTAGGAAAATCCTCACCGCGACGGGCTGGAAGCCCGTAGTCATGCGGAACCCCCCGCTGAAGTCTAACGTGATCAGTACGATTCGCGCATTCTATCGAGAGAACACAAAGCGTCGACTTGAAGCTCTGCTAGAAATAGGAAACAGGATTCACAGACCCCTCTTGTTCAAGACCAATTATGTTAGGATAACTGCATTAGGGGCGTTCAAAGAGGTCGGTCGTTCGGCTATATTGCTAGAAACGAAAGAATCCAAGGTACTGTTGGACTTCGGCGCCAACGTGGGTTCTTACGACCCTCAGAAGCACTTCCCGAAGGTCGAGGAGGTCCCCATAGATGAGTTAGACGCGGTAATAGTCACCCACGCCCACTTGGACCACTGCGGACTCGTTCCGTGGCTCTACAAGTACGGTTATAGGGGGCCGGTCTACGTCACCCAGCCCACTAGGGACCTAATGTACTTAGTACAGAAGGACTACATTGAGGTAGCTCGGAAAGAAGGGAAGCCGGTCCCCTATACTGAGAGCGACATCAACAGCATGTTGCTCCGAACGATCGCTTTGAACTACGGAGAGGTAACTGACGTAGCTCCGGACATTAAGTTGACCTTCTACAACGCCGGGCACATCTTGGGAAGCGCTATGGCGCACCTCCACGTAGGCGAGGGGCTGTTCAACTTAGTTTACACTGGTGATTTCAAGTATGGCTACACAAGACTCTTAGACAAGGCTAACACTCAATTCCCCAGGGTAGAGGCCGTAATAATGGAGAGTACCTACGGGACACAAGACCTCCCCCCGAGGGAGCTCGCAGAAAGGCTACTCATAGATATAATAAACAAAACAATAGAGAAGGGAGGCTTCGTACTCATCCCCGTGCTCGCAGTGGGGAGGGCCCAAGAGATACTGCTGTTGCTGGTTGACGCCGTTCAGAACAAGCTGATCAAGAGTCCGGAAGGAGGTGCGGTGCCTATATACCTAGACGGCATGGTGTACGAGGCTACAGCCATACACGCGGCCTACCCGGAGTGGCTGGCGAAAAGCGTTAAGGAGAGAATAATCAAAGGCGAGAACCCCTTCCTAGCGGACTTCGTCCACAAGGTGGAGTCCGTTTCGATAGAGGGCGGCATATCGAGGGAGGAGGTACTGGAGTCCGAACCGGGAGTGATACTAGCTACTTCCGGCATGTTGACGGGAGGTCCGTCCTTAGAGTACTTCCGGAAGCTCGCGCCGGACCCCAAGAACTCTATAGTGTTCGTCGCTTACCAAGCTGCCGGCACCTTGGGCCGAACGTTGAAGGAGGGCGCCGACAGAGTCGAGATAGCAATCAACGAGGACGGCAAGTCCAAGCTCTACCAACTAGAAGTTAGGAGTCACGTGTTCTCGGTAGAGGGCTTCTCGGGACACAGCAGCCGTTCTGAGCTGATAAACTGGGTCAAGTCGGTAACCCCGCGGCCCAAGAATATAATACTAAACCACGGCGAGCCCAGCAGGATAGAGGGCCTAGCTAGGGTCCTCAGCAGGACGGTGGCCAGGGGAATGAAGATATACACGCCTAACATCAGGGACAGTATTGTCTTCGTGGAGAACGACATATGAGACGTTATCGTTCCCCTAGCTCGTCCCCCTCCTCTTCGTAGAGCTCAGTCCGCCCCCAGCCCGAGACCGCTAGGCGCCCGTCCCTCCAGTCGCCGCTCTCGACCCCGCGGGGCCCCTTTCCGGCTAGGACCTCATTTCCGTGTTCGTCGTATAGCGACAGAACGCCGTCCCAACTGCCTACGTAAAGTCCCTTGCAGCCCTCCCTCCAAGCCACCAGCCGGACGTCCAAGTACCCTCCTTTGCTCCACACTACCTCCAAGTCCTCGTCTAGTACAAATACCCCTCCGGGCTCGAAAGTGCCCACTGCTACTAAACCTCCGCAAGGCCTGACTGTGTTTACGTTTTCTGCCATTTTAACTCTCTTTATGAAATTTAAGTCGCTATCGAAGAGGTACAAATGACCGTCAAAGCTTGCGGCCAAGACCTTGTCGGACCACCAGCTTACGTCATATACATGCCCTCCCACGTTAGTTTTCTTGACTATTGTGCCATCAGATATGAGGTAGAGGGCTCCGCAGCACCCCCCTGCAACCGCCTTTCCGTCTTTGTAGTCTAACGAGAAGAGCCCGAAGTCAGTATTTACTTCATTAATTTCGTTGTTGTCGACAATAATTAACCTCTTGTCTTCAGCGGCCATGAGTAACGCGTCTCCCGTCTTCTTGACGGAATATATGGGGGCGTCGTGTGTAAAAATGATTGTGGCCTTCCCTTCGTCGTCGACTGAGACTACCCTGTTCTCGTTCGCCAACAAGACTTGGTCTTCAATTATCTTGGTATCGTATATGTGGCCGGGGAGTTCTACGATCCACTTCCTCTTCAAAGCTTGCGGCCCGTCGAGTTATAATCAAAGGGCTAATACAGTTGCGGAGAACGCATGAAAGGCCATATACTAGTAATCGCAGAGAAGCCTAAGGCGGCCGAGAAAATAGCGAACGCTCTCGGCAAACCTATAGTCAAAAGGAAATATGGCGTCCCTTATTGGGAACTAACAAACGGCAAGAAGATAGTCGTGGTACCGGCGGCCGGACACCTGTTCGGCCTAGCCCCTCTGGGCAAGGGCTTCCCCGTCTTCGACTACGAATGGCGTCCTCTTTACGAAATCGAGAAGGGAGCCTCCCACACGAAGAAATACATAGCTTTGATCAGCAGCCTCAGTCCCGGTTCGAGCCTCTACGTTAACGCGTGTGACTATGACGTGGAAGGTTCCGTTATAGGGTATATAATAATAGAAAGGTTCGGGGACCCCCGCCGCAGCAAGAGGATGGTTTTCCACGCCTTAACTCCGGACGAGATACGTAGGGCGTGGAACAGCCTGAGGCCGCTCGACTGGGAGATGATAAACGCGGGGTTGGCGAGACATGAGCTGGACTGGATCTGGGGGATCAACGTCTCTCGAGCTCTGATGCACGCTTACAGGGTGGCCACCGGCAAGAGCAAGAGTTTGTCAGCCGGAAGGGTTCAGAGCCCCACCTTAAAGGAGGTGGTGGAGAGGGAGCTCGCCGTCCAGTGCTTCGTCCCGGAGCCCTATTTTTCGGTCTCACTGAGCGCTAAGGGAGTCTCCCTCGAACCCACACTTAAGTTCGAAACAAAGGACGAGGCAGACCACTTTATTTCAAACTGCCTCGGAAAAGTAGTTGACGTCATCGTAAATGACGAAAGGCTATCACCTCCACACCCCTTCAACTTGCCGGACCTCCAAATGGAGGCCGCGAGGCTCTACGGCTTCTCGCCTTCGAAGACTCAGAGCATCGCCGAAGAGCTTTACCTCGACGCCTACATTTCCTACCCGAGGACGAATAGCCAAAAATATCCCAAGGATTTGGATTACGCGAACATACTAAAGGGCATTGCCTCAGTTCCTCAATACCGCCCCTTGACCAAGGCCCTCTTCAAGGAAACCAGGGGACGTTTCTCTCCGAACAACGGACCCAAGGACGACCCGGCCCACCCGGCGATCTACCCTACGGGGAAGCCCCCGAAGAACTTGAGTCCAGACCACATGAAGGTATACGACTTAATAGTGAGGAGGTTCATGGCAACCCTCGCTTCCGAAAGCGTTTATGAAGTAACCAAAGTGGTGATAGAGGTTAACGGTCAGACCTTCAAAGCCGTGGGTAGGAGGGTCAAGTGGAAGGGTTGGACGCTATACTATCCCTTCTCGGCTCCTCAAGAAAAGAGCTTGCCGAGCTTTACTAAAGGGGAGAGCCTCCAAGTCAAGTGCACCAGGAGGTTGCAGTACACAAAGCCCCCAGAGCGGTACACCAAGGCGAAGATAGTCAAGTGGATGGAAAGGGTTGGAATAGGGACCGAGGCGACTAGGGCCAGAATAGTGGAGACCTTGTTCAAGAGGGGGTATCTAAAGAATGTTGGTTCGAAAGTATACGCGACCGACCTGGGGATAGGCGTGGCGTTGGTGCTCAGCAAATTCTTTCCCGAAATAGTTAGCGTTGAACTAACTAGGAGGTTCGAAGAAGATATGAAAAAGATTATGATGGGCGTGGAACGTAAGGAAAAGATAGTTGAGGAGGCTAAGAAGTTCATGAGAATGATATTGGCCAAGTATAAACCTCACATGAGAGAGGTGGGCGAATACCTTGCTTACTCTCTGGGTGAAATGGAGCCTCCGGGGAGGTGTGCGGTTTGTTGGAGGGTGGCCGAGGAGGACGGGCTCTGCGTCGTACACAAGAGAGCTAGGGACGAGCTCTACGCGAAGTACCCCGTCTGGAGGAGGAGGTTGGGGTTAAGCTTTGAAGAGTACCTAAAGAAGGTAACGACTTTAAAGCAAGCGGGGACGGCGGCCAAGGAGGTCGCAAAGGCGTTACTGTCGGAACCTACGTTTAAAGGTTAAATAATTGCGATGCGAAGGACGCTTCAGGGAGCGCGCTTTTGAGTAGCGGGTTAACGTTCCAAGGCAGAGCGGTTCCGGAGGAAGGTCAAGCCAGCGGCGAGCAAAGGTTGGGCATAACCAAGATTACGAGGATAAGGTTGTTTGGAAGGTGGTTCCCTGCACTCTTCTGGGCGAGGTTATTGGATGAGATCCGGATCCTAGTTGGCGACGACAGGTTGGTATCCATAAGAAGCTTCAGGACTCCAAGAGGAGTAATTCTCACCGACGTGGACATAGCTGGAGAGTTGGACCCCGATACTCGACTCGAGCTTGAGAAGAAAGTGCTGGAAGTAATGGACGAAACCAAGGTAAACCCCAGAAGGTTCCTAAAGATAGAGGTCCGCGAGAGGCCGGCCACCCTAGCGGTCAGCCAAGACTGAGGCCATGTACGATCCGGTAGAGTTGGGCAAGAAGGTCGCCTCGTCCGTCTGTAGAGGGGAGGAGAGGCTCTACTATAGGTTCCGGGGGACGAGGTTCTACGGCGGCATCTCGACTGCTGACGTTGTCGGTTGTAATCTGAGGTGCGCTTTTTGTTGGAGCTGGAAGGCTACCAGAGGGATACCGAGGACGGCGAAGTTCTACTCTCCTAGCGAAGTAGCTGAGAAGTTGATAAGGATCGCCCGAGAGAGGGGCTTTGAGCTAGCAAGGGTGAGCGGAGGCGAACCCACGCTTTGTCCGACCCACCTCTTGAAAGTTATCGATTTGGTGAACGAAGCCGGCCTAACCTTTGTGTTAGAAACCAACGGAATATTGATAGGTTATGACAAGTCTCTGGCCAAAGATTTAGTCAAGAGGAAAGTGTTCGTGAGGGTCTCGATAAAGGCCCCGACGCCCGAGGCCTTCTCGAGGGTTACGGGGGCCAAGAAGGAGGCCTTTGAGCTCCAAATAAGGGCGTTGAAAAATTTGATCGAGGAGGGGGTCGATCCTAAGATGGTTAGGGCTGCGGTGGTTTTGGGCTACGGGACCCCCCAAGAGTACGCCGATCTGATCAAGAGGCTCGAGGAAATACATCCGTTGCTTGGCGACGTGGAGTTCGAGGTTTTGACGTTGTACCCCCCAATCATGGAGCGGTTGAAGCGACTCGGCCTCCTTCCGAGCGTTTATCGGGCGCCCTCAAGGTGACCCTGCTCGCTTCGTAGAAGGTCACGCTCCCGTTCCTGTCTACGACTGCTATTATCGCCTTGAGGTCGTTGGCCCTAACCTCCTCTACCCACTCGAGGAGCTGTGCGATGGAGATCTTTATGCCTTCCTCTAAGACCAAGTACTCTGCCCACCACTTGTTCTTCCTTATTTCTATCAGCGTTCCTTCCCTCCTCCCTTCGGGTAACACCTTCCTCCCCTTCCTTCTGAGCTTGTAGTATGTCGTAAACATGGACCAGAACGCGTTGGCCAAGTAACACCCCTTCCTCTCTTTAATGCACCACGTCTTCACGATCTCGATTATTCTCGAGAGGGCTTCCTTGAAGTCTTTTATCTCTTCGTCGTCTATTAGTACTTTCGCCTCCCCCTCGAGGACTAGGTATAACGTCTCCAGGGGGTGGAGGAAGAGTAGGTCGCCCTTGCGTATCCCTACGACCGAGGACGGCACGACGCCCGTTGGGATGCCTAACCCTTCTTCCGTAATTCTGACCTCTATCAAACGCATCACCGTGAAGGGGTGGTGGGCCCGCGGGGATTCGAACCCCGGACCACCGGGTTATGAGCCCGGCGCTCTGCCTGGCTGAGCTACGGGCCCGCAGGCCTCCGGTGATGGGGAGTAGGGATACCGTTAAAAAGTTTTTTTCTCACGGTCCCGGAGGGGGCCACGTGCCGTTTTTCATAAAGTTTAAGGAATATTCGTTAAAGCTGGACGTTAGTGGGAACGCCCTGATCGTGGCAGATTCAATAGTGTTGGACGCGCGGAGCGTGACCTTGCCTAAGGACAGCGAAGTCCGTTACTCCGAGCCTACCGTGAAGACCAGGGCGTTTTACGCGTTTTACGCTCGTCTGCCCACGTTGACGCGACCCCCTGCCGTAGATATGGTAGCCAACGACCGGAGGGTTTACCGGGGCTTCGAGATAAGGGCCGTTGACTTGGACGTTCAGCAGTACCTAACCGTAGTTACGCCCGGCAGCTTCCTTTACGATTACGTGATAATAACTCCGAATAAGATGGGAATATACATGAATTCCAAGAGAGAAGGATACCTCGAGGAAACGTCTAAGAGTAAGATACTCTACCTCGTCTGAGGAAGCGCCCATGGCTTGCCCTCCCCTCGACGTGCTCTGTATAGACGACGAGAGCTTGTTGAGGGCTTACCTTACCGACGCCTCGCCGCTCCGCGGGAACCTCCCACAAGCCGTCTTGTTCCCCTCGGACGCAGCCGAGGTGGCGAAAGTAATTAGGTGGGCTAACAAGGAGAAGGTGGCAGTTTACCCCTATGGCGGGGGCTCGAGCCTCGTGGGCTCCCCCTTGCCTTTCGACGGGATAGTCGTAGACACTTCGCTCTTGCTGGACTTGGAGGTTTTTGAGAAGGATAAGTTAGTCCTAGCGGGAGCTGGCTGGAGGCTCTCAGAGCTGAACCATGTTTTAAGAAGATACGGCCTTTGGTTCCCCGTGGACCCCGGCAGCGTGGAGTGGGCTACGGTAGGCGGCGTAGTAGCCACCAACGCCGGCGGGATAAGGGCCGTCAAGTACGGTTTGACTTCTGACCACGTGAGGGCGCTCGAGTTCGTTACGCCCGTCGGAGAGGTCGTGTGGAGCGGGGCGTGGGCTAAGAAGAGCAGCACGTGGTTGAGGGTCCACCAACTCTTGGTGGGATCGGAGGGCACTCTAGGCATAGTAACCAAGGCCTTGCTCACGCTCTCGAGGGTTCCCGAGAGGAGGGAAGCTGTCTTGTTGCTATTTGAAGAGGCAGAGGAGATGGGCGAAGCGGTCTTGGATATCCTAGAGTTAGCGCCATCTGCGCTGGAATTCATGGATCCCAAGACAGTGAGGGCGGTAAATTCTAGAACTGATATGTCCTTGAAAATGCCGGAGAAATACTTATTGTTAGTTGAGTTCGACGATGAGCGCTCCTCTGAAAAGACGAAGCTAATCTTGGATAAGTATGAAGGTATCAAGGAAGATCCAGAGACGTTGTGGAAGTACCGCAAGCTGGCCGGTCCTTCCCTCACGCTCGTGAAGGGTTCTAGATCAGACTGGGACGTCGCGGTTCCGGTTAGCCTCTTGCCAGAAGCGATAAAGTTCGTTTATGAGAACGCTCGCGACTGGGAGGTGGCCGTCTTCGGACACGCCGGCGACGGCAACTTGCACGTAAACTTGCTTCACCCTCCGGGAGAGGAGTGGGTTAGAAAGGCTATCGAAAAAGCCAAGGAGATCATCTGCGAAATGAGTAAAAGGTACAAGGCCACAGTTAGCGGCGAACACGGGATAGGGCTCCTCAAGCTGGCCTTGCTAGGCTGCGAGGTCGACGAGCCGGCTTTGGAGCTGTGGAAGGCGATCAAGAAGGCCCTTGATCCCAACCTAATATTAAACCCTGGCAAGAAGATACCGCTGTAAAATATTTAATGGACTCTTCAGACCAGCCGGCGGGCCGCCGTAGCTCAGCCCGGCAGAGCGCCGGCCTCGTACGGCCCTCCGAGAGAGCCGGTGGTCGCGGGTTCAAATCCCGCCGGCGGCTCCACATCTTAATCCCTCTTCGCCCCGACTTGCAGAGGTGTTGAACTTGAGCGCGGAGCAGAGGCCTAGGCTGAGGCAACCTATCGTAGCCGTACTGGGTCACGTGGACCACGGAAAGACTACGCTGTTGGACAAGATAAGGGGTACCGTAGTAGCCTTGAAGGAGCCCGGCCAGATAACCCAACACATAGGCGCTAGCCTAGTTCCCACAGACGTCATAGAGAAAGTTACGGAACCGCTAAAGAAGATAATCCCTACGGTAAAGCTGGAACTCCCCGGGCTGCTGTTCATTGACACCCCAGGCCACGAGATATTCTCGAACTTGAGGAGAAGGGGCGGCGCGGTCGCGGACTTGGCGATACTCGTCGTTGACTTAAACGAGGGCTTTCAGCCGCAGACGTACGAAGCCGTGGAGATCCTCAAGCAGAGGCGAGTTCCGTTCGTGGTAGCGGCGAACAAAATAGACCGGATACCCGGCTGGAGGTCCTACCCCGACCAACCATTCTTGATTAGCTATAGAAAGCAGAGCGAGGAGGTGAGGGAGAGACTAGACAACAAGATATACGAAATTATGGGGGAGCTGGCAAAGCTCGGCTTTGACAGTGAACGATTCGATAGGATAACTAACTTCACTAGACAGATAGCGATAGTCCCGATATCCGCTAAGACCGGTGAGGGGATACCGGAGCTGTTAGCGGTGCTCGCTGGCTTGGCCCAGAGGTACATGAAGGGGAGGCTTAAGTACGTAGAGGGCCCGGCCAAGGGAGTTATTATGGAAGTTAAGGAGGAGCCGGGTTACGGCTCTACCATAGACACGATAATTTATGATGGCATAATAAGGCAAGGAGATACTATAGTCGTCGGCGGAATAGAAGGACCCATCGTGACTAAGGTGAGGGCCCTACTCGTCCCTGCCCCCTTGACCGAGATGAGGGCCACTAAGAGGTTCGAACCCGTGGAGGAGGTGAGCGCCGCAGCGGGCGTGAAGATAGTGGCGCCCGGCTTGGAGAAGGCGGTGGCCGGCGCACCGGTCTACGTCGTGGACAGCCCGGAGAAGCTTGAAGAGCTGAAAGAACAAGTAAAGAGAGAAGTAGAAGAGGTAATGATAGAGACGGATAAGGAAGGCGTGATAGTTAAGGCAGACACCCTCGGAACTCTCGAGGCGTTGGTACAGTTCTTGAAGAACAGGGGCATACCGGTTAGAATGGCCAGGGTTGGGCCTGTCACTAAGAGAGACATAGTAGAGGCTATGACTGTCAAGAGTAAGAACAAAGAATATGGAGTGATACTAGCGTTCAACGTTAAAGTTTTGCCAGAAGCAAAGGAACTGGCGGAGAAGGAGGGCATAAAGATATTCCAGCACAACGTGATATACAGACTAATAGAGGAATTCGAGGAGTGGTTGAAGGCCCTCCGCGAGGAGGAGAAGAGAAAGGTCTTGGAAACCCTCGTGAGACCCGGGAAGATAAGGATACTCCCCGGCTTCGTGTTTAGAAGGAGTGACCCGGCGATAGTAGGCGTCGAGGTTCTGGGAGGCGTGATAAAACCGAAGTACCCGCTGATGAAGGAGGACGGCTCTAGGGTTGGCAGCATACTCCAGATCCAAGATAAGGGCCAGAGCGTCCCCGAGGCGAGGGCTGGTCAACAAGTAGCTATTTCAATAAAGGGAAGGGTCATGGTCGGGCGACACATACACGAGGGCGACGTGTTGTACACGGACGTCCCGGCGGAGCACGCCAAGCTCTGGTTGACGAAGTTCAAGAACGAGCTCAGCGACGACGAGAAGTTCGTCTTACAAGAGATAATAAAAATTAAGAGGAAACAGAACCCGCTCTACGGAGTGGTGCTGCCTTCGCCCAGCTCTTAAACGGTTCGTTTCTCCCTCTCCGGGATGAGGAGTAAGGGAGTCAGGAGATCTCGTTTAGAAATGACCGGAAACGGAACAGCCGACCGGATGAGGAAGTTTGAAAGGGGCGACGTAAGGGTGAGCGGAGGCCGGGCTCCGACGC